>CAWKCP010000009.1:0-199763 GCA_963848115.1 uncultured Chloroflexia bacterium | reverse complement strand
GCATTTGTGTTCTACGGCAGTGCGCATGGATGCGCCACTACCAACTCAAGCACATGTGACTCAGGCGGCCGCGGCCTGGAGCTCTTCTTCGGTCATCAGACCAAATTCTTCCATGATCCAGTAGGTCCAGTTGACCACACGTTGTTCAGTCTGCTCGGGCTGGTTGTCGTTGTCGACGGGCAAGCCCATGAAGACCTTGTCAAAGGCCCCACGTGAGAATTCATACTCGTACTCGTTATCCGGCCACCAGCCAACGATGGTCGCGCCACGGGGGACAATCTTTTCGACGATGATGCCGAGGGCATCGACGAAGCTGTTGGAGTATCCGTATTGGTCGCCACAGCCATAGAGCGCAACCTTACGGCCGGTAAAATTGACCGTGTCGAGCTCGGGCAGTTTGAGCGCCCAGTCGTCCTGCAGTTCCCCGATGTTCCAGGTGGACGCACCAAAGACGAGCAGGTCGTAATTTTCCATGATCTTGCAACTATCGGCTGAAACAACCTGCACATCAACCTCGGCCTTGCCGGTCCCCTCTACGATTTGCTTGAACAGGTTTGCGACACCTTCACCGCAGCCTGTGCTGCTGCCAAAAAACAGACCAATTTTGGGAGCCATTGCCCTCTCCTACCGGATTCATCAATAGAGTTGAATAGTGTTAAGAATTGTCCGTATCATACATGATCAACGGGTTTGTGCAAGTTGGCACAAGTACAATCAGCCATACTGTTATGAACCATCAAGGCTTTTCCAAAATAGTAACTATACAGGAGTTGGCAAAGCCTCAAGCCATTCCAGGCAAAGATTTCCTTGTAGCGTATATTGATCTCTCTGGAATGGCCTAAGGGCCATAAACTGGAGCGATTGCTGCAGCCAAGTCGGCCGTTGTTTGGGCCAACTCTGTTACGCGTGAACGGATAGTCTCCGATCCAGATCGTCATGTTGGGCTGGCGATCATTTTCGAAGTCAGGCCCGGTGGCGTAGACGAAGCGGGGTACAACGATGCAGCGGAAGTCGAGCATCAGGCTGTTGGCCAGCCCCATCACCGACATGTAGCTGGATTGACCGCCGGCCACACACAGGAAGCCCACTACCTTGCGATCCCATGCCCGCGAACTGACTTCCAGCAGATTCTTGGCCGCGGCATTGACATCCCAGTTGTAGATCGGCGCCGCCAGCAACACTGCAGATGAATCACGAATGACATCAGCAATTTTCTTAGCGTCAGGCACATTCCAGGCACTGGAACTGCCCGCGAATTCCATGGTGTGATCACGCAGATCGAGCAGCTGAGAAGTAACGCCCCTTGCGGTCAGATCTTCATGTGCCGCACACGCCAGAACAAATGAACGGCTTTGAGGGTGCAGCGAACAGCTGATTACAGCAATTTTCATAGGAAGGTCTTGTCCGAATTCTGGTTGGTAGGATGCCCGTTGAAACAGCGGTTTCTGTCTGCCGAATCGTGTCCATTAAAGCATATATTTGCGGGCTTGCCCAATGCACAGCGAGCCTCAAATCCAGAGGGCGCATTGATCTTTCACAGCCATTATCGCGTCAGCGCATTTGACCGGATCCGCACCAGGCACGACAATAGTCGGTACGAGAGAATCGACATAGACATTATCGTCCCGGTATGTCCAGAACCGATTCAACCGGTAGAGGCGTGCCCTTGTGGCCGCCCGCCATCATCTCTAGACTCAAAACAGTAGACCCAAAACGGAATTGAGGAAGCGTGGAATGACCGAACTAAAGGCAAAGGTGAACCTATTCAACGGAATTGAGATCGATACAAACTCGCTACCGCAATCAGGCGACGAGTTTCAGGCGGCGTTGACGATCTCACTGGAGCGATGGTCAGCGAACGGCAATGTCCTTGCATGGCTCAGCCTGCCCATCGAAAAGGCAGGCTTTGTGCCCATCGCCGTCGGCGCTGGATTTATCTACCACCACAGTGGAGCGGACTATCTGCAACTTGTCCGTACGCTCACCCCGGACGCCTATGTGCCGAGCTACGCCACCCATTACATTGGCGCAGGCGGCGTGGTCATCAATCAGAACAACGAACTGCTCGTGGTGGTGGAACGATACCGGCGCGATCGTTCGCGTCCCTACTATAAACTTCCCGGCGGTGCACTGCATCCCAGCGAACACATTGCCGATGCCGTCGTACGCGAGATCTATGAAGAGACCGGCATCCATACTGAATTTGAGGCCATCGTCTGCTTCCGCCATTGGCATGGCTATCGCTACGACAAGTCCGACATCTACTTTGTCTGTCGGCTACACCCAAAGAGCCACAAGATCGCCATCCACGACGGCGAGATCGAGGAAGCGCATTGGATGCCGGTCGATGAGTATCTGGACAGCGAATACGTCGGCGAGTTCAATCGGGAGATCGTGCGAGCGGCCATCGAGTCACCCGGACTCCAGCACCGGGACGTTGATGGCTACAGCGGAGGCCGTCCTCGCGAAATGCTCTTCCCACCGGCCGTATCACAGGAACCCAAGGCATGACGCGTCCGGGAGCAGTCGATGTCGGCACAAGTCCAGCCGTGACGTCGCAAACGCTGCGGAGCCGGATTGGGGCCGTCACCAAACCGACTGAACATGGCGGTTGGGGCCTGACGCTGGAACCGATTCTGCTGGGCATGCTGGTGGCTCCGGCCTGGGCCGGGGCGCTGCTGGCACTGGCCGTTTTCGTCGCTTTTCTGGCCCGCCAGCCCGCCAAGACGGTCGCCATCGATCGGCGGCGCAGGCTCAACAACCAGCGTACCATCCTGTCCCGTCGGGTTGCCATGGCCTATGCGTTGATTGCGGCAATGCTGTTTGCGCTCTCGTGGTGGATGGCAGGTCAGTCGAACTTTCTGACGCCTCTCCTGCTGGCGCTGCCATTTGGCCTGGTCTTCGCCTACTACGACATGACCCGCCCCGGGCGCACGCTCCAGGCCGAGTTGAGCGGGCCGACAGCGATTGCAGTCGTGGCTGCGTCGATCGCCATGTTGGCCGGCTGGCCACTCTGGCTGGC
This sequence comes from uncultured Chloroflexia bacterium, assembly GCA_963848115.1. GTDB lineage: Bacteria > Chloroflexota > Anaerolineae > Caldilineales > Caldilineaceae > JAWKOK01. The sequence goes on along the minus strand of CAWKCP010000009.1, from coordinate 196,741 downwards.
CCTGCCGCTCTGGATTGTGCTGGTAGCGCGTGCGCTGCCTGCTGTGCTCTACGTGCGTGCACGCATCCGGCTGGACCACGGCCGGCCGGTCAACACGATGATGCCGACGATCTGGCATCTGCTGGCGTTGGCTGTCGTCACGGGGCTGGCCTGGGCCAAGCTCCTGCCGTGGCTGGCCGTGTCGGCTATGGTTGTATTGCTGATCCGTTGTATCATCATGTTGCTGCCGCAGCGGCCGCGGGTCGCGATCAAGACGTTGGGGTTCAGCGAACTGGGATTGGGAATCCTCACGACACTTCTGGTTGCGGTCGGGTATTGGCTACAGTGAACCTGAGGAGCTTGCCATGTTGTTTGATGATGACGCCGATGACGAAGATCTCCTCCCGCAGGAGGCCCGTGCCCATGTTCTCATATCGGGCCGTGTGCAGGGCGTCTCTTTTCGTGTCTACACACGCCGTCAGGCCCAGCGCATCGGCGTGACCGGCTGGGTGCGCAATCGTTGGGATGGGCGGGTCGAGGCGGTCTTCGAAGGCTCAGAGCATGCGGTGAAGCGTGCAGTCGCCTGGTGTCGTGACGGCTCGCCCGATGCCCATGTCGACAGCGTAGAGGTCAAGGTTGAACCGGCCACCGGTGAGTTTCGCGCCTTCAACATCCGCTAGGTCGCATCGCAAACAATGAAGAAACAACGTCTCCCACTTCTGATCATCGCATTTGTGTTGCTCTTTCTGGCTGCCTGGCTGCCGCGAATTGCCGGGATGGACCAGTTGGTTACGGTTGATGAGCCCAAGTGGCTGACGCGTTCGGCCAACTTCTATCGGGCCATCGGCAATGGGCAGGCCGGCAACACCTACCAGAGTGAGCATCCCGGTGTCACAATCATGTGGGCCGGCGCCCTTGGTTTCCTGCGCCAATACCCGTCCTACGCGCAGGATGCGCCACGACAGTTCTCTTGGGATTCCCCTCAACTGGAACGCTGGCTCGCAGACAACAATGGTCCAACACCACTCGAATTGCTTCAAGCCGGACGTTGGTGGGTGGTCTTCGCCATCTCTGCCGTCATTGCGGGCGGCCTATTCCCGCTGCGCATTCTCTTTGGGTTCTGGCCCGCTGTTCTGATCTCGTTGTTTGTGGCCTGGGATCCCTTCTACATCGCCCTGTCGAGACAGCTGCATCCCGACGGGTTGCTGGCCAGTTTCATCTATCTTTCGCTCCTGCTCTATCTTGCCTGGCTCTATGGTGGGCAGCAGCGTCGATTCCTCATTGTGTCAGGTATCGCCATGGGTCTTGCCTGGCTAACCAAGACACCGGCCATTCTCCTGACCGGCGCCATTGCCCTGCTGGCTGCAATCGATCTGCTCGGTAGGACAGGCGGCCGCAAGCGCTTCGTATTGGAGATGGCCGGCTGGGCGGCGATCGCCGTCGTCACCGCTTTGCTACTCTGGCCGGTGCTTTGGACGGGTCCAGTCAATGTCTGGGCCCAGGTGGCAGAAGCCATGCGCGGCTACGTCGGTGGCCATGAGAACCCGGAATTCTTCATGGGCCAGGTGACGGACGACCCCGGAATCTTCTTCTATCCGGTGGCTTTATTGATGCGCTGGACACCAGCCACCCTATTGGGCCTGATCGGAGCGCTCATCCTGACCATGCGCTTTGTCTGGCCATTTACACATCAACGGCATCGCCGGGCCGTAGCCGGACTTCTGCTCTTTGTCGGCGTCTACCTGGCGGGTATGAGCCTGGGAAACAAACAGTTTGATCGCTATGCGTTGCCGGCCGTCCTAGTTCTGGATGTCATTGCTGCGCTGGGATTGATCGGACTTGCCCAGTGGCTGGTTGAGAGGATACGACGCAGACCACCGACCATTGATGCGCCGGAGACGCTTGCCCTGCCTGCGCGGGCAGCGGTGATTGTTTCTCTAGCCGTGATTGTTGTGTCGCATGGACTGCTTGGGCTTTGCCACGCCCCCGCCTATCTGACCTACTACAATCCACTGCTTGGCGGCATCCGCACGGCGGAGAAGGTGCTGATGGTCGGCTGGGGCGAAGGGTTGAAGGAGGCTGCCGAATGGATCAACCGGCAGCCGGACGCTGAATCGGCCGGCATCGTCTCGTGGTATCGTGACGGCTCGCTATCTTACTTTCTCGACAGCCAACGTCCTGTCTTAGACTACGGCCAGCTTGAATTCTGGGCCGATGCCGACTACGCCGTGGTCTATGTGAATCAACGCCAGCGGCACTTGCCTACACCCCGCGTGCTGGAGACCATTGAGGCTGGCGCACCCGTACATGTGGTCAAACGAGATGGTGTTGATCTGGTTCGGATCTATGATCGACGCGACAGCAAACCGCCGGAATGGTCCGGTATCTCTGAGGAAAGTGCAACCGACTTTGGTGACGGGCTTGCGTTGATCGGACATTCACTGGGCGATCAAGCCTATCTTGCCGGCGATTCGTTTTTGGTCCGCCTCTATCTCAGATCGCTCGACACGGACGGGCTTCTGCTCACGCGGATTGCCCGTTTGATCGATGGAAACGGCAACGAAATCTGGCGCAATGAGCGTGCGATTGGAGAGCTCTTTGAGAGTGCCTCACCCTCTGAAATCGTCTATGATCACTTGGACATCCAGTTGCCCGAGCACATGACGAGTGGTCAGGTCCGCCTGCTGATTGAGTTTGTTGAGCTAGGCCAAGAAGCACCGTCGCAGCCGGAGAATGAACACTTGGTCACGTTGATCGAGGTACGCGAGGCTGTGGATAGTGACGTCACTGTTGATTGGGGCGTCATCCGCCTTAGCAGCCTCTGCCATGAGCCGGCGCTAGCGCTGGGTGATCCATTTGTGGCCTGCTTTTATGCGGATGGACAGGTCGAGGGGACGCTGAAGGCATCCATGCGCCTAATCGATCCAGACGGCACAACCATGGCACAGGCCGATGTGCCCATCTATGCAGAAACGCAGGTTGCGTTGATGCTGCCCGAGGATGCAGCCACCGGTGAGTACACGCTGGCCGTCGTGGTCTATGACCCCGATACCCTCGCATCGTACCCGGACCAGAATGATGACCACATGACAAATCTGTCCACGCTGGACGTGCAGTAGGTCCACTTCGGCGTTTCCAAAGAAATTATGATCCACGAAGGCGCACGAAGAAACACGAAGAAAACCATTCTCAGTGCTTCACGATTTGTCATTCTGAGCGGGTATTTTCGAGCACGTCACTCTGGCAAAGGGCCAGCGAAGAATCTCGCTTTTCACCGAATCGTGAACTACTGATTCTTCGTGTGATTTCGTGTCCCTTCGTGGATAACGATTTTCCTGCATTGGCCTTACTTGATCGGCACTGTGGCAATGAAGATCTGCGTGCCGATCTCGCGGCCAAGGGCATGGGATTGGCCGTCGACAGTGACCATCAGCGGGCCATTGAACGGCGCGATCTCATCGAAGGTGATCGACTTGCCCGGGAGAATCTGGTGTGTAGCCAGATAGTCGAGCAGGAGGGTGCTCTCCGGAAAAATCCGCGTGATCCGGCCTCGCTCGCCGGGATGCAACTCGCTCAGCGCACGGTCGACTGGCATCTCGATTTCGCCATTGGGACCGGGGATGGGATTCCCGTGAGGGCAGGTATCTGGCCTGCCCAAGAATGTCGCCAGCGCTTCAACCACGTCGCGACCGGTGACATGTTCGAGTTGGCAGGCGCTGTCATGGACAGTCTGCCAGGGCAGTGCGAGTTGATCAACCAGAAAGCACTCCCAGAGACGATGACGGCGAACGACCCGTAAGGCCCGCAGTTTGCCGTCCTGGGTCAGCGCTACGCCTTTGTAGGGCGTGTGCTCGAGCAGGCCTCGCTCGCATAGTCGATGTACCATCTCTGTGGCCGAGACTGTTGAAACTGAGAGACGCTTGGCCAGGGCTGAAATGGGCACCAGTCCTTCACTGCCGGCTGCCAGTTCGCAGACTGTCTTCAGGTACATCTCCACGCTTTCATCGAATGACTCGTGTATCATCTTCAGTCAGGACTCTCAAGCTTGAGCGAGTACGTACGCGGCATGGTCAGGGTGTAGGGGCAGCCCTGAGGACCGCTACATCCGCTGCAACTGCCTGTGGTTGTGGCGCAGGCGGAATCGGATTCATCCAAATCGTCGACAAGACGCCCCTTGCGTATCCAAAACTGGACCATACCGTCCAGCGCCCCGCGCTCCACATTGAGCCGGCGACTGAGTTCATTGAGATCCAGCGGCCCCTGAGCCGCCTCGACTTCCTGTAATACTTGCTTCAACATCTAGAGGTATTCCTTTTTTACCACAGAGACGCGGAGGGTTCACAGAGGACACGGAAAAAACAGAAGCAAACAAACGCTTTTCCTCTGTGTTCTCTGTGCCCCCTCCCTGCCTCTGTGGTGGAGTTTTTCCCTTTTACCCCAGCAACAACTTCCCGCCTTGAAAAACGACAAACGCCACCAACCAGGCGATGGCCAACTGCCCGACAATGCTGACCCACATCCATTTGGTGCCCAACTCGTGCCGTTCAGCGGCCACGGCCACCATGCAGGGCGTGTAGAGCAGGACAAAGACCATGAAGGCCAGCCCGGCCAGAGCCGCATGGCCACCGCTGGCCTGTTCAAAATCTTCTCGGACGGCATCCATCAGTGCGGTCGGCTCGGGCGCGTCGTCCTCGGCAAAGAGGTCAATGCCGAAGATCATCGGAATCGACTTGATCGTGTCCAGGGTCGCCTGGACAAAGCTGGTTACGATGCCGACCACGTCATCAATGAAGCCGGAGAGCGAGAAGGTTGTGGGCGGCGTTTCACCATCGACCGGCGGGTCCACGTTGTAGACCTGAGCCATGGTGGCGATGACGACTTCCTTGGCCACGAAGCCGGTCACCAGCGAACCGCTGGCCTGCCAGGTGCCGAACCCGAGGGGCTCGAAGATCGGTGCGATGGCCCCGGCTGTGGCGCCGAAAATACTGTCGTCTACGTCAACATCGGCGAAGGAGCCGCTGCTGCCCAGCGCCGGAATGGCCAGCAAGAACCAGAGTATCACGCTGACCACGAGGATGAGCGTCCAGGCGTTGTGGACGAAGGACGACGTTCGCTCCCACATCTGACGCCAGACATTGCGCACCGTGGGCAGCCGATAGGGCGGCAGTTCCATCAGAAAAGCCGCTTGCTCATCGGTTCTGAAGAGCGTGCTTCTCAAAATCAGCCCGACCACCACGGCCACGACAATGCCGAGCAAATACATGGCAAAGATGGCGATGCCCGCGTAGCGCGGAAAGAAGATGGCGGCGAAGAGCACGTATACCGGCAAGCGGGCGCTGCAACTCATGAAGGGGACCAACAGGCCGGTCAGAATTCGGTCTCGTTGGCTGTCCAACGTGCGTGTCGCATAGAGGGCGGGCACCGTGCAGCCGAAGCCGACGACCAGGGGCAGGAAGCTCTTGCCGTGCAGGCCCAGCTTGCCCATCAAACGATCCATGACCATGGCGGCACGCGACATGTAGCCGGAATCCTCCAGTAGGGCCAGCGTCAGGTAGAGCGACATCAGCACCGGCACGAAGACCAGCACACCGCCGACCCCAGCGATGACGCCGTCGACGATCAGACTCTCGAACCAGGTTCCGCTCAAGCCCAGCAGGGAGAGCAGTCCGATTGCCCACTGGGTGATGGGGCCGCTGATCACGGCGTCGATCCAGTCCAGATAGGGGGCTGAGACGTCGGCCGTCACCTTGAAGACCACCCACATCAGGGCCAGGAAGATGGGAATGCCAAAGACCGGATGGGTCACTACTCGGTCGATCTTGTCCGACGTGCTGATGCGTCGCCCGTTGGGGCGTGCGACGGCATCGCCAACCAATTCGTGGACGAAGCGGTAGCGGCAATCGGCCAGTGCAACGTCGATATCATCGCCGTAGATCGGGTGCAGCCGTTCCCTGCTTGCCGACAGCATGTCGATGACCTGTTGTCCATTCCATCCATCACTCTTCGGGCTATCGTTTTCGTTATCATGTTCACCGGCGCGCACCAGGGCGATCAGTGACGCATCGCCTTCCAGGAGTTGAATCGCCAACCAGCGCGGATTGAAGAGTGCAGCCAGTGCCGGCGCAGTGCCGATGGCACTGCAGAGCCGGGCGATTTCGGCTTCAATCTCTGCGTCATACTCGAAATAGATTCGGGGCGATATCGATTGCAGTGAGTGGAACTTGTTCAGGATCTCGTCGCCCTGAAGCAAAGTCGGCGTTGCCCTTGTTTGCGAGGTTGCCTGCCATCTCTTGAGAGAGAATGGTCGCCGTCATCGCATGGCTCCATTCTCTGCCAAAGCGGCCAGCTGTGCGACGATGACCTTTTTCAGCTGGTCGATCCCCTCTCCCCGACGAGCCACCATTTCGATCACCGGGATGTGGTTCAGTTTGGCCGACAGCCGGGCCGGATCGATCTTCACGCCGCGCGAGGCCGCCTGATCCTGCATGTTGAGGACGATGATCAGCGGGATGCCGGTCTCCAGCATCTGGGCGGTGAGGTAGAGGTTGCGCTCGATGTTGGACGCGTCGACGACATTGACGACCAGTCCCGGTCGTTCCACGACGATGAAGTCGCGTGTGATCTCTTCTTCGATGGAGTAGGCGGAGAGGCTATAGGTGCCGGGCAGATCGACGACAGTGATCTGCCGGCCCTCGGCACTAAATTCACCGGTCTTCTTCGCGACGGTCTTGCCCGGCCAGTTGCCCACATGCTGATTGGCGCCGGTCAGCGTATTGAATACGGTGCTCTTGCCGACGTTCGGGTTGCCTGCAAGCGCGATGACCCTGTCGTCCATCAGACCGCTTCAACAAGAATTTTGCTGGCCATGCCCCGCCCCAGCGCCAGCCGCGAGTCACGCACGGCCAGCAACAATGGGCCGCCGTGATCCTGCATCACCTCAAAACTCACGCCCGGGGTCAGTCCCAGTTCGGTGAGGCGATGGCATAGCCGGCGGCCGGCGGTGATCCTGACGAGCTTGACGAGTTGGCCGGTGCCGACCATGGTGAGGGGAAGCTGCGCACTTTGGGAAAATTGTGAATTGGACGAATTCATTCTTGGCCTCGACGACCCACCCGATTGTGATTAATGGAACAACCCGATGGAAAAAAAGTGGTGAACCTGTGTTTCTTTGGGGAGAGGTGTAAGGTTCACCTAAAACTTTGAATTTAAGGTTGCCATCAGTATATCCGAACGGTCTGCCTGATTCAAGGGCCTTTTTGGCCTCTTTTCCGGCATTGTTTCTCGGTGACACTTGATCGAGAAATTAACCAGGGTTAACCGTGCAGATTAACCCTGGTTGAGTACCCGGTAAGATGTCAGACTTTTGAAAAAAGTCTGACATCTGCTCGCTGGATAGAACATCACTATCGAACCTGAAGCTCCCCTACAGAGACCGCCTGCCCGCCCAAGCGCTCACCAGTTTCGCCATCGTAGAGACCGACGAGAACCTGGTAGCTGCCTGCGGGCATGTCGTCCGGCAGGCGGACGAGCGTGTGGTCGCGGAAGGGTTCGCCCACGGGCCACTGGCTGGTGCGCTGGGTGTTCATGCCGGGCAGACCATCCCACTGGGCTAATGGGCGGCCGTCGGCATCGGCAATGTGGACGAAGAGCTTGTAGTCGCGATCGAGTGGCTGATCGGGACGCCAGATGGTCAACAGGTGCAGCACATCCCCAGCGGCCACTGATGCCGGCTCAACGCCGACCTGCACCAGTGTTACTCGATTGTCCAAAGACAGATCAGCGACCTGGGCAGGCGGATCGGGCCATTCACGGAAGGTGGGGGCCTGGCCGTCGAAGATATCGTCGAAGGTTTCGGCGTCATAGGTCAGGTAGCCGGCGGGCGGCGTGGTTGTCGACCAGATGGCGATGCGCGGTTCGCCGCGCACACGGATCTCGCCGACTTGGCTGTAGTTGCTCTCCAGCCAGCTGTCATCGAAACGAATCTCGGGTTCTTGAAGATGTTGGGCCACGAACACAAACTTGGGCTGATCCTCATAGTCCGTGTGCTCGAAATCGCCCAGGTACCAGCGCAGATGGCGCGAGCGCTCATTCGTGTTGTAGGTGCCGTCCAGATAGCCCCATTCCGAGAGCACGCCGAGCGTCTTCCAGCCTTCCCAGATCGGGAAGCCGAAGCGGGGCTTTTCCGGAACCTGATCGCCATAGGGCGCCCAGTAGAACGGGTTGCGCTCCTGCTCGAAATTGACCACATATTCGGGATTCTGGCGGAAGAAGAGCAGGTGAAGATAGTTGGCCGAGACAGCCAGCCAGAGCACAATCAGCAGGGCCGCCGGTAGACGAACCGTTCGTGGGACGGATGGGCCGGTCACCGCGGCCAGGGGCAGGGCTGCCAATATCGACCAACTGGGCATCAGCAGGTAGAAGTGGGTGCCGGGGTATTGGATGATGAAGAAGTAGAGCAGCAGGTAGGGGACAAACCAGAGAAAGAGCGTCCAGGTCGCCTGAGCGTTGCCGACCCGTCGCCAGCCCATCACCAGCCCAGCGATTACCAGAATCAACAGACCGCCGAAGAAGTAGATCGAGTTGTAAAACGTTCCCATCTCCACGAAGAAGGCCAGGTTGAAGGTCTCGCCCAGCCCGCCGACGCGGTCGGTCAGATAGTATTGGGTCGTGGCAAAATAGGGATGGAGGTAGGAGGGCAGATAAGTTGCGGCAACCAGGAGCGTGCCCAACAGGCCTACGCCGACCAATGAGAGAATCAGTGACCGCGGCCTTTCGCACTTGCGCCAACCGAGCCAGAGCAACCAGGCCAGCGTCAGGGCAACCAGTCCAAACTCGTAGTGAAGCACCAGGCCGAAGGCGCTTAACAGAGCCGCCAAGACAATCCAGCGCACCCTACCATGCTGTGCAAACATCCACCCGGCGAAGACCGCCGTGACCATCAACAGGATGACGACGGCCTGATACTGGACGATGCGTGTCAGCCCGATAGCAAAGCCGTTCAAGGCGAAGAGCACACCGGCCCAGAAGGCGGCTTCGTCGCCGAAGAGCCGGCGAGCCAGCAGGGCCACGCCCAACACAGCCACGACGCTGGTGATGCCGAACAGCATACGGGCCGTTGCCTCATTTGCGGTGCCTAGCGTGCGATAGATGACGGTGGCCAGGGCCAGTTCACCGGGGCCTTTGGTGTGGCGGGCAAAGGCGTCATCCTCCCCGCGGATGGCATCACGGGCACGGGTCAGGACGATGGTCTCGTCGTAGTGAAATTCGTGATAGCCCAGACCGGGCAGGCGTAGGAAACACGCCAGCACGACCAGTGCCAGAAACCAACCCCACGTCGATCGTGACGTACGAGAGAGGCCGATCGACGGTCGCCGGACCAGTGCCAGCGCCAGGCTCAGCGTGCCGATGGCGTAGACCGCCGCCATGGGCCAGAACTCGATGCGCCCGGGCCACCAGTAGATGATCAGCGTAAGCAGCAGCATCCAGCATAGGCCGAGTGCAACGGAAAGAACACCTGCCTCCGGCAGGTCAAGATCATCCAGCCGCCAGAGCGCCACCAACAGCGCGCCCGGCAGCCACCAGGCCATCAGCAAGACGGCGGTCCAGCGTGGCCATAGCACGCCGGCCGACGGGACCTGGGTCGAGGCGAGGACGGCGAGGGCTCCGGCCAGCAGAAGCAGGGCAAGAGCCGGCAGTAGCCACGGGCGGCGGATGGGTGGTAGGCGATCGAGATCGGTGATCAGGGAAACGCGAGTCATGCGCTCATTGTAACGACCTCCGGAGAGAATGGTCAATTGTGGAGTGCCAGTTGCCTCAATTGCCCAACATCGAGCCGATCCAAGTACTTCAATCGCGAGGATGCAAGATGCCCCGGCAGATCGCCTTGTGGGCTCCCCCCACACACGATTTTCCAGCCACAGATGGACACAGATAAACACAGATGCTTGCACTGTTCGTCTCCTGCATTCGTGCACATCGTGTTCATCCGTGGCTGTAACTTCTACCTGCCAGGCGCTTGACTACCAACTTGGGCTTGCCGAAATTCATCAGTAGGCAAATCGGCAGCCTTGTTGCAGCCAGATAGTTCAGGCACTGTGCAACATGGATATCATCCAATTCTTTCGCGACTTTGAGTTCAATCAAGACCGTGTCGTTGACCATGATATCCGCCACGTATTCGCCGACAACCACATCTCGATACTTGACTGAAATGCGTCGCTGCTGAATCCCATACAATCCTTGTCTTCCGAGCTCATGCACCAGTGCATTCTCATAGACTTTTTCCAAGAAACCTACACCCAATACGTTGCTGACTTCGTATGCACAACCAATAATCTTTCGAGTCAACTCATTCAAAGCCTGTCTGTCGAGGGATGCAGACATTATCTTTTCCTTTCCATAACCTATCTGTGTTCATCTGTGTCCATCTGTGGTCAAAAACTCGTCGTCAATTCCTGCGCCATCCCCGTCTCGGCCGATCGATAGGCGGCATCGAAGATCTCGATCACATGCCGGGCATGTTCGGCGCTGGCAACCGTGGGCGTGCCGTCCAGGAGCCAATCGACCAACTGCATCACATCTTCGTAAACGTGGCCCTCCTCCATCTCCTTGTGCAGTCCAAAGCCGTGGGGCAGCGAGCCGTTCATACCGTACTCTTCGTCGAGTTCGCGGCCGGGATAGTCGATGGTCTCGCCGTTGATCAACGATCCGTTGATCACGCCGTCCTGGCCGTAGATCAGCGGACGCCCCATGTTGGGCAGGCCGCCGGCGGCCACGCCGTAGACGAAGGCGAAGAACGCATCGCTGAAGTCGAGCACCATGAGCGTATTGTCGTCCATATCCGTGGGCAACATCTCGCCCCGAAACTCGCGCTCGTGGATGCGCACGCCGGAGAAGGCGGTGACACGCTTGGCCGGCCCCAGGATGCCGGTCATGGCGTGCAGGCCGTAGACCGTCATGTCGAAGAGTGGGCCGCCGCCGGGTTTGCGGAAATACCAGGCGGGATTGACGTTGGTCAGCGGATCGTCACCGCCGCGCACGTGTGACTCCTGCTCATGGTAGGTGCCGAATGCCGCGCCGGTCACTGCCCAGGTCAGGCGACCGATGGCGCCTTCGTCGATCAGTTGTTTGATGCGCTGATGGCGCGGGCGCAACATCTCTCCAGGCGATGAGACGATCTTGACGCCCGCGGCGTTGGCCGCGTCGATGAGCATATTGGCCTCTTCGACCGTGGTGGTCATGGTCTTGTTAAAGTGGAGATGCACGCCGTTCTCTACCGCCAGCATGCCTTGCTCAAAGTGATAGCCGATGGGCGAGCAGATGGAGACGGCATCAACAACATCGGCCTCCATCATCTCTTCCATGGTGGCGTAGGCATGGGGCACGCCATATTTGTCGGCCACGGCCTGGGCCCGCTCCAGTACCGGGTCACAGACGGCCGTGATCTGCACGCGGTCGGCCACATCATCCATGGTCAGATGGGGGAAATGGCAGCGCAGGGCAATGCTGCCTGCGCCGACAACACCTAATTGCACCGGGCCCGATATTTCTTGAGCGCTCATCGTAGATCTCTCCAAGAGGTTTTGTGCTGCCAGCCGGTGGCAGCTTTGAGTTTGTCACAATTGAAAAAGTTCTGAAAACCGCTCAAGTTGGCGGCCAATTCAGCATACTGCGGAGCGAAGCGATCGACTAACTGGCGCGACGGCTCCAGGCAACTGGTGTCGTCGGCGTTGTTGTAGTAGACATCGTGGACCGGCAGATCGTCAGCCGTCTCCATGAGCAGACGATGGGCGCCGGCCACATCCTCGCTGCCCACCCAGCACCAGAACCATTTGCTCCACGCCTCCACCGGCTTTGCATTGTCGGCCATGGCCTGACGTCGCTCGGGCGGGCAGATGCCGGCAATGCGCGTCACATAGGTGCGGATGCCATAGGCGCGTGAGTAGCTGGCCAGCAGGTCTTCGCCGGCTCGCTTGGTGTAGCTGTAGGAGTCCTCGGGATAGGTGGGATGGGTCTCGTCGATGGGCAGGGCCTGAAGCGGGAAGGGCGTGCCACTGATGCGGAAGCCATGGCCCAGTGCGCAATTGCTGCCCGCCATCACCACCGTTTTGACGCCCTCCGCCACCGCCGCCTCCATGAGGTAGTAGGTGCCGAGCATATTGGTCTTGAAGGTGGCGTCGAAGGGAATGCCCTGCTCGGCGGCCATTTCGCGCAGGTCGGGGTGGTCGGCGGGCCATGCCTGCGCGCCCAAATGCTGCACAACTTCGACGCCTTGCATGGCCCGTTGGCAATCCTCGAACGAGTCCAGACTGCCCTGCACCCAGGGCAGGTCGGCGAACTCTGTCGTCGGGCTGCGAACGCGAAAAGAGCACCAGTTCGTGGTCGGCCATCAACTCGCGGATGATATACGGGCCGAGCCGGCCGCTGGCGCCGGTGATGAGGATTTTCATGGGAATTCCTCTTGTCCATTTCCTGTTTTGGTATATAATGGGATTAACGTGCTAAACGTACGATAAGATCGAAACGTGTCTGCGTGTAGATTTCGCTTAGTTCGCAGGCTGCTTGCGTATTGAGCAAGGAGAAGTGATATGGCTATCAAGACCGTCTCTCTCACCGAACTAAAGCAAAACATGGGAGATATTGTGAATCAGGCTGCCTATGGCGGCGAGCGCATCATGCTGCTGTCAAGAGGCAAAGAACGTGCAGCGTTGATCTCAATCGAAGATCTGCGCCGGCTTGAGCAGCTTGACGATCCAGACGAAATCGAGGCCCGCCGACAGCGTGGGCTTGAAGCGCTGGAAAGGGCGCGTGCGCTCCGTGCCGAGATGAAAGGCAAAGGCCAGCGGACTGACTCTGTCAAAGTACTGAATGAAATCCGTGAAGAGCGAATAGATGAACTTACCAATCTGCGTTGATTCCGGCATCGTCCTGAAACTATATCTTGAAGAAGAAGACAGCCACTTGGCGGACGCACTGTGGAATCACTGGCTGGAAACCGGCTTCCAGCCAGTCGCTCCAATCCTTTTCCCGCTTGAAATCACTTCAGTTCTTCGCAAGCATGTCTACCGAAAAACAATTGAACTCGACTATGGGCTTAGATCGCTGGAAGTTGCGCTGAGTCTTAATGTCCTGCTGCCGGACTACCCAAACATCCACCAACACGCCTGGGATCTGGCCACCCAACTCAACCGACCGACTGCTTACGACGCCCACTATCTTCCCCTAGCCCAACACCTCTCCTGTGAATTCTGGACGGCTGACCGCTGTCTCTACACCGCCGTCCATACCCAATTCCCATGGGTCACATGGCTAGGCGATTTCACGACCATTGACAATTGAGCATAGAAAACTCATCATTGACCATTCTTCTTCTCCCGTCAACAAATAGCCCGCCAATTTTCTGCAAATCAACTTCCACCTCCGGCACAAACTTTTCACTCGCCAGATACGCCAGCAGACACGCCCACATCTGGCGCGCCACAGGGCGTCGGCTCAGATCGCCGGCCAGGTTCATGGTGCAGACCATCAAACTGCCTTGGCCGATCCGTGCCTCGAAGAGCAGGCTGAGCCGCCGCGCCTCAAACCAGGTGTCGATCGGCTGAACCAGCGGGCGCAGGGCCGGCGGAAAACCGTCAAGCACCATGGCCGCGCTGCCGTGGATCAGCTCCCACCACTGCCAGTTGCTGTGCGCTTCGGTGGGGAAGTCCGCGAAGACCGGATGGCCCGGATCGCAGAGGATGCCCAGTGTGTGGGGCGTCTGACCGCTGGTCCAGGCCGTGTTCCAGAAGGCGGGCGAAAAGCCGATCTGACTAGGTGCGTGTACGGTATGCGGATCGGGCAGAAGCAGCACCTTGCCACCGGCTTTCAGGCGAGCCCGCGCTGTTGCATCCAGCTTGGTCACGATAAGTAGATCGTCGGGATCTGGTGTCTCCAACTCCGGGGCAAAGACCCAGAGATCCCAGTCGTTCTCTGCACGTTGTACGTTGTCGGCGTCCACGCCAATGGCCAGCGTGAGCTTGCGCGCTGCCGGCGCCGTCCCCAACGATGCATGAATGGGGCCGAAAGTGTTGTCATTGCCCACTGCCACGTCGCCCAGTTTCACTTCGCCTTCATCGACCACGCTCCCATCCTCACTCACCAGTCGCCAGTCCAGATGAGCGTTCACCAACGGTACCGCGCCGAAATTGGCGATTCGTACATCGGCCGTGAAGATCTCGTCGGTGGTCCAGATAGCGACGGTCCAGCAGGGCCAGGGGGACCACCGGCGCGCAGAAGCGCTTGAACTCCGCCGCTGTGATGTAACCTTTCTCATCCCAGAAGGATCGAGGACGCCGATCAGCGCCGTGCCTTGACCGGGGAAATCGTGCAGGTCCAGCAGTTGGAAGCCGGCAAAGCCGGGCGTGCGCAGTGCTGACTCGATCTCCTCCTTGTAGCAGAGGGCCTGGAGTTTTCCCGAGGCCATCAGGAAGTCCTGGGCCTGATCGCCCATGTGATTGGCTTCCAGGAAATCGCGGAAGATCTCGAAGTTTTTGGGTTTGAGCAGGCCCGTGTATTTCTCGATTTCGGTCGAAATTGGGATAGACGCACCATTGACCGATCTCGTGGCTGACGATGGGCTTCTGCAGGCGATCCACATAGTCGGCGTAGTCACTGCGCGTTTCGGGCGGTCGTGCGTTGATCCGCGCTTCGATGCCTTCGCCCCAGCGATGGAGGCGCGGTTCGGGGATGTTGTGATAGTCGTTCTCCTCCAGCAAAGGCCAGCCCGCGCCGCCGGTGTAGACGCGGCGTGGATCGCGCTTGCGCCAGTAGTCTCACCCATTGTCCCAAGATATTCGTCGATGCGCCCGGCCGGCTCGTTGCCGTAGGCCATCATCAGGAATGAGGGATGGTTGCCGTAGGCGGCCAGCATGCGCGTCCTGCCTCGCGATAGAGCCATTCGTCCAATGGCCGACCCTCGCCAACTGCTGCGCCCTGATTGGCCCAGGAAGGGCACTCGACCTGAAGATAGAATCCCAGTTCATCGGCGGCCTCAAACGCTGCCTCAGGCGGGCACCAGGAATGAAAGCGTATGTGGTTGAGGCCGTGGGCCTTGCAGATGCCCACGATGCGCTTCCAGGCCTCAACGTCTGTGGGCGGATAGCCGGTGAGTGGGAAAATGCAGCACTCCAGCGTGCCGCGCAGGAAGAGCGGTCGGCCGTTGATGGTCAACTGAGTACCCGCCACGCCGATCTGGCGCAGGCCGATGGTCAACGTGCGCTCGTCCTGGTACGATTGGTCGTCGACGGTCGCGGTCATCTGGACGGTCATGCGGTAGAGCGCTGGTTGAAACTCGTCCCAATAGAGCACGTTTTCGTCCAGCGGCACGTTGACATCGACATGGCCACCGACGGTCGAAAGGTCGAGTTCCGCTAGGCCGCCCAACGCCGAAAAGTGAAAGTCCTCTTGGGCCGGGTTCAGACTGTGCGTGATCTCTGTGTTGTCACTGATGGCCGTCACCTCAACCATGCCGGTGATGGGCCGCCCCAGCCGACTGGAGATGTCGATCTTGACGCGGGCAACGCCCTGCGCCAGGTCGGGAAAGATTTGCACATTGTGCATCCAGACCGGGCTGCCGGCGGCCAGTCGCAAACGACCGATGATGCCATTCCAGTTGGTCTGGGTATGGTCGGAGACCCCGTGGGCATTACCGCCCACGTCCACGATCATGCGGTTGTCCACACGCACTGTGAGCCGATGGCTGCCAGGCGTGAGGTCGACGCCTAGGTCGTAGGCATGGGCCACGGACAGGCTGTCGTTGACGCCGATACTGCGGTCGTCCAGCCATACCTTTGTTTCCCAGTGGGTTCGTTCCAGGTCCAGTGTGACCCGCTGCCCGGCCCAATCGGCTGGGATCTCAATCTCGCGCTGGTACCAGGCGACACCGGCGTAGGTCTTTTCCGGCTGCAACCAACTGGGGAATTTGATGTTGTCCGGCTGCCGGTAGGGCGCATAGCGCGGATCGTCGAAGATCGAGCGATCGACGATATTGCCGACCCAGGCTGTCTCCAGCGTCACGTCGTCGCCGATGCCCTGTGCCTGGAGCGAACCCGGCAAAGTGATGGTTTGATCATCGGGAAATGTTGTTTGGTACCAGTTCTCGACGATTCCGATATCGTCGCGATCAAGCTGAATTCGCCACGATCCTGCAAGATCGATAGCCATAGTCTGTTCCTCTTTTTCGTAGTGCGTAGTACCGGCCTCGACCGTCAGAACCGGAAAAGCGGGTACTACAACCGAACCATAGCCGCTACGCCGTCGGTGGCAGATTTGGCGTTACAGGCTGGAGCAGCTTGCGACGCTCCGGAGTCAGTCGATCGAGCAGGGCCTTAGAATAGGTGAAGCCATAGCGTGTCGATCCCCAACTGGGGCCGTAGCGATAGATAGTGACGCGTCGTTCGCCGCCTTCATTGGTGCGGCTGCTTCCGCCATGCATGAGACCGTCCACGAAGAGCAGCGCATCACCCGCTTCCAGATAGATGGGCACGGCGCCATCCAGGGCATCCATGCGATCAAGTTTTGCATAGTCGCCGGCGTTGGGGTGGGGTAGATTGGATTTGTGGCTGCCAGGAATCGCCATGGTGGGGCCATCGCCTGGTCCGACATCGGTCAATGCCAGGATGATATTGACCTGGCCGCAGCGAAAGACGCCGTGCTCGTAAATGTATTTGTTGCGCAACGCCGCCTGGTAGCCGCCGGAGTGGACCGGATGGTGGCCGCCCGAGCGTCGAATGGAAGCGATGGCTTCATCGATGAAGAGGCCCTGGACGTAGGAGTTCTCTTCACCGCAATAGTGGCGCACATAATCGATCCAACTGGGATGATCGATGAGCATCTCGAAGGCCGAACCGGCCTCCACGCAATTGTGCAGTTCGAAGCCGGTGGCCGCGTTGTAGTCACGGCGCTGGGCGTTGCCCCACCATTCCCCGCTCTCTAACGGTGGAAAGGCATCGAAGGCCGCGTTCAATTCGGCCAACAGTGTATCGTCGGCAGCATTTTTGAGAATCAGATAGCCGTTGAGGTCAAAGAGAAAGTCGTCGAGAGTGCTTGGCTTGCGTGGTTGCATGGATGTTGTCTCCTCAGTCATCAGTTCACCAATCATCAGTTCGTCAATCTTCAACATCTCGTAGCGCGGCACGAGATCGCCGAGGGCTGCGTAATCATACCCGTACGGTTGTGTCGAATCTTCCTGATTCCTAGGGAGTTTTTCCTGGCTGATATTGAAGAGTAGCGACCAAGGGGGCTCGGTGATTCGTAGGGCAAGCCCTATGAATCACCGCAGTACCCTATTGATTGCTTGTGTCATTTCTGGTGATCGTGAGGTGTTGATTGAGCGCAGGGGCGTCAATGGACGAAGTCTCGCCATCGGGCCACTGGATTTCCAGTGACTCGATCTGGCTGTCCCCAGGCATGCCAAAGTGGACCTGTGCCGGGTCGCCGGAAAGATAGCCGCCGGATGCATGCACGTCACGCGATAGTGTGCCGTTGGCGGTGTGAAGCGTCAGCAAAGCGCCGATGGCATGGCTGTTGGGCGCATCCTCCCAACGCAGGTCGATCAGCAGATTGCCGCCCTCGCAGAGCTGGTTTTCCAGAAGCTGGGCATAGCTGCGCATGTTGTTGACGACGATGTCGAGATCGCCGTCCCCGTCCATGTCGGCCATGATCATGCCCCGCCCGCTGGCGGTCGATCCCAGATTCCACTCAGGCGCTTTGACGAATGAGCCGCTGCCGCGGTTGCGGAAGGCCTGGTTTTCCTCGACCAACTCGTCATTGTACAGATGGCCGAACATGTCGCTTGCGATCACGCCGTTGACAATGTAGAGATCCAGGTAGCCGTCGGCATCGAGGTCCCCGAAGCGGGACGCCCAACTCCAGCCGGTGGCCTCCACACCACGCCAGTAGGCTTGGTTGTGCGGACCGCTGCGCAGTGAGGGCATCTGCAGGACGTTGGCCATGATCTGGGGATCGCCCTCTTCGTGATGCCCCTCCATAGAATGCATGTCCATGGAACCCATGCCCATGGCTTCCATAAGCGGCTGCCACTGGGCCATCACTTCGGGCGAGGTGTCGTAGGGAGCCATGTCAGTGGTGAAGTAGGCCCGTTCCCCGCGATTGCGCAGGTCGCCCCAGGCCAAGCTCATGGTGCTGTGCGACGTCTGCGAGAACGGTTCGATCAACGACCAACTGTCGCCATCCCGTTGCCAGACCTGGTCCCGGACCGCAAAGTCGTTGGCCACCCAGATCTCCGGCAAACCATCGCCGGTCATGTCGACCAGGCCGATGGAGAGGGTCTCGGCTACAGGGTCCAGCACGGTGGCTGCAAACGAACCGTCGGGCCGCTGTGTGTGGACAACGATGCCGGTTGAGCCGTCGTCCAACGGTTCTTCGATGCCCCGCTGTTTGAGCTCGGCTGCATAGGAGCCGGTCACCAGATCGAGCAGGCCATCGTCGTTGAGATCGCCCCATGCCAAAGCGTAGGCATAGGCGTCGACGCCGGGCAGAGGTTGGCGAGCGAAGCCGGGTCGCTGCCCATTGGCTGAGCCGGATTGCGCCAGTAGGAGAGGCCCTCCAGCCCCCGATGGGTGAAGGTGATGTCGAGCAGCCCGTCGCCGTCCACGTCAACGATGGCGACGCCGCGTGTGAAGGGATCGTCCAGCGTTTCGGCCTCAAAGCTCAGATCGCCCAAATTCCAGAGGATCTCGCTCTCGCGGTCGACGCTGGCGAAGACCAGATCGAGGTCACCGTCGCCATCCAGGTCGTTGGCGGCCACGCCGGCGCCGTTGCTGAGGTAGGTGCTGATGTCGCGCACGCGTGCGCCCGTGACGAAGTCCAGATCATGGGCCACGAACGCACCGGAGCAGCGGGCAGGATTCGTCGGTTACGCTCTCTTCACTGTCACATCGATGGTACGACGGCAGTCTGCGCCAGGGTCGGCGTCTGCCCAGCAGTCAGCCAGGCATCATGGAAAGCAACGGCACAGACGAAACATGTAAGACGAACTGATCTGATTTCATCGATCGTCTTCCCAATCGCCTAGCCCTTCAATCCGGTCAGGTAGATGCCTTCGATAAAGGGCGCTGGGCCAAGATGAAGGCCACGATGACCGGCAGCGCGACGATGGTGCTGACCGCCATCAGATAGGGTAGGCCAGCTCTGAGTTGCCCATGCTGGTCGCGATTGTTGTAGGCGATAGATCATCAGCGCCAACGGATATAACATCTGTCATGATGTAGATTAACGGTCCCAGATAATCGTTCCATGACCAGAGGAAGCGGAAGAGGATCACGACGGCCAATGGCCGGCTTTGTCAGCGGCGTAATGATTCGCCAGAGGATCGTCCGAATTCGCTGGCCCCTTCAATGCGGGCCGCTTCCGACAACTCTTCGGGGATCGACATGAAGAATTGGCGCATCAGAAAGATGAAATAGGCCACGCCGAATATATTCGGCAGCACCAGCGGCAAATAGAGCGGATTATTGATCAGCCTAGGTTCTTGAAGATGATGAAGAGCGGCACCATCGTCACCTGCCAGGGCAACATCATGGTGGCGAGGCAGACCCAAACAAAGCATCGCGTCCGCGCCAGGGAATCTTGGCGAAGCCGTAGGCCACAATCAGCGATGAGACGACGGTAAAAAACGTCACAGGAACGAATAGCGGAAGATCGAATTAATGGCCGCTGTCGTTGAAGTCCAGCGATACCAGCCATCGATGAAGTTATTGCCAGTGGGCCGGATTGGGAATCCAGATCGGCGGCACGGTATAGACCTGTGGATCGTCTTTCAATGCTGAGCTACCATCCAGTAGAGGGGAAAGAGCCAGGTGAAGCTAAAGAACGAGCAGTGCGATGTATTGGCAGCCGCTTTCCGATCATTTTCGTCGTTGACTGAGAACGACTTGGTGGTGCCGTGTCTGACCTTAGTCGGGTAGGCACACGTCTGACTAACTGTGGTCATTTGTCACCCCCGTAGTAGACCCATTTCGCCGATTGCTGAACAGAACATCGGAAAAGCAAGATGATCAGGAACAGAATCCAGGCCATGGCACACGCTTTGCCTAGATTGAATTGCACGAATGCGTTTCGATAAAGGTTGACCACATAGAATTCGGTGGACTTCATCGGGCCGCCGTTGGTCAACACGAAGGGCAGCGTGAAATCCTGAAACGCTACAATAATGCCCATGATGAAGTTGAACAGGATCACGGGCGTGCACAGTGGAATGGTGATGTGAAAGAATTTCTTCCAGGCGTTGGCCCCGTCCACCGTGGCCGCTTCATAGAGCGACTTAGGCACATCCTGTAGCGCAGCCAAGAATATGACCACTGCCGCACCCTGTGCCCAGACATAGATCAGGATCAGCGACGGCTTGGCCAGCGCTGGACTGGCGAGGAACGGGATCGTAGACATACCCATCGATTTCAAGACGCCATTGATCACACCATACTGAACGTTGAAGATAAAGAGCCAGACTACGGCAGTGCAGATCGCTGGCACGATAGATGGTATATAGATGATGGAGCGAAAGGCTGTGCGCCCTTTGACATCACTGTTCAACAAGTTGGCAATCAGAAATGCAGTGGCCACGCCCAGGGGAACGCCAAAGCCAACATAGTAAACGGTGTTGTACATGACCGTCCAGAAGTCGGGGTCCACGGTAAAGAGGCGGGTGTAGTTCTTCAATCCGATGAACTGGGGATCACGGATGAAATCATAGTTGGTCAAACTGAAGTAGAGCGAGGTTGCCAACGGGATCAACGAAAAGAAGAGGAATCCGAATAGCCAGGGTGAAATGAAGAGCAAGCCCATGCGTAGGCTGCGCTTTTCACCAGTACTCATACCTCGAAGAGATGCTGGAATAACTGACATGTCCACCTCCGATCGGTGTCGGTCAAAACAATTTGGATCAATCGGGTTTTCGGGTTGATCCGTAGTACAGCCGAACCTGTAGGGACAGGTCGCAGACCTGTCCCTACGCAACGGTTTCGCACTGTGCCGGCCTATGTTTGCCAGTCCGGTCTAGCTGTTGTAGCCCTGCGATTCCCATTCGACCTCAGCGCGTTCCTGAAGCTCTGCAGCTGCCTGGTCGGCCGTCATCAGATCACGGAAGACCTGCTCGCGAAGTTCAGTGTACTGGTTGGTCACGAACTGGTAGATGGGGCAACGGCGGCCGATGGTCCACTCGGTCACGTTATCACCAGCGTCAACATAGAAAGCCAAGCCGGGGTAGGTGTTCTTGTCGATGTTGGCCAGCCAGGATTTGACACCATGGATCCAACCCACCTCATCAAAGATGATATCCAGAGCGGTCGGGGTCTGGAAGAACTCACCCAGCTTGAACGCGCCCTCGGGATTGTTGGCTCCGTCGAAGATCACGACCGCATGCAGGCCGGTCGCCATAATGTTGGCGTCCTTGCGGTCGTCGGCAACTGGTGCCCAGCCGGCCACGTTATACTGTGCCACCTCGGGCTTCTGAATCTGGGTCTCGCCTGGGTGCCAGTAGCCTTCCATGATCATGCTCTGCACACCGGCGTTGTAAGCAGCGCCCCAGGTGCCGTTGCCGTCCATCTGGCGCACGCCGGCGAACTGATCGGGGCCGGCGTAGCGAATGAACTCACCCATTTGGTCAAGACCTTCAGCCATGCGCGGGTTGGCTAAGATCGAAAGCGGCCGTCTCCTCGTCCCACCATTTGAAGCCGTAGGAGGCGCCGATGAAGTCGGGCTCGTTGGCCATGGCATCATAGGGATCCAGGCCAAATCGGATCAGGTTGCCGGCATCGTCCTTCTCGGTCATGGCTATATGCCAGATCGTAGACCTCGCTCCACGTCTTGGGCAGCGCAGTCGGATCGAGCCCTGCTTCTTCCGCTATTTGCGAATTGACGTTGAGGCCGTACCACATGAAGGATTCGATGCCGGGAACGCCGATCATCTGACCTTCCCAGAAGGCGCTGTCCCAAACACCCTCCAGAATGTCATCAGACTTGAGTATGGTGCTGGCATCGGCCATGTCCTTGACATCTACGGTGGCACCGCGCGTAAATAGGTTGACATAACCATAGTTGGATCCGCCGTCCGGGGGGGTGCCGCCGGCGATGGCTGTCAAGAGGGCATCCTGGCTCGTCGATCCCTTGTGTTCCAGGGTTGCACCACCGGTGTGTTCCTTCCACTCGTCGGTCTCGATCATGGCGTCTAGAGCCGGGGGGAGGTTGCCCCAGGAGTACCAGATAGCTGATGACTTCGTTCTCTGCGGAGCCGGCGTCGCCGCCCTCTGCAGCAGTGTCACCGCTCGGCGCCGGCCGGTGCACAGGCCGCCAACATGCCGCCGACTGCCAACATCGACGAAGCCTTCAGGAAGTTACGTCGACTCAGGCCACTCTTGCGATTTTCCTGCATTACGATCTCCTCTCATAGATACGGATCACAGTTAGATTGTCTTGCTTCATGTTTAGACTATTGATGCAGATATCTCTAGGCAGTTGACATCGGTCTTTTCACGTACCGAGGTCTGTCCGCCGGCAAGATCAGATTGTCGCTTCCCGCACGGTTTTCATCTGGTGGGCGCCGCACGACTCGCGCACGATCAACTCCGTCGGCAACACGACCGAGACAGGCGGATCCTGTGGTTGGCTGCTGTGGTCATGCAACATGCGCACCGCATAGGCCCCCATCTGGGCTTTGGGCACACAGACTGAGGTCAATCGCGGCCGATAGTAGTCGGCAAACTCAATCGCGTCTACACTCACAATGGCGACGTCGTCGGGAACAGCCAGGCCCAGCGTATCGAGCGCGCAGATTGCACCCATGGCTACCTCGTCGCTGCATGCAAAAAAGGCTGTCGGCTTCACGTCGGCCTCCATCGCCTGCAGAGCCTGTCTATATCCGTCTGCTGGCGAATTGCCGCCACCCGATCTGTTGATCAGGCGCTTGTCGTAGGGCAGATCCTGCCCGTAGAGTGCGTTGCGATAGCCGGTCAGCCGCTCGTCGAGTGCGCCCAGAAAACCGATCCGGCGGTGCCCCAGGGAGATGAGATGTGAGACAGCATCATGGGCCAGCACGTTCGCGGTCGAAAATCACGGCCGGTAGGTTGCCCCACTTGCGCTCCAGGCAGACGACGTTGTCGACGCGCTCCGTCACCCTCTGTAGCGTCGCTTCGCGCATCTGAATTCGCTCCGGTTCGTTCGGCGCAAACGTATCGAACGCAAATAGCAGCAGACCCGAGACCTCGTCAGGGTGGATCAACTCGTTGAAGAGGACGGGGTCGTTCAGGTCGTCGAGAAACTGGATGAAGCGGACACGCATATCCAGTCGTTGGGCCTCAGCATAGATGCCGGATAGGATGGCGGCATAGTAGGGGCGGGTGAAGATCGACGCATCGCCGCCGATAATGATGCCGATTTGTCGTACGGCATGTTCCGGTTCAGACTGGCTGCGGATCAGCATCTGTGCGTATTTGTTAGGGCGGTAGTCTAGTTCTTCGATCGCTCGCAACACACGTGCCCGCGTGCCGTCAGAGACGGAGCGAGGTCCGTTGTTGATCACATAGGAAACGATGGACGTAGAGACGCAGGCGCGCGCTGCCACGTCTTTCTGGGTGACCCGCCTGCGTTGGGATCGAGTTTCCATCGAAGGATTCATTACCTGCTGGTATCTGCCCGTCAACGTCGCCGGATCGGGAAAACAACAGACTAACGTTGCCGGCAGAGAGGGCGTGCAATCATTAAGTGCGGTAGGTTGTATGGGCAGTAGCGTTTCGTTTATCGATGCTGGGAGCAGAGAATTTGCTACGTCTTGTCTAAGCGCATCGATCAAGTGAAAATAGCCTATCACAGGCAAAACATCTCTGTCAATTCTGTATGATAGCTCACAATTGCTCTTGCCTTGTGTCGTTCTACGGGCAATGACCCCAGAAATGCTATAGATTCTCAGAAAAAGATTCGTTCTCGTTCTAGTATGGCAGCCACGGATCATTATCTGAATATCAATAGAACCAGAAAAGCGATTGTCTACCAGTTTGTAAAGGAGCCGTCGAGCCGTCGCAATTGGGGACGGTCGAAGGGACGATAGGGATGCTTGGCCGCGGCATCACGGTCGAACTCGATGCCAAGACCCGGCACAGTCGGCGGCAGCAGGTAATCATCTTCCCAGGTCGACTGATGCGTTATCACGTCGGGCAGCATTGTGCTGGGTTTCTACGGCTGCTCCTGCACTTCGACGTTGGGACAGGACAGATTGAGATGCAGACAGGCCGCTGATGAGACAGGCCCCAGCGGATTGTGCGTGGCTAACTTGATGTAGTGGGTCTCGCACCAGCCGGCGATCTTCTTGGCCTCCGTGTGAGCCTTTCTCACCATTTGACGCCAAACGTCATCCTAGATTACGCTGCCAACAACCTTGCGATCCAAATTCACGCCTCCAGGAACGGTCATGTCCTTCTCACCATGTGAACGCGTTCTAGCCGCCATCGCCCATGAAGAACCGGATCGAGTCCCGTTGGCCCTTTGGGGCAGCTGGTATGGCGTCACCGACAGACTCTACTTCAATGTGCTTGACGCGCTTGGTTGGGTCCCGGTGCAGCCGTTCCGGCCCGATCTGCTTCATTCGGTCAACCACTACGATGATCGGTTGCTTGAGCGCCTGGGCGTCGACATTCGCCACGTCGATCCGGGCGTCACGGCGCGGACGGCTCAGGTCGATGACGACGGCTTCGACTGCTGGGGCCTGCAATGGCGCAAGGCCGGCCTCTATCGAACCGCCTCCGTCTTTCCGCTTGAAGCGGCGACAATAGAAGAGATTTCTGATTTCGAGCTGCCGACGCCGGATGAAACTGTGGACGCTGAGGCGATCCGGAGCCGCGTGGCTGGAATACAAGCGTTGAATCTACCCTACGCCATTGCCGGCCGTGCAGTCGCCTCCTATGGTCTCTTCGAGATGGCCCAGTCGCTGCGCAAACATGAACAACTGCTCATGGACATGGTGCTGGATCCCGAGCTTGTGCACACACTCATCGGCCGACTGGTCGATTGCTACAGTGCCCTGATCGAACGTTTTCTCGACATCACCGGCGATGATCTGGACCTGCTGGAACTGCCCGGCGACGACTTCGCCGGCAACAATGGTCTGATCATTTCCGTCTCCATGTTCGACGAGTTCTTTCTAAAACCGTACACAAAGCTGATTGCGACTATCAAGGCCCAGTGTCCGCATATCAAGGTCGTCTGCCACTCAGACGGCGCCATGGCCCCGCTATTGTCTCGCTATGCCGATATGGGTGCAGACGTCTTTCATCCATTGGAGCCGCTGCCGGCCACCGATATGGTCGCCATCAAGGCGGAGGTCGGTGATCGACTGACTTTCCTGGGTGGCATCGATATCCGCACGACCATGCAGGGGTCGCCGCAGGGCATTGTGGACGAAGTTAAGGAGCGCATTGGCCAGCTTGCGCCGGGCGGAGGCTACATTCTCGCGCCGGCCAATCATCTTCAGGTCGACGTCTCGCCGGAGAATCTATTTGCGTTGTGTGATGGGGCGCGTGAGTACGGCCGATACAGATAGGCGCCTCGTCTCTGTTGGTTCTGGCTGTGTTACAATGGCTAGGAAGAACGAGCAGATGTTTGGTGACAAGGAGTTCTCATGACTGCAACGACAGTGCGCGATCGATTGCATCAACAGATAGACATACTTCCTGACGACGTCGTACAACAGGTAGCTGACTTCATGTTTTTTGTTATGAATCGCAGGCAGACGGGCGACGAAGTGTATGATTGGAGTGAGGATGACTGGCGAACATTCGCCTCGGAACAGTTCTTCCGTGAAGAAGATAAAGTCACCTATACGCTAGAGGATGCCAAGGAGATCTATCATCCGTGATCCCCGGCGAAATCGTACTGACGCGCTTCCCACATGCTGACTTGCAGGAAGGCAAACTGCGCCCCGCGCTTGTCGTGGCAGTAGCCCCTGGAAAACATGCAGATCTGTTGATAGCGATGATTACGTCACGAACCTCCCATGCAGGTCAGTTGTGACTTCAGACCAAGCAGGAATCCAACATCTACGGCTTGCGCCATTGCAGTCTGTGGTCACACCTACCTTCAGCGCCTCGATACCCTTATCTCTCGTGGTTACGTTGAGGTCGAGCAACTCTCGATTACATCTGTTCGAACCGGCCTGCTGCAATCAGCGGACTGTAACAGTACCGGATTTCGATGAAGTGATAGCAGTCACAGATCTTGATTATGAGACGACTGGGCTTAAAGTTGCGTCATGTGTGCGCCTGGCCCGGCTGGTCACGGTCGCACCCTCGACCATAAATGCCCGCCTGGGCAACGTTTCTCCTGATCGGCTGCACCGAATACGAGATCGTCTCGCTTCTTGGTTGGAGAATCCCACCGAGCCTGAGTAGCCTTCATTTGAACAGATCCTTTGACACGCTCAACAGCTCAAGTTCTCCGGAAGGTATCACAGATGGACTACACGAGCTTCGGCCGCACCGGCCTACGCGTGAGCGTCATGGGCCTCGGATGCGGCGGGCCTAGCCGCATCGGCAGGAACACCGATCGCACTGAGGCGGAATCGGTCGCAATCGTGCGCCAGGCCCTGGATGCCGGCGTCAATTTTCTTGACACGGCAGAAGCCTACCAGACCGAGGCGCTGGTCGGCCAAGCGCTGGATGGTGTTGACCGCAGCACGGTCGTCATCTCGACCAAGAAAAGCTATCGCAGGGGCATCAGCCCGGCGCTCGTGCGTGAGGGCGTTGAAGCCAGTCTGCGCAACCTGAACACCGACTACATCGACATCTACAATCTGCACGGTGTTTCGGCTGCGGACTATCCAATGCTGCGCGAGGAGATTCTGCCCACATTCCTAGACCTGCGCGACGAGGGCAAGATCCGCTTCATCGGCGTCTCTGAGATGTTTGGCGACGACACGACCCATCAGATGTTACGCCTTTCCCTGCCGGACGATCTTTGGGATGTGGTCATGGTCGGCTTCAACATTCTGAACCAGACCGCACGCGAGGCGGTCTTCCCCCAGACCATGGCGCAGAACGTGGCCGTTCAGATCATGTTTGCCGTCCGCCGTGCCCTCAGCCGCCCCGACAAACTCGTGGCAACGCTTCAAGAATTGATCGATCTCGGCGAGCTTGATCCTGCTGAAATTGACATGGACAAACCACTTGGATTTGTCCTGGAAGAATCGGACGCTGTCTCACTCGTTGACGCGGCCTATCGGTTCTGCCGCTATGAGCCGGGCGTTGACGTGGTGTTGTCCGGCACCGGCAATCCGGCCCATCTTCAAGCCAACATCGATTCGCTCTCCCGTCCGCCGCTGCCGGCGGATGTCGTTGAGAAGTTGCGAACCATCTTCCGCCACGCCAGTTCCGTGACTGGCGGCTAACCGCAAGGAGTTACATCAAATGGAAAAGCGAACCTTCGGCAACACTGGCATGAGCGTGACCACCCTCGGCTATGGCGCCATGGAACTGCGCCATGTGGACGGTCCGCAAGCCGAACGGCTGCTCAACGGCGTCCTGGATGCCGGCATCAACTTCATCGACACCTCACCTGATTACGGTCCAAGCGAAGACATGATCGGCGACTACATTGCCAATCGACGAGACGAATATTTTCTGGCCACCAAGTGTGGCTGTAACATCCCCAAACAGGGCGGCGACGACGCGGCGGGCCACATCTGGACAGGCGCCCAGGTGCGGCACAACATCGAACTCAGCCTCAAACGGCTGAAAACCGACTATGTTGACGTCTGGCAGGTCCACAGCGCCGACCCCGACGAACTGGCGACCAGTGACGTGCTGGAGACCATGTTGCAGATCAAGGCTGAGGGCAAGGTGCGCCACATCGCCGTGAGCATGAAGGGAGCGACGCCACGCCATGGGTATGAGCAGTTGCGACCCTACCTGGACGGCGATTGGGATGCATTTGAGGCCATCCAGATCTGGTATTCGGCCCTAACGCGTGCAAGTGAAAATGCCATCGTGGAGGCCGCTGACCGCGGCAAAGGCATGATTGTGCGCGGTGTCGTGCGTCGCATCGACCCGTGGACAAGCCTGGACGACTTCACGGCGCAGAACGGCCTCGACGATCTGCGTGCCGACGGCGAGAGCGCCGCCCAGTTCCTGCTCCGTTTCGCCATCGCTAGCCCGGGCCTGCACACAACCATCATCGGCACCAAGAGCTTGGATCACCTGGCCGACAACATCCGCGCAGTCGAGGCCGGCCCGCTACCGGCCGATGTGCTGGCCGAAGCCAAACAGCGGCTAGATGCCAAGGGGATCAGGGTGGCCGGGTAGGTTCACTGACGCCTACCGACGGCGTATGCGCAGGGCCTACGGTTGATGATTGATCCGCGAAGGTGTACGAACAAAGAAGACTAAGGCTTCTCCAAAATGGTACCTATACGGGAGTTGGCAAAGCCTCAGTCACCGATCACCGGAGAGACAATGTTCGATCTGAGTGCAAGAACAGTTCCGACGTTCTATTTTGTGGGCGTAACGACAGGTGGTTCATCGGCACGGAAAGTATGGCCGGATCGGATGAGGGTGTTGAAGCATCCGGATGTCGTCTTCGAGGGCATTGATCTGCCCGTGCATGCCGATCCCGCGGCCTATCGAAGAGTGGTCGAACATATCAAACGCGACCCGTTCTCGCTGGGCGCGCTGGTGACAACCCACAAGATCGATCTTTGCGAAAGCGCTCGAGACCTATTCGATGATCTGGGACCCGATGCCCGGACGCTGAACGAGATCTCCTGCATCTCAAAATGGGACGGCCGGCTGGTGGGTGATGCCACGGACCCCCTCGCGACGCGTTTGACCCTGGATGGCATGCTGGAGGCCGGCTACTTCGGACGCTCTGGCGGGCATCTGCTCAGTTTGGGCGCAGGCGGCGCGGCCTCGGCCATCAGCCTGCACTTCATCACGCGACCGTCCGCGGGCGACCGTCCGCGGCGTTTTGTTGTCGTCGATCTGCTGCAATCTCGGCTGGATAAGCTGCGTGCCATGGTCGAACGCCAGCAGACGAAGCATCAACTTTGAGTATGTGCTCAGTCAGGATGTTTCGATCAACGACCAATTGATGGAAACGTTGCCCGACGGCAGCATGGTCATCAACGCCACCGGCCTGGGCAAGGATCGGCCCGGCTCGCCGATCAGTGACGACGCGCGCTTTCCGCGTAACAGCATCGCCTGGGAGCTGAACTACCGCGGCGAGCTGGACTTCATGCATCAGGCCCTGGCCCAGCAGGCAACCCGAGATCTACGGGTTGAGGACGGCTGGGTCTATTTTCTGCACGGTTGGTCTCAGGTGATCAACCAGGTGCTGCACGTGGAGATCACGGGCGAGCAGTTCGATCGCTTTGCCGCAGCCGCCAACGCCATTCGCCAATAAACCAATGACAGAAAGCGTCTGATTCACCACAGAGGCACAGAGGGGTCACAGAGATCACAGAGGAAATACACAGGAAATGAGGAGAAGATCAGCGCGTCGTCTACGCCCATCCGCTGCCAAGAATTCGTTTGTGCAGTAGAGTCATCCAATCATTCACCCTATCAAGCACGAAGCAGAGAGCGATGATGATGAGCCAAAGCATACCAGGCGCCAAAGCATACATGGACGCTGTTCAAACGATCCTGGAACAGATCGCATCAACTCAATCAACAGCCATTGATGCTGCCGCAACATCTGTTGTCGATACACTTGCCCACGACGGCCTGGTCTACCTTTTCGGCAGTGGCCATTCGCATATGATGGCTGAGGAAGGCCACTACCGGGCCGGCGGGCTGGGCGCGGTCTGCCCAATTCTCAGCGGCGCGCTGATGCTCCACGAAAGCGCGGCCGCCAGTACTGCGGTCGAGCGTACGCCCGGTATCGGCCCGGCCGTGCTCTCTCGCTATGGCCTGACGGCCAATGACACGCTTTTCGTCTTCTCCAACAGCGGCGTCAACCAGGCGCCGCTGGAAGTTACTCTGGCGGCCAAGGCCGTTGGCGTGACCGTGATCGCCGTGGTCTCGCTTGACTATTCGCTGGTGACGCCGCCCAAGGTCGACGGCCAACGGCTCGCTGATGTGGCTGACATTGTCATCGACAATCGAGGTGTGCCCGGCGATTCGCTGGTCGAGATCGGCGAAACTGGGCTGCGTACCGGTCCCGCCTCAACCGTGAGCGGCGCGTTTATCCTCAACGCTGTGCTGACCGAGGCGATCCGGCGGATGGCGGAAAGCGGCCAGACGCCGCCCATCTACATCAGCGCCAACATGCCGGGGGCCATGGAACACAATGAAACGTTGGTGACGCGTTTCAGGCCGCGCAATCCGCATCTCTAGCAGTCTGTCGGAGTAATAGAAAAATGGGGCGCCGATAACACGGATCTTGGCGAATCCAAACGGATTTCATCCGATTTATCCGCTGTAATTGGTCAAAACAGCGTCATCCGCGTCCTGTCGGTTGGCTCCACTGCAAAAAGGGATGTAGACACGAATTTACACGAACTATCACGAATGTTCTCTCTGGGGCGACGACATAATTCGTGTAAATTCGTGACAATTCGTGTCCATAAAGGGCTTCTTGCAGTAGAGTTTTCGGGTTTTTCTCCGACGGGCTGCTGGATGGGGATCGGGCGTTGTACGGAGATGCCCTCTACGACGCGGCGGGTCTGCTGTTCCGGCAGAAAGCGCCTCTGAGACTAGCGGCCGTGCAATTTACTGCGCAGTGAATCTCTCAAACCCGGTTGGCGTGAGCGAATCTTCTGTTATCAACTGCGGATCGGCCTGCAGGAGCTCGACGAAAGCACAATGGGGCTTGGCCCGGCCAAAATCGACCGGCAGGATATGCCATATCGGACTATCATTGAGCGATATCAGACCTTGAACCATCCCCGTGCACCTGGACGTCACCTGATTTGCTGCGGCTCGAACGATTCAAGATATGTTGCCAATCGCCCAAAAAGCCAGGGGTGCCGTGATTGTCCTGCGAATGCGCGGCGTCGATGACATCGGCAGCGCCTTCATCACGGTGCTTGAACGCTACGGCAAAGAATTGCAGGCCAACGGCGGCCGCTTGATGCTCTCTGGTTTCAGTGAGCACGTCAGAGACCAACTGATTCGCACTGGGACGACCGAGACAATCCCCGAAGACGCGCTACATATGGCAACCGAGGTCCTGGGCGCGTCGACAAAGGAAGCATTGGACGCAGCGAGGGTCTGGATGGCGGCGCAAGATGCGGTGTCGGTGGATGCGTCAGACGAGGAAGGTGACGTCACGGTATCCGATGAACCTTCTGAAATCGTCTAGCGGTTCGTCCGGAAACAAGTGTTCGTTTTGGAGAAGGTCAATCGGAGCGAACTATGTGGCAACTTCAGAGGCTCGTCAACGAAGAGTATCCGGCGGGATTTGCCGACGATCTCTTTGAATCCAGTTCGCGCAGTTTGATCTTCGCCATCAGTTTGATCTACACAGGATGGCATTTCATCGCCGCTGCAACCTGGCCGGACGGCATCGGCAAGTTGACGTGGTTGCCGACGGCTATCTTTCTGCCGACAGCGATTCTGGCCTATCTCCTTGTCCGCAAACGGTATTCATTGGCGCAGTTGATCTGGTTGACGGGTATGGTCGCAACGATTACTGCCATGCTCGTGCTCTATCAATGGTCGGAAGTGGCATTCTTCTATGCCCTACTGCCGATCATCGCCATCATTGCCATGGGTTGGCCTGCTGCACTGGCTATCGAATGTCTGGTGATCTTGCTGTTGTGGAGCCTCATACAGAATGGCATCGTCCCCGATCTGACACCGTTTTTCGCGATCATGATTGTTGTTTGCAGCATCGTGCTGGGCGTGGTGGGTTGGATATCCACCAGGACGCTGCTCACTGTGTTGCAGTGGTCGCTCAACGGTTGGGAGGAGGCGCGCAAGAGCACCCAGATCGCGCGGGACCATCGGGCGGAGCTGATGCACCTAAACATCCAGATGGACCGGGCCAATCATCAGTTGGACAGAATGAACGCTGTGTTGTTATCTGCATGGAAGGCGGCAGACCAGGCTGAACGCTTCAAGGCCGAGTTTGTCACCAATATCAGCCATGAGATGCGCACGCCCCTCAACCTGATCAGCGGCTTTACCCACATGATGGCGACCGCGCCCGAGAGCTACGGGAACACGCCGCTGCCCCCCGCCTACCGCAGCGATCTGAACACCGTCTATCGCAGTTCACAGCATCTACTGGCACTGGTCGATGATGTCATTGACATGGCGCGTATCGACGCCGGCAAAATTGCCATGGTCAGATACGAGGTCGATCTGGGGGCGTTGCTGCACGAGTCGGCTTCAATTGTGCGTGACTACATTCTGTCCAAGGGCCTGGCACTGACGCTCGACATTAGCGGGGATCTGCCCCTTGTCTGGATCGACCGGCTGCGCATCCGGCAGGTGCTGCTCAATCTGCTGACCAACGCCATCCGCCATACCAAGCAAGGTGGTATCACGGTCGTTGCCTGTCAGGAGGGCGGGCAGATCGTCGTCAAAGTGCGCGACACCGGTCCCGGCATAAGGCCTCAAGACATTGAGCGTCTCTTTCAACAGTTTGAGACCACCGAACAGCCGGTCGGTGAATGGCACAGCGGCACCGGTCTGGGGCTGCCCATCAGCAAGAAGTTTGTGGAATTGCACGATGGCGTGATGAGCGTGGAAAGTGAAGTCGGCCAAGGGAGTTGTTTCTGGTTCACGTTGCCGGCCTCGCGAGATCTCCTCGACGAACGGGACTCACGCTCGCGGCACAGGCGAACGGAGCCGCTGGCGCAGGTTTCGGCGAGTGGGCGGACGGCGATCGTCGTCGCAAAAAGGCCGGAGCCGGTGACCAAGCTACTCAATCGCCACCTTGAACGCTGTGAAATCGTCGGCGCGGACAGTTGGACCGACGCACACGATCTCGTTGATGAACTGATGCCGGTGGCGTTGATCTGCGACAGGAATATGCCTGCATCACCGGCTGATCTGGTCTTGCCCCAAATCCGCTGCTCGTTGCCCGACATTGCGATCAGCGATGAGAGCTTCGGCGAGAAGACGCTACTGGTCAAGCCGGTTGCCCGCCATGAGCTGTTGGCCGCCGTCGACAGTCTTGATTGCCAGGTCAATCGTGTGTTGATCGTGGACGATGAACCGTCGGTGGTGAGACTCTTTCGCAGGATGCTGAGCGGACGCGTAGCGCTACACAACTGTCAAGAAGCATTTGGCGGAGAAGAGGCCATTGAGCTGATGCAGGCCGATCCGCCCGATCTCGTCATCCTTGACCTGGCCATGCCCGAAGTCGATGGACAGACCGTGTTGGAGCGGATGGCGCTGGATCCGAAACTGGCGCAGATTCCGGTGATTCTGGCTTCGGGCACCGGACGAGATCAATATGATCTGCGGCTATCCGGGCCCATCGAGATCACGCAACCGCAGGGCTTTGAACTCGGTGACCTTGTACGCACGTTGCAGTCGACGCTCGATGCCATGACGCCGGATTGGCATCACCTTATAGCCACGGAGCGAGCGCCTGGATCAGATCCTGCTGGGTGAGAGGTTTTGCGAGGTGGGCTGTTGCACCCAGCATGGCGGCGAGCTGGGGCTCGGAGAGGGCCGAGCAGGTGAAAAAAGGGATGTTGGCGCTTTCCGGCGCCGCCTTGATCGAAGCCAGAAACTCCCATCCATCCTCCTCCGGCATCATGATGTCGGAGATGATCGCTGTGGGTGTCGTCTCTGCCAGCAGCCTCTTCGCTTCAGCCACGCCGGACGCACCTAGAATTCGGCAGTTGAAGCCGACAAGATAGCGCGAGACCAGGTCGACAAATCCCTGATTGTCATCGACCACCAATATCGTCGGCGAATCCGCTGTCTGCCAAGCCAGGTGGGCAACCCAATGGCCACGCTCTGTCTCCGAAACCCTCAGTTCACCGTGCATGGCGTTCATCAGCTTCTGGCCGACCTCAAGCCCGACCCCTTGTCGTTCAACCTGTGCGCTGGACTCCGTGGACGTCTGGCCCTTGATCGCCATCAGCCAAATGCCGACTTCACTGCCTTGCTGGAAGCTCATCACTTCAACCTCGCCGCCGGGAACCAGGTCCAAGGCGTAGGTGATGGCATTGAGAACAGCCTGGCGGGTCATGACACGGTCGGCATGGGCGATACTGAGTCCTTGCATCGAGGTGTAGCGCACTTCGGTTCCGCGGGTCGCAGCCAGCGAATCGGTAAGAGGCCGCAGGTCGTCAAGCACCTGCACAAGATCGACGGTCGTCTCTGTGGTCTGGGCACGCAGACGTTCCATCTCGGCCATGGCTGTGTCTTTACGAGATCTGCTGTCGACACCGGATTCTTCGTCAGCGCTCGTGGTTGGCTCGGATCCAAACGTGGATTCCAGTTGCTGCCACAGTCGAGTGCTGACTGCCTCAAGCACACGAGCCTGCGCTTTGAAGAACTGACTCCTGCCCAAGGCCAGGGCGGACATGGTCTCGTTGGGATTCAGACCGTCGATATAGCGCAGTTCGAGGATGCGATAGGCCCGCCAACCGCTCGAATGGGCCCGGGCGCCGGTTGGCGGACGCATGGCTTCGATTGCCCCCAGCAGGAGTTCTCTAAGGTGCTGACTCTTCTCGACGGACGTCTCCCTGCTGCTCAACAGATCGGCCAGGGGATGTGTTTGCAGATATGCGCTGTCGTACAGGTTGCTGAGCGCAGCGCGAACCCACTGGTCAAAATCATCTCTATTGGGTCGAGAAAGAGTTCCTGGCATAGCGTATGAGACTTGTTGGAGACTAGGATGAGACAAAAGCGCTATCAATTGGCGGGAGGGGTTGGTACAATGAGCGGACAGACCCGGCTACCACGCAAATCGCTCTTCAATTCTACTCAATACATTAGGAGACGTGCAAATGAACCTTTCCAAACTTCGACCCAGTGTGCGGATGCTGCTGGTGCTTGTCACCCTGGTTTTGGCGCTTTCATTGGCCGCCTGTGCCGCGCCGGCATCGGCTCCTGCCGCCGATGCGCCGGCCGCTGAAGATGCCGCTTCTTCCGAAGCTGAGGCAGTCCAGATTAGCTGGCTCAGCCACACCTATGACCCCTGGAACAATGCCCTGTCCGCTCAGGCCGATCAGTATATGGCCGACAATCCTGGCGTCGAAATCGTCTACAGCCAGGTGCCCCACGCCGACCTGAACACCAAGATCGCCACATCGATTGCCGCCGGCGAACCGGCCACCATTCTGGGCGTCTATGGCCCATGGATGCCCCAACTCATTGCAGGCGGCAACCTTGCCACAGCTCCGGAGTGGGTCATCGAAGACCTGGACGCCAACTACCCGCCCGTCATGAAAGAATCGGCCATCTACGACGGTGACGTCTACGGCTATGTCCAGCACATTGGCATCCACCTGCCGGTGATCAATGTGGCCAAGTATGAGGCCGCCGGCATTGAGCCGCCCACCACCTACGAAGAACTCTTTGCCGCCAACGAAGCGCTTGACTCCGGCGACGGCATGGAATTTGGCGTCGCGCTGGCCGAGACCAAGGACGGCAGTTGGAACGTGTTGCACTGGTCGGCTATTCTGGACGCCTACGGCGGCGCGATCCTCAGCGAAGACGGCACAGAAGTCGCCTTTAATACGCCCGAAGGTCTGGAAGCGACCGAAGTCTATCGCCAACTGGTTCATCCCGAACTGGGCGCGCATGACAACGCCTTCATCACCGAGCAGACGGCCATGATGTGGAATGGTCCCTGGCAGAAGAGCAACCTGTCTGAGTCCAATCCCGATCTGCAGTACAAGGCCATTCTTCCGTTGGAAGGCCCGGCCGGACGTGCCGCTCCAGCCTATGTCTGGTTCTGGGCTGTGAGCGCCGATGCCACACCGGAAGAGCAGGAGGAAGCCTGGAAATTCCTCTCCTGGATCTCCGCCGCTGATCAGTATGAAGCCATCTACAACGACGTAGGTCTGATTCCCATCACCAACGAACTGCCTGAAGCGTTGCAGGACGACGAATGGGTGCAGGCCTTCAATGAAGGACTCGAATTCGCCAACATCTACTACGCCAAGAACACCGTCTGGGAACAGATCGACGTGGCCATCGGCGAAGAGCTTGAACGCCTGAGCGTCGACGAGATCACAGCCGAGGAATTCCTGACCAGCGCTGAAGGGCGCGTCAGCGATATCCTGGCTTCGGAATGATAGCAGAATAGACCGCGGATTCGGCAGATTAGGCGGATCGGGACGGATTTACTTGAGAAAAATCCGCCGACATCCGCCTAATTCGCTTCATCCGCGGTCTATTGCAACACTGCATACCAACCGTTTCGATCAAAGAGCAGCGGTGACATCGTGACTGAACTGGCCAACGTTGAACCGATCCAACCGAGAACAGACGAAAAGCCCGGCCTGCGGCAGCGTATGGGAACGGTGAAAGCGCGCCGGCTGATCTTCGTCTGGGGCGGCTTGACGCCGATCCTGATATATTTTTTGGTCTTCTCTGTGATTCCCATCCTAGCCGCATTTTGGATAAGCCTGCACGACTGGCCGCTGATGGGCGGCGAGCGCACCTTTGTCGGCGCGACCCATTACGTTGACATCATCCAGGATCCGCGCTTCTGGAACAGCCTGAAGAATACCACCTATTTCGCCGTCGCCTACATGGTGTTGGTGATCTTTTTCGGCTTGTCGATGGCCATGTTGGTGAACTCTCTGGGCAGCAAGATGCGCATGATCTTCAGGCCGATCTACTTCGCACCACAGGTTACGTCTGTGGTGGCTGTGGCGCTGATGTTCACCTGGCTGTATGAGCCGCGCACAGGCGTCCTCAACTACCTGCTCTCGTTCATCAACGTCGGCCCGTTCCTGTGGCTGCGTTCGACATCCATGGTCATGCCGGCGCT
Organism: uncultured Chloroflexia bacterium; assembly: GCA_963848115.1. Classification (GTDB taxonomy): domain Bacteria; phylum Chloroflexota; class Anaerolineae; order Caldilineales; family Caldilineaceae; genus JAWKOK01. The sequence continues at coordinate 159,817 of CAWKCP010000009.1, read as the reverse complement.
GATCGCAACTGCAGTCTGGCGGTCGGTTGGCTACAGTATGGTCATCTTTACGGCCGGCCTGTTGAGCATTCCCGTGGTGCTCTACGACGCATCGTCTGTCGACGGGGCCGGTCGCTGGCTGACCTTCCGCCACGTCACGCTGCCGCTGCTTAAGCCGACCATGCTCTTCATGTTCGTCACGACAACCATCAACGGCTTCCAGGTCTTCGTGGAGCCGTGGCTCATGTCCGGCGGCGGACCTGGGACGGCCAGCCGCGTGCTCATGTTGGAGGTCTTCGACCAAGGCTTTCGCTTCTTCCAGATGGGGACGGCCTCAGCGCTGGCGGTCTATCTTTTCCTGATCATCTCAATTGTGGCTTTCTTTCAAATGCGCTATCTGCGCGATAGTTTTGAGTTTTGAAGTGACATTTCTACGAGATCGTTTGTTTCGTAGGTCCGGCTACCAGCCGGACGGCTTCGGTAACTCTAGATCCGTCTTGTTGGTGAGGCTTGTCACGCTACCAGCGTGACCTACAAAACTATTGATCCCGTACAACCTTCAGCCTAATTCCATTCCGGCAAGGATTCCCATGGCAACGGCAGAGCAAACCAAGACCTATCGTAAACAGCGCCCGTCCGGACAGGTCGGCTCCTTCCTATTTGTGCTGCTGAAGAACGCGTTCGCACTCTTCTTGCTGCTTGTTATCGTCTTTCCCTTCTACTACATCTTCATCACCTCGTTGAAGACGGTGGCCGAGACCAATGCCTATCCGCCCACGCTCTTTCCGGTTGATCCGCAGGGCCTTGCCAACTATATTGAAGTCATCAGCCGCATCGATTTTTTCGCCTACCTGCGCAACAGCGTCACCGTCTCTGTGGTGGTCACGGTTGGCGCGCTGTTTACCAGTTCACTGGCCGGCTACATCTTTGCCAAGTTCACTTTCAAGGGCCGGGACCAGATCTTTTTCATCATCGTGGCCACGATGATGGTTCCCTTCCAGGTCATCTTGATTCCCATCTTCCTGATCGTGCGGGCCATGGGCATCTACAATTCGCTCTGGGCGCTGATCATCCCCGGACTGGTGACGGCGTGGGGCATTTTCCTCATGCGCCAGAGCATGCAGACCATCCCGTCGGAGATGTTGCACGCGGCCCGCATCGACGGCGCCTCAGAGATGTCGATCTTCCTGCGCATTGTGCTGCCCATCTCCAAGCCAAGTCTGGCCGCGCTGGGCGTCTTCATCTTCATGTACTACTGGAACGATTTTCTCTGGCCGCTGGTCATTATCGAAGACGCGCCCAAACGGACGCTGCCGCTGGGTTTGGCGCTATTCAGCGAAGGCTTCGGTATCGCACGCTGGAACGTGGTGATGGCGGCCACGGTGATGACGATCATTCCGATCCTGGTCGTCTTCGCCATCGCCCAGAAGCACTTCATCGAAGGCATCACCATGGGCAGCGTCAAGGGTTAAATCACTGGAATAGAAAGCCATGAAAATCACTGCCATCGAAAGCCTGCAATGGCCGGACCATCCGCGCACGCTCTATGTGCGCGTCTACACCGACGCGGGGATCATTGGCATTGGCGAGACCGTCGAGAAGGTGGAAGGATCGAAGGGTGCGCTGCACGGCACGATCGCACCGCTGCTCCTAGGCCAGGATCCCCTCGACATCGAAGGGCTGTGGCGTTTTGTCTTCGACAACCTGCTCTACCACGGTTACAGCGGGGCCGAACTGCGTGCGCTGTCCGCAGTTGAGATCGCCTTGTGGGATCTCATGGGCAAGGTCTACAACGCACCCGTCTACCAGCTCCTGGGCGGCAAGACCAGAGAGCGCATCCCTACCTACAACACCTGCATCGGCCACGGCGAGAACCGGGATTACCAGGCCTGGCATGACGGCGACGCCGGCGCGCTGGCGCAAAGCCTGCTGGCCGACGGCATTCCCGCCATGAAGATCTGGCCCTTTGATTCGTTCAGCGAGCGATCCCATGGCCAGTACATCAGCCCCGCTCAGATCGAGCAAGGGCTCGCACCCATCCGGCGCATCCGGGAGACGGTCGGTTCGGCCATGGAGATCGGCATCGAATGTCACTTTCGTTGGAACCGGGTCTCTGCCGAGCGCATCGCCCGCGCACTCGAACCGTACGATATTCTTTTCATGGAAGATCCGCTGCCGGCCGTGTTGGTCGACGAAATCCGCCTGCTATCGCAGCGCACGTCGATCCCCATCGTCGGCTCCGAGACGTTGATGACGCGCTGGCAGGTGCGCGAATGGCTGGCCGAGCAGGTCAGCCCCATCCTGATGACCGATCCGCTCTGGAACGGCGGGGTGGGCGAGACGCGCAAGATCGCAAACCTGGCCGAGACATTCGGCATTCCGCTGGTGCTGCACAACTTGTCCGGCCCGATCTGCCATGCAGTCTGCATGCATGTCGGCGCGCATATCCCCAATCTCTTCTTCGTCGAATCGTCGCGAGCACTTTATCGATTGACCTTCGGCGAGTTGACCGACTACACGCCGGTTCCCGTCGATGGCCACTTTTCGCTGCCGGAGGGTTCCGGCCTTGGCGTCAACTTCAAGCCGGAGGCACTGGCACACGAAAATCTCATCCGCGTCATCAGCGAAGGCGAAGGATTGGCTGTGGGACGTCGGGCCATGGGCGATCATTGGGAGCGCGAGGAGATCCGCTAGAAGCTTGTGAGAGTGACATCTGATAGGACGCGGATGACGCGGATTCACCTAACATCCGCGGATACGGCAGGAAGAATCCGCCAAATCAGCGTCATCAGCGTCCCATCGTTTTCTTCAACAAACGGGTAGGAACTGACAATGGAAATGACTCGATTCCTCGATCTTGATTGCATTGCGCTGCGCAATGCCAGCTTGGAATTGCTCGTCACCGTGTCGGTAGGGCCGCGGATCATTCGGCTTAGCCTGCTCGGCGAGGAGAACATCCTTGCCGAACTGCCGCATGTGAAACTCGACTGCCCCGGCACGGATGAGAAGTTTATCGCCTATGGCGGCCATCGCTTCTGGCATGCACCGCAGACAACTGCGCGCACGCAACTGCCCGACAACCAGCCGGTCGCGGCAGAAGCGATTCCTTTCGGCGTCCGTCTCACGCAAGCCACGGAGCGCCAGACCGGCATGCAGAAGACGCTGGAGGTTTCGCTGCCTGACGACACACCGACCGTCGTGGTCGATCACATCCTGACCAACCACGGTCTTTGGCCGGTCGAGACGGCGCCGTGGGGCATCACCGGACTGCGTGAAGGCGGTGTCGCCATCTGCCCGCAGACCGACCAGCTTGACGACGCCGATGGCGTTCAGCCCAATCGCAGCGTCGCCATCTGGCCCTTCACCCGCTTCGACAGCCCACACATTCGCTGGGGCGATCGCTTCATCTTCGTGACCGCCGATATGACAGATGACATGACGGAGTCCATGCTCAAGTTTGGCTTCCCCAACCCGGTCGGCTGGTTGGCCTACCATGTCGATGATACGCTCTTCGTCAAGCGAGCCAACTACGATCCGGCCGCGACCTACTTTGATCGGGGCAGTTCCAGCCAGGTTTTCTGTATGCCCGAGTTTATCGAACTGGAGACCATGGGGCCGCGTACGACGCTATATCCCGGCCAGTCGGTCTCGCACCGCGAGATCTGGACCCTACACCCCAATATTTCATTCCATCCCAGCCAAGATGAGGCAGCCGCGCTGGTGCAGAAACTGAACCTGTGAGGAGCAACATGAATCCAACCGAACGATTGAGCGCAAGGCTCGCCGGCGAACCTGTGGATCGCCCCCCCAATTTTGATATCTTCATGACCTTCGCGGCTCGACGCACGGGCAAGCCGCTGCGCGAGTACTACCTCGATCACCGTGTGTTGGTCGATGCCAACATGGACATGATCGAGAACTTTGACATCGACATTGCTCAGGCAATCTCCGACCCCTATCGGGAGACCGCAGACTTTGGGGCCGAGGTCGAGTTTCCTGAGAACGACATGCCCTTGAGCCTGACACCCCTGATCCAGGAACCGGAGGACATCCGCAAGATCGTCGTGCCCAGCCCCTACACCGGGAGACGCATGAGCGATCGTCTGGAGGCGATCCGTCTCTTCCGCGAACGGGTGGGCGGCGAGGTCCCGATCATGGGATGGGTGGAAGGAGCCCTGGCCGAAGCCAGCGATCTGCGCAACATCAACAACATCATGCTCGACGTTTCGCTACAGCCGGAGTTTGTTGAGGAGATTTGCGAGATCTGCGTCGAGGTCGCCATCGAATTTGCCAAGGCCCAGGTCGAAGCCGGGGCCGACATCATCGGGCTGGGTGATGCCGTTGGCTCGCTGGTCAGTCCCCAGATGTATCGCCGCTTTGCCCTGCCATACGAGAAGCGCATCTTTGACGCCGTCCACGAGATGGGTGCGCTGGCCCGCCTGCACATCTGCGGCGACACCAACAACATCGTCGACGCCATGGTCGAGACCGGCGCAGACATTATCGACCTCGATTACATGGTCGACATGGAGGCGGCGGTGGCGAACTATGGCGATCAGATCTCTTTCTGCGGAAACTTTGATCCGTCGTCGGTTATGCTGGACGGCACACCCGAGGAAGTCTACGCTGCCGCCACCCACTGCATGGAGATCGGCGGCTCACGTGCGATCAGCGGCGCCGGCTGCGAGATCCCCATGTGGACGCGCGACGAGAACCTGCATGCACAGTCCCAGGCGCTGGTTGATTTTGGTCGTCGATAGGCGATGATTTTGGCGAGAGAATGAGGATTTTGTCACAGATTGACACAGATACAAACCTGATATTCACAGATGATTATTGGGGCGCTCTGCGTTGCCAGAGGACCTGTGAACTTAAAATCTATCTGTGTCCCATCTGTAGAAATCTGTGTCCATCTGTGACAAAAATCGCTTCCAATCACACAACCCGGGACGGATCACAATGACAGAAACCCTCTGGACAAAACCGCCTCAGCGCCGCGATCCGGCGGATTTTGACAACCTGCTGGCCGTGTTGCGGCGGGAAGTTCCCGCACGTCCGACCTTGTTCGAGTTCATCCTCAACGAAGACCTCTACCGCCATGTCGTTCCAGGCCCCGAACCGACGGATCCGGCCTCGAGCCTGCGACGGGTGATCCGCGCCTATCATGCCTTGGGCTACGAACATGCCACCATGCAGGCGCCGGGGTTCACCTTCCTAACCGGCGTTGAGCGGCGCAAGGGCCACACGGTGTCACAAAACGAGGGCGCGCTCATCCACAACCGACAGGATTTCGATCACTTTGAATGGCCGGACCCGGACGCAGCAAACTACGCCATCCTCGACGATGTGGCTGACGATGTGCCCGAAGGCATGAAACTGATTGCGTTCTCCAACAACGGCGTGCTGGAAAACACGATCAATCTTTTGGGCTATGAGTCGCTCTGCTATCTGCTGGTCGACGATCCGCAGTTGCTGGAAGATGTCTTTGCCGAGGTTGGCTCACGCCTGCTGCGCTATTACCAGCGCATCCTCCCTTACGATATTGTCGGCGCGATCGTCGCCAACGATGACTGGGGCTTCAACACCAACTCGCTGCTCGCACCCAGGGACATGCGCCGTTTGATCTTCCCCTGGTACCGTCAGATCGTCGAAGCGGCTCACCAGGCAGGCAAGCCTGTCGTGCTTCATTCATGCGGCTACTTCGAACACATCATCAATGATATTGTCGACATCGGTTTTGACGGTCGTCACTCGTACGAAGACAACATCCTGCCGGTGGAGAACGCCTATGAGCGATATCACGGGCGCATCGCCATCATGGGCGGGCTGGACGTCGATTTCATCTGCCGCAGCCAGCCGCGGGAGGTCTATAGCCGTGCGCGCGCCATGCTGGAGCGCTGCGCCGATCGCGGCGGCTACGCGCTGGGCACCGGCAATAGCGTGCCGCCCTATGTGCCGCTGCCCAACTATTTCGCCATGATACAGGTGGTTTGGGATTCACGCTAAGGGTTCGTCTAGAAACAAGTTCCCGTTTTCGAGCATGACCTTCGGTTGGCGTCATGTAGGGTGGAATGACATTGCGCCTGGCTGGGCTAGACTGAGCCAGGCTGGTGGTGCCATTCTGGAACCTACACGTCGCCTGGCGTGGACCAGTATTCTTCTGAAGCACCCTACCTAATTTCAACCTTGGAGGCAAACATGAACAATCCGATACAACCACGATTCCGCCCGCTGCGATTTGGCGAAGTTCGACCCCGTGGCTGGATTCTTGAACAGATGCATCGCGACCTTGATGGCGGTTTCGCCGGCCATTTAGACGAACTGACCGAACACGCTTCCAACGATCTCTTCAAGGATCGAGTCAGCGCCCGCGACTTCCAACTCCAGTGGTGGGACAGCGAGACCAGGGGCAACTGGCTGATCGGCCTGACACAGATGGCCTATCTTGCCGATCATGCTCGAGGCAAGGCCATCGTTGACCAGGCGCTGGCCGATCTCAAGGCCACCCAGGATCCGGATGGCTATATCGGCATCTATGACCGCGAGACGCGTTTCAGCCACAAGCGGGGAGAGAACGGAGAACTGTGGAGCCAGAGCCGGGCAATGCTGGCGCTGCTCTCCTACTACGAGTTGACGGGCGACGAGGACTATCTGCGCGCGGTGGAACGGGCGGCCAAGTTGACCATGAGCCAATATGGTCCCGATCAGCCATACTTTTTGGTCAACCAGGTCAGCATTCTCACCGGGCTGACCCACGGCCTGATGTACGTAGACGTGATGGAGTGGCTGTACATTATCACCGGTGATCAAGCCTATCGAGAATTTGGTGTCTGGCTCTATCAGGATTTCTGCAACGCACCTGGGTTTTTCAATAACGATGATCTCAAGCTCGAACATCTGGCCAACCACATGCTGCCCATGCGAGGGCACGCCGCACACCCGGCCGAGCATCTTCGTGTGCTGGTCTGGGCATCGGTCATGTCTGGTGACGAGACCATGGAGTCGGGCGTCGGCAACGCCTTTGCGAAACTGGCGCGCTACCTAACGCCCAGTGGAGCGCTCATCGGCGATGAGGACATTTACGGCTTGCCCATGCCCGACGCCGGCTACGAATATTGTGCGATCTTCGAGCTGATGAACAGCGTGTTGAGCGCGGCCGAGAAGTTCGGCAAACCGGGCTTCGCCGACTGGGCAGAGAATCTGGCCTTCAATGCCGCTCAGGGCGCGCGCCTGCCCGACGGTACGGCCGTCTGTTATGTCTCGACCGAAAACCGGATGAAAGCGCTGGCCTCGACCCTTGACGCCTACAGCGCCGATCGTTACCAGTTTGATCCGACCTTGAAGGGACTGTGGCGAGGTGAGCCGAAATACCACTGGCAGCAGGCTGGACGCCACAAGTACTCGCCCACCCACGAGGATGTAGCCGTCTGCTGCAATCCCAACGCCGTACGGCTCATGCCCCACTTCGTCAGCCGCATGTGGATGCGCACGGTCGATGGCCAAGGATTGGCTGTGGTTCTCTACGGCCCGTCCAGCGTTTCGACGACGATCAACGATGTGGCCGTGACTGTAGAAATGTGCACCGACTATCCCTTCACCGAAAGCGTGGAGTTGACCATACATCCTGACCGAACGGTCGAGTTTGATCTCTACCTGCGCAAGCCCGCGTGGGCGACCAATGTGCAAATCATATCCGAAGGCGCCGATCTACGCGCAGATGCAGGCTATCTGGTTCTACGCAAAGCGTGGCAAGAAGGCGACGAGGTATCCGTTTCCTTCATTGCATCCACGCATATCGTTGAGAACGCCAATGGCGAATATACGGTACGTCGGGGACCGCTGCAATACGCCATGCCCATTGGCCATAATATAAAGCCGATCAAAGATTACCCGCTGCCGCGATTTCCACGACTACGATATCGTCCCACGGGATGTAGCGGAGGCCTACCAGGTTCCTTTGCTATCCGAAGCCGAGGATGGGCATGGATGTACTTTCGAGCGGGTCGCTGAAGCCGGCGACCGGCCCTGGGATCAGCCCCCGGTGCGCATCCGCTTGGGCGACCATGAACTCGTGCCCTTGGGTTGTACGGTGCTCCGACGTAGCACGCTGCCCATCGTTCCGCCGATGCAGTAGAGTCTGTTCTCACACCACAGCACTCAGTTCGTCGTCGCTGCGTTCATAGTCTTAATGGCCGCACCGAACATTTCCTCGTCCTGACTATCACCGCCGCCATCCAGAGTAAGGTGTTGCGTGTTCATGCCATAGGATTGGAACGCTTCGACAGTGTCGAATTGCAGCCACTTAATCGTACGTTGGCGAAGGTGCTGGTTGTCGATACAAACAACGGTCGTGGCCGGCAGGGACTGTTCGTCCTTCAGGTAGTAGCCTTCGAGGATGTACGGCTCGAAGATAACCGCCAGCGCGTACGGATCATCCCTGCGCACCATGGCTGCGGCCAGGGCAACGCAGGAGCCGTGCTGGAATCCGCTCAATACGACTCGTCCGGCCGGTAACTGGAAGCGAGCCATGACCTGATCGGCGAGTGCGTTGACATAGCAGCCGGCGCAGGTCAACACAGCGCCCATGGCTTCGGCATTGGCGGCAAAGCTCTCGGGCGAACTGGCATCCTGCATGGGAAAGGTGAACCAGTAGCGCCTGGAGCCAGGCGCATAGTGAGAGCCTTGATGCATGAGCGGTGAGCCGCCGATGGCGCCGTCGCCCGCCCAGATGTAGGTGTTGGGTAGCTGCTCGATTAGATGGGGCAGAAACGGTGCAAACTCATTGGACGATGTTTCGGCCGAATGAAAATCGAGGAAGGCGGCGTTGACCTGTTCAGGAACATGTTCGATCATCGACAGATACTCCTTTCAAGAAGGTTCTGTGGCGCCACAGCGGAACCATTGTTACAGAGGTGGCGGATTCGGATAATAATGAGAACATTTGCTCTAAATGGTGTCGTGTATAAGCTGGAACTGCAACATGCGCAAATGGGTCACTTGTGCTGTAGGGCAGTGGGGTGGTAGGGTTGTGGGGCTGTCGGGATCTGGGTAAGCGTTTGACTGATCATCGCTCCCCCTACTTCCCCACAACCCAACTGCCCTACAGGAGAAAAACGTGCCCGACCAAACCCATACCCCGCGTCCAGATGACCAAGCCGCCGGCTTCGAGATCCTGGACGACTTCGAGCGCTTCAACCAGAAGGACGATATCTTTCGCCGCTCCTGGTGGGACGACCGGATTCGCAGCGACAAGGCCAAACTCTTCTACGCCACCTATCGAGAACCACTCAAGACGTGGCGTAAGGCCGACGGCTTCACACAGAAGGACTTTGCCCTACGCAACGCAGCCTGGCACGTCAGCGATCTCTTCACCGAGTTGAAGGAGGATCAGGACCGCCGCGAGGGCTTCACCGACGAGTTTTCGCTCTACCGCGAGCCTGCCGCCAACAAGCTGGATGTGGGCACGCCTGTGGAGGCTGCAGCCGAGATCAAGCATGTGGGCGAGCAATTCGGCGCCAACCTCATGGGCATCACCGGCCGCGACGAACGCTGGGACTACACGGAAAAGTTCAGCGATCTGAGCGCCACGTCTAAGCCCCAGGAAGTGCCCGACGATCTGCCTCACGTCATCGTCATCGCCCAGTCCATGGACTACGACCTGATCCGTACGGTGCCGTCTGCGCTCAGCGGCGCGGCCACCGGTCTGGGCTATTCTCACGACGCCATGGTCCTGCTCTCCATCTCGCAGTACATCCGCAACCTGGGCTACAACGCAATCGCCAGCATGAACGACACGTCTTTGGCTATCCCCTACGCTGTCAAGGCCGGGCTGGGCGAATACGGACGCCACGGCCTGCTCATCACCGAGCCGTTCGGCCCTCGCGTGCGCCTGGGCAAGATTTATACCGACATGCCCCTGGCCCACGATCAGCCCATCAGCTTCGGCGTCAAGCAGTTCTGTGACGTCTGCCGCCGTTGCTCCGACGGCTGTCCGGTCAAGGCCATCGCCTCGGGGCCGCCGACGGCCGAAGTCTTCAGCCAGTCCAACATTAAGGGCGTGCGCAAGTGGACCACCGACGCCGAGAAGTGTTTCAGCTATTGGGTGGCCCAGAACTCCGACTGCTCCATCTGCATCCGCGTCTGCCCGTACAACAAAGACTTCAGCAAGTGGCAGCACCGGCTGGGACGGCGTCTGGCCGGCACCGGCTTGCGCACAGCCATGCTCTGGCTTGATGTTAAGCTGGGCTACGGAGCGCGTATGAAACCGAAGTTGTGGTGGGAAAAGAAGTCTGAGAGTACAAGCGAATAATTCCTACAGATGAGTCTTCTGCAAAAACTAAAATTCGCCACAGATTCACACAGATAAGGACCTGATTTTCACAGATGTCTTACAGATGTCCAGAGGTATCCCAGTACCATCTGTGTCTTATCCTTTTTCATCTGTGTGAATCTGTGGCGAATAAGGCCTTTTGCAGTGGACTCACAGATATTCACAGATGGGTTTGGATATTCCGTGATGACCTTTATCTTTACATCTGTGAAAATCTGAGCCATATCTGTGTCCATCTGTGGCAAAATCTCACCTCCGCCAACCCAAACGACGCAGGAGAAATCAACACAATGCAACCCAACCCCCTACGCACAACTGTCATCGGCAGCTACCCGTTTCCCTCGTGGCTCGAATACTGTAGCGCCAACCTGGACGCCTTCGGTGCGGCTGAGGTCGAGGAGATGATCGAGGATGCGGTCATTGCCGCCATCCACGACCAGACCACGGCGGGGCTGGACGTGATCACCGACGGCGAGCAGACCCGGCTCGACTTCAACCTCTCGTTCTACGGCTTCATCGAGGGCATCCAGCACGAGCAGAAGTCGCCGCGTATCTTCGGCCCGCCGGCCCACGACCAGCGCGGCAAGCATGCCATCGCCGGTGAGTTGACCGCCCCCAATGGCCTGGGCGTAGTAGCGGAATTCCAGCGACTGCAACGACTGGCTCCTGCAGGGCCGACGCTCAAAGCCAGCATCCCCGGCCCCTACACGCTGAGCGGGCGTATGTTGCCCAATGCCGACTATCCGGATCGGTACACCGTAACCGAAGCGTTGTTGCCGATCGTGCGCAGAGAACTGGTAGAGCTGGTCGCGGCCGGTTGCACCGAGATCACCGTCGACGAACCATCGATGAGCTGCTACGCCTACCGCGAGGATCCGGAACGCTTCGTCGAGATCTTCAACCGCACCGTGGAACCGGTGGTCGGCACCTGCCGCCTCTCTACCCACCTCTGTTTCGGCAACTTCAAGGGGCGTGCCGTGGGCCTGCGTCGCTACGAGCCCATGTTTCCAGCCTTCCTCAAGATGGCCGTTGACGAGATCCACGTTGAGATGGCCAGCCGCGAGTTTGCCGAGCTCGAGATCATTGAGACGATTGCGGCCGAGCGCGATGTGGCCGTGGGCATCATCGATGTCAAGAGCTACTACATCGAGACACCCGAAGACGTGGCCGCACGAGTCCGGCGGTGCCTCGACTTCGCACCGCCGGAACGATTGTCTTTTGCGCCGGACTGCGGCCTCAGCCAGACGGCGAGATGGGCGTCGAAGATCAAACTGCGGAATATGGTTGAGGGCGTGAAGATCGTTCGAGAGGAATTGGGGTTGTAGGAATAGTCAAACGTACTCAAGGCGGTTTTGCGCATGCCCACTACACCTAGCCAGACTGAACACTGAAGTTTCTTCGCCGTATCCGAAAGGCAGGAAAAACCGATGAGTGCATACCCGATGACTGCAATGTATACTCGCCGCGCCGAATGGATCTGGCGTCAACGACCTGCCTTGGTCGCCTCAGGCTTGGCGGCAACCTTCGGGCCGGGACGTTCACCCGCTGAAGAGCGAAATCGATTCGTTTATTTTCGCAAAACATTTGATCTGCCGGCGCCGGCAGACAAGGCCACCGTCCACATCTCCGCAGATGGCCGCTACCAGCTGTACGTCAATGACCAATTTGTCGGACGCGGCCCGGCGCGCTGTGATCCGGCCTTTCAGTACTACGACAGCTATGACATCGCCGACCAGCTAAAGGCAGGGCGCAATGTGATCGCGGTGCTGGGCCATAGCTACGGCCAAGACATGGCCTGGTACCAGTTGCCCCGCCACGAACAGGCCCAGCGGTTTGGCTGTGGCGGCATCTTCGTTCAGGGCGACCTTCAGGTGGATGGAAAGGCAGTCTCGATTGACAGCGACGATTCTTGGCGTTGCCTGGAATCAGCGGCCTGGCAGCAGGATACGTCCGCCGGTGCGGTCGGCTTCGTCGAGGTCTACGATGCCCGGCTGGCCCTGGTTGATTGGCAGAGCATCGACTTCGATGACACAACCTGGGCGAGCGCGGCCGTGCTGCGCGAAGCGGTCCGGCCACGCACAGCCCCAGTGCGCCCCTTTCCGAACCTGGTCCCACGCGATATTCCTCATCTCTTGGAGAGGCCACAGCGGGCTGTGGCTTTGCACCGCTGCGGCGAAGTGGTCGAGGCCACGAACATGCCCAATCTGCCCCAACAGATCGGGGCGGAAGCGCTGGGCGAACTGCAAGCATGCCGGGTTGACGGCATCGAAAATCTCGTCGCCGGCAACGGGCCGGCGACCGTCAACACCGCACCGGAACGAGCGGTCGCCATCGTCCTGGATTTCGGCGCGACCGTGACGGGCCGCCCTACGTTTGACATCACCGCGCCGGCCGGGGCCATCATCGATATCGGCTGTTCAGAGCGTCTGCAGGACAACCACATCGAGCCGCGTGAACACTCCTTCCTTACCTCGGAGAATGTGGATCGGGTCGTGACCCGGGCCGGACGGCAGACGTGGGAGCGCTTTGAATGGACCGGTTTTCGCTATCTCCAGTTGACGATTCGCAACGCGGATGAAGGTCTGACTATCCACAATGCAAGGCTCAACTTCACCAGCTATCCCGTCGAGCAGCGGGGCAGCTTTGCCTGTTCCGACCCAGTGCTCAACGACATCTGGCAGGCAGGGGCCAATACGCTGCAACTATGCATGCATGACGGCTACGAAGATTGCCCTCAGCGCGAACAGCGCCAGTTTGTGGGCGACGCCTATGTGGAGGTGCTGGTGAACTTTGCGGCCTTCGGCGACATCCATCTGGCCGCAAAGCTACTTCGCCAGGTGCGGCAGTCGCAGCGTGCCGACGGCATGACCCAGACGGCCACGCCCAGCGATATGGCCGCGGCCAGCAAGGCGACCATCGGTGACTATGCCCTGTACTGGCTGATGGCGATCCGTGAGTATGTGCGCTATACGGGCGATGCCGAAATTGTGCAAGAACTCTTCCCCGGTGTTGAGGGTGTCTTGAGTTGGTACGCACGATTCGTAGATGCCGAAGGTCTGATCAATGAGCCGCCACACTGGATCTTCATCGACTGGGCAGAGTTGGACAAACGGGGTCAGTGTACGGCGCTCAACGCGCAGTACGCGCATACGTTGCGCGTCTCTGCCGAACTGGCCGAGATCTATGGTTTGCCCGACCGTGCCGCCGCCTTGCTCGAGCAGGCAGACCTGGTGGCGGACGCCATCAACAGATACCTCTGGGATGAAGCCCGCGGTGCCTATGTCGATGCACGGTTCGAGGGCAATCAGAGCCGACGTGTCTCACAGCAGACCAATGGGCTTTGTCTGGCCTATGGCCTTGTCCCGACTGAGCGCCAGGCGCGGGTGATCGCCTACATTACCGATCCCGAGCGTGTCCAGTTGACCGCAGCCATGCCCTTTCTCTATCAGCCGCCTCCGTTTGACGAGGCGGACGATGTGGTCTTGGCCCAACCCTTTTCCGCCCATCATCTGCACCGGGGCTTGGCAACGGCCGGGCGAACAGACCTGCTGGTGGCCAATGTCCGGGAACGATGGGGCGCCATGATCGCTGCCGGCAGCACGACCATCTGGGAACTGTGGAGTCCCTTGGCCTCCCAGTGCCACGCCTGGTCGACCACGCCCACCTTCGATCTCTCGACCTACGTTCTCGGTGTTGCGCCGCTGGCCGATGGCTTTGCGAAGACTGTGATAGCGCCCCACCCTTGTGACTTGACCTGGGCGCGAGGCAGTGTGCCCACACCGCTTGGTCAGATCGATGTGGAATGGAGAGAGGGTGAAGATCGCATTGGCCTTAGTGTGAACGCACCTGAAACGATGGCACTGCAGATTGTCCTGCCGGCAGCCGTGCGGCAGTTAGAGGTCAATAACCAGTTGATTTGGAGACAGGGAAAGATCGTGGAAGCGAACCATCACTGGTCGGTTGAACAGGTAAGCGGAGAACTGATCCTGAGCTGTGGCTAGTCTTTCAAGTCGGGCGGACTATACTCAGTAGTTCATGAATTGTCATTCCGATGACCGGAGGGAAGAGGAATCTCGGGTTCGCCAAGGAAAGATTCCTCGTCGCTTCGCTCTGTCGGAATGACAGTTGCGACCAAATCGGTAGCTACTGATACTGAGATTCGTTTGAAATCTGCGGTTTGGCGATGCGACCTTTGGATCGAAAGTATGCTTTGTCATTCCGAACGGAGTGAGGAATGACATGCGTTGGGATGAAGTATCACCTGTTCTATCATGACGGTCAGGCGCGGAAGATGCTCGGATCAATCTGGCGTGTCCTGGAGTGAACCATGATATCAACTGAACGACCAGGGGTCGGACAGGCAGGATTTGTCGGACAAGAATTCTAGCCACTCGACATAACGTGTCTTCTGCACGACTAGGGGGAAATGATGGCCGCGCCTGGATCTGCATCGGAGATTACCGTCGACTGGCTGCGGCATGCATTGCCGTGGCCCTCTTCCGATTGCGAACCCGTCTCGATCGAGGTTCAGCCGGACTTCGGCGGCCCCAGCCTACTCGGCAGGCTCGTCCGGGTGAGATTGGCGTACGCCGATCAGGCGTGTCGACCTTCTTCGCTCATCGTGAAGTTCCAGGCAAGCGGTTCTGACTGGGAAGCGTCGATCTATCGAGACCTATCGGCTGCCGGTATCGATTCCGTGCCGCAGGTGTACGGCGAATTCGAGCATGGTACATTGGTTTTGGAAGATCTCTCTCCGGCCCGACCTGGCTCACAGGTGGACGGCTGCTCAGCCCAGCAGGCGCAAGAGGTGCTATCTCTGCTGGCAGAGATCCATGGCCGCTTCTGGGGCGATCCTGGGGTTCCCTCGCTAGAAGTGGAACGCTTTGCCTCCGTGCTCGAATACAATATGGGCCAGTGCTGGGAGCCGTTCAAGCGTAGATATCGGTCGATGCTTGGCGACACAGCAGTGGACTTTGAGTGGGCCTGGCACAACGCCAAGCGTGTCTCGGCACACCGGCTCTCTGAACCGGCAACGCTCTTTCACGGCGATGTGCATCCAGAGAACCTCTTGTTCAGCCACGATGGATCACGCGGTCCCGTGCTGATCGACTGGCAGCTTGCCGGGCGCGGCCTGGCGGCCAATGACATTTCCTTCTTTTTGGTCAAGAGCTTGGCAGTCGAAGATCGAAGAGCCAACGAGCATTCGCTGTTGCAGCACTATTTTGGGCTGCTCCCGGCACATGTCCAGTCAGCCTACGGATTTGAGCGTTTCCAACTCGACTATCGGGCCTGTGTGACAAGGTCGATGATGAGTGCCGTGATGCTGGTTGGTCCAAGATTCGCTGATCGGGCCGATCGGTTTGAACTGGCAGACGTGCTGGCCACCCGCGTCATTGCCGCCGTACAAGATCATCGCCCTGTGGATGCGCTGCGTGCACTGGGCGAAGGCGGGTAAGCATCCCTGCAAGTCCCATTTTGAAGATTGATGACCTAACACCGGTTTGAACGACCTACGCCCTATGAATGGCACTATGTTTGCAGTGCACCACACAATACCTCAAAAAACCAGAATCTAAAGGGAGGAGTGATGGATCGTTCCAAATGGCTACAGCAAATGCAGGAGATGGCGGAGAAGCTCTACGATCGTTTCGCTCCGCTCTACTGGGTGAAGTACGGGCTAGGTGTGGACGAGACACGCCAGGCATTTATCCAGAAAACCCTGGATCGGGTGCCGCCGCAGAGCCACCTGCTCTCTGCCGGCTGTGGCGCGGGCATCAATGACGGGTTCCTGCTGGAGGCCGGGCACAGCGTCATGGGCATTGATCAGTCTGAGGGCATGCTGGCCAGGGCGAGGGAACGCTTTCCGGCCGCGCGCTATGAGCAGGCTAGACTGCAAGAAATGGACTTCCAGGCGGCGTTTGACGGCGCAACCTGCATCGACGCCATGGAGCACGTCTGTCCGGAGGATTGGCCTATGATCCTGCGAAACTTTCAGTCGGCGCTGAAGCCTGGCGGCGTGCTCTACTTCACGGTTGACCGGGGCGGTCTCTTTGTGAAAGATGCCTATGAGCGGGCCCTGGCGTTGGGCCTGCCGGTCGTCTACGGGGAAGTTGCCGACAAGGTGGATGAGTCCTTCGCTCAGGTAATGGCCATGCGGCTAACAGCAGTGCCCGGTGACTTGGCAGACTCTTCCGTTTACCACTACCATCCGCCGTTGGATCAGGTGCGATCTTGGCTTGATGAAGCGGGCTTTGATATCGATGATGAAGTGATGGGGAAACCCTACGAACAGTGGGATGGGTACGCACACTTTTTGGTGCGAAAGCGGGAAGCGCGATGTCCGGCATTGGAATACTGAACGAAAAACCGCTTCATGCAGCGTTGAAGGCGTGGTATGCAATGGCTGGAGATCGTTTTGAAGTAACGGTCGACGGCTTTGTGATCGATATCGTTCGGGAAGATCTGTTGTTGGAGATCCAGACCGGCACTTTCGCGTCGATCAGATCGAAGCTCAACAAACTGGTCCACGCCCATCGCATCAGATTGATCTACCCCATCGCCCAGGAGAAGTGGATCGTCAAACTGCCAACGGACGGCAGCGATGGCAGCACGCGTCGCAAGTCACCCAAGCGGGGGCGCGTCGAAGACGTGTTCCGGCAGATGGTCAGCATCCCCACGTTACTGGCAAACGACAATTTCGAGCTTGAGGTATTGATGATCAGGCAGGAAGAGGTCAGGCGGTATGATGGAAACCGAAACTGGCGTAGGAAAGGATGGAGCGTTGAGGAACGCCGCTTGTTGGAAGTAGTCGAACGCCGGTCATTTTGCCGGCCGGCAGATCTGCGAGAATTGCTGCCGGAGCGGCTGGAATCGCCATTCACTACCAAGGATCTGGCTGCCACTGCGGGAATCAATAGACGGCTGGCGCAGGAAATGACCTACTGCCTTCGCCATATGAACGGTATCGAGTTGGTCGGCAAACGAGAACGTGCCAATCTATATAAGATTACCAGATGAATCAGCCATTCCCATGCCCTCCTCCTGATGTTGCATAATGACAGAAGCCGCCATGTCAGCGATGTGGTCGGCATACGTCCGCTCACCATCCATCCAAGATACCGTCGAAAAATAGTCGTTGTCGCCAAAGTGGGTCATGGGACCGCAGGGGATAAAGCGGATTCGGCCACGCCGCCGTGCCCGGTTCCACTGTGTATGAGGGAAGATGGGCCAGCGACCGGAGTAGAGGACGCGACCCAGCCAGGGAAGCGGATCTCGACTGCCTTGGAGCGCATCCACTCGATCTACGTAGGCGATGGACGTGTCGTCGGTGAAGAAACCACCGAGAGCGACGATGTGGATCGGTGCAGCCAGGGCCGTGCGCAGATAGCGTGCCGCGCCCACGCCGATCTGCCCGCCGCCGCTGTACCCGATGATGTGGATGGGCTTGCCACTGCCGGGCGGATAGCCGTGCCGCAACAGACTCATTGTGATTTCACGCGCTACCCCCGCATTCGTGACCGGCCCATAGCGCTTGTCCGCTGAAACTGCTACTTGGAAGATGTTGCGTGTGGCAATAATCGCGTTGTACAAACGCACAGGCGCGTCGAGACGACGCCGGTTTCTGTCGACCCACCGCCACAGAAAGGCAGAAAGACGTTCACCGTTGAGCGGATTGTTGCTGACTGAGTAGGGAAACACGTCGTCAACCACGATAGCCTCGTACGGGAGACGGGCAGCGATGTTGTTAGCGAGATCGAGTTCCTTCTGGGCGCCCGTGCCCTTGTCGAAGCCGTGTACGCCGGTCAAGAAGACGATGAAGTAACCCGCGCCGTGCGGCCTGCGTACGGCCTTGCTTAGGTCGGCTTTGCTGGGTTCCAGATATCGTTCCGACCAACCCGACCACCAGCCCAGCACCTCAAACGGGGCGAGATAGGCCGCAATCAACAGGGCCGATGCGACCAGAAGCGTTATTTGCCAAAGGAAAGTTTCGATCCAGGCCACGGTCTCATGATCCTCCGTTTTTGTCAGCGCCGGCCGCCATGGTCATTTGAGATTGCTCCGCTAGCCACATGGCAATCTCCTCGCTTCGGCGCGGTCGTGGCTTGCCCGTGGTCGAACTCAAGAGCCAAGCCCGAAAGCCGCGTAGATCCAGAAGTGGGAGGCGTGTCATCGCTTCTAGAAAGAACCATCCGGGCACACAACATAGAAGCGCCGACCAGAGAGCCAGATCGGCGACAATGCCGACACCGATCATCACGGTCAAGCTGACCCAAACACGCAGTATCCATCCAAAAATCACGCCGAGGTACGGCATGAAAAGAGCAAAGCCAAAGAGCGCCGGTGCAAAGCCGAGTGCGGTCACGGTCAGGAAACTGCGCCATGGTTCTGTCACACCGAATAGGATGTGCGCGGTCGCCCAGATGGAGACCGACCAGAACAGGACGGCAAATAGGCCAACGGCTCCACTGCCCAATAGACTGATGAGGAATCGATGAGTCGGTACCCGATCGGCAAACAAGACAACCGATTGCCCGACGGAGACCGAAAGGCCGGCCATCAGCAACAGGGCAAGCGCCCATAAAAGGCCGGTCTCAGAGTCCACAGTTGTCTGAAATGTACCGGCATCTAGTATCAGCAGGCCACCGATCCACTGGCGGAGAGCATGGAACCAGCCGTCGGCGCTGGTGGATTCTGCTGCGGCCATCAGATGGCCCATCGCATGTGCGCCATTGAATCTGCCGTCTGTCGATCGGATGAAGTACAGTATGGGATCATTTTTCATAGCAACCACCTCTAGCGGGCTGTCGGAGAGAGTAAGGATAGAACGCGGATCACGGGGATATGGCGGAAAAAGCCGGATTCTTTTCTGCTTTGTCCGAGGATATCCGCCGTATCAACGGCATCCGCGTTTTATTTGATGTCACTCCTGCAAGCTGCTAGTACACGACGGCGTAAGTAGACCCGTGGACCGTAGGTCACGCTATCAGCGTGACATGTCTCGCCAAGCAGACTGCTCCAAAGGTACCAGGAGTCGTTCGGCTGACAGCCGTACCTACGAACCGTGGGCTCATTTTCGCCGCGTTATACTAGCTTATTATCGCGCCGAAGTATCGATATTGCCGATATGGGCCTTACAGGTTCCGGCGTTTTTTACACGGATGTGTCAATTCGGTAGTATGAGTCCTATTGGCACGGTTTGGCCGGAAACAGCAGCCTTTGTGCGACTATGGGGCTGGATTCTTGGCGAAATTGTCACCGGCTCAAATCGTATGGGAAATCCTTATGCAACGAAATGGTGTGATAGGCTCGATGATACAGAAGACGATCAAGATTCAGAAAACGTTCGCCATTGTGTTTCTTCTGACTTCGTTTGGGTTCCTGTCGGCATGTGGACCGCCTGATGACGAAGTGATCTCCTGGGAGAGCGACAATGCACCGTTGCTTGAAGTCGTCAACGGCGGTGAGGTCTCAGTCTGCGAGTTGATTGCAGTTGAACCAGGGCAGGCTGAGATCATCGACGATGACATTATTTTTGACGGCCTGTTGGCCCCCGGTGAAGGCTACAGCGTCTACGATCTTGAGGTCGGCAGTTTCGACCTTCTGGCCTTTGGTTGTGACGATTTCGAACTGGTTGACGAGCAATTGAGTGTGGCCGTCGGACAATTGCCGACAGTTTGGACAATTGGTGCTGGATCGGAAAGAGCGATTCAACCACCGGAACCCACTAGCGTGGGAATCGGCGGCTCTTCTGATGGGACAGTGAACGTCGCTGACATCCCGCAAAGGGCATCTGAGAGCGATATTCGTGTCGTGCCGCTGGGCAGTCTCGGTGAATCGGGTGTGGCGGTGCTCACTGCTGTGGAGGGGGATGTCTCGCTTCTCTTAACGGCCATTGCCGCCGACCCAACTGATCAGATCATCGTAGAGTCCATCATCGGACCCGATGGCGAGAGCCTCTACGGCCTCACCGACTGGGAGCAGGATGAGTTTGAGAGTGAGATGTTCACGTATTTACTCTTTGGCGATGGTGAAGTCGTCCTCTATCTGCCGGTTGGACCCCAATTTGATCTGCGGCCCGGGTCCTATCAGATAGCGCTGTCGACCGTCTATGGCGAACCGATCCCCGATGCCTTCGCTGTCTTTCGAAGTGGCGATGTCGAGGGTCCGCAGGCTGTGGACATGAACATCTGGCTGGTTAGTGAAGATCAGGCCGTGACATCCCCGGAAGGGCAATCCAGCCTGTCAGCAATCATTCGCGAGACCGTGGACAAGGTTCTGAGCCAGCAGGGCTTGCGCCTCGGGCAGCTCAGCTTTTTTGAAGCGACCGACGCACAGATCGAAGCGTTCGCTCGCTCGACAGAGGATGATCAAGCTGCATCGTGTCGGGCATTTGCCGACATCGCCGGCGCAGGCCGCGCCTTGAACGTGGTTCTGATCGATGAATTGACTCCGTCGCCGGTGGCAGACGAGGTGGACGTCGGAGATGACATCGCCGGCCTGTCGCCGTCGCCGGGCAGCATTCTCGTGCCTGCGTCGGGCACCTCCTGCGTTACTGTCGCTTGGGAAATCCACGAGAGCGACTTCGATGATCTTGGCGCAACGATCGTTCATGAAGGCTCACACTTCCTTTCGCTCCAACATACCTCGGAGGAAGATGGGGTTGTCTTCGATGTGCTGGCCGATACACCGGAATGCGCTGCTGATCGATACGATGAAAACGGAGACGGGTTTGTGGATCAATACGAGTGTGAGCAGGTCGACGGCCCCAACTATATGTTTTGGGGCAGTGAGGGGTTGACAACCGATTTCGTGATCAGCGAAGGCCAAGCCTGGGTGCTGCGACGGCATCCGCTGTTCTATCCGGTTGAGCCATAGCATGGATGATCGCCTGTACTACACGTGGCAATCCGCTGAAGTAGGCATCCGAAGCGGTACGTATACGCTTTTCGAAAAGCCTGGCATGGTTCTTTTTGGCCGGAAGGATATTCCCGCTACGCTTCTGGCTGACGAGATAGAAACCAGGCAGGGCGATACTCTATTGGTGCTGAATTGCGGGGCTGGTCTGCCGGGGCTTGTCGCCGCAGAAGCCGGCGCACGCGTGATCATGGCCGACGCCAATGTGGTGGCTGTCCAGGCAGCGAGACAGGCCGTTGAGGCCAATGGATCAACCGATCGTGTTACGGTGGTGGCCAGTAGCGGCACGCGTGAACTGCCGGCAGACACGACAGTCGACGTCGCTGCGCTCCTCTTGCCAAAAGGTAGAGCCGTGGCCCTGCAACACATCTGGGATGCGTACCGGACTCTCAAACCCGGCGGACGTTTCTTCATCGCCGGGGCCAACGCCGAAGGAGCCAAAACCTACATCCGCTATGCCGAAGACCTTTTTGGCCCCATAGCCATACGCGCATACCGCAAGGGCTGTCGCGTCGGCGCGGCCGTAAAGTCGACCCAAGCGCAGCCGATCCCCAGCCGTTTCCAGAGACCCTGGCTGGCCCACGACCATTTCCAGCGCTTCGAAGTCGATGTGCGCGGCAATCGACTCTATCTGTACGCCCGTCCCGGCGTCTTTTCGTGGGATCGGCTTGACACCGGCACAGGGGCGCTGCTCACCGTCATGCAGATTGATGCCGACGATCACGTGCTCGATCTGGGCTGTGGAGTCGGCATCGTCGGCACAGCCGCGGCCAAACTTGCCCCGCACGGCAAGGTGCTGATGCTGGATGCGGATATCAACGCTGTGGTCTCTTCCCGAGCGACCGTGGAGGCCAACGGCATCACCAACGCCATGGTCGAGTTGAGCGACTGTGCGTCTGTTGTGGTTGAGCAAGATTTCGACGTCGTGCTGACCAATCCGCCCTTCCATCAGGGCAAGGCGACTCAGTACGACGCGGCCTACCAGTTCATTCGTGACGCGGGCAGACTGCTCAGACCGGGCGGCCGCTTCTACCTGGTGGCCAACCGCTTCATCCCGTATGAAGACGCAATTCGCCAATGCTTGGGCCAAGTTGATACAATTCATGAAGATAGACGATTCAAAGTGTTGTTGGGACGAAAATAGCAAAATCTTCGCCACAGATGGACACAGATAGGAACATAGATGGGACACAGATAACCGACAGTTCTATCTGAGAATATCCGTGTCCCATCTGCGCATCTATCTGTGTCCATCTGTGGCAAAAAAAAGACGGAGCCAGAAATGACAGATACTTATTCAAATGACTGGGAAAACCCCAAAGTCTTCGGCATCAACAAGGAGCCGGATGCGGCCACATTGATGCCCTATGCCACGCGCGATGCGGCACTGGCCGGCAATCGCATGGCATCTTCCTATTGCAAGCTGCTCAACGGCTCTTGGCGTTTCGACTACTACGCCAATCCGGCGTCGGTGGTCGGCGGCTTTGAAGCGACGGACTATGACGACAGCGGTTGGGATGACATTCCCGTGCCCTCCAACTGGCAGATGATGGGCGATGTGTTGCACGGCAAGCCCAAATACGACGTGCCCCACTACACCAACGTCACCTATCCCTTCCCCATCGACCGGCTGCCCGGCGTGCCGGAAGACGACAACCCGGTCGGCCTCTACCGCACGACCTTCACCGTGCCTGAAGATTGGAACGCAGATCAGAACAATCGCCAGATCTTCATCACCTTCGATGGCGTAGATTCGGCCTTCTATCTCTGGGTCAACGGCAAGCAGGTCGGCTACAGCCAGGACAGCCGCGGACCGGCCGTCTTCAACCTGACTGACTACCTTGTCCCCGGCGAGAACGTGCTGGCCGCCCAGGTCTACCGCTGGTCTGACGCCAGCTACCTGGAGGACCAGGATTTCTGGCGCCTCAGCGGCATCTATCGCGACGTCTATCTGTGGGCCGCGCCGACCTTGCATGTACGTGACTTCTTTGTGCAGACCGATCTCGATGTCGACTATGTCGACGCTACGCTCAAGGTGGCTGTCAAGGTTCGCAACTACGGCGGGGCAGCTGCCGGCGGGACTGTCAAGCTGGAGCTACTCGACATGCAGGGCGAGACAGTCTTTGCCCCGCTGTCAGCGGATGTTTCGGCCGCGGGCGGTGAGGAAGTTGAGCTGTCCTTCGTGCAGGATGTCGCCGATCCGGCCAAGTGGTCGGACGAGTTCCCGAACTTATACTCACTAGTGGTCTCTCTAGCCGATGGCGACCACGTCACCGAGTACGAGAGTGCCCGCGTCGGTTTCCGCAAGGTCGAGCTCATCGATGGCGCCATCTGCCTCAACGGTGTGGCGCTGGAGATCAAGGGCGTCAACCGTCATGAGCATGACCCGGATCATGGCCACACGGTCAGCGAAGCCAACATGGTGCGCGACATCCTGATCATGAAGCGCTATAACTTCAATGCCGTGCGCACCTCACACTATCCCAGCGTGCCTCGCTGGTACGAACTGTGCGACGAATACGGCATCCTCGTCTGTGACGAGGCCAATATCGAAACCCACGGCGTCTGGGACAAGCTGACCAAGGACCCGCTCTGGAAGGAGGCCTTTGTGGACCGTGCGGTTCGTCTGGTCGAGCGGGACAAGAATCACCCCAGCGTCATCTACTGGTCTCTGGGCAACGAGTCGGGGTTCGGTCCCAATCATGAGGCCATGGCCGAGTGGATCCGCGCCAACGACCCCACACGTCCCATCCACTATCATCCCGCCGAAGACGACCCCTGCGTCGACATCCTCGGTCCCATGTATCCGACGGTGCAACGCATCATCGACATGGCGACCAACGGCGATAACCGCCCCATTATCATGTGCGAATACGCCCATGCCATGGGCAACAGCAACGGCAACATGGTCGAGTATTGGGAGGCCGTGCGCAACCATCGCCGGCTCCAGGGCGGATTCATCTGGGAGTGGGCCGATCACGGCATCCGCAGGGAGACTGAGGACGGTCTCGAGTGGATGGCCTATGGCGGAGACTTCGGCGACACGCCCAACGACGGCAACTTCGTGGCCGATGGCCTGGTCAGCCCGGACCGCGATCCCCATCCCGGTATGTGGGAACTGAAGAAGGTGCAGGAACCGGTGGCCGTTGAAGCAGTCGATGCGCTGGCGGGCTTGGTCAAGGTGACCAACCGCTATCATTTCGCCGATCTCAGCCACCTTGCCATCACCTGGTCGTTGCTGGCCGACGGCGTGACCATTCAGTCCGGCGATCTGCCGGCGTTGGACATCGCACCCGGAGAGAGCGCCCATATCACCGTCCCCTTCGCGAAGCCGGCGTTGACGCCTGGGGCCGAATACCAGCTCAACCTCAGCTTCTCGTTGGCTCAGGATATGGCCTGGGCCGACGCCGGCCACGAAGTGGCGTGGGCGCAGCTTGCGATCCCATTTGACGTGCCTGCTGTCGAAGCAACGCCGGTCGACGCGTTGCCGGCGCTGTCATTGACGGAGACCGGCAGTGACATTCGCGTAGCCAGTGACGGCTTTACCGTGCGCTTTGATGCCGAGGCAGGTCGCATCTCCTCCTTCCAATCCGGCGGACAGGAGCTGGTCGCAGCCGGTCCTACGCTGAATCTCTGGCGCGCCATCACCGACAACGATGACAATACCTGGGGCGACCAGCGTGCCGCCATCCGCTGGCGCGAGGCCGGTCTCGATCAGATGGCCGAGCATGTGGACGGTGTTGAAGTTTCGCAGCCGCGACCGCAGGAGGTTGTCATCAGCGTGCGCACGGCCACCATGGCCGATGTGGATGAGGATGCCCTGCGTGCCCGCCGCACAGAGACATTGACCGACGGCATCAAGATGATGTTGGTCCATCGCACCGATGAGGAGCAGGGACGCATGCTGGCCGCGGCTCTAGGCTTCAACTACACCGATCTGGCCGGCAACGACTATCGTGACAAGGCTGCAACATTGGTCGATGTGCTGGGCGCCACTGGCCGCCTTCCCGAGTTGCTCGATCTGATGATGGCGGCGCTCGACGGCCCCATGGGCGCTGACATTCCGGAACAGGCCAAGGCCAATCTGGTCAAACAGTTTGCGGAAACGCGTGATGAGTTGAGGGGCACAGCCGGTCCAATCGCCTCGGCTCGCTTCGACACTGAGTACACCTACTACATCTACGGCAACGGCGACATCGTCGTCGATACCAATGTGGTGCCCAGCGGCACGCTGCCGCCCCTGCTGCCCCGTATCGGCCTGACGCTGGCCCTGCCGGAGAATTACGAGACCTTCACCTGGTATGGTCGTGGCCCACACGAGAGCTACGCCGACCGCAAGTTGAGCGCTCCGCTAGGTCGTTTCAGCGGCAGTGTGGATGAACAGCTTTACCCCTACATCATGCCCCAGGAGAGCGGCAACAAGACCGACGTGCGCTGGGCCGCCGTCACCGATGAAAACGGGGCCGGCCTGCTGGTGCTGGGCGATCGTGTCAACGTCAACGCCTCCCACTACACCGCCATGGACTTGACGGAGGCGCAGCACACGTTCGACCTGGAACGCCGGGATGAGGTGATCCTC
Source organism: uncultured Chloroflexia bacterium (assembly GCA_963848115.1). Classification (GTDB taxonomy): domain Bacteria; phylum Chloroflexota; class Anaerolineae; order Caldilineales; family Caldilineaceae; genus JAWKOK01. The sequence goes on along the minus strand of CAWKCP010000009.1, from coordinate 134,015 downwards.
AACGTGGACCATGCACTGGGCGGTCTGGGCAACGGCAGTTGCGGGCCGGGCGTGCTGGATCAGTATCAGCTCAAGCCCGAGCAGACGCGCTTCCAGGTGCGCTTGCGTCCGTTGGCTGCCGGCGATGATCCGGGTGAGGTTGCTAAGGGGAAGATTGGTGGGTAGCACAACGACCTTGCTGTGTCGCCAGAAAACTGCCTTGAACTGGTGTCAATAGACAGAGATGAGCCACCCCGAATGTTGAGGGTGGCTCATTTTCTTGAATGGAGATGCCTGTGCGCTGAATTCGACCATTGACAAACCCTGTGGATCTTGATAACATGGCCATGTAAATGGCTATGTTGAGTTGCCAATGGGAGGTCAGATGAAGCAGTACTCGATTGCAGAAGCACGCGATTCGTTTGCCGGCATTGTTCACTTGGTCGAATCAGATGGTCCTGTGACGTTGACACGACGCGGCCATGCCGTGGCAGTGTTGCTATCGGCGGCTGAATACGAACACCTGATCCGCCAGCCGGTCTCTTTTGGGGAAGCGTATGACGCCTTTTGTGAAACATACGATCTGGCTGCGTTGGATATCGAACCAGCAATATTCGATATTGAGCGAGACCGATCCTCAGGTCGTGAGGTCTCGCTGTGACGGTCAAGTTTCTCCTCGATACCAATATTGTCTTTGAGCCACTACGTCCGATGCCGAATCAGGTTCTACTGAACAGCCTACGCATGTATCAGTCAGAATGCGCAATCGCATCGATTGTATGGCACGAGCTTGTCTACGGCGCTGAGCGGCTGCCAAAATCGGCTAAGCGAAGGGCAGTGGAACACTATCTGAAGAACGTGGTCCGTCCGACGCTGCAGATTCTGGCATATGAAGAAGACGCTGCCCGGTGGCATGCCGTTGAACGTGCCCGTCTTGCAGCGCTGGGAAAAACGTCACCCTTTGTCGACGGACAAATCGCCGCAGTAGCGATCGTAAATGACCTAACATTGGTGACGCTGAACACGCGCGATTTCGCCCAATTTGGCGACTTATCTGTCACAAATTGGCTCGAACAATCGATTCCCTAAAGCCCACGCTTCTCCATATCCGCCAGTGTCCGTTCGTAGACCTCGTAATACTCGCCCTCTGCCTCGGCCGGATCCACATACTTCAGATACATGGCCTGCTCGGGATGATCGCCGGCAAGATCGCGGCGGCTGCCCTTGAAGTAGCTGCTCCCGCTGTGCCACTTGACCTCGTTCTGTTGCAGTAGAATGTATTCACCGGCGTATTTGTCGACCATGCTACTCATGTTGTCGCGGTAGTAGAGCGCTTGCTCACAGGTGGTACGTCGCCAGGAAATCACCCGTTCCATGGTGTCGGTCATGGCAGCGAAGAACGTTCCTTCGGGCTGCCGTTCGACTTCTGACGTCCAGTCGATGGCGTCGAGATCCACTGTGCCGTAGCCGCCCTCGGCCGCTACCAGCAGCGAGTTGCGGTCGCGGTGAAAGGGATCGCTGAGCCAGTCCCCCGTCGGGTCAAAGCCCATGAGATAGGCGCCGACCGCGTCGGTGCAAACGGGATTGTCGCCGGCGATGATCATGTCGGTGATACGCGGGGTCTCCTGCCCGGTTGCGCTCCACTCGCCACCGGCCTGGGCGACCAGACCATCAATGATGTTGAGCGCCGGATCGAAGAGGCGTCCGAGGTCGGCCAACATGTAGGGCATGCGCACCAGGTGGTGGTAGTACTGGCGGGCGCGCCCATCAGGCTCGCGCATGGGGACCAGGCCGAAGAGGTTCTTGAGCGTGAGGGTGATGCCCATGAAGGCGTGGTTTTTCATGCGCTGTACGTTCACCAACTCATCCGCTTGCATGATGCTCTCCGGCATCACGTACTGGCGGAACATCTGCCCGCCGCCCGGCACCGGATAGACGCCAAAGGGCGGCATGTTTGCGTTATCATAAGGCACGTCCAACTCGCCCATGAGCGGGGCCAATTGTGTGGTATCGACCGGCCCGGTGTGGTCCTCACGGTGATAAACCGATACATCTGTGAAGAAGAGATCCGCGTTCGTTCTCGCGCAGCAGACGGATAGTGGCACGTGCAACCGTGTCGCTCACCAGTTGCTGACGCATGCCTTCAAAATAGGGCACTTCGTCCGTACGGAAATCCTGATTGAACTTGATGGCAATGGTCTTGGCTTTGCCGAGTCTCGCCCAAACACTTGTTAGTGGCGCAGTCGATCGTTTTAGGGCCTCGTAAACGATCTCGTCATCGCTACGATGGTCGCAGTGGACGGCACGAACTTGATGGCCGGATTTGGCTGTTGTCATGGAAAAATACCTCGTGAAATTTCGACAATGAATTCCAGCGAACGAATTGGGATATCCTCAAAATGAGCGGGCGGCCACAAGAGCACACCCATACCGTAGATCCTCGGTATACCATCAGGATTATCTGTGTCTCATCCCTTTTCATCCGTGTAAATCTGTGGCAAAAAAACGATGTTTTGCGGGTGACCACAAGGGCACGCCCCTACCCCAACAACGTCTCCTCATCTTCGCCAGCCCGACCTTGCTCGGCTTTGTCCCAGTCGATCCCGTCGTCCAGGCCGTGGGTCTTGCGCCATTCTTCGAAGTCGGCTTCGATGGCGTCGGTCCATTTGGTGTCCATCTGGCTGGAGTTGTAAATGTTCTCTCGCAGGCGTTGATGGCTGAAGCGCTCGCGCATGTGGGTGCGCTCGGCGTGTTCGACCACGGCTTCGGCCAGATGCGGCGGAATGAAGATCACGCCCGTCATGGTGCCTAGCACCACGTCGCCCGGCATGCAGGTGGCGTCGCCGATGCGACAAGGCACATTGAAACCTGAAAGCGTCACATTGCGGATGGGCGTCGGGTCCATGCCCCGGCAGAAGGTTGCAAAGTCCTCGATTTCAATGATCTGCTCTGCGTCGCGAATGCCGCCGTAGATGACCTGGCCGCGCTTGGTGCGCGAGGCAATGGCCGTGGAGAGATTGGCCCCGGAGTAGGTGCCTTCATAGACCTTGTCGAAGAGATCGATGACAATCACATCATCCTCACGCAGCGTCTCGATGACCCAGGAGTTCATGGCCCCGATGCGGCCTTCCTCATTTTGGCCGAGACCCATCAAAGTGTCATGCAGGTCGGGCCGGTGGGGGATGAAGACGCCGGTCACCGCGCGGCCGACCAGGCGCCGATGGGGGTGCAGACGCGTCCAGCCGCCCGCAAACTGAAAGTGATAGCCCTCGCGCCAGAGCACGGCCCAGGCCTCTTCCGTGATCACGCGATCCATGCGCTTAAGAATGTCATCCGGCACGCGCGGGCGTCCATCATCAAATCGATCTCCTTTCCACAGCGGCGTCAATTGGATGATGTCATCTCGATCGTTGTACTTCATGTAAGGCTCTCCTCGAAGAATCGGCTGTTATTGTCATTGAGCTGCGAGACGCTCTCTATTTTGTCACAGATAGACACAGATAGGGCACATATGAGTCCACTGCAAAAAGCCTTTTTCGCTACAGATTCACACAGATGAAAAAGGATAAGACACAGATGGTACTGGGATACCTCTGGACATCTGTCAGACATCTGTGAAAATCAGGTCCTTATCTGTGTGAATCTGTGGCAAATTTTGGTTCTTTCAGAAGACTCACCTGTGGCAAGGCCCTGTTCTCTTACTATGCCGGCCCGCCCGCCTCGTTGTTCACGGCCTGGACCAGCGCACGCATGTAGGCGATGGAGTAGGCAACGCCGACCCGGTGTCCGCCCAGCATATTAGGAATGTGATCGGGGATGATGCAGCCGTCGAACTTTACTTCGTGTAGCGCCTTCATCACATCGTACATGTCCTGATAGCCATCGTCTATGAGCGTCTCTACCCATGGTTCAGGCATGGGATTGGACACATTGCGAAAATGTACCTTGAAGAGCTGATCGTTGGCAGCGAAGTGTTTGATGGCGTCGGTCACGCTGTTGCCCATGCCGATCTCGCCGCCTTCCAGCCAGCAACCCACACAGAGACAGACACCGATGTTGGGGCTGTCCGCAATCTTCATGGCCTTTTTGTACCCCTCGAAGTTGCCGAACATACAGCGCGGGATGCCGCCGAGTGCGTAGACCGGCGGATCGTCGGGGTGGATGCCAATACGCACGCCGGCCTCTTCGGCCACCGGGGCCACCTGGCGGATCATATAGGCGTAGTTGTCCCACAGCTCTTCTTCGCTGTAGAGCCGCCCGTGTGTCAACTCACCTTCATACTTTTCGCCGGCCCACCAACCCACTGCATTGTTGATGTCGAGTGTGCGTGCGTCCATGCCGCCACGCCCTTCGGCTCGACCCGAGTTCCAGATGCCGTTGGCCATGTGTGCATAGGTGTTGTAGTAGACGCCGGCCTCGCCGATGTTGCGGATGAACTGCTTGAACTCCTCCACTTTTTCATCGCGGCCGGGCAAGTTGAGCGTGATCTCCGGCACGTTGTGCACACCGGTGTTTGTGATGCGGTAGATCTTGATGCCGCGATCGCCAAATCGCTTGACCAGCCACTTGTAGAATTCAAGCGAATGCTGCTCAGGATTTTGGATGCCGACCATGGCCCATTCGACGCCGAGCTGCTGGAAAAATTGGAGATCTTCATCCGTGGCGTCAGCGCCTGTCTGAATGGCGATCTGGATGCCTGGCGCGCTCGAATAGTATCCGGGTACGGCGCGCATTGGAATCTGCTCTGAGGCGATGCTCATACTGTCTTGCCCTCCGTTGTCCTGCCTTGTGGGTGAACTCGATACCTAGTCAGGTTCGTCGTTGGATTGCTGATGGATCCTGCTGAATTCTCTCATGAAGTAGCGACGTGAAAATGTCCGCTACTAGATTACCGCAGAGTACCCGATAAGAGCCAACGGTCATTTTGTCACCAACGTCCCTGGGCAACCGGCCTGAGCTCGTCGGCTGTATCCAATGGATGCATTTCGTGCTGGGGCGGCGTCGGCACTTTCCGCCCCAAATCTGAGCGGCACCCGTACACCATTGCCTCATTGTTTCACTCGTTGTCAATTGTGTATACTGTCAAGCGAACGGTGACTTTCAGTGAACGGTATACTCCGCTGTCGCACCCAGTAGGGACAACTCCCATGTATCGCAAACCTTTGCCTCAGAACAGAACGCCGCTGCAACCAGCGGCCTTTCGCGCACTGCCGGTCGGAGCCATCCGCCCCGCCGGCTGGCTCGACGATCAGTTGCGCGTCCAAGCCAATGGCCTCACCGGCCATCTCGACGAGTTCTGGCCCGATGTCGGCCTGAACTGCGGCTGGCTCGGCGGCGACGGCGATGACTGGGAGCGGGCGCCCTATTATTGTGACGGCTTGGTGCCGCTGGGCTACATCCTGGATGACCAGCGGTTGATCGTCAAAGGGCAGAAGTATGTGGATTGGGCCCTCAGCAGCACCCTATCCAGTGGCCAGTTTGGCCCGAAGAACAACGACTGGTGGCCGCGCATGGTCATGCTCAAGGTGCTCATGAGCTACTATGAGGCCACAAGCGACGAGCGCGTTCTTGAGATGATGACCGACTATTTTCGTTACCAGAGTCGCATGTTGGATGCACGTCCTCTGGGCGATTGGGGCAAGGCACGCGGGGCTGACAATCTGCTCTCTGTCCACTGGCTCTATAACCTGACTGGCGAGGAATTTCTGCTCGGTCTGGCCCACCGGATTTCAGACTCGACGACTGATTGGGCCAGTCTCCAGGGCGAGTATAGGATGGCGGAGATGCTCATAGGCGATCACCGCATGAACATGGCCACCCACGTCGTCAATAACGCCATGGGCGTCAAAACGCCGATCGTCGAGTTCGTCCAGAATGGCGATGTTGTGGCCCCGGAAATGGCTAGAGCCGGCATTGATAACCTCATGCGGTGGCACGGCCAACCCAACGGCATCTGGAGCGGTGACGAACATCTCAACGGCACTTGCCCCACCTCGGGCACCGAGCTTTGTGCCGTCGCCGAGTATATGTTCTCGCTGGAGGAGATGATCCGCATCACCGGTGACCCAGTCTATGGCGACCTGCTTGAGCAGGTCGCGTACAATGCTCTGCCCGCTACATTCAAGCCCGACATGTGGGCTCACCAATATGATCAACAGGTCAACCAGGTGTCTGCAACGGTGGCCCGGCGTAACTGGACCGACAATACCGACGATTCCAACATCTATGGCCTGGAACCGCACTTCGGCTGCTGCACGGCCAACATGCACCAGGCCTGGCCCAAGCTGGCCAAGAGCCTGGTCATGGCGACCGACAATGGGCTGGCTGTGATCGCCTACGCACCTTGTTTGGCTTCGGTCATCATCGAAGGCGGCATCAAGGTGCAGCTGACAGTGAAGACCACGTATCCGTTCGACTCAGCAATTGAGCTAACGGTCGGCTTGTCCGAACCTGCGTCGTTCCCGCTGCTGTTACGTATCCCCGCATGGGCGGATGGCGCTGCGATCAAGCTCAACGATGAGACGTTAGCCGCACCTGACGACGGGATGTTCTACGGCATCGAACGTGAGTGGCAAAATGGAGATCTGATCACGCTCGATCTGCCAATGGCTGTCCGTATCGAGCGAGGGCACAAGGGCCTCGTCTCTGTTTTCCGTGGACCGTTGCTCTTTGGCCTGCGCATGGGCGAGCAGTGGCAGCAGATCGCCGGTGATCTGCCCCATGCTGACTGGGAGGTCTACCCGACCACGCCATGGAACTATGGGCTGCTGCTGGATGAGCATGATCTGGGGGCCAGCGTTCGAGTTGAGGTAGACGCGGTAGAACCAGCTGCCTTCGATCCCGACCATGTACCGGTTCGTTTGATTGCCCCTGGCCGTCGTCTGCCTCAGTGGCATCTGGTCGACAATTCTGCCGGCGATATTGACGCCGGCCCCCACGAATCCGACGAGCCATTGGCGGAGGTCGAACTGATCCCGTACGGATCGACCAATCTGCGCATTGCCGCCTTTCCACTAGTTGGCAAATGATTCCTTTGATTCGTTGCATTCATGCCGTTTAGGCACGAATGCAACGAATCATGATTGCATCTCGTTGACATACGTCACCCGAAAGCGTACACTCGAATCCACAATCAGCCAACTCAATAGGGAAACCCCATGCCCATCATCGAATCAGAGTTTATGGATCTGACCGCTGAACTGGATGTCGAGGCTTTCTGGACGGAGAACGAGCGATGCTTCCAGTTCACCACGGACAAGCCGCGCTGTGCGGCAACTTTCTCGCCGGACGACCACTGGATCTTCGAGTTCATGCAGGTGCCTTCAACGGTGCGCTACTATCATGAAAAAGCCTACCGGGATGAACTTCATCGTGAGGTCAATCAAGTCACACAGGAGTATGTAGGCAAGGCGTTCTTTGATGAAGATACGTTCGAGCATAGCCCCAAGCGCATCGAGAATCTTTTTGGCAGCGAGTTCGCCTACCTGGAAGGCAGTACGCCTTGGCTCAAGCATGTCACGGACGATGTCGATGCGTTCGAGCAGCTATTGGACGCGGTTGAAAAAGTCGACATAACGTCGTGGGCGCTGCCAGAGCCATTTGTGCAAGAGTGGGAGGAACGGGTTGCAGCGGGCAAAGCGATGCCCAAGCTCGGCGCCGGCAGCCGTGGCCCGGCGACCATCATCACATCGGTGTTGAATCCGGAATTGGCGCTCTATTGGATGTACGATCATCCAGAGACCATGCGCCGATTCACGGCGCTGTTGGGCCCGAAGATGGTCGAGCTGAACCGGGTGCTGCGTGAATTCAGCGGCAATGATCAGCCCGGTTGGTGGATTACGGATGACAACTCCGCGCTCTTCAGCCCGCCGCTCTACCGGGAATTCTGCTATCCGGTACTCGAAACGGTGCTCAGTGCCATGGCCCCTGGCGATTCGACTCGCTACCAGCATTCGGACAGTTCCATGGGGCATCTGATGGACCAGCAGTATGAGCTTGGCATTCGTGAGGTCAACTATGGACCTGAAGTCGATGCAGCGTTGATCCGGGCCCTGATGCCCGATGCCGTGATCTTGGGCCAGTTGCCGCCCTTCACCCTACGCAACGGCAGTCCGGAAGAGATCCGGCAGCGGATTGTTGGCGATTTTGAGAAGGCAGGAGGGAGCGGCGGCCTGGTGGTCACCACAGCCGGCTCGCTGGCCGCCGGCACAGGCGTCGGTCGTATGCGTTACTTCATGCAGATGGTCCAGGAGCACTGCCGGTACGATCGGTGAGTAAAGGTCTAAAATACAGAAGCGCCCAGTCTCGACGACTGGGCGCTTCTGTATTATACGACATAGAACCAGACAGCTACGCTGCCTGCCTCTTCTGGGTTACAACGACTACGTCACATCTTTCAGCTTGAGGTCGTTCTTGCGCAGGAAGGCCATCAGCCCCATCTTGTTGACGCTCTTCATGGCGCTGGTCGAGGCTTTGATCTTCACCGAGCGACCCAGTTCAGGAACGTAGATTGTGTACTTCTGCACATTCACCTGCCATTGACGCTTTGTCTTCTTCTTGGACCAGGGCACGCTGTTGCCGTGCATCGGGCCCTTTCCAGTCAGTTTGCATTTGGCCATGATCATCTCCTTATCGTCTCGAATGCCGACCATTTTGCCCGAACGTTGAATCCGAGACGCGCGCCGGCGCGATTTTCTACTCAAACCCGAGAATTATAGCAACGAATGCCGAGGTTGTCACAATTTGGAAGCGGTCGCTGCGCACTGCTTGCTGCGTGAAAGGCTACTGCGTACTTCGTACTGCGTAATACTTGGATCGAGGTTCGATCATTGCCATTGGAAAGATGCAACGACCAGCAAAGTCAGATTCTCTCGGAGACCTTACGCAGCACGCAGTACGCAGTAGCCGTTATTCCAGCGCCCCCGTCTCCTGCAACATCTCCAACGTTCCCTGCAAGTCCTCCAGGTCGCTTAGATCGAAGTCGGGCGTGTCGATTTCGGCCAGTGGTTTCAGTGCAGGATTGGGCGTCACAGCTGTTCCGGCCAGCGGATACTCATTGGTCTCATCAGCAAAATATTGCTGTGCGGTATCAGAGAGCAGGAAACTGGCGAAGTCTTGGGCCTGTGCACTGTTTTCACTGGTGTCGAGCACACAGACGCCGGCAACATTGATCATTGCTCCGACATCACCGGCCGGAAAGTAGTAGTTGGCCGCCGTGAAGTCGGGATCCTCGGAGAGGAAGCGGAAGAGATAGTAGTGATTGACCAGTCCGACGTCGATCTCACCCTTGCCTGCAGCTTCAACAATGGACGTATTATTGGGGTAGACCTGAGTATCGTTGGCGACCATATCCTCCAGCCATGCCCGCGTAGATTCTTCGCCGGCATTGACGCGCATGGCTGTGACGAACGCCTGGAAACTGCCATTGGTTGGGGCCCAGCCGACCCGACCGCGCCACTTCTCGTCGGTCAGATCAAAGACGCTCTCCGGCAGTTCCTCGTCCGTGACCTCCTCAGTATTGTAGACCAGAACCCGAGCTCGTCCGCTGGTTCCAATCCATTGGGCGTCGCCACTGAGGAAGCGTGGGTCAACGCGGTCGGTGATTTCGCCGGGAAGGGGAACGCAGCGTCCAGTGCCTGCCAATGCACCCAGCGCACCTGCATCCTGTCCGAAGAAGACATCTGCCGGGGAATTCTGACCTTCCTCGAGAATCATAGCTGCCATTTCAGCTGTGCTTCCATAGCGTACTTCCACGTTGACGTCGCTCTCGGCCGCATAGAGTTTCAACAGTGGATCGACCAGATTTTCGTTGCGACCTGAGTAAATGACCAACGATTGGGCTTCGTCGGATGACGCGTCGCTTGCACTCTCTTGCTCGCCGCTGCTCTCGGTGCCGGCCGGGATGCCGGTCGGCTGGCAGGCCGTCATCAAAAGGCCTGTGGTCAGTGCCAGGGCAATCACGAGCACTCTAATCGGCCGTTTCATGTTCATCTCCTTGGTAACCTTCCTTTGTAACCATCGTCTCGACCCATCATCTATGTGGGATACTGTGAACGATTCTAGTCGTTCCGCTAGAGAACGACACCGGGCAAGACTATCACGGCGACGAGGCGATTTCAACCGGCAATAGTGGGAAATCTTCAGCTGTTGGTATCAGTCATGCCTTAATGCGAAAATGCAATCGGCTTTGAAAAAGGATTAAGCAAGGTTAACAGTAGGGGTCGACTTTACTTGAGGGCGGCTACGATCGCGTCGGTGTTGGCTCGCATGAGGTCGATGTACGTCGGCGCCGGACCGTCGACATCGCTCAACGAGCCAGTGTAGAGAGGAACTACTTCAATTCCGGTGTCCGCGGCGATCTGTTCCGCCGTGCTCGGGTTGGTCGATGTGCTGACAAAAATGGCATCGACGCCTTGATCATCGATCTGTTCCTGCAATGCAGCCAACTGTTGGGCAGAGGGGGATGCCAACGTGCTGAAGGAGGGAACGACTGATCCGATCACGTCGAAACCATAGGCGCGGGCGTAGTAGCTGAGCGAGTTGTGATCGGTTACGAGCTTGCGTGCGCTTGCGGGTAACGCGCCCGTTTTGTCCCGAATCTCAGCATCCAGCGTCGCCAGCTCCGCCACTGTTCGTTCTGCGTTCTCAGCATAGCGTGCATTGTTGTTCGGATCCAGTTCGCCCAGAACGATGGCGATCGTCTCTGCCCAGCCCATGACATTGGCTACATCCAACCAGGTGTGGGGGTCAACGCCGCTATGGCCGTGCTCGCTATCAGGGTCGTCTTCATCACCGTGATCATCTCCATCACCGTGATCATCTCCATCGTGGGATTCGATGCCTTCACTGAGATCGATGGTCTCTACACCGACATTGACGGAGATGACGGGTACGCGGTTTTCAGGGTTGTTCAGCACTGATCCCATGGCTTCTTCCAGTCCCAGTCCATTGATGAAAATGACGTCGGCGTCATGCAGCGCTCGCAGATCTGCTGGCTTGGGTTCATAGCTATGGGGATCGGCGCCGGCAGGCAACAGATTGGTCAGCTGGATCTCTTGTCCGCCCACGGAGGCCACGATATCCGCCACAATGTTGGATGTGGCCACTACGTTCAGGGATCGGTTCTGGGAGAGATCGACCGGATACAATGCAGGCAGTCCAGTGTCCGGATCATTGGCCTGTCGGATGGCTGTATCGATCGCGTTTCCAGGTGGGGCTTGTCCTCCGCATGCCGTCAAGGCGATCAAGACAAGCGAAAGCGAAAATGTGATGACACTCCGGTATGTGATTTGAATTGCGAACGTGCCTGGACGATACAAAATGGTAGATCCCTTCACCTGCGGCTGTAGGTATGCAGCTGTCAATCGCACTGTACAAACCTGTCGATCTTAGCACGCGGACCGGAGCAGTGTCAAAGCCGCCGCCGAGATTTTGGCAGGTGCATCCCACCTCCCGGGAGCGTCGTCAACGTGCCGGCGACGGTCCAATAATTCTTGGCTCGAAACGACTGCCGGACCGTCCCCGGCGGTGTCTGCTCCACATCTCAGGTGGACCAGGATTTAGCCATTGATTTGAAAGCTCTGGTGATGAGTGATACACTGCCTGTTTTTAGGAGCAGGCTGACTGCGCCTTCCAGCAACGCATTGGATATCAGCAACCATTCTAGAATAATAGAGATCCCGACCCAAGTGACAGGTACCGGCCGATAGATATTGGGCCCAGCAGTCCGGTTGTGGCCGGTGCCTGGCACTTGGGCGCTACCATTATGTATGATTTGTCTAGGACTTTGACGACCAACACTTTGATGACCAACGCCCTGATACAACAATTCAACTGTGATCTGATAGTCAATGCCGGCGGCGTCAGTCGGCGCATGGGGATGGACAAGGCGCTTCTGCCCGTGCCGCCCGATGGCACGCCACTGGTCCGTCACGTTGTGGAGCGTCTGTCTGAATTGGTCAAGGGCCAGATATTCGTCATTGCCAACGATCCCTCATTGGCGCCAAAGGCCGGGCTGCCGCCGACTGTACATCAGGTTGCCGATCACTATCCCGGCGCCGGTGCACTCGGCGGTCTTGCCACTGGCCTGGCGCTTTGCTCGGGCTGGGCCATGGCTGTCGCCTGCGACATGCCCTTGGTGAGCCCTGCACTCTTTTCTGCACTGGCCGCCCTGGCCCTAGAGACTGGCGATGCCGGAACTCATGCGGGCGAAGAGGGCGGTCGGCCGTGGGACGCGGTGATACCGACGACCGAGGGCTATCCGCAGCCGCTGCACGCGCTCTACCATCGGCGCTGCCTACCGGCAATGGAAGCGTTGTTGGCGGAGCAGAACCTGCGCATTGTCAATCTCTATGGGTCGATTTATGTGCGGTATGTCAATGAGCCGGACCTGCGAAGGATCGATCCCGATCTGCATTCCTTCATCAATGTCAACACGCCGGAGGAGTGGGAGCGGGCGTTGGCTTTGCTGGCGTCACTGTGACGGATCTCATGAAAACAAAAGAGGCCGGGCTTCTGAAAAAAGCCCGGCCTCTTTTGTTTTCATGGCATGTTTCCAAGCAGTGAACTTGACCTCGATCTAGTAGCCTTCGTACCCAGGAATCTGTCTGCGGCCTGCGCCACCGCCATAGGAGACAACGTCTGCTGCCAACATCAGACCGAGCCACAGCCAGTCAAGTCCTGTTATGCCGCCCGGTGAGACGATCACATACATAATCGTTGTCCAGGGCAGGAAGATCAGACCAAGGACCGGCCATAGCCACCACACTATGGCCCAGTCCTTAAAGGCGATATTCCAAAGACCGGGGCGGAAAAGCCACCAGAACGCACCCATGATACGCGGGCCAAGAAGCACAAGAGCAAGGAAGAAACAACACATTGTGGGGTCCCCTTTCGTTTGGACGTGCAAATGGGCAACGCAAAAATGGACTTTGCGTGCCAATCAGTGCGAGATATCTGAATATCTCTATGATGTCCAGTATGGACGAAGACGACATCGCGCCACAATCATCGCATGGAATCGCCTGCTTGCGCAACTCGTTCTTTTTCGCCGCCCGTGTGCTTTTCGTTCGCTTGAGCTAAAATCCGTAGATAACCGGGTCAGAACGTGCCTCGCATATGCTGTTCGCACAAGAACGCAGCGTTTCGGCATCCATTTTGTCGGTCGATCCGGTTGGCAGATGTCGGCTATCGGCTATCTGATTGATGGGAGTATGCCTAACCAAGCGTGGGTCTGGAGGTTTCCTCGTCATGCGCTCTGCAATAAGGCAGTTCATAAGTCCCCCGGTCTTTGCCGATGAGAATCAGAACCGAGTCGCACAGTTGCTCAACGTCATGCTGCTAACGGTGCTTGTCGGCGTGTTCGCCTATGCTGTGATGTTGCCCCTTCTCGAACCCGGCAAATTACATCGGCTTCTTCTGGTAGGCAGTGTTGTTGCCTTGGCGCTGATCCTGCGCCATCTGATGTTACACGGTAGCGTCCGTCTGGCCGCCATGCTGCTGGTCTTTGGCATGTGGTGCATCATCACGGTCTCTATCGCAACTTCGGGCGGTCCCTACTCGGCCGCGGCCAATATCTATGTGGTCTTCATTTTGGCGGCAGCGTTACTGCTGGGAGGCAAGTACGGGATCGGTCTGGCGCTGATGAGTATTCTTTCTGGTCTCGTCATGCTATGGGCCGGGGCAAACGCTGTTATCGACCAAGGGTTCATACTGTCGCCGACCACATTCTGGCTGCTTCAGTCGCTCACATTCATTACAGTTGCCGTATTGCTCTACTTGGATACTGCCGGTCTGGAGCAGCTCCTGCACCACGTGCGCAAGAATGAAAGTGCGCTCGAACAGCGAAATCGGGAACTTCAACTCTATGCCGGCAGAGTGGAGCGACGCGAGGCGGCGCTTCATGCTTCTGAGGAACGGTATCGTGTCCTATCGGAGTTGATCTCCGACTACGCCTATGCGCTCGATGTTGATGCCGAGGGTGGTATGATACTCGCCTGGATCACCGATGCCTTCACGCGTATCACCGGCTATGACCCGGGTAGTTTTTCCTCGCTAGATGGATGGATGGATCGCATCTACCCTGAAGACATCCCGATCGTCCGAAATTGGGTAGCCGTATCGCTGGACGGTAACGAACACACCTGCGATTATCGCGTCAGGGTGGACGGCGGCGGTGTTTGCTGGCTGCGCAGCTACAGCCGACCGATGTGGGACCCGGAACAAGACCGGGTTGTGCGTATCTATGGGGCTGTTCAGGATATCTCTGATCAGAGACAGGGCGAAGCAAAACAGCATCGTCTGCTCATCAAGATTTCCAAACAGCGCGAAGAGCTGAGATCGCTCAATCAACGTTTGGCTGAGACGCAAGAACTGGAACGCCAGCACCTGGTGCATGAACTGCATGATCAGGTCGGACAGAATCTGACCGCAATTGCGCTCAATCTGAACATTGTGAAATCGCAGATTTTGGCGCTTCCGCTGCCGCAGGAGACTGAGCGACTTGTCCATACCCGAATGGATGATACCATCTCGCTGGTGCGGCAGACGACGGTCCAAATCCGGTCGGTCATGGCCGATCTGCGCCCGCCGGTGCTGGATGATTACGGTTTGAAGGCGGCGCTGGATTGGTATGCAACTCAGGTCCACGAGCGAACAGGTTTACCGATCCAGGTCACACATGCCACCGATATTTCGCGAGTGCCGGTGCAGATAGAGAATGCGCTCTTTCGTATTGCCCAGGAAGCCGTCACGAATGTGGTCAAGCACGCAAATGCAACCCAAGTGTCGATCAACCTGGCTGTCATCAACGACTGCATTACCTTGACGGTCTGGGATGATGGACAAGGCTTCTCAATGGATTCAGTCGATGCCAATCTGTCGCGTACGGGCTGGGGGCTCTTGAGCATGGAACAACGCGCCGAGGCTGTCGGCGGACGTTGTGAGGTCTCCTCCCATGCCGGTCGGGGGACCACAGTTGTGGTGGAGGCGCCGCTATGACGATTCGTGTATTCCTTGCTGATGACCATGGCGTTGTTCGCGAAGGATTGCGCCTGCTGCTCGAATCCCAACAGGATATTACCGTTGTCGGCGAATCGGCCGACGGTCTGGAGGCGGTCCGCGATACCCTGCGGCTACGTCCCGATGTGGTTGTGTTGGACATTGCGATGCCCGGCCTGAATGGGATTGAGGCCGCCCGGCAGATCCACATCGAGCTGCCTGAATGTAAGGCGATCATGCTCTCCATGTATGTGTCGAACGAACATGTTTACCGAGCCTTGGAGGCGGGTGCGCGTGGGTACGTGGTCAAGGAATCGGCCGGTGAAGAGTTGATCCAGGCAATTCGCACAGTCTATGTCGGTGAACGCCATTTGAGCCCCCGGATTTCGGAAGAGTTGATTGTGGATTACTTGCAACAACGTTCCGGCGCAGGCGACGAAGACCCGATGGCAGAACTCTCTCCGCGAGAAAGAGAGATACTGCCGTTGGTGGCCGAAGGACGCTCCAGTATCGAGATCGGCGAGTTACTTGCCCTCTCTCCCAAGACGGTTGAAACCTATCGTAGTCGGATGATGCATAAGCTGGGGATGTCCAACCTTGCTGAACTCATCAAATTTGCCATCCGGCACGATCTGGTTTCATTGGATTAAGGCCATTCCAGAGAGATCAATAACCGTTGCAAGGAAATTCTTGCCTTGAATGGCTTGAGGCTTTGCCAACCCCCGTATAATTACTATTTTGGAAAAGCCTAAGTTCGTGTTCTTTGGCAGGGATCGATTGCAGTAGAGTCAGCCCGATACACACGAATCTAAGAACCACCACGATATCTGTCAGGTTTCCCCTCTAGTCAGTAGCTATGATCTGAAAGTAAACTGATAAACACGACGCCTATCCGTGTCGTATGTTTGGGTCTTCGTCTGTAACATAATAATCCCATCCCCGTAGAAAGTTGATGAACTGCAGATGGATATTCGAGTCTTTCTTGCCAACGATCATATGGCGATACGCAGAGCGCTACATGATCTGTTGGACGCAGAGGTGAATCTGACGATTGTCGGCGAGACGGCAAATGGGCTTGAGGTCGTCGAACAGACAAGGTACATTCGCCCGGATGTGGTCGTTTTGGATGATTCGATGCCCGGAATCACGGGTGTTGAAGCAGCCCGGCAGATTGGGGAGCATTCTCCGGAAACGCAAGTCATTCTTCTCTCAATGCACGCATCGCGTGAACATGCGCTTCAAGCGTTGCGGGCGGGAGCTAATGGCTACGTCTTGAAAGAATCTGCCGGGTCCGAATTAGTGAATGCCATTCGCACAGTGCTTGACGGCAGTGTCTATCTCAGTCCAGAGATAACACAACTCGTCGGCGACTATGCCTAGACAGACAGCCGCCTGACCGCCACTCGTCAGGGTCACACGAGAAGATCTGATGGATGGCTGCCAAGAAAGAGGATCGATCGGCTTGGTCTGGGCTGGATCTAGGCATCAAGTACAGAAGAGATGGTCTGGCAAGGCTGTCGCTGTGAGGGCGTGAATGGCACTGGTGAGGCTCTATACCCCGAAAAGAGGTGCTAGCTCATGCCGTACTTGCGAATCTATCTACTAGGACCGCCGGCTCTATATTGCGGCGATGAGGCGATCAACATTCCACGGCGTCAAGCACGTGCCCTGTTGTTTCGTCTTGGTGTTCGAATGCAACCAATTCCTCGAGAGCATCTTTGTTTTCTCTTTTGGCCCAATCAGTCTGAGGTCAGGGCCCGCCGCAACCTGACCCATCTGCTGACACATTTGCGACGAGCGTTGCCCAATTGCCAGGATCTGATCACAGGCGAGGATCAGGTGTCGCTGAATCCTGAGTTGGTCTGGTCCGATACCTCAACGGCTGAGCATCGCATCGCCGAATATGCGGCGGATCCGAGCAGCTATGCATTGGAGCGAGTTACCTCGTTGTTCCATGGGCTCTTCATGGCCGGCTTCTCCCTACCCGATGCAGCCGAATTTGAAAGCTGGCTCATGCTTGAACGATGCGTCTGGGAGCGTTACTACCTGAGCGCGCTGGAACTCCTGGTCGAGAGTCATGTGGCCGATGGTTTCTATGCACAGTCCATTGGTTATGCTCAGCGCTATCTAGCGGTCAATCATCTGGATGAGGAGATGCATTGTCGCTTGATGCAGCTGTACGCAGTGACCGGTAATCGCGCTGCTGCTCTCCAGCAATATCGTGCCTGCGCCAACGCGTTGGGCAGAGAACTTGGAATCGCGCCATTGAAGGAGACCAAGGCACTCTACGTGTCGATCATGCAGGGTGATTTGTCCATGTCATCGAAGTTGGAACCACGATCTGTGTTGGCGTTGATTCCGGAGGGCCACGTCTATCCGCTGAACCCGTTAGCGGATGTAAGCAAAGCGACCGCGCCTGAGCCGGTCTTGGCCTACGCGGCCTAATCTGAAACACTCGCTGGGCGCTGCCCTCAAAACATGAATAGTTGATTCCGTGAGGGGGGATCACCTTGTGAAACTAGCCCGCCGACAAATTTGTCGGCGGGCTAGTCTTTCATCGGCTTGACAGGCCCGCTGGTTCTCTCTAGACTGCATCCCGCCAGAGATTCCTTTTCCAGCCAACCCGAGCGGTTCAAGAATGGTCACTGGCTCACTAGTTGTGCGACAAATATGTATTTCCGGGTGCCCAGATCTGTGCCAGACCCTGCTAGTCGCCCTACTAGTACGCGACGGCGGAAATAGCCCCATGAATCGGTAGGTCACGCTACCAGCGTGACAAAGCTCAATCAGCAGACGGATCCAGAGGCTGTCAATGTCGTCCGGCTGATAGCTGAACCTACAAACCATCGATTCATTTGCGCCGCACGGTACTAGCCAGGTGTGACGCTAGATGTTGCTCCTGATGTGGTCGCGACCAGAGCGAGATGAGTGAGTACCTTGAGAGAGTACCATGTGAGAAACCCGAACGTTTTTTCCGTCTACTTGATCATTCGCACCGCATCCGCCTTCTTGATGACGACGGCCTTTGCCACCAGCGCCATCTACCGTTTCCAGATGGCCCAGCTCTCGCCGCTGCAACTGGTGCTCGTGGGCACGACCCTTGAACTGTCGGTCTTTCTCTTTGAGATTCCCACCGGCATTGTCGCCGATCTTCGCAGTAGGCGTCTTTCCATCCTGATCGGCTACGCCATGATCGGAGCCGGTCTCTTTTTGGAAGGCAGTTTCCCGCTCTTTGCAACCATTCTTTTGGCACAGGTAATCTGGGGTGTGGGCTACACCTTCACAAGCGGCGCGTTGGACGCCTGGTTGGCTGACGAGTTGGGCGAGGAGCATCTATCACAAACGTATCTGCGTGCCACCCAGTTTTCACAGATGGCCTCGTTCGTCGGTATCTTTGTGGGCACCGCCTTGGCGAGTATTCGGCTCAACGTTCCCTTTCTTGTCGGCGGATGCGGCCTGGTTCTTTTGGCCGGCTTTCTCTATCTGTTCATGCCAGAGAACCACTTCACGCCCACGCCGCGCGGTGAACGCACGACCTGGCAATCCATGTCGCACACATTTCGTAGCGGAATATCGGCTATCCGTGGGCGCCCCTTGC
This sequence comes from uncultured Chloroflexia bacterium, assembly GCA_963848115.1. GTDB lineage: Bacteria > Chloroflexota > Anaerolineae > Caldilineales > Caldilineaceae > JAWKOK01. The sequence continues at coordinate 115,441 of CAWKCP010000009.1, read as the reverse complement.
TGATCACAATCTTGGGCATCGCCCTGATCGGTGGCCTGGCCAGCGAAGGATTGGATCGATTGTGGGAAGCGCATCTGCTCGACAACTTTGAGATTCCGTTGCTCGGAAACCTGGAGCCGATCTACTGGTTCGGGCTCATCAATGCGACCGCGATGTTGCTGACCTTGGTCGTCACGGAGATCATCCGCCGGCGCAACGATGATCTGGCTCACCGCAAGGCAATCTTGATCTTGATTGCCCTCACCACAGCCATGGTTGCGGGACTGTTCGTCTTCGGCCTGGCCCAGACGTGGGCAGTGGCTGTTGTGGCCTACATCACGCTACAGGTGGCCAGGAGTTCCTCCGATCCGGTCTTTTCTGCCTGGATCAATCGTGACATCGATTCCAAGGTGCGGGCGACCGTCCTCTCCACCATCGGGCAGATGGATGCGATCGGACAGGTAGTCGGCGGACCACCAATGGGCGCGCTGGCCACGCGCTTTGGACTGCGTGCGGCAATGATAGGCGTCGGTCTGCTCTATGCGCCTGCGCTGGCGTTGTATGGTCGTGCTCTGGGCCAAGAGGGTGCGTCGTCGGAAGGCAGTGCAGAAGGCTGAGGGAGCCAGATGCTCGCATTCCGGGAACAGGTCTCGAAGCAATCCTGTCTGCAGACCGCTACTGGGGCAATCCCGGAATGTCCATGCCAGACAGCTCGCATCCTCGATCTCGATAGACCCATCAACAACCTGTCCAGGTGCTCTACTGAACTTCTGATATAATGAACAATGTGCAACCATGTATCCGGTCCACCGTACTGGTTCATAGGGAACACAAAAGCGGCGTGGAACCTGGATAGACATTTGGGAGAGGTACATGTTTCGTAACCCGTTCCGGCGCAAAAACGGCGATCAATCGACTGGTGTTGCAGCATACGACAATGGCAATGAGCAACTGATCGAGTTGCGCAATGTCAGCAAAGATTACGAAACCGCAGCCGGTGTCTTTACAGCGCTGCATGCCGTCGATCTCAACGTGGACCGGGGACAGTTTGTCGCGGTGGTCGGCAAGTCGGGCAGCGGCAAGTCGACCCTCATCAACATGTTGACCGGCATCGATCGCCCCACCGATGGCCAGGTTCTGGTCGGCGACACAGCCGTTCAGGCGCTCAAAGAGGGCGAGATAGCGGTCTGGCGCGGCAAGAACGTGGGCATCATCTTCCAGTTTTTCCAACTGTTGCCGACCTTGACTGTGTTGGAAAACGTGATGTTGCCAATGGACTTCTGCAACGTCATTCCCAACCGGGATCGGCGTGACCGTGCCATGCATCTTCTCGACCAGGTCGAAATGACTGAGCACGCCGATAAGTTACCTACCGCCGTCTCGGGCGGTCAACAGCAGCGTGTCGCTATCGCCCGCGCGCTGGCCAACGATCCGCCCATTGTCGTGGCCGATGAGCCGACCGGCAACCTGGACTCGAATACGGCCGATTCAGTCTTTGCCCTCTTCGAAGACCTGGTGGCTGACGGCAAGACCATTCTCATGGTGACCCATGACAGCGACCTGGCTGATCGGGTCATGCGCAAGGTCACGTTGGCTGACGGTGTCGTCATCAGCGACGAATGGCTGCGTGAGGTGAATGGTCGCACTGTCCAAGACGGTGCTGCTGCGGTCCACTCGGTCCCCAGCGAAGTCGATCTGCGCTCAGCGGACCTGGTTTCCACTGATCAAGACGCGACGGACGATCAGACTGCAGATGGAACGTCGCTTGCGGTAGAGTCAGATATTGTAGGGTCAGACATTGCAGCGTCGACTGAAGAAGCCGGCGCCGCGTCGGATGGGCACGATGCCTAGGCCATTGTTTAGCCCCTTGATCAGCCCGAGATGGCGCAAGGTAGTGCGCGATCTGTCGCACAACAAGACGCGCACCTTGCTGGTTGTCCTCTCGATCTCGATCGGCGTCTTCGCCGTCGGCATGATTGTGCACACCGCGCTGCTGGTTATCCGCCAGGTCGAAGGAGACATGGCGTTGGCGCGCTCGGCCCACGCCACTGTCTATGCCGAGGATCTGGATGACGATATGCTGTTGGCCATCCGCAACATCGATGGCGTGGTCGATGCCGATGGCCGTAGCTCGATGACGCTTCGGGTGCGTATCGACAGCGGTAGCTCGTCAGGTGGGGACTCGGCGGGCGGAGAAGCCGGTGGAGGCGACGGCGAAGCGGAGTGGAATGCGCTGACGGTGCGTACATTTCCCGACATGGAAGCCATCGAGATCGACCGTGTTGTGCCGGTCTACACCTTTGACGCTGACGAGGCGGTCGGCGCCGAGCGGGGAACCTGGCCGCCCGAAGAGCACGAGATCAGCCTCGAGCGCTCTTCTTTCTTGATGCCGGGCATGGTTCCTCCTGACCTACAGGTGGGCGACAGCCTCACGGTTGAGACCAGCAACGGCAAGCAACGGGAACTGCGTCTTGCCGGCTTGACCCACGATCTCAACTCGATCCCGGCAACTTTTCAGGGCAATGCTATTGGCTATGTGAACCTCGATACCTTTGAATGGCTGGGCGGCGAGCGCACCTACGATCAGGTCAATATTGTCACGGTCGCCGACCCAACCGACAAAGATGCCATCTTCGCCGTCGCCACGGAGGTCGAGCACAAGATCGAGCGCAGCGGTCGCGACGTTTATGCCAAGGTCGTTGCAGAGCCGGGCAAGACCCCGCGTGACACGATCTTGCAGGCCATCATCGGCATGATGTTCCCCCTGGGCGCGATGTCGTTGTTGCTCAGCGGCTTTCTGGTCGTCAACACCGTCAACGCGCTCATGAGCCAACACGTGCGCCAGATCGGTATCATGAAGGCAATCGGCGCTCGCAACGGTCAGGTCGTCGCCATGTACATAGCCCTGGTGGCAATCTTTGGCCTTCTGGCGCTGTTGGTGGCCGTACCCCTGGCTGCATTTGCGACGACGCAGACCGCCGGTCTTCTGGCCGGTTTTCTCAACGTCACCTTTCCGCCTTACAGCCTGCCCTGGGAGGTGTTGTTGATTGAACTGGCGATCGGGTTGGTGGTGCCCTTGATTGCTGCGCTCTATCCTGTGCTCAAGGGCACGCGCATCAGCGTGCATGATGCGCTCAGCGAATACGGCGTCGGTCAGGGGCGCTTTGGCCATTCATTCCTGGACAAGGTGCTGGGTCACATCCACCTATTCTCCCGGCCGGTGCTGCTCTCGTTGCGCAACACCTTTCGGCGACGTGGCCGGCTCTCGCTCACGCTCTTTACGTTGATTCTGGGTGGAGCCATCTTCATCTCAGTCACCAACGTACGCACCTCGTTGACCCAGACCCTGGACGACGCCCTGCAATACTGGCAATATGATGTCACGGTCTCGTTTGCGCGCAGCTATCGCTTGGAACAGATCGAGCAGATCGCCCGCAGCGTGCCCGGCGTCGCGGCGGTTGAGAGCTGGGATTTCTCGGCGGTTCGACGTCAGCGGCCCGACGGCAGTGAGAGCGATAACATCGTCGTGGGCGCGTTGCCCGCTGAGACCGAGATGCTTTCTCCGACCCTCATTTCAGGGCGTTGGCTGTTACCCGGTGACGACAATGCCATTGTCATCGGCCAGGATGTGCTCAAGACTGAATCGGATCTGGCGGTGGGCGACACGATGATTCTCAAGATCGACGGCCGGGACACGGAGTGGCATGTGGTGGGCATTGCACGCATCGTCGCCGGCGGCAACATCGCGTACGTCAACTATGCATACTACACGCGCATCGCGCACACGGTCGACCGGGCCAGCCAGGCCCAGCTTGTCACCGATTCCCACGACGCCGCCTCGACTGAGGCCATCAGCAAGGCGCTGGAAGACGCCTACGAAGCAGCCGGCATGCAGGTGACCGGCACCCAGACCATTTCCCGCCTGCGTGAACAGAACGAGTTCTATTTTCAAATCATCGTGTTGCTTCTGTTGGTGATGGCTGTGTTGATCGCTGCAGTCGGCGCGTTGGGCTTAGCCGGTACCATGAGCATCAACGTGTTGGAACGCACACGCGAGATCGGCGTGATGCGCGCCATCGGCGCCTCCAATCGTGCGGTGCGCAACATTGTGTTGATCGAGGGAATCCTGATCGGGTTGCTGAGCTGGGTTATGGGCGCGTTGCTGGCCATTCCGTTCGCACGTCTCATGAGTGACAGCGTTGGTCAGGCCTTTTTCCAGATGCCCCTCAGCCATGTCTTTTCCTATGACAGCATTTTGCTTTGGCTCGGCATCGTCCTGGTCCTGTCGGCCCTGGCAAGTATTTTGCCCGCTCGCAATGCCGCCAAGCTGACGGTGCGCGAGACGCTGGCGTATGAGTAATCGTTCCCGTCCGTCGATCTGTTGAGAGTATGAACAGTTACCACGCAGCTAAAGCTGCCGCTTGATCTCGATCGAGCCTTCTTCTGCGACTACCTGCTTGAAAAAGTCGAGCCTTGAGAGACCTGAGACGTCGCGCATGGCATAGAGTTCTTGCCGAGACTGCATCGGCAGTGATGACTTGATGGTTGTCGCATAGACCGCGCCCGATACGCCGTTGAGGGCGTCAAGCGCCGGTAGCCGGTGCCAGGGCATGAGGTCAACGGGCAGTTCCTCGGCAGCGAAGTAGCCGATGTCGATGACCTCGTCGACCTGGGGCGCGATGGTCCCGCCCACGACCCGGGCCGCAAAGATCGGCATGTGCACTTCCTGGCCGCCGCCGGTTCGGGAACTCAGGCAGACAAGCCTGGTCAACTCGACCTCCAAGCCCGTCTCCTCGCGTGCCTCGCGCACAGCCGCGTCGGCCATTGATTCGCCGGAATCGATCTGTCCGCCGGGTAGGCACCAGATTTCGAAGTCCTCCCGTTTTGTCAGCAGAACCTTGTTGTCCTGGATAATGGCGACCGTGGCGCCGATGCCGATGGATGGTTGCATGGTGGCTCCTTTGGGCGAAAATGTGGGCGTGGGTTTCGTGGGCGGACGCTGTTTGAGACAGCTCCTGGACCCCCGTCGCGACGTGATTGTCGAGCGACGAGACGGATCTGAGGGGGACTTGCGCCGCCATTCTTCGAGATCGGCTCTACACAGTTTGGCACTGATGGCCGGCCGCCTCCAATGCTTCGACAGCCGCCGGTAATCCATCTTGCTTGACCAACAGATAGTCGGTGTCAAAGGTTGAGACGGCAAAGAGGCTGATGTCCGCTGCCGCAAGCACACCTGCCAGGTCGGCCAAGATGCCGGTTAGCGCGAAGTCCAGCGGCCCCTCGACTTTCAGGCAGCGCCAACCGCGCTCGGCAACGACATCTTCGGGAATCGAGTGATCCAGGCAGACGATCGAGAGTCTCGTCAGCCGTCCGTGTGATCGACGCGAGAGGCCCTGTCATCGACCAGCCCGGCAGCGACGCATCAGGTTCCAGCCGGCAGACAGCCAGCTGATCCGGTAAGACGGTCAGGTGCAGGCCGCTCATGCTGAAATGCTTCCCTGCATGTCCTCAGTCTCTTCCAGGCAGGTGACCAATTCTTCAGGCGAGATGTTGCCGCCGCTGAGAATCAAGGCGACTTTCTTGCCGTGCACCTGCTCACGTAGCTTGATGGCGGCCGCCAATGGAGCGGCCCCGGCTGGTTCGGCCAGCGTCTTTGTCTTCTCCAGATGCAGACGCACACCCATCATCAATTCGTCATCATTGACCAGTACGAAGTCATCCAGGAGCGCCCAGAGAATTCGCTGTGGCATCATGAACGGTGCGCCGGTGGCCAGACCGCCGGCCATGGTGCCGATTGGCGCTGTGCGGGCCTCGCGATCCCGCCAGGTCAGATAGGCGGCAGGGGCGTGAATTGACTGGACGCCGATGACCTGAATGGCCGGGTTCATGGCTTTGGCCGCAAGGCAGGCTCCTGCGCCGCCGCTACCGCCGCCGATGGGCACGAAGATGATGTCGATATCGGGAACGGCTTCAATGATCTCCAGCGTGTGCGTGGCCACGCCCGTGATCAACAACGGCTCGTCGCCGGACGAGATGAAGCGTATGCCTTGCTCCGCCTCCAACTGAGCGGCATAGGCCTTGCTGGTCTCGAAATCAGCGCCGCCGGTGACGATCTCTGAACCGTAACTGCGCATGGCCTCGACCTTGACCGGGTTGGCGTCCTCGGGCACGACGATGGTCGCTTTGATGCCGAAGATCTGCGCGGCATAGGCGATGGACTGGCCGTGATTGCCGGTCGATGCAGTGACCACGCCATGGGCTTTCTGTTCAGGCGTCAGGTTTGCCAACAGGTTGATGCCGCCGCGAACCTTGAATGCGCCGATGGGCTGGTAGTTCTCGTGTTTGACATAAATCTCTGCATCGAGCAGGGTATCGAGGGTCGGGTAGTGGAACAAAGGCGTCGGCGCAAGATAAGGGGCGATTGTGTTTCGAGCTCGTAGGATGTCTGAAAAGGTGGGAAAAGTCTGGTCATTCATGAGACTGTGGGGATCCTTTCCATCCATTCGCTCAACTGCTCCAGCGCATCCGGCATGTTGCGGCGGCCGAAGCCGATGCGGAAGTGGCTAGCGGCTTGCGGGTCAATGAGATCGCCGGGCAGGAGCAGGATGCCGGCCTCCTCGATCAGTTGTGCGCAGAAGGGCGCGGCCGCCTCTTCATCGACCAGTCTCGGAAAGGCGATAGGGCCTGCCTTGGGCCGCGTCCACTCGAAGCGGTCTGCGTGCGCCGCAAAAAAGGCATCGAGCAGATTCAGGTTGTGTCGAATCAGGTTGAGGTTTCGATTGACGATGGCGTCACGATTGCGCAGAGCGATGGTCGCCAGCAGTTCGCTGGGCGCACTGTTGCAGATGGTGGTGTAGTCCTTGAATAAGGCCATCGCGTCATAGATCGTCTGATTGTGGGTCGCGATCCAACCGATACGCAGCCCCGCCATGCCGTACGTTTTGGAGAGCACGCCCAACGATACCGCTTGCTCGCTAAGATCGCAGAGGGACGGTTGCTGGTCTGCCGGATCATGTTCCAGCCCTCTGTAGACCTCGTCGCTGAAGATGGTGAAACCGTGGCGCTCGGCCAGATCAATCAGCGTGTCGATCGACGCTCGATCGGCCAGGTAGCCGGTAGGGTTGTGGGGAGAATTGATGACCATGGCCTTTGTATTCGGCTTGACGGATGACGTCAGCTCGTCCATGTCAAGTGACCAGCCGTTGTCGTAGCCCATGCGCCAGAGCGTCACCTCACAGCCGGTGGCACGCGCCACCTCGGCCAGCGACTGGTAGCCCGGCCACTGAACGATCACGTGATCGCCCGGTTTGAGCATCACTTGCATGAAGTTGAAGATGGCTTCTTCAGCACCGGCATGGACGAGCACGTGCTCGCTGGAGATCGTCTCATACAGACCGGCGATCTCATCCCGTAACGCAGGATCGCCGGCGGTCTCTGTATAGCCTAGCCGGAGTGTGTGAAGTTGCTCGGTGGCGTCCACTTCCAAGGCAAGCAAGTCACCCACTGCAACCGATTCAAGATCGGATGAGCAGAGTAGATACGGTGCGCTAAATTCGTGTTTGGCAAAGTATCGTTCGAGTTGGAACGGGGGGAGGTTCATCGAAGCCGGAGCGCTGCTTTCATGCGTCAATCCATTTCTTCATGGCTTACAGACTGGCTGATAGGTTGGTTGACAGGCTGGTTAACGTTGCTGAAGTACCGATTCAGACGTCGCTCATGTTGCCATTGTGCACTCATGTTGACCAACGACCAAATAGCGACCCCTACCACAAAGCCGATGGCGGCGCCCAGTATGAGCCCGTCGCTTCCACTCGATGCGGCTCCGCCGGCCGCCCCCAATACGCTGCCGAGTACTGTTATTGATTTCAACATTATCATGCTTCTCTGATACTCCCCGTACTGCTATTAACGGCCGCTGTCAAGCACCGTCAATGGGTTCTGCTTCTAGGCTGTGCATGGACTGCTCTATGGGGAATCCAGTCGTGTATGCATGCTGGAAACGAGCAGTCAGGATTCGCTGTTCCTGCAAAAGGCGCGAACAAGTGGAAAGCCGACCGATCGTAGGATGATGGTCTACAAGCGATCCGGATTGAGCGAGAAGAAGAGTCGATGGCACGAGTCCGGCTGCAAGTCGGACCGACAGAAGTCATGTTTTCATAGCGTCTTCAGTTTGCGCTCAATGCAGCGCCTTCATCAGACTCCAGTACTGTCTGTACTTGCTGAAACCGAATTTTGCGTAGAAGTCGACCACGGTCGTCCAGTCGATCACGCAACCGTTGACGCCGTTGCTGTGGAGGCGGCGCAATCCGGCATCCAGCAGCGCACTGCCGAAGCCCTGGCCACGAAGATGCTCGCTGACGCCGATGGCCCCCAGTTGGCCCCACGGGCGTGACAGTTGGTATGGATAGAAGCGCTCTAGCGGGCGGGCCGAATCCTCAAATGTCAGTTGGCAGAACCCCTCAATGCCTGTTTCGGTCCAGAGCAGCATGAAGTCGGAGATGCGCCCGCCTTCATCGAGAAATTCCTGGCAACTGTAGTGCCACCGTCCGGCGAATTCACGCGCCAGAAAAGCCAAGAGGTCGGACTCCTGGCCTGGCTGTGCCGGTCGTACAGCGCCGGGAGCTTCAACCAGTTCGGCCGGAGGCTGATAGGTAGCCAAATTAGCGGCAACATCCCAGATTCCGCTGTCTCCGGCTCGCATCTGGTAGCCGGCCTCCCGAAAAAATCGGTCGCTCTCCAGCTCGACGGGAAGACCGGGTGCAAAGGGTCTCAAGCTGCCGCCAAGCTGCGCATAGTCGCACCCTTGTTCGATCAGCCAGGCCTCGAGTCTCCTGAGCAGGGCACGCCCAATGCCCTGTTGTTGATGATCCGGATGCACGGCTAGTGCGTCCATCCAGCCAACGGTCGGCGGCATCACCGAAGGATGGTCTTCAAGCATGCTGGCCAACGCGAAGCCGACGATTTGATCGTCTTCAACGGCCAGCCAACCGGCCTGTCGCCCGCCACTATTTGGCCGAAGGTTGTAGGCAACAAGCTGGGACGAAATGACGAGATCTGCTCCGCATGCTTCGTTCCAAACATCTGCCATCGAGTCAATTGCACTCTCGGATCGATCCAGTCTGGTCAATTCAATCGGTCTACCGCTTTTCAAATCGATCCTCACTTTGTGTCCTCGTCCTCTGTCTCATCTCCTTCGTCCAAGAAACAGAGGAGGCTGTCGGTAATGCCTTTGGCCGCGATCTGCGGGCGTTTGACAAGCAGATCGTGGTCTCCGCCCAAAAATCCCATTTCGAGGATTGCGGCAGGCGTTTCCGGTGCAATTCGGTTAAAGACATGATATTCGGTCATGGCGTGGGTGACCGTATTGGGATGCAGCGACAAGCCTGTCGCGGTTGCGTATTGGCTGTCTAGGCAATCCAAGAGCCGTCCTTCTTCAATCGGAATGCGGCTGTTGATACTGTTGGCCGCCTTGAAGCCCGAGGTCTCTATGCAACTGTCTGCATGAAGACTGAGCAGTACGTCGACACGCAGACTTTCAAGACGTGGATCGTACTCATCGAATACCGTCACATCGGCCCCTGCGCGTCTCAGCCGTTTGGCGACAAGCTCCGTGATTTTGGCGTTGACTTCGGCCTCGGTGAGGGTCACCTCACCATCGCCGTCGGTGCAGATTGCACCGGAATCGAATCCGGCATGTCCGCTGATCAGACCGATTTCCCTGTTGAATGCGCTCCGTTCAATCCCTTGGGGCGCAAGTCCGTCGCGGCCAGGCAACCCGATGCCGACCACGCGTGCACCAATCAGCCCAATACCGACCAGAGCCAAGAAACCTATCAGCATCAGCGTACGTTGAATACGATTGATGGTATCGTGTCGCATGCTACTGTTTGCCTAAGACTACAACTTTCTGCGCATTGGATATCATTGTAGCTTAGGGCCTGATTCTGTCAATCTGGAAGGGTAGAGTAGAATTGACAAAGGATGATCTGCAAGCTAGACTTCGGGACAGTGATCAAGACCTCGAATTGCCACCGGAGGCGACGTCGAACATCCAACCGGACGGGCAATCATCAGGCTATGACAGTGGCGAAATTGAGGATACTCCTCTCGGAATGACATCAAGTTTTCAGTTTGGTTCACGCCAGCAGTCCGGCGACAGTTCAATATCAAGTACGCGCCAATTGTCTGCCACGAGCGGAGAGGCTGCTCCCAGCCACTCTACCCGCGACATTGGTGCGTTGCTGCGTGAACGGCGTGAAGCACTTGGTGTTTCCCTTGCGGAAACCGAAGCAGCCACGCGAATTCGACAGAAATACCTTGCTGCACTCGAATCTGATGAGTGGCATCTTTTGCCTGGCGAGGTGGTTGGACGCGGCTTCTTGCGCAACTATGCCGCCTATCTAGGTCTTGAGCCGACAGAGGTGATCGAGCGTCGCCGCTCCTCAACGGGCGACTCTGTGACGTTGGTTCTGGCCAATACGAGCGCCGGCTCTACCTTGCCGCCGATTCGCCAAGTCGACTATCGTCCTAAAGACGTTGAGCTGCTTGATGAAGGCGAGGGGATGGAGCAGCGTGAGATCCGCTTCGGTCCGATCTTGAGCGTATTGGCTGCGATCCTTCTTCTGATCGGCGCCTGGTTTGCACGTGGCGCTTTGGCCGGCATTGTTTCAGGGGCCGGTGATGTCGCAGCTGCCGCCTTTGAGAATATACGTGCGATGACTGACCAGCCTTCGACTGCCGAAGTTGCGCCTATTCCAGATGTCGGCATTGTCAACCCGGAAAATGCAGGCGTCGCGGCCGGTGACAGTGCATCGACGGACGACGGCCCCGACCACAGTGGGTCTGATGGTGGCGGGGCAGGTGAGAGTGGCGAGAGCGAACAGCCGCCGGCAGGTGATGCAATCATCACTGGTCTGGTTCTCGTACCCACGGCGACGCCAACACCTGCGCCGCCCACGCCAACTTCAGCCGAAATTGCGGTAGTTGAGCCGAGTGCCACGCCTACCGAGACGCCTATACCGCTGCCTACAGCGACGGATGTGCCCGTTGAGATTGTGCCGACGGCCGAAGAGGTTGCGCCGCCGGCGGAGGATGCCGCCGTTCTGCTGCCCACACCGACGCCGGAACCTGTTGTGGCCGCGATTGTTGCGCCCACCTGTCCGGACCCACGTTCTGTGATCACATCGCCGGGCGTTAATCAGGCAGTCTCCGGCGTCATCGGCGTCATCGGAAGCGCCACCCACGAGACCTTCCAGTACTACAAACTGGAGTATGCTCCCGGGGCCAATGCAGGCGGCGGATTTGTCTATTTTGACGGCAGCGATCGTCAGGTCTCCGGCGGTCAGCTGGGGAGTCTCAATACCACCCTTCTGCCCAATGGATTCTACACCATCCAACTAATTGTTGTAGATGGAACAGGCAATTTTCCACCGCCCTGTTCGGTCACCATCGAACTCCAAAACTAAGATCCTCAAGTCGAGTCTTGTACAACAAAATGCGCATCCCATGACCGGCTTCTTCGGTGGGATGCGCATTGTTTTTGTCTCTGAGACTTTTTGTCTCGGTAGTTATGGGTCGGACATCGCCTGCTCAAGCGGGATCGCTTCGAGCTCACCCTCTTCGTCCTCTCGCAACCGGTAGATCTGCTCAGCATGGTCGGTCATCAGCACGCCGTGGAGATGATCGATCTCGTGTTGAAATATGCGCGCCAGCCAGCCATAGGCCTTGACACGATACTCCTTGCCGTGGCGATCCTGCGCCCGAACCAGCACATAGGTGGCCCGGTCCACGTCGGCTAGAATCCCGGGCAGACTCAGGCACCCTTCTTGTCCAATTTCGGACCCCTTGGTCTTGATGATCTCGGGGTTGATCAGCTCAAAAACGCGCAGTGTCTGTTCCGGATCGTCTTCATCCTCCGGGTATTCGACGACTGTCACACGTCGGTCGATCCCAACCTGTGGGGCGGCTAGCCCGACTCCAGGCGCATCGCGCATCGTTTCAACCATGTTGTCCAATAGCTGATGCAGCGCCGGACCAAAATTGCGCACTCGTTCGGTTGGCTTGCGCAGTACGTCATCGCCGTCAGCGCCCAATGTTACTATGTTTAGAACTGGCATTGTCTTCACAACCTCATATCGGCATCATATGAACTCGGAATTATCCGACCTCACGATTGCCGTAACGCCGAGTAAACGGTCGATATCCTAAATCTATCTTATTCCATGGCAGAATGTTCTGCCAAATTATCTTGTTTGATCGACGGGCTGCACGTCGCATCGTCGGAGGAAAAGCCGCCAGAAATGCACCTTGACGAACGCTGTAGTTCTGGTACCATGCATAGAGACAAAATATCCTATCGCTCAAGCAGCTATCGCTGACATCAAGCAGAGGAGTACGACGATGAACACACGCCTAAAACGACTGGGTCTACAGAGACTGGGCCTACAGAGACTCAGTCCTGCCATAGTCCTGGCGTTTGCCATCTTTCTGACGGCGTCTATGGCCACGGTGGCCCTTGAACCGTCGGTGATGGATGTTTCGTTGGTGCCGGACAGCCAAGCGGAGCCGACTGATACACCAACTGCCCAGCAGGGCTCACGCTATAGTCAATATCTCAGAAGCAAACAGACCCAAACGCCGGCTCCTACTTCGCCGACGCCGGCAGCAGTAGGCACACCTGAATCGCCCACCGGCACGCCAGAGTCAGTGCGGGCCTCTGAGGTCGTTTCAGACTCGGCGGCATCCACACCCGTTCAAGCGAACGTGATCGTGAATGGCAATCGCCTTCAGAAGGTTATCGGCAACCGGTTGAGTTCGACACTGTATGGCTTTGACGCTGACAACAACCTGTTTCGCAGTGACAATGACGGCGCGAGCTGGGATCAGGTGGCGACCGAGTCTGAAATCCTGGATTTCATCGTAAGCCCGGCGGATCCGATGGTGCTGTACAGCGGCCTGGGCATTGAGTGCGGCGTGTCCGTCGCAGCTGTAGAGGCGACCATCGCCGAAGCATTCTACCGATCCGGTGATGGTGGTGAATCCTGGGAACGGCTCGCATTGGGCGACAATCTGAGACCGTTGTTGACGGATCCGCAGGACGCGGGTCGGCTCATGGCCGCAGACTGCGCGCTACCCTATCTCAGCGCAAATGGCGGTGATAGTTGGCAGAGCAAGCCGGATCGATCTGCTGCCGCCCTTTGGAACACATACCGGATGGTTGAAGTTGGGGTTTCGTCACTGGTTGGCGCAGGTTCCGTCGATGATGCCAACTGGAATTATCTGTATGCCAGCGGGACAGACGAGGATCAAGCGGGTGTTGTGGTCTACAGTGGCGATGCGGGCGACACCTGGGAACGTATCACACCCCGTATCCGACCGCAGCCACGTGATATTTCCAGTCTGACCGCCGACCCGACGACCGCTGGTCGACTCTGGTTCACGGACCGGAACGGTGTGTGGTACACCGAGGACTTTGGCGCGACTTGGGAACTGACCATTTTGGGGCTGGCAGATGCATTGAACGCAGGCGACAAGCTTGACGTGACTGGTCTTACCGATATTCTATTTCTGCCGAATGGCGACATCTATTTGGCGACAATCGAGGGACTCTATCGAGGAAGGCCAGACTCGGGCATCTGGACGCTGGTCGAAGACAGCGAATTCGGCGTCCAGCAAATCGACAGTCTGCTGGTGACCGAGAGTCAGCCGGATAGGCTCTGGGTAGATGCTGCAGATGGTGTCTATATCTACGCGGTCAAGTAGCAGCATTGGATAGCAATTACAAAGAGGAGGTCTGAATCGCCGATTCAGACCTCCTCTTTTTTTCTCAACAGGATCTCATGTCATAGGGCGACTGCAAGGGTCGCGCCCTACGCGCCTTTGGGCTTCATTCTCAACAGGCGCAGACCATTGGCAACCACGATCAACGTGCTGCCTTCGTGCCCGACGACGCCCAGCGGAAGCGGCATGACAAAGCCCGGGATGAAGAAAGGCGCCACGATGGTCGCCAAAACCAGCATGATGATCACGCTGACCGAGAAGATGACATTCTGGCGCACGATACGGGTCGCCTTGCGGCCCAGGTGGATGATGAAGGGCAGCTTGGTCAGATCGCTTGACATCAGCACGACGTCAGCCGTCTCCAGCGCCACGTCGGTTCCGCCTGCGCCCATGGCAATGCCGATGCTGGCGCTGGCCAATGCCGGTGCATCGTTGACACCGTCGCCGACCATGGCCGTCGGCTGTTCACTAACCAACCTCTGGACGATGGTTACCTTTTCCTCCGGCATCAACCCGGCATAGACTTCGTCGATGCCGACCTCTTTGGCGATCTGATTGGCAACGGCCACATTGTCGCCGGTCAGCATAGACACGCGTTTAACGCCGGCCTCGTGCAACTGGCGAACGGCTTCGGGCGCATTCGGCCGAATGGCGTCGGCCACGCCGATGAAACCGACCACTTCCCAATCCCGTTCGTCGCCTAGCGTGTCCTCGACTGTGCTACGCCGGACAACCAGCATTACTGTCTTGCCCTGCTTCTGCAAGGCATCGCCGATCATGCTAATAGCCGGCGAGAATTCCATCTGCTGATCCATGAAGAGCTTGTCGTTGCCGATGTAGACGGTTTCGACAAATTCCTCACGCTCAAATTGGGCCTGAATGCCGTTACCGGCAATGGCAAAGAAGTCGGAAGGTTGGTCCAACTTGATTCCATCCTGCTTGGCACGCTCGATCAGGGCCTTGGCAATGTGGTGCTCGCTCAATGTCTCAGCGCTGGCTGCCAGCTTCAGCAGTTCTTCGGCGGTATGGCCGGTGAGCGGATGCACGTTGGTGACGACCGGGCGTCCGGGCGTGAGCGTACCTGTCTTGTCAAAGGCGACGGTTGTGATCTCGGCGATCTTCTCCAAATAGGCGCCGCCCTTGAAGAGGACGCCGTTGCGTGCGCCGGCGGCAATGGCACTGAGCACACTGGCCGGCGTGCTGATGATCAACGCACAGGGGCTGGCCACTACCAGCAAGGTCATAGCGCGGTAGAGCGTGTCGCTGAACGGTTCATTGCCGAAGATCACCGGCAGGATGATGGCCAGCAGAGTGGAGCCGATTACCACATAGGTATAGGGTTGGCTGAAGCGATCGATGAATTGCTGGGTCGGGGCGCTGTCCTCCTGGGCCTCGGCGACGAGCACGATGATCTTGCTCAATGTGCTCTCCGAGTCCAGCTTCGTGACGTCGATTTCGAGCGCACCCCCTCCGTTGATCGTCCCGGCGAAGACCTCGTCACCGATCTCCTTGCGGACCGGTACGCTCTCGCCGGTGATGGGGCTCTGATCGATGCTGCTGTTTCCTCTGGAGACCGCCCCGTCCACCGGCAACCGTTCACCGGGGCGAACCAGCACGATGTCGCCAATGTTGACCGATTCAACCGGCGTATCGATCTCCGTTCCATTGCGCAGCACCCGTGCTACCTCGGGGCGCAGATCGGCCAGCGCCTCAATAGCCGCGCGGGTGCGGTCCATGGCGAACTCTTCAAGGGCGCCACTCAATGTGAAGAGAAAGAGCAGGAGCGCTCCTTCGGGCCATGCACCGATGAGTGCCGCACCCAGAGCGGCTGCGATCATCAGAAAGTCGATGTCGAGCGTGCCCTCACGCGCCTCTTCGATGGCTCCCTTCATACCCGTGTAACCGCCTGCCACGTAGGCCGTCACCGCCGTGACGGTAAGGGCCCAGTTTGGCAGCGTGCCCGTCGCCTGTCCGATCCAGCCGATCAGCAGGGCGACCAAAGTGATTGCCGCCAGGATCAGCGCCGGATTGGTACGCCATGTATTGAAGATCGACGACGATGAAAATGAGCGACCTGATTCTGAAGCGCCGCTGCCGGCCGGTTTGATGGATTGGGTTGTCATTGTGTCATCTTCCTATATTTTGTCTTGCTGAATCTAAACCTCGTGCTGGGCGTTCCATTGAGCAACGATCTCTGCTCGTTTGCGCTCCCGACATTCCTCGCAGAAGCCGAACATATCAATGCGTGCAGTGACTGGCTCAAAGCCGGTATCGCTGCGGATGCCAGCCTGTAGATCGTCGGGCAATCCCGGCTGATGGTGGTCGATGACCTGATGACAGCGCAAGCAAATCAGATTGACGTGAGGCTCAGAGTTGGTCTCATAGTGGGTGTGATCCGAGCCAATGGCAATCTCGACGATGACGCCGAGCTGGGCCAACACATTCAGCGTGTTGTAGACCGTAGCGCGGCTGATCTCCGGGTGGACCTCCGAGATCCCCGCGTAGACTTGATAGGGCGTCGGGTGCTGATCGGTTTTCGCCAGGTAGTCGCAGATGATGCGCCGCTGGGATGTCACCCGGTAGCCCGCGTCTTTCAATGAATCTGTGTAATGGATTGCGCTTCGCATGGACAACCTGATGAACGATTGAATCAGATTTGATGCTTAGAACTATTCTAAATATTCCCGCTCAATAGTGTAGCCCATGAATGGACGGATGCCAAATTAGATTAGAATGATTCTAAGTTTAATCGCGCCAATCCTAAACGTCATACAGTGGTGGTTTGTTTTGACACCCTCTTCTATCCCTGCTACAATCGCTCCCGCATTGAGAGACCGACATCAGCCCAGGGTGCTGCTCAGAAGCTGAAAGCGATTTTTTGGACCGTGTCCGTGTAGCAGAATATCTCGAGATGGTTGAAAAGTGCTCCAGAAACTTTTTGGTTACGCAATTCTTCTAGTCACTCTGCTGTGGCTCATGCTGAGCTATCTCCCTGATTCAGTCATGACGCTGCCGAAAATTTCTTACTCCCTTCAGGGAAGCGGTCGCCTCTTGCAGGTGCTTCTTGTCGGCGGGTTTCTGATATTTGTGGTGTTGCAAGTATGGCTCATCTATGCGACGAAACGTATGTTGCGCACGGAAGGTGGCCGCGAGAACAAGATGGCCGCCGAATTTGGACTCAATCGAACCTCCGAAGTGTTCTGGACGGCAGTTCCTCTGCTCATGACGATTGGTCTGGCGCTGGCAAGTTATCAGACTTGGTCGATGATGACGCCGGTAAAGTAGGCTGAGAGAAGTAGGGACAGCCGCTTGACTCGTAGTTTATTTCGTATTCAACCAGCAAAACCCGTTTTTCGGATTCAGGATAGGCATTACACCGGAGTACCTCTTTCAAGGGATAGGCTCCAGCTTTCGGTAACGCCTGTGTTGGTTTCGCATTGTCTACTGTCAAGAAAGACTTGCAGGCCGCTGCTTTCGGACAGACTTTTTGAGGGCAAACCCTTTTAGGACAGACACATTAGGAGCAGTCACAGACTATGCCGGGTTCATCCACACATCGACGTCACTTTCTTGTTATTGCAGTGCTCATCGTTCTGAGCACGATCGTAATGACCTGGCTGTTGCGTGTCATGCTGCCGCTGCCGACGGAGGCCAGCGCACAGGCTGCAACAGTCGATTACGTCTTCCACTGGAACATGTTTTTGATAGCGCTCTTCTTCTCTCTCGTGATGGTCTTCATGCTCTATGCCGTCGTCGTATTTCGTCGGCGCGGCAACGATGAGAGCGAGGGGGAACACTTCGAAGGCAACTCCCTCCTGGAGATTGTCTGGACAGTGATTCCACTGATCATCGTCATCTTCTTGGCGATCCTCGGTGTGACTTCACTCAACGAGATCACCCAGGCCCAGGACAATGAACTCGTAGTCAATGTCGAGGGCTTCCAATGGGGATGGACATTCTCCTATCCAGAGCACGGCGATATGATCAGCGCTGAAATGGTACTGCCGGTCAATCGCCCTGCGCGTATGGAGATGACCTCCAAGGACGTGATCCATTCGTTCTGGGTACCGGAGTTTCGGGTCAAGCAGGATCTGGTTCCTGGGCATGTAACCGTCGTGCGCTTCACACCCGACGAGGTGGGTGAGTATGCGCTGCGCTGCGCTGAGATCTGTGGACTGAGCCACTGGAATATGTTAGCCAATGTCCGTGTGGTCGAACAGGAAGAATACGACGCGTGGATCAATGAACAGACTGCAGGCAGCAGCCCGGCGCTTGCGAATGCGCTGTTGGATGCACCGGTAGCGGGTGTGACGGGTTTTGACGTGCAGGAGACAGAGTAGTCTGTCGGTTGCGACATCACTTCAAGAGTTTTGAGCAACAAGAACTTCAGAGGGAGAACGGGTTATGACTTTGATGTCGTTGGGATTGGTGAGAGGTCTGATCGGCCAATTGCTCGGCACGCTGCTGGGCATGGCGCTGGCCATGATCGTTCGCCTACTCCTGGGCGATTCGGCGTGGTCCACGGAACCGGTGCTTGTTACCGGTTTTGTCTTTGGCGTGTTTGGCTTCCTGCTCGCTGTCGGTGCGTTGACCGACTGGCTGAAGTGGATTGTCGGCAAGGAGACGCCGATGCACCATGGTCCCCCGGTCGGACAGCCGTCGTGGACACGCTATTTTGGCGTGGACTACAATCACAAGGTGATTGGCATCCAGTACGGTGTGACAGCTTTCATCTTGTTAATGATCGGCGGGGGCTTCGCAGTCGTCTTCCGCACTGAATTGTCCGCTCCCGGATTCCAATTTCTGTCTGCAAACACCTACAACACCCTGTTCAGCATGCATGGGTGGACGGCATTGGCTTCGATTCTGCTCGGCATCGGCGCCTTGGCCAATTATCTGGTACCACTGATGATCGGTGCCGAAGACATGGCCTTTCCACGCCTCAACGCCTTCGCCTACTGGATCAACGTGCCGGCCATTGTGATTCTGGTGGCCAGCCTGTTCTACGGTTGGGACGGCGGCTGGGTTGTCTATCCGCCGCTCAGCACTTTGGGTTCGCCCGGCTTCCAGTTCGTCTTTTGGGCGATCTACTGTGTCGGTCTCTCATCGATCTTCGGTTCGATCAATCTGATTGTCACAATTCTGACCATGCGCCCCAGAGGCATGACTCTCTTCCGGATGCCGATCTTCGTCTGGGCCGTGTTGGCGACCAGCCTGATCCAGTTGACCGGCACCCAGTTGATCGGTCTTTCCTTCCTGATGCTCTCGTTCCAGCGCCTGTTAGGCATGGGCTTCTTCGATCCGGCAAAGGGCGGCGATCCGATTCTCTATCAGCATCTCTTCTGGTTCTATTCCCACCCGGCAGTCTACATCTTCGTGCTGCCCGGTCTGGGCATCATCAGTGAGATCCTGCCGGTTTTCTCTCGCAAACCGCTCTTCGGTTATCGTTGGATCGCACTGTCAAGCATGGCGATTGCCTTGGCCGGCTTCCTGGTCTGGGGTCATCACATGTTTACCTCCGGCTACTCGCCCTACCTGCGTGTTCCGTTCATGATCACCACGTTGTTGGTGGCGATCCCGACCGGCGTCAAGTTCTTTAGCTGGCTTGGGACCATGTGGGGCGGCAAGCTGACCTTCCCGACGCCCATGTTGTTCACATTGGGCGCCATTTCCGTCTTCCTGATCGGCGGACTGAGCGGTCCGATTCTGGCCATGGTGACGACCGATCTGAACTTGCATGACACCTATTTCGTGGTTGGCCACTTCCACGCCACCATCTTCGGGGGATTTGTTTTCCCCTTCCTGGCGGCCGTCTATTTCTGGTATCCCAAGATCACGGGTCGCATGTACAACGAGACTATGGGCAAAATCCACTTCTGGATCATGACCCCGGCCTTTTGGATGATGAGTCTTGGCCAGATGTCGGTCGGCGTGATGGGCATGCGTCGCCGCATTGCCAACTACGATCCATTGCTGGGCGCATGGCCCGGTCAGATCGTTGTTGTTCAGGTGCTTATCACCATCTCAGCGTTTGCTATCGCTTTCGGCATCCTTCTGATGCTCTACAACTTACTGCACAGTGCCGAGGTTGGCCGGGTTGCCGGCAACAACCCATGGCGATCGCGGTCGCCCGAATGGCAGATTCCTTCACCGCCGCCGGAGCACAGCTACGCCCATCCGATTGCAGTCGTCGGCGAACCCTACGACTACGGTCTGGCCGGATCAACCTATGTGGCAATGGCCCCAGCAGCGGGCGACGACTAGACGGTGGTTTCAGGCGGATGATTCGTTGCCAACCAGTTGCGGCGAATCCTGGATGAGA
The DNA here is from genome assembly GCA_963848115.1 of uncultured Chloroflexia bacterium. GTDB lineage: Bacteria > Chloroflexota > Anaerolineae > Caldilineales > Caldilineaceae > JAWKOK01. The sequence goes on along the minus strand of CAWKCP010000009.1, from coordinate 95,361 downwards.
TGAGCGGAGTGGTATAACATCTATCCGAATGAGGAGAGCTAGATGAGTGATCATAATCGGACCCGCGGCGCGGCCTACCGTCAAAGTGCAACTGTTGCCCTGGTGTTGGCGGCGCTGACCATCATTGAGATTTTTGTCGCTCTTTATCTGGAGAGTGCAGCGCTGCTGATGTTGGTAGCGACCTTGAAGGGGATTCTCGTTGTCAAGTACTACATGCATGTATCGCGTTTGTGGACACCGGAAGAGGAGCACTAGACAATGAGTGTTGTGACAAGTACGCTGGCTCAGTACAATACACAGTTGCGCAACAATCGCCTGGGATTGTGGCTCTTCTTTATTTCAGAGATCTTTCTCTTCGGCGGTCTGCTGACGACGCGTTTCTATCTCTGGGGCAACACTCGGCCCCCGCTGGACCAGGCTATTGGTCTGCTTGTAACATCAGTGTTGCTGATCAGTAGCTTTTCCATGAACATCGCCGAAACAGCCATCGAGCATGATGATCGCAAGACATTTTCTCGCGGGCTGATCGTCACCTTTATTCTAGGTACGGTCTTTCTTTTCGGCGTGATGGTCTTCGAGTGGGGCATCTTCCCGTCGCTCTACCAAGGCCACTTCACCAGCCCGGGCGAGAACGTCTACAGTGCCGTGGTCTTTGCTATGACAGGCATGCATGCTTTGCATGTGCTGACCGGCCTGATCTTCATCGCAATCGTCTGGAATCTGGGGCGCAAGGGCAGTTTTTCGTCTGAGCGAAACTGGGGCGTCGAGTCCTGCGCCATTTACTGGCACTATGTAGATTTGGTCTGGATCTTCTTCTACCCGGCACTCTATCTGATCGGACATGCCGTTCATTAGGGGGACTAGGGATTGGTGATTAGGGAATGGGGAATTGGGCAGAGCGACGCCTAATCACCAATCCCTAGTCCCCAATCCCCGATCACCCTTCCTGGGAAAAATCAATGCATCCGATTGTTCAGGCGCTATTCTCATCATGGGAGTGGCGCTTTGAAATTCTCATCGTACTGGTGCCGCTCGGTGTTCTCTACACGCTGGGCTGGAGGCGGCTGCGCGGACGAGGCGCCAAACTGGCCACCCGCGTGCGATTGGCGTCCTATTGGGCGGGCCTGATCATCCTGGCGACAGCGCTGATGTCGCCCATCGACTACCTGGGCGGACAGCTCTTCTTCATGCATATGTTGCAACATCTGTTGACCATGATGGCGGCGGCGCCCTTGCTCTGGTTGGCCGAGCCGTTCCCTTTCATGCTTTGGGGACTACCGAAGCGAGCGAGAACGCTGGTGGCCGGCCAATTTCGCCAAGGAGCGCCGGTGCGCACTCTGCTGGCCTATCTGACGGCCCCGTTGGCTGCCTGGATGATCTTTCTGACCGTCTATCTGGGCTGGCATGAGCCCGTCCTTTACAATCTGGCGCTCCGCCGCTCCTGGGTCCACGATCTCCAACATGTGACATTTTTCCTGGCCGCCATGTTATACTGGTGGCACGTGATTGGCGCTGCGCCCAAGATCCACAGCCGCTTTCCTGTTTGGGGCCGCATCGGCTATTTGATGGGCACAATTCCGCCCAATATGCTTGCCGGCGTTGCCATCGCTTTCGCCGGTACGGTGATCTATAGCTACTATGAGTCAATTCCTCAGATCTGGGGCGTCACGACCATGCAGGACCAGATGCTTGGCGGCATCATCATGTGGATTCCAGGCAGCATGATGTTCTTGCTCGCCGCACTCATCCTCTTGGCGACTCAGTTCAAAAAGGATGAAGATCCGCTCCATGCACCTGATTGGGATACTGACGAGGCCATGGTTGCACCGGGGCTGGAACATCGGGTCATTCAGAACCGCTGGCGTGAGGTGGAGAAGAAGACCAAAGAAGCGTCCAGCGTCCAGTGAAAATGCTGTTGCAACGATGGATGTTCGTCACTGAGCTGCAGAGGAGTCATGGAGGATGCTTTCCTGATTTTGGATTGACGCTGTCGTTGATTCTCGCTCTACTTGTGACACCGGCAATCGGCCTGGCCCACGGCGGTGGAACGCCCCAGTTGACCAACGCCGAGGCCGGCCCCTACCGTCTCTTTGCCTGGACTGAACCGGAGCCGTGGCGGGCCGACGAGGTACACCTGACTGTTGTGGTTACGTTGCCGCCGCCTGCTGGTTCTGTTGTCGATGACGGCGTGGTCAACAACCAACTTGACAAGCCGGTCAACGATGCGGCAGTCGGTGTTGAATTTGTTTCGGCAGAGAATCGGGATTTCAATTTTGAGGTGGTCGCCGAATTGCAGGCGTTAGGCAATAACACGAGCTACGAAGTCGATACTTCGATGCCCTCAGCGGGCCTCTGGCAGGTCGAGATCAGTGTCGATGGCTTGGACGGCCAGGGCCAGGCAGCGTTTCAGATTGATGTCCTGCCCGCACGCAAACTGAATTGGCCACTGATTGCTGGCGGTGGGGCCCTGTTGGTCTTGGCGGTCGCCATGGTCGGTTGGACACGCCGAAAATGAACATAGATGAATACGTGCGCTTTTGCTCTCGATTCGTGGTCTCTCGTGGTCTCGTCGTGTTGAATACATATCTTCAATTGCGTTATCCCTGGGGGCAAGGCTACGGTATCGCCTGTCACTCTCGGGTAAACTCTGTAGCGTCACAAACGTCGAACGGAAATCGGTTTGGCAGATGATTTCCGGTTGACGCACACGAGCCAGTGGCTCGCCATTGAAAGTAGGAAACAGATCGTGACAATCAAGACGCTGATCGGTCGGCGTTGGTGGTGGGTCACATTGATCGTGATCGCCGGTGTGATTCTTCTGGTTCGGCTCGGTATCTGGCAGCTCGATCGATTGGAGCAGCGCCGGACTTTCAACAGTATGGTCTACGAACGGTGGGTACAGGATCCATATGATGTTACCAGTGGAGAACTACCGGCGGACCTGCAGGAACTCGAATATCGACGTGTGCAGGTTCGCGGCGACTATGACTATGACAATCAGATTGGGCTGAAGAATCAGCTCCGCAACGGCGCCCTCGGCATAAACCTAGTGACGCCGCTGGTGTTGGACGATGGACGTGCTGTGCTGATTGCCCGTGGTTGGATTCCGGCTAATGAAGCTGATCCCGACCAATGGCCTCAGTTCGATGAACCTTCGGACGAGCCGATCGTTGGTCTGATCCAGGAATCACAGTTGATGCCAAACGGTGGCGCTGTGCCGATCCCGGAACAGCCGGAGCAGCAGTGGTTTTACGTCAACATTGACGCAATCCAACAGCAGATGCCCTATGAACTGCTACCTGTTTTCATCATGCAACTGCCGGACGAAGATCGAACCTATGACATGTTGCCCTCCCGGGAAGAGCCGCTGAGGCTACATGAGGGCGATCATCTAAGTTATGCAGTACAGTGGTTTTCGTTTGCCCTCATACTCGGGATCGGCTATATTTTCTTCGTTCGCCATATGGAACGAAAGGCGCTATTGCCGGAAGCGGAAGGCGTAGACGATGACTGGGATGGTGAGTCGACCCTGGCGTATGTTGCCGCTGCAGAAAATGGAACACCGGTTACAAACCGGGAAAACGAAGAACCGGATCCCGAGCCTGTGGCGACAGGGCAAGAAGAGCCTGATCCGGCAAAGGCCCACGAGAGCTGATACGGCTCCAATTATATTTTGACAATCAATTCTGTCGGCAAGAGAGTGCTGAATGCAGGCTCGTAGTACATTACTTGAGAAAAACCAGGAAGTGCAAGCGCCGCTGACGCGTGAACAGGCGCTGACCCGCCTGGCCATCAGTGACTATGTGGCGTTGACCAAGCCGCGTATCATCTCCCTGTTGCTGGTGACCACCCTGATTCCCATGTTCCTGGCCGGGCCGAATCCGCCCAGTGCCATGTTGATCTTCTGGGTCATGCTGGGCGGTTTCCTGGCGGCCGGCGGGGCCAATACGATCAACCAATATGTGGATCGCGACATCGATCATGTGATGTTGCGCACGGCCAAGCGACCATTGCCCGGCGGTCGCATGACGCCGATGCAGGTGTTGCTCTTCGGCAGCGCACTGAGTCTGCTGAGCTTCGTTCTGCTCTGGGTGACGGTCAATCTGTTGACCGCCTTGCTGGCCTTGTCCGGCATCCTCTTTTATGTCTTCATCTACACCAAGCTGTTGAAACGACATAGCACCCAGAACATTGTGGTGGGCGGCGCTGCCGGCGCGATTCCGCCGCTCGTGGGCTGGGCCGCAGTGGCCAACGAGATCTCGTTGTTGCCCATCTTCCTTTTCATGATTGTCTTCTACTGGACGCCGCCCCACTTCTGGGCCTTGGCCCTCATGCGTCAGAAGGAATATCGGGCCGCCGATGTGCCTATGTTGCCCGTCATTGCTGGATCGGTTGAGACTCAACGCCAGATGGTCATCTTCAGCGTCCTACTACTCCTCATGAGTATTGCACCGGCCTTTTTGATGTTGCTGGGGCCGGTCTATCTGGTCTTGGCGCTGGCATTGGGTGGTGTCTTCCTCTGGCAGGCCATCGATATCCTGCGCAAGCCGACCAATGTCAACATCTGGCGGCTGTACAAGTTCAGCCTGCTCTATCTGGCCCTGCTCTTCCTGGCCATGGGTCTGGATCGACTCTTTTATACCCCGCCGGCGGCGTTGGTTGACATCAGTATTTCGCTGCCTTTCTAGAGCCCTGCGACATAAATGTCGCGATACAAGTACACGCATGCACCAGCGACCTTGGCCGTCGTTGGTGCTTTTTGATTGGGTCTTCTTGTAGGGCGGAATGCCATTGCGCCTGGCCCAGCCAGGCCGGCTAAGGCTTTCGAAGATTAATAGCTAACACGCCAGTTGGCAGACGCCTCAAGCCATTCCAGGGGCGCTCGGTCCAAACAACGGATACTTATTTACCTGGAATGGCCTAAGTGGAGGACACAGTCGATGTCCTCCCAATCATCACCCCATTGGCGAAAACACCTCACCGAAGTATGATAGATTGTGAATTCATTTCCCAAGACCTCTATAGCCAATTTCATCCGATGGCCGAAACTGACCGTCCGTCGACCAAGCACGGCAAGGCCCGGATACGGCATTCCTGGGACGTCTTTGGTTGGAGGAAGGGCTGCCTTGTTGGAAGCGGTCTGTTTGGAGAAGAATTGGCGGGGAATGCCTTGTCCCTGCCGGTCTGATTGCCGGCTTGATACGTTGTAATGGGAGATCCTCTTGATAATCAGCGCAGTTGAAGCCTTCATCCTCTTTTCTGAAAAGAGCTACACCCAGGGCCATGGCCTTGTAGACGCCATCGAATCACCTCCCAGGCGTGTCCTCACGGATCGCTACGCCGGCGGGCGTCATCTCTGCACCTATCCCGATGGCGAGCAGACGGTGCTCGTGTGCATCGAGACCGATGGTGGACAGATCGGCTGGGGCGAGGCCCATGCGCCCTACGCGCCGACGGTGACGCAGGCGTTGATCCTCGATCTGCTGGCGCCGCTGATCCTGGGCCAAGATCCGCTGGCTGGCGAAGTGCTCTGGGAGCGGATGTATGGGGCCATGCGTCTGCGCGGCCACAACACTGGCTTCACCATGGAGGCCATCGCCGGCGTCGACATCGCGCTCTGGGATCTGCGCGGCCAGATCATGGATCAGCCGATCTATGCATTGCTGGGCGGGCCGTATCGGACAGAGATTCCGGCCTATGCGTCGGGCGTTCCCGGGGTCACGGATTCCCAACGACAAACGGCTGCTTCGTCCTTCCTAAACGCCGGCTACACTGCGGTCAAGCTGGCCATCGGTCGCCGGCGCTGGAAGAAGATCTGGCCACTGTGGCTGCTGTGGCCGAAGTGACCGGAGACCGTGCTCATCTGCTGGTCGACGCCCATGGAGCCTACGATCTGGGGACGGCCATCCAAGTCGGTCGCGAGTTCGAGCGACTTGGATGCTACTGGTTCGAAGATCCGCTGGCGCCCGAGGACCATGCGGGCTATGCCGAGTTGAGGCGGGCGCTCGACATCATGGTGGTGGCCGGCGAGACCGAGTGCAACCGCTTCCAGTTTCGCGACCGCCTGGCCGCGCGTGCCGTCAATGTCATCCTGCCCGACATCTGCCGTGCCGGCGGCATCACGGAAGGACAGAAGATCGCCATTCTCGCTGACGCCTTCCACACGCCCTGGGCTGCGCACGTGAGCATGGGCACCATGGTCCATGTCGCGGCTGCGCTGCACCTGGCCGCGGCTTCGCCTAACTTCTTGGTCTGTGAATATCACCCGCGCCCGTCCGGCATCGGCAATGACCTGATGCAAGCGCCGCTGGAACCGCACAACGGCTACATCACAGTTCCCGATGGGCCGGGTCTTGGCATCCAGTTCGACCAGAACGCACTCGATAGGGTGATCACGAGCCGCCGACGTGTCGGTACCGACGGGTAGCACAAATACCTTCCACCCTGATCAGATTCAGGAATAGATTGATAGATTTCCGGATAAGGCCATTCCAGAGAGATAAACAACCGTTGCACGGAGATTTTTGCCTGGAATGGCTTGAGGCTTTGCCAACTCCCATATAGTTGCCATTTTGGAAAAGCCTAAGTTGCAGATTTGTTGCAACATGCCTGATACCTGTTGACATTTCCCATGGGAAAATATATGTTTGTTTCGGAAACATTCGTTGGGTATTGCGGAACAGAGATGGATCTGATGGCCGTAACACTGCGCGACATTGCAAGCTATACGAACGTTTCAGTCTCCACCGTTTCCCGAGCGCTAAATCAACAGCAATATGTGGACGACGCCACACGCACGTTGGTGAAACAGGCGGCGGAAGAGCTGGGATACCCTCTGCATAATTTGCGTCGGAAGAGTGGCACGCGTGCGGGTCGGTTGATTTCGCTGCTGACCCATCACGATAACCCTGAGGAACTTGAAGCAAAGCAACCCGAGACCCACGTAATCGAGCATCTGATTGCCATGGGCGCCCGCCGGGTTCTGGAGCAGTCTGGCTACGAGACGCGGATTCAGCATTTGAGCCTTGCTGAGGAGCACGTTGAACACTTCGTCGCCGATCCCAGCATTGCGGGTCTAATTCTGATGGGCGGCGTTCAAAGTTCTGACTTCATTCGCAAACTAATGACGACCGATCTACCCTTCGTCATTGCCGGGTCCCATGCTCGCCCGCTTCTTGTCAACAGTGTCATGGCCGACTATCGCTATGGCGTTGAACAAGTTGTTGCCCATCTGGTCAACAGGGGCAAGAGGAATATCGGCTTGGTCAGCGGGCCGGAAAGCACCAATACAAGTCGGGAGAAGTATCTCGGTTATCGCTTGGGGTTGGCGCTACATGGGCTGGATTATTCGGATGAGAACGTTTATCCTGGCGATTTTTCTCCAGAGGCAGGCCAGCTTGCTACCCGCGAATTGTTATCCCGGTCGCCAACATTAGACGCCATCATCTATGCCGATGATTATGCGGCGATGGGCGGTTTGCGCGCATTAAAGCTGGCCGGGCGCCGGGCGCCCGACGACGTGGCTGTGGTCGGATTTCATGACTATAGCGTCGCCCGTTTCACCGATCCCCCGTTAACGTCAGTCAAGTTTGACATGACCCAAATGGGCGTTATTGCTGCCCGGAGGCTGGTCGTAATGCTGACCGAAAAGACCGAAAACGCGTGGCTGACATTGATCCCCACATCGCTTGTGATCAGGGAGACGACCTGAGTCCTGCCTGTACTTGTCGTCAATATACTTGGTTCCGTTTCAGATCTATCCAACTTAAACTGCGGCCCACTTCAGGGTCGCCGTCAACTATCAAAGGAGGTTCCATGGTGAACAAGAATTATTGGCCATTGGCCGTGCTGCTCGTGTTGGCACTACTGATCGGCGGTTGTGCTGCGCCGCCGTCCGCACCTGCCGAAACTGAAGCAGAATCGGCCAGCGTTGAAGAATCCGCCGCGGATGCGCCCGACGGCAAGGAGCCGGTTACCCTGACCTTCTGGCATCATTGGGGCGGCAACCGCGTGCCCTTGATGGAAGAGCAGGTCCGCCGTTTCGAGGAAAAATATCCCTGGATCACGGTCGAGATGACCCTCCAGCCCTGGGAGAATCGGCTGCAGAAGATCCTGACCTCCGTAGCCGCAGGTGAGCCGCCGGATGTGACCATGTTGGGTCGGCAGGATGTACCCGCCTTTGTGGAACAAGGTGCACTGATGGCCATTGATGATCTCATGTCTGCGGCGGGCATCACGCCTGACATGTTCTACGAGTCGGAGATCAATGGCGCCATCTATAACGGCAGCACCTATCTGTTGCCCTTGCCCACCGGCGGCGGCGTCAGTATTCTCTGGTACAACCAGGACATGTACGAGGAAGTCGGTCTGGATCCGACAAGCCCGCCTCAGACATGGGCTGAGTTGGAGGAAGTCGCCAAGGCGCTGACGATCATGGAAGATGGAGAGCTGCAACGCGTCGGCATCAATCCTCGTGTCAATGGCCTGCATGCCGGAATCTCTTTCCTCGGCTGGCTGCACAACAACGGCGGCCAGTGGATCAGCGATGACATGCGCACGATTACCTGGAACTCTCCTGAGGGCTTGGAAGCACTGACATGGGTTGTGGACTTTACCAACAACATCAACGGCGGCGTTGAAGAGGTTGACGCCTTCTACAGCCAGACAGGCGAGTGGGAAAACGGTCCCTTCTACACGGGCTATGAAGCCATGCAGATCAACGGCACTTGGGAACTGTTCAAGATCCAAGAGTTTGCGCCCGACATGAACTTTGATGTGTCGCCGATCCCCATCGGCCCCAACGGTGATCCTGAAAAACGCGGCTTCGTCTACGGAGGCTGGGGATATGTCATCCCCGAAGGCGTGGAAAACGTCGAAGAAGCCTGGCTACTGCTTGAGTTCCTGACTGCGGATATGGATGGCGGCTGCTGGTTCCTTCAGGAACAACAGCGCCCATCACCCTGGATTGAGTGCAATGAACAGCCTGCATCCAGCGAAGGCAATCCCATGTGGGACGGCTTCCTAGAAGTGCTCGCCACCGATCAGGTGATTCCGATATCCCCTGTTCAGCCTGCAATTGAAGAGATCGTCCTTCAGATGCAGGAAGAGGCGCTCTTTGGCCTGCAGACGCCTGAGGAGGCCCTAGAATGGGGCGCCGCCGAAGCCCAAGCCGCATTGGATGAATTCTGGGCCGACAAGGAATAACCAGGCGCCTGTTTCAGCTTGTCGTGGCCGGAACGACCGTATATCCGTAAGCAAAATTGGCCGGCAGGTTTCCAGGATTCTCCGGAAACCTGCCGGCTCTAATCACCGAAAGATCAACGACTGGGTTGGTTTGCCTACAACAGACAAACTTTGATCTTACCCTTTGTTCGATTCTCCGTACTTGTGGGCATCAAGATGACTGGTTGCACGAAAAGGGTGGGCAATGACTACGACATCGGCAGCGCAGGTCAACCAGGGCAGTAAGCGCAAGGGCTCTTCAATGAAGCGTCGAGAGGCGATCATTGGCTACCTCTTCATATCGCCCTGGATCATTGGCTTTTTTCTCTTTTTCTTGGGGCCATTTCTGGCCTCTCTCTATTTCAGTTTTACATCCTATTCGATCTTGCAGCCGGGCAAGTGGGTTGGGCTCGATAACTACATTCGGGCGCTAAGCGGCGCCGACCGCTACTTCTGGCAGTCGCTTTGGAACACCACCTACTACGTTATCGGGATGGTCACGGTGCGCCTTGTCCTAGGCTTTTTGCTGGCCCTGCTGTTGAACAGAAAGGTCAAAGGCATCACCGTCTGGCGTACGCTCTTCTACGTGCCTTCGATCGTACCCATTGTCGCCGTCTCCATCATCTGGCTCTTCATCCTGAATCCCAAGTTCGGCCTCGTCAACTACGGTCTGAGTTTGATTGGCATTGACGGACCCGGATGGATGACCAGCCCTGTCTGGTCAAAGCCTGGACTGATCCTGGTCAGCATCACCTGGGTCGGCGTTACCATGCTGATCTTTCTGGCTGGATTGCAGGATATCCCTGAACACTTGTATGAAGCCGCCGATCTGGATGGCGCTTCTTCGTGGAAGCGGATGATGAAGATCACGATTCCGTTGATGACGCCGACGATTTTCTTCAACTTGATCATCAACATCATCCAGGGCTTTCAGGTCTTCGCCCAGGTCTTGGTGATGACGACCGGCGGATCAGGCGGTGGCGCCGGCGGCCCTCTGAATTCCACACGCGTCTACGTACTACACCTCTTCGAGCTTGCGTTCAACCAATTCAAAATGGGGTACGCTTCGGCCCTGGCTTGGATTCTCTTTATCATCGTCCTTTTGTTGACGCTTGTTATGGTCAGAACATCGGATCGTTGGGTCTTCTACAACTAGCAATAGGGGAGTAAACGAAATTGACTAGCCAGGTCATGATCGAAGCCCATCAGGCCAAACGGCGCAAGAACTGGTCGGCGATCTTCAACCGCGTGTTGCTCTACGCCGTGCTGGTCATATTGAGCTTCATCTTTCTCACGCCGCTGATCTACATGTTTCTCACATCTTTGATGCCCTTGAGCCAGATCGGGACCATCCCGCCGCAGTGGATTCCCGATCCGGTCATGTGGGAGAACTATGCCAAGGCGCTAGACTTCTGGAACTTCAGCCGCAGTTTTGTCAACACGGTGATCATTACGGTCTTTACCGTGATCGGCAGCTTGCTCTCATGTACGCTTGTGGCCTATGGTTTCGCACGGTTGCGCTTTCCCGGACGAGATCAACTTTTCGTCGTCCTGCTCGCAAGTATGATGATGCCGTACGCCGTGACGATGGTGCCGCTCTTCGTCGGATTCTCCAAGATCGGTTGGGTGGATACATTCCTGCCCCTGATCGTGCCCACCTTTTTTGGCAACCCATTCTATGTGTTCCTCTTGCGGCAGTTCTTCCGTACCATTCCCTATGAACTGAGCGATGCAGCGCGGATTGACGGTGCTTCGGAGTTCGGCATTTTTGTCCGCATCATGGTGCCGTTGTCCACGCCTGCGTTGACTGTTGTCGCCATTCTCTCGTTTCAGAATGCGTGGAACGATTTCCTCGGCCCGTTGATCTACCTCAACAAGAGTCAAATGCACACGTTGGCCCTGGGCCTCTACAGTTTCCGGGCCATGCCAGGCCAGGGCTCACTCTTCAATGAGATGATGGCGGCCTCCGTTCTGATGGTGGTCCCTGTCCTCATCATCTTTGCACTCTTTCAGCGACAGTTCGTCCAGGGCGTGACCATGAGCGGATTGAAAGGGTAGGCGACAGGCGACGTGACGACCCATTCTGCGCTCCTCCGTAGAATTGAATCTATTGTCGACATGCCAGTCATTGATAGCCGGGTTGTTCGTGGCGGTTACACGCCGGCAGTACGCCTGGTTGTCACCTTCTCCAGTGGTTCGACCCTGTTTGCCAAGATTGCAACGAACAACTTGACGGCCGGCTGGCTGCGGCAGGAGAAACATGTCTACGATTTGCTGACCGCACCGTTCATGCCTAGCCGATATGGATGGGACGACGACGCCGAGTACCCTATCCTGCTGCTGGAAGACCTCAGCTACGCATTCTGGCCGCCACCATGGACAGCCTCACGAATCGAACAGGTGATTGAAACGACAACCCAGGTTGCTGGCCGTTCTATTGCCGGCTTGCCGAGGTTGGCGGACCACTCAGGGCTGGCCGACGGCTGGCAATATGTCGCAGCCGATCCCAGGCCGTTCCTCTCGCTTGGCCTTGCAAGCCAGACATGGCTGAACATGTCGTTGCCGACGCTGCTCGCCATTGATAGCAATTCGGTCCTCGGCGGCGACGAACTTCTGCATCTGGATCTGCGCAGCGACAACATCTGTTTTGATGGCCAACGAACCGTACTCATCGACTGGAGCCTTGCCTGCGTCGGCAACGCTCGTTTTGAAATCGGCGCCTGGCTGCCCAGTCTCGAAGCAGAAGGCGGCCCGCCGCCTGAGTCACTTCTTCCGGATAGCGGCGAAATCGCCGGCATCCTCAGCGGCTATTTTGCGTCTATGGCCGGTCGCCCGATGATTCCTGACGCGCCCCATGTTCGGCTAGCTCAGCTCTGTCAATTGAAGCGGGCATTGCCGTGGGCCGTGCGAACGTTGGACCTGCCGCCGTTGGACGGCGAGGTCACCACAGACTGAAAGACGTAGGAGAGACCAATGCAGATCGAACCGGCGGTCGATCACCGCCAACTCAAAACCATCGAAAGTCAGTCCGATCTTGTCGTGGTCGGCGGTGGGCTGGCCGGCGTCTGCTGTGCCATCACTGCGGCGCGGGCGGGCATTGCGGTAACGCTGATCCAGGACAGGCCGGTGCTGGGCGGCAACTCGTCCAGTGAGGTGCGGCTCTGGGTGCTGGGCGCGACCTCGCACATGGGCAACAACAACCGCTGGGCGCGCGAGGGTGGCGTGAACGACGAGATCCTTGTCGAGAATATGTACCGCAATCGTGAGGGCAACTCGCTCATCTTCGACACCATTTTGCTGGAGAAGGTGGTCAAGGAGCCAAATATCACGCTGCTGCTCAACACCGCAGTCTACGAAGTGGAGAAAGCCGACGCCGACACCATCGCCGGCGTCACCGCGTTCTGTAGTCAGAACTCTACCCGCTATGTGGTGCGCGCCCCGCTGTTTTGCGACGCCTCGGGCGACGGCGTGGTCGGTTTTCTCGCCGGAGCCGCCTTTCGCATGGGGGCTGAGTCGCAGGCCGAGTTCGGCGAGAAGTTCGCACCTGATGAAGCCTACGGTGAGTTGCTGGGCCATTCCATCTACTTCTACTCCAAGGATGTGGGCACGCCTGTACGCTTCGTGCCGCCCAGTTTCGCATCTGGATGACATCACCACCGTGCCTCGCTATCGCCATTTCAACACGGAGACCGATGGCTGCCGCCTCTGGTGGATCGAGTATGGTGGTCGGCTGGACACGGTTCACGAGACCGAGACCATCAAGTGGGAACTCTGGAAGGTTGTCTACGGGGTCTGGAACTACATCAAGAATTCGGGTGAGTTTCCCGACGCCGAGAATCTAACGCTGGAATGGGTGGGGCACATTCCAGGGAAGCGCGAGAGTCGCCGTTTCGAAGGTCCGTACATGCTCACCCAGCAGGATATCGTCGAACAACGACACTTCGATGACGCCGTCTCTTTTGGCGGTTGGTCCATCGATCTTCACCCGGCCGACGGCGTTTATAGTGAGCGGCCCGGTTGCGATCAGTGGCACGCCAAGGGGGTCTACCAGATCCCGTACAAATGTCTCTACAGCAAGAACATAGTGAACCTCTTCCTGGCCGGCCGTATCATCAGCGTCTCCCATGTCGCCTTTGGCACAACCCGCGTCATGGCCACTTGCGCAAACTCGGCCCAGGCCGTGGCGATGGCTGCCGTGCTTTGCCACCGGCATGGTCTGCTGCCGGCTGACATCAGCGAGCCGGCACGTGTGGCGGAGCTTCAACTCGAATTGATGCGCCGTGGCCAACACATTCCCGGCTTCGCGTTGCGCGATCCCGAAAACCTGGCGGCGGTAGCCAGGATCTCGGCCTCAAGCTGTCTGGCGTTGGATGCGTTGCCCGACGACGGTCCGTCCGTACCCCTGGATCGCGCACGTGCACAGATGCTGCCGCTGGATGTGGGTCCCGTGCCTTCGGTTGCTTTCACAGTAGATGTAGCCGAGCCGACCACATTGCTGTTGGAACTCCGGACCAGTAGCCGCCCAGACAACCAGACGCCTGACGTGCTGCTGGCTACAAAGTCGTTGGCGCTGGATGCAGGTGCCAACCAGCGAGTCTTGGCCGATTTCGATGCCTCGCTGGCCGTGGCCAAGCAGGCTTTCTATTGCCTGATGGCTAACGATCATGTCAGCGTTCACACCTGCGAGACGCGGATCACCGGCGTGCTCTCACTGGCCCGCCGCCATACGCAGCAACCGGACCGTGATATCGGCGTGGAGGTCTTTGATTTCTGGTGTCCTGAGCGACGGCCTGGCGGACGCAACATGGCCATCGACATCGATCCGCCCATTGCGCTCTTCAGTCCTGAGCAGGTGGTCAGCGGCATAGACCGGCCTACATCTGGGCCCAATGCCTGGGTAGCAGCAATGGATGATGGACTCCCGACCATCACGCTTGAATGGCCGGAAGACCAGAGTATCGCCCGCGTCGAACTGGCCTTCGACGTCGACTTCGATCATCCCATGGAGAGTGCGCTATTTGGCCATCCTGAGGCTGTCATGCCCTTCTGTGTCAAACACTATCGTATCTGTGATGACAGTGAGCAGTTGGTGGCCGAGGTGACTGATAACCATCAGGGGCGCAACAGTGTAGTCTTTGATCAACCGTTGTCGACCAGGCGGCTTTCGGTTCATCTATTGGAGACTCACGGCAACGCGCCGGCCGCGTTGTTTGGACTGCGCTGCTATGCGGACAGGAAGGACAGAATCGCGACTGATGACGGTTGACAACCTGCTCCAGCACTACTATGAAGATCAAATGATCGCCGGTGCGGTGGCGGTTGTAACCCATCGTGGCCAGGTGATCTACGAAGTGGCCACCGGAATGATGGACATCGAGGACAGGCGGCCAATGGACCGTAACGCGATCTTCCGCATCGCTTCCATGACCAAGCCGATCACAACGGTCGCTGTGCTGATGTTGGTCGACGAAGGTCATCTGGGACTCGACGACCCAATCGATGCATTCATCCCCGCGTTTAGCGAAACATCTGTCTATGTTGGCGGCGACGAGCATGGTCCGCAGACGGCGGCTGTCGATCGAGCCATCAGCGTACGCGACCTGCTTACGCACACGTCCGGTATGGCCCTGGGGAACGGTGCCGATGAGCCCATCGAAGCGCTCTGGACCGATGCCGTAGCCAGCCTGATGAGTACGCCGGGCACGACGTTGCAGTCAGCGGTGCAGGCACTGGCTCTCCTGCCGCTAGCGAATCAGCCGGGCAGGGCCTGGCGCTATGGACTCTCGTTCGAGGCGCTCGCTGCGCTGGTCGAAGTAGTGTCGGGGCAATGGTACGATCAGTTTTTGAAACAGCGGATCTTCGATCCATTGGATATGGTCGATACCGGCTATGTAGTTCCGCCCCGGAGTGCCTCTCGACTGGCCGCACTCTACGGGACGGACGAACAAGGCGGGCTTGAGTTGATTGAGTCGCTGCACGAGAGTCCACATGTGAAGATGCATGCTTACGAATCGGGCACCGGTTGGACCACCGGCGGCGATATGCTGGTTTCGACAGCGGCTGATTATTCACGCTTCTTGCGGATGGTGCTGAACGGCGGCCAACTTGACGGGATCCGCCTGCTCAAGCCGAAGACCGTGACGCAGATTGTCACGAGCCAGGTGCCTAATGATGTGCTTCACCGCAGTAGCTTTCCCCAGGGCTATGGGCAAGGTCTGGCGGTTCACGTCTTGGAAGATAGATCGTTTTCCGGCGGAGTCGGTTCAATTGGAGAGTTCAGTGGCGGGGGTGGTCATGGCACTTACTATTGGGTCGATCCTAGCCGTGATCTGGTTGGCGTCTTGATGTTGCAGGTCGATGCGACATCGTTTGATCTTCAGCGTCAGGTTCGGGGGACGGTCTATCGTTGGCTGGACGAAGGTCGTTGATGCGGAGATTCACGTATGGGATGACAGGCGCTGGCAGATCGCAATCTTGTTGATCATCATCCGACCTGCCATTGCCTGTCACCTTGCAACGTCCCGTTCATCTGGAAGGCTGAAACAAGGTTGTGCTTGTCCATAGGTTCGTTCACACCCAGATCGCACATAGATCGGACAATGTCTAGAGCCTATGACGCGGAAGGAAGCACTTCCACCCAATTGGAGGAGACCCTTTTTCACCGTCTGGATAGCGCAGCAGCTTTCGCTGATCGGTAGCCACGTGGGCCAGTTTGCGCTGGTCTGGTGGATCACCGAGACGACTGGGTCAGCCACGGTGCTGGCAACCGCGACCTTTGTGGCGCTGTTGCCAGGTGTCTTCCTCAGTCCGTTTGCCGGTGCGCTGGTCGATCGCTGGAGTCGACGGCTTGTGATGATCGTCGCTGACGGCTTTATCGCGTTGGTGGCGCTCTGGGTTGTCGTGCTCTTCTGGATAGAGTCGATCCAGCTCTGGCACATCTATGTGTTGATGACCGCGCGATCGATCGGCAGCGCCTTTCACTGGCCGGCCATGGCTGCATCGACGTCTCTGATGGTGCCTGAGGAACAGTTGCCGCGGGTCGCTGGTCTCAATCAGACCATGGATGGGGCCATGCAGATCGCTGCCCCGGCATTGGCTGCGCTCCTGCTCGGTTTCATGCCCATCTACTCGATTATGGGCATCGATATGGTCACCGCTTTGCTGGCGATATTACCGCTGCTCTTCGTGGTCGTCCCACAGCCAGAACGGGCCGAAAGTCCGCCGGCGGGGATGAGTTTGACCAAGTCGATCTGGGTCGATCTGCTAGCGGGCTTCCGCTACATTTGGCGCTGGTCGGGGCTCAAGGGGCTCTTCGCCATGATCATGGTCATGAGCTTTCTGAGCGTGCCCGCGTTTATCTTGCTGCCGATTCTGACGGCCAACCATTTCGGCGGCGGCGCCATGCAACTGGCCTGGATGAATGGGGCCTGGGGGCTTGGACTCGTGCTGGGTGGGCTGCTGCTGAGCGTCTGGGGTGGGTTTGAGCGACGCATGATCACGATCTTTACCGGTGCCATCGGCATGGGCATGAGTTACCTTTTCGTCGGACTGACGCCGGCTTCGTTGATCCCGCTGGCATTGCTATGGTTGATGGGCGGCGCTGTCATGAATTCCATCGCGGCCGGGGCGTACATGGCTCTGTTGCAAGCAATCGTCGCATCGGACATCCAAGGCCGAGTGTTGACCGTCGGCCGAAGCTTGACCTCGTCTATGATTCCACTGGGCATGCTCTTCGCCGGTCCCTTTGCCGATTGGATTGGCATTCGCGAACTTTATTTGGCTGCAGGCGCGATACAGATCGTGGTTGTGGTGGGCACGACGTCTATATCTGCGGTTGCACATCTGGGCGAATCTGAACAATGCGGAGCCTGAACTGACGCGCCGAATGGATGGGCAAATCGCACTCGAAGAAAGTCACAGAGGAAACTGAAACGATGAGCAACATTCAAGAACATGAATTGACCTGCGACGTCTTGGTGGCCGGGGGTGGACCGGCAGGCGTGCCCTGTGCCATTGCCGCCGCACGCAATGGCGCATCCGTGATCCTCTGCCAGGATCGCGCGGTACTCGGCGGCAATGCCTCCAGCGAGGTGCGCATGCACATCGTCGGGGCCGATGCCGGGGGCAAGAGAGGTAGTGCGCTAGAGACCGAGACGCGTGAGGGCGGCATCATGGAGGAGATCCGGCTGGAGACTGCGGTGCGTAACCCACAGCGTTCGGCCTCCATGCTCGATCTGATTCTCTATGAGCTATGCCGGGCTGAGCCGAATCTGACACTGATGCTCAACACGCGTGTGGTTGATGTGGAGCTGAATGACGGTCTAGTCAGCCATGCTTGGGCGGAACGCCATTCGACCGAGGATCGGTTTCGCATTGAGGCCAAGGTCTTTGTCGACTGCACAGGTGACGGGCAACTGGGTGTTGCTGCCGGCGCGGCCTATCAACATGGCCGCGAGGGTGCGGATGAGTACGGCGAGGATATGGCCGTGGCCGAGGCAGACGGCAAGACCCTGGGCTCGACCTTGCTCTTCCAGGCACGCGACATGGGCCGCCCCATGCCGTTCAAGGCCCCGCCCTGGGCGCGTACTCTCAGCGAGGAAGATCTGCGCCTGCGGCCGCATGGACAGTCCGGCGTCGACCGTGGGCTGGAATATGGCTATTGGTGGGCGGAATGGGGCGGCGAGCTGGACACCATCAAGGACAACGAGGCGATTCGAGATGAGCTCCTGGCTGTCATTCTCGGCGTTTGGGACCATATCAAGAATGGCGGTGATCATGGGGCGAAGAACTGGGCGCTCGACTGGTTCGGCTTCCTGCCGGGCAAGCGTGAGAGCCGGCGTTTTATTGGACAATACGTGTTGCGTCAGACTGACCTGACTGAATCACGCAAATTTGAAGACGCCATTGCCTACGGAGGCTGGTCCATTGACACCCATCCGCCTGAGGGCATCGATGCGCCCAACCTCGAGCCCTGTAACCAGCCGTTGACGCCGTACATTTTCGATATTCCGCTGCGTTCGTGCGTGGCTCAGAATCCGACAAACCTCATGTTTGCCGGGCGTAATATCTCTGCCAGCCACATCGCCTTTGCCTCGACCCGTGTGATGGCCACCTGCGCCGTCATCGGGCAGGGCGTCGGCACGGCCGCAGCCTACGCAGCCTTGCATGATCAGTTGCCCGCCGAGTTGGCAAGCGATCCCGAGGCGGTCGATGCCATACAGCAGCAATTGCTTCGGGACGACGCCTACCTCATCGGCTGCTTGAATCATGATCCGTCCGATCTGGCGCGCTCGGCCAGCGTGAGCGCTTCGAGTGAGCAGTTAGACGGCCTGGCTGACAGCGTCATTTCCGGACAGAGCCGCGCGGTCCATGGCGAGTGGGGCGCGCCGCCGGAGCGGGCCAAGCCGGGCGCACACCGTTGGATGAGCGACGCGGCTGCGGGTCTCCCTGCGTGGCTGGAACTGCGCTGGGATCAGCCGATTCGACCAGCCGAGGTCCAGCTTATATTCGATACGGGACTGCACCGAGTGCTGACGCTGAGCCACTCGGATGGCTATGTGGAGAAGATGGAGTGGGGGCGACCCCAGCCCGAGACCGTTGCCGACTATCTGATCGAAGGTGAGACCGACGGTGTCTGGCAGACGCTGGCCGAGGTGACCGGCAACTATCAACGACGACGGGTTCACGATTTGCCTTCCGGCGCGGTCATCGACGCTTTGCGCGTTACGGTGACGGCGACCAATGGCATCGACCATGCGCGCATCTGCGAAGTACGGGTCTATGACGAGAATGCGTCTGGTCGGCGCTTCTGACAACATCGTGGGATCGACGAACAACCGTCCCTTTTTGTCCGTGGAATTGGCATGTAACCCCGGTGGACAGTCTGCTGGATCAACTACGAATGTGACGACATCCGAACCCACAGGCCGAGCCAGTTTTGTTTCATCCCAACGAAAGGAAAAATTGTGGCAATCTCATTCTCGAATCCTCCAACTCACACCAGCGTCAGCGGTGTCTTCCCTCACTTGGCCCTTTCTGCTGAGCTTGGCCCGCCGCGCACCGAGTGCGGCATCGGCGGGCTCTTCGCCTGGGCCGGCAAGCTGTGGGTCATGACCTACGTCTCTCACAAATCGGCGACCGGTTTCGGCACGGGGCTCTATGTTATTGACGAGAGTCTCAACATGGAGAAGCATCCGGAGAGCCGTGTCGGCACCTATACGAATCGTTATGTCCACTACCCAAGTAACCAACTCTTTTTCGGTCCCCATGTCATTGATGCCCAAGGCAACGTCACGACCGTGGAAGCTCTGGTCGAGATACGCACCTGTTCGACCATGCAACATCTGACCGATCCGGACAACAAGGTCTATGTCCTGGGCATGGAGGGCGAGTTCTTCGAGATGGATGTTCACACCCATGAGGTGGTCCAGATCGCTGATCTTGGTCGAGGAACTCTATCTCCCACAGGGGCAATATGATTCCGCCACCAGCTTCGCTCACTTCAAGGCCGGCTACTCCAATTTCGGGCGCGTCGTCGTTGCCAACAACTCGTACGACGAGGACGATTTCAAGGGCAACCATGCCGCCGGCCGTCTCGCCGAGTGGGACGGCAAGGAGTGGCGCGTCATCGAGCATACGGCCTTTGTCGAGGTGACAGGCCGCGGCAGCTTCAGCGGCACCATCTTCGCCACCGGCTGGGATCGGGCATCGGCCATCCTCATGGTCTACACCGCGGCTGATGATACTTGGCGCAAGTATCGCCTGCCCAAGGCCAGCCACACCTTTGACCACATGTGGCAGACGGAATGGCCGCGCATCCGCGAGGTGGAACACGAGCGCCTGCTCATGGACCATCACGGCATGTTCTACGAGCTGTCGCCCTGGGCCTATGGCAACCATATCTGGGGCGTGCGACCCATCTCAACCCATCTCTGGGTCTTGGCCGATTTCTGCACCTATCGCGGCATGTTGGTCCTCGGCTCGGACAACGCCAGTCCGCACTGGGGAGCCAATCATCTGGCCGGCGAACCGCAGTCGGGCCTCTACTTCGGCAAAACCGACGACCTCTGGCAGTTCGGCAAACCGAGCGGCTGGGGCGGCCCCTGGTGGGATGCCGAGGTCGATGCTGGCGAACCGTCTGATCCCTATCTGATGACCGGCTTTGACAACAAGGTGTTGCATCTTGCCCACGAGTCGGCAGGGATGGTTGAATTTGTGGTCGAGGTTGACTTCCTGGGCAACGGCTCTTGGAAGCGGTACGATTCGTTCGCCGTGCCTGCCGACGGCTATATTCATCACGAATTCCCCTCCGGCTTCAGCGCACATTGGGTGCGGGTTGCAGCCGGGAGCGACTGCGTGGCAACGGCCTATTTCACCTACACTTGATTTCAGTAGTTCACGATTTGTCATTCTGAGCGGGTATTTTCGAGCACGTCACTTTGGCAAAAGGCCAGCGAAGAATCTCGCTTTTCACCGAATCGTGAACTACTGGATTTGGTTTCTGCGTGCAAAATCTGTGTGGCAATGCCGTCCGTCGGTTTGGATGCCATCAAAGTAAAGGAATAAATCAATGAGTAATCAGGAGTTGAAGGCTTTTCTGGACGATATCCGTGCTGCGCGCGAAGAGACGCTTGCGGAACTCGTCGCTCTGACCGAGGATGACTTCGCAACACCCACAGACATGGTGCGCTGGGACGACGTCCGCCGAGTCTTGCTTCGCTTCGGCGATCATATGCGCGAGCACTCCAACCAGCTCGAAGCGGCGCGTTACGCCATCGACCGCGGCCCGACCATGCCCCAGCGCATGCTGGCCGAGGGCGAGGTCGCCTGGGGTAAGTTGCTTGCCGCTACCGTCGGCCTGGAAGACGAAGACTTGGATGCGCAACCAGCTGACGGCAGTTGGACTGTGCGACAAGTGCTCAGCCACATCTTGGAGAGCGAGAGGAACTACCTGGAGGCGGTTCGGCGTACGCAAGCGTAGATTTGGCGTTTTACAGTAGAGTCATCTGTGGATGAATCGTACAAGGTTACCCGTCATGAGGATTTCCGAAGTCAGACCGTACATCATTGAGGCCGGCTGGCGTCGTTGGCTACTGGTCAAAGTCGTCACGGATGCAGGCATTGTCGGCTGGGGCGAGTGCAGCGACAAAAATCCGCAAAGCATCGCCGGCATGATCCACGACCTGACTCCGTTGCTGATCGGGCAGGACCCGCGGCCCTATGAGATGCGTCATTGGGACATGTTGCGCGCAACACGTTCCGGTGGGCGTGGCACGGCTGCCAAGGCCATGGCTGGTGTCGAGTTGGCATTGCTCGATATCAAAGCGCGTGCGCTCGGAATCTCGGTGGTTGAACTTTTCGGCGGACCGACCCGGGACAAGGTACGTGTCTACTGGTCCCACTGCGGTACATCGCGCATTCGCTCACATGACTTGATCGGTGCGCCGCCGCTGCGTTCCATGGCCGATATTCATGCCCTAGGCCGCGAAGTGGTTGACCGCGGATTCACGGCTTTGAAGACCAATATCCTCTTTCCAGGCGATCCGGGCCATGTCCATCTGGCCGGTTTCGGCAGGGGGCCGGGAACCACCGATCAAGTTGCCGACATCGCGATGATACACCACATTGAGACGCTGATGGGAACATTCCGTGATGCCGTCGGTCCCGATATCGATCTCATCCTCGATCTCAACTTCAACTTCAAACCCGAGAGCTGTATCCAGATCGCCCGGGCCTTGGAGGCGCTCAATTTGCTCTGGTTGGAGATTGATATGCCCGATCCTCGCGCCCTGGCCGAGGTGAAACGGTCAACGTCGACGCGAATCTGTACGGGAGAGACACTCTTTTACATGCATGAATACCTGCCCTTTTTTCAAGAGCAGGCTGCCGACATCATGATGATCGACGTGCCTTGGAACGGGTTCAGCCAGTCCAAGAAGGTCGGCGATCTGGCCGAGGTCTTCCAGATCAACATCTCGCCGCACAACTACTACAGCCACCTTTCCTCGTTCATCAGCGCCAGCCTCTGCGCTACATTGCCAAACGTGCGCATCATGGAGATTGACATCGACGACGTCCCCTGGAAGGATGAGCTAGTCACCGTCGCCCCTGAGATTGTTGGCGGATACATGACTGTGCCGGCGGGTCCCGGTTGGGGAACAGAGATCAACGAAGATGTGGTTGAACAGTATCGGTGGGAGCCATCCGCTTCATAAGCTGCCTTCACGAAAATCGTGATCTGTGGAGGAGCACGAATTTACCCAAAGGTCGCTTTCTTCGAGTTTTTTTTGTGCTCCTTCATGTCCCTTCGTGAGTCATCATTTCTACCCGCAATGACCTGAAATTTCGGAGCGCATCTATGAATGAATCCAGCCGGATTCGCATTACAAATGTCCGTCTCGCCAAGTTGAGGACGATTGAACATGTCGGGGACCTGGAGCCGGCTTGGGATGTGGGCGGGGCAATGCCCTTCACTGTTGGGGGCGGTTCCATTGTCCAAATCGAGACCGACGCCGGTATCATGGGCATTGGACCAGGCTGCGCACCGGAGATGGTATCCACTGTGCGCGATCTGCTGGTGGGTGAGGATCCCTTTGACACCGAACAGCACCAGCACAGACTGCGCTACTATGCTGCAGGTCTGCCGTACCGTGGCGCGGCCGGCGTTGATATCGCGCTCTGGGATGTCATTGGCAAGGCGTGCGGACAGCCACTCTACAAACTCTGGGGCGGCGGGCGCGACAAGGTGCCGGCCTATGCCAGCATGGTACTGCTTTCGACGCTTGAAGAACGCGTCGAACTGGCCACGCGCCTGGCTGACGAGGGCTGGCAGGCCATCAAGTTGCGCATTCACTTCGCCACCATGGCCGAGGACATCGCGTTGGTTGAGGCCGTGCGCGATGCCGTGGGCCATCGCATGGAGATCATGGTCGATGCCAATCAGGCGCAGTCCAGCGGCGCCTGGCAGCCGGGTGTGATCTGGGATTATCGGCGTGCGTTGGAGACGGCCAAGGCGCTTGATCAGCTGGGCTGCTTCTGGTTCGAGGAGCCGTTACAGCGATATGCTTTTGAGGAGTTGGCCACCATCAACAGCCAAGTGGGCATGCCCCTGGCCGGCGGCGAGAACAACCCCTACCTGCACGAACTTCGGCAGATGGCGCAGGACAATGTTTATGGTGTTCTGCAGCCCGAGAGCATGGTGCTGGGCGGTATCACTGCGCTGCGCAAGGTTGGCGTGCTGGCCGAACTGTTCGGCAAGCTGGTCGAACCGCATCACGGCGGCCGCGGTCTGGGCACGATTGCCCACCTGCACCTCACCGCCTCATGGGCCCATTCGCCCTATCTGGAGGTTCTCCACGATCCGCCGGTCGGCGACTATCGCCATGGTTTCTCGATCTTCGCCGACCCGCCTGTAATCGATGCTGAAGGATTTTTGCGGGTACCCCAGAAGCCGGGGTTAGGCGTCGAGATCGATACAAATTTGATTGAGGAGATGATCGGGGATTGACGACGTGTATGTCCTGCATTGATAATGGGCAACGATCAGTTCCAAGTAATTTTAGACATTGCTAAATTAGAGGAAATACACAATGACCGCTTTGAAGACCAAAGTCGCCCTTGTCGAAGGCGTCAGCCGCCGAATCAATGCCTACAACGCTTTGGATGCCGTTCGAGACGATCTCGTCCCGAAGCTCGCCTCCAAAGTCCTAATCAAGCCCAACTTCCTGACCAGCACCAATCAACTTGCTTCTACCCATGTTGACGCTGTGCGCGGCGTCATTGACTTTTTGATGAGCGTTGAGAATCCGCCGGAGCAGATCATCGTCGCTGAGGGCGGTAACGAGGCATTTTCGGGTGAGGCCTTCATGGTCTTCGGCTATCGATCCTTGAATGAGGAATACGATGTGCCGATTCGGCTCGTAGACTTGAACCAGGAAGAAGAATGGCGCGAGGAGACGGTTCACTTGGTGGGCGATGAGACGGCCACTGTGCGGATGCCGATTTCAGTGCTCGACTGCCCCTGCACGATCTCACTGGCAATCGCCAAGACCCATGATAACTGCATCGTGACCTTGGCGCTCAAGAACATGATCATGGGATCCATCTGCAAGAAGGATCGCATCCATATTCACGGTTACCGGACGCATGAAGATCGCCATCTGCCCGACGAGGTTCGCCTGATCAATATCAACATGGCGCGCATGGCTCGCCACCTGATGCCGGATATCGCAATCATCGACGGTGTGGTCGGGCTGGAGGGCAACGGTCCCGCGGGCAAGGAGAGCGTCGACTTCGGCGTTACCGCGGCCGGCGTGGATACGTTGGCAGTTGATGCGGTCATGGCCGCAGCCATGGGCTTCGATCCTCAAGACATTGCTCACATTCAGTATGCAGCCGGTCTTGGCCTGGGCGTCGCGGATCTGGCGCAGATCGAGACGGTGGGCGCTGACATTGCCGATATGCTCCATCCGTTCAAACCCCATGAGACGACTGAGACCCAGAAAGAGTGGCAACGCGAGGACGCAGAGCACTTTTTGGCCTAGCGGCATTTGATTGCCACGCACAGACAAGCGGACCGCCTTCACCGAAGGCGGTCCGCTTGTCTGTGCGTGGCTCGTCGGTCAGAGTTTGTCAATCTACTTCTGAACCCAAACAGGGTCGGGCTGGATCGTCTCCTCCGGACGTGAGCCGGGATCGGGGCGACCGCTTCCCTCTAGCCGACTGATGGCTCGCACACTCATATCAGCGTTGACGGGGATCTGGCAGGAGAGGCGCACGCCCTCCAATCCACGGTCAGCGAGCTTGGCCTTCTCGGCTTCAGTCATCATCTCGGGTTCGCCCTCAATGAACTCGACCCTACATGTCGTGCACCGGCAATTACCGCCGCAGGCATGCAACTGATCGACCCCGGCATCGTCGATCAGTGCCAATACGAGGCGTTTTCCTTCATCAACTTCGAATGTCCCGAATCCTTCGACTGTCAGGCTTGGCATGATTAACCTTCCTTCCAAAATTGTGGTCGACGACGTCGGCCAAGGTTTGCTGCAATCCATTAAATTATGCCTCAGTTTGGCCAATGATGGTGTACCGCAAATCACAGTGTTGCCGATACTGTGGCTTCCTTTGTCCGTGTGTTACCGATCGTTCTCTATTCTACAAAGACAAAAATCAGATCGTTCACATTCGTCTGCGTCGGCCCTGTGATCAACAGATCGTTGGTCGCCTCTAGGAATGGATAGGCGTTGTGGCGGTGCAGGTGATCTGCGGCATCGAGACCAAGCGCTCGTCCACGTTCCACCGTGCCGCCGTCTGCCATGCCGCCGGCGCTGTCGGTCGGACCGTCTGTGCCGTCTGTGGCCAGCGAAACGATGGTCACGCCGCTGACGCCGTCGAGATCGAGTGCTGCAGCCAGGGCCAGTTCCTGGTTGCGGCCACCCATTCCGGGATTGTCCCCAAGCTGGACGGTGGTTTCGCCGCCCAGAATCAGGCACGCAGGTGGAGCGACCGGGTGACCGCTTGCCTTGATCTCCTTGGCGAGTGCAACAGCTAGTTTTGCGACCTGCGCGGCTTCGCCCTCGACAAAGGTTGAGAGCAGCAATGTGTTGAAGCCAAGTTGCTCGGCACAGCGGCTCGCGGCCAGTGCTGCCACTCGGTTGTCGCCGACGACCACCGTCTCTGCACCCCCAAAGGCGGGATCGGTAGGCTTCGGTGTATCGGCAATCTTGCCAGCTGCGCCCGCTTGCAGACGTTTCATGATTCGGTCTGGCAGTCTCTCGGCCAAACCATGGTGCTTGACGATGGCCCATGCCTGTTGCCAGGTGCTGGTATCTGGCACGGTCGGTCCGCTGGCGATCACATCCAAGGGGCTGCCGACGACGTCGCTCAATACGAGTGAGACGAGGGCTGCCGGATAGGCAGCGCGAGCAAGCTGCCCGCCTTTGACAGCGCTGCAATGCTTGCGCAAACAGTTGATCTCATTGATGGTGGCGCCGCACGCCAGCATTGCGCCTGTCATCTCCTGCATGTCAGTAAGCGTGATGCCCTCGGCAGGAGCCACCAGCAACGCTGAGCCGCCGCCGGAGAGCAAGGCAATCACCATGTCGCTGGGACCGGCCTGCTCGGCGAGTTCGAGCACGCGCTTGCCTGCCGACGCACCGGCTTCATCCGGGACCGGATGGCTGGCTTCCACAATATTGATGTGGTGGGTCGGCCCACTGTGGCCGGTTTTGACGACGACCAGACCGCCATCGACGCGGTCGCCCAGCGCCGCTTCTACAGCTGATGCCATAGGCGCGCCGGCTTTACCTGCTCCGATGACTAGGATGCGCTGGAGATCGTCAAGATTGTACCTTCGGTCGCCGACCAGCATCGTCTGACCGTTGATGTGCAGCGCAGCAGTGACACATGTGGTTGGGTCGACAGCAGCCAAGGCGGCCTCAAGTACGGTTACGATCTGTTGGCGCGACTGACGATTGTTGTGAAGGATCGAGTTTTCAAATCTCATGATCTGGGGACCTATTGCGATATGTGTTTTGAGTGAAATCGAAGTGAGAACATGAAAATCAGGCGAAACCATTGGAAGCAATTTCGGTGCTCTCTACAGCGGACATGGTGGGCCTTCCTTCCCTGTACCTTAAGACTTGCGTAGCGGTGACAAATGTGTGAGCATTGCATTGGTACCCGCCCGGACCTTAACCTGAGTTTTTCTCTCGGGAAAGAACGCCGCAACTGTTTTAACTCTGACACGTCATCTAGTGCATAAATTATCTAGTGCATAGATTCTACGGATCGTATTGAGCGCCTAATTGGAAGATGCCACGTGCTGCCTACACACCAAGCTACTACACCGCAACTTGTCCGCAGACGTCGGTTTCGGTTGTCTGTGTCTGTCCTCCTTCTCGTTATCATTGCCGGGTTGCACTATTTCAGTTCGGTAGCGATAGGGTACGCACGCAGTAATGGGCAATCCGCAAGTGGAACGGTGCCCACCGTTGTTAGCGGAGGAACCGTCCCTGTCGTCACATCGACACCGACCCCTTCGCCCACACCGATGCCCACACCGATGAAGACTGCAGTGCCCTTGAGTTCTAAGGTGATCATCAGTGAATTCATGGCTGACAATGAGAGTTCGTTGCGTGATGAAGATGGTGACCATTCCGACTGGATAGAGATCTTCAACACAGGCGATCAGGCTGTGGATCTGAATGGTTGGATATTGACTGACCGGGTCGATAACCTGCAGCGCTGGCGATTTCCGCCGATCATGCTTCCCTCAAAAGGGTACCTCATTGTCTTTGCTTCCGACAAGGATCGGGCGAAAGCCGGTCATGAACTGCATACAAACTTCAAACTGCGCCGAGATGGTGAATTCCTGGCCATTGCTCGGCCTGAAGGTGAGATCGTTTCGTACTTCTCGCCGGCATATCCGGTCCAGTACCCGGATATCTCATATGGTATAGATTCTGCAGGTATCGCACGGTATTTCTCCCAGGCGACGCCTGGCGGAGACAACAATATTCCTGAAAACCTTGGCCCAAGGGTGCTGGGTGGCATATCGCACGAACCCAGACAGCCCTTAGCGAATGAGGCTCTGGTTGTTACCACCACGGTAGCAGCGGGCGTAGCCAAAGTTGATTCGGTCTCTCTCGTCTATCGAATCATGTTCGGGCCCGAGGTGGTTTTGCCCATGACGAGCAGCAATGTCACCTCTGAAGGGTATTGGGTATACCGAACAGAGATTCCAGCCTCAGCGTATGAGGCTGGGGACATGGTTCGCTACTATGTTATGGCGAACGGCGCGGACGGCAATGTGACACGCTGGCCATCTTTCCCTTCGGCGCTCCATTCCCCTGAGTATTTGGGCACAATGGTCATGGATCCGAGCGTATACAGCAACCTGTCGATACTTCACTGGTTTTCGCAAGATGTTGAGGCTGCTGAGTCAGGCGGTGGGACTCGGGCGACCGTCTTTTTCGACGGGAGGCTGTATGACAATGTTGCCGTGCTTCCCCGCGGCTCCTCTACGCGACTACTGGAGAAAAAGAGCTTCAAATTTATCTTTAACGATGGCTATCACGTACCACTGCTATCCTCATACCAGGTCGATGAACTCAACGTCAACGCAAGTCCCTTTGATCCCAGCTACGTGCGCCAGATCTTGGCCTGGGAGACATTTCGAGACGCCGGATCTCCGTACTCGATTGCCCTACCGATTCAGGTACGTCGCAATGGCGAGTTCTATGCTCTGTTGACATTTGTCGAACAGCCTGAGCGAAGCTATCTCGAACGACAAAATCTGGATTCGGAGGGCGCTCTCTATAAGAATAACTCAAATGATCTGGGCAGCGACACAACCGATATCGAGAAGAAGACACGCACCGACGAAAATAAGAGCGATCTTCAGGCATTGATTGATGGTCTGAAGCTGCCTGCCCAACGTCGAGAGGCTTTTCTTTTTGATAATGTCAATATCCCCGCCGTGCTCAATTATCTAGCGGTTAACGTGATTATCGAGGATTGGGATCACGTAGTCAAGAATCATTATCTCTATCGAGACACGCGTGGAACAGGGGAGTGGATGCTAATCGCCTGGGATAAGGATCTCGCGTTTTTGGGCGACGGAACTGAGCAGAACTCGCACCCTCTGCACGGCACTCAGGCCTATCCCGCCGTCTATGTTGAGTCTGATTATCGAGCATGGAATCATCTGATTGACGCTCTGTTGACGACACCTCGGATCAAAGAGATGTATGTGCGTCGATTGCGCACACTCATGGATCAGTTCTTGCAGCCCAGCACCACACCGGTCGATCAGCGTTATTTCGAGACACGCATTGATGAATTAGCCATGCAAATGGCCGCCGATGTAGCCCAGGATCAGGCGCGGCTGGGCGACATCGGCTTCCTCAGCAGAGGCGCTTTTATCCCTGAAGTCTGCAAACATTGAGACGCGTCGCGCCTACCTCTACGGGATCCATGCCGTCGAAGGCGGCCTTATCCCTCCAGCACAGAGCCCGTCGGCCGACATCCACATCAGCGAGGTGGTTTTTCCTCCGGTCGGTGATGCGGCAGAAGGCGCCTACTTTGTGCTGCATAATGATTCGCCGGTGGCTGTCGACATCTCCGGGTGGAGGATAAGTGGTGATGTTGAGTTCACGTTTCAGCCGGGCGTTGTGCTGTCGGAAGGCTCGGATCTCTTTGTTGCCAAGGATGTTGCATCTTTCCGGAGTCTTGCTGCAGACCTGGATATTGGTGTGAACAGATTTGTGCAGGGCGGATATCGAGAGGTGTTTGCAGACCAGTTTGGTAGTCTGCTGCTCAGAGATCGTAATGGAGATCTCATCGACCGTATCTCCTACTGGCGTCCTGATCAAAATGTACCGCCCAAAATTTACCTGCCGATTATCGCTGGGCAATAGCCGACTCTTGTCCTGATCAAAATGGCCCCAGCGCAGAAGCGCCGGGGCCATTTTGATCAGGAATCTGCCGCGTTGACCTCAGTCAGCCAACCCCATGTCATCGCCAACCATGCGACCGGATTCGGGCACTGGTTGGTGGAACTCGACGACGGTGACAGTCTTGTCGATCAGATCCTTGGAATCGGTCACGTTCAACTTGTTATAGAAGAAAGCGAATTCATCTTCCAGGCTCTGGTAGATGGCGGCCTTGGCCTCTTCGGGCAGCGCCCACATCTCGGCCTTGAACGGGCCCATGGCTTTCTTGCGGGTCTTGTAGTAGAACTGCGCATCGGTCTGGCCGTCCTTGCGCTCGTCAGAGTGATTGGCAACCAGATAGGCCTGGATCTGCTCGCGCAGGTCCTGCGGGAAGTCGTCGTGGTCCAGGAAGATGTTCATGAAGCCTGTGGCCAGATGGATCTCCAGGGTCTCGACTTCCGGGAACTTGTCGAAGTAATCTTTGGGCAGGGTGCTGGCCCCATGCTGGACAGCGCCGCCGCTGCCGTGGGCACGGGCGTGGGCCCCTAGAACACCCAGGGTCTCAAAGTCGACAGCAACTTCCTTGATGGAGCCATCAGGCAGCACGATGCCGCCGTGGCTGGTGCCGGTCTGGACGCTGATCTTGCTCAGGCCGGCCATGCCGTCGGGCAGGGCAGCCTCGTAGTTGCTGATGTAGGCTTCCAACTCTTCCGGAGTCGAGTTCTTTTCACCCACCTCACCGATCTCGCCGCCGAGGCTTACGGTGACGCCTTCCGGCTCCAGATCTCGGACCAACTCGGTGATCTCTGCCGAACGGGTGAAGTTATCGTACTGCTGCTCCTTGAGCGACTCCGGTTCCAGCGTCACCAGGGTGCTGGTGTCGATGTCGATGTTCCAGAAACCGACGGGAATGGATTCGGTAATCAGATCCTTGACCTCGTCGATGGCTCCCTGGGGATCGGTGGCATACTTGGCTGCCTTGACCTGGAAGTGGTCGCCTTGGATGAAGATGGGACCGAAGTAGCCTTCCTTGATGGCGGCAGCGATCAGCACCGTGGCAAACTCTGCCGGCGGCTGATCGGTGTAGCCCATTTCGCTGCGGGCGATTTCGAAGATGAAGGCTGCGGTGTTGGTCTTGATCGCGGCGCGGTAGGCGGCGCGAGCAGCATCGTAGGAGGCGAAGCGGATGTTCATAGCCGGAACGGTGCGGTGTTCCCACTTGTCCGTCGCCCGAGCAATGTAGAACTCGTGGATGCTGGCCGGGCGTGCGCCCAGGTCTTGACCTGCTTCCCAGATCACCCATTGTGCCAATTCCTTGACTGATTCGTTGCCGAAGACGGCATCACGCACCAGGGTGTCGATCTTGCTGCTCTGTAGGGCCGCTACGTCAACAACATTGACTTTGCCGTCAGCGATCTCTAGGACGCCTTTGACGTCCTTCTTGAGTTCATAGGCTGATTCGTGAATCATTTTGGAGGTACTCCTTTTCCGGTCTAGCGTTAATATTCAGGGGGAATGGGATCGGTGATTGGTAATTAGGGAATCGGAGTCTAGCCCGTTTCCCTAATCCCTGCTCACCATTCCCCATTCCCGAAGTTCTTTAATAGAGGAACATGGGTTTGCCGAGTACGTGGCGAACCTTGGGCAAATAGTTGGCCGAATCGTATAGTTCGTCAACGTCGACTCGCTTGATGCCGCTGGTGACAGTGCTCATGGGAATGTGAGTGTAGGTGCCGTCGCGCAGGGCAACCATGCGACCGCTGGCCTTGTTGTTGATTAGGGTCATGGCCATGTTGGCAAAGTTGACGGCCACCATCAGGTCAAGGGCGTCAGGAGCGCCTGAGCGCATCAAGTAGGAGACCTGCTGGTTGATGATGTTCTGGCCGGTGATGCGCTTCAGGGCTTCACCTGTGATGGTGCCGATGCCGCCCAATTTGCGGTGGCCGTAGGCATCTGCTTCACCATACTCAACGACCTGGCCGCCGATCATGTGAGCGCCTTCGCTGATCGTCACCATAGCGTAGTTGCTGGGGTTGGCATTCTTGTCCTGCATGACTAACTCGGCCAGCCTCTCAACATCGAACGGAACCTCGGAGATGAGGGCACGGTCAACGCCGGCCAAATATGAGCTGATTAGGCTGGTCTCACCACTGTTGCGACCGAAGAGCTCGACCACGGCGATGCGCTCATGGGAGCCTGTGCTCGTGCGCAGTTGGTGAATGAACTGGACGCTGCGGGTGACTGCCGTGCTGAAACCGATGCAGTAGTCAGTGCCGTATACGTCGTTGTCCATGGTTTTGGGAATGGCAATCACCGGGAAGCCTTCGCTATGCAGTCGTTCGCCATAGCTCAGGGTGTCATCGCCGCCGATGGGAATGAGCGTATCGATGCCCAGATACTCCAGGTTAGAGAGCACATGGGGCGTGAAATCGCGCAGGCGCTCATCAGAGGCCTCGGCGTCTAGGTGGTCGGCATCCTTCAGGAAGTCCGGCACGGCCGACGGCTTGACATGGCTGGGTTTCGTACGGCTTGAGTGCAGAAATGTGCCGCCGGTGCGGTCAATGGTGCGAACGACCTGCTTGTCCAGCGAGAGAATATACTTCTCTGCGCTGGCCGGGTCGTTGCGATCAAATTCGAGCAGGCCGGCCCAGCCGCGTCGAATGCCGACGATCTCGTGTCCGTCCTCGATGGCGCGATAGACAGCGGCCTTGATTGTCGGATTCAGGCCAGGGACATCACCGCCGCCTGTCAGAATACCAATCTTCATTGTTTGACTCCTTTGATTAAAAATAACGATTGCAATGGGTTGAGCTTCTATTGGACCAATCTGCCAGTCCGCTTGCTGTCGGTGCCCAAGAGCGTCCGGCATTCACGATCAATTTGCACTGATCAAAATTAGCAGTACTTCATTTCAACATTCAATTCTATCATTGCCGCTGGTCCTCGACCAGAAACTAGCTGCTGTGATCCGCTACTGTCACTGATACGTTATCCCATCATCTACTTCGTCCTGAACATAGTCATGACTGGGCTGCGAGAGCATGCGGGCCAACGGTCGTAGCTTCATCCACCATTGCTGCTTCGGTCGTTGGAATTCTTCATCAAAGATCCGTTGGATCTCATAGAGCGGCGTGAACGTCAGAACGTCATCCAGCATGCCGATGCAGGCAGCGTTGGACTCGTCAAGATCTTCACCACACTGGTGAACCAGATAGTCAACGGCCTCTGAAGTGAGGTGTGTCGCCACGATGCGGTCGTAGGGTGTTGGGTCGCCGCCCTGTTGCAGGTGGCCAAGAACGGCCATGCGTACATCGAAAAGATCCCCGCCCTCCTCTTCGAAGAGTGCCGCTAGGAACTGTGTGTCATACAGCTGGTTGGCGTCCTCGTTGCGAATCATCAGACCGACGCGCTTGCCGTGTCGGAAGCCGTCATTCAGATATTCGATATCTTTCTGAAGGTCCTTCAGGGTGACGCCTTCTTCGTGTATGTATGTGCGTTCCGCACCGGTGGCGATGGCGCTCATCAATGCCAGGTAGCCGCAATATCGTCCCATCACTTCGACAACGAAGCAGCGATTGGAGGCAACGGCTGATTGCTTGATCTTATCGACAACTTCGGTGATGCTGTTGATGGCCGTATCAGACCCGATGCTGAAGTCGGCCCCAGGCAAATTGTTGTTGATGGTAGCCGGTACGCAGACGATCGGGATATTGAAGGCTGGAAAACTGCGACGTTCCTCATGCATGTTGATAGCTGCTTGGTAACCGGCCCATCCGCCGATCATGAGGATGGCATCGATCTTGTGCTCCTCGAGCTGCCGGGCCATGGCATAGTAGTCGCTCGCTCTGGGAATCTTACGACTCGTCCCCAATTCCGAACCGCCGATGGCTGTCCAGCCATCTACATCCATCCATCCATATTCGACAAATTCGCCGTCGCGTAATCCGCGGAATCCGCGTTTGACGCCAACTGGAATGTGGCCTTGATCCAACGACAATCGCACTGCGGCGCGAACGGCTGCGTTCATGCCGGGGGCCGGTCCGCCTGCATTGACAATGGCAATGCGTAATTGTTTCTGGCCCGGTTTCGGCGGATGGGGAACGGCACGAACCAATGTGCGTAAAATACGGAAAGAATGCTGGAAAGATGCACCACGCAGTTCCATCGCTTTGGCGAAATTCTGGGACTGGATGGCGGCATTGATGGATTGATTGGTCTCGACACAGGCCATGAGGGGTAGCCGGGTGATACGATTCTGGATGATGCCAATCAATGTCGGTTCGTCATCGGCCTCAGCATCCAATGCTGCATCGACCGCTTCAACGCCCATGCGTGTACTCAGGATGCGGTCGAAGGCTGAGGGAGAACCGCCACGCTGCACATGACCGAGAACGGTAACACGTGCTTCCTCGCCCATCTTGTCTTCAAGTACTTGACGTACATAGTCACTGGAAATGGGGTTCCCTTGGCGATCGACCGCGCCTTCCGCAACCAAAACAATACTATCGCGGCGTCCTTCGGCTAGCCCTGCCTCAAGGATCTCGCACATCTTGCTTTCCCAATCATCAACATCAGGCGGATTTTCGGGTACGAGCGCAAAATCTGCCCCCGCGGCGATGGCGCCCATCAGCGCCAGGTAGCCGCAATGGCGCCCCATGACTTCGATGACAAATGTTCGCTGATGGCTGCCCGCAGTGCTTGAGAGTGCGTCCGCGGCATAGATGATGCGGTGAAGTGCAGAGTCGGCGCCGATGGTCATGTCCGTGCCGTACATATCGTTGTCGATGGAACCGACCATGCCGGCAATCGCAAGGAAGGGGTGTTCTTCAGCTTGTTCCGGGGTGATGTCTCCGTTCTCAAGCAACGTTGCCACGTGTTCCTGCCACTCTTGCCGCAGTATGTTCGCTCCGGTGAGGCTGCCGTCGCCGCCAATCACGATCAGGCTGTCGATGTCATGGATGAGCAGGTTTCGTACTGCCAACAACCTGCCTTCTTTGGTGCGAAATTCCTTGCATCTAGCAGAACCGATGACAGTGCCGCCGCGGTGAAGGATGCCGCCGACCGAACTCCAACTCATGGGGCGGATGCTCTCCCCGCCATCGATCATTCCCTGATAGCCTTCGTATATCGCGAAAACGTCGGCACCTCGGTTGAGTGCAGCCCGAACAACTGCACGCACGGCTGGGTTCATGCCGGGTGCGTCGCCCCCGCTGGTTAAGACGCCTAAACGTTTTTTCATGGCAAAGCCCTCTCTTGGCTTGATCATGATTGAAACTGTAAGATGCTCAACGCACTCCAAATAGCTGCGCAATATCCGAGCAAAAATACCAATGGTCATTATAACACGAAGTGGCTTCTGTACAGATATCTGATGCCATTGTATTTCCTGCAGGTTAACAAACTGTTATGTCTTTTCGAGAGAATGTTCCCCTGCTTTGATCCGCAGAAATCGGGGTCTAGAGCGGCAAGCATTCGATCTGCCCTAACAGAGCAAGTGGGCGAGTTCAGTTGTGCAGGGCACTCACTGATTCTGACGAGGAAATCACCCCATATTGACATAAAGAATCTGGTTTGTAGATCTGGACCCGCATGCGTATACTGTTCTCAACTCAGGGTTTGACTTCATTCAGTAGCACGATTTCTGGTAGCACTGTTGCTGTGCCGTCGTTCAGGTATCGAGGAGACGGCAATTTTGGCGGAAATGTGGAGGCAGGTTATGGCAAGGCGGAGAACGGCAGTTCGGATAGGCGTGACGGGGCTAGGAGAACGAGAAGAATTGGCGCCCGGTGTTTTCATCAACACGAATTACCGGGGATGTACGCCGGGTTTTGTGCGTACCGATGAAGGAATCATTCTGATCGATGCGCCTCTCATCCCCAAGCAGGCAATTGATTGGCGTGAGCAAATTGAGGACGAATATCCGGGAGAGCCCTTTCTATATATGATCAACACCGATCACCACCGTGGTCATGCATTGGGCAATCAGTATTTCATGCCTTGCAAGGTGATGGCCCATGAGCGGGCCCATAAAGAAATGTCTGGATACACGGAAAATTTCAAAGAACGGGTGCGTAATAGCTTTAAGCGAGAGCCGGAGATTCAGGAACAATTGGGCAACATCATCATTGTTCCGCCGGATGTAACATTTACCCAACGGGCCCAATTGCTCTTTGGCGGCAGCGAAGTAGAGATGATCTTCGTCGGCGGCCATACACCGGCAACGAGCCTTGTCTGGCTCCCCAAGGAAAAGATTTGCTTTGTCGGAGATATTCTGTGGGTCGATCAACACCCTTATATGGCCCAGGGCAACACACTGGAATGGTTGGATGCACTCGAGTTGATTCGCGAACTGGGCGCCGACAAACTGGTTCCTGGACACGGGCCAGTCTGCTCGGTGGATGCCACGTATAAGGTTGGTGAATATATCCAGTTCATGCGCGATCGGGTACGTGAGTACTATCTTGAGGGGAAGAATAAGAACGAGACCAAGAGTGGACTTGTCGGCGAAATGTTGGAATGGTTTCCCGTGCCGCTGGAGCGCAAGGCGAAGATCGAGAGCCAGATCAAATCTGGTCTCAATCGTGTCTATCGAGAAATCCAGCGCGAGGAAGAGGACAAAGCGGCTTCCAGGCAATTGCAGGAAACAGACGTTGTTGATATCGTTGCCGCATAGCACTGTTCGAGATGTCCAGTTACTGGCAGCACTCAAAAAGTTGGGCAAACAATGGCGTACGCAGTTGAGAGTCATAGTACTACCCCGGCCAATGCAATTCGAGAAGCATTGGGCAGTGCCGAGCGTCTAGTGGTCAGTATCAGCACTCAGAATGTTGAAGAATTCCTCGTGTTGCTTGACCATATCGAAATTTCTCTTGAAGACCTTGAGGCGCAGGATATTGACCTGCGTTCTGAGCAAGTGCGCTGGGAGGGTTTGCTTAGACGTCTCTCCTCCAGTCCAGGTCCTATTGCTTCCGCCGCAGCGTCGGCCGGAGGGCTGAAAGCACTTCGCGAGAAGCATCCACCTGCTGAGAGTTTCTGGTGGTATCTCGATGCTGAGGTTACCAAGCGTCGCTGGACCTCAATTCGCAAGGTCCTGCAGGTGCTTATCCTGATCGTCGTTGTTGTCGGTGGCGGAATCTGGGCGATCAACAGATTCTTTCCGGCTGATCCGGAGGCGCTACTCATGGTTGAAACGCAATCACAGCTCGATGAGCGCATCCTTCAGGGTGACTGGGAGGGGGCGCTTGATGTGGTTGACGAGACTCGCCTACTTATGCCGGATCAGCCGGAGATGATGATCTGGGAGGCCGTACTTGCCGAACGGTCTGGGGATCGAGCCCGGGCCGAAGCGAGCCTGGCCGAAGCTCAGGCAGAAATGCAGGATGATCTCGAATACATGTGGGTCACAACGGGCAACTATCGCCTGATGGTCGACGATCTGGAGGGTTCAGAAGAAGCAGCAAACGAAGCACTTGAGATCAATTCTGAATCGGCTCCGGCCTATTTTTTGCTTGCGAACGTTGCTGATACCCGCGGCCAACGTCTTGCAGCAATCGATCTGTTTGAGAAGGTATTCGAACTGGCGGAAGAAGACAACCCGCAACTGGCTGTGATTGCTAAGGTGCGCATGGGGCAACTGATGCAACAGTTTGATCCGTTTGAATCCAGCGCCCCGATCACGACGACAAACGGTACGACGTCAACGGTTACCTCCCCCGCCGTTCCAGCGGATGAGCCCTAACCTTCATGCCATCCAGGGCGCCCATCTGCAAGCGTACCGTTGGTAAGCATCTGTTGGTGCTTGCCATTTATACGCTTGTGAGTCTTCTGCTCACTTGGCCCTTGGCGGTGCGGTTGACAACCCATGTTCCGGGCGATGGTATTGACGATCCGGCATTGGTTTGGAATCTGTGGTGGATTCAGGAGCGACTGATCAACCAGTTGAGCCTGGACATCTTCAATGTGGATTGGATGTTTCACCCAATTCGCATCAATCTGGCTTTCTACACGCTGACCCCGCTCAATGGCCTGCTCAGCATTCCCCTGCAAAGTGCATTCGGTCTGGTTGTCGCAAACAATCTACTCTTCCTGTCTACGCTTGTTTTGGGTGCGTATGGCACGTTTCTGCTGACACGCTCGTTGCTCTCGCGCCGAAGAATACTCTTAGCCACCTTGCAGCCGGCCTGCGGTCAACCGGTTGACCGCACATCCCTTGGGGGACTTTTCGAAACGGATGATTGGATAGCACTTGTTGCCGGCCTGATATACGGTTTCGCTTCGTCCAAGCTCTTCTATGCCTCTTTGGGACAGTTCAACATTGCCAGTAGTCACTGGATACCCTTCTTCGCTTTCTACGTGCTGCGCATCCCTGGCGGAAGAACCCCAATCTTGCACGAAGCTGGTTATGGATTCCGCTCGGCCTTCTTGGCCGGGATCTTCCTGGTATTCCAGACATGGGCAGAGCTAACATATGCAACGTTTCTAGTCATTTTTTCAGCACTCACATTTACATATGCACTGGTTCAATTGTTGACCGATCGGGCAAGCGTGATCGGGAAAGGGATGGGATCGGCACGGCTGTCGGCTGAGCCGTCACCTTTTCGAGCGATCTGGATTTTGACCGCCCAATTTGCGGTGGTGGGCCTGCTGTTTGTAGTAGGACTGGCGCCATTTCTCTGGGCGATGGCGCCCGATCTGCTGCGCGAAGGCGACTTTTTCACGTCAGGGGGGGGATTCTCCGATGTGTTCAGCGCCGACCTTCTGGGCTACCTAATCCCGACTCGGCTCCACCCCTGGATTGGAGAAATGGTGGCCGCTCTCCCTTTCCCTAATGATAAGGGACAGCAGATCTACGTCGGATACGCTGCGATGCTTTTTGCCCTGATTGGGATTGTAGGATTGGTGAGGAGCGCCAGTCGTCGACTACGGAGCGAGGGCTGGTTTTGGGGAGTTGCAACGTTTTTTTTCTGGTGGCTGACATTGGGCCCGACTGCACGTTGGAACGGCCAGTCGCTTGGCCTGCCGGGCCCCTTCGTGCTGGTAAGCCGGCTGCCATTCTTTAGTGGCAATCGATATCCCAGTCGCTACAGTGTCATGCTCATGCTCTGTGTGGCGGTCCTGGTCGCCTACGGTCTGGCGTGGCTTGTTGATTTTGTGCAAAGACGAAATGCTTCCCCGCAAACGATCTCATCACATCGATCGGTTGCCGGCCTTCTCGGTGTCTTTGCATTGGTCTTCGCTGCAGAACATCTGTCGACGCCATTGCCGCTCAACGATTTTCGTGTCCCGCCCATCTACAGTCGCTTAGCCGATCGAACGGAGGATGCGCCGACCGTTGCGACGCTGTTGGAATTGCCGACCGGCTGGCGAAATGGTGCACGTGTACTGGGTCGCTCTGACGTTCTGATCATGATGCAGCAGTGGTATCAGAGTGAACATGGCCAACGTCGGCTGGGCGGCAACACCAGCCGCAACCCGGCGTACAAGTTCCAGTACTTCACCGACGCTCCTCTGATTGGTGATCTAATCGGCCTCATGAATTCGGATCGTGATCACATCGCGCAAGAAGTTACACACGACTGGGAAGCCATTGTCGAGCGGAATGAAGCCCATGCAGCCTCTGTTCTTGACTTTCTCGGCGTCGAGTACCTCATCGTCCATGTTGACCATTTGCCGGAGCCGCTGCTCCGGTTCGTTGAAGAGGTACTGCCTGTCTCAATGTTGGATGAGTGGCGGGGGTTTGACTGGCAGGGGAGACCGAGCACAATTCGACTTTATGAAGTGGAGAGTGAAGAGGCTACGATTGTGGAGATCGACCTAAGCGACGATATGGGGCCGCTCTACCTGGCTGAAGGTTGGTCATCCCTCGCTCAGGCTGGGCAGCCGCGCTACGCCGTCCGACCAGAGGTCGGCTTGATGATCGATCTGCCGATACAGGGCGGAGATCTGTCCCTACAGATTTTTGGACCGGCGACTGCAGCAGATCTGTCGGTCAATGGGACTTCTATCGAAACCGTGCAGGTTGAGCCGGGTGATCGGGCTACGTTTACGCTACCGTCAGGCGTCGCTGATCAGTTGGTCGACCGACTGGCAATTCGCTTCCATGGTACCGGTATTTCATCCACGCAAATCGTCAACCCGCCCTCGCCCGGCGGCTGGCCGATCGGCAACACGGGTATAACTCTGCCGGCCGACGCTGCCATAGTTGTGCGCAGCGCCGGCGAAGAGGTGGGTGATTTCGCCCATATTTACTTGAACGGGATCGATGTGTCTCACAATATGCGCGGCTATAATTTGGCCGCAATTACGCAGGAGGGGAACCTGTTGGCAAGTGACGCCTTCGATACCTTTGCCTCGGAGGAAGAGTCGGAGCGGATGTCGGAGTGGATCCGCCAGTGGCCTGCCGGTACGATTATTGCCGGGGCCGTCCGTGATGAGGCCAGCATGAAACTGACTGATTCTGCCATCGCGAGCCTGCGGCAGATCGGCGTCTCCACCGATCTGCGCGGCCAATTTCGGAGTAGTCACGCATTCGTAGGCGTAGCCGGAGCGAGCGTCGACGACCTTGTTGACACGACCCTCGAAGAGCGTACGCTGTTGCGCCCTTCATCGGTAGTTTTGGGATCACCGGTCGATGCTCCGACTGTCTATGGCGGCGTTTCGAGCGTGCGATTATCGGATCAGATAGTGGACTAAAATATCACTGGTTCTGGTATCGGTCATCTACGCGTTGCAACGTTGGTGTTTCTCTTCTTCTGGGTATCATTCCGGCCTGAATCGCTGTTGCTATCGTTTGTGCTGCTCCTACTGTTGTTGCCTGAGGGCGCAGGTGCGCTGCTGCTCTGGGAGACGCCTCCGCTGGGACGATCGCGCCTGTTACGGCTTTGGCTGACGGATGATGAACTTGAGTCGCCAGGAACCTGGATCCTCTGGCCGCGCCGTACCGTATTCGAGCTAAGATTATTACAGGATCGGATTTGGCTCGAAGATGTCCGGTGTCTGGACGCGATTCCGTCTATGGTATCTCCAGAACGCACTGTATACGAATTTCCACATGAGTTGGCCTGCGCTGTCTCCGAACCAATCCAGAACATCACCATAATCAAACCAATTACCGAAGCTAGCATTACTGAGATGTGTCGGTGTTGAAGGATCCTGACATCATGTACGTGAGTATTGGGGGGTGTCTTCCGTTCATTTTGTCTCCTGTATCGATCTGGCCTTTGTATCGATCTGGCCTTCCTTGAGTCTCAGTGGGGCAGGGAAGGTTGACTTCAGTGAATTTGAGCGACGATGTGATCAGTACGGATACATACAGCAAAGTGCTTCGGTTGAGTGTTCCAGACTTAGCCAGTTCGGAAACTCTAGCTCCATTATGGGGGAAGAACCTTACGATTCCTATTAAGATCGGGAAAAAAGACGTGGTAAAACCATGCTATATGTGAGCGACTTCTCTTCGGTCCCCCCCATGGTGACTTCTTCGAACCTTGTCAAAGGGATATGGAGGCGCGGAGCAGTTGACAATAACAAAACATGTGGTATACTATGTAAACGTAAGAAAGTTAAGCGGATTTATTTATGAGTGGTTTCATATCATTTTGTCAATATGAAGATCTCTCCTTCAGTCTAGATTTGCTATCTCAAAGCTGTTGGTGAGAGTTAATAACCGGTCGAACCGCAAAGGACCCGCTCCATAAACTGAGTCTCCTGAAGTAAGATCTAGTACAGAATGAATCAAATATTCCGCTGAAAGACCTACGTCTTTGCACAATGGAACCATCGTTGCCAATGCTATGTCGACTCCATTTCTGTGCACCCCCCAGTAATGCCCAATTGAATATTTTATGGAAGGCGAGGGCGCTATATACGCTCGTCCTAATGGGCGCGTTGCTTACTCTCCTATACCTCCCCCATCCCCTCTACGCCCAAACAAAGGGCGATCCGAGATGGAGCGTGCTGACCGCGCAAGATGGTCTGTTGTCCAACGATGTATGGTCTGTCTTGGTCACGGACGAGGCGATCTGGTTGGGAACAGACAGCGGCATTGTCCGATTTGATGGCTCCTGGACAAACTATCCGAATGTGCCTGGCGTTGATGAAATCGCCACACAGTTCTCGGGTCTTCCCCTTGGCACCGTCACATTGCTTGCGAAATCCGATCAGGATGATAGACTCTGGGCGGCAACGAGCTCGGGGGCGGTTTCGAGTTGGAACGGTGACTCATGGAACTTCGAATTCAGCATTAATCCTGTGTTGAAGACGATGCTCGTAACTGGCGATTCCGTCTTGCTCGGAACAGATAGTGGCCTGCTGCGCTACGATCGTGAAACGCTGCAAGTCGTCGAAGAACCTGCCCCAGGTAGATGGGGAGTGAACGCACTATGGAATGATGGAGACCGACTTTGGGCAGGCACGGATAATGGGCTATGGCGACGTGTCGGAGACAGGTGGTTTCGTGTTCGATTGCCGGAAGACTCTAGGTCTGATACCGTAACGGCGCTTTGGCAAGGAAGTGATGGGCGCCTGTGGGTGGGAACAAGTTCCGGCATATACTGGTTTGACCCATCATCTGATATTTGGTCCGACGAATCCCTGCCAATTTACAATGAACGCGATGAGAGGTCACCGGTCACTGCGCTTGTAGGGGATCAACAGGGAAATATTTGGGCCGGAAGCAGTGGCGCAGGGGCACGCAAATTTCTTGATGACGGCGCAGTGACGCTTGATGTTGCACGCTCCAGCGGCGGTGGCCTTACAACACCGCAAGTTCGTGACGTTGAGATTGATCCCCATGGGACGATTTGGCTTGCCACTTCCGTCGGACTTTTTCGATATCAGGAACGCGCATGGTACAGCGAATATCGCGAACAACACGGACTTGATCGCAAATCAAACGCTGTCAATGACCTGCTCGTAGATCGATGGGGACGGATCTGGGTCGCGACGCTCGCGGGTATCCGTCTCAAGGAACACTCCCCCGTGGATTTTGTCGATATCAGCTTTACTGAGTCAGGCGGCTTTCTGCCATCAGATGCCGTAAATGTTCTGGAGGAAGACGCTCAGGGAGGAATTTGGGCAGGAACATTTAACGGATTGGCTCGCTATCAGATGGGCGAATGGACCACGCCCGTCGATTCTGAGGATTTGGCTTCAGCGGTTGTAACCGATTTCAATGCCGACGATTTTGGAATATGGATTGGCACTGAGGCGGGACTTCACTACTACCATCTCAATTCACGCCGGCTGACGGATGTCCCGGAGTTGGCTGGACGAGTGGTCGAGGTGTTGGCCAGAGACAACGATCAACGCCTTTGGGTGGGAACGGCGGCAGATGGAATCTGGGTTCGTTCCATTGACGACACTTGGCATCATTTAGCAAATGATCTGGATGTGCCTGGGACGCTGCCGGGCAACAAGATCCTGCCTGGCGGGCTGGCTCGAGATCCATTGACATCCGAGGGAATGTGGGCCAACGTGCATGATATTGGTCTCGTTCATTGGGATGGTGAAGCATGGCGAGCTTATCCGAATGAACTGCCCAGCAAGGTGATCTATCGACTCTATTCTGATCCGGCTACAGGCGGCCTGTGGGTTGGAAGCGAAGGGGGGGTGTCTCACTTTGATGGGACAACCTGGGGGACGTTATCGATTGAAGATGGATTGCGCAGTACGGCAATCTTCGCGATTGCCTACGAGCCGGACGGCGCATACTGGTTCGGCGGCCCAGAGGGGTTGACGCGGTACGAGCGTGACAAAGGAAAACCATGGGTCCGGATTCAGGCAATCGAAGGCGCAGAACTTGTTG
The DNA here is from genome assembly GCA_963848115.1 of uncultured Chloroflexia bacterium. GTDB lineage: Bacteria > Chloroflexota > Anaerolineae > Caldilineales > Caldilineaceae > JAWKOK01. Next base: position 51,906 of record CAWKCP010000009.1, on the reverse strand, counting down.
ACGGCCATTACCGCACACCGGCTAATCAACCGGTCTTGCTTGATGTGGTCGCCGGTGATTTGCAGACTGATTCTGAAAAGATGAAGATCTTCTATCGGCTCAATGGCGCATTTGCATGGCAGCCTCTGAATGATCGTCCTCATATGGTCCTGTTCGGAGAACCGGAATCGACAACGATTGAGCTTATTGCACGTGATCAAGCCTTCAATTACTCTGAGGTGCGCAGTCAGGAACTGACCGTTTTGCCGCCGACGGAGATGATGACCGTCCCCTTCCTTGGCGAGGTGCAACGCAGCGTCTTTACGCTATTGGTCTTTTGGGCAGCGATGGCGATTTCCGGATTTGGCTATGTCAGTTTCGAGCTTATCAGGGATCGGATGCGTTCCTATGCTGCGATGGATCGTGGATTTAACCCGTACGTCAGCGGCGAGCCGATTCGAAGTGAGGACATGTTTTTCGGCCGTCGACAACTGCTACAGAGGATCGTTGACACGCTTCATAACAACAGTATTATGATCCACGGGGAACGTCGGATCGGAAAGACGACATTGCTCTATCAACTATCCAGTACATTGCAACAGATTGACGATCTGGATTATTGGTTTCTACCGATCTATATTGACCTGGAAGGGACGGCTCAAGAAGAGTTCTTTCATTTTCTGATCGAGGAGATTGCCGTGGGCGTCTCCTCGATTACTCAGGGTGATGATCATCTGATTGCCGCTGTGGATTCGCTTAGCTACCATGAACACGCCGTGACGGAATACACCGACCGATTCTTCAACCATGACCTTCGTGCGCTGCTTGAGGCGTTACAACTGTTCGGAGACAACCATTTTGAAGGTCGGCAGCTGCGCCTGATCCTGTTGCTGGACGAGATGGATGTGATCAGTAATTACGATCATCTGGCGCAACAACAGCTTCGACGCATATTCATGCGTGATTTCTCTGCTACTCTAGGCGCCGTGGTGGCCGGTATTCAGATTAGCAAAGAATGGGATCGAGTTGAAAGTCCTTGGTTCAATCTATTTAATGAGATTGCCTTGGAGCCATTCACTCGCGAGCAGGCGCTCGAACTACTGATTGAGCCGGTTCGTTCGATCTACCGGTTTGATCCGTCCGCACTGGAATATATCATTGAGGTGAGCAATGGTCGTCCGTTCAGGATTCAGCAATATGCACTGGAGGCTGTAAATCATATGTTGGGAAAGAGAGGGCGTCGAATCACGCTCGATGATGTCCAAGCTGTGCATGATCATATCGAGGTAAGCTACGCTGCCCTCAATCATCCTTCAGAAGCGAAATTGAGCGAGAATAACGCAATTCCACCGGGCGACAGCGTTGCTGACGCTGATCTTATGGAGAAGTCTCCCGATATCTCCGATCTAAGCTATCCTAGTTTTGATCTCACGCCGCTTACGTTATGAATTGATCAGACTATGAGAGTCCCTTATGTAGTAGGCCGTTGGGTCCGTGGGGTGAATCACTACGGACGACAACACTTAATCGAATACCTGCTCAACATTCATGATAATGCTGTTTGGATTGTGAGCACCAGGCGCATGGGCAAGACATCCTTGCTGCGGCAAATCGAGTTTGTAGTCGTTGCCCAAAAACATACCTATGTTCCGCTCTACCTAGATATTCAGGGGTGTGAAACGTCGCGCAATCTGACGGATGAACTGCTATACGCCATTGAGGATGTGAATGAGCGCTTCGAGCCCTTTGGTGTTCATGCATCTGACCTCGCGGAGCAGGATGCGATCGGTATATTGCGTGTGCTGAATCGCCGTCTTGGCGAACATGGGCGGCAATTGCTTCTGCTTGTCGATGAGGCCGAGGCATTGATAAATATCAATCAAGCGGAAAGCGTTTGGCTGGCTCGACTGCGCAAGGCGATCCAAACTCCGCAACAGCGTACCATTGTGACTGCGACCAAGCTGCTTGCTCGGCTCAATGAGCAGGACACATCGTGGAACACCAGCCCGTTTCTGTTCGGCTTCAGATTGATCAGTTTGCAGAACCTCGACCCCGAATCGTCAGCGAATCTAGTGCGCCAGAGCCAAGTTCACGAGCCAATACAGGTCGATGATTCCATCATGGCGGATATCTTGTGCTATACGAATCGTCATCCCTATCTCATGCAATATCTGTGTCAGCGACTATTTTCTGCAGAGCAGGATTCGCCAGGGCACTTACGCCCAGTTGAGGAGACCGATCTGGTCCCCGATGAACTTCTGGCTAGTTTCTTCAGTATCGACTTTCAGCACTTGACGGATATAGAGCGACGTATCCTATTGGCAATTTACGAAATGGGTGTTGCCTCTTCAGAAACTCTTTTTTCCTGTCTGAATGATCAGACCTCCAGTCGAATCAGTACATTCTTGTATGGCATGAATAACCTGGGCTATATTCGAAATGTCGGAGGCAGATGGACGGTCGGCAATGAAATCCTGCGGCTCTGGTTGCAGGAACACATCCATGATTTGGAATGAGAAATATCTGAGCGCGAGTGAACTTCGCGCCCCGGAGATGCGTCCGACGCAGCACTGCTGCCCATAGCACGGTAGGAAAGGACAAGGAGCGTTTTGGCTCCGTGGAATCGCCTATCGTATACTTCCATAATAGTGTTGCCGGCCGAGCCTCACATAGCTCGGCCCGATTTTTGTCCCGGTCTCAGCGTTCAGAGCATATAGTCATGGATAAAACAGCTGCCTACTCCATTCCGATGGTTGATCTGAAGATCCAATACGAAACAATCCAGCCGGAAATTGATCAGGCCATTCAGAGCGTTCTCGATAGTACGGAATTTATCATGGGGACGGCAGTTGGCCGGTTTGAAGCAGACTTTGGCGCCTTCTGTGCAGCTGATTACTGTGTTGGTGTCAGCAGCGGAACATCAGCCCTTATGCTGGCTCTGCTTGCGATGGGCGTCGGTCCAGGTGATGAAGTCATTACGTCGAGCCACACGTTTATTGCCACCGCTGAGGCTATCAGCGCTGTTGGCGCAACCCCGGTCTTCGTCGATATTGATCCCCGCACCTACAATCTGAATCCTGAGTCGTTGGAGGGGGCTATAACGCCGGCGACGCGTGTCATTATCCCGGTGCATCTGTACGGACAGCCCGCCGACATGCCGCGCATCAATGCCATTGCCCGAGATTCCGGGCTGTCGGTCATCGAGGATGCAGCGCAGGCCCATGGTGCAACGTTGAATGGTATGGATGTGGGGACGATGGGCGATGCTGCCTGTTTCAGCTTCTATCCAGGCAAGAATCTAGGTGCGTATGGTGATGCCGGCGCCCTGACGACCAATAGGAGTGCGGTAGCAAAGAAGGTGAGCCTGCTGCGAAACCACGGCCGTCGATCCAAGTATCTCCATGAAATTGTAGGATACGGGGAGCGCCTCGATACGATTCAGGCTGCAATTTTACAGGTTAAACTGGGCCATCTGTCGGCCTGGAATGCGAAGCGCCGCCGTTTGGCTGCGCGGTATACAGAACTTCTGGATGACTCTGACCTGATTTTGCCGTTTGTCGCCGAGGGCGCTGATCCTGTTTGGCATCTTTACGTGATACGTACCGAACAGCGTGATGCCTTGCTCGAATTCCTGATGAGACGCGGAATTGGAGCAGGCATACACTACCCGGTGCCACTTCATTTGCAGCCGGCCTATGCCGATCTTGGCTATGTTCGGGGCGCACTTCCGGTAACGGAGATGGTAGCCGACTCCTGTCTCAGCTTGCCGATCTACCCTGAGATGACTGACGAACAACAGGACGTCGTCGTCTCTGAAGTCTTTGCCTTCCTTAAGCAAGGGGGCGCATAATGCCGCCCGTCCAACATGTGTCCAATTCAATTTCCGTCGTCGTGCCGGCTCGTAACGAGGAGGCCACGATTGGCGAAGTCGTCGAGCGCAGCTTCAGCGCTTTGGACGCCATGGGGCGAGCAGGCGAAGTGCTTGTTGTGAATGACGGCAGCAGCGACAGCACAGGGCAGATACTGGCTCGATTATCTGACCAATACCCTGATCTCCGCGTGCTGACACATCGACGCAGCCAAGGGATGACCAGTGCGCTGCAACAGATGTTTTCAGCGAGCCGTTGTGACATCGTCATCCTCATCCCTGCCGACATGGAGTCGGATCCGCTGCTGGATGTTCCAGTCCTTGTCGATTATCTAGAGGCGAATGATCTGGATGCGGTTGCAGGGTGGCGACAGGGGCGCAAAGACGGAAAGGTCTTCGCGAGTGCCGTCTACAATGTCGTCATGCGCAAACTTGCCCATGTGCCTGTCCACGACGCCAATTGGATCAAAGCCATGCGCCGTGAGGTCGTGGAGAGCATGCCGCCGCTGCGCAGTGATTGGCATCGCTTCATCCTGATGATCGCCGCGCATCAGGGCTTTCAAATCGGCGAGGTTCGCACCCAGTATCAGCCGCGTCCTGCCGGAAGCAGCAAGTTTGGTTTCAGCCGGATTCCCATCAGCCTGCTTGATGTGTTGACCCTCAACTTTCTACTTGCCTTTAGACAGAAACCCATGCGCTTCTTCGGCGGCCTCGGCCTGGCCGGTATGGCGATAAGCCTGGCCATTTTCATCTACTTGACGTTTCTCTATATGCTGACTGACACCCAACAGCGTCCGCTCTTCTATGCCGCCGGCATTCTGGCGGTGATCAGTGTCTTGCTTTTCCTCGTGGGCTTCTTGGCCGAACTAATCGTCACACAGGGCGAGCGAATTCAGCAGTTGGAACGAACTCTGGCCGACCGGGATTTTTCCTAGCTGCGCGGAGAACGGGGGTTTCCATCCAGGGTGTTTTTCATGTTGGGAAAGCGTCGTCAAAGTGGCGAGGATGGTCCAGGATTTCTTGGCTTAAAAACAGACTGCAGGACCGTTCCAGATACTTTCTGCCGCAAACACGGGATGATCCCTTCGTCATGGACCTCTGTCATTAGACCTCAATCAAGAGAAAGGATCGACCCATGAAGATCACTAAGATTACGCCGCTGGTGTTGGGCACGCCCTGGCGCAACCTAACCTTCGTTAAAGTGGAGACGGACGAAGGCATTACCGGTGTGGGTGAGGTGCGGGCGCTCAATCGTACTGAATCGCTGCTCGGCTACCTTAAGGAATCTGCGCCTCGATACATCATCGGCCACGATCCATTTGATATTGAGCATCTGGTGCAACGCATGTCGCGGGGCGATTTTGGCCGCGCCGGCGAGATTGTCATGACCGGAATCGCGACGATTGAAATCGCTTGTTGGGACATCATGGGGCAGGCGCTTGGCCTGCCGGTCTATCGTCTGCTGGGCGGACCCGTGAGAGACAAGATCAAGGCCTACGCCAACGGCTGGTATACAGTGGAACGTACGCCGGAAGAGTTTGCCGGCGCCGCCCGGGCGGCACTGGATAAGGGGTATCGAGCACTCAAGTTCGATCCGTTTGGGGCCGGGTTCTACGAGCTGGAGCGTGCCGAGAAACTGCGTGTGGTCTCATTGGTCGAGGCTGTGCGCGATGCTGTTGGCCCGGAGGTCGAGATCCTCATCGAAATGCACGGACGTTTCAATCCGGTGACGGCGATTGAGATGGCGCGTGAACTGGCTCCCTTCAAACCAAGCTGGCTGGAGGAACCAGTGCCGCCGGAGAATATCGCGGCACTCAAGAAGGTGGCCGATGCTGTGGCGCCGCTGGGCGTGCCCTTGGCGACCGGCGAGCGCATGCACACTTTCCATGAATACCGCGAGTTGTTCGAGCTTCAGGCCGCCGACATAATCCAACCGGATATCACCCACTTCGGCGGGCTGCTCAACACAAAGAAGCTGGCCGCCTGGGCCGACGCCTACTACATGTTGATCGCGCCGCACAACGTCGGCGGTCCTGTCTCAACAGCAGCGGCGTTGCATCTGGCGGCATGTACGCCAAACTTCAAGATCCAGGAGCACTTCAACGACTTTGACGAGCAGTATGTCACCGACGCCGCACCCGGCGTGCCCAAGGTTGTCGACGGCTACTTCTCGTTGCCGGACGGCCCGGGCCTTGGCATCAAGCTCAACGAAGATGTCATTGCTGAGCATCCAAAGCAAGAGATTCATTTTGATCTGTTTGCCGATGATTGGCATAAGCGGGAGGCGTTGTTGGGGGAATGAGCGGCTGGCGAATACAGCGTAAAACGTAATGCGTAAGGGTTTGACAGACGAAGGGGTGACGGATTTCGGGCCATTCTTCACATTGGCTGAAGCAATCGCTGCTAGTAGTTCCGCCACGAAAAAATTACGCAGTACGCGGCGCGCAGTACGCAATCCTATTCACATATCAAGCAGCACGCAGCAGCCCTTACCAACCTCTCGGCACCGGAAAGCATCGAAACTTCTGCTGCTTGGCGAACGTGTCCCAGACCTGTGCCATCTGTTCGACGACCTGATCCGGACGGCCTCGCATTTCGAAGCCTCTGTGTTGACCGCGGATCACCGTACGCGGCTGCCATCCCGTGCCTTTGCAGTAGGTGTAGTAGTCCATGAAATTGTTGTACTGCACTTCAATGCGGTACTTGCCCGGTTGCCGGCTCATGGGTGAGAGCGGATCGATAGTGTGGCAGGGATTGAGCATGCGCAACAGCTTCGGCGGGTAGATACGCCCGATCTGTTGCGCCAGTTGCAGCGTTTCTCGAAAGGTCTGGGGCGTCTCTCCCGGCAGATTGAGAGAGAAGTAAATAAAGATGGGAATCTGGTGCTTCTTCAGCGTCTCCAGCATGCTCAGAAATCGTTTGTTGGTGTAGAACTTGCCGTTCTGCTTGCGCACTGCCTCGTTCCCGGATAGGGGTGAGATGGCGACCTCGGTGTGTTGAAGATCGGCTGTGGTTGCCAGTTCAGTGATGAACTCATCAGACGGTAACTGAAAAAACTCGTTGTAGACGCCGATGCGACTCTCTTGCTGTCGCAGCAAACCGAACAGTGTCCGCCACCAGTCGGCCCTGAACGTGGCCGGGTCGAGTGAGAGGGAGACCTGCTGGTAGTTGAGTTCCTTGAGTCGCTCGATGTCAGCGGCGACTCCTTCGGGTGAACGAATGACGTAGCCGTTGCGGCCGGCAAGATCTTTGTGAGATCGTTTGCCGCCGCCACAGTAGATGCAGTTGAAGACACAACCCCGGGCGACGGTGAGCCAATGGCCGCGCAGTTTTGGTTCCTGCAACGCAATCACGCCGGCTCCGGAGTACTGGAACGCTGCGTAATTGCCTGCATGATGCAGCCAATCCATACTGACAAAATCAAGCTGATCCAGCAGGTCAGCCGAGGCGGAGAAAAATCCCCGGTTCTGGCGTGCCTTGCCGTTTTCTCGTCGATGGATGAGATTCGGAATGGCCGTCAGTTCGGACGTACCATCACCGCAGAAGTGCTCAGCCAGCATACGCAGCGGTTCTTCTGCATCGCCGCGCACTGCCATATCCACAGCGGGGAAGTTGTCGAGGATCTCCTCAGCGAAATTGGAGGTGGTCAGCCCGCCGATGACCACAGTTGTTTGCGGCCAAATCGCCTTGACTGCCTGTGCAACCTCCATTGCCCCAAAACAGTGCTCGTACCAGTGCAGATCGATGAGCACGAGCCTGGCCGCAGAGCGCTCTGACAGCCATGCCCGAAAATCGAAGGTCGGCTCGATCAGTAGCTCAACCGGAAGGTTCAGCCCCTCTACCTCCCAGCCATCGCCACGCAGCAGGTTGACAAGTCCAACAACGCCTACCGGAATGAACGGATAGGGTGAGCAGGAGATGAACTTGTCGTAGCGTGCATCAACTTCTTGTTTGGCGGGGTGTACGTAAAGTATGTCCATCCAAGCGATTCCCAAGGGACTCTAAGAGAGATTCGATGAGAGATTCGACAACGCCCGGTAGAAAATCACCGGGCGTTGTTCATGGTTGCTATTCTGCGTTTTCGTCCGGTGGCGGTGCAGGCGCGGTCGAAGCGCGTCCGGATCGGCGATCTCTGGCCTTGCTGCGAGCCTTCTCGATCTGATCGAGCACTTCTTGCGGGTCCTTCACGCCCAGAAACTGGAAAGTCTCGGCCGAAGCTGAAGCCGTTTGGCAGCGAACATCACCATATTGGAATATTGTCTGGGCGATGCCTCGCTGGCGGATGTTGATGTCCTGCAAGTTGAGCAGATCCGCAGTCAGCACGTTGTGGGAAAACGGCGTTGTCTTGGTTGAATCAACCAGGCGTTGACTCGTGATCAGCCAGACATCGTTGTGGTAGCGATACCAGTAGACGTAGGCCATGATCAGCCCGACGACGATTGCGCCGATGGCGAGAATATTCATGACCGTACCGAAAGATCCGGGCTGACCCATTCCAAAATTGAACCAAAGTACCAGGATCAAGCCAACGACAAGCACAATCAGTACGATCCTGCCCCACAGATGGACAGGATGGCGCCGAATGGTCATCTTAATGTCTTCGCCTGGTTGAAGTTGAACTGCTTCGGACATCGCTGCACCTTTCTATTCAAGTCGGGATTTTCAGTGTAATTCGTCGCTATGATACGTCAGTACCAGGGCTTTGACAAGAAAAGACTTAAGATCGGACCATGTATTCTGACATGCCTATTGCGGATTCTTAGGTTCGGCGTCCGCGCCCTGTTCGAAATGCTGTCGTATGAACGGCCATGCACCGTCGCTGTAGAACCGGTGCCCTCCTTTGCCAACATACAAGTGGCAGTTGTGCGGCTTCTTGGCAACAGCGTAAATCCGTTGCAGTTTGCCGTAGGCGTACTGCGCCCCTTCAATGGGATAGATTGGGTCTGCTTCACCGGCAATGGCACAGAATGGACGTGGCGCGATCAGTCCAGCGACGTCATACATTTCGCCCAGGCGCAATATGCCGGGGATGTAGTTGCAATCGCAATGGCGGATGGAGCCGATGCTGCCGGCAAAGGTGTTGAAGTAGCTGCCCGGTACAGCCATAGCGAAGCGTGTGTCGCAAGCGGCTGCAAAGAGTGCTACTGTTCCCCCGCCAGAGTTCCCGATGATGGCGACGCGGCGACCATCTACATTCAGGTTCCCCAGCGCCCAGTCCAACAGCCTGCACATGTCCCAGACTCTTTCACCGATAGGCGTCCTGCCCAGTAGCAGCCCGTGCATAAGCTGTATGCGGCATGAGGAAAGATTGTCGGCTTTGATGTCCTCGGCCGTGCGCGTCTCACCGAATCCGCGGGTCGTCGGCGCGATGACGACATAGCCCTCTTTCACCGCTTGCACGGCGATATCGCGTTGGCCTTCAATGATGCTCTGTCGTTCTGTTTCATCGTCATAGAGGCCGACGTAGATGTGCGGATGGTTGTGGCCATGTGGGCAGAGCACCAGCGGTAGCGGATCACCGGCACTCTTGTCTGTGCTGTCCGGCCGAAGCAGATAGAAGGGCAGAGGGACGTTCGGTTCGACCCAGATGTGCCAGCGCTGGCGGGTATAGCCGACCTCTTGCACTGAATTGATCTGTTCGGCATACGGTTGGTGATCGGCAAGATCCCGAGCCATGTTGCTCAGACCCAAAGCCTCTTCAAGCCGACTGCGAAATTTGTGCTGCCATTCGGTCAATTCTTCCGGCGTTTTTGCCTCAAATGCGTAGTCACTGGAGACGGCAGCATAGCGTTCTGCATAAAACCTTTCGGTATCGTACATGGCTCGCGGCTTTCTACGTGATTTGCAACTGCTCGTGGCGGTATGGTATTCGTTCAGCGCCAAATGCTTGATCCGTTTATTCAGAGTCAGCCTCTGCGCGTTCTTTCAGCCCGGCAGCGAACCGTTCAAAATTCTCAGTGAGATCAGGAATCTTGTTCTTGAACATCGGAAGCATCAGCCCACCAAAGACTTCCTCGGTTTGAAAGATAACTTTGCCTTCGCCATCCGGTGTGAGCGTGTGCGTGCGTTCCGATTTGAACAGTCCCATGGGCATGCCGCCAGTGAGTACCATCTTGCTTCCCGGTTCAAAGGTAGTCACCTTGACGGCAAAGGCCCGGCTCGAATCGACAACGGTGAAGAACTTGACGCTCTCTCCCAGCGCGATCGTACCTTCGATGTGGTCGATACCCGGATCCCATTGCGGATAGTTGGACCCGTCGATGAGGATGGCCCAGATCGCATCGGCTGACGCATCAATGGTTGTGGTGGCGCTGTAACGCATGTGAACATATCCTTTCGAAAACCGTGATCCGAGCAGATCACAGGGTCGGTGACCAAGGCCTACCAAAGCCTACCTCAACTGCGTATTGGCTACATTGACGGAGAATAGTCTGGTGATAGGCCAGATGGTACCAGCATCCGTCTATGCATGCAAGGTCCATTCTCTCATCCTACGCCAGTTGTTCGATTTGTGCATTCCGGTGTTCACATACAATGAACGTACCGATTTTTTCGGACATCTGCGCCCGCTTGAACCCTCCTTGACACGCCAAATCACCGGTGGGATACTTTTGTCATCAATCTGCGCAAGATCATCCTGGACAGCATTCTACTCGGGCAGTCTATCTAGAGCGGACGTTCTGTCCGCTTCACAGACAAACCACAGAGGCAATCCATAGACAAGAACTGCGGGGACCGCATGTCCAATCGCCCGAACCTACTCTACATCCATACGGATCAGCACTCCTTCCATGTCGCCGGATGCTACGGCGACAAATTGGTCCAGACGCCGAATCTGGATCGCCTGGCCGCCTCCGGCGTTCTTTTCGCCAACTGCTACTGCGCATCCCCCATCTGCGTGCCGTCGCGCATGTCGATGCTTTCGGGGCGGCACCCGGTTCAGAACGAAGTGTGGACCAATGAACACGTGCTCGACTCAGGCATTCCAACATTGGCCCATGCCATGGGCGCGGCCGGCTATCGCCCGGTGCTGATCGGACGCATGCATTCCCTAGGGCCGGACCAGTTACATGGCTACGCTGAACGGCTGGTCGGCGATCATGGGGCCAACTACATCGGCGGTTCAGACGTGGATCGGGGCATACTCAGCGGCACGGCCGGTCCCGACCGAATCAGTCTGGAACGGTCCGGCGCCGGCCAGTCGGGATATCAGGTGCACGATGAGTATGTCACGGCCGCCACGGTTGACTATCTCAACCGCGTGGGCCTGGCTCGCAGGTCCGGCCAGTCGGATGAACCGTTCAACCTGACCGTCGGCTTCATGTTGCCTCACGCCCCCTTTGTCGCCCGCGAAGAGGACTTTGACCAGTACTCAGAAACGATGGTTCCACCGCGTAAGCGGTGTTCTTTTGATAATGAGACACATCCCCATCTGCGCTGGTGGCGGAGCCACACCGGCATCGAAGAGGTGACCGAAGAGGAAGTTTTGCGGGCACGTGCCGCCTACTGGGGCATGGTGACGCGGGTCGACGCGATGGTCGGGAAGATTCTGGCAGCGCTGGAGGAAAACGACCTGCTCAGAAACACGCTCATCGTCTACACGTCGGACCACGGTGACATGGTCGGCGAGCATGGCCTCTGGTGGAAACATGTCTTCTACGAGGAATCGGTCAAGGTGCCGTTGATCGTGTCGTGGCCGGGTGTCATTCCTGCGGGGCAACGCTGCAATCATACCGTCAGCGCGCTGGATGTCACAGCTACGATCCTGGATGCACTCGACGCTCCGGCTTTGCCGAACTCGCCGGGTCGAAGCTTTCTTGGCCTGGTCGATGGTCGCAATGGTGCGACGCCGGACGGGAATGCACTGTGGAAGGATGTGGTCTTCTCCGAGTATTGTTCAGACCAATTCTGCCCCGACGGCGGCTGCTATCAACGCATGATCAGGGCCGGTGACTGGAAACTCGTCTACTACCATGGTCAGCCGTCGCAGCTTTTCAATCTGAACGATGACCCTGACGAACTCATTGATCGTTCAGGCGATCCCGATTGCCAGGCCATCCTTGCCGACTTGACGGCACAGGTGCTGGCGGACTGGGATCCCGACTGGATCAAAACGAAGATGGCAGAAAAGAAGGCGGATGTGGCGATCATGAAAGCGTGGGCCGGCAATGTGAAACCGGCTGATCTGTATCGATGGCCCTTGAAGCCCGAGATGAACTATTTGAATGATCAATTTTGAATGATCAATAAGGAACCCTTGCATGCAACCGATTACTGCTTCCCACAAACAGCCTCTTCCTGATTGGGCCCTGCGACAACGACATCTGATCGACGCCATGAACGAGGCCGCTCCGATTTTCCAGGCACGCTACACGCGTGCCGATGGAACCTTGATCTGGCGAGACGAATGGCCGGGTATGGACGGCTCGGATGACGGCTACGAGAGCTATCACAATTGGCCGCTCTTCTATGCGTTGGGCGGCAGCGCCGATATCCACGAGCGCAGCCGTTTCCTGTGGGATGCGGTCACCCGTCAATTCACTGCCTATGGCCAGATCTACCAGGAGTACGACGCCTACTACGATTGGATGCATCACGGCGAGTCCTCCATCTACTTCTATTACTTTGGCCTGGCCGATCCCAAACGCCCGGTCGACCGGGCGCGGGCGTTGCGGTTTGCTAACTTGTACGCCGGCCAAGATGCGATCAATTGGAACGCGAAACAACGTATGATGCGCTCACCCATCAACGGCAGCAGGGGGCCGCGCTACGAGAATTCTTGGGACGATTGGTCGACCCATCGCTGGGTGCTCTCCGGCTATCCGCCGCCGTTTGGGGATCTGGGCATCCCCACCGAAGTGAAGCCATGGCGCGGTGAAGAGCTGCCCATTGCCGACTGGACCGACGATGAAGTCTACGCCAAGATTCTGGACGCACTCAACACGCGCCAGATGCGCTGCGATGTGCCGCTCAACCTGACGTCAACCAGCTTGATCACCAACGCCTATATGTACACCGGCGATGATCAATATCGCCGGTGGGTGGTCGACTACCTTGAGATGTGGGCCGAGCGCATCCAGGCCAACGGCGGCATCTGTCCCGACAATATCGGGCCCAGCGGTCAGGTTGGCGAGACGATGGACGGCAAGTGGTGGGGCGGCTACTACGGCTGGCGATGGCCCCATGGCCTGCACACCATCATCGAGCCGTTGACGATTGCCGCCATGAATGCCGTGCTGCTGACCGGCGATCTCGGCTATCTCGACATCCCGCGCAGCCAGATCGCCTACCTGATCGAGCGTGGACGGATGGAGAACGATCAACTGCTCATTCCCTATCGCCATACTGACGACGGCTGGACCTCCTTCCGTCCACTGGAGCCTAAACACTTCGCCCAACTCTGGTATGTCTCGCAGAGCGACGAAGATCGCTCCTACATTGACCAGTTCCCACAGGTTCAGACTAGTTGGCTCGATGTAGCAGCCGGCAGCGGCAAAGGCGACGATATCCACTTTGGCCCCTGGTATTGTTACCTGGACGGTCGCAATCCGGATTATCCACTGCGTATTCTTGAGTCGCAATACGCCGAAGTGCTGCGACGCATGGACAAGATGGCCGACGACGACGGCGACCCGCAGGAGTGGGACGTCCACCATTGGCAGGATATCAACCCGGTGCGTACGGAGGCATTGGTTCAACTTACCTGCGGCGGCCCGCAGACCGTCTATCATGGCGGCCTTCTGCATACCCGGCTGCGCTACTACGATGCTGATGCCTGTCGACCGGGCCTGCCGGAGGACGTCTCCGCATTGGTCTCGCAGTTGGATGACGAAAGTGTGACCGTCTCGCTGGTCAATGGGAGTCCCTTGCATGGGCGACGCCTCATTCTGCAAGCGGGCGCCTTTGGCGAGCACCGCTTCACATCGATGACGGAGCTTGAAGGCGGAAAGACTCACGACGTTGGCGACCGCTATTTCGAGATCGCGTTGCCGCCGGGACGGTCAATTGACCTGCGCTGCGGCATGGATCGCTACGTCCATCGTCCGAGCTATAATCAGCCGGTGTAGGAACTTCTATCCTGCCCACTTGATGTTTCGAGGATGCAGGCGTCGGATTTTGGCCAGGCGCCCGACGTCTTGGGCTGTCGACGAAGACCATCTGCGTTTATCTGTGTCCATCTGTGGCTAATTTTTTGTTCTTGCATTAGAGTCATCTGTGGAAAATTCTTGATTCCCACCAGCATCATATCAATTCTGACGGAGTATCCATCCTATGGAAGTTCGACCCGTTGGCCAAACCGGCCTCAAAGTCTCTCTGCTTGGATTTGGCGCGGCGCCGCTGGCCAATCTCTACCGTGCTGTGCCCGAATCGGAGGCGTACGACACGGTCTATGCCGCGCTGGAGCAGGGCGTGACCTACTTCGATACCGCACCGGCCTACGGAGCGGGCGTCTCTGAGACGCGACTGGGCGTGGCCTTGTCCGGCGTGCCGCGCGATCAGTTGACAATCTCAACAAAGGTTGGACGCTGGTTCAAGCCGGACGGTGAGCGTGTGGTGGACTATAGCCGAGATGGCGTGCTGCGCAGTCTGGAGGCCAGCTTGTCGCGGCTGAAGATGGATTACGTCGACATCGTCCACATTCACGATGCCGACCATCACTACACGGAAGCCATCGAAGAGGCCTACCCGGTGCTGGACGATCTGCGCAGCCAGGGCGCAATTCGAGCGGTCAGTGCGGGGATGAACCAGTGGGAAATGCTGGCTGACTTTGCCACTGTTGGCGAATTTGATTGTTTCATGCTGGCCGGGCGCTACACGCTGCTGGAGCAGGGCGCGCTGGGATTCATGGATCTGTGTGCGCAGAAGGGAATTTCAATCCTGGCTGCGGGCGTCTATAACAGCGGCATCCTCGCCACCGGTGTAAAGCCAGGGGCAAAGTACAACTACCGGGAAGCGCCGCCGGAGATCACCGAGAAGACGTTGGCATTGGAAGCCGCCTGCTCTCGATTTGACGTACCGCTTTCGGTGGCGGCGCTGCAATTTCCGTCGGGCCATCCTGCGGTCGCCTCGCTGGTCATCGGTTGTAGCTCTCCATCTCGTATCGCTCGGAATCTGGAGGCGCTTGCCTATGACATTCCGGCGGAACTGTGGGAGACAATGCGTTCAGAAAATCTGATCGCGCCTGGGGTACCGTTACCGGATGATTGATCCCAGCCTTGTTGGGGATCTGTGCGACGCACTGCCCAATCAAAACTACTCAACCGAATTCAGTCGGGGCAGTGCGTCGCACAGATCGAACGACTACGACCTGGCATTCGGTTGATGTCCTATCTATCTCCTTGCACATTTAATGGTGCACCCATAATAACATCGATTGACGCTCTACGGACACTTTGATATACTCCATCAAGTAGTCAAGTTTACAATCGCTCACACCAAGACCTGCCTGACAACTCACAAACAAATCAGCGGTTGCCGCCTTTTATCGGTCTCTCTGTCCGCTTTCCATCCGTATCAGGTCGGAAGCGTCTTCTGTCGATTCCCTTCCAGTTGGTGTTGATCGAACGAACAGTTGCTTGGCGGATCGGCGCAATAGTCTTGATTGAGATTGATTCGCAACACGGCCAAGGGATCCCCTCCCGAACACAGTCTATCATCATGGCTTCATCCCACTTCGCTCGTTTTTGTACAAATCATAAAACAACCATCGATGGAGGAAAGACGAACATGAAGAGATTCGGTTTGATTTCTGTATGTCTGGTGCTGTTATTGCTCGTCCTGGGCGCATGCGCCGGGGGCGGTGGTGATGCAGCGGCTCCGGCAGCTGACGAGCCGGCCGCTGACGCCGCGGTCGCCGAAGCCCCCGCCGGTGACACCGCCGTCGACGGCGACGTTCCCCGCAATCGCACCATGGTCGTGGCCGATATGGGTCCCTACTGGGCCGCCAGAGATGTGGAGTCCCTACAACCTAGGCGGCACCCTTCAGCAGGGCGTGGCCTTGTTCCACGAGCCGCTGGTCTTCGCCGACATGCTCGACGGCCACGAGTATCCCTGGCTAGCTGAAAGTTGGGAGTACAACGATGACGCCACTGAGCTGACCTATCACCTGCGTGAGGGCGTCACCTGGAGCGATGGCGAGGAATTTAACGCCGAGGATGTGGCCTACACACTGAATACGTTGCGTGATCTGGGTAGCGAGGTCCAGCAAGGCGGCGTCTACCAGACGTTTGTGAAGGAAGCCGAAGTCGTCGACGATCTGACGGTCAAGATCACCTTCAATGAACCAGCGCCGCGCTTCCATAGCGAGGTTATGGTGTCCAAGGGTGACGTCGCCAACTTTGTTGTCCCGCAGCATGTCTGGGAAGGTGAGAATTCGGCCGAGTACACGGCCTACAATGACGGCGCCGGGCCGGTGACCACCAGCCCGTGGCGTTACTCTTACGCCGACGAAACGCGCCGCATCATCGACCGTGTCCAGTCCTGCGACGACTGGTGGGCTTGCCGAACCGGCTTTGCCGAACTGCCTGAGGTCGAACGCTTCGTCCAGGTCTATCATCACAGACCAGCAGGGCCAGGCGACAGCCCTGATCCGCAACGAGATCGACCAGACTCACGACCTGCGTGTCGACCTCATCGAGAAAATCTTGGAAGAGAACCCGGACGCCACCACCTGGACCGGCCGTGAAGGGCCCTATGGCATGGTCTCCTGGTGGCCCACCATCTTGCACCTGAACAACGACGGCAAAACATCTTGACAATCCGGACGTACGCTGGGCTATCAACCGCTATATCGATCGCGACAAACTGATCGACTTTGCCTTTGACGGCAATGGCGAAGAATCTGTCTGGCCCTTCCCGCCATTCAAGGGTCTCCAGGAGAACCTTGACAATCTGGCCGATCTCGAAGCCGAATATCAGCCAGGCCTGTACGATCCGGCTGATGCCGACGATCGATTGATGGCGGCCGGCTACGAGAAGAATGCAGACGGCATCTGGGCAGACGCCGACGGCGATACGATCAAGTGTCATATCTCCAGCCTGCCCCACTTCTCGGATTCCGGTCCGGTCATCGTTGAGATGCTAAAGCAGGGCGGTATCGAGGCATCCTATTCAGAACCGCCGGATGTCGGCAGCCTCCTGCCGACCGGCGACTACATCTGCGGGCTCTGGGGCCTGGCCGGCGCCATGTCAGATAGCCTCTATCGTAGCTTGCTCGCCTTTACCACAGATGATTCGGGCAACTGGTTCCAGTACTCAAATCCGGAGTTCGACGCCATCGTCGAGGAATTGGCGGGCACGGCTGACAAAACCAAGGCGCTCGAGCTCGAGAAGGCGGCCATGGCGATCTGGTCTAGAGGATCTGCCGGCCGTCAACTTGGTCCAGTTCTACAATCGCACCGCCAACAACGGCCACTACTGGAGCAACTGGCCATCCACAGTCGATGACCCGTATATGAACGGCATTCACATGCACACTGGCTTCCCCTATACGTTGATGCAGCTAGAGGCGACTGACACGCCGTAATAGTCGAAAGTAGGGCTTCTCCAAGAAGCCCGACTTCTGTTGTCTTCTTGAAAGAACCATCGTTGGTAGGGACAGGTCTCAGACCTGTCCCTACCGCAACAGACTACATCCCATCGATAGAATCCAGCATTCATTATCAGCGGAAATCCGCTCAATTCCGCGTCATCCGCGTTCTATTTTCAGAACAGGATCGTTGACATATGACACTCGACTACTTCGTGAAACGGTTGCTCCAGTTTTTCGTCATTGCCTTTCTGGCGGCCACCATCAACTTCTTCTTTCCCCGCATGTCCGGTCAGGACCCAATTCAGACAGAAACTGGTCCAACTTCAGAGCCAGGGTGTCAACGTGTCCAGTGAAGAAGTCGCCGGGTTGGTTGAGACCTACAACGCCAAGTTCGGGCTGGATCAACCGATGTGGCGCCAATATTTGAATTACCTGGGCAACATGGCGCGACTGGATTTTGGCGTCTCCATTTCCAACTACCCAGCCACCGTGAATTCCATGTTGGCCAGATCGATTCCCTGGACCATCGGATTGCTGCTGACGGCTACGCTCATCAGCTTCACCATCGGTACCGTGATCGGCGCTCTGTTGGCCTGGGGGAAGGCTCCCTTCTTCCTACGTGTCATTGTCCCTGCCTTTTTTACCTTTTCGGCCGTTCCCTTCTATCTCATGGGAATCGTGCTGCTCTACTTTTTTGCGTTTAAGATCCCCATCTTTCCCCTCTTTGGGGGTTTCAGCACCTCGCGCGTTCCAGAAATGAGCTTCAGCTTCATGCTGGATATCATGCATCACTCCATCCTACCCGCCATGGCCATCGTCTTGGCCCAGATTGGCTTCTGGGCCATGGGAATGCGCTCAATGATGATCACGATTCAGGGTGAAGACTACATCCTCCAGGCCGAGGCCAAAGGACTCAAAGGATCCGCGTATTTTCTATCGATACGCCATGCGCAATGCCATCCTCCCCCAGTTCACCGGCCTGGCTCTCTCTCTGGGCACCATCATCTCCGGCGCCATTCTGGTCGAAGTTGTCTTCGGCTATCCGGGCGTGGGCAACATGCTGTTGCAGGCCGTACGCGGCTATGATCTGGTTTGTGATCCAAGGCATCGTCTTCCTGGTCATCATTTCGGTTGCCTTCACCATGCTGGTCATCGATCTGATCTACCCATTGCTGGACCCACGCATCAACTACAGGAGGGAATAGCGTGATAGAAGCAGAGTCGACACATCTCCCTGCCGACCCTCAGGCAGTTGACCTACAACCGGTTTTGCAGCCGGAACCCGCTCCTCCGTCGGGTACCAAAATGCGGGATCTCTACCTCTATCTTCGACGCAATCGTCCCCTGGTCATGGGATTGATCCTGCTGTCGATCATTGTCATCTTTGTCATTGTCGGCTCCATCGTCACCGATCCCGAGGATGCCAATCCCCTCTCTTTCAAGCCCAGCCAACCGCCCTCCGCTGAACATTCGATGGGCACCGATCGTCTGGGCAAGGACATTCTGGCCGTCATGACAGAAGGCACGCCTCAGACCATCCGCATCGGTCTCATTGCCGGCACCATCGGCGTCTTCATCGGTACTGTGCTCGCCTTCTTTAGCGGCTATTATGGCGGCATCTTTGATACAGTCACACGGTCGACAGTCGACATTCTGCGTACCGTTCCCGCATTGCTGGTGCTCGTGATCATCGCCATCTCGATTCCCGGTACCATGTCTGTGGAGATGATGGCCCTGATCGTCGCCGCACTGGCCTGGCTGGGGCCAACGCGTGTGTTGCGCTCGCAGGTGCTGGTCATTCGCCAGCAGTCCTACGTTGAGTTGGCGCGCTTCAGCGGCATGAGCGGGCCGGAGATCATCGTCAAGGAGATGATGCCCAACCTCATGCCCTTCATCGTTGCTGTCTTCATCACGTCCGTCTCTGGCGCCATTCTGGCCTCCATCGGTCTCGAAGCCCTGGGCCTGGGACCGTTTGAGGCCAACACGCTGGGTATGACCATCTACTGGAACATCTGGTACGCATCGCTGATCAATGGCTGGTGGTGGTGGTGGTCTCCGCCCATTATCATCATCGTTCTTCTCTTTGTTGGCCTCTTCCTCATCTCGCAAGGACTGGATGAATGGGCCAATCCACGTCTGAGGAAGCGCGTCTAATGGCAAAGGTCAAGCAAACTTTCGCTGAGAATACCAGCGGTTCTGTCCTCCAGATCAACGATCTGCATGTCAACTACGAGACCGCCGACGGTTCAGTCAAGGCGGTGAGCGGCGTTAGCCTGACCCTGGAAAGGGGTGAACGCCTGGCGCTTGTGGGCGAATCCGGCTGCGGCAAAACCACGCTGGCCCTTTCCATCATGCGTCTGCTCAAACCGCCGGCGCGCATCGTGCAGGGCGAGGTGATTCTGGATGGCGTCGACCTACTCAAATTGGATGAGGAGGCGATGCGCCTGGCGCGCCTGGAGGATGTCGCTTTGGTAACTCAGTCGGCCATGAACGCGCTCAACCCGGTCATGCGTATCGAGACCCAGATTATCGACGGCCTGCAGGATCACGGCTACGACATGAGCAAGGCCGAGTTCCGTGCCCGAGTGCAGCATCTTCTCGAGCACGTCGGGTTAGATGCCGGCGTTGCGCGTCTCTATCCCCACGAACTAAGCGGCGGCATGAAGCAGCGCGTGGGCATGGCCACGGCGACTGCGCTTGAGCCCAAGCTGATCATCGCTGACGAGCCGACCAGTGCTCTGGACGTGGTCGTGCAGCGGCAGGTGATGACGACGTTGGGCCGCTTACAGAAGGAGACCGGCGCTTCGGTCATTCTGGTGGGGCATGACATGGGCCTCATCGCCCAGTTTGCCGACAAGGTCGCCGTCATGTATGCAGGTAAAATGGTCGAACTATCCCCGGTGGGCCAGATTGTTCAGGATCCCCTGCATCCCTACTCCAAGCTGCTCCTGGAGAGCGTGCCTACGCTTGACGAGAAGAAGGAACGGCTCGTGGGTATCCCCGGCATGCCGCCCCGGCTGATCGATCTGCCGCCGGGTTGCCTCTTTGCACCCCGCTGCCCTTCGGTGATGCCCCATTGCATGACGATCGATCCCGAGTATGCAGTGACGGACGACGGTCGCCTGGTTGCGTGTCATCTCTACAAAGAACCCGATCTGGCAGAAGAAACGCTGCCGGAACCTGAGCCGGAGGTTGACGCGTGAGCGCGATCCTGGAACTTCGCAACGTATCGAAAATCTTCGGCGGCGGCCGCTTCAGCAAACGTCGCACAGTCGCAGTCGAGGATGTCACCTTTTCCATTCCCGACGACAGCCCCACCATCACGGCGCTGGCCGGCGAGAGCGGCAGCGGCAAGACGACCTTATCGCGCCTGCTGCATGGGCGTCTCCAAACCGACAAAGGGTGTCGTTTATTACAATGGGACCGATTCTACCAAGTTGAGCAAGGCGGAGCGCAAGCAGTTTCTGCTCGATGTGCAGCCCATCTACCAGGATCCGTTCGGCGTCTACAACCCCTTCTACAAAGCCGATCACTTGCTCTATGTGGCGGTGAAAAAGTTTGACCTGGCTGACTCTGAGGAAGAGGCGCAGCGATTGATCGAAGAGGCGCTGGAGACAGTTGGGTTGCGTCCGGAAGAGATCTTGGGCCGCTATCCGCATCAGTTGAGCGGCGGCCAACGCCAGCGTATGATGGTGGCGCGTGCCCTGCTGCTCAAGCCACGTATCATCCTGGCCGACGAGCCGGTCTCCATGGTCGATGCATCCTTGCGCGCCACCATTCTGGAGAGTCTCCGTTCGCTCAATCGGGATTTCGACATCTCCATTCTCTACGTGACCCATGACCTGACCACGGCCTACCAGATCTGTGAGAACATTATCGTCATGTACCGTGGGGCCGTGGTCGAAGCCGGTTCGGTCGAAGAAGTGATCATCGCACCCAAGCATCCGTACACTCAGCTCTTGGTCGAGTCGATTCCTCAGATGCGGGCCGTGCGCGATCGGGAAAGGGAGGAAGAGGAGGGCGAGGGCATCGCTACGTTGGACGAGTCGCTTGCCGCTCCGGTGTCGTCCGGCTGTAAGTTCGCCGACCGCTGTCCAGCAGTGATGGACAAGTGTTGGGATACCCCGCCGGATCTCCGTCGTACCGACGAACACCGCATCACGCGTTGTTTTCTGTTCGAGGATGATCCTGTTTTTGCAGAGCAGGATATCTCGGCCGCATTTCGATAGGCTCGTGCTGCTGCAAAAAGCCTTCTTCGTCACAGATGAGTCCACTGCCAAAAGGGTCTTGACACGGATTCACACCAATTATCACGAATCTTCTCTCTGGGGCGACGACACCATTCGTGTGAATTCGTGACCATTCGTGACTCCCTGAAAAAAGAAAATTAGCCACAGATGGACACAGATCAACGCAGATGAAGAGCATTTTTCACCGTCTTTCCTCTGTGGTCTCTGTGCCCTACTCTGTGACTCCGTGGTGAATCAGACCTTTTTGCAGTAGATTCACCGTGAAGACAGAGGGAATGCGATGACCTACCAGATTGCCCTGGTCCTGATCATTCTATTGACCGCGGTTGTGCTATTTGTGACCGAGCGGCTGCGGGTGGATGTTGTTGCACTGCTAGTGCTGGGAAGCCTGGCAGTCACCGGATTGGTGACGCCGACTCAGGCGCTATCGGGTTTCAGCAACCCGGCTGTGGTCACGGTCTGGGCGATCTTTATCCTCAGCGGCAGCCTGGCCAAGACCGGCGTGGCCAATGTGGTGGGCCAGTATATCCTGCGTTGGTCCGGCGAAGGGGAGGTACGTCTCCTGGTGGTGATTATGGTGACGGCCGGCGTGCTATCGGCGTTCATGAACAACGTCGGTGTCGCGGCCCTGCTGTTGCCGGTTGTCATGAGTATTTCCCGGCGTACCAAGACGCCGCCGTCCAAGCTCCTGATGCCGCTGGCATTCGCAACGCTGCTCGGCGGCCTGACAACGCTGATCGGGACGCCTCCCAACATCCTCGTAAGCGATGCACTCGTCGAGTATGGCCTTCCTCCATTCAGTCTCTTCGATTTCACCCCGGTTGGCTTGGCCGTGATGGCGGCGGGCATCGCCTTTATGGCGTTGGTCGGTCGCCACATGCTGCCGGACCGTGATCCTACCGAAGACTTCGCCGGCGATTCTGAGTCTAGCCTGGAGCAGGCATACAGTTTGGGACCGAGCGTCTCTGTGGTGCGTCTGCCCGACGATTCGGCATTGGCCGGAAAGACCCTGGCCGAGAGTCGATTCGGGTCGATTCTGGGGCTGAATGTCGTCGGCATCATTCGCAACGGAAAGACGGAGTTGATGCCTGAGCCCACCTCGCTCCTTCGGGACGGTGATCGTCTATTGGTGACCGGCCGGCTAGACCGGCTGGCCGAGTTCCGCGAAGGGCAGCAACTGGTTGTCGAAAGTGACAAGGTGACCGTTGAGAATCTTGTCTCCAATGAGATCGAGCTGGCTGAGATCGCACTGTCGCCCCATTCACCCCTTCTGGGACAGACTTTGGCCCAAGTCGACTTTCGGCGCACGTTCGGTGTGACGGTTGTGGCTATCTGGGTTGATGGTGTTAGCAGACGGACCAATTTGCAGCACATTCCGCTGACGTTGGGGAATACGCTGCTTGTCCAAGGATCACATCTTCAGATCGGCGCACTGCGCGAGGATCCCAACTGATCTGGTCTCTGAGACCGGGGTGGCAGAGGTCTATGGCCTCCACGAACGCTTGCTGGTCGTCCACATCCCCCACAATTCTTCTCTGGCGGGCAAGACGCTGGCTGAGAGCCGGCTGGGCGACGCCTTTGGCCTTAGTGTGGTGGGCATCGTTCGCCAGGACAATACAGAGTTGGCCCCTTCGCCCAATGCTCAGCTGATGGCTGGCGATACGCTGTTAGTCGAAGGCCGGCAGGAGGATCTGCTCGCTCTTCATGGTTTGCAGAACCTGGAGGTTGATTCAGGCGCACAGATCAATCTGCCCGATCTGGAATCCGAGCAGATCGGCCTGATCGAGGCTACGCTATCGCCTTACACAACATTGGCTGGCAAGACCCTGCGCCAACTCAATTTTCGCGAAAAGTATGGACTCAATGTGGTCGCCATCTGGCGAGAAGGAAAGGCCTATCACGACGATCTGCGCGACACAGCACTTCGGTTCGGTGATGTCCTGCTGCTGTACGGACGACGCGAGAAGGCCAATGTGCTGGGTAGCGAGCCGGACTTCCTGGTGCTGTCGGATGTTGCTCAGGAGACTGCCACGCCTCAACAAGGCCCCTATCGCCTTGCTGATCATGGGCGGTGTTCTGTTCTCTGTGATCGTGGGGTGGTTGCCCATCTACATTGCTGCGGTTATTGGGGCTACGCTGGTGGTGTTGACCAATTGCTTGACCATGGATGAGGCGTACCGTTACATAGAGTGGAAGGCCGTCTTCCTGATCGCCGGGATGTTGCCGCTGGGCATCGCCATGCAGGAGAGCGGCGCCGCCCAATTCTTGGCCGAAGGCATGGTCTCGGTGGTGGGCGGCTTTGGGCCGCGGGCGATTGTGGCCGCGCTATTTGTCATGGCCGCGCTGGGGGCTCAAGTCATGCCGACCGCTGCGGTGGCCGTGTTGCTGGCCCCCATCGCAATGAACACGGCCGCTGACCTCGGCCTGTCTCCCTACGCGCTGATGATGACCGTGGCCGTGTCTGCGTCTGCCAGCTTCCTCAGCCCTGTAGCGCACCCGGCCAACGTATTGACCATGGGGCCGGGCGGCTATCGCTTCACGGACTACATTCGAGTAGGTCTTCCTTTGACGCTGGTGGTATTGTTGGTGGTGTTGGTTATATTGCCCATCTTCTGGCCGCTGGTTCCGTAGGTATTTCGTTCATTCGGGGGCCTGAAGCATTTTTGAATCAGAATTGCAACGTGGAGAAACAGTATGAGCTTGACCGTAAAATACGCCGACCAGATCGAAACCTTCATTGGCGTCTGTCACAAACTGGCCGCCGCCCGCTTTGTCACCGGCTATGGCGGCAACGCTGCTTGGAAGCTGGAAGATGACGTCATTCTCATCACGCCGACGCAGATGAACAAAGGAGCCATCACACCCGCTGATGTCGTCTTCATCCGCATGGACGGCAGTAAGATCGAGGGTGACAAACGGCCTACCGGCGAAACACCCATGTACGTCAACTTTTTCCGTGAACGTCCCGATATCCAATCGGTCGTCCATTGCCATCCACCCTACACCAACGCCTTTGCCATCACCAAGGGCAAAAATTGGCTCATGCGTCCGCTCTTCCCAGAGACCATCACGGAGGTAGGGCCGGTGCCTGTGGTCCCTTACGCCGAGCCGCTGACCCAGAAGTTGGCCGATAATTTTCTGCCCTACTTGCAGAAGTACAACGCCTTCCTCATGGAAAACCATGGCCTGGTCATCATGAGTCGACTCGACATCGAATGGACCATGATGAACACCGAGTTGCTGGAGATGACCTCGTTGCATATTTTACAGGCATTGCAACTGGGGGACATCAAGGAGATTTCGCCTCAGGATCTGCGTGACATGGACCACCTCATGACGGGTCGCAACCTGGACTTCATGGGCGCGCCCGGTGTGTACTCGTCACTGGAGGAGGTCTACGCGTCGGATATGGTTTAGGTCAGCTCGGAGGAAAAAGCTGATCCACGAAGGGACACGAAGAGCACGAAAAAACTGTCCTTCGTGCTCTTCGTGTCCCTTCGTGGATCGCGGTTATTTGGCGATGGTCTCGTCATACATGGAAGTCTAGTACAGCGTGGCGGAAATGAGCCCACGGTTCGTAGGTCCGGCTATCAGCCGGACAACTCCTGGTGCCTTTGGAGCAGTCTGATTGGCGAGGCTTGTCACGCTGATAGCGTGACCTACAGTCCATGGGTCTACTTACGCCTTCGTGTACTAGTCAGTCGGTGGCGGAGCCGTGCTACCGCGTTCGATGAGGTTAGGCGGCATCAGGATCTGCTCGGCTTCCAACTCCGGATTCTGGAGGCGCTCGATCAACATTCTGGCGGCTTGGTGGCCCATTGAATAGGCCGGCAAGTCGATGGCGGTGAGCGGCGGCGTGATTAGCTGGCTGAATTTGTCAGAAATGAACGGGATCACGGAAACATCATCCGGCACCCTGCGACCGCACTCCCCCATGGCCCGCAGTACGCCAACAACGGATGCCCCCGTCGATGTAATGATTGCAGTCAGCTCCGGCCACTTTGCCACCATGTCAAGCGTGGATTGGTGGATCTTGTCGGTGTCAACGTCACTTTCGGCAAAGCGCGGGGTCAGGCCATGTTTTTCGCATGCCATTTCGTAGCCGCGTAGCGACCGAACCGCCGGGCCATATTGGTGCAAACGCACAACCGCTGAGTGGGTCAAGAACCCAATGTTACGATGGCCCAGATCGACCAGATGATCGGCTGCGGCCAACACACTGCGCTCGAAATCCAGATCCACATAGCTCAACCCGCTGTTATCGGCGCAATGTCCGACCATGGTGAAGGGAAGATTGCGCTGGCGCAGTAGATCGACGCGCCAGTCCTGAAGATGGATCTCCATGAGAATCGTGCCGTCAACCTGGGCGCTGCGATAGAGACCGATGAGGCTATTCTCATCCATGGGGATGGTCACCAGGTTGAACATGTAAGACTCTTCGGCGGCGGCCGAAGCCGCGCCTAGAATGAAACCCGTGTCGGCAAGACTCTCCTTTGCGAAGAGATATTCGATTGGATGAACGAAGGCGATCGTACGACTCTTCCCGGCTGCCAACCGTTGTGCCTGAGTATGCGGCCTGAAGCCGAGCTCATCGATGATCTGCTTGACGCGAAGACGCGTTGACTCGGCCACGTCGGGTTTGTTGTTGAGAATCCTCGACACGGTCGAAACGGAAACGTCCGCTTGCTTCGCAACATCAGCGATGGTGATTTCGACCGAATCCATGGGCATCTCTCTCAGTACATTGCTTGAAGCGAAATCGTTGCTTGACACCGAAAATCAACTGTGCTACGCTTTCGGAAGCGCTTCCGGAAGCGCTTCCGAAAGCGTAGCACACCCCTATCTAACTAGGCAAACAGACGAAAAGCAGCTTGCCTTTCCACAGACATTTGTGCATCACAGCGGGAACATCAAATGACTGCCATGGAACCAAAATTCAGCTGACATGCGGTCCGGGTGAGTTTGGGGCTGACACCATTTGCCCCAAACGAGTGGTTTGCTCGAACTCTCCCGCCTTGTGCAGTGAATTTCGACAATTTGCGACATCTTGTAATGAGCCGTTCGATTTTTCTATTTCGCTCACAGAAGGAGTAAAGAGGCATGGAGATCAAGCAAGGATTTAGCCGTCGTCAGTTCCTGAAATTATCGTCTATGGTGGGTGCCGGTGCATTTCTTGCCGCCTGTGCTCCTGCAGGCGCGCCTGCCGCAGGAGGCGGAGAAGGCGGCGCTCCCGCTGCTGCGACTGTCATGATCCGCTATCAGTCACGCGAGCCGGAAAATGCTGCCGGTGTGCAGCAACTCTGGGATGACTTCTATCCCGTCTTCCGTGAAGAGAACCCAGGCATCGAGATTGAGTTCATGCCCTCCGCCGGTGGAGACATTCGCGAGAACGCGGTCACCCAGATGGTGGCCGGCGACGCGCCCGATTTGATCGAATTCTGTTGCCAGAACTCGACCTACTTCGTCCAGATCGGCGAAACAATGAATCTTCAGCCAAGCATCGACCGTGATGCCGACGAAGTGAACATTGACGACTATTACGCGCACCAATTCGATCCGTGGCTCAAGGATGGCGACATCCACCTCATGCCACGCTTCACCGGCACCCAGCTCATCTACTACAACAAGGACATGTTTGACGCCGCGGACATTCCTTATCCCTCGGCCGAATGGGGTTCCTGGAACTGGGAAGACTATACCGAGATCGGCAAGGCATTCGTGGGCGAAGGCCCGCCACCGACCTGGGGCAGCTCCAGCTACGGTATGAACGCCAACTGGCTGACCCAGTACTGGCTACGCAACTTCGGCGGCCATATGGTCGATCCTGAGGACAACACCCGCTGTGGTCTCGGCGATCCTGAATGTGTGGAAGCCCTGGAATGGATCCGCAAGATCATCTGGGATGACAACATGTTCGCCTACCAATCCTCCATCGCCGCCAGCGGCCTGGGCGTGTTGGAGCTCTTCCTGGGCCAGCGCATCGGCATGATGGAAATGGGTCCATGGAACCTGGGTCCGGTTGCAGACGGCGCCGTCTTCAAGTGGGACGTTGCCCCCATGCCCGATGGCCCGGCCGGCAACAGCACCCACCAGTCGGTCGACGGCACGTTCGTCTGGCAGGGAACTCGAGTATCCAGAAGAATCATGGACGGTGCTCAAGAACACCACCAGCCCGTGGTTCGGTGAACTCTACGCCCAGTACGCCACCAAGCAGCCGTCTCGCAAGAGCGTGCTGCCCAAGTTTGCCGATCTGCTGCGAGACCAGGATGAAAGCTACAACGAGATTCAACTGGAGGTCTTCACTGAGTCGCTTGCCCAGGATATCGGCGGGCCGGAGGAGATGTTTGCCGATGACTTTGTCACCAAGGCGCAGATTCTGACGCCGGCATTTGAACAGGTGATGCTGCTCGGCGAAGCGCCAGTCGATCTCATCGTGGCCCATGCAGAGATCGCTACTGCGTACAATCGGGGTGAGATCGCAGTCGAGGATCTCGGCGCAGAGATGGACAAAGTGAGCATGTAGCAGGTGGTCGATGAAGCGTGATGCGGCGCTTATGGCCCATCCGGTTCATGGTTGTGCGGCTGAACAATTGACACCTGAAATGTGCCGGGAATGATCGACTCGTTCCCGGCACATTTCAATCAGAGACGGCAGAAAGGGGTGGCGAATGGCAGCAGCAGAGACCATTCAGAAGCCAACAAGCCACAAACGAACAATGAAACGGTCGACTCGTGAGGCGCTCTACGGATATCTCATGATATCGCCCTGGATCTTCGGCTTCCTTGTCTTCACGGCCGGACCAATGATCGCCTCATTTATCATCGGCATGTACAAAACCGACTTTCTCTCCGGGGCCGAGTTCGTGGGGCTGCGCTGGTACACCAGCGTTCTGACTGATACGTTGGTACGCAAGGCGGTGATCAACACGGCCCTCTACAGTTTTTTCGTGGTGCCACTCAATACGATCATTGCGCTGCTGATCGCTGTTATGCTCAACCAGGGCATCAAGGGTCAGAGCGTCTGGCGTACCATCTACTACCTCCCGGCAGTGGTTTCCGGCGTGGCCGTCTCTCTGCTTTGGCAGTACCTCTACCAGCCTGACACGGGACTCTTCAACTCGATCCTCTACAACGTATTCGGCATTCAGGGACCGCGCTGGGTCTACAGCGAGTCTTGGGCCATGCCATCGATCATCATCATGTCGCTCTGGGGCGCGGGTGCAGCCATGCTCATCTATCTGGCCGGGTTGCGCAGTATTCCGACATCGCTCTACGAAGCAGCAGAGATCGACGGCGCCAGCTCCTTCCGGCGCTTCTTTGCCATCACCTTGCCCTTGCTGACGCCGACCATCTTCTTCAACGTGATCCTCAACATCATCGGCTCGTGGCAAGTCTTCACCCAGGCCTTGATCATGACCAATGGCGGTCCTAACAACGCTACGTTGACGATGGTGTTGCACATCTACCGCACCGGCTTCCAGAACGGGCTCTTCGGCTATGCGTCGGCACAGGCGTGGCTGCTCTTCATGCTCGTGCTCATCTTCGTGATCTTCGGTCTGCGCAGTGCAGGCTCATGGGTCCACTACGAGAGGGTTTAGCAATGGCTGTGTCTCGTCGGTCTGACAAATTCAGGGGAAGCAACCTAGTTGAACTAGGTATCCGCACACTACTCTACATCACCGTCATCATCGGAGCCTTTATCTTCGCGCTGCCATTCTATTGGATGATCCGCACCGCCTTGATGCCCACTTGGCAGATCTATGTCTTTCCACCGGCTTGGTTCCCGGCCGAGTTTCACTGGGAAAATTTCAAGGTTCCTTTTGCCGTCTTTCCTTTTGAACGTTGGTTTGTCAACAGCGCCCTCGTTGCCGTGGCTGCGGCTATCGGCACTGCGATCTCGAGTTCCATCGTCGGCTTCAGTTTTGCCCGGCTGCGCTTTCCCTTTCGAGATACGCTTTTCGTGATCGTGCTGGCGACTATGATCTTGCCCGAACATGTGCGGCTCATTCCTACCTATTTGCTCTTCGCATGGCTCGGCTGGGTCGGAACGTTCCTGCCCCTCATCGTGCCCATGTGGTTTGCGCCGGCTTTCTTCGTCTTCCTGTTGCGTCAGTTCTTCATGACCATTCCAAAAGAACTGGACGACTCGGCCGCCATCGACGGCTGTAGCCCATGGGGTATGTTCTGGCGCATCCATCTGCCGCTCAGCATACCGGCTCTGGGCGTTGTCATGATCTTCCAGATCACCTTCCAGTGGAACGACTTCCTCAATCCACTGATCTATCTCAAGAATGTCAACATGTACACGGTGGCGCTGGGGTTGCGCCTCTTCCAGGGGCAACTCTCGACCAACATGCAGGGGTTGATGGCGGCCTCATTGCTCGCTGTGTTGCCGACCATCGTCGTCTTCTTCTTTGCCCAACGCTATTTTGTCCAGGGCATTGTCGTATCGGGCGTCAAGGGATAGTCAGCAGAAAAGTATGGACCGGTTCGGGCCATGAGCACACTCCTCTATCGGCAGGACGCCGACCAAGTACGAGATCGACTGACGGCCTGGTGGAACGGTGAGGACATCGGCCGGCCGGCGTTGCTTCTTACGGCGCCGCGCCTGCAGCCTTTTGAAGAGATTCGCCCCACAGCAGAGCCGGCCGGCTGGCAAACCCACTACTCGACCAGCGACTATGGCTATCGCGTTTATCTTGCCCAGGTTGCGTGCGTGAATACGCTTTGTTTCGCCGAAGCTCTACCATCTGTCTCGCCCGATTTAGCGCCAAACTGTCTGGCGCTCTATCTGGGAGGGAAAGGCGTCGAAGGCAATGAGACAGTCTGGGTCGAGCCGATCATTGAGGAACCCGAAACTGCATCGTTTGACTTCGATCCCGATAACTTCTACTGGGACTTCACGATGCGGCTTGCTAAGGACCAATTGCGCCTGGGCGTCGGCAAATTCCTCACCTCTTTCCCCGATCTGATTGAAGGTCTTGATACGCTGGCGGCGTTGCGCGGTACTCAGGAACTACTCTACGATCTGATGGATCGACCCGAGTGGGTCACGGCCTGCCTGGACGATATTACCGAACGCTACTTCGATTATTATGACCGGCTGTACGATCTCATCGCCGATGAGCGCGGCGGCAGCATCTTCTGGGCGTGGGCGCCCGGTCGCATGTCCAAACTTCAGTGTGACTTCTCGGCCATGCTGTCGCCGGAGATGTTCGACGAGTACATGGTACCCGTCCTCAGGCGTATGACAGCTCGCCTCGATTACTGCATGTATCACTGGGACGGACCAGGGGCGATTCCCCACCACGATCTGCTGCTCGGCATCGACGACCTGCCCATGATCCAATGGACACCCGGCGCGGCAGCGGAGCCTGTCACCCACGAGCGTTGGTGGCCGCTCTATCATAAGACGATTGATGCCGGCAAGAAGATATTTTTACACGTAGAGCATGATGAAGACCTTGTCACGTTCAAGGCGGAGTTCGGCTCCAAGATCAAGCAATTCATGCTTCGTTTGCATGCGCGTTCAGAACAGCGTGCCGCCGAAATTCTGTCACTGATGGAGGAAAGTTAACTGAAGCAGCGTCTATCCAATGCTGGTACCCTTGCTAGGTGTGGTTGCCACGACGAAAATCAGCGAACGCATATCAGCGCATGGCATGCTCGATTTTGGAAACGATCTGTCCATCTGTTTCTGATCAGCATGGCAGTCTTCGTCGCGACGGCGTGTATAAACCGGCAGGAGAACGTTCAGCCACCATCACAGCCCATACCCTCCCTGATCATGGCCGTCACCCCGGAAACGCTTGCTGCCGAGTTGGAACCCGCGCAAACGCTCTCGGAGGCCGCGGATCAGTTGGCGGATCGGCTGGGTATCAACACAGATAGCATTCTTGTTCGCATCCAATCGCGCGACTGTTCGGTCTGCAAAATCGATGCCAGCGGCGTCGAGTATCCCGATCTGCCGGTGGCCGACGCCGAGTCTCGGATCGAAGCCAACGACAAGCTCTGGCTCGTTGTTGCAGATCTGACCTGCTATTACTACTACGATGCGAAAACCATATCACCATTGGCCTGCGGCTACGAACAAGCTGCAGACTAGAACCTTCTCAACAACAGGCTTCAAAGGAGCAATATCATGAAAGTTGGTGTTTTTGCCGTCGCCTTCAGCGCCATGGCATTTGAAGACGCGCTCGACTACATCAAATCTGTCGGTGTCGAAGCGGTCGAGATCGGCTGCGGCGGCTATATCGGCGACGCCCACCTCAAGCCCACCGAGGTACTGGACGATCCCGATGCCATCGCCGCTGTACGCAAGGCCGTCGATGATCGCGGGCTGGAGATCAGTGCATTGAGCGCCCACGCCAATCCACTGCATCCCAATCCGGAGATCGGCGAGCCCCATCGGCAGTACGTCACCAATGCCATTCTCATGGCCGAGGCGCTGGGTGTCGACACCGTGGTCACCTTCTCGGGTTGTCCCGGCGGCGGACCGGGTGACCTGCATCCCAACTGGGTGACCTGCCCCTGGCCGCCGGACTTCAGCCAGACGGTTGCCTGGCAGTGGGAAGAGGTGATGATCCCCTACTGGGCGGAAACAGCCCGCTTCGCAGCAGACCGTGGCGTGCGTGTCGCCATCGAGATGCATCCGGGCTTCTGCGTCTACAACACGGCCACGGCGCTGGCCCTGCGCGAGGCCGTAGGCGAGACCATCGGTTCCAACTTCGATCCGAGCCACCTCTTCTGGCAGGGGGCCGAACCGTCCAAGGTCATCCGTGCCTTGGGCGATTCGATCTACCACTTCCATGCCAAGGACACCAAGATCGATCCCATCAACGCGCCGGTCAATGGCGTGCTGGACAACACCAGCTACGCCGACTACGCTGAGCGTAGCTGGATCTTCCGTACGGTCGGCTACGGCCACGGAGAGCAGGTTTGGCGCGACATGGTCAGCAACCTACGCCTGGTCGGATACGACGGGGCGCTTTCTATAGAGCATGAAGACGGGCTGATGTCGAGCCGAGAAGGGTTTGAGAAGGCCGTGGAATTCCTCAGCGACATCGTCATCCGCGAGGAAGTGGGCAAGCCGTTCTGGGCGGATTGATGCATGTTTGCGGTGCGGGAAAAAGATTCTGCTACAGGTGCGGCCCAGATTGATGGAGGCTATTCTGTACCAACGATATGCTGGAAAGCTTCAACAGCCTGTTGCTTACTGGGTTGCTTGAATCTGTTCCAAGTTGGACGTCCATAAATCTGGGCTGCTGCCTACGGCGTTTTTGGGTGCATTTCAGATTCGGGGCGACAACGTGCCGGGGACGGTCCAGGAGATGCTGGCATGATCCAATTGACTGGACCGTCCCCGGCACGTGAGAACCTGCCCCCAGCGTGAAATACACCTGGCGTTTTTCCACTGCTTGACAGGCCCAATGCGCCTTTGTATACTGACCAGGCTCATGGTATCGGTATCCTATCCGGTTACATCAAACGACTGATTCTGCTCGCTCCCTCACCAAACTTGGCCGCTCTATTCCATGTGGTCATAGCCGGGACACGTCTATGCAATCCACTCCTCAACCGCGATCTGCATCTCAGCCGCGACGCCGTTGGTACGGCAGCCAACGGGATTTTCACACCAATTTTGCGCTGACGACCATGGCCTTGCCCGGTATGCTCTTCCTGCTCGTCTTCGCCTATCTACCCATGTTTGGGCTGGTTATCGCCTTCAAAGACTATCGCTTCGTTGACGGCATTTTCGGCAGCGCCTGGGTCGGTTTCGATAATTTCCGCTTCCTCTTCGGCACCGATACAGCCTGGCGCATCACGCGTAACACGCTGGTGATGAACAGCATCTTCATTGTGGTCGGTAACATCGCGTCGTTGACCATTGCGCTTCTGCTCAATGAGATCTACACGAGCCGAATGAGCAAGTACTATCAGACCATGCTTTTCTTCCCCTACTTCATCTCTTGGGTCATTGTCAGCTACTTCGTCTTTGCCTTTCTCAACGGCGAGGCCGGCATGGCCAATCGAATGGTCGTGGCGGCTGGGGGAGAATCGATCTCCTGGTATCGTTCGCCCGAGTATTGGCCCTTTATTTTGGCCTTGGCCAACCTATGGAACGGCGTCGGCTTCGGCAGCATCATCTACCTGGCCGGTATACTGAGCATCGACACGACCTACTATGAAGCAGCTAAGATCGACGGGGCCACCAAGTGGCATCAGATCCGCTACATTACGCTGCCGCTGATTTTGCCGCTGATCATCATCCTGGTGTTGCTGGCCATTGGCCGTATCTTTAACGCCGATTTTGGACTCTTCTTCTTTGTGCCGCGCGACAATCCCATGCTCTACAGCACGACGGATGTCATCGACACATTTGTCTATCGATCCTTGGTTCAATTGGGTGACATCAGCATGGCCGCTGCAGCCGGCTTCTATCAATCATTCGTGGGTTTTGTCATGGTGATCCTGGCCAACTGGATTGTGCGCAGAGTCAACCCAGAGGATGCGCTTTTCTGATGCGAAGGGTGTAGGTCAATCAATCCTTGAGGTATGTTCACGTCATGTCAACTAGTGCACAAGATATTCAGCCAAAAACGGTCGAGCCTGCAAAGACCCGGAGCGTCAGACGGGCCAAGCGCTCCTGGGGAAAGCTGTCGGTCCATGCCATTCTGATCGTAGTTGGCCTTGCCTGTATCATCCCCATGGTCTTGGTCATCTCCATTTCGCTTTCGGACGAAAAGTCGCTGGCGCTTGAAGGCTACAGCCTGTTGCCGGTCGGCTTTACTACCAGCGCCTACACCTACATTCTGCAAAATCCGAGCCAGATTTTGCGGGCCTATGCTGTGACCATCTTTGTCACGGCCTTTGGCACCTTTGGCGGTCTATTCATCTCTTCGTTGCTGGCGTACGCCATTTCGCGCAAGGATTACAAATTCCGCACGCCGATCTCATTTTTCGTCTTCTTCACGCTGCTCTTCAACGGCGGTATGGTCCCATTCTATATTGTGGTCACACGCTATCTGGGCCTCAAGGACAACATCCTGGCCTTGATACTGCCCTACATGGTTACGGCGTGGTATGTGCTCATTCTGCGTACCTCATTTGCGCAACTGCCCAAAGATCTACTGGACGCAGGCCGAATCGATGGCGCCGGTGAATGGCGCATTTTCTATCAGATCGTGATTCCGCTCTCCAAGCCAGTGCTGGCTACCATCGGCCTCTTCTATATTCTGCGCTTCTGGAATGACTGGTTTCTGGCGTTGCTCTTTATTGATTCGCCCGGTCTATATCCCCTTCAATATCTACTTTATGTGTTGATGACCAACATCATGTTTCTGGCATCCAATCCGCAAACCACCGGTCTTGCCATACCTATGCAGTCTGCGCGCATGGCCATGGCCGTGCTGGCATTTGGCCCGGCACTCTTCGCCTTTCTGTTGTTGCAGAAGTATTTTGTACGCGGCATCACCATTGGTGGGTTGAAAGGCTGATCAATTGTTAAGTGAATTGATAATTGTGAATGGTTGATTGGTAGCCACGTGACCAGCCCATAGGTAGACCGACGTATGCATTAAGTAATCAAGCATCACGTTTTTCAATCGCTCGTCTAACCAATTTCCACGGAGGAGACACTATGTTCAGAAGTCGATTTTCATTTTTGTTGATTGCCCTGATGCTGATCGGCATCCTGGCTGGCTGCGCCCCGCCGGCCGCCGCGCCTGAGGGCGATGCCGCTGGTGGCGAAGCTGCCGGCGATCTTGTGCCGGTGACCTACACCTATGCCGGCAATGGTATCCCGGCCGACCTGCAGATGGTGGAAGACGCCCTAAATGAGATCATGAACGAAAAAATCGGCGTCGATCTGACGTTGGAGCCGATCGATTTTGCGGCTTTCAATGACAAGATGCAACTGCGTTTGGCCGCAGGCGAAGAATGCGACATCATCTTTACTGCGCCCTGGACCAACAGCTACGCCAACAATGTCGCCAACGGCGCTTTGGCGCCGCTCGACGACCTGCTGCCCGAATACGCGCCAGGGCTTTGGGCCAGCATGCCTGAGGCAACCTGGAACGCTGCCCGTGTCAACGGCACCATATACGGCGTCATCAATCAACAGATCTTCCCCAAACCCTGGGGCGTCCATCCACGCGTCGACCTGCTCGAGAAGTACGATTTTAGTCTGGATGACGTGACCAAATTCGAAGATATGGAACCGTGGCTGACAGCCGTGCGCGACGGCGAGGGTATCACGCCCGTCTACGGCGACGATCGCAATGTAGGAGCCAGCCTCTGGCGCGATCAGTACTGGGGCTTTGATCCCTTGGATGACGGCATTGCCTTCATGGGCATGTATGCCGATGACGAAAGCCTGACCCCGGTCAATGTATTGGAGACAGATGAATTTAAGGCTGCTGCCGATCTGACCAAGCGTTGGTATGATGAAGGGTTCTTCCCCAAGGAGCCGACGTCGCAGGATGAGGCGCGAGCCGCCTTCTCGGCTGGTCTCTTCGCCATGGGCTATCATGTCGAAAAGCCAGGCAATGATGTCGAGATGAAGAACATGTATGGCTATGATTTCGAAAGCAAAAATCTGACCGATCCGCTTATTCTGGATACGGCCGGCGCCACCGCCACACTGAATGCCATCTGCGCCACCTCCAAGCATCCGGAAGAGGCCATGCAGGTGCTCGAACTGCTTAACACCGACGCTGAGGTCTACAACCTGCTCTCGCGAGGCATCCAGGGTACCCACTGGGTCTGGGAAGATGAAGCCAATCAGGTTATGACCTATCCCGAAGGAATGACAGCTGAGTCTAGCGGCTACGCACCCAACACGGACTGGATGTTCGGCAACCAGTTCAATGCCTACTACCGTGACCCTGCACAGGTAGGCGCGTGGGAAGCAACCAAGGTGATGAACGACACGGCCTATCCATCACAGGCCCTGGGCTTTGTGGTCGATCGCGAACCGATCAAGACCGAGATCGCCCAGACCACTGCCGTCTGGGATGAACTGGTCAAGCCCATCTACAACGGCTGGGTCTCCTTTGATGAGGCAGCTCCAGAGGCACTGGAGAAGCTAAACGAAGCCGGCGCACAGACCATCCTCGACGAGGTCGCCCGCCAACTTCAGGAGTGGAAGGCCTCCAACGAGTAGAGTCTATCGATTAGAGTAAAAGCCAATAGGCCGCGGATGACGCGGATTCAGCGGACAAAAGCCGGATTACATAAAAATCCGTGTGGATCCGCCAAATCCGCAAAACCCGCGGTCTATCTTTTTGTATGGAGCCATCAATATGAAGATCACCAAGCTCGAAACCATCTGCTTGACGCGCATGCACGAGCCGGAACGGCAGTGGATCACTTCACGCTATCGCACCATCAAAGCGGACTGTGCTGTGGTCAGAATCCACACCGACGAAGGGCTTGTCGGCATCGGCGAGGCCAGCGCCTATGGTTGGCCACTGCGCATCGCCAGCTGGGTCGAGTGGCTCAGTCCGTTGCTCATCGGCAAGGATCCGCGCGATCCGTCGATTGTGCCCCATCCCAACGACCGTGGAAGACCCCACGATGCAGCAGTTGCCGGCATCGACTGCGCGCTCTGGGATCTGCGCGGCAAGATCGAGGGCAAACGCACCAGCGAACTGCTGGCCGCCAGTCCCATCGACAAGGTTCGCCTCTATGCCTCCAGCGGCTGCCGCTACGACTGGCGCGACAGTCCGCATCAGTTGATCGAAGAGGCGCTGGGCTACGTCGATGAGGGCTACACCGCGCTCAAGTTTCGCATCGGCACCGAGTGGTCGTGGGATGGCGTGACCGTGGATCGTTTCCTGGGCCTGGTGCGTGAGCTGGTGCAGGAAGTCGATGGACGCATGGACCTCATGCTAGACGGCAACCAGCGCCTGACCGAAGACGAGGCGCTGGAGATCGCCAGAGAACTGGACCGCCTGGACTTCGTCTGGTTCGAGGAGCCGATCCCACAGGACGACATTGACGCCTACGCCAGGCTCAATGCGGCTGTGGATCTACCCATCACCGGCGGCGAGCAGTACACCACGCTGGAACGCTTCCGCCCTTACCTGGAGAAGCGAGCCTACGGTGTCGTCCAGCCAGATGCCGGTGTCTGCGGCATCACCGAGCTGTTGCGCATCGCCGAGATGGCCGACCACTACGGCGTCGACCTCTGTCCCCACAGTTGGCACAATGGGCTCATGTGTATGGCCCACGCCCATGTGGTAGCCGGGTTGCCCAATGCGGCAAGCAAGCCTTCGCAAGCCGGGCGCGTCCAGAACAAAGTTGAACTTTGCTTGATCCAGGGGCCGCTACAATGGGGCATGTTGGCTGAGAAGCCGGCCATCGAGGACGGCTGGCTGGTCCTGCCCGACAAGCCAGGGTTTGGCGTTGATCTGGCCGAGAACGTGGCGGAAAAGTACCCGCATGTCGAAGGACACTATGGTTTGAATGTCGAGCGAGATTAAGGCCGATCCTAGATTTCACGTCCCCGGCATTGGCCACGCAAACCCGCGCTGACCAGAGTACGTTTGGCCAGTGCCGGGGACGTTCGAGGGATTCAATTTCTTGGAACGGCCTTAGTTGATCTGCGTTGTCCAAACAAGATTTCCCTATTGACAAGATAGGTGGTGGCATATACAATACCAAGCCATGAGGGTTCCACAGGTTGTTGTCGACACAAACGTGCTCGTATCGGGTCTCCGATCCCGTAGAGGGGCATCGTATCGTCTGCTCGAATTTGTCGGCAGGGGTTACTTTGAAGTTAACGTATCAGTACCGCTGGTGATGGAATATGAAGATGTCTTGTCGCGGCAATATTTAGGACTTCTGGTGTCACAAGGGGCTGTCGACGCATTGATCGACTACTTTTGTTTAGTCGGAAGGCAACATCAGATCTTCTATTTGTGGAGACCATTTCTACGAGATCCGAAAGATGACATGGTGTTGGAGCTAGCGGTGAAGGCAGAGTGCGAGTATATCATCACGCACAACGTGAAGGATTTTCGTGGTGCAGAGAAGTTCGATCTACAAGTGCTGACGCCTGGAGAGTTTTTGGTAGAGCGAGGACTGAACCAATGACCACAATGAGCGTTCGATTGCCGGAATCACTACATAAGGGCATCAAGGATATTGCTCAACAAGAGGGTATCTCAATCAATCAGTTCGTGATCACCGCAGTGGCTGAAAAAATGTCGGCTTTGTTGACAGAGCAATACCTGGACGAACGTGCCTCTCGGGGAAGTCGCGAGCGCTACGAAGCGGCTCTAGCCGAAGTGCCTGACGTCGAACCAGAGGAATATGATGAAATGGCGAAAAGACCATAGACTGCCCAATAGGTTCTGGACGATCCAAAAATAGAGCCGACTGTAAATGGTACTCCATGAAAACACCTATGACAGTGCGAATCGACCGCATCGATCCAACTCTCGCCGAGGTGTGCGAAGCCCAGTACCATCAGATCGGCTGGACCAAGCCCGACGGCTACTTCCACTCA
The DNA here is from genome assembly GCA_963848115.1 of uncultured Chloroflexia bacterium. Classification (GTDB taxonomy): domain Bacteria; phylum Chloroflexota; class Anaerolineae; order Caldilineales; family Caldilineaceae; genus JAWKOK01. Next base: position 12,766 of record CAWKCP010000009.1, on the reverse strand, counting down.
TGCTTCGCACAACAGCAGTCCGGCGATATCACCTTCTTCGTTGCCCATGAACCCGATCAGTACATCGGCCACGTGAAGCTTGTCTGGCGGCCAGACTATCCCGGTTTTCAAACGCTGGGCATCCCTGAGATCCAGGATCTTAACGTGCTGCCGACATATCGAAAACAGGGGATCGGGACAGCTTTGATCGAGGCTTGTGAGACGTTGACGGCTGAGAAATACGACGAAATCGGTATCGGCGTGGGTCTGCACCCCGGCTACAACAACGCTCAGCGGCTCTACTCAAAGCTGGGCTACATCTTGGATGGACGAGGCGTCCACTACAGGGATGAGCCGGTCGTCCAGGGCAAAAGGTACCGTTTTGACGATGACTTGGTCATCTGCTTTACCAAACGGATCGCCGTTGACTGACGGGTGCGACAGAAGATGACGGCAGATGCGTATTGCACAATCGAGAAGAAGGAGCGCCGACAGATTCCTACGTGCCGATGACGCGCTTCTCGACCAAGTCATCAATCTGTTCCGGCGAGTACCCCAGTTCGTTCAGGATCTCCCGATTATGCTCACCGAGATCCGAAGGCGGCAAGCGTAGGGTCGGCGGCGTGCTGTGCAGGCGAGCCGGCGTACCCAGCAGGCGCAGTGTGCCGGCTGCCGGATGCTCCATCTCGACCACCATTTTGTTGGCCTGCAACTGCGGATCCTCTGCGGCCTCGGCAAAGGTGCGAATCTTGGCACAGAGCACGCCTTGCGGTTCCAGATCGGCGATCCACTCGTCTGTGCTGCGCTCTTCGAAGCGGGCCGAGAGCGCGGCGTTCATGGCATCCTTGTTGACCAACTGATCGGTCGGCGTGGCAAAACGCGGATCCTCGGAGAGGTCGCCCAGCCCGATGGCCGTCGAGATGTCCCGCAACGAATTCTGCGAAAAGACCGGCGAAACCTCGATCCAGCCGTCAGCAGTCTTGAACGACTTGTTGATGGCCGCTTCGGTATCGCCGACGCCGTCTGCAGCGCCCAGTCGATCTCGATTGAGTTCAGTGGCGCCATCCCACGTGTTGGCATGAAACGATACGCTGAGCAGATCGGTCGAGACATACTGGCCTTCTCCGGTCTGGCCACGCGCCAGCAGCGCCAACAGGATGCCCTGGGCCAACATCAGGCCGGCCGGATAGTCGACCGAGATGCCGGCCGGCACCGGCGGCGTATCCTCATCGGCCTGGTAGAACCACCCGGCCTCGGCACGCGCCATGAGATCGTGGCCGCCCCGGCCTCGCTCGACATAGGGTCCGTGATCGCCCCAGCCGCTGGAGGCAGCGTAGATCAGGCGCGGGTTGATGACCTTTAGATCTTCATAGCCCAAACCCAGCTTCTCCATGACGCCGCCGCGGAAGTTGTGGACGAGCACGTCTGCGCTCTTGACCAGTTGGAAGATGATCTCCTTGCCCGCCGGGTCCTTGGTGTTGACGGTGATGCTGCGTTTGTTGCGGTTCAGCCCGGCAAAGGGCATGCTGACACCCTCGATGAAGGGCCCCCAACTGCGGCTCCAGTCGCCCGAGCCGGGCCGCTCCACCTTGATCACGTCGGCCCCGTAGTCGGCCAGCAGCTGAGTGGCCACAGGCCCTTGAAAAACATGACTGAAATCGAGTATGCGGACGCCCTGGAGGGCCGCCGGTTGGTCGGACATGGTCGTTCTCCTCGTGATAATTTAGAATACTTGATCGCCTTTGGACTGCATGTTCTGGCCGCCGCCGTGCAGGTGCGCATCGCCCTCACCGGGCCAGCGTAGACGATAGTGTGGTCGACGGTTCTGGCGATAGCCGGCGTTCCAATAGGTGCTGCTGGTGAACCAGGCCAAAAGGCACGAAATCAGTTCATTCTTGAGCGACTCGTGCTCAGACAGGGTCCACAGGTTGTCCAACTCATGTGGATCGGCAACCAGATCGTAGAGTTCCCCCTGTTCCTGGCCGATGTAGTAGACCAGCTTGTGGGTCTTGGAGCGCATCATGATCTGGTAGTTGTCCTCGCAAAAGACAAACTTCACGCGGCTGAATGGCCTCATCGTTCAGGTAGGGCAGAAGTGAACGACCTTCCAGGTTGGTGGGCACGTCAACACCGGCCGCATCCAGAATCGTCGGGCCCAGATCCATCAGCGAGACCAAATCGGTGACCTCGCAAGGCGCACCCACGGAGCCGGGGTGACGGATGATCAGCGGGATGTGCACGATGGGATCGTACATGAGCCATTTGTAGGCCAGGCCGTGGTCGCCCAACATCTCGCCGTGATCCGAGCAGAAGATGAGCAGGCTGTTCTCCAGCCAGCCTCGCGCCTCCAGCGAGTCCAGCACGCGTCCGACCTGTTCATCCACGGTGGTGATCTTGGCAAAATAGTGTCGTTTCATCTCCGCGATCTCGTCGTCGGACGCGCTGCGCAGGTCGATCTGAGACTCATGTCCTGTGTTGGCGTGAAACTCGAGATGGGCCTGATGCTGTGGCGGCTTCTCGGCCAACTCTCCTTCCTTGAGATAGCGTGGCGGCATCTCCTTGTCTTGGTACAGTTTGAGATGGCGCGGCAATGGATCCCACGGCTCATGGGGGCCGGTCAGGCCGACCTGGAGGAAGAGTGGCTTGTCGCCCTGATAGTTGTCGATCCAGGCGACGGCCGAATCGCCGATGAAGACGTCGCTGTGGAAGCGCTCCTCCAGATGCCAGGGCACACCCTGATGCTTCTCCAGCCAGTCGGGATCGGTTGAGGTGCGGTCGTTGGGTCGCGTCTGACCATGGAAACTTAAATAGCGCCCCCAGTCGTCGTCGGCTCCGCCCATGGCATGGGTCCGATTGGTCGGATTCTCGACAATGATTCGTTCGTGGAAGCCGCCAGGCACATCACGTGGGCTGAAGTGCATCTTGCCGATGTTGACGCACCAGTAGCCGTTGTCGGCCAGGTCCTGCACCCAGTTGCGCTGATCGGCCCAATGGTCGAAGCTGTAAGCGCCGGTATTGTGGGCGTACATGCCGGTGAAGATGGCGGCGCGGCTGGCAATGCAGGTTGCGCCGGGGCAATAGGCCTGTCGAAATGAAACACCCTCGTTCGCAATGCGATCCATGTTGGGCGTGATCATGTAGTCATAGCCCCAGCCGGCGATCGTGTCGAAGCGCTGCTGGTCGGTCATGATCAGAAATAATGTGCGGGCTGTTCTGGAAGCATGGTTGAACTCTCAAATGGTGAAGGTTAGGGTACTGATGGCACAGAAGAGTCCACTGAAAAGAACCTTTTTCGCCACAGATTCACACAGATGGATAAGGATAGGACACAGATAGTACGTGGACTACTCTGGACATCAAACTGTGTGTGACTATCGGGTCGTTATCCGTGGCTATCTGTGGCAAATTTTCGCTTCTGTAGCTGACTCAGAGATTTTCACGAATCATCTTTTTGAGACGGAATCCGTGTGAGTCGGACGAGTGAATTATGGAGGCCCTGGGTCCTTTTGTCTAATCAGACGGTCGAGATAGAGAGGCGCGGACGCTCGATAGGCGTAGGTCTGCAGCCCGCTCGACCCATAATACGAACCAGTGATAGACTGAGAGCAATTTGAAGCTTACGGATTGGAAATACGATCTTTGGATCAAAGAGACTCTTTGTCATTCGCCAACGGAGTGAGAAATCTTGACGCCACCGATCTCAAGATTCCTCACTCCGTTGGCGCTTTGCGCCCACTTCGTGAACGAATGACATGTATTGTTGCTTCTACGAAACCTGCTCTCAAACCGCAGTTCTCAATCTTGCCACGAGGATAGTGTCACATGATCACCATCACCGCTACCGTCCCATGCACTCAGCCGCCGGCCTGGGCATTGCTCGAGCGACGGCTTTTCGACGCGATGAACGAATCGGTTCAACCATTTCTGGATCGATACGTGACCGATGAAGGCGAACTGATCTGGCGTGAGGGTGGGACCGGCTCGCGTGACGGCGCCGACGATTTCTATGAGAGCGTATACAACTGGCCGCTGGCCTATCTGCTTGGAGGGGGCGAGCACTTGCTGGAGCAGGGCCGGCGCATCTGGGACGGCATCACGCGCCAGCTCACGCGGGCCGGCATGCTGCACAAGGAGTATGAACTGGGCTACGACCAGTTTCATCAGGGCGAGAGCTACATCGCCTTCTATTTCCTCTGTCTGGCCGATCCGACCAACCCGACCAATATTGAGCGGGCCGAACGTTTTGCCGGCTTCTACCTCAACGAGGACCCGGACGCGCCCAACTACGATCCGGAGCACAAGCTGATCCGCGCTGCGCACAACGGCAGCGGCGGCCCGCGCTGGGGCTACAGCGACCAGCCGCAGCCGAGCTACAACTGGGGACCGGGCATGCGTGTCTACGGGCTGCCCTTCAACGATCTGCCCGGCATCGACCACTACGATGACCTTGAAGATCCGGCCAAGGCTCGTCGTATGGGCCAGGCCATGAACGAGCGCATGGGCAGAGGCGATGTGGCGGGCAATCTGATCGTGACCAGTCTGGTCGCCAATGCCTATCTGCTCACCGGCGAGGGTAAATATCGGGATCTGGATTGTCGAGTATGTGGATGCCTGGGTGGCGCGTGCCAAGGACAATGGCGGTCTTCTGCCCGACAATGTGGGTCTCTCTGGCCAGGTCGGCGAATATTTGGACGGCAAGTGGTACGGAGGACTCTACGGCTGGTCATGGCCGCACGGTTACTACAACATCGGCATGGCCGCGACTGTAGCCGGGGCAAACGCTCTTTTGGTCACCGGTGACGCCGGCTATCTCGACCTGCCGCGCAGCCAGTATGACATCATCTGGGCCATGGGCGAGATGCGCGATCCCAAAGCAACCGAGATGAGCCTGCGGCACCATTGGCTGGAGCAGTTGGGCGATGAAAGCCAAGACGTATTTGTCGTGCCCTATCGCTACGCCGACCGGATCGATGGTGATGAACCCGGCTGGTTCGACTACCAGCCGCTCTCTGCCGTCTATCCGACGGCCATCTGGAACCAGTCCATGGACCCGGCTGATTGGGCGCGGATCGAAGACCTGCGGGCCGTCGAGACTTACGACTGGTGCCAGGTCAAGACCTTCCGCAATAAGGAAGAGGGTGGCCATGACCAGCCCTGGCTCCGTTTCCTGGCCGGCGACAACCCGACCTACCCCGAAGAGATGCTGCAAGCGGCCTACGCCAATGTCTGTCGGCGTCTGGCGCTCATCGCTCAGGACGATGCCGACCTCTGCCAGGTCTACATCCACCACTGGCAGGAGCACAATCCAGTCGTCACCGAGGCCCTGGTCCAGTTGACGCTGGGCGGACCGCAGATCGTCTACAACGGCGGGTTGCTTCATTGTCGTCTGCGCTATTTTGATCTGGGAAACGGAGAGGACCGAGCGTCCATTCGACCGGGTTTGCCCGAAGACGTGGCGGCCCTGGTCTCGACGTTGGAGGCGGATCGGACGGTCGTGAGTCTGGTGAACCTCAGTGTTTTGCATACGCGGACAGTGCTCATCCAAGCCGGAGGCTTTGGCGAGCACCAGTTTGTCTCGGCGCGCTACGAAGTCCGGGTCAGCGACTATCCGGGGTCAAACAAGACCTACGCTGTGCCGGAGTTGGAAACGGAGTCAGTGACGACTCCTGTCAACGATCGTCTCCTGACGGTGGTTCTGACGCCGGCCGCGGAGATCACGCTGGATCTGGCCATGGCATGTCACGTCAATCAACCGACGTACGCCGTATCGTAGGGGCAGGGCCCATGTACATCAAGCTGAGGATTATGTTAAACCCGCCACCGGTTCAAACTGACGTGCAGCAACGGCTGAAGCCGGCTGCTAACAGCGAAAAGCGCCCTCAGGCGCTAGAGCTCAGCCGCTGAGGCGGCTTTTCGCTGTTAGCGGCGGGATTCATCCCTGCCGAAACCGACAGCAACGCGAGACGCAGCGTTTAGCTTGATGCGTATGGGGACAAGCCCTGCCCCTACCCTTCGCAACATTGAATTATTCAGCGCCCAGCGCCTTCAAATAATCGTAGCTCTTGAGCATGTTTTCATCGCCGCCCACCTCCAGGGTGCTATACTCGGCATTGCCGTCCTTGAGCACCTCATAGACGCCGGCCACGTCGATGACGCCTTCGCCCAACGCAATGGGGCCGAAGCCACAGCCGTACATTGTCCCGCGCAGTTCCTCCCAATCGGCCGGCAGATCCTTCCAGTGCACGTGCCAGATGATCTCCTTGAAGGCCTTGGCCATTTCGACCGGATCGGTTCCGCCCAGCCAGGAATTGCCCGTATCCATGTTGACGCCCAAATTGGACGGGTTGCCCAGCTTGTCCAAGATGGCCTGGATGCCGTCGATGGAATCGGTGAGGATGCCGTGGGGTTCCAGCAGGATGCGGACGCCCATGGCCTCAGCCAGGCGTACCGGCTCGGCCAGCTTTTCAGCGACAATGAAGACGCGTTCAGCATCGGACAGGTTGTGTCCCCAGTCGGTCTTGGGGTCGCCCTCGGTGGTGATGACATCGGTCACGCCCATGCCCGCGGCCAGCCGCACGGCCTTGAGGATCTCGACGGTGCTGTAGACAGCCGGCGAGGTGGCGTCCAGAAGATTTGCGTGTGCACAGACGCTGGTGATGGTCAGCCCATGTTTGTCGAACATGGCCTTGACATCACGGGGGTTCGAATCAAGACTGACGGCGCCGGTGAAGCCAAACTCGTTGCCCAGCAGCCCGCCGGGATGGTTGTCGGTGACGTCGGCATACTTGAAGCCAAGGCCGGCAACCCGCTCCAACTGATGATCCATCAGTGAGAACGGATCAACGAGTGCAAAACATCCTACCTTCATGGTGCTCTCCTTTCGATACAGATCCATACAATGAGGTTGTGCCAGAGCGGTGTTTTCTACTATACTCGACATGCACTCGACAGTCTTCCACGATTTCATAGTGGTAAATATTGAACACTTCGGTTAGGGGAACCATGGCCAGGCCAGTCGTCTTCCAGGACAAAGAGAAAACCTACTACGCTGACTCGTGCGAGCCGTTGAAGGCCGCGGAGCAACGAGGCGATCTCTACCTGCGTGGCTGGGCACGGGGCAATTATCCGGGTGTGGCGTTGCCACGCAACATGTTGCCTCAACTGCGTTCCATCGGGGTGTGGGATGCGACCCGACCTCAACACTGGGGGCTGGATCTGCACTGCAACGAGGGAATCGAATTCACCTATGTGGCACGCGGAAAAACGGCCTTTGAGGTAGACGGTCGGAGTTGGTTGTTACGAAAAGGTGATCTGACCGTCACCCGGCCCTGGCAATTTCACCGGGTCGGCAATCCCAACATCGGGGCCAGCCGCCTGATCTGGGTGATCATCGACGTTGATGTACGCCGGCCCAACCAACCATGGCGTTGGCCGGATTGGCTGCTATGTACGGCCAAGGAATTGCAGCAACTAACCGACCTGCTGCGACACAACGAACAGCCGGTCTGGCAGGCTGATGCAGAGGTTGCACGTGCATTCGCCAGGCTGGATGAACTGCTGGAGGTGAGGTGAGCCGGCAGAGAGTCAGACCAGACTGACGCTGGCACTCAATGAACTGATTGTATCCCTGATGGAAATGCTGGAAGGCCAGCGGATTCCATTGGATGAACATCTCTCCACGACGCGGCGTATGGTGGAGATGTTCCTGGACGAGTTGCCCAAGCACCTGGGAATCCAGTGGACATTGGACAGGATAGCCGGCGAATGTGGCCTGTCGCGCAGTCAGTTTTCGAGTTACTGCAAGCAGATCACCAATATGACGCCGATTGAATTCTTGACCGCCTGCCGCGTACACGCAGCAGAAGGGATGCTGGCCGCCGATGCCGGTCTGACGATCACGGATATTGCCTACGCGTCCGGCTTCAGTTCAAGTCAATACTTCGCGACTGCCTTCCGCAAGTATGCGGGATGCACGCCGACGGCATTTCGCAGAGCGTGTGTTAAAGAGAGCAGCGCATCACCTGCCGGGCCTGCCCAGCCGGTCTAAAATGGAGCAGATGCAGGATCGAAATGGAAAGGGTTATCAATGAGCTACTACCATGACGCGAAGAATGTCGAAAACTACCTGGAGATGGCTGAGGGGTACGATGGACGTGCTCTGATTGAGGTGTTAGCGACCTACCTGCCGTCCGGTTCGACGGTGCTTGAACTGGGCATGGGGCCGGGCAAGGATTTCGCTCTGCTGAGCGAGCATTATCAGGTGACCGGCTCGGACAGCTCGGCACTCTTTGTCGAACGCTACCGTGAATTGGATGCAGAGGCCGATCTGGTACAGCTTGACGCTGTGACAATGGACATCGACCGGCATTTCGACTGCATCTACTCGAACAAGGTGCTCCAGCATCTGACCAGAGATGAACTCCGGGCTTCTCTAGCCAACCAAGCGACTGTGCTCAATGCGGGTGGCATTCTCTTGCACTCACTCTGGATCGGTGAGGGTGAAGACGTCTTCCACGGACTGCTCAATACCTACTACACCGAAGGGACGTTACGCGACCTTATCGGCGACGAATATGAACTCGTGGATTTCCAAATCTATGATGAGATGGGCGAGGGGGATTCGTTTTTCGTCGTCATGCGCAAGACTGAAGACAAGTAAAACCAAAGCAGCCGCGTTGTCGATTCAGATTGAGTTTTTCAGGCTCTCCTTCATTCACCACCGGCCCCGGATGACGACCCGGTTCGTGGACGTTTGCTCGAGCCACACCGCCACCATATAATGACGCTGTCCATACAAGATTGAAGTCGCCGCGTAACTTTGCTGGACTATACAAGTATGCCGAGCCAGTAGTGTACGAAGCAGTAGTGCGAGACACCCATGACAGACCGAATTGACCAGGTGAGTGCCTCTCCGGCCACTATGCCTGCGATTCTGACCACTAAGCTCTATCGACCTCCTGTTTCCGCGGATCTGGAACCGTGTACGGATCTCATTGTGCGTCTGGAGAATAATCTGCACCGGGCGCTGACATTGATTTCTGCGCCGACCGGATATGGCAAGAGCACGCTGGCCAGCATGTGGCTCGACGCCAGCGAGACGCCCGGTTGCTGGGTTTCGTTGGATGAGGAGGATGACGATCCCCGCACTTTTGTTGCCTACGTGGTGGCTGCGATAGAGTCCGCCTTCCCTGACATCTCGCTGCATGTACAGACTTTCCTGGAGACGTCAGTCTTCCCCCTGCCTTCGACCGTCGCCCGCGCCTTGCTCAACGATCTGGAGGGGATTCCCCGCCGGATACTTCTCGTCTTGGATGACCTGCAAGTCATCCGGTCACAGGACGTCTACCATATCCTTGCCGAATTGCTCCGCCATCCATCATCAAAGGTACACCTGGTGCTGATCAGCCGACGCGATCCACCTCTACCGCTTCCGTCTCTGCGAGCCTATCGCCAGATCACCGAGATCCGCACCGGGGATCTGCGTTTCTCCAGCGCGGACACGGCCAGCCTCTTGACCAAATTGCTCAATCGTGAAATCGATAGCGCAACTGCCGCCGCATGGACGGAACGCACCGAAGGGTGGGTGACGGCACTGAACCTTGCGGCAATCGCGCTGCGTCAGCGCGATCAAGACGACGTGTATCCTGATGATGGCCCTGTCGATAGCCAACATCTGCAGGAATATCTGCTGGCGGAAGTGATGAACCGTTTAGATCCGATCTTGAGGGAATGGCTGTTGACCATTGCCTGGCTGGATCGTTTCTGTCCTGAACTCTGTACAGCGGTCTGCCAACCAGACTCTGCCGCGGCTCCGGCTGACCTGACAGGTGAAGCGTTTATTCAGCGGCTCCAGGATGACAATCTCTTTGTCATTCCGCTGGACAGCGAGAACCATTGGTTTCGGCTGCATCATCTTTTCCGCGATTTGCTGCGGACCTGGGGGCGGAAACGCTACAATGACGATGAGATCGCTGCGTTTCACCGCCGTGCCGGCGCCTGGTTTGCCCGACGAAGACTTCCCAGACGAGGCGATCCGGTACTTGATATCGGGTGGAGATCACGTTGCAGCCGAGCAAATTGTACAACAGTATCGCTACGCCCTGATGAACTCCGAACAGTGGCCCAGGCTCGAACACTGGCTCCGCCATTTTCCGGACGAAACACGGGAGAGTCGTGCGATGCTGATGAGCACGACCGCTGTATTGACCATGCATACGGGTCAATACCAGGAGATGGTCATTTCAGCTCAAAGAGCTGAAGCGTTGTTGGCAAACCTACCGCCGGAATCCCCTGCTTTCAACGCTGTGCTGGGTGAGGCGTCGGTTATCGCCGCTTCTGTGGCGCTCGTCAATGGTAACACTGGAGCGCTCACGACCAGCGCTCAGCGAGCGCTGCATCTGTTGCCGTCAGATGCACTATTGCTGCGCGCCATCGCCTGCGGAGCGATTGCTGCAGACATGCAGATGAGCGGTCAATATGCTGATGGCTGCCGATTTCTCGAAGAGACCATCAACAGTTCGCAGTGGACGCAATCCATTCGGACCAAGTTGATGATCTACCTTTGCCTGGTCTCTTTCATGCAGGGCGATCTGACGACGACTCAAGCATGGGCTGAACGGGTCAAACAGATCGCTGAAGAGCGCCATCTAGCTGAATCTTTGTGCATTGCCAGGCACTTTCTGGGTGTGACTCACTATCTGCGCCACGAGTTAAACGCTGCCGAACCGTTCTTGCGCGGCCTGGTCGAAGACAGCGCAGGGTCAGCGCAATCGCATATGAGCATGGGCGCTTTCGCCCTGACCTTGATCCACGATAGCCGGGGAGATTTCACCCGAGCAAACGTTATCATCGAGGGACTTGTCACGTACTTTCAGGATACAGACAATGCCTTTGCGTTGGCATTGATCGAGGCCTTCACCGTAGAACTGGCGTTGCGACGGGGCAACGTCGGCGCAGCACAGCGTAAGCGGATCGGCGTCGACTTTGATCGCAGACCCCCCATTTGGTTCTTCTACCTTCCCCAGTTGACGCCCATCAAACTACTTCTGGCGGACAGGACGCCGGAAGCGCTTCACGTCGCCCGCACGGCCCTGGACGAATTTGAACAGCGGATGCTAGCTACCTGACACTTTTTTTTGAGGAGCAAAGGCAGTCACTTTCTTGCTATGCTAATAGGAGGAAACCAAACAAGCATAGGAGGGAAAGATGACTGCCTTCGACCTACATGATACATGGAAAGCGCGAATTTTTGAACTGCGACCGACGGAACACAAAGCAAGGGTAAGGTCCTTCGCATGGCTGTTGGTCGGGATCGTGTTGAGCAAGTCGGTGCATCTGAGCCATGTTGCCAGCAAAATTCCTGGTGATGCCCAGAAGACAAGTATAACCCGTCGGTTGAGTCGACTGATGGACAATGGCCAGATTCGAGTCCGAGACTGGTATGAGCCGGTTGTGTGCATGATTCTGGGGGCGATTGTTGCTGCCGGCGGGGAAGTGCGCTTGTTGTTGGATGGTTCCAAGGTGGGTTCGGGTCATCAATTGTTGATGGTTGCGGTGGCCTATCGAAAGCGGGCGATTCCGCTGGCTTGGACCTGGGTGAAAGGCAGTCGGGGGCACAGTAGTGCCACCAAACAGTGTGCGCTGTTGGCTTATTTGCGCAGGCTGATGCCGCCTGAAGCCAGAGTGGTCGTTGCCGGCGACAGTGAATTTGGTGCGGTGCCTGTCATGCGCCAGTTGGACCAGTGGAAGTGGTCCTATGTCCTGCGCCACAAGGGAGATACGCTGGTTTTTCATCCCGAACTGCGCTCCTGGGTTCGTTTCGATAGTCTGGTCAAGGAAGAGGGTGACTCTTGTTGGCTCGGCTCGGTCTCATTTACCCAGAAGCATAGCTTTCCAACCCATGTCTTGGCCTACTGGAAGCCGGGCGAAGAGACGCCATGGTTGTTGACAACCAATCTGGATAATCCGAAGCAGACGCTGCGCACGTATGCGATTCGCATGTGGATCGAAGAGATGTTCGGCGACTTCAAAAAACATGGCTTTGACCTGGAAGCGACTCGTCTGCGTCATTTTATGCGCCTCTCACGTCTCACGCTGGTGGTCGCTTTGGCCTACGTTTGGCTGGTCGCTTTCGGTTCCAGCGTCATCAAACGTGGCTTGCGCTATCTCGTCGACCGCTCTGACCGCCGCGATCTCAGCATCTTTCGCATCGGATATGACATGCTTGAACGTCTGATGACCAATCAACAGCCCATCCCTATTCGGCTGTTGCCCTACTTCTGAAAAAGTGTCAGGTAGCTAGCAGCGGATGCGCAGGATGAACCGCAATCTAGCCGCGTATGGATGGGCTTGTGCTGCTTGCCCTGGTGTGTGATGCACAGGGCGACAGCGATTGTGCTGACGCCAACTTGATCCAAGCGCTGCTCCTGGCCCAGAGCGCCGTGCTTGTGCGTCCGTTTGTCAACTGGGCGGCCAATGGCCGTTCTGCTGCAGCGACAACGCGATCGCAGCGATGCAAACGCTGAGACAATGGATGCATTCGTCGAGCGGATCCTGTCCGCATTTCCGGCCTCGGCGCCGGCTCAGGCAGAGCAGGCGTTGACGCCCGGGCATGGGTTTTAAACAGCGTCCGTGACGACTCAGCCGCTCGAACCGCTGACACACCGGAACTGCAAATCATGCAACAGTTGACGACCCATCTCACGCCGAAGGAGATTGCTGCCCGCAATGTTGTGTCGGTGTTGACCGTCCGCTTGCAGATCAAGAGCATCTATCGCAAGCTTGGCGT
>CAWKCP010000008.1:67500-115518 GCA_963848115.1 uncultured Chloroflexia bacterium | reverse complement strand
TTGATGTTGACCTTCTGGGTGCGTGAGCCGCGGCAAGAAAGTATCTAAAGAATTCGGCACGGCAATATCTGCGTCTCATCCTTTTTTATCTGTGTCCATCTGTGACTCTGCTGCAAGAAGGGTGTTCTGGACACGAATTGTCACGGATTTACACGAAATGTAGCATGGTACCAGAGGGGAAAATTCGTGACAATTCGTGTAAATTCGTGTCTAATCCCTTTTTGCAGTGGAGTCATCTGTGGCAAAAAAGAGGAGTGTTCCAAATGAATCAGTCTGACTTCCTACCCTATCGACAGATCCACCTGGACTTCCACACCAGCGAGCAAATTGCCGGCATCGGAGCCGACTTCGACCCCGATGAATTTGCCGAAACGTTGGCCGAGGCTCACGTAAACTCGATCACCTGCTTTGCTCGTTGCCATCACGGTATGCTCTACTACCAGTCACCGAATTTCCCTGAGCGTATCCATCCTCACCTGGAACGCCCAAATCTACTGATCGACCAGATCGAAGCCTGTCACAAGGTCGGCATCCGCGCGCCGATTTACGTCACCGTACAGTGGGACTACTATACCTCCAGCCGCCACCCTGAGTGGGTCTGCGAGGGCACGGACGGCAGGTTGTTGGGGACGCCGCCCTTCGAGGCCGGTTTCTATCGCTTTTTGAACGTGAACTCGCCCTATGTCGATTTTCTCAAGGCCAGCGTGGCCGAGATCTTTGACCTGATGCCCGTCGACGGCTTCTTTTTCGACATCGTCCAGCCGATTCCGTCGGCCGACCGCTACACCCAACAAATGATGCGCGATGCCGGCCTGGATCCGGCCGATGATGCCGAGCGTGCGCGTTTCAGCATCGATGCGCTCAACGCCTTCAAGCGCGACATGACCCAGTTCGTGCGCCAGTACAGCGCTGACGCCAGCATCTTCTACAACAGCGGCAACATCGGTCCGCGCCACCGGGGTCTGGATGACGCCTACACCCACTGGGAACTGGAGTCACTGCCCAGCGGCGCGTGGGGATACCAGCACTTCCCCATCACCCAGCGCTACGCCCGCAACCTGGGCATTGACACCATGTCGCACACGGGCAAGTTCCACACGGCCTGGGGTGACTTCCAATCCTTCAAGAATCTGGCCGCGCTGGAGTTCGAGTGCTTCCGCATGATTGCCATGAACGCCAAATGCCTCATCGGCGACCAACTGCCGCCCAACGGGCAGCTGGAACCGGCCGTCTACGACCTGATCGGCGGCGTCTATGCATCGGTCGAGGAGAAGGAACCCTGGTGTCAAGGTGCTATCGCTGTGAGCGACATCGGTGTATTCACGCCCGAGGCCTTCCGCAATCCTATCGAACGCGACCAGCCGGGGGCCATCAAGGGCGCCAACCGTATTTTGGACGAGGCCGGTCACCAGTTCGAGATCCTCGATGCGGCAAGTGACCTGTCTCCCTTCAAGATGCTGATACTTCCTGACCATATTCCCGTTTCGACTGAGTTTGCGATCAAGTTGCAGACCTATCTGGACAAAGGCGGCAAGCTGCTGGCCAGCTTCGAATCCTGCCTGGCGCCCGACGGCAGCGACTTCGCGCTTGACGCGCTGGGCGTGAGCAAAGCCGGCGACGGCCCGCTTGATGCCGATGGCAACCTGGTGCGCGGCGTGGTATACGACCGCGGCGACTACGCCGAATACTTGCTGCCCGGTGATATCGTCGGCGCGGGCTTGCCCGGTGTGGAGCATGTCATGTACATCCGCGGCATGGAGGTCGAAGCCAAACCGGGGACCGAGGTGCTGGCCGAGATCGTGCCCGCTGTCTTCGACCGCACCTGGAAGCACTTCTGTTCCCATCGCCAGTCGCCGTCTGGCGGTGAGCCTGCCGCGCCGGCCATCGTACGCAACGGCAACGTCATCTACATCAGCAGCCCGATTTTCAGTCAATACAATCAGAACGCGCCGCTATGGTGCAAGAAGCTGGTGCTCAATGCGCTGGACCTGCTGCTGCCCGAGCCGCTGGTTCGCCACGGTGGGCCGAGCAGCATCTTCGCGACGCTCAACGAGCAGGTTGCGCTAAATCGGCAGGTGCTGCATCTGCTCCACTACATCCCTGAGCGTCGCGGACTCGACTTCGATATTATCGAGGACGTGATTCCGCTCTACGATGTGGCAGTGTCAGTGCGGGCCGAACAGGAGGTGACGAGCGTTTCACTCATGCCCCAGGGCGAAGCCGTAGATTTTTCGGCCGAGGGTGGCCGGGTCGATTTTACCGTGCCCAAGATTGTCGGGCATCAGATGGTGGAGATACAGTTCTAGCACCGTAGAGACGAAAAGCCGGTAGTTCACGATTTGGTGACAAGCAAGATTCGTGAATTACTGAAAATCTTGCGTCTCTACGGTTCATATACCCGAAGGGGAATCCATTCACATGAAACAACTATCTCTCGGTAACACGTCCGTCAGCGCGCTTTGCCTGGGCGGCGTCTGGTTCGGGGCCAAGGAGGACTTGGCCACCTCTTTCCGGCTGCTGGATCAGTATGCAGATGCCGGCGGTCGATTCATCGACACGGCCAACATGTACGCGCATTGGTTCAGTGAAGAGACCGGCGGCGGCGAGAGCGAGACCGTCATCGGCCAGTGGCTCAATCAGCGCGGCAAACGAGATGAGTTCGACATCGCCACCAAGTTGGGCTTTCCCTACCCCGGCGTCGAACAAGGACTGCGCGCCGCGCAGATCATCGCCGAATGTGACAAGAGCCTGGCGCGTCTCCAGACCGACGTCATCGACCTTTACTACGCACATGTTGATGACCGCAACACACCTTTTGAAGAGACGATGGAAGCGTTTGACCGTCTGGTGCAGGCGGGCAAGGTGCGCCAGATCGGTGCGTCCAACTATGCTGCCTGGCGGTTGGCTGAAGTCAACATGGTCAGTGCTCAGAACGGCTGGGCCTCTTATGCGGCGCTCCAGCAGCGCCACACCTATCTGCGCCCCAAACCGAATGGCGATTTCGGTTCGCAGGTAGTCCTGGACGAACCGACCATCGACTGTTGCGCTGCCCACAACGTGCGCATTTTGGCCTATTCCCCCACCATCAACGGCGCCTACGCGGATCGCGCTGACCGGCCGATTCCCGAACAGTATGACACGCCCGACACCACGGCTCGGTTGGCCGTCCTGCATGAGGTCTCGGCTGAAGTTGAAGCAACGCCGCTTCAGGTCGTGCTGGCCTGGATGCTGCATGGATCACCGGCCATTCTGCCCATCATCGGCGGCAGCACTGAGGCGCAACTGGCTGAAAACCTAGGGGCCCTGAACATAAACTTGAGTGATGAGCAGATGGTCCGGCTCAATGAGGCCGGGGCGTAGCAAATGGGTCACGCCATCGGCGTAACCTACAAATATCATTTCTTAGGAGAAGTACGAATGTCGAAAATTACGCTAGAAAAGATCGAAGCAGGCATCGCCGACGGTCCGTTCGACGCCTCCTGGGACTCGCTGGAAGCCTACGAGTTCCCGAACTGGTATATGGACGGCAAGTTCGGTATCTTCATTCATTGGGGGCCCTACTGCGTACCGGCCTTCGGTAACGAATGGTATGCTCGGCACATGTATGTCCAGGGTACCAAGGAATACGAACACCATCGCGCCACCTACGGTCCCCAAGATGAGTTCGGCTACAAGGACTTCATCCCGCTCTTCACAGCCGAGAAGTTTGACGCCGTCGAATGGGCCAAACTCTTCAAGGCGGCCGGCGCCACCTTTGTCGTGCCGGTGGCCGAGCACCATGACGGCTTTCAGATGTACGAAAGCGACCTCTGCAAGTGGAACGCCGCCCAGATGGGACCCAAGCGCGACATCGTCGGCGAGTTGGCCAAGGCCGTGCGTGCCGAGGATATGGTTCTTGGCGTCTCCAGCCACCGGGCCGAACATTGGTGGTTTATGAATGGCGGCAACCATTTCCCGTCCGACGTGCAGGATCCCGAGTATGCCGATTTCTACGGCCCGGCCGTGGGACAGGGTCGGCCGACCGAGCAGTACTTCGACAACGCGCCCGACGAAGCGTACCTCAACGACTGGCTGCTGCGCACCTGCGAGATCATCGACAAGTACCAGCCACAGCTCATCTGGTTCGACTGGTGGATTCAGAACATGGCCTTCAAGCCCTATCTGAAGAAGTTCGCCGCCTATTACTACAACGCCGGCGCAGAGTGGGGCAAGGGCGTTGCCGTCAACCACAAGTACGACGCTTTCCCGGCCGGCGTGGCCGTTTTTGATATCGAGCGCGGCCAGGTGCGTCGCACCCATGGCCTCTTCTGGCAGAATGACACGTCGGTCTCCAAGAACTCTTGGGGCTACATCGATGGCCACGATTACAAGGTCGCCAACGATATCATCGGCGACCTGATCGACGTCGTCGCCA
This sequence comes from uncultured Chloroflexia bacterium, assembly GCA_963848115.1. Classification (GTDB taxonomy): domain Bacteria; phylum Chloroflexota; class Anaerolineae; order Caldilineales; family Caldilineaceae; genus JAWKOK01. The sequence continues at coordinate 111,104 of CAWKCP010000008.1, read as the reverse complement.
AGAACGGGGCGCTGCTGCTCAACATCGGCCCGCGTCCCGATGGCACCATCCCGCAAGAAGAACAAGATATGCTGCTGGAGATCGGCCGCTGGCTCCAGATCAATGGCGAGGGCATCTATGGCACCCGGCCATGGCGCGAATCGGGTGAGGGCCCGACCCAAGTGGCTGACGGCGCGTTCACTGACACCAAGCGCACCGTCTTCACCAGTGAAGATATCCGCTTTACCCAAAAAGACGGCGCGGTCTACGTGCATGTGATGGCTTGGCCGGCGAAGGCAAGGTTGCCATCCACACCATGGGCGGCGACTCGATCTATCAGTTGGCCAATATCGACTCTATTGAGTTGCTCGGCCAGGATGTCAAGCCGACTTGGGAGATGAGCGCCGAAGCGCTTGAGATCGATCTGCAAAGCGGCGTGGCGACCGGCAGTCCGCTGACGTTGAAGATCGTGGTTGGCTAACGAGAACGAGAACGATACGAGGACGAAATAGGCATTCCGCGCCGGTCATGTTTTCGCTATGTATTCGACCCCGTCGATTCCTTGGAAGTCAGCATCCTGCGTCCATAGGACGGCGTCAAATGCACGGGCAGTGGCCAAGATGATGCTATCGGCCATCGCGATCTTGTGTTCGGACGATAGGGCTGCTGCATTGATAGCGATTCCCTGGGATAGATCGGCGATGGTCCCAAGTGACATGATTCCGACAGCCAAAAGTGCGTCTTCCTCGCCTCGCTGGGCAACGAGACGCTTGAAGACTTCGACCATGCAGATTGTAGGAATCACCAGAGCATCGGTCGCCTTGATGGTCGGTGCAAAGAAATGTGCATTGCTGCCACCGGCAAAATATTCAAGCCAGCCGGATGAGTCAACTACATTCATAGCTCACGATCCGCCTTCTCCCGGCGTGGGTCGGTGTCGATACCCGCGAACATGCCTTCCGCTTGCTCAATCGGGGGATTTGGACAACCCGCAGCGTATTTTTGTCGGGAATAAATTGAATCCGTTGCCCCGGTTTGAGATTGAACTGTTTGCGAATGGGGCTGGGAATGACTACTTGATATTTGGATGAGATTGTAACTGTATTCATGCTTTACCCTTTCCGATCCAATGGGAAACGTAAAGTGATCCTATCCTAAGGCCGATCCAGATAAATATATCCCCCGATCGTGAGTTAGAATGGAGGTAACGAAGAAAAAAGGGGGATTGATGCAAATCGAACTGACGAACGAATTGAAAGAGACGTATATCGAAACAGCCAAGCAGTTGAAAGGAAGCGATCGGCGACTGTTTATGGCTCGAATCGTAAAATCGCTGGGTCGTGGCGGGCAACGTTTGGTTGAACGTGAATTGGGCTGGGATCGCAAGACGATCCGTAAAGGCCGGCATGAGTTGGAGAGTGGCATTATTTGTATTGACAATTTTGCTGCTCGAGGTCGCAACCCAACTGAAGTCAGTTTACCAGAACTGCGACAAGACATGCGAGCCATATTAGATGGCCAAAGCCAAACAGACCCGACCTTTCAGAGCCAACGGCTCTACACACGGTTAACAGTCAAAGAAGTGCGCAAGCAATTGGTCGAGAAAAAAGGCTATACGGACCAGCAGTTGCCTGAAGATGAGAGTCTGCGCACCCCGCATCAACGAGATGGGCTATCGCTTACGCGGCGTGCGCAAGAGTCAACCTGAAAAAAAGTCCCGGAAACCGACGCAATCTTTGAGCAGTTAGCCCAAGTCCACCAAGAGGCTGAAGAGGACGAGACGATACTGCGTATCTCCCTTGATGCAAAAGCAACGGTTCGAATCGGCCCCTATTCACGCAAAGGAAAGACACGAATCATCGTCAAGGCATCTGACCATGACTTCAAACCAGAGGAGAAAGTGACCCCTTTCGGCATCTACCTGCCGGAGCAGGGAGAACTCTATCTTTACATGACCACATCTCGTGTCACCAGCGATTTCATTGTCGACTGCATTGAAGACTTTTGGTCTAGGGTTGCGGCTCGTTTTCCACAGGTAGCAACCTTACTCATCAATGCCGACAATGGTCCAGAGAACCATAGCCGACGAACCCAGTTCATGGCCCGACTTACCCACTTTGCCGACCAAACCCGATTGGCGGTTCAGTTGGCTCATTATCCACCCTATCATAGCAAGTACAACCCCATTGAGCGTGTTTGGGGCGGTCTCGAACAACACTGGAATGGCAGCCTACTTGATAGTGTCGACACTGCCATCGAGTTTGCCAAGACATTGACCTGGCGTTCTCGTGCTCCGTTAGTTCAGCGCACAGACCGAATCTATGAGACCGGAAAACGACTCACTCAGGACGCCATGAGTCAACTAGAAAAGCGCTTCATTCGCCTTGACGGCCTTGAACGATGGTTTGTTTCTATCCTGCCTGCGACCCTCGAACCGGGGTAATTATTTCTCAGAATCAGCCTAAGACAGGAAAATTGCCCAAGGAGCACAGCGCATAGCAACAAACGACAAACCCGAATAACGGACCGCAGAACCACATCCAACCTCAGGTCCTTACGATTCCTGAATCGAGAGGCGACAACCATGCCCGACAAACGACCCAACATCCTCTTCATCATGACCGACGACCATGCGGCCCACGCCATGAGTTGCTACGGCAGCCGCATCAACGAAACGCCCAACATGGATCGCATCGCCGACGGTGGCATGCGCTTTGACAACTGTTTCTGCACCAACTCGATCTGCACGCCCAGCCGCGCCACCATCCTGACCGGCACCTACAACCATGTCAACGGCGTGACTACACTCTCCACGCCCATGGACAACCGGCTCCAGACCTTCCCCAAGCTGCTCCAGGAGGCCGGCTACCAGACGGCCATGATCGGCAAATGGCATCTGGGCCACGGCGCGCGCCATCACCCCACCGGCTTCGACTACTGGAACGTGCTGCCCGGTCAGGGCCTCTACCACAATCCCGAGATGATCGAGATGGGCGAGCACAAGGTCTTCGAAGGCTACGCCACCGATCTCATCACCGACTTCTCGCTGGATTGGATGCGCAACCGCGATCCAGAGAAGCCCTTCCTGTTGATGTGCCATCACAAGGCGCCACATCGCCCATGGGATCCGGACGAGAAGCATGCCGACCTATACGAGGACATCGACATCCCGGAGCCGGACACCTTCAACGACGACTACAGCAATCGAGCATCGGCAGCGGCCGCCGCCACCATGCGCGTCGAACGCGACTTCAACCTCACGGATCTGAAGCGGCCAGTACCCGAAGGTCTCACGCCGGAGGAGTCAAAACGGTGGAAGTACCAGCGCTACATCAAGGACTACCTGCGCTGCGTGGCCTCGGTGGATGACAACGTCGGGCGTTTGCTCGACTACCTGGACGAGGAGGGGCTGGCCGAGAACACGGTCGTGGTCTACACCTCGGACCAGGGCTTCTTCCTGGGCGATCACGGCTGGTACGACAAGCGCTTCATGTACGAGGAATCGCTGCGCATGCCCTATCTCATGCGCTACCCGCGTGAGATCGAGGCCGGCAGTGTCAACGACGACATCGTCCTCAATGTCGACTTTGCGCCGACCTTCCTCGATCTGGCCGGCGTGGAGATTCCCCGTGAAGGGCCGCATGCCATGCAGGGCGAGAGCTTCCGCCCGCTGATCCAGGGCGAGCTGCCCGACGATTGGCAGACGTCGCTCTACTATCGCTATTGGATGCACCTGGCCCACCATGGCGTCTACGCCCATTACGGCATTCGCACCAAAGGCTACAAACTCATCTACTACTATGCCGATGCACTGGGGCAGCTTGGGGCCATCGACGATCCCAAAGAACCGGAGTGGGAACTTTTCGACCTGGAGAATGATCCGCAGGAGCTGAACAGCGTCTACCACGATCCGGCCTATGCCGACGTGGTGGCCGAGCTGACGGCCGAATTGGATCGCCTGCAGTCCAAGGTCAAGGATGAACCCTACGTGCCCGGCAAGATGCCCGCCTACATTCCGGGCATGGAAAACGAGGTCGAGCCGGACGAAGCCGTGCTCTGGTACGAAGCGCCGGCCGAGCAATGGGTCGAGGCTTTGCCCGTGGGCAATGGGCGATTGGGGGCTATGCTCTTCGGCGGCGTGGAGAGCGAGAGACTGCAACTCAACGAGGACACGCTCTGGTCGGGCCACCGCGTGACTGGAACAACCAAGACGCCAAGGAGGTGCTTCCGCTCGTGCGCGAGGCCATCTTTGCCGGTGACTACGAGCGCGCCGATGAACTGGCCAAGGGCATGCAGGGCACATTCACCCAGTCCTATCAGCCTCTGGGCGATCTGCGCCTCAGTTTCGAGCACGAGGGTGAAGCCACAGCCTATCGCCGTGATCTCGATCTGGACACGGCCGTGGCCTCCGTCTCCTACCGCATTGACGAGACCAACTACACGACGTGAAGTCTTTGCCAGCGCGCCGGACCAGGCTATCCTCCTGCGCCTGACCGCAGACAAGCCGGGACAACTCAACTTCAGTGCTCAGTTGGACTCCAAACTGCGCTTCACCACCGAAGTCACCGCCCGTGGACTGGCCATGTCCGGGCGCTGTCCCAGCAACGTCGTGCCCTCCTACAAGCCGTCGGACGAACCGGTGGCCTATGCCGATGATCCGGCAGAGCAAGGCATGGCCTTCGCCGTGCACATCGACGTCTCCGCCGATGCCAACGCCCGTCTTACTTCAGAGAACGGTGCGCTGCGCGTCACCGACGCCTGCGAGGTGACGCTGGTCATCGCCGCGGCCACCGGCTTCAACGGCTTCGACCAATTGCCCGGCCTCTCCGGCATCGATCCGGTCACAATTGCTCGACAGCAGGCTGCCGTCGCGAGCGCACGACCCCACGCTGTGGTCCGCTCCGATGCCATTGCCGATCACCAGCGGCTCTTCCGCCGTGTTGGACTCGATCTCGGTCGCACGCCTGCCGCCGACCTGCCCACGGTCGACCGAATCCGCGCGCTACAAAGAGGGAGACGATCCGGCGTTGGTCGCCCTGCTCTTCCAGTACGGGCGCTATCTGCTCATCGCCTCATCGCGGCCGGGCACCCAGGCCGCCAATCTCCAGGGCATCTGGAACGACGAGGTGCGTCCGCCCTGGAGTTCCAACTACACGGTCAACATCAACACGGAGATGAACTACTGGCTGGCCGAGCCGACCGATCTGGCCGAGTGTCACGAGCCTATTTTCGACCTCATTGAGGAGATGAGTGTCAACGGGCGCGAGACGGCCAGGGTCAACTACGGAGCCAATGGCTGGGTAGCGCATCACAACGCCGACCTCTGGCGGCAGACCGCGCCGGCCGGCAACTTCGGCCAGGGCGATCCCGTCTGGGCGTGCTGGCCCATGGCCGGGCCATGGCTCTGCCAGCACCTCTGGGAGCGCTACCTCTTCAGCGGCGACGTCGACTTCCTCCGCGAGCGCGCCTATCCGCTCATGAAGGGCGCGGCCGAGTTTCTGCTGGACTGGCTTATCGAGCATGATGGTCACCTCGTCACCGCGCCGTCGACATCGCCGGAAAACAAGTTCACCACGCCAGACGGCCAGCATGCCGCTGTGAGCTACGCCTCAACCATGGACATGACGCTGATCCGTGACCTCTTCGGCAAGTGCATCGCCGCTGCTGAGATTCTGGGCGTTGATGCTGAATATGCTGCACAACTTGCCGAAGCGACGGTCAAGCTCTACCCGTTCCAGATCGGACGGCTGGGCCAATTGCAGGAATGGGCGCTCGACTGGGATGACCCGGAGGATGAGCACCGTCATGCCTCGCATCTGCTGGCGTTGCATCCCGGCAACCAGATCACCCGGAGCAGCACGCCCGGACTGTGGGATGCGGCTAAGCGTTCGCTGGAACTCCGCGGCGACGGCGGCACCGGCTGGTCCATGGCTTGGAAGGTCAACTTCTGGGCTCGCTTGGAGGACGGCGATCACACGCTCAGAATGATCGGGAACATGCTGGAACTCTGCGAGCACTCGGACGTGGTCATGCAGGCTGGCGGCGTCTACGCCAACCTCTTCGACGCACACCCACCCTTCCAGATCGACGGCAATTTTGGCGTGACAGCCGGCATCGCAGAGATGTTGCTGCAGAGCCAGAACAGCGAGATCCACTTGCTGCCGGCGCTGCCCAGCAGTTGGCAACAGGGCTCGGTACACGGGCTACGGGCGCACCGGCAACTTTATCGTGGATATTGAATGGCGCAACGGCCAACTCTACAAGGCAAACATTGCCTCACGATTGGGCAATCCGTTGACGCTCCATCAAGCGGATCGCTACCGGGTTACCCAAACGGACGGGCGCTATGAAATCGTACTTGCCTGACACGCATATGCTCGCCATACGTAAACCCACTGAGCCCAGTATCTATGTCGGCTTTCTACCTTCTCTGCGATCGTAACCTACCTTCAGATGAGGGGCGAACCTTGTGGCTCAGCCCCTCATCGTGCGGGCTTTGGTGATACTACTTGTGAACAATGGGCATGAAGATAGTATAGACTCCATTGACGCGTCCCTCTGCTACGGTCACTTCAGCGGTGACCTGGGCTTGGTTGTCGCCACGATCTACGGCTAGATAGGTGAAGGTATATACCCGCCCCGGTCCATCTTCGGCGCGTTCGGCACGCAGGTTGACGGTATAGTCGTCGACGATCTCGATGTCGTTGGCCTCGTCGTCGTCACCAAGCCCGTTGTCAGGTTCGCTGGAGGTTACAGAGAGCAACGTGATGTTGACTTCTGGCTCGCTGGCGGTAACCGTGACCCTGACCGTCTGCATCTTGTGATTGGGCGGCCAGAGCGTTTCCGGCATCACGGTTATGGAGAGGAGAGGCGGGATTGTGTCGACCACGTTGACCGTGCGGATGATCTGAGTCGCAGCATTGCCGGCGTTGTCCGAGACATCGTAGGTGACCGAGTAGCTGCCCAGCGTCGTAGTGTTGACCCCAGTAGCGTCAATCACGATATTGGCGGTGAGGTCGCCGTCGATGTCGTCGGTGGCGCTGGCGCCCAGCTCGACGTAGGCGTTTCCGACCTCGATGGTCTGCGGATTGTCGCCGATGAGCGTGATCACCGGCGGCGTCGTATCCGTCTGGACCACATTGACCGTGCGGATGACTTGGGCTGCGGCATTGCCGGCGTTGTCTGAGACATCGTAGGTGACCGAGTAGCTGCCCAGCGTCGTGGTGTCAACAGCGCTGGCGTCGACCACGATGCGTCCGCTGACGTCGCCGTCGATGTCGTCGGTGGCGCTGGCGCCCAGCTCGACGTAGGCGTTTCCGACCTCGATGGTCTGCGGATTGTCGCCGATGAGCGTGATCACTGGCGGCGTCGAGTCAATTTCGGTGAAGGTCGCGGTGATGGCCTTGCTCGCATCCATGGTGAGGGTCGCAGGATTGGTTGTCCCGCCGAGATCGCCTGACCAGCCGCTGAAGGTCCAACCGGCATCGGCTGTGGCAGTGATGGGAACCGTCACGCCACCGGTGTAGGCGCCGCCGATGGGTGTGACCGTACCGCTGCCCACCACATTTACCGTCAGCGTATAGACGGGGGTGACCACCTCTTCGATGAAGGTAGCCGTGACCACCTTGGACGCATCAACGGTCAAGGTGATTGGATTGGTCGCGCCGGTCACGTCGCCGCTCCATTCGGTGAAGGACCAGCCGGAAGCAGCCGTGGCCGTGAGCGTGGCTGTCTCACCAAGAGCATAGGCAGATGCGGTTGGCGTGACGGCGCCGCTGCCCACGACATTGGCCGTGACCGGGTAGAGCGGGACGCCGAAGATAGCCACAACGCTGCGGTCACCTGTGATGGTGACGGTCGTGGTCAGCTCAGTACTGAAGAACGTGTCGCTCTCCTCGTTTCGCCAGCCGGCGAAGTCGACGCCATTGACGCCCGGGGTGGCCGCGACGGAGACTACTTCCCCGGCCGTAAACGCGGTCTTGTCCGTCAGCTTCTGCGCGGTGCCGTTGCCGATCCAGGCGACGTTCAGCCCGTAGGTTTTCGGCACGAAGATCGCCTGCAAGTTCGTGTCGTCGGTAACGGTTAACGGCTGCTCAGCCGTATTTCCGCTCAGGCCCGATCCCCACTCGGCGAATGCCCACTCCGCATCCGGCGTGGCCGTCACCTGCACCACTTCGCCGTAGGCGTAGGTATCCTTGTTGGGATTCAGGGTGATGGCGCCGCCGCCTGACACCGTCGTGCTGATGGTGTAGGATGCCGGGCCGAAGTTAGCCGTGAACGATTTGTTGCTGTCAACGACCAGGATGAGCCCGCGGCCATCGCCGGTCACACCGCTCCAGCTCTGGAAGACGTAGCCGGGATCAGGCACCGCTTCGACTGCGACTACGTCACCATAGCGATAGTTAGGTAACTGCGGGCTTAGTACCACGCTGCCGCCGCCGCTGCTGCTCGCATTCACCGAGTAGACATTCTGAGTGAAGGTCGCGGTGACGACCTTGCTGCCGTCGATGGTCACGCTTTCGTTCGTGTTGTTGCCGCCGAGATCACCGCTCCAGCCCGAGAAGGTCCAGCCGAGGTCGGCATCGGCATCCAGCGCCACGCTATCGCCGTAGAGATAGCTACCCTTGACGGGGCTCCGATCCACCGCGCCGTTGCCCACCACCCCCACGGCCAACGAGTACTCCGTGGGTACAAAGATGGCCGTTACCGTTTTGTCCTGATCCATGATGAGCGTTTCGCTGATCAGGTTGCCGCTCAGCGCGCCGCTCCAACCGCTGAACTGCCAGCCCGGTGCCTCGGTGACCTGCAGGGTCAGTTCGGTCCCTTCGACATAGGTGCCCGACGGCACGGAGACGGAGCCGGCGCCGGAGACGTTGACCGTCAAGCTGTAGGACTGCACCTGGCAGCGCCGGTCCGCCGGGATCGACGATGACACCGTTGTCGTTGCCGTCGGCGTCGCCGCGGGCGCCGTCGACGAAGTAGAGGTTGACACGGTCGCTGAGCAACTCCGCGCCGGTGCCCGAGACGTCGTCGTACATGAAGCTGAACCAGCCGGTGGCGCCATCGTATTTGTAGTAGCTGTTGATACTGCTGGTGTCGGCAAGCCGGAGGGTCACTTGCGCGCTGCCGCCGGCCCCCATCCCGGTCACGTTGAAGGTGGGAAATCCCAGCGGGAAGCTCGCATCGCTGGGCAGCGCGTCCGCGCCCGCAGACGGCGTCGCCGGGAAGCTGACGTTGGACAGGCTCAGGCCCGGATCGACCGCGATGGTCACATAGTCGCCGGTCACGGGACTGGGCAGCGAAGCCACATTCATCTGCGTGCGGTCCGGGATGCCGTCCGTCGTTGCCGTCGCCGTTGTTGGGTGCGCCGTCCTCCAGATTGGCGGGAGCGCCGTCGCCCTGAACATTCACGGTAAAGGCTGCGCTGTAACTGTCGGCGTAGATCGTAACGGGTCGATCGCCGTCGGGCGTGCCGGCCTCCTGACTCCACGACCAGACACCATTGCCCTCATCGACCACTGTGCCCTCTGAAGCCGACCAGGTATGGCTCGCGTCCACAGGACTGTAGGTACCCGTATTGGTGATGATCTGACCTTCGTTGACATTGATGTCGAGCACGTCTACGTTGATGACGGTGGGCACGCCGGTCACGGTCACCGTTTTGGTGGTCGCTACGTGGGTGCCGTCTTCGTCGGTCAGATAGACCGTGATGATCGGCGTCACGAATTCCGTCCCGAAGGTATGGGAGAGCGAGCCGCCGTTCAGTGCGCCAGAACAATTCGCGCTTGCACCGTCACCCCAGTCGATGGTGCAGCCTGTGACCGTATCCGGCCCAGGATCGGTGACACTGCCGAATTGCAGGCTGTATTGTGTGCCGGCCGGAGAAGAGTCCGCCCCGGCCACCACCAACGTTGGGGGCACATTGACCACGGTCAACGTGAAGGTATGGGAGAGAACGACTGTACCCTTCATTGAAATCGCCGTAGAAGGTGACCAGTTGAGACTCATCGGGCCCATCGATTGTGGGATAGGTCCATTCCCAGGACGGAGGACTGTACGTCTCAGTAATCGTACCGAGTGGAAGGTGGGGTTGGCCGGCGTACAGTAGTGTCCACGTATCCGATTCATCATTCACGGTGCCGGTCAAGACAGCCGCTCCCCTTCCGTTCACTGTCACGACCTCCTGCGACGGCAGGATGGCAAACCCGAGTTCGTAGGGGGTGACGACGGAGGCTGAATCATTGGTTGGGTTGAAGTCAGAAACGCCGCTCACATCACGAATCGATACCGTGTTTGTCACGACATTGGCCGGCGGTGCATAGACGCTGGCTGAGAATGTGAAGGTGACGGTGCCGCCGGCGCCCGGCGCCACCTCGCCCAACTGATAGGTGCAGGTCCCGCCGCTGTAGATGCTGTCACACTGCCAACCGTTCAGGAAGTTCTCAACGTTGGAATTGGTGCCCGCCGGGAGTACTTCGACCAATTCGGCAACGGCCGGCTGGTCACTCACACTGCTATTGCTGTAGGTGATGGTGTAGACCGGTGTCGGTTGCAGACCGTCGTAGTAGAGAGGATTGCCGTCACTGACAATCGAGACGGCCAGATCCACGCCGCCGTCCACAGGAACGTCGGCGTTGCCGATGTTATCTTCCGGCGCGCTGTCGGCGCCGTCCACATCGATGGAAACCGTGTTGGCAATGGTTGTCGTGCCGGCGGACCAGGCATCGGCTGTGGTCACGGCGAAGTTCACCGACCCTGCAGCACCCGGCGCCAAAGCACCCAAATCCAACGTGCATTCGCTGCCCGCGGATCCGTCCGGTGAACAGATCCAGCGATCATCGCTCGATCCACTGTCAAAGCTGGAATCGATGGGCACGATCTCGCGCAGCATCACGCCGGTCGCCGGCGCGGACCTGTATTGGTATAGTTGATGGTAAAGGCGACGGTCTCGCCCAGTCCGACCAGCGTTGCGTCACTCTCTTTCGAGACGGCCACATCGGGATCGATCACGGCCAGATCCCAGGCCCCCTCGACAAAGCTGGTGTTGCCGCTGCTGTCGGTTATCAACAGGTCTATCTTGTAGGCGCCTCTATCCAGGCTGGGCAACGTATACTGCCACGTGGTGTAGAGTGCGTTGGGCGTGTCCAGCGATACCGGCGTCCACGTGCCGCCGAACTGACCGATATCGCGTTGAGCGTACGCGCGCACCCGCACCTTCAGCTCGCTGACGGTTGCGCTGACGGGATCGGCGATGTCGTAGATGGTCTCGTCGTCCACAGGGCGTCCGTAGATGACCAGTTCATCCAGCGCGCCGCCGAAGGCATTGCCGCCGCGGGCGCGTCCCACTTGGACGATGTCGTCGGCGGTAAAGGCGCTGTGTGTGCCTGCCGGCGCGGCGCCGGCAACGCCGTTGACGAAGAAGGTGCGTTGGCCGCTGTCGGCGTCGAAGCGCCAGGCCACGTGTACCCATTCCCCGGTGGGGATCGCTGCGCTCATGGCCGTATCATCGCCGCCGTAGCCGAGGATCGGCCGGCTGTTCTGAATGCCCAGGTAGAAGCCGTCGCCCGGGTTTGCCGGACTGCTGCCCAGAAGCGCATGGTCTCCGCTCCAGTCGCCGGCGTTGACCCAGGCCATGACGGTGAAGCTGCCGTCAACCAGGCCGAGGCGGCCGGTGGTGGTGGTGGTGTCGGTGTAGGTCTCACGGCTGGTGAACGCCAACACGTCGTCCAGACCGTCGAAGCTGACCGCGGTCCCCCGTTTGCCGCCGACGCCTGTGCTCGGGCATGCCGCGCCGCTGCACTGCATGGTAACGTCGCCGCCGGCGCCGTCTTCCCAGACACCGCTGCCCTCTTCGAAGTGGAGATGGAGGGTGCGGCTGCCCGCGGGATAGGGCACATCACTGGCCACGCCGGTGATGGACTTGGTCGCGTTGGGACCGATGAAGTGTGCGCTGTCGGTCACATCGGCGTAGGGCGGCAGACCGTCCAGGGCGAAGCGCGTGCTGTCGGTGGCGGTGTTGGCCGCGGCATCGGCGACGCGGGCCGTGGCGGTGTAGATGCCGTAGGGCCGTAGATCGAACGGCTGGGTTGCCTGCCAGTCGCCGTTGGACTGTAACGTGGCAGATCGGCTGCCGCCGATGGACTCACCGGTCCGATCGGCCAGGCTTACGGTCACCGCGTCGGCATTGAGTCCGCTGTCGGCGTCGGACGCAGTGCCGGATATGGTCAGTTCCTCCAGTACCTGGATCACGCCGGGCTTCTCGTTGATGCTCACGATAGGGGCCACGCCGTCGACCTGAACGGTGGCGGCAGCCACATCGGAGACATTGCCGACCACGTCGGTGGCGCGGGCCTGCACCGTGTGGGAGCCGGGCGCGCCTTGGAAGTAGAAGAGCCAGGCGCCGCTGGTGGCCGCGTCACCGCCATTGGGGCAGCCGTTCTGGCCGATACCGCCGACTCCGTTCCCGTTGCCCGGACAGGCCTCCTGCCATGGGCCGTTGTCGATCTGGTATTCGACCCGCGCCAGCGGGCTTGATGCGTCCGCAGCACTGATACTCAGCGGAACTTGCGCCGTGCTGACGTAGGCGGCCATCGCGCTCAGGTCGACCGTCGGTTTGTCTGCGTCGATGTAGAGATCGTGCCGGTCGATGACATCGTACCAAGCGGCCTGGTAGCTGTAGAGCGCGGCCACTTCCTCGTCACTGAGCACGGAAGGCGTGATGCGTACCTCGTCCATGCCGCCGTGCAGTTGCCAGCCCAGGTTGATGAATGAGCCGCAGGAACCAACCGGCCCGATCGACGAGTTCATGCCGGAGAGGGCGCCGTTGACGTAGATGCTGATGGTCTTGGCGGTGGCGTCGCGCGTGGCCATCACGTGATTCCACTGGTTCTTCAGCAGCGGCGTATTGGCGTTGACCACATCCCATGTGCCGCCGCAGTTCTGCTGGCTTTCCAGGCGCGGGGTGAGGGAATTGCTTGGCAGCGTCAGGCGCATGGTGCCGTCGGTGAGGTTGTCGGTGTACATGAGATACTGCGGATCGTTGATGGTCTTGGTCGGCTTGACCCACATGCCCGCGCTGAAGTCCACCAGAGGCTCCTGGTTGATCGTACGGGTCACCAAGATATCGCCGCCGTCGAAAGTCACAGCCTCGCGCACGTGGCCTTTGTCGCCGGCGCTCGGACACTGACTCGTCGTCAAACAGTTTGCGTCGGCAGGATTTTCAGAATCATTCAAGAAGGAGCGTACCTTCTCGTCCGTGATCACGCCGTTGCGCTTCACCACCTCTTCATCCAGGTGTAGATTGACCACAGGCGCCCGGTTAAGCTGGGTCCGGACTTCCGCGGTGGAAAGCGCCCGCTTGAAGATGGTGAGATCGTCCATCAGCCCATCGAAGAAGATGTCATAGGCGATGCTCGCCTTGCCGATGCGCAGACCGTCGGTCGAGGGTGGTCCTACGTAGGGATATTCAAGCAGCAGTTGTCCGTTGACGTACAGGCGATAGACGCCGCCGTCGTAGACGTAGGCCAGGTGATACCACTGCTGGGTGGCATCGTAGAGTGTCTTGCTGCTCGGCACAAGAAACGTGGTGCCGCCACCGACAACCGCCAGACGCCCATACCCGCTCAGCTGGAGCCTGTAGTCGTTGCCCAGGTCCAGCAGCGGCACGCTGCCGCCGTCGTTGGTTCCCCGGAACGTGTCCGGCTTGATCCACATCATCACGCTGAAGTTGCCCTCAGTGAGACCCAGCGCTGATGTGGAAGCACCGATGGTCAGGTAGTCGTCCACGCCGTCGAATTCGAGCGCCTGATTGTTGCGGCCGGGCACGCCGCTGGTGGGGCAGGATGCGCCGCTGCACGCCACCGTGACGAAGTTGCCCGAACGGTCGGCGAAGAGATCGACGCCGGGCGCTTCGTCGAACGCCAGGTCCAACGCAACGCTAGATGAACGATAGAGGTCGGCCGCCAGCGTCGCGCTGAGGGCATAGGGATAGACCCGGAAATCATCCAGATCGCCCTGGAAGTAGTCGTTGTTGTTGGACCACACAAGGGCACCGGACAGATACCAACCCGTATTCAGGTTCGGGGGATAGCGGTAGCTGGCTTGCTGATACCCCAGATAAGTGGTGTTTTGAATGCCGGTGATCTGCTTGAGATTGGTGTCCGCCTTGCGGTCCTGATCGAAATTTGTGTCGCTGCTCTCATCCTCCGGGCAGTCAAACAGGCAGCCGCCGTCATAATTCTCCCAGATTCGGAACCAGGAATTTTCCCCGTCGCCAATCACTTTCTTCGTATTGAGCGTCCAGGAGGGCGTGGTATTGACGCCTTCGTCGAGATTCGCCCAAGCCAGGTTGCCGGCCGAGCCGTCATTGTCGAAATTCAGGCGCATCTCCACTTTCTTGCCGCCGGCAACGCCATTGGGATCCTCGAGATCTGTGAAATCCAGGAAGTCGAAGTGCACATAGCCGAACGGGTTCGGCCGCCCAATGGAGAAGGTGCTGACCGTCGGCGGCGTCACCGCGGCGCAACTGCCCGTGGTCCCGCCGGCGATGGGGGCGCCGTTCACGTAGAAAGTCAGATTCGAGCCGTCATAGCTGACCGTGAGATGCTGCCAGTCGCCCAGGGTCACCACGTTTTCATTGACCGTGCTCACTTCACAGGTATTGGCGCCGTCTCCCCAGATCATACGCAGGCGGCCATTGCTGCCGACATAGAGGGAGGGATAGATAGTTTTTCCGTCCCAGGCATCGCGCTGGCCGAAGACGCCCTGATAGTCGGCGTCGGTCCATTTGCCATAGGCGGCAACAGCCTTGGCGTCGAAGGGATGCTGCCGCGGTTCAGGGCGGATCCAGGTGGCAAAGCTGAATGCGTCGCCGGAGAGGTCCGGAGCGGTGGCGGTCAGATAATCGACTTGGGCGAAGGTCGCGCCGCTGCCGGCCGCCGACGGGCAGGCCGCGCCGGAGCAGGAGACTGCGTCACTGCCCCAAGTGGTGCTGTCCCGCAGGTCGACGGTCAGGGCAGGCGTTGCGTAGCGCTGCTCAATGGTCGCGGCACCGAGTACGGTGGGATAGACTTCAACTTCGTCAATCTGACCCGTAAAGGCCGACAGGAGATCGCCAAAGGCGTACCGGCCGCCAATCGTAACGGGATCGTCGGTCAGGCAGGCCGCTCCGCTGAAGGCGGCGGACGCGACTTCCACACCGTTGAGATAGAGTTTCTTGACGCTGCCGTCGAAAGTGGCGACGAGATGGCTCCACCGGTTCAGGGGCAGAACCGGAGTCCCGATGCTATCGATGCCGCCCTCGCCGGCGCAGCCGCCGTACGTGAAGAACGAAGCCCGACCCGTGTTGCTGAGACTCAGAGAATAGTTCTGCGCACTGCCGATGCCCGAGGTCTTGGTCAACAGGACCGAAGAGCTGCGGTCCGCCGGCTTGACCGCCAGGGCCAACGTGTATTGGGCCAGGTCCAGGCTCGCATCGTCGGGGACGACGAGGACATCGTTGCCGTCAAATGTGAGCGCGGTGCCGTTGGCGGTGGGGCAGCTGTCGCCGCTGCACGCGCCGTCATTGCCCAGAAATGAACTGTCGACAAAGCCGGTGCTGCCGGCCGGTTCGTTGAGATGGAGCCAGAGCGCGCGTCCAGTGGGATCTTCGATGATCGCGCCGGCGCGGATGCCCATTTGCGCCGGCCCGGTGGCGGTGAGACCGGAGCCGGCTACGTTCACGCTGCCGGCGAACTGGGTGCTGCTGCGGGGGGCAATTGCACCCAGCGACTGGGTGCGTAACACGTTGTCCAGCGGCACTTCCGCCTCCAGCAGACCGCGTGCGTAGGGCAGCGCCAGTTCGTTGGTGATCACGGCGGTATAGCTGATGGAGCCGGTGGGCGACACGTAGGGCATAACGCCGCTGCTCGATTCAATGGTCGAATAGAGGCTCAGCACATTCAAGTCGGAGGCCACGTTGGGGTTGTAGGCGTAGATGCGTTCCTGCTTGTCGATCAGGGTGTCATCATCGCTGTCCACATCCAACGGATCGGCGCTCACCCACGTGGTCAGTGGGTTGCCGGCACTGTCGTAGTCGTAAACGATGGGCCAGCCGCCGGTGTAGTAAGATCCGTCGCCGGAGCAGAGGGGCGCTCGGTAGTTCACCAGCTCGCTGCCGTCATACGGGTAGATCTGATTGGGGTGGAAGTGCTCTTCATTGTCGGTCAGACCGTCGCCGTCGCTGTCGGGCCGCGCGGGATCGGTCCCATAGAAGAGTTCCCAATAATCGGTCAACCCGTCGCAGTCGGTATCGGACTTGCGGGCATCGAAGCCCTCGGTTTGCGCCTCGAACAGATCGGGGAGACCATCGGCGTCGGCGTCGAAATTGCCGTCATCGGGGTCAATGCCGTTCAGCGCCTGACTGCGCAGGCCGTCGTTATCGGCATCGGCCAGGATGGGAAACTGGTCGTCCCAGGCCGACCGGTAGCCGAACTTGCCTTCACGATCGGCCTGCAGGACCAGCGCTCGGAAGCCGTCGATGGAGTTCGGGAAGACGTCAAAGACGAAGGTGTTCTCCATGGCAAGGTGGGTTGTGTCGTCATATTCCGTCAGAACGCACGTGTAGAGGAGGCCAACGACGGTCAGCCAACAGTTCTGCTTCTGGACGGCGAAACCCTCGGCCAGATTGAGCAGCAGGCCTTGATTGATGCCGGGTGCGCCAAAGGTATGTTTGGCCGCGGCAATGGGAAACTGCTGGCGGAAGCGGGCATCGTTGGGGCTGACCTTCGTGTTTTCCTTGCCGGGCACGTCGTTCCAGGTCGTACCGTTCAGATCAAGCGGGATATCTTCTTCACCTGCCTGAAATTGATAGGCAAACGTCGCGTCGTCCAGGTATTTGTCGGTCCATTGCCACGCGTACAGATAGCCGACCCAGTTTGGATCGTCCATATAGAGTGTATTGGTGACCGTTCCGCTCAAGGTGATGTTGTTGCCCACAACCACACCTGCCACGCCGCTGGCTTCGTCGAGGGCCGGCGCGTTCACGGAGACCTGCATGCGGTTGTCGTGCTGCAGATCGACCAGCGGGGTCGTATCTTGGATGACATACGCGAGGGCTTTGGCAAAGGCCCCGCTGAACCCGCCGCAGACCCAAGCGGCGGCCGTGGGATTCGTTTCGTCAAAATTGGTGGCGGCACAGACCACGGAAATGATCGTATCAATGACGGCAATGACGGCCAATACTGAACCGAAAGCCGCGGCGCTCCCGGCGAAAATCAGCACATCCACCAGCGCCAACAAGACTTCGACGATGACGCCGGCGATTTGTTCGGCCAGGAACTGGCTGAACGCGGGCGAATCGGGCTGCAACTGTCCGTCGGCCAGCACCAGGCCGATGGTCAAGCCGGCGGCGCCGACGGCGAGTGCGACGCCAGCTGCACTCCACCGTATCGCGGTGCGGTTGGCCTTTGTCACAATCTGACCAGAGGCGTTGTTGGCAGCAGCTTGCAGGCGCGTCAGATGCGCTCTTTCGGCCGCAAGCTTGCCATTCAACTGATTGCGTAGCTGAGTTACGTTCTCAAGATCCCGCTGCAGCGCCTGATATTCTAGACGTAGCGCTGTATTGGGATCGGTATTCCAATCGGCCCTGCCATACAAGTTCTCTCCAACGAGCCTATCCGCAGGGTTTTGCGTTTTCAAATAGTAATTTATTTTTGCGCGATTGATTTGCCTGAAAAGCGCATTGGCCGAATTCGATTTCACTTACTAATCGAGGCCCGGCCGCTACCTGGTCAGCCAAGGTAACGATCTTGTTGTTGACAGCCGTCAGAGTCGATTCCAGATTCCGGATATTGTTCAGCGCCGTCGTCCCCCCGACAGGGCTGACCACCACGTTGGCGCGTATCTTTGCCATGTCGATTTGATCGGCGTACCAATTCAGGGCCGTGTTGTAGAAAATTCCTGTTGCGATCGGGTAGACGACAAGAATTAGGTCGGCGAACGCATTGTCACTCAACCCTACGTTGGTCAGCATGAGCGCAGCGCTGGTGGTCGTAAAGATCAGCCCGCCGTCATAAAGATGGACAAAGTCACCCGTCTCCAAACTGATTCGCGGGAAATTTTCCATCTGCGTCAATGCATTGCTCGTTGCGGAGGAGGCCGTGCCCGTCGCTACCTGCCCATAGGCCTCCACAACGGCCGCCCTGGAAGCGGCCAGACGCTTCCACGCCGAGACGGTCTCGCTCTCCACCGTTGCATCCACGGTGGGGAAATTCAAGCCGGCAAGGCTCAGTGATGCATAGGTCTTCTGGACCTTGTCCGCCATCGCCTTCACAATCCCCAACATGGGATCAGCCGGCAACTGGTAGAGGCTGTTGTCCAGCGGTACCGAGCCGGGACCGGGAACTGTGCCGCTCCCCAGAAGAGTGTTGATTCCGCCGACGGTTGCCAGATAGAAATTCTGCGCCAGGAAAATCGCGCCCGCCTGTTCATCCGGATAGGCTGCCGACAGGTCGGCGTTTTCGATGAAGCCGTATTGGTCAAGCGTCGGAACGGTAAAGACCGTTTCCAGATCGGTCGCCAATTGGGCCATGTGACCCTTCAGGTCCGCGGTCTTCCACGCCGTGCCGTCGAATTGGTACGGCTGCCACCGCACCATGCCCTCGGATAGAATGGTGGACCCGGTAAAGTCGACGGTCATCACCGAATTGGTGTAGGCTGTTCGGTTGACGATGGTGGGGACGCCGCCGATCTCAACCTCTTCGATTCCGCCGAGCGTGAGAGCGCGGGAATTTTCCTCACCGGCCAGCAGCACGGTCGCCGTCTGCCCGACGGCAGGATCGGCTGGGTAGAGATCGGTGGTGATGAAACTGGTGACCGCGCCCAAATCCACGGCCTTGAAGAGGGCCACTTCGTCGAGCAGATTGGTCGTCGTGCGGGTCTGCAGGCTGCCGATCCCCCAGGCGCCCAGGGACGCGCTCACGTCGCTTAGCGCGAAGCGCTGGCCGTTCACACTGCTGCTGCGCAGCCAGGTCTGCTGGAGGACGTCGGCCAGATGCCAGAGTTCATTCTCCCCGGCACCGTTGGCCGCTTGCTGTGCCGCCAACATGGCCGTCGCGCCATGATGCTCAGTCACCGCGAGCCCGGTGATGCGGAATTCTTCCGGGTAGATCTGCAGCAGCGTCTTGGTTGAGACCCAGTTCTCGGACTTGGTGCAGTAATCACTGGCTGCGCCCGCAGGCGGCGTACACCGATCGGATTGCCCCTGGACGAACCAGACGACATCCATTTCATGATCCGCGCCCCAAGAGGCTGTGCCGGCCTGCAAGCGATAGGGGAAGCGCGCCTGCCAGGCAACCGGCATGCCGCCGTTGGGATCGGTCACCTGGACCAGCGGAATGGTGACAATTTTGGCGCCGTTCGGACCCTGGCGGACGCTCATGGCATATTGGTCGGTCAGATCCGTGTCCAGCCAGGTGGAGATGGGCGTCGACGCATCGATGGCGGGCGTGCCTTTGACCGGCAGACCGCCTGACGGGTTGTCGATGGAGTAGGGGATGTTGATCTGGAGCATGGGCATGAGCTGGATATCGCCGTCGCCGCTGCCCATGGTATTGGCGGTCATGCGCTGTAGTTGGCCGCGATCATCCTTGTCCGGCCAGTCCAGTATGCTGTTGGTCCAGGCCAGGTGGCGGTCATCCTGGGGGCGGAGCTGCAGATCGACCAGGATATTGGTCTCGGTCTGCATACCGACCATCTCCAGCTTGAAGCGTTGATCGTTCTCCACCACCTGCATTTCATTGGGGCTCAGATCGGCGGTATCGGGCACACCGTCCCCATCGTTATCGAAGTCATGGACATCGGGCACTTCGTCAAAGTCCAGATCCAGGCAAGGCATGTCGACCGTATCCAGCACGGTCTGCCCATCGACATTGGCGCGTGTAATACATTCTTCGCCGTCGCTGATGCCGTCGCCGTTGCTGTCGGCCTTGAGCGGGTCCAGATACCATTGGGTGCCGAACCACTCAAACGGCGTCACCTCGCGGCCGTCGCTGATGCCGTCGCCGTCGGTGTCGACATTCTCGGGGTCGGTGCCGAGTTCATACCGCTCCACGATGTCGGTCAGGCCGTCGCCGTCACAGTCGCTGTCCGCCGTGATCACACACGTAGATTGCTGGGTAGCCGCCGACACGACTTCCGACACAACTGCCGGTGATGTGCTCTGGGCGGCAACAGGCGCGGCCATCGCGACGCGTTGGGGCTCGGGCCGGACAGAACTCTCCATCGGCGCGCTGTCTGCCTGTGACACCGTGCCCTGAGGCTGCTGCAGCTCAAGTTGGCGTGCGAGCTGCCCGTCATAAAAGGCGCTGACCTGCTGCGCCTCCAGCAGCGGCACGATCAGCATAGAGCCGATGACCGATGCATAGACCGCGACGCGCACGGACCTGCGTCGGCGATGTGCGACCAGAAGCGCGCCCAACCCGACCAAAATCAGCAGCGCGCCGCCGGAAGCGACGGCCGCGCGCAGATCGTCGACCGGCAGGCGTGCCATGAACATACCCGCGAGCGCGGTCAGCGTGCCCAGCGGATCGCCGGCCCAATCATAGGTGACGTAGAGTTGGGGCGGCCGAGTCCAGCCACTGTATGATGTGACGATTTCGGCGGACACCCACTCGCTTGCTCCGTCCCGGGCCGGGAAATCGAGCGTCAATGTCTGGCGTAGCGGCAGCTCGATGCCGTCCGCGCCGCGATGGACCCAGAGTTCGCCCTGTCCGGTCATGTCCACATAGTGCTGGGCAAGCTGCAGCGTGATGCCGGCCGGCAATTCCCCTTGGCGACGGAGCTGATCTTCCAGCTGATCGCGCATGGTGCGGGCATATTTCGGGCCGTTCAGATCAAACCGGTAGCGCGTGATGGCGTCGCTCAGCGACACGGGCAACAGCTCCACAGGCATTGACTCAGTTCCAGCCGCGTCCTCATCGCCGGCAGAGATCACCCGTACGTTCTCTGCCGCGGCCAGGAAGCCCATGGGGTCGCCGCCGGGTGCAAAGAGATCGGTGGCCAGCTCGACTTCGGTCCACGGCTCGTCGTCGCTCAGCCGTCCGTAGCCCGTGTCATTCTCCAGTTTGATCTGCAGGGGCGGGTTGTTGGCGACGGTCAACTGCATCGTCATCAGCTCTTCCGGCGCGTCGACGACGCCTGCAATGGTGGTCCGCTCCGTGCGCGCCGGACGGCCCACGTTCTGCACCGTCAGCAACGGATGAAACGTCTGCGCAATCGTGGTCTGATAGTGATATTGGCCGCTGGCGCCCGCCTGTTCCATGGCGCGTGCAACTTCCCGGCGCGGTGTCGCCGTGGATGCATCGATGGTCTGTGCCGGTGACAGCCAAGCCAAGAGCAGCGATGCCAGCCCGACGAGCAGCAGGGCGGAAATGATGGTAGAGAGACGATACTTACGCATAGTTCCTGTCCTCACAGAACAAAAATCGTGAAATCGGCGATACTACTGATCGATGGTGTTTTCCGAACGCAACATCAAGAACTCAAAGAGGGCCGGCAGATTGCCGAAGTTGACTATTTTGCCGTCGGCGACCAGCTGGGCCGATGCCCGCCAGGGCGACTGGGGCGAATCACGCCAGATGCGAACCACAAAAGCTTCATAGAGCAGTGACTGTGATTGAGTTTTCATCCATCTGTCGTCCATGTGCTGCCTCTTTTGCGATGTGCGGACAGGTGTCATCTATCCGCAGAGACTAACGATGATGAATCAAGAAAACATGCAGACAAACATCGTTCGCATACCATAGAAGACGATCATGTCTGTATCATGTCTGCATCCTGTCGCCGCGAGAAACGGTAGGTCGGCGGACAAAAACATGTTATTCTGTACGCACATCGCGCGTAACTTCGATCGCCAAATTCAGTCAACGAGCTTGGGCACTCCTGGCCAGTTGCCGTTCGTTGCCTTCCGCATGACCGAACGGGTTTTCAATGCGTACCATGAATCTGACTTTGTTTGGCACGACCAGACTTTCAATCGATGAAGACTCCATCGTCGACCTTCGATCGGCCAAAGCCCAGGCGCTGCTGGCCTATCTGGCAATCGAATCCGACCGGTCTCACAGCCGTGCGGCGTTGCAGGCCCTGCTCTGGCCGGAGCTGTCTGCCTCCGGCGCCAAGAATGCCTTGCGCGTGACGCTCTACCGCCTGCGCGTCGCCTTGGACAAGGTTGCGCCCGGATCCAGCGATCTGCTCCTCACCATCACGCGCCAGCGCGTGCAGTTGAATCGGGATGTAGTCAACGTCGATGTATTGGAATTTCGCAGCCGCGTGGCTGCGGCGGCCGCACATCGACACGATCCCAGCAGGCTCTGCAATGAATGCCAGGCCCATCTGTTGGCCGCAGTCACCCTGGCCCAGCGCGAACTGCTCACCGGCATGGATATACAGGACGCTCTACCTTTTGACGAGTGGCTCTTGATGCAGCGTGAACGTCTGCGCGCCCAGACGCTCACCGCGCTGGCGCAGGTAGCGGAGACCGCGCTTCAGCAGCGCGACTATCCAGAGGCGCAAGCGTATGCCATGCGCCAGTTGAGTCTGGACCCTTTGCGTGAGTCGGCCCATCGACAGGTGCTGCGCTCCATGATCCAGCGTGGTCTCTTCGGCGACGCCAGGCGTCACTATGGCCAGATGGAACAACTGCTGCGCACGGAACTCGGTGCTGTGCCGGCTGCGGAGACGACGGAACTGCAGCAGCAAATTCGACAGGCCTCGACCCCGACTGACGACGCGATCGCCATGACCGACGTCCAGCGGGGAAAGGAAGCGATCAGTGCGCGAGGCTCTACAACGGCACCGGCAGGGCCACGAAAGTTCCTTGGCGATGCGCCACTGCATGGCCCCTTCTTCGGCCGCCAACACGCATTGGCACAGTTGCGAACTTGGCTCATCGGCGAACGCTGTCGACTCATCGGCATCCTGGGGTTGGGCGGCATGGGCAAGAGCTCCCTGGCCGCGCGCACGATGGCTGATGTCGCAGAAGAGTACGATGTGGTCGTCTGGTACTCGCTCTTGAACGCACCCGAACTCCCTGAACTGCTGGCAACCCTACTTCGCATGGTGCCGCAGACGCCGCTGCCGTCCCTGCCCGATGGCCTCGATGCATTGCTCAATCTCTTTTTCATCTACTTGCAGGAACAGCGAGTGTTGCTCGTCCTCGACAATGTGGAGAGCATCCTGGCGCCGGAAGGCCACGGGCGCTATCGAGATGGCTTTGAACCCTATGCGCAATTGTTCAAGCGCATTGCACTGCGCGATCACCGCGGCCAGGTAGTGCTCACCAGCCGGGAACGTCCTCACGGTTTGGGTCAACTGGAGGGTGATCTGCCCTGGGTCCGATCCTTTCACCTGGACGGCTTGGAACCTGCCGCCGCCAAGGAATTGCTTCAGCTAAGAGGTGTTGCCGGCAGCGTCGACGAGAATACCGAACTGATCGCCCGCTATTCGGGCAACCCCTTGGCGCTCAAGCTGGTCGCCGACACCATCGACGAGATTTTCGCTGGAAACATCGATGGCTTTCTGTGCGAAGAGACGGTGATCTTCGATGACATCCGCAGCGTGCTCGACGAGCAGGTCCAGCGCGTCTCTGTGCTGGAGCGGGAGATCCTCTATTGGATGGCGTTGGAGCGAGAGCCGGTTTCTGTCCAGCAACTGCAGAACGACCTGCTCCATGAGCCTTCATTTCGACAATTGTTGGAAGCGCTCCGCCATTTGCAGCGCTGTTCGTTGGTCGAGCCCGTTGTTGCCTCACAACGCGGCGAGTCTCGAACCGAACAGCGATTTGGTCTGCAGAATGTGGTGTTGGAGTATCTGACCGATCAACTGATTGAGATTGCGGCGGCGGAGTTGCATAGCGGCAACCTGGACTTGCTTCACCGCCATGCGCTGCTCAAGGCGCGGAGCAAGGAGTACCTGCGCCGCAGCCAGGTCCGACTGCTGTTAGAGCCAATTGTCCACCGGCTGGAACGTTTGTTGGGACACATCGATCTGTCCGATCATCTGTTGCTCCTCGTCCAGCAGCTACAGGCGCAGATCGGCCGCCGCCCGAGCTATGCCGGCGGTACGTTGCTCACCTTGATGATCCTGCAGAAAACCGATTTGACCGGCGTAGACCTCTCTGGAATCTGTCTGTGGCAGGTAGATCTACAACATACCAGCCTGGCCAAGACAAATCTGCGTCTGGCCGATCTGACCGGTACGGCCTTCCGCCAGACCTTTGGACGCTTGGAGACGTTGGTCGCCAGTCCAGACGGTCGCTGGCTGGCCGGCGGTGGGGAACGAGGTGATCTGCGGCTCTATCCGCTCGACGAACGTCTGCCTGTTGTGCATCTGAGCGGACACGCCAATACAGTCAGAACCCTCTGTTTCAGCCCCAACGCCACTCTACTGGTCAGCGCCGGGTATGATCACACAATCAAGATGTGGCAACCTGAAACCGGTCAACTTGCGCGCACAATCACGACGACGACGTCCGTTCTATCGCTGGCATATAGTCCCGATGGAATGATATTGGCTTCGGGCGAGGACAATGGAGATATTCGATTCTGGGATGCAGAGTCTAGCGAGCTGTTGGCTCAGATCCAGGGACATGCGGAACCCGTAATGAAGATTGTTTTTCATCCGAACAGCGCCCTGATCGCTAGCTGTGGCAAAGACGGTTATGTACGTGTTTGGCGTGTTGACTGGCTGCGACAAGAGCTGAGCAATCGGGTCAGAGCAGAACGGACTGACGTCAGCGATCCGGTATCGTTTCACGAATCGACCAACCTCTTGGTACAGGCGATCCGCGCCGCCGATGACCTACCGGTCCTCGCGCTTGACGTTAGCGGCGATGGACGCTATCTGGCTGCCGGTACTGCGGGCGGCATGGTCATGATCGGCGAAACAAAAAACGAGAAGTCATGGCGCATTCTCGGCGGCCACGATGACGCTGTGTTGTCATTGTTGTTCCATCCTCAGCAGAATATCCTGGCTACTTCCGGAGACGATGCGACGATTCGGCTATGGGATGCCGCCAGTGGAGAATGCATCGAAATACTCGATGAGCATGATCAGGCCGTCTGGGCGGTTGCGTTTTCACCTGACGGTTCCACCTTGGCCAGCACGAGCGCTGAGGGGACGATCCGGCGCTGGCAATTTGCACCGTCCAAACGGTTGATGCCGCTGCGGACGTTCTTCGGTACCATCAAAGGGATAGAAACGCTGGCATGGAGTCGGGACGGATCCAGAATTGCCACAGGTGATCACGGGGGTACGGTGCGGCTATGGGCGGTTGACCGGCCAGTTCCGCACTGCGTCCACGTAATCACTGCTCATAGCGCGGTCCATTCCGTTGCGTTCAGCCCGGATAGCCATTCCCTGGCGACCGCAGGAATCGACCGGCAAAATGCACTTCGGATCTGGGATGTGACAAGCGGACAGCCAAGAACAACGTTGCGTGAACCGGCCACGATATCGGGGAAAGTTGCCTATGCGCCGAATGGCGATCTTCTTGCCGCCGGAGATCGCACAGGGATCATTTGGATCTGGGATGTTTGCCAACCCGACGATATCCGTGTGGTTCGTTTCTTGCGTGGACATCCGGCAAACATCAATGCGCTGACGTTCAACCCGGTGAACGCAGGACTGCTGGCCAGTTGTGGCCGTGACTTGACTGTGCGTCTCTGGGATACGGACTCTGGCGATGAACTGGCCAGCTTGCCAGCCTACGGAGCCAACGGCGCCGTACAGTTCGATCCCACAGGCCGCTACCTCGCCACGGAAGGTGCCCAGTGTTCCATTGTACTCTGGGATTTGTCCAACCTGAGCCGACCCACCCAGATATCGACGTTCGAGAGCCAAGCCAACAGCCCGCTGTCATTTGCCTTCCATCCCGACGGCAGCCATCTGGTCAGCGGAAATCTTGACCGGACCGTACGCCTCTGGGATGCAAAAAGCGGAGAGATGATCAGGACAATCGGACGCCATGAGGGCTATGTCACGAGTGTGACGTTCAGCCCTGATGGACAATTCGTCGCCAGTGCCGGCACGGACAATGTTGCAAATATCTGGAACGTGGAGAGCGGGGAACGTCTGCACACCCTGCGCACGCCCAGTCCCTACGACGGCATGAACATCGCCGGCGTGACCGGCATCAGTGAAGCACAACGTGAGTCGCTCAAAGCGCTGGGCGCGGTGGAGTAGGGAGAGGGAGAACGGTTTGTATGGTCCGCCAAACCATGCTGGTGAGATGTTGCTAGAACCGTTTTTCAAGTCACTTGTTTTGTCCCAAATGGAACTCGTCCGGCGCATCGGTCTCTCCTATCGGTGCGTCAATGAACGGATGCATGGCAACCGCGACAGTATGCCGGGCATGGCGTTGCGTCTCGCAGGGCTGCTGGGCAGTAGGCGTCGTTCTGGAGCCGTCTAGACTCGTTGGCCATGGCGCTGATGGTCACGACTGCATGGGATTTTCCACGCTGGCGCAGGCAAGACTATAATTGAGGGGTTCAAGTAGAAGAACTGCATCTCCATCAACCCCATCCAAGATCAACCAGTTCGGGGCGTTCCCTTGAACCGTTCACTCACCTATCTCGGCTACCTCGGATACTTCTTCATCGGCACGGCAGCCGTACTCATCCCATCTGTCATGCCGCATATCACGCGAAGAATATTCGGCTGTGGGCCTCTCGCTGGGCGCGATCGGATTGATTTTCCCGGCGTTGGCCATCGGCGGAATTTTGGGGAATCTGCTCTCCGGCGTCGGCTCTGATCTGATCGGGCGTCGGCGCCTCGTCTGGCTATCGGCGCTGTTGCTGGCCGCGGCGCTGGCCTTTGCCGCGCTGGCAAAGCTCTGGCTGCTCTTCGTGATCGGCTTCATCGTGATCAGCATGGCCCAGGGCGCGCTCTCCACCGGCATCAACGCCATGATCGCTGACGCCAATCGGGCCTCGCGGGCGCGGGCGTTGAACACGCTCCACGGCATCTATGGAATCGGCGCGGCACTCTCGCCGCTACTGATCGGCGTTCTGTTGGCAAGTGATGTTGATTGGCGCTGGGCGCTGGCCATTACGGCCTTGGTCTGGGGTCTCTATGGCCTGGGTGTCTACGGCCTCTATCGAACAGAGGGCCCGGTCGAAGCCAATGGGCAGTCCCAAGGTTTGAACCTCGGCATGTTGCGCCATCGACCGTTCCTTGCCCTCTTCGCCATCGCTTTTGCCTACAATGGCATCGCCTACAGCCTGCTGGGCTGGATTGCACTCTTCATGCAGGAGTCGGCCGGTCTCTCCGCCTTCTTATCGATCTCCATGGTTTCGGTCTTCTATGTGGGATTGACGCTGGGGCGTTTTCTCTGCGCCGGCTATGCAGAGCGTATCGGCTATGCAACCACGCTGCTTATTTTGGCCTGCGGTATCGCCCTGACGTACCCATTGGTCTTGGTCAGTGTGAACGCGTTGCTGATCACAGCCGGCGTCTTTTTGACCGGGCTGAGCCTTTCCGGTCTTTTTCCCACGGCCATGGCCTACGGATCGCGACGCTATCCAGAGCAGACCGGCACAATCTCTGGCACGCTCAGCGTGGCCATGACCCTTGGACTGATGCTTCCACCGCTGTGGACCGGCATCGTGGCCGAGATGTGGGGATTTCAGACTGCCTTGGCCGTGAACTACATCATGGTCTTCCCGTTGATCTTCATCGCTCTCTATCTTGGACGCGTCGAGCGTCAACCGTCGCTGCTGGCATCGAGCCCCGGCGGATCGTGACAACAGGTATTTGATATAGGTCTGTTCAAAACTGGCTGAGCCGGAAAGCTTCAACTCATTTTGAACAGACCCATTTGGTATGAGGGAATCCACACAATGATCCGATCCAATCGCTTTCTTGGCATCACCGTCCTCAGCCCTTTCTTTCAGAACGAAGGCGTCGAATCCACGTTGGACAGCATCGAACGCACCGGCGCAACGGCGGTGGCCATTAACACATCGGTGACGGAGCCAGTCGAGCCAGGGCAAGGATCGTTTCAGCCGCCTGACGACGCGGGGGCCAGTGTGCGTCTCTTTGACCGGCCGCTCTGGGGCAAGCAGGCGCTCTGGCTGCGCAGCGGCCCTGGGCACGAGGCCCATCGCTCCTTCTTCGATGGGCTGGCCTACCAACCGCGTGAGCCGAATGATCTGACTGTGTCCCAAGGCCGGATCATCGGCCGGTTCATCGACTCGGCCAAAGCACGCAGCCTCAAGGTTTTTTTCCAGACCAGCGCCGCGGCCCCGCCCGATCTGCGTGATGTCGATCGGCCGCGCCTGCCCGATGGTCGTCTGCCTGTCGAACGTATGGCCGACACCGGCAGTCTGGCCAGCGCAGACATTCGCGCCTACAATCGGGCCTGGGTACGCGACATCTTCGCAACTTATCCCAACATCGACGGTATCCGCCCGGACTGGCCTGAGTATCCCTGCTACAAGCTGGACGAGGCATTCCAGGATTTCAGTCCCCTTGTCCGTATTTGGGCGGAGGAAAATGGATTTGATTTCGGGCGCATGCAACTGGAGGTCGGCCGATTCTACAGCTATCTCCATGGCAGTCTGACCAACCGAGATTTGGCTGACTTTGCCACGTCGGACCGTGGACGATTCACCATTCTGCGTCTCTACAATCAGTTCCCCGCTATCGCTGAGTGGTTCCGCTTCAAGGCAGCGCTCTCGACTGATCTGCTCCGTGATTGGCGCGACGCCATCATCGAGTTCGGTGGGCCTGAGAAGGAACTGTCTGCCAACGCCTTCATGACGCCTTTCTCTTACATCACCGGTCTTGACTTTACATCTACATCTGAGATCTGCGATTCGGTTTCGCCCAAACTGTATACCATGCACTGGTCGCTGATGGTCAAGTTCTGGGGCGATGTGTTGATGGCAAGCAATCCGGGACTGGATGAGTCATTGCTTGTGCAGGTGCTGGTCAATTTGCTCGACTTGGCCGATGGTGATGAAGGCGGTCGCACGATTGACGAGTACGGCTATCCCGAACCAAACGAACCGCATCCGATCCCGACGTCGGCGCAGACGCGCAAGATCGACCAGGTGATGGCCGCGGTTGGCGGCAAGATTCCCGTGCATGCATTGGTCCATGGTTATGGTCCGTTGGATGACTTCAAACGCCGCCTGCAACTGGTGGTCGACAGCAATGCCGACGGCGCTTGGATCAACCGCTATGGCTATCTGAGCGATGACAAACTGGATGCGATTGGGGAGATTTGGGGATAGAGCGAACGTGATTTGATTAAGGAAGCGAGATTTTGCCACAGATGGACACGGATAAAAAACTGATTTTCACTGATGGATTATGGGGCTAGTCCTCTGATATCAGTGATAGCCATGGTTTCATCTGTGACCATCCAAAGTCATCTGTGTCCATCTGTGACAAGATCTTGCCCCATCACACACAGAAAGGCAACATATGCACTACCAACCAACACGCGAGTCCGTATCAACACACGATGTCCCCGACTGGTTCCACGATGCCAAGTTTGGAATCTTTGTGCATTGGGGGCTCTACTCGGTTCCGGCCTGGGCGCCGCTGGCTGCCGATCTCGGCCACGTCATCGAAAGCGGTGACTGGTCGACATGGTTCCGTGACAACCCGTATGCCGAATGGTATCTGAACTCCCTGCGCATCGACGGCAGTCCGACCCAGCAATTTCATCGAGAAACCTATGGCAGTGATTTCAGCTACTTTGACTTTGCGGCCATGTTTAATGATGCTGCGCAAGCCTGGGATCCGACCAATTGGACGACCCTGTTTAAGCGGGCCGGCGCTCGCTACGTCGTCCCCACCACCAAGCATCACGACGGCTTTCTGCTCTGGCCCAGCCGCCACCCCAATCCGTTCATCGAGAACTACCATGCAGAGCGCAACCTGATCGGCGAACTGGGCGATGCTGTGCGCGATGCAGGCATGACCTACGCGCTCTACTACTCAGGCGGATCTGGACTGGACCTTCCATGACAAGGTGATTACGGATATCGCTGAAGTTCAAGGGGGCGTGCCGCAGATGCCAGAATATGTGAACTATGCCAACGCCCACTGGCGTGAGCTGATCGAGCGCTACGGCACCAAGATCCTCTGGAACGACATCGCCTATCCGCGTGAGACGGATCTCAACGTGCTCTTCGCCGACTACTACAACCAGATCCCTGACGGTCTGGTCAACAACCGGTTTACCCAGACTTTTGCCATAGAGGACGGCAATATCGTCAGCGATAACCACCATGACTTTGAAACGCCCGAATATGCCTCGTTCAGTGAGATCCGTGAGAAGAAGTGGGAGTCCTGCCGTGGCATTGGGGCCTCTTTCGGCTACAACCGCATCGAGGGTACTGAGCAGTATCAGTCGGTCGAATCGCTGGTGCGTTCGCTGGTCGATATCGTCAGCAAGAACGGCAACCTGCTGCTAAACGTCGGTCCGATGGCCGATGGCACGATCCCACAGATGCAGGTGGAGCGCCTGGAGGGGATTGGTCGTTGGTTGGATGTCAACGGCGAGGCCATCTACGCTACGCGCCCGTGGACCGTGGCCGAGTCGAAAACGGATGGCGGCGTCGATGTACGATTCACGCAGGCAGAGGACAATCTGTATGCGACGCTGCTGGCGTCGCCCGAGACTGCACAGTTTGAGATTGCTGATTTGAGTCTCGATCAGGATGCCAGCGTGCAACTGCTCGGTCAGTCTGCCGAACTTGTCTGGCGGCAGACCGACAGCGGCGTTGCAATTTCGATGTCTGGCGAGTGGGATGAGACGCCGGCCCACGTGCTGAAGATCACGCCCGCGCCGGAATGGGTGGGTTGATCGCTTGGGGGGTAAAGTCCTGCAAATGACAGTTGGTTGACAACAATTCTTCCTGCCGGTGACTGTCACCTCCGTGCGATCCCGAACGCTTCGCCGTTACCGGCTCTCTGCCGATTGATAGATTGTGGGATGATGATCGCCAGAGAAGACCCAAAAATGCGTGTTGGCCGATTGACCATAGGCTAAGAATCCGATAGGATCAAGGCTGTGCTATCGTGTCCTAAACGTTGTTTCTTTTCGCAAAAAACGTCGGTCCATCACCGACCGAAAACCAATCAAAAGGGAGTATATTGCTATGGCAAATACCAGCTGGTTTGTCCACGATCGTTTTGGCCTCTTCATTCATTGGGGCATCTATGCCATGCCTGCACGTCACGAGTGGGTCAAGATGCGCGAGATGATCTCGGATGAAGATTATCAGAAGTACTTCGATTATTTCGATCCCGACCTCTACAATCCGTCGACCTGGGCTCAGGAAGCCAAAAACGCCGGCATGAAATACGCCGTCATGACGTCCAAGCACCATGACGGCTTTTGCATGTGGGATTCGGCGCTGACCGACTACAAGGCGACAAACACGCCCGCCAAGCGTGATCTGTTGCGACCCTATGCGCGAAGCCTTCCGCAACGAAGGCCTCAAGGTCGGCTTCTATCACTCGGTCATCGATCGGCATCACCCCGAATATGTCGTCGATGGCCTGCATCCCATGCGTGAGAATGTCGAGTTCCGTGAGGCCAATCAGGATCGAGACATCACGAAATATCGTGAATATCTCCACGGCCAGACGCGCGAGTTGCTGACCCAGTTCGGCGACATCGATATCATGTGGTATGACTTCTCCTATCCGGGTCGGGACTGGGGTTGGTCTGTGGGCAAGGGCCATGAGGATTGGGATTCGGAATCGCTGATGGCCATGGTGCGCGAGCTTCAGCCGGGCATTCTCGTCAACAATCGCCTCGACATTCCCGGCGACTTCACCACACCCGAGCAGTATCAGCCGGCCGGCCCAATGATGATCGACGGCAAGCCGGTGCTCTGGGAAGCGTGCCAGACCCTCAACGGCAGTTGGGGCTACCATCGCGATAACCTAAATTGGAAATCGGTCGACATGCTGGTGCAGATGCTCATCGACACGGTCTCCAAGGACGGCAATTTGCTGCTCAACGTCGGGCCCAATGCCCGCGGCATGTTGGAGCCGCAATCGCTGGCGTCGCTGCGCGGCATCGGCGATTGGATGGCGCTGCACGCTCGCTCGATCTACGGCTGCGGTCCTTCCGAGTTCACAGCGCCGGTCGACTGTCGCTACACTCAGAACGGCGACCGGCTCTATCTTCACCTCTTCAACTGGCCCTTCCGCCACGTGCACCTGGAGGGCCTTGGCCCGCGTGTGGCCTACGCCCAGTTGCTCAACGACGCCTCCGAGGTCGGCATGAGCGTGGTGAACCCCGAACAGGCAGCCATCAACACGACCATGGGCGGTCTTGGAGCGGACACACTCACGCTAGAGTTGCCGGTACAGCGCCCGGATGTGGCCGTGCCGGTAGTCGAGCTGTTTTTGAAATAGATACGGGTAGAGGATGGAAGGAAATTTGCCACAGATGAACGCGGATGAAAATGGATAGGGCGCAGATGGTTTCAGAACTCTTCCGACAGCCTGAAATTATCTGTGAAAATCAATTGTTTATCTGTGTGAATCTGTGGCAAAAAAGGCATACTCGATTCGAGACCAACAGGAAAAAGTGAACCATGTCAACCCAGACCATGAAGAAGGCGGCAATTCTTGGTGAACGGCAAGCCGGGGTTGTCGATGCGCCAATGCCGCGGGCCAAGACAGACTGGGCGCTGGTCAAGATCCATTCCGCGCCTATGTGCACCGAGTACAAGGCGTTTCTGGGCGGCAGCATTTCGGCCTTCCATGGGCACGAGGCCGCAGGTGAGGTTGTTGAGGTAGCCCAACCGGGACGCGTCGAGGTGGGCGACCGGGTGGTCGTGATGCCCCAATATCCTTGCGGAACCTGCGAGCTCTGTCTGGATGGCGACTATATCTTCTGTGAGCACCCAGTTGATTTTGTCGAGTTTACCGGTGGAGAGGAAGGGCGGGCGACGATGGCCCAGTTCCTGCTCAAACCCGACTGGCTGTTGGTTCCAATTCCTGACGATGTCTCCTATGACCATGCGAGCTTGGCTTGCTGCGGACTGGGCGCAAGCTTTGGCGCCTATCAGCGGCTGGACTCGGGCGCATTCGACAGCGTGTTGGTGACGGGCCTTGGTCCTGTGGGGTTGGGTGCCGTGGTCAACGGGCGTTTTCGAGGCGCAAGGGTGATTGGCGTCGAGAGCAACCCGTGGCGGGCGCAACGAGCGATAGAACTTGGGGCCGAGGTCGTCATCGACCCGACCGACGAAGATGCATTGGACCAGATCAGGATGCTCACCGGCGGCAAGGGCGTCGATTCTGCGATCGATTGCTCCGGCGTGGTCGCGGCTCATCGGCTCTGTATAGATGCAACACGACAGCGTGGCAAAGTGGCCTTCGTCGGCGAGTCCATGGCCCAGACACCTCTGACCATCAGCCCGGACATGATTCGCAAAGGGCTGACGCTCTTTGGATCGTGGCACTATAACCTGGCCGATACGCCCAAAATCATGCAGATGATCCGTGAACTCGGCCCTGTACTTGACAGCCTGATCAGCCACCGCTTTCCGTTGACAGAGGTCCAACAGGCGTGGGAACTCCAGGTATCGGGCCAGTGTGCCAAGGTGATTTTGAAGCCGTGGGAATGATAGAAAGATAGCCACAGATGAGTCCACTGCAAAAAGCCTTTTCTTGACACGAATTGTCACGAATTTACACGAATTATGTCGTCACCCCAGAGAGAACATTCGTGTAAATTCGTGTCAAGATCCCTTTTTGCAGCGGAGTCATCTGTGGCAAAGAAACTGGAGTGTGAACATGTACAAATGCGCAATCATCGGCGTGAGCGGCGGACGGGCCCGTGGGCAGGCCGAGGCGTACCAGCATATCGATGGGGGTACGTTGGTGGCGGTGTCGACGCGCCAACAGGACAAATTGGACGCGTTCGCCGAAACATTTGAGGTGCCGGCACGCTACACTGATTATCGGGAGATGTTCGCACGTGAGCGGCCGGATGTCGTGCACGTCAATACGCCGCCCGATGTTCGTCTGGAGATCTTTGAAGCCGCACAGGAGGCGGGCATCCCCGCGTTGATCGTGGAGAAACCGTTGGCCATCCAGTGGGAAGATTTCGAGGCCATTCGTGATTTCGCACGTTCGACTACAGTTAAGATTGCCATCAATCATCAGCTTCAGTTTCACCCGAGACGCTTGATTTTGCAGCAGTTGGTGCAAGACGGCGCCATCGGCGACGTGCGTTTCATCGACGCCAGCTCGGGCATGAACATGGCCTACCAGGGCACGCACACGCTTCAGGCTATCGGTGCTTTTAGCGGGGCTGGCCTTGCCACATCGGTCTACGGCCAGGTAGGTGGAGTCAATGGTCTTGAGGATACGCCGCGTAAACACTTTGCGCCGGACGAAGTCCAGGGCGTTATCACCTACGACAACGGTGTGCAGGCGTTGCTGCGCTGCGGGACCAACGCGCCAAAGGTGGGTGGCGGAACCATCAATACCCACAAACGCATTGCGGTCTACGGATCCAAGGGCTTTGTTGAATGGACCATGTGGTCATGGCAAGTCGGCATCAATGGGGCAGTAGAGTCAGGTGTCCACGCGTATGATGACGAAGACATTTTGGGGCAGGCTGCCATGACAGCGGCCATGTTTGCCTGGTTGGAAGATGACGGCGCGCTGCATCCACTCAATTTGGACGCAGCCATGCGCGACTTTGAGACGATGCTGGCCATCTATGAAAGCGGATTGTCGCGCCAGGTTGTGACGCTGCCTGCACAGCCCGTCTCCGATCTCATCAAT
The DNA here is from genome assembly GCA_963848115.1 of uncultured Chloroflexia bacterium. Classification (GTDB taxonomy): domain Bacteria; phylum Chloroflexota; class Anaerolineae; order Caldilineales; family Caldilineaceae; genus JAWKOK01. Next base: position 76,322 of record CAWKCP010000008.1, on the reverse strand, counting down.
TCTTTGCGCCAAACGCTTGATCGCGAATCATAGGAGTTCAAACATAGTGAAGACCATTGTGTTGGAAAAGCCGGGTGAATTCTTGTTCACCCAGACCGAAGAACCAGGATCGCCGGGCCCTGACGAGGCCCTGGTGCGTGTATTGCGCGTGGGCATCTGCGGCACCGATCTGCACGCCTTCCGCGGGCGACAGCCCTTCTTCGACTACCCGCGCATTCTCGGCCATGAGTTGGCCGTCGAGGTGATTGGCCTGGGGGAGCCCGCAGAAGACGCCGACCTCACGGTCGGTGATATCTGTGCAGTCGAGCCCTATCTGAACTGCGGCACTTGCAGTCCCTGTCGTCGTGGAAAGACCAACTGCTGTGAATCGCTCAAGGTCTACGGTGTGCACATTGACGGCGGCATGCGCGAGCAGATCATTGTGCCGGTGGACAAATTGCACAAGGCGGACGGCGTTCCTGCCGACCACCTGGCCATGGTCGAGATGCTCTGCATCGGTGCGCACGCCGTGCGGCGAGCGGGACTCCAGCCGGGCGATCCGGTGCTGGTGGTAGGGGCTGGGCCAATCGGTCTGGGCGTCATGCTCTTCGCCAGAGAGGCAGGTGCACAGGTGCTGGGCATGGAACTAAGTCCTAGCCGCATTGAGTTCGCCGGCCGGGAACTTGGAATAGAACAGTGGATCGGGTCGGGCGAAGAAGCGGAGGCGCAGTTGCGCTCGACACTCTCCGGGGATCTGCCGTTGGTCGTCTTTGATGCCACCGGCAACGTCAACTCCATGCATGCCGCATTCAAGCTGCCGGCCAGCGGCGGCAAGTTGGTCTATGTCGGCCTTGTTCAGGATGATATCAGCTTCTACGATCCTGAGTTTCACCGCCGCGAGATGACGATGATGAGCAGCCGCAATGCAACCCCTGAAGATTTCGCCCACGTCATAAGTACGATTGCTCAGGAGAACGTCAACCTAGACCCATGGATCACTCATCGCGCTACCCCGGAGACCATTATCGAACGCTTTCCTGGATGGCTGGAACCGGAAAATGGCGTCGTCAAAGCAATGCTGGAATTCTGATGCAAACAAAACTCTAACGGTCCGCTAGCGTTAGGCTGACGGTATCCAGTGTATTACTAACTTGTTTGGAAGATTAAAAACTTGTCAGCACGATTTCCATCGGGTATGATAGAGTTCGTTAGCACTCTCATGTCTTGAGTGCTAACGGATTTCTTTTGTACAATATTGATTTTAGATGCAAACGGATTAGTCACTATTAAGTTCTGGTCCTAAGGAGGAGACTTCCATGAATTTGAAGCCACTTGGTGATCGTATCGTTGTTAAACCCAGCGAACAGGAAGAGCAGACCGCGTCGGGTATTTTCTTGCCGGAGACTGCCAAAGAGAAGCCGCAGCAGGGTTCTATCGTTGCTGTCGGTCCTGGCGTGCGAAACGATAGCGGTGAGCGTGTCGCAATGGATGTGACAGAGGGCGATGTCGTTCTTTATGCTCGATATGCAGGCACCACAATCAAGATCGATGGCGAAGAAATCTTGATTCTCAAGGAGTCTGATGTTCTCGCTATTGTCGAGAGCTAAGGATTATTTTGAGTTTCTGACCCGTTGTAGATGACGTTCTAACGTCATTTGCCAAAAAAACCGGTTTTGTAGGAGAAAAAAGAAATGGCAAAGCAGATCGTTTTCGAAGACGAGGCCCGAAAGAGCCTCAAGGCCGGCGTCGATGCCCTGGCCAATGCAGTGAAGACCACCCTCGGCCCCAAGGGCCGCAACGTTGCCCTGGACAAAAAATGGGGCAGCCCGACCGTCACCCATGATGGCGTGACCGTCGCCAAAGAGATTGAACTCGAAGACCCGTTTGAGAACATGGGTGCGCAGCTTCTGAAGGAAGCCGCCACCAAGACTAACGACGTTGCCGGCGATGGCACCACCACTGCCACCGTTCTGGCCCAGGCCATCGTCACCGAAGGCCTCAAGAATGTCACCGCCGGCGCCAATCCTATGCTGCTGAAGCGTGGCATTGAGGCAGGCCGCGACGCCATCGTCGCCGCCATTCAGGAAATGTCGACACCGGTCTCCGGCAAAGAGGGCATCTCCCAGGTCGCCAGCATTTCCGCTGCCGACAGTACCATCGGTGACTTGATCGCTGAGGTCATGGATCGTGTCGGTAAGGACGGCGTCATCACCGTTGAGGAGAGCAAGGGCCTTGAGTTCGAGACCGAGTACGTCGAGGGTATGCAGATCGACCGTGGCTACCTGAGCCCCTACTTCGTCACCAATTCCGAGCGCATGGAAGCCGAGATTGAGGATGCCTACATCCTGATCACCGACAAGAAGATCAGCAGTGCTCAGGACATCGTGCCTGTGCTGGAGAAGCTGGTCCAGATTGGCAAGCGCGAGCTGGTCATCATTGCCGAGGATGTGGACGGCGAAGCGCTGGCCACTCTGGTCCTCAACAAGCTACGTGGCATGGTCAACGCCCTAGCCATCAAAGCCCCGGGCTTCGGCGACCGCCGCAAAGCCATGCTCCGTGACATCGCCATCCTCACCGGTGGTCAGGTCATTACTGAAGAGTTGGGCCGCAAGCTGGAGACTGTCATGCTTGAGGATCTGGGCCGCGCGGCCAAGGTCGTCAGCACCAAGGACGCCACGACCATCGTTGACGGCGCCGGTTCCACCGACGACATCAAGGGCCGAATCGATCAGATTCGTGCCGAGTCCGAGGCCAGTACCAGCGACTATGATCGTGAGAAACTGCAAGAGCGTCTGGCTAAGCTGGCCGGCGGCGTTGCCATCATCCGTGTTGGCGCAGCCACCGAGACCGAGCTCAAGGAAAAGAAGCATCGCGTTGAGGATGCTCTGAGCGCCACCCGCGCCGCTGTGGAAGAGGGTATTGTTCCCGGTGGCGGTGTTGCGCTGATCAACGCCATTCCGGCGTTGGACAAGGTGAACCTGGAAGGCGATGCCGCGACCGCCATCAAGATTCTGCGCCGTGCGCTTGAAGAGCCGATGCGGATGATCGCCAGCAATGCCGGCCTTGATGGTCCCGTTGTGATCGAGAAGGTTCGAGCCCTGCACATCGAAGGCAAAAATACCACAGGCTACGATGTCATTGCCAACGGCTACGTTGATATGCTGGAAGCCGGCATCATCGACCCTGCCAAGGTGACACGCAGTGCTGTTGAAAACGCCTGCTCGATCGCAGCCATGATCCTGTCCACCTCTGCGCTGGTCACCGACATTCCGGAGGCTGCTCCTCCGATGCCGGGCGGCGGCGACATGGGCGGCATGGGCGGCATGGGCGGCATGATGTAATCGCCGGCCCGACCAAGACATTGTATAGATACAAAAAGAGTGGAGAGGCGTTACGCCTCTCCACTCTTTTTGTTGTCGCTTCGACCCCATGTCGAGATCTCGGCAATCGACGACTTTTCAGAAATCCCCGCTCTCATGATAATCTCTTGTGTCTGACATCTCATTCGTGTAAAATGGTGCCAGCCAGGTTCCTTGCAACATGTGCATACAACTGCCGATCGGACAGGAACAAGGCCTTTGGATCGCAAAGACTCACAATATTTCCTCGAACACGCGGAAATCAATTCACTGTTTGATCAATACGACGCTGACGCGGTCTCTCGGTATGACGCATCGGGTGAGGATGCGTACCGTCAACGGGGGCCGTCGCTGCCTATAATTCTAATCAGTGCTGCTAGTGGGATCTCCGGTGGTGTACTTGGGCTTTATATTGCGTACATTGCTCTGGATTTGAATGTGCAGATCAGCGCCGCAGTTGCAACATTGAGCCTCTGTGCTGCCCTGGGGGTTAGCGGTGCGTCACTTTCAGCGATTACCGGTTCCCGATCGGCAACCGGTAACATTGCTTTGAGCTGTGGTCTCATCTTGTTGGTGACGGTCTTTTTTGGTCTTTGTACGCTGATGGGGGCTGTTTCTGCGTCACTGATTCTGACCTGGGGCCGCTAGTACATTCCGGCTTGGGTGCAAGGCGCCGATACAATCTGTCGATCATTGATCGGCCTTAGGCAATAAGGAAGAATTCCCTTGAGTGAAGAAATAGTCGATCCAAGATTAGCGGAATTGAATGAACTGAAGGCATCCGCCAAGCAGGGCGGCGGTAAAGAGCGTATTGATCGCCAGCACGCCAAGGGCAAGATGATTGCCCGAGAACGGCTGGCATTGCTTCTCGATAAGGGAAGCTTTCGCGAGATGGATGTATTTGTTACCCACGACTGTGTGGATTTCGGATTGGATGAGCAGAAGATTCCTGGCGACGGCGTCGTGACCGGCTACGGCACAATCGATGGTCGATCGGTCTACGTCTTTGCCCAGGACTTCACCGTCTTCGGCGGTAGTGTAAGCCATGCGCATGCGATGAAGATCTGCAAGGTACTGGATGCAGCCATCCGCAACGGCGCACCGCTAATTGGCCTGAATGACTCAGGTGGAGCCCGAATTCAAGAGGGTGTCCATAGTCTGGCCGGATATGCCGAGATTTTTCACCGCAACGTCATGGCATCCGGGGTCATTCCTCAGATTAGTGTGATCATGGGGCCGTGTGCAGGTGGCGCCGTCTATAGTCCGGCTATCACCGACTTCGTGATCATGGTCAAGGATACCAGCCATATGTTCGTGACGGGTCCTGACGTCATCAAAACGGTGACCCATGAGGATGTGACCTTTGAAGGGCTTGGCGGCGCTTCCGTCCATGGTAGCAAATCAGGAGTCGCTCATTTCTCTGCTGAGAATGAAGAAGACGCGCTATATATGGTCCAGCGGCTTCTGGCCCATCTCCCGGCGAACAATATGGATGATCCCCCTGTCAGCCAGGGGCAGGACGATTCATTGAGAATGGCCCCGGAACTGGACTCGCTGGTGCCGGACAATCCCAACAAAGCCTATGACATGAAGGAAGTCATTCGTCACATTGTGGACGATGGCCAGTTTTTGGAGGTGCACGAAGAGTGGGCGATGAACATTCTGGTTGGCTTTGCCCGTTTGGGTGGCCGGTCTGTCGGCATTGTGGCTCAGCAGCCGACGGTCTTGGCCGGCGTGCTGGACGTTGAGGCAAGCCAGAAGAGTGCTCGCTTCATTCGCTTCTGCGATGCCTTCAACGTGCCGCTGATTGTGCTGGAGGATGTGCCCGGGTTCATGCCCGGCGTCAATCAGGAGCATGGCGGCATCATTCGCCACGGGGCGAAACTGCTTTACGCTTTCTCCGAAGCAACTGTGCCAAAGTTGACCGTGATCGTGCGCAAAGCCTATGGCGGGGCCTATTGTGTCATGAACCCGCGCCATTTGGGTGCGGATCTGGTCTTGGCCTGGCCCAGTGCCGAAATCGCCGTCATGGGGCCCGAGGGCGCGGTCAATATCATCTTCCGGCGCGAGATTGCAGAGGCTGAGGATCCGGTGGCCCGCAAGGCCGAGTTGGTTGAGGACTACCGCAAGCGTTTCGCGAATCCCTATGTGGCAGCATCGGCCGGCTTTATCGACAATGTCATTGAACCACATGAAACCCGCCCGCGTTTGATCAATTCGCTTGAAATGTTGCAGAACAAGCGCGGAAGCATCCCTGCCAAGAAGCACGGCAATATTCCGCTGTAGCGCTCCCACGTACGATGGTAGAGTAGCGAACTGAAAGAGATAAACTCTTATGGCGCTGACCGAAGTCGAATTCGAATTGACCGGTGAACAATATGAGCGGATGGATTACCCAGGGATCAAACAGGGCCACTGGTTGCCCGTGGTTCTGGACGCCGGTCTACTGATGCCTGATTATTCATCTCCATCCTGGTTCGTGGTACAGAAGGACCCGCTACCGTCAGCATTTCAGCAGATCGGGCGAGCTGCCTATGCCTTTACCGGTCAGATTGTCGAGGCCGACATCGTTCAGGATGAAGGTATCGAGACGGCAACGATCTGGTTGAATTGTGGTCTCGTCCATCTACGCGCCACCTGCGCGCCGATGGATGATGGACGCCTGCCCTATGGCACCTGGGAGACGCGGACCTTGACCGGTGTCGCACGGCTCCAGGGCATTATCGAAGATGATTTCGTCTCCCCCATCGGGAGATCGACCGACATGACCATCTGGGGCTTCCGTCGTCTGAATCTGGTGCCCGGTGACCCAAATTTCGGTCAGTGGTCTGAAAGCGAAGAGTTGCTGCCGTCACCTTACCACCATGATCGAATTGTCGTGACGGCGCATATTCATCGGACCGGGTTGTAAGGACGACATGAATGACGGAGGCGTCTTGAGTTAGATGGTGATTTGAGTACTGTTTGTGTGGCCGCCGACATGTAGAGGGTTCAATTCAGCAAGGGGCATTAATGTTCAAGAAGATCCTAGTCGCCAATCGTGGTGAAATCGCTATTCGAGTATTGCGCGCTTGTCAGGAGCGTGGGATCTCGACAGTCGCTGTTTTTTCGGAAGCGGATCGTGCGGCGCTACATGTACGCTATGCGGACGAGGCCTATCATATCGGACCGGCGGCGAGCGCCGAGAGCTATCTTCGGATCGATAAGATCATTGATGTGGCCCGCAAGGCAGACGTAGACGCCATTCATCCCGGCTATGGTTTTCTGGCTGAGAACGCATCGTTCGCTGCTGCCTGCGCCGATGTCGGAATCACGTTTATCGGCCCGAGCCCGGATGCAATTGAGAAAATGGGCGATAAGATCACTGCTCGTGAAACTGTATCTCGCCGCAACGTGCCCTTGGTGCCGGGTTCACCGCGTGGACTGGATGATGGGGAGCTTATGGCAGCCGCAAAGGGCATTGGTTATCCCTTGATGATCAAAGCCAGTGCCGGAGGCGGTGGTAAGGGAATGCGCGCAGTCAATAGCGAATCCGAATTTATGGGTGCGTTGGGCGCGGCGCGGCGTGAAGCCGCCGGTGCGTTCGGCAATGACGAGGTCTACCTGGAGAAACTGATCGAGAATTCGCGGCACATCGAGTTTCAGATTCTGGCAGACAGCCGGGGCAATACGATCCATTTGGGTGAACGTGAGTGCAGCATCCAGCGGCGACATCAGAAACTCATCGAGGAGGCGCCCAGCGTTGCCATTGACGACCGTCTGCGCCATGAGATGGGCCAGGTCGCCATTGCTGCTGCCGAGGCTGTCGGCTATGAAAATGCCGGCACCGTCGAGTTCCTCTTTGACAGCAAGGATAATAGCTACTATTTCCTGGAAATGAATACGCGCTTGCAGGTTGAGCATCCGGTCACTGAATTGATCACCGGGGTCGATATCGTTAAGGAGCAGATTGCCATCGCCAATGGCCGTCGCATGCGATATACGCAGGAAGATATCGTACCCAAGGGCTGGGCAATCGAATGTCGAATCACGGCGGAGGATCCGTTCAATGATTTCATGCCGGGCGGGGGGATTGTCGCTTCGTTGAAGGAGCCGACGGGTCCTGGTGTTCGTGTTGAAAGTGCACTCTATCGAGGGGCGGAAATCAGTCTCTACTACGATCCGATGGTGGCAAAACTGGTCGTTCACGGCGAGAATCGCGCAGAGGCAATCCTGCGCATGCGCCGCGCACTCAGCGAATATCGGATCGGCGGCATTAAGACATCGGTTCCTTTCCATCAGGAGATAATGGACAGCACTGAGTTTATCTGGGGAACGTTTGATACGGGGTTCCTGGCTCGTCGAAAGATGTATCAACGTCCGGACCCGGTCGAAGATCGGGAGAAGATCGCGGCGGTTGCAGCGACGTTGATTGCGCATGAGGAGGGACGCCGCGCTGTCCGCATCGGGCGCGCCGATCACGACGGCTCGGACAATATGTGGAAGCTTGCCGGCCGTATGCGTGCAACGGGGGGGCGCTGGTGAAATATTTCGCACGAATCGACGAGAACGAATACGAAATTGAGATTGATGACAATCAGATCTTGCTGGATGGCGAACTGATTTTTATTGATTTTGAGCAGATTGCTCAGCCGGATCTCTATAGCTTAATCTTTAGCGGCTACAGTCATGAGTTGTTAATTGAGTCTGAACGCTTCAATTATGCCGTAACCCTACGCGGTGAACAGTTTAACGTACAGGTGGAGGATGAGCGTACGCGCAAGCTAAACGCCGGCCGCAGGACTACTGCGTTGCCCGATGGCGAGTTTGCGCTCAAGGCGCCGATTCCGGGCTTGGTCGTTAAAATATTGACTGAGGAGGGCAGTGAAGTTGAAGAGGGCCAATCAGTCTTAATTCTTGAGGCCATGAAGATGGAGAATGAGTTGCGTGCGCCCAAAGCCGGTATTGTCAAGAAGATCGATGTCATGCCAGGTCAGCGTGTGGAGCAGAACGCAATCCTTATTGTGCTCGAATAGCCGCAACGTGAAGAATCGATACTTGCTCGCAGGCAGAGCCTGGAACCCAAATGGATTCCAGGCTTCTTATATGTGGCCGGGAACCGAGAGAGATACTTGGCGATCGGGTTGGTCACTGTAGATGGGAAGTGAAGCAAAATTCTTGGTATTGTGAATTGACAGGAGTCGGTGGTTCATATATAGTAATTTTTTGTGCCTGGGGTCTGGTTGAATCGGGCAAGCACCTTAAGAGTCAGGAATAGAGTGTGGTTGAAAGGGTAAGTGGGCGCAAACTTTGTTTGTGCCGAATAGCCTGTAGGCGATAGGCGGGAAGAGTCGCCGTCGGGTGTCAGAGCGGGTGTCAGGGGTCGTCAAAGCTGGAAAGCAATCATCAAAAGGTTGAATGGAAATTGTGGGTTTGCGGATTTGACAGTCGGGCTGAGGTACGATAGACTTCACTCTTGTGTCCGGGGCTGGTAGCCACGGGCGC
>CAWKCP010000008.1:0-62500 GCA_963848115.1 uncultured Chloroflexia bacterium | reverse complement strand
GACAGGTCGGTCTCTATCCGCTGTGGGCGCAAGGGAATTGAAGAGATCTGCCCCTAGTACGAGAGGACCGGGGTGGACAGACCTCTGGTGTGCCAGTTGTCGTGCCAACGGCATAGCTGGGTAGCTAAGTCTGGACTGGATAACCGCTGAAAGCATCTAAGTGGGAAGCCAACTCTGAGATAAGTTCCCTCACAGGGTTAACCTGGTAAGTGCGCTGGGAGACTACCAGCTTGATAGGCGGCACGTGTAAGGGCAGAGATGTCTTCAGCGAAGCCGTACTAATGCACGAGGGCTTAATCTACAAAAAGAAACATTGTAAGCTTGTTGCGAAATTCCTAATCCTTTTCAGTCTTTAGCGTATCAGACGAAGAAGCATCAGAAGATGCTGTCTGTGAATGCGTTAGACGACATGAGTGAACATTCAGAGTGATGAAATTCAGAGTGATGAAATTCAAAGAATGTGGTTCATGTTGATTAACAACAGAATGAGATAAAGAAGAGTATTGTTGGTGATAAGAGCGGTGGGGGTACACCCGGCTCCATCCCGAACCCGGTAGTTAAGTCCACCAGCGTCGATGGTAGTGTATGGGCAACTGTATGCGAGAGTAGACCATTGCCAACAATACTCTTTTTTCTTTGCCTGTTTTTATGAAACTCTTTGATTGGTCGCCGCACTGATATTGCGAAGGCGAACCCATCATGATAGAATCCGGGTAGAAAATGGCGGACGCTTCGTGCTGGATTTTTCAGTGCGTTAATCGAGTTGATATCTCTGAAGTTTTAGATGGATGATGAATGCCCACCTAATCTGGTCAGTCTAAAGATTGGCCAGTTGGATTTAGCGAAGACCCAACTGAATATCGATGCGCTATTTGTAGACAGATTGTGTTGAGGAAATTCTCTCGCGTCTGTCTTTTTTGTGATCTTTTAAAACTGTTTGGAATTTGCGCAGTCGCTAAGGTCAACGAAAGAAAATATCGTTACGCCATGGACGCGATTCGATGTGAACTACCAGTGTGTCAGCTTCCATCGGGCAGACCCGCGTATGCTTAATAGTTTTCGTTGGCCTAAGTGTGTCTCACTCCGTGCCGCTGTTGTCGTGCACACATCCCGTTACCTGTCTCCTTCGGAATATCATCACCAGTAAGACGAGGCTAGAGTTATGAATGTGTCATCTATTATATTGGCGGCAGGCTACGGGACACGGATGAAGTCGTCTTTGCCGAAAGTAATGCATTCGCTGCTTGGACGTCCCATGATCGAGTGGGCATTGCTCGCAACTGAATCAATTAGTCAATCTGCACCAGTGATCGTTGTTGGGCACGGCAGCGAGCAGGTGATGCTACACCTTGGTGATAGAGCGAACTATGCCAGGCAGGAAGAACTGCTCGGAACCGGCCACGCCGTCATGCAGGCGGGGTCACATGTTGACACCGATGCTGACGCAATATTGGTGACATACGGAGATATGCCGCTGTTGCAGACTGAAACGCTTCAGCAGTTGGTCGGTCTCTTTGCGGAAGCGCGTGGGGAAGTCAACGTAGCCATGGCCATGTTGACTGTGACGCGCGACGATCCGCAGGGCTTTGGCCGCATTATCCGTGACGGAACCGGCGAAATATTGGCGATTGTTGAGGAGCCGGACTGTACACCCGAGCAATTGGCCATCCGAGAATTGAACCCTGGCGTCTACTGCTTTGATGCTAAGTGGCTATGGGACAATCTGTCCAAGATCACAGTCAGCCCCAAGGGAGAATACTATCTCACTGACATGGTTGGATTGGCCGTGCAGCAAGGCAAACGTATTGTCTCACTGGATGCGCCACCGGATGAACTGAACGGCGTAAACACACGAATTCATCTGGCTGAAGCAACTGCGCTGCTTCGGCAAAGGATCCTTGAGCGGCATATGCTGAAGGGCGTGACGATTGTCGAGCCATCTTCGACTCTGATTGAGGATGACGTATCGATTGGACAGGATGCGACGATTCTTCCTGGGACGATACTCCAAGGTGTGACGACAATCGGCAGCGGCGCCTTGATTGGACCCAACTCTCAGATCGTCGACAGTATCATCGGTGATGACTGTCGGGTAGTCTATTCGGTTGTCGAAGACGCCATCATGGATCGAGAGAGTGAAATTGGCCCGTTTGGCCATCTCCGCAAGGGAGCGCATCTGGGGGAAGGCGTTCATATGGGTAACTTTGGTGAGGTCAAGAACAGTTATCTGAGCCCTGGCGTCAAGATGGGGCATTTCAGCTATCTGGGGGATACAACTGTTGATGCCGATGTCAATATTGGCGCCGGTACTGTCGCATGTAACTATGATGGCCAGCACAAGCATAAGACCCATATCGGCGCCGGAGCGTTTGTTGGGAGTGGCACTATGCTGGTTGCTCCGCTGGAGATCGGCGAAGGCGCCAGAATCGGAGCCGGCTCAGTAGTGACCCATGATGTCGAAGCGAACCAGCATGTCTTTGGCGTGCCTGCAAAGCCGCCCAAAGATCGCCGCTGATCGAAGTGTATTATCGTTAGATCAGACTTCCGTAGTTGTTTCCGATACAGGCTTGGAAATGTTAGGAGAGATTTGTGGAACCCGGTCCGTTGTCGATCATTGTCCTATTCCTTGCCCTCGCGTTCGTAGCGTTGGCATCGGCAGCCGAGTATGCGCTGGCCGGCCTCAATCGCGGCCGGATACGTCAGCTCGCTGAGGAAGGCGGCAAGAACGCCATTCGGCTGGAATCGATCATGAGCAACCCGTCTCAGTTTCTGCTTACATTCGCCTCGGTGAAGACGTTGGGCGCGCTGCTGACCGGCATTTCGATAATGTCAATGTGGTCATATTTCCCGAATCCCCTCCAGTTTGGCCTCGTCACCCTCAGCGCATGGATAGCACTTGCCTTTATCAAAGTGCTGGCAAGATCCTCGGCTCAGCCGCATGCAGAGAGCGTCGCATTGCGCTTTTCGCTAGTTCTTCACGTCACTGTGCAACTGTTCCGTCCGCTCACTGCATTATTGCAGATGGTCGGTACTCAATTCAGTGAGGAAGAGACCGACTCCGGCGATGAAAGTATATTCTTGACCGAGGATGGATTGCGCCTGCTCCTTAATGTCCGCGAGGAAGGTGAGAATATCGAGGAAGTCGAGCGGCAGATGATTGCTAGTATTCTCGACATGGAGGAGACGGTCGTACGAGAAGTGATGGTCCCGAGAATCGATATCGTGGCCGTCAATGTTGACACGCCGTTGAGCGATGCGCTCTCTGTGATCATCGATGCAGGGCATAGCCGGCTTCCCATCTATGAAGGTGACATCGATCGGATTATTGGTTTCCTCTATGCCAAGGATCTGCTGAAATGCATGAGCGATGGAGAGACGAATATTGCAATTCGTGATCTCTTGCGTTCGGCCTACTATGTCCCGGTGAGCAAGAAACTGAACAACCTGTTTCGAGAAATGCAGAAGCAGCGGGTTCACGTTTCTGTTGTGGTCGACGAGTATGGAGGGACCGCCGGGCTGGTGACGATTGAAGATATTTTGGAAGAAATCGTCGGCGAGATTGAGGATGAATATGATACAGTTGAGGACGAATACATCAAAGCCATTGGCCCGCACTCGTATCTTCTCAACGCACGCCTAGACGTGGATTCATTGGTCGAATTGTTAGAGATTGAGTTGCCTGAAGACCACGCTGATACGCTTGGCGGCTTAATGTATAGCCTGTTGGGCCGTGTACCGGAACAGGGCGAATCGGTTGAATATTCCGGTCTGCTTTTCACAATCATATTGGTTGATGGCCGTCGCATTGATAAGGTTCGAGTGGAGCCTTGGACTTCTAGCGCTACAGACTCTGAGGCCGCGGCGACAGGCGATGAACCGCGTATTAAGGAAGGTCAGGTCTCCGGCCTGTTGCCAGCGAGGAAAGAGGGCGGCGTGTGAATGAGAGGACGGATTACTGATGAACACACCGGAAGAATTGGTAAGTCAGGCGCTGGCTGCGCGTGAGCGTGCCTATGCCCCTTACAGTAGGTATCAGGTAGGTTCCGCTGTGCTCGCAGAAGATGGCACTGTCTATACTGGGTGCAATGTTGAGAATGCCTCATATCCAGCCAGCATATGTGCCGAACGGGTTGCCTTGACCGGCGCTGTCGCTGCAGGTTGCCAGGAACTGGTGGCCATTGCCGTCGTGACACGAGACGGTGGGTCACCGTGTGGAATCTGTCGTCAGGTGATGGCAGAACTCGGGGCGGAGATGGCAGTATACATTGCCGATGCCGACGGAAACTATCGCACCACGTCAGTGCAATCCCTCCTGCCAGATGCATTCACTGGCGATAGCCTATAGCGATCTTATGAACGTTCCCGCACTACTCGCAACCTATCAGCTTCGACAGCGTGAATATTTGCTGGCTATTACGCGCGCCATGACTTCAAGGTTGGAATTGCCCAGCCTGCTGGAATTGATTCTCAATAGCGCGGCAGAAATGGTCGGATGCCGCGCCGGCTTGATTGTACTGGAACGAGACGGCTCGGATTTCGAGATATCCTCGATAGCATTGCCCCGATTCCAGATAAGGGCAACCTATAACATTCCCGCACAGATTCTGCCCTCTTTTGAACCCCTCTTGGATGTCGGGCCCTACGTACAGATCGATGGGGTGTCAAACCATAAGTTCGATGATACCGAATTCGAACCCCACACTGTTGACCTTCAGGAGCGCGTTCGATTGGTGGAAGAGAAGCTGGGAGGACCATTGGGGCAGGTTGTTGGCATACCACTGCTCTTTGAGGACGAGCTCCTGGGACTTATCTACCTGTTTCGGGGCGAATACGCCTTCACGCAGATGGATACTCAGCTCTTGCAAGGATTTGCCAATCAGGCGGCCGTGGCCGTGCGCAATGCCAAGCTTTACCACCAACTGGAGAATGAGCGCAGCCGTTTGGCGACTATTATCGAGAACAGCGCCAACGGTATTATGATTCTCGATGACCAGCAGCGGGTTCTGGTCATCAATCAGACGCTGGCTGCCATGCTTGATATTGTGCCGGCGGATGCCGTCGGTCAACCATACCATGAAGTATTGGCGCTTGATAGCGTTGCAGGCGATGATCTCAGCGAAGCGCCCGACCTAGAGAGTTTCTTCTACAGCGACAATGTACGATGTGAAGGCGATCTAGCACGCCCCGGCGGCCGGCGATTGACACTGACCGTGACATTTACGCCCATCAAGAATGAAGAGGATCGCTTGGTCAATATCGTGGTGAACGTCTACGATATCACGCGCTTCCGTGAGGAAGAGGAGATAAAGTCGACCTTCACATCCATCATTTCCCACGAGTTGAAAACACCGGTGGCTTTGATCAAAGGGTATGCTCAGACGCTGGCGCGTGAGGATGCTGAATGGGACATTACAACGGCTCGCCAGGGGCTCGAGATCATTGAGGAAGAAGCGGATCGGTTGGAGTCGCTGATCAACAACTTGCTGGATGCGAGTCGAATCCAGGCAAGCGGGCTACGGCTTGATTTCTCTGATGTCAATGTTGAATTGCTGGCTGAGAAGGTGGCCGCTGCGTTTCGGACACAGACCACCGCGCATCGGATCGAACTCGATTTTGCTGTAGCGTTGCCTTTGATCTGGGGCGATGAGGAGCGTCTACGCCAGGTGCTAAACAACCTGGTGGGAAATTCGATCAAGTATTCGCCGGAAGGAGGAACAATCCGAATTGGCGGCTGGCTCGAAGATGCTCCCTATGGTGATGGTAGCCAACGCGTGGTGATCTTCGTGGCTGACAACGGAATCGGCATCCCGGAAGATGAACTTCCCCACATTTTTGAGAGCTTCTATCGCGTGGACAGTACGTTGCGACGGAGTACTGCTGGAGCCGGTCTCGGCCTCTTTCTATGCAATGCTATTGCTGAAGCCCATGGAGGAGAGATATGGGTTCGCAGTGAAGTGGGGCGCGGAACGACGTTTTTCTTGGCGCTTCCGGTCGAGGGTGCTCGACTTACTTCCGAGGCGGACGCTCGGGCCGCCTCCGTGCAATATCCTACAATTGGCGCTGTCTCGAACCTACAGGATCCGGATCGGTAGGGATCCGAGCTGTTTGACCTTGATGAAAGTTGCGAGACCTAGCGGAAAGCGAAATTGAGATCTTGGTTTGTGCCTGGCCCACAGGCTTGGGGTTATTCGCCTTCATCTACCTGGGGCAGCCAAAGTGTAAATGTGCTACCTTTATTCAGTTCGCTTTCAACGGTCACGTATCCGCCATGGGCATCTGCGATCGATTGTACGATGCTCAGTCCCAGTCCGCTTCCGCCCAATTCTCGACTACGTGCTTTGTCTGTGCGATAGAATCGGTCGAAGACCAGATGTTGGTTTTCCGTTGTGATGCCAATACCGGTGTCGGCGACCGAGACCTGAACCCAGCCATCAGCCTTGTTGAGTCCGATGGTAATGGTTCCGCCGTCCGGCGTATATTTGATGGCATTGTCTACTAAATTGAGCATAAGCTGACGCAAGCGCTCCCGATCTCCCAGAACAAGTGCTTGATCTTCACTGCCTAGGCGTATTTCCAGTGCACCGGCTCCCTTTTGTCGATCCGCAATTCTGTGTGCCTGGCGAAAGACGTCGAGCAGCAGCGTATCGATCTCCACTGGCTCCTTCTGTATTTGAAGTACGCCGCTGTCCGCCTGGGCAATCAGTAAGAGATCGTTGATCATCGTACCCATGCGCGAGGATTCAGCCTTGACTTCTTCGAGTACCTCGCCCAATAGCATATTGATCGACTCATCATTGGGGGCCCTATGGTCAGCCGCCTGATTGTTGCTCTCCTCATTCGAAGTGCCGTCAACAGGCCCATGAGACGAGGCCGCCATACGCTGTAGTAGATCGACATTGCCCTGAATCGTTGTGAGAGGTGTTCGCAGTTCATGGCTTACATCGGCGATGAGGCGTTGCTGCGTGTCAAACAATTGCTCGATATGGTCCAACATCGCGTTGAATGTTGCTGCCAACCTGCCGACCTCACTGCTGTCCTCGGTGATGGTCAGGCGTTGTCCCAGATCTCTGGTCATAGCGATCTGGTTTGCCGTTTCAGTGATCGTATCAATGGGCGCCAGTGCGCGGCGAGCCAAGAAGGCCCCGACGATAGCCGCCAGTATGAGACTGAGGCCTGTGCCCAAGATCAGGTAACGACTGACCTGTCGCAACGCGTTTTCCACCGCTGTCACCGACTTGATGACTTGAACGGCTCCGATCACAGCGTCGCCGGTCACAAGTGGAACGCTGTAGACGAGCAACTGGGTATCGTCTCCGATATCTGCGTAATAGACATGCTCACGTCTGTGGCTAACTGGTTCCAAGGCCGTACGAAACTCTGGAACGGTTGTTGCGCCGAGGTTGCTACTGCGCTTCAGGATCATTCCGTCCAGTCCGACGAGTTGTACGCCTGATGCACTGGCAAAAAAGTCGAGTTCAGGGATCTGTACGCGTGTTGGGCTGTTACGGATGATCAACACGTCGAATTGAAGTTGCTGTGCCAGCGCGCTGGCCACTTCATTCGCTTGCCGTGCAGCGTCCTGTTCGACCTGAACCCATAGGTTGCTGGCCAGCGCTGAATAGACGATCACGCTAAATAGAATTAGCGTGGTGCCGAGCAAGGCAGTGTACCAAAATGTGAGTCTTAGGCGAATGGTCATACCGTGGGCGCGTCCATCATCCGAACGATTGGTGTCGGATCGAGGCTCTTGCCGCAGGCTCGATGCCGAGGGTTTGGTGGGTGAAGAGAGACCGACTGATGTCATGTGCCTAGCATACGTGGGCTGGCTTACCGTTGCATGAAGACAACCTGAGACCGAGGTAAGAGGTCTGCCTCGGTCAACCACGGCGGCAGTTTGCTCGATGATTACGCTTCACGCAGTGTGTATCCCACGCCGCGCACGGTTTGAATCAGTCGAGCTCCGTTGCCGGCTTCTAACTTTGTACGCAGATAGCGCACGTAGACTTCAATGATGTTGCTCTCGCCGCCAAAATCATACTCCCAGATGTGCTCGTAGATCATTTCGCGGGTTAAGACCTGATTGGGGTGGCGAATAAAGAACTCAAGCAGATCGAACTCCTTGGCCGTGAGGTGAATCTCTTCGCCGGCACGAAATACCTGGCGAGTTCGCGGATCGAGGGTGAGATCGGCGTACTCGTAGATATCGGGAGCGCTTTCCATACGGTGTCTACGGAAGAGTGCACGTAGACGGGCTAATAACTCGTCAAATGCGAATGGCTTGACCAGGTAGTCATCGGCGCCGGCGTCCAGGCCCTCTACGCGGTCTGCCACAGTGTCCCGTGCAGTCAGGATCAGTATCGGCACGTTGGACGCGTTCCGCAGGCGTCGACACACTTCGAGGCCGTCGATGCCGGGCAACATGAGGTCCAGGATCACTGCTTCCGGTGGTCGATCGCGTGCGATGCCTAAGGCCGCCTCGCCATTTTCTGCAGTATCCACGGTATACCCTTCGAAGATCAGACCACGTCGCAATAGATCGCGAATTCGACGATCATCCTCCACAACAAGAATGCGTTCGGCCATCATTTCTCCGACCTGCGGCTTGTATATGCTCCGGTGAATGACCTAGCCCAACGATCGGCCGACTATTGGCTAGGTTCTGTCGCAACGTGGAGCACTATCTGGAATAGGTTTTTTCGAGACTCTTCTGGTGAGTAGTCCCTATGGTGAGTCCCCGTCGTCTCTTGGCATGGTGAGGTACTCTGTTCGATTGTAGGCAAGCTTGTAGAAGGTGTCAAACATGCTGTTGGAAGGAACGCAGAAGCAGGGGGGTGAAAATGCAATGATTCGCTTGTAGAACGGCGTTGAACGTGCATTGACCCGCCACCGATGATAAAATACGCGCGTCGAAAACGCAGATCGATTCGTCCGTGTTGGGTGTATGAACAACCCTTTGGTGATTCCTTTGTGCTTTTTCTTGTTCGTAGCGCCCGTTTCCAATATATGAGTGTCAAGGAGCAGACCAATGTCAGAGCAGAACTATCGCATTGAGCACGATAGCCTAGGTGATATTCAGGTGCCGGCTGATGCGCTCTATGCGGCGCAGACACAGCGAGCAGTGGAGAACTTTCCAATCAGCGATCTCCGTTTCCCACGCACGTTTATCCGTGCTCTGGGCATGATCAAGGCGGCCGCAGCAGCGGTGAATGTCGATCTTGGACTAATGCAGCCTGAAGTCGCATCCGCCATTCGCAGGGCCGCCGCCGAAGTCGAGGAAGGGAAGTACGACAGCCACTTTCCCCTTGATATCTTTCAGACGGGTTCCGGCACCAGCACCAATATGAACGCCAATGAAGTCATTGCGAACCTGGCGACCCAATACCTTGGAGACACCGTCCATCCCAATGACCATGTCAACATGGGACAGAGCAGCAATGACGTAATTCCCACGGCCATTCATCTCAGTGCCTATCTCGCAGTTGCGGAAGACTTGATTCCCGGACTCAAGTATCTTGAGACGGCCCTGCTTGATAAGGCTACTGAAGTCGATCATGTGGTCACAACCGGGCGCACACACTTGATGGATGCCATGCCGATCAGACTGGGTCAGGAACTGGGTGGCTGGGCCAGCCAGATTGCACAAGGCATCGAGCGGATTGAAGGGACGCTGCCGCGCATCGGTGAACTGACCCAGGGCGGCACGGCAGTTGGTACCGGCATCAATGCTCACCCGGAATTTGCCGAACGAATTGCCGAGAAGCTGGCCGAGATGACCGGCTTGCCGTTATTGCCGTGCCGCAATTTCTTTGTGGGCTTGAGTACGCAGGATGCGGCTGTAGAATTAAGCGGTCAACTCAAAACGGTGGCTGTAAGCTTGATGAAAATTTCCAATGACCTGCGCTGGATGAACAGTGGACCCATTGCTGGTATCAGCGAGATCTCGCTGCCTGCGCTGCAGCCCGGCAGCAGTATCATGCCTGGAAAGATCAATCCGGTCATTCCTGAAGCGGTCACAATGGTCTGTGCTCAGGTTATGGGCAATGACTTGACGATCACGATTGGTGGGCAGGCCGGCAACTTCCAGCTCAACGTCATGCTTCCTGTGATTGCGTACAACCTGCTTCAGAGTATCCATACGCTTGGCAGTGCAAGCCGGGTGCTGGCTGACAAGGCAATTGCCGGTTTCACTGTCAACGAAGAGCGCATTTCCGACCTCGTGGGTCGAAACCCGATCCTGGTCACTGCGCTCAATCCGGTTATCGGCTACGAGAGTGGCGCCAAGATTGCCAAACGCTCCTATGCCGAAGGTCGTCTGTTGAAGGATGTTGCTCTCGAAGAGACTGATCTCAGCGGCGAAGAACTGGAGCGCTTGCTTGATCCGAGGCAATTGACAGAAGGCGGCATTCAGAAGTAGTGGTCATGGTTGGCCTATGGTCGAACAAAGAATAACGGCCCGGTGATTCGAATCACCGGGCCGTTATTCTTTTTGTTGACTTAATTGTTGGGCACTATGGCAGATAGGTGAATGGATTTTGCGCTACACCTTGGTAGCGGACCTCAAAATGGAGGTGAGGGCCAGTGCTGTTGCCAGTGTTTCCTGCCGATCCAATCTGTTCGCCTCGTGACACATTCTCGCCTGTGCGAACAAAAATGCTGCTCAAATGGGCGTACAGCGTCGTGAATCCATTGCCATGGTCAATGAGTACATAGTTGCCGTAGCCGCCGTTCCAGCCGCCCCCTGCAGCGACGACGTAGCCGCTGTCCGACGCCTTGATGGGCGAGCCGTTCCATGAACCGATATCAACTGCTGGATGGCCGCTCCAATAGCGCTGTGAAATGGAACCGCTAACCGGCCAACTGAAGGATCCCAATCCTTTATAAGCACTAGACGGAATCGGTCCGCTATAGGCGGCAACCTGTCGCGAAACATATGGCTTAGTTCCGCCTGGGACCACAATTTCTTTGCCGACCACGAGAGGCGCTGAAGCGTCGCCAATGTCGTTGGCTGTGTAGCCAGTGATATCCTCAATAGAGACTTTGTATTTAGATGCAAGTGAGGAAAGGGTGTCTCCGGGTAAGACAGTATGGAGTGCGCCATCCAGCGGCAGGATACGCAGCTTGTCACCGATACGCAGCAGATCTGGGTTGGCTTCCAACTCGGGATTCGACCATTGGACAGTTTCCGGATAGAGACCAAACTTCTCAGCGATACCTAGAACGGTATCACCGGATTGAACCTCATATGCCTGGATCTCTTCTCGGCCCCGTTCCGGGATGATAGTAAAGGGTACTGCCGCACGCTGCAATGCCTCGGTGGTAGTTGATTCATCGTTGGCCTGGGCCACGCCTTGCGCAACAAGGGCGCCTGTCTGAAGTTCGCCACCGACAGATGAGGAACTTCCGGCCATGGTTCCAATCTCGATATCCCATTCCGGGAGATCGGCCTGGCTAAGAATCAGGATGACGGCTGCAACGAGTAGGACAGATAGATGGCCTGCTAGTCGTAGAGGTGTTACCTGATCGCTCAGGATCCCCTGAAACTGGTGCTTAATCCGAGAAATCGAATCGAGCGGAGGCGTCTCAACGGTCTGGGGCCAGGTCGTGCCCGGCGAGGAATGCGCAGGACTGCCGGTAGATACCGTAGTGGCCAATGATGAAGGCGCGGAAAATTCATAGCGTGTTAGGCTAGAAGACCTTGGTGAACTGAATTGATGAAGGGGGGAGGTACTACTTGTGATCGGGTCGATTGTTTTATTTAGTCCGGCAGATTCTGTTAGCCTTGGTTGGCTACCAAACAATGCCTTATTGTCAGGTGACATATAGTGCTCCGTGAATCAGGCAATTTCAAAGGAAAAATTCGTTTCGTATACTTGCAGTGCAATTTCCGATGGGAGATTTCGAGCCGGACTTTTCCTAATTGCTGTTCGATTATAGCACTAACGATTTTCACTTCCAAGTCATTGGGACCCATTTACTACCCTAAAAAACAACGATTACCCCGCTTCATGGGGTAATCGTTGACTTGGCGTAGGTTTTCCGTGTGCACACATGGTTGATGCAGATGTGCAATTATTAAAATGTTTTTACCTTTTTGTCAACGTCTCCAGGAACTCGTGGTTGTTACGCGTACGGCTCAGACGTTCCATGATCGGGAGGATAGCTTCATAACCGCCGCCCATAGCGTCGATCATGCGGCGCAATGTATAGACCTTGGCCAAAACCTCTGCGTCCAATAGTTTCTCTTCGGCCCGGGTGCCGCTGCGTTCAATATCGAAGGCGGGGAAGATGCGTCGTTCAGCGAGTTTTCGGCTCAAGTGCAACTCCATATTGCCTGTGCCCTTGAACTCCTCATAGATCACGTCGTCCATGCGACTGCCGGTGTCGACCAAAGCCGTGGCAATGATCGTCAGGCTGCCGCCTTCCTCAATGTTACGTGCGGCGCCAAAGAAGCGCTTGGGCGGGTAGAGCGCCGCCGGGTCGATACCGCCTGAAAGAGTGCGTCCAGATGGCGGCACCGTCAGGTTGTAGGCTCTAGCCAGTCGTGTAACGCTGTCCAGGAGAATTACAACATCTTTGTCACTTTCGACCAGCCGCTTGGCGCGTGCCAGGGCCATTTCAGCCACACGGACGTGGTTCTGTACCGGCTCATCAAACGTGCTGCTGATCACTTCCGCGTCGACCGATCGATCCATGTCCGTTACTTCTTCGGGGCGCTCACCGATCAAGACGACCATCAGGTGGACATCTTTGTAATTTGATGAGATGCCATTGGCGAAGCGCTTGAGAACAGTGGTCTTGCCGGCCTTTGGCGGACTGACAATCAGGCCACGTTGCCCGCGCCCAACAGGCGCCAGCAGATCGATCATGCGGGTGGAAATGACGTTTGCCCGGGTCTCAAGCTCAAACTGTTCCTCCGGAAAAATCGGAGTGAGTTTGTCAAAATGTGGACGTCTTTTGGCCGTTTCCGGATCGACGCCGTTGACGGCTTCCACCTTGAGTAGCCCGTTATATTTTTCCGTCTCTTTTGGTGGACGTACTTGGCCTACCACGAAATCACCGGTTCGCAAACCAAATCGCCTGATTTGGCTCTGGCTTACGTAGACATCCTGCGGCCCCGGGAGCAGATGATCGCTGCGCAAGAAACCAATCCCATCCTGTACGACTTCAAGGATTCCTCCGCCGAAACTGTACCCCTGCTCTTCTGCATTCGCACGCAAAAGGCGCATAACCAGATCGTATTTCTTAAGACGCGTATACCCTGTGATGTCAATTGACCGCGCAATCTCGCGCAGTTCATCCAGGTTCATTGCGTCTAGTTGTGAGATATTCATCGAATTTAACTGCAAATCAGACATTATAACTGCCCTTTGGCTACTCGCATTCTAGTTCTATTGGGATGGTAGTATATTTTTGGGTTGAACATATGGATAACGTTGCTTCGAAAAAAAACGACGTGTTGAGGAAATGGGAGGGAGCACGACCAACAGCGAATGTGGTTTCAGTTTCACCGATGAAAACGGCACAACAAATGCCCTACATTAGATCTTGGGTCAGTATGATCTGTACCAACGTGCCTCTTGAGGCGTCAACCGTTACTTAGGTGATTGACTACACAAACGAGGAACGGAGCGTACGACCTACTGTATAGATCTAAGTTGTATTGAGAGTTGGCTGTCAGTAGTTGTGTAGAACGAAAGTAAACTGTTGGTGAACTACCGAAGTTTGGGTAGTAGTCTAATCCTGGATTTTATTGACCATAATCAATGGTGATTTGAGCTGCTGTTAGATAATTATCGCCGAACGCCTAGACAATTCCAATCATGGATACTGTGTCCAGTCACAAGATTTAGAATCTGGGGTCGTAGCAAGTGCAGTAATAAAGTGGGTGACGCAGTTTATGCCGCTATGCTCGCATAGGCTCGAATATCGAGGACACTCTCATGAAAGTATAACAATAAGTCGTGAGTTCGTCAACCGTCTCTTTGGACAAATTACTGCGCCCCAAGAAAATATCGAAAAGGTGCTTGTTTTTTTGAAAAAACAAGCACCTTTTCGAGAAATTTTGAACTTCACTGCCTTTTTGAGACTGGTCTTACCACTCCCAAATGCCCGCTACATCTTTCAGGGTGTCGGAATCAAGTACGTTGATTCGCCGATATCCAAGCTCGACAAGTTCTTGGCGCTTAAAATCTCGCAGAATGGCGCTCACGGTTTCTCGGTAGGTACCCAAGTGATCTGCTAAGGCCTGATGGCTAACGCCATGTATCAACCCATCTTTGTATTCACTTAGTTCAAGGAGAAGTGATGCCAATCTCTCTGGCAACTTCTTGTAGGCGACGTCTTCTAGGCTGTTCTCCACTTGCATCAGTCGTCGGCCGTACGTTTGCAGCAGACCCCATCCCAGAATCGGATATTGCATCGTCAGATTGCGGGCTTCACTCGATGGGATAACCCAGACAACTGATTGGTCTGCGGCCTCAACAAAGACTCGGGGATCTCCACCATTGTCTAGGGCTCCTTCCCCAAAAACTGCCCCTGGTTCGAGCGAGGCAATCACGAGTCGTCTACCTTCATTATTGGTACAGACCATATTTACCCTGCCGCTGGTCAAAACATACATTCGCCGGGTCAAATCGTCGGCAGTTGCAACAACAGCACCTCGTTTTATTTGCTCAACGTTGATGAACTTGCTGAATGCCGGGTCTTCAGCACGCAGAGCTGTCAATGTCTGCATGACGTCGCTGTTCTGACTTCGATTTGCGGTCGCAGTCGTGCCTTGCTGAGCATTTTCTTCGATTGTGCGAAACGACATGATATTTATTCTCCTACGATGCTCTACACCCGGTGCAAACGACACTGCGAGCGAAGACTTGATAACGGATTGAAAAACGGGGAGTCAACATGCGACTCACGTAGTTAAAAATCGTGTTTGTCTAGAATCGTGTCGCTCAACGCACGATTCACTAATTACTACGTCTGTACACTCTACTGCGTCTGTGCAAAACTTGTACAATTAGTAAACCATACATTTGCGGCTTTGTCTACCCCCAAAGATTAAGGGAACATTAGTCTTTTTGTCTGCTTGATTCCATTCTCATCAATCTTACTCTAAATCATCGGTCAATGAAGGGTAGTGGTAAGCCACAACACCGTGATCTTCAGTAATGCGGTCAGGTATTGTGGTACTCAAGCATAACGATGGATTGTTTGAAGCAGACTGGAGAAATGTATGAATCTTGTTTGGATTTCAAAAGCGCTCCCTCGTCTATTCGCTGTCCGGCCCGATGGCGTCATTCTTCATAGAAGGGGAAAGTAGATGACTCAGACGTCGCCAACGATTCTGCTGATGGGCGGGGAGTGACAATAGCACGCTGCCATCAGCAGGCTGTGAACGGTCCGACAGTCCGGCGAAATAATCAAGAATCGATGTTTTTTCTGTTTCTGGAAGTTCGGCTAGCATCGTTGCTGCTTCGATGCCGGCAGTGAATAGGTCATGGTTTTCATCATAGCCACCTCGCTCCCCAAACAAGTGGCGTAGAGAGCCTTCGCTCACTGTCTTGAGGGCCTGGGCAAAGATGGCGACAACTTCAGGGCTGTCTGTGCCTGCTGCCAGCGTCGCTGAATGGCTGAAGCAATAGTCTCCGGCCAATATCGTACTTCCCATCACAGATTTGTCCATGGATTGGGCATGTGGCGCCAGCAACAGGCCGTGAATATTGTGCGCAACGAACAACATCTCCAAGGCTGCAGCCAGTTGAATGCGTTTTAATCGGAGGCTGTCTGTGTCCGGTTCGCCGAGACCTGCTGCCAGTACGACTGCGGCCCGGACATAGGGCTCAGCCTGATCGATCTGTGAGCGGACCAATTGCCGAAGCGGCGATGCGAGCGCATCACTGGCATCGGTCAAGTTTGTATAGACAGCTTCTAGTTCCTGCTCAAGAGCGCTCGCGTCGTTTGACATGCCCGATACGGCGATCGGCTCGGATTGCCTATGGTTATTCACTTCTGAAGACTCCAATTGCGCGGCTGCGCAACTACGCTCGTCCATAAAGATCCGATTTTCGTTCTAGTGTCGAAGCCTGCATGATTGCATCTAGCCGGCTGACTGCATCTTGAGCCGTCGTCCCCAAAAAAGCGCCGGCAATCTCACTCTTCAATTCAGGCTGTTCGTTGAAAATCCTGCCGCCGTAGCCGACAAAAGGCTGCGGAGAACCCAAGTTCGCAATGCGTATACTTAGCGTTCGGAGTGACTCAACTGCTTCGATGCTGCTTGCGCTGAGTATGAGTCCAGCAGGTCGTCGGCGAATTACCTCATTGAGCAAATCATCACTGATGAGACCTCGACCCAAATAATGAACGTGATGGCCGGCACGTCGCAAGTAAATGGTCAGCAAGAGCGCGCCGATTTCATGATGCTCTCCTGGGGCTGCGCCGATCCAGATGGCCGGCCCTGTCATGGCGGTCGTTCCGACGCGAAGAAGGGCAATGAGACGTTGAATCAGATAGTTGCTGGCGAAGTGCTCGGCGGTCGTACTGAGCATCTCGTCATGCCAGCTTTGTCCGACTTCGACTAGGACGGTGACGATGAGTTGGTCTATTACCAATTCGGCGGGGTACAGCGAGAATGCCTCGGCTAGAATCTGTTCAGCAGTACCTTCTTCGTAGGTAGTCAATGCCTGGAACAGCTCCTGTTTCAGCGTGTCGGTACTGCGTACTTGATCACGCTCTCCCAGTTCAGCAAATGTCGATGCGCTGACCGCTGGTGAATCATCGTGCGATCCCGGCAGAATGACCTGATCCAGTCCACCAGCTGATTCGATAAGGCGGTCGAGCCACGCCACCGCTTGACTGATCGCTATTCCTGCATCCACTTGCTGCTTCACCCAGCGAATGACAGCTATATCCCGGTCTGAGTAAAGGCGGTAACCATTCTCCGACCGATGCGGAGTGCACATCTTGTAGCGACGTTCCCAGGCTCGTAGCGTGCTCGAAGTGATGTTCGTCGCCTGTACGACCGCTTTCATGTTGTATTGGGGTACTGTCGAATGATCCCCAAGCAGCACATCTACACTCACGCTGACCTCATCAATCCATCGATATCAATCCATCGGCAGGTAGATAAACGATGATGAATTTTAACATAGCGTATACAAAGCATCAACTTTGTCTGTATTATTGGCTGTCGAGAGGAACCGTCGAGGGGTACCCTGTTTGCCTAAGCAGGAGACTGTACGTCATGCGAAACAGTGACGCGGACTTTCACAACAGAGCGGGCGACTTGACCTTGATTCCGGCGCTTAAGCATCGGGAAGCCCTCGGCACTTTCTTGTAACGAAAAACAGGTTTCCACCTAGTCTCTAGGACGCCGGGAGACCGGGCGATGCTTGACGAAGGACTCTTGAACTGCAAGGGTCACCTCCAGCGCATATAGACCGTCATTGCCGGTTGCAGGCAATCGACCTCCGGATTGAATTGCAGTTGCGAACGCTTCGAAGGTCGCCGTATATGGGTCGATGTGAGGCGTTTTGATTGTTTGCCACTGGTTGTTCCGTGCAACCTCCAATGATGTGGGTACAGTACTGTTGAACCAATCTGTCGCGACCGCGCAACCGTTGCTTCCAAATATTTCCACCGCACTGGCTATGTGTGGAGTGAGGAAAGAATCATACAACTGGAAGCTTGGGCCGGCATGGTCCAAGGTGACAATCGAAACAAGATCTTCGGGGACTTCAAGTCTTGAGCGAGTTCCAAGTATCTGATTTGAGCTTGTGGCATAGACTTCGCATACTTCTCTCCCTGTCAGAAAGGAAAGTAGATCGAGATCTCGTTGGGTACGGTCGAAATGTACACCGCCGCCGTTTGGTAGAAGTCGCCAGCCCTGCTGGGCAAGTGGTAATAGGCCGGCATTGACGATACGACCGCCAAGTAGATCGCCGATTTCTCGGTCAATGATCAACTGCTGGAGACGTTGAATCGCGGGATCTGCGCGCCAAGGGGCATTGATGCCCAACAGGAGACCGCGGAGAGTCGCTTTATATCGGGCTTCCTCCGCTATGGTCACACTCAGTGCCAGAGGCGCTTCACACAGGACGTGCTTGCCTGCATCGAGCGCTGCTAGGACTGAGCGTGCGTGATCACGGGGATGGTTGGCGACATAGACACACTGAATATCGCGACGCTCCAGCATCTGTTCGAACTGCGAATATGAATGTGGTATGTGCAACGAATCTGAAAACATACGTGCCCTGAGGGCATCGGAGCTACAAATGGCCACGATCGTCGAACGACCATAGCGGGCGTTGTCTTCCTCTGTGTGCGCTCTCCCCGAATCCAGCGCTGAGGAATGTCGACGCATCGCATCGGCGGTGCGGGAGCCTACGATTGAACTGGCGCCGATGATTCCCCAGCCAATCGTCTTTGAGTATGGCGCTTTGGA
The DNA here is from genome assembly GCA_963848115.1 of uncultured Chloroflexia bacterium. GTDB lineage: Bacteria > Chloroflexota > Anaerolineae > Caldilineales > Caldilineaceae > JAWKOK01. The sequence goes on along the minus strand of CAWKCP010000008.1, from coordinate 44,064 downwards.
GGAGCCGTAACTTGTCATAATGAGGCCCAGTGCGCAGATATCAGGTACACAGATGTCAGGTACGCACTTGATATGAAGTGCGGGGAAGTTGGGTCTGAATGATCTCTACCTTCTACAGAGAATCATCCATAGTCGGTTCGTCGATCATTCGTTCGTAGAGATGCTGAAGATCGTCGTCATTGAAAAAATGAATGACCAGCCGCCCACTGCCATCAGGATTGTGAGCAAGGTTGACCCGAGTGCCGAGGCTGGCACGAAATCGGTCCTCCAGTGATTTATAGTGAGCGGCTAGTGCATCCTCCAGGGGTTCAGGCATTTTGTCAGCCATTCCCGATGGAGCATTTTGCATCTGCTTTACTAGTTCTTCGGTCTGACGAACACTGAGATCTTGCTCGACAACTTTTGCGAGGCAAACATCCATCATGGAGTCGTCAGACAGAGCCAGCATAGCACGTGCGTGGCCGGCGGATATTCGCTCGTCAAGTACTGTCTGCTGAATACGCCGAGGCAATCGCAACAGACGGATCGTATTGGCCACGGCAGACCGACTCTTGCCGACGCGATCTGCGACTTCGGCTTGCGTAAAGGAGTATTCGTGCATCAGTGCGCTGTAAGCGGTCGCCTCTTCCAACGGGTTCAGGTCAGAGCGTTGGACATTCTCAACCAACGCCCACTCCATTAATTGCTGCGATGATGCCTCTCGAACAATGGCGGGCACTTCCGTCAACCCTGCCAGCTGTGCTGCTCTCCAACGTCGTTCTCCGGCCACCAACCAGTAGTGATCAGCTGTTTCAGCCGCCGTCGTGATCAATGGCTGTATGATTCCATGTTTGCTAATGGACGCAGCAAGTTCTTCAAGCTGTGCCGGATCAAAGGAAGATCGAGGTTGATGTGGGTTGGGGCTGATGAGATCGACCGCAATCATCTGAATGCCATCGGTATCGATGTGAGTATCGGCGCTAGAGGAAACCAGCTCAGAAGTTTCAGTGTTGACGATCAGCGCGCCAAGTCCTCTCCCTAGTCCACGGCGACTCGAGGGTACATTGTTGTCCATATTAACCAGTCCTCATGTTGGCGGATGAATCGGCAGCAGAATCGGCAGGCGCAATGACTGGATTTTCGACTGGTCTCCCCTCTGCGCGGGCCAGAAACTCTACCGACAACGCATCATAGGCAAGGGCGCCGGAACTCTGTGGTGCATAGCCCAAGATCGTCTTGCCGTGGCTGGGCGCTTCGCTCAGGCGTACATTTCTCGGGATGATTGTCTGGAAAATCTGCTCCGGGAAGTAGGTGCGCACTTCTTGAACCACCTGCTGGCTGATATTTGTGCGTCCGTCAAACATAGTCAGTACGACGCCCGCAATTGTCAGTCGGCTGTTGAGTATATCGCGCACCTGTTGCACTGTCTGGAGCAACAGGCTCAGCCCTTCCAGGGCCAGATATTCGCATTGAACCGGAATGATGACGCCGCTCGTTGCAGCGGTCAGTCCATTGACAGTCAGCAGTCCGAGGCTGGGCGGCTCGTCAATGAAGATGTAGTCGTAGCGCTCCAAGACGGGCTCCAGCGCCCGCGCCAGCAGACGTTCTCGGGCCATCACGCGCGCCATCTCGATTTCGGCGCCGGCCAGATCGGTTGTCGATGGTATGAGATCAAGCCCCAGCCGATCAGTCAAAGTCAATACTTCTTGTACAGGCAATTGCTCAATCAGCATATTGTATATGCTCTTGGAGAGTTGCCTGGGGTTGATACCGAGACTCGTGGTTGCATTCGCTTGTGGATCGAGATCTACAAGCAGAACCCGACGCCCTTTGGCAGCCACATAGGCGCCCAAATTGACGGATGTGGTGGTTTTGGCAACGCCGCCTTTTTGGTTGGCAAATACATAGATTTTGGCTGTCATTGAGCCGACTCCGTCCCAGCTTTGCTCAGATATCTGGTGATGATGCTGTTGGCGATCTTTCGTTCAAGAACGTCCGAGCGTTTTTCTGTTTCTGGCGAATTCCAGCATCCATAGTCTACTTGTGGAACCGGTTCAATCCGAAAGGATGTTGCTCAATCGGAATAGATCCATTTTTGGGGTAATTCAGGAACAAAAGGATGTTCTGAGAGGTAGTTGACGACGACCTGTCGTGTCGGTGTGCCGCCAATGCCTTTTGCCTCGACGCTGAAAGAAGCGGTCACATTGGCAAAACGAGCGGCTTCAACAGGGTCTCCGGTCTCCTGCAGATGAATCATGAATGACGTGGCAAACGTGTCGCCAGCCCCCGTTGGATCCAGTTCAACTGCGGGGCGAGGAGCGATCTTGGTCTCCAAGATACTGCCGTCATTCTGTTTCTGTAGAATTGTGCTGCCATCATGATATTCAGTGACGACGACGAGTGACAGAAAGTTGAAGACAGGAATCAGCCGGCTCATATCATAATCGATATCTTCAAGCGAGAGGATGAGAACGTCGAGATAGGGCAGAATCTCGGCTGCATTCTCCCACGGCTTGGGATAGACTCTGCCCGTCCCGTCCCATCTACGCATCCATCCTTGCGGAACGGCGACTACGAGCGATTTGTCGGCAAAGAGCTCGACAACATCTGGACCTATCTCGTTGACGAGCGGACCAAGTAATACCGCTTGCGGCGTTCGAAAACTCTGGGGAATGTCTTCCGCCCTGATTGGGGGCGCTGCCGCATAGCAGTACTGAACGCGGCCATGGTCCGTGTAGACGTTGGCAAATGTCGTTGTCTCTTGAGAAGGGAGCAGGAGAATGTCAGTCCCTTCGGGCATGACTGCGACATCGTCAACCGACGCTGCACGGGTGATCACCGTTGGTTGACGCCCTAATTGATGGGCGACGGCCGCAGCAAAACTGACGGTACCGCCCTGACGATACTCGCTGTCCGGGGCTTCATCGATTAGGTCTCGGGTTACGTGGCCAATCAGCAAAACGTCGATTGCCTGTCGTCCTTTGCTGTTCATATTTCTGTCGCATCAGATTTCGAAAATAATGGGCAATGAAAGCGAGTGGATTGTAGCATGCGCACACCCGTGGGTCAACGCACAGCGCACCGTATGAGCGGGCCCAGACATTCGGGTGACAAAGGAAAAAACCCTGCCCACATAGGGTAGGGTCTTATGAGAAGTTGATCAAGATCGACGTCGGATGGCCGGAAGATTGGCTTGATTTCGGCCTACTTCCCTGTGCGGAATGCCGCTGGTAGATTCCGGCGGAGATCCCTGGTAAGTGCCAACCAGTGATAGAGGTGCCGGAGTTCTGTTCGGGTATTCACGCCCACATGGACTAGTGTTGCGGGAAAATGTTGACCTTGCGTCGATCATCGTCGCCGGTGCTTTCTGTGAAAACATCTGGATTATCGCGCAGCGTCAAGTGGATAATCCGTCGTTCATTGGCCGGCATCGGTTCCAGGGCCACAGCTCTTCCGCTCTCGGCTACTTGTCTCGCCATACGATCGGCAAGTTGGGCAAGCTGATCAACACGTCGCTGTTTATAGTGTTCAACATCGACTACGATGTTCTTCCATTGCTTAACCTGTTGGTTGACCATCAGGCGCAGTAGATACTGAATGCTGGAAAGGGTCTCGCCCCGTCGACCGATCAGTGCGCCAAGATTTTCGCCACGAATGTCAAGCAGCAGGTATGGCTTTGCAGCAGTCTCGTCTCCATCCTGCCACGAGGCATCGACATCGGCCTCAAATCCCATCAAGCTCAAGAGCTCGCCAAGCAACGCCGTGGTCATCTTGGCCAATTCCTCGTCGTCAACGTCCGATGAATCTGCATCCTCAATATCGTCGCCAACATCGCTGTCAGCCTTATCAGGCTCAACTCCATCGACAACTACGTCTTCAGCCGAGTCTTCAGCCGACGCAATTGAGGTAGCACTGTCTGTTGCGATTGAGGCTTCAGTAGCCGTCGTGGCGACATCCGACGAATGTTCATCAGCAGTCTTAGCCACGGTGGCTTCGTCGTCGGTCGGCGGATTCTTTGCGACTGGCTCCGCGTTCGGTGCTTGCCCGCCGCCAGTTTGTCGCTCAGAGATGCGCACTGTGGCAGGCTCGCTGCCGAAGCCGAGGATGCCGCGGCTACCTCTGTTGATGATCTCGATGACCGCTTCGTCTCGGTTTAGCCCCATCTGTTGCAGACCGGCTTCAACAGCCTCTTCAACTGTCTTGCCGCTAAATTCGGTTCCATTGCTAGCCATGGATTACCTCTTCTTTTTCGACTTGCGACGTTTTGATCGATTGCTCGGATTCGGCTCTTCCTTTTGCGACGGAGCGGAACTGTCCATCGCTTCGTCATCAATGACTTGGCCATCAACAACTTGGTCGTTTTTGCCCTGCGCCGATTCCAACTTTGCAGTGACATTCCCAGTGCCTGTAAGCTTAAACCGGTCGGAAAGAATAAACCATTGCTGACCCATCTGCAGGAAGTTGCTGGTAACCCAGTATAGTGTCAAACCGGCAGGTACCTGTAGCGTGAAGAATCCGAACATAAATGTCATCAGCATGGGCAGCTGTTGCATCATGCCGGACTGTTCGCTGCCGGGTGTCGCCGGAGTCATGTACTTCTGCATGACAAACTGGCTGACCACCAACAATATGGGAAGGATCAAGTACGCAACCAGCAGGGCATATCCGCTCATCTGGAGATATTCGTAGCCGGCAGGCCACTGAGTTCCTGCGCTAAAGAACAGCGGTATCCAACTCAGCCCCCCTGTATATTCTGGAATACCGAGATCGGGAATCCAGAAAAAGCTGGCGTCCTTCAGATATGGTCCCAGTATTACGAGCGCGCTGTAGAGACCGAACAGAATCGGCATCTGAACAATCAGGGGCAGACAACCGCTGAGCGGGTTGACGCCGGCCTCCTGGTAGAGTTCCATCTGCGCCTTTGATAGCTTGTCTCTATCTTTTCCGTACTTCTTCTGCAATTCCTGGATCTTGGGCTGAAGCTCTTTCTGTGCCTGCATGCCGCGCATCTGCGTGAACGTCAGTGGGAAGGTCACGATCTTGATGATGATCGTGAAGAGGATGATGGCGAATCCCCAATGGTATGGGACTCCCCAGCCTGACAACAGATTGTCCAACCAGATCAGTGATTTCGCCAAAGGCCAAACCACAAACGTCTGCCAAAGGCCATCCGGTGCGGCAGTTGCAACGTCCGTTGTGCCATCGCGCGTTACGCCGCAGGCGCTGAGCAAAAAGAGTGCAGCGATAAGGGCAATCAATAGCAACCATTGTTTACGTTTCACGTCCGCGTCTATCTCCTTGGCAAGAACTGTGCGCTCGAGGACACACAACACAGGTCAATGAATTCAGATTCCGTGCCCTGAGGCGACCTACAGGCTATTGGCCGCGTGCACGATAGGGTCGCGCTTTCCATAACTCAGCCTGACCGTGGAAGGGTGGAAGGTTTAGGTAGGCGATCGAATACAGAGCCCGCTGAACCATGAATCGAAGGCGAGATGCAGATGGGATCACGTCCAGTAACTGGATGGAGCAAGAGCACTGCTACACCGCTGTTGTTTAGACCTGTTTTCCACCTGGCCCAAACTAGGGCACAGGATCGAAGCCGCCTTTGTTCCAGGGTTGACAGCGTGCAATGCGTTTGACACCCATCCAGCCGCCTTTGAGCACGCCATATTTTTCTATGGCTTCGTAGGTATACTGGGAGCAAGAGGGATAGAATCGACAGTTACTTCCCAGGCCGGGTGAGATGAATCGTTTGTAAAACCCAATCATTCCTAATGCGATGCTACGCATTGAATTGCTGCTCCACGCAGAGGGACCCCATAAACCCAAGCCTTAATCGGGCTACCACTCTAATCGTCATTACCGCTCTTCGATTGTTCTTTCAACAAATGCGCCCGCCCAAGCAGGCGGGCAGCAGCAGCGTCTATCTGGTGATAATCCGCACTGCGAATGGGACGACGTGCGATGAAGACAATGTCCCATCCTGGCTCAATCGTTTCTTGCCTCAGCCGAATGCCCTCACGCAATCGACGCTTGAGCCGATTGCGAACTACGGCATTCCCGATGCGACTGCTAACTGAAAAACCGAATCGGTTGTATGACAATCCATTCGGTAAGGCGCATAACACCAATATCAAATTGGCGTATGATTTTCCATGACGCCGAACCTTTTGGAAGTGTTCATTTTTCTGGATTCGATACCGACGTTTCACTCGGGCACTGGCATAGACGAATTATACACATTTCGTTGCCTATCGGTTGGCATCAAATGCTTGATGCCAACCGATAGGCAACGAAATTGCGCACTTGACTGTTGAGATTCAAAAATCTTGTAGCCCGCCAGATTTGTCAGTCTTTGATCGACTTGCGTGTCGACATCGTCACCGCCAGACTGGAACGGCCGCGGTTGCGACGACGCTTGAGTACGTTTCGTCCACCCGGTGTACGCATTCGTTTGCGAAAACCATGTGTCTTCAGACGTTTACGGACCTTGGGCTGCCAAGTGCGCTTTGTAGCCATCTTACACTCCTAAAATTATTGCAGTACGCCGCGTGGGCGTTCAGTACTATTCTCAAACGGGCATTATATGCTGCCCTGTTCTGACATGTCAAATTTGCACGGCTTAATTCGATTAGGCTTCAATTCAATAGGTAGAGTACCACGTGCGATATGTCGTCGCAATTTTCTAAAGTAGATTGACGGGTTCTTTTGCTGCAAAGGTATCCGCCTTGGCCGATGATCGTTGCCGATTCACAGAGGAGGCGTACGAGCGTAATATGATTGAAAAGGTTGGCATTTGCTATGGGAGATGGTACTATAGTGACTGTACATAAGTAGATCAGAGAAGGTCGAGGGCTGTGCTGGATACACCGGAAGAATCACACCAAACATCGCAAAATAGGTTGCAGCAGACAGATTCTCAGCAGTCATCGAGCGCCGGACCCGTCTCGCTCGATGATAGCCCAGAATTGCTGCGGTGGCGTGCCGACATCCTGTTGGACGAGATGATGTTGGGCGCTGTCGATGTTGCCGCGGGACGACCAGAAGTCGTATCCCCTGACCATGCTACTCCGCGCAACACTCTCCCCTATGGATCTGGTGTGCGTGACGGTGAACCGAAGCCCTCTTCTGTTGATAGGCGTCCTGAGCGCGAATCATGGTTTGGGCGAGGACTCCCCGCCTTCCAGCAGAAGCGCGGCGGATCAGGATCCATGGTCCACGAGAAATATATCGACCAGAGAGAGGCCTACTATCTCGGGCCCTCAATCGGCATCCTCGCAGAGCGCTCAAGCGCGACCTTCTCAGGTTCAAGACTATCGCCTTGATGATTCTGCGCAAGCGGCGCCCGAGAAGGCCAAACAGATGCTGCGTCCCCCGTCTGCCAGCACTACGTTGGCGAATGTTCAAGCAGCGGCCGCAGATCCATCCGAGCCTATGGCAACCGGCCATAGCTCTGGTGCAGCGCCCTGGCGTTTGGGTGAATCAGAACAATCGGATGGCAGGCGGGACTTACGTTCGAATCTGTTGCCGCGTGAATCTCAATTCGATGCGCGCAGCCACTTTCAGGAGATCGATCGATTGGAGGCCGAGGTCGACGCTACGCTGCCGGCAGAGCATGAATGGAGTGTACGAAGTCGGCATCTGCTGGCCAAGGCCACCGATATTCTGCAGAATAGTCCGCAGCGGTCTGCCGAAGTTGACTACTATCTACAGCAAGTTCGCTCAATTCTCGCCCGTGCGCAACAGACGTATCGATGGTCATTGGTTTACACCAAACGGCTCAAACTGTATTTGATTAGCTGGGCTCTGTTTTCCATGGTCGTGATCGTGGCCTTTTTACTCTATGCCGGTCCCCTGACAGATATGCTTGCCGCCTCTATTTTGGCCCTGACAAATTATGGCGCCCAAACCTTGATTGCATCGACAATCGTAGCCGTTGCCGGAACGGCCGGCGCCTCGGCTGGGGCGTTGCGCAACATGCTTGTCTACCGAGGCGCCGGCCGAGGTTATGTAGACCGTAAATACAGTCTTCGGGGGCTGCTGCTTCCATTGCTGGCTGGACTATTTGGCCTTCTCGTATACTTGCTATTCGGTATCATCTTCTTCTTTGCCGATATTAACCCCATGCAGAATATGTTGGTTGTCGGTGTGCCTGCGATCTTGGCGCTTGCATTCGGCCTGACACAGGAAACCCTGTACGGTACTGCTGGTTGAGCACCGAAATGCAATTTGCCGAGGTCGTAGTTAATGTGCCCATTCGCCGCACCTACTCGCGGCGCTTTGACGGACCGCCTGATCTGTCTGGCCATGCTGTAGCTGGGGCGCCTCCTGAAGCCTCTGATCGTGACGGCGGACGGTTACAGGTGTTTCACTATGGAATCCCGCCCGAACTGAGAGATACGTTGCAAGTAGGGCACCTGATCTGGGCGCCGTTCGGTTCGCGCCAGGTCCAGGGTGTCGTGGTTGGAATCGTTGACACGGCTCCGGTTGCGACCAAGCCCCTCGCGGGCCTGGCTAGACCGGAGCCGGTGATGCTGCCAACGCAGATCGATTTGGCATACTGGATCGCCGACTATTACGTTGCGCCGATTTCTGAGGCCGTCAAGCTCTTTCTCCCGCCCGGTCTCTTGACCAAAGCTGGCGAATCGGCAGCGGTCAAAGCCAAGCGTGAGTTGCAGATAGAGTTGCTGGTGAGCAAAGACGATGCTGCCCGACGCCTTGAGCAACTTGCTCGCAACACACCCCAGATTCGCATTCTCAGCTGGTTCTTGGCACATCCAGGGCGTCTGGGTAACCGCAAGACGCTGATGGAGGAATGCGATCTCAAATCGCCCAGTGCAATTCAGACGTTGTGCTCCAAGGGGGTGCTCGGCGGGGACGACGCATTGGGGTTGCTTATCGACATCAATGTGGCTGAGCCGATGGTAGCTGAGCTTCGCGGGCTGGGACCTTACCAATCTATCGTGGATGTCCTGATTTCGTCTGGCCGTCCACTGTGGAAATCAGAGCTATATCAGCGAGCCGAAGTGAAGCCAACGCTGAACATGCTGCGCTCGCTCCAACAGATCGGCGTTCTTTCGCTCACTGAGCGAATTCGCTTTCGCGACCCCTTGGCTGGGCGAACCTATCTTCCGACCACTGCCCCCGCACTGACATCTGAACAGTCTGCGGTATGGAAGTCTATCAGCGAAGCGAGTTTTGAAGCGCGCGGACTTCCTGACGAAAGTCAACCCGCGAGTGTAAACTCGGCAGCCAATGATAGGAGAGCCAGTGATAGGACAGCCGATGGTGTAGCTGCCAATGATCGAGGTGGCGCGCATGCTCAGAAGTTCCTGCTTCATGGCGTTACCGGAAGCGGCAAGACGGAGATCTACCTGCGTGCCATTGCTGCAACCATAGATCTGGGGAAACAAGCCATAGTGCTGGTGCCTGAGATCGCGTTGACGCCTCAGACGGTCGCACGTTTTGCGGCGCGCTTTCCCAACCGTGTCACGGTTATCCACTCTGGATTAAGTCCTGGTGAGCGCTACGACGTCTGGCGTCATCTTCGCGCTGGTCAATTTGACATTGTCATCGGGCCACGCAGTGCACTGTTTGCCCCGCTGCCCCGCCTGGGTCTCATCGTAATCGATGAGGAGCATGAGTCATCGTACAAGCAGAACGCTGAGGAGTGGGGCAGTTTCACTATCTTCTACGACGCTCGTATCGTCGCTCAGCAGATGGCGGATCTTGCCGGCGTGCCGTTGATCATGGGTAGTGCAACGCCGAGCTTGAAGAGCTATTACGCGGCCGAACAAGGGCAGATTAAACTGATGGAGATGTCTAGTCGCGTGCTGGGTCATCAGCATGGCACTGAGGCGCAGGCGGATCCGCAGAGACAGCAGGTTGGTGGCCGGTGGGACCATGGTCAGGCTCGCAATGACCAAATCCCTGACCGTGCAGTCACCAGCCGGTCAGAACAAGAGGTAGTATCGTATTCCGAGATGCCACCGGTAGAGATTGTCGACATGCGTCAAGAACTGCGCACCGGCAATCGAAGCATCTTCAGCCGAAGTCTTCAGTCAGAACTGCACGCCACGTTGGATGCTGGAGAACAGGCGATTCTCTTTCTAAACCGTCGTGGCGCTGCCACGTTTATTCTGTGCCGAGATTGCGGCCATGTTCAGGAATGTGAGCGGTGCGAGATTCCGCTGACGTATCATGAACGAGCAAACCAGTTGGTGTGCCATCATTGCAACCAGCGCTACCCCATCCCTGAACTCTGTCCGGAGTGCGGCAGCAAGCGCATCAAGTATTTCGGGAGTGGAACAGAGCGCATTGAGGAGTTCGTTCAGCAGATCGTCCCGAGGGCGCGATTGATTCGTTGGGATGCCGATACCGCCGCCGGCAAGGGGAGGCATGAGGCGATAATGGACGAATTCGCCGACCATCGGGCGGACATCCTCATTGGTACGCAGATGATTGCGAAGGGGCTTGATCTGCCAAAGGTGACGCTTGTCGGCGTTATCGCAGCCGACGTGGGGCTACATCTGCCTGACTTTCGCAGTGGCGAGCGGACGTTTCAGCTCCTGACGCAGGTGGCGGGCCGGGCTGGTCGCAGCCACCGTGGTGGGCGCGTGGTGATTCAGACCTATTCGCCGGAGCACTATGCGATTCAGGCCGCCGCCCAACATGATTATGGCGCTTTTTACAAGCGTGAGTTACAGTTCCGCAAGGAACATAATTATCCGCCGATTCGTCGCATGGCACGATTGATCTATTGGGATCGAAAGTTGGAGAAGGTAAAGGAAGAGTCTGAAAGGATGGCAATGGTGCTTGCGCACCAGGCGAGCGAAATGGGGCTGGCGGGTAAAGCCATCGACATTCTGGGCCCGGCCCCGGCATTCTTCGCCCGCTACCGCGGCTACTATCGTTGGCAGATTCTGATACGGATGCCTGAGCCTGCCGCGTTGTTACAACGTATATCGATACCGTTTGGTTGGCGAGTAGATATTGACCCTGCGACAGTGCTATGATCTCGCACGGCGCCAATTTGGCTAGGATTGACCGATATTCAGGATCGTCACGGTCTATCATTCGGCATGACAATATTGGGCATGACAAATGAGCAAACACGGTGACAATACGCAATCAGAAAAGCGAAACAGCCACAGCGTCCTCCATCCCGACGATGGGGAGCGAGAATTGGGGAGCCGCCAGCAGTGGATGACGCTTGGTGAAGCAAGCAGATACCTTGGCGTGCACTATTCGACGCTGCGCTCGTGGTCAGATGACGGAGACATTGCTGTCTTTCGGACACCCGGCGGCCATCGACGCTTCAACCTCAATGACTTGCGGCGTTTTCTTTCCGATCGGGCGGGCGCGGATTTGGTAACTGATAGCCACGAGTTTGTGAATGTCGCCATCGGCCGGGTGCGTCAACAGCTCCAGCAGATGCCGCACCGGGACCGAAGTTGGCTTGAGAGCCGGGATGACGAGTCTCGAACTTTGCGGAGGGAACGAGGGCGGCAGATCTTCTCATTGGCTATATCTTATGTCATGAAGCACAACCAACGTGAGCGTATCCTGGCGGATGGACGTATTCTTGGGCAGGAGTATGGGCGCGAGGCTGCCACAACGGGTGTTGGCCTTGCAGAGACAGGTCAGGCTGTACAGTTTTTTCGCCAACAACTCATCTCCGCCATCCACGAAGGCGGCGATGCAGGTATGCTCGATGCTGACGATGTCCGTATTCAGCGCCTCGTCAATCAATTCATTGACGAAGTGCTTTATGCGGTCTTGGATGGGTATGAACAAACACTGACCGGTTCCCTTTGTTGAGTTACCTGTGGCGCTGAGGTCAAAATGGAGCACCAATAATCATCTAGCCGTCTCAGAATTGGGGAATCGTAGGCGAAGCGTCAGATTGACAATAACCTTTCTTGGGTGTCTAGCCCGATTGGACCAAATTCACGGTTGCAAGACTCTCAGTATACTGTTATAATCTTGAAGAACGGGCTCCTCGTAACTGTTTGAAAACTGTGCATTCGCACCTTTTGCAGCAAGAAGCTACGATATCTGCAAGGCTTTTCGATATTTTTGGCTTCACATGTCCCATATTATAATCGGGACACCTCAGATCGTTGTTTACACAGTCTTGCTCTCGCAAGCTGTGAAGAAAAAAATTTTTGTCAACCGATTAGCTTCAGGTTTAAGGGAGGTCTTCATGCTTAACCGAAAGAACTTGGTCGTTTCGTTTGTCCTAGTCCTGCTTGTCGCGATGCTTGCCGGCTGTGCAGCCGGTGGTGCAACCATGCCCGACGGCGAAGTTGAGATCAGCATGGACGCTGCAATGGCGGCGCAGAATAAGGCCATGGCAGGCTTGATGGCCGGCCAGGTCGCGCTGACCGACAGCGAGCTCAGCAGCTTGGCGACTGAACTCATCAAGCAGAATCTTGGTGATATGGGTTTAGTCACAGGCGTTACGACTATGTTTGATGATGGGCAGATTGCTGTGCAGGTTGATACTGTTGCCGGGCCGCTTCAGCTAGTCGGCAATATAATGGTTGAAGACAATATCGTTAGTGTCGACTTGGAACAGGCTGCCGCCATGGGTATGGCTGCGACGGGTCCGATCCTGAGTGTTGTTGAAGGCGCGATTAACCGAGCGCTTAACAGCCCAGAATTGGGCGTTGCTCTGGATATCCAGGCCAGCGACGGCGAGCTGATGGTTGGCTTGGGTCAGTAAGGTCCCACAGCTTGCTTGCAAGCAGATAGCTTAGTGTTAATCAAAAATACCCGCGGGCAACTGCCTGCGGGTATTTTGTTGGCAGGTATTTTACTGGCACTAGAATTGTCTGTCCGCGGCGGGATGTGTTGTCGAATCAGCTCTGACAAATTTGACGGACTTTCGTGGCCTGTGTTAAAGTGTTTCTTCGTGGGTTTTGGTGCGCGTAAATCTTCTGAGTTGATCGGTGGTGGCTTATGAGTTCGACTATCCACTGGTTTCGACACTGAGAAACGCGAGTGTCTGGATATTCGTCAAATGGCGATAGATTCAGTCAATTGAAAATGTCTATTGGAATGGAATTTGAGGCCATATCGGCCTGCTTGTCGCGGCACCCCATGCATGGATTTGGTGCTGAATTGACTTGTTGTTGAATTTTCAGCGGGAGGAATCTGTTGCCTACTATCAATCAGTTGGTCCGCAAGGGGCGCAAAAGCGTATCGAAGAAAGAGACGGCTCCGGCCCTGCGCTATACTCAGAATACACTGACCGGCAGGACACGTCGCATGACCAAAGGCAATCCGCAAAAGCGCGGTGTCTGTACCCAGGTGCGCACGACGACGCCAAAGAAGCCGAATTCGGCCTTGCGCAAGGTTGCTCGGGTGCGGCTCACCAATGGGATGGAAGTGACAGCTTATATTCCTGGTGAAGGTCACAACCTCCAGGAGCATAGCGTAGTGTTGGTTCGTGGTGGACGTGTGAAGGATCTGCCGGGTGTGCGCTACCATATCGTGCGTGGTGCACTGGATAGTACGGGTGTCGGCGAGCGAAAACGCGGACGCAGCAAATACGGAACGAAACGACCTAGATAGTAACCGCCCAGAATGATTGCTGTTGGCGACTTGGACCTGTCCGGAGATTGGATTGGTGTCCAGCATCGTCTCTGGTGTTCCAATCCGGACATTGCGGTTTTCGAACGGATACTGAAGGTAAGCGAAGCGAGGATCTGATGCGCAGAAATCGTGCAGAACACCGGGAGATTTTACCGGACCCGCGTTATAACAGTTTGACCGTCGCCAAGTTCATCAACAATGTGATGGAGCGTGGCAAGAAAAGTTTGGCTTCTCGCATTGTCTATGATGCGTTTGATGTTATGCAAGAGCGAACCAACCGGCCCGCTATCGAGGTCTTTGAAGAGGCTTTGAAAAACGCGACGCCTCTGGTGGAGGTGAAACCACGGCGTGTCGGCGGTGCTACCTACCAGATTCCGGTTGAGATCAGTCCATCCCGCCGTACAGCACTGGCGATGCGTTGGCTGATTGAAAGTTCACGCAAGCGCAGTGGTCGAGACATGGCCATTCGCCTGGCCAATGAACTGCTGGATGCTGCCCGCAATGAGGGCGGTACTATCAAACGACGCGAAGATACGCATCGTATGGCGGAAGCCAACCAAGCGTTTGCGCACTTCCGATACTAAACTTCGTCTCCGCAAGCGTCTACGATATGTTGGTAAAATAGACTCAATATTGTAGGTAGGTTAGCGTAGATAGGTTGCGGAATATCGTCTAGTGTCGCTGCGAATTTGTGTTTGCCGGACGGTCTTGCTCGGTCATCGGAACTCGATGAATTGGTTTGAACTGTCCAGGTTGTCGGCGTAATAGATTGTAACGGCGCCAAGCCGCATAGGGCCATCACCTGTTGTGGATTGTCTTCACAAGCATGTGGTGGTCCATCGTGTGTGTAGAACTGGCGTCGTAATTTTTGGACTGGAAACTGACCAATGAGCATCGAACATCCGATTGAAAATACTCGAAATATCGGCATTATTGCCCATATCGATGCTGGGAAGACGACGATGACGGAACGAATTTTGTTCTATTCCGGTCGTATTCACCGCATGGGTGAAGTGCATGAGGGCACAGCCGTCACTGACTGGATGGTGCAAGAGCGCGAGCGCGGAATTACCATCACTGCTGCCGCCATCACAACGGTCTGGGTGGATAAGCGCTACAACAAGGAAGTGCAGATCAACATCATCGACACACCTGGGCATATCGACTTCACGGCTGAGGTTCAGCGCAGTTTGCGTGTGTTGGACGGCGGTGTCGTCGTTTTTGATGCTGTTGCCGGTGTTGAACCGCAATCCGAGACAGTGTGGCGCCAGGCGGACCGCTATCATGTGCCGCGAATCTGTTTTGTCAACAAGATGGACCGCGTGGGGGCTGACTTTGAGCGTACCTGCCAAATGATCAGGGATCGGTTGGGCGCGGAACCGCTGCCTATCCAATTGCCCATCGGCAAGGAAGACGGCTTCCTCGGTGTGATCGACTTGATTGAGATGAAGGCGCTCTACTTCACGGATGAGCTGGGCGCCAAACCGACTGTTGAAGAGATTCCGGCAGAGATGCTTGCTGAGGCTGAGGCTGCGCGAGAAGTTCTGGTTGAACGCGTCGCGGAAACTGATGAAGATCTGACCATGAAATTCCTGGAAGGTGAAGAGATCACTTTAAAGGAACTGATGGCGGGATTGCGTAAAGGTGTTATCGCTAATAAGCTGGTGCCGGTTATGGCCGGTACGGCATTACGGAACAAAGGTGTGCAGCCGCTATTGGACGCGATTGTGCGTTACCTGCCCAGCCCACTGGATGTGCCTGCGGTGGTGGGCACGGATCCGGCCACGGGCGAAAAAGTGGAGCGGTCGCCCGATGTTGACGAGCCCTTCTCCGCTCTGGTTTTCAAGATCGTGACCGATCCGTTTGTTGGACGTCTGGCCTATGCGCGCGTTTATTCAGGCAAGCTGGCCGCCGGTACCAACATTTACAATGTCAACCGGGATCGCAAGGAGCGCATCAGCCGTCTTCTTCAGATGTATGCTGACAAGCGTGAAGAGATCAAGGAGTGCGATGCGGGCGATATCGCTGCCATCGTCGGACTGAAGCACACCTTCACCGGTGAAACGCTCTCCGACGCCCAAAATCCGGTTCTTCTGGAAACGATTGAATTCCCGGATCCGGTGATCAAGATTGCCATCGAGCCTAAGTCCAAGGCGGATCAGGACAAACTGACCGACGCCCTTATCAAGTTGGCCGAAGAGGATCCGACATTCCAGGTCAATTACGATGAGCAGACCGGACAGACGGTTATTGCCGGCATGGGTGAGTTGCACCTGGACATTATTGTCGACCGCCTGAAGCGAGAGTTCCGGGTTCAGGCCAACATTGGCCGTCCTCAGGTTGCCTATCGAGAGACGATTTCCCGCTCGACTCGAGTCGAGGGCCGATTTGTTCGCCAATCCGGTGGCCGTGGTCAATTTGGCCATGTCTGGCTGGAGTTGGAACCCAATGAACCGGGCAAGGGAATCGAATTTGACGTCGCCATCGTGGGTGGTGTTGTGCCTCGCGAGTTCTTCAAACCTGTGGAGCGTGGTGTCATGGAAGCTGCCGAGAGTGGCGTGCTGGCCGGCTATCCGGTTGTTGACATCAAGGCGACCTTGGTTGATGGTAGCTATCACGAGGTTGATTCGAGCGAAGTCGCCTTTAAGATTGCCGGTAGTATGGCATTCAAGGAAGGTGTTCAGAAAGCAAAGCCTGTTCTGCTTGAACCGATGATGCGGGTCGAAGCTACTGTACCGGATGAGTATGTCGGCGACACCGTCGGCGATTTTTCCAGCCGCCGTGGTGAGATCGAAGGGATGGACTCACGCGGACGCGGCGTCACTGCCGTTCGTGGCCTGGTTCCATTGAGTGAGATGTTCGGCTATGCGACTCAGCTTCGTTCGATGACGAGCGGTCGTGGTACCTTCAGTATGGAATTCGAAAAGTATAGCCGTGTCAGCGAGTCTGTGGCTGAAAAAGTGCTGAAGGCTGCGTAACAAGAACTATCTGATTCTGTAGGCACTGGAATTTGGTGCAGCCAGGGTAAAAGAAGTATACTAACTAGGTTTGCGGCACAGTTTCGTGCAATTGAGTCTTTTGGAAATATCTCTGCACCGCCGAATCCGTTCGGCGGTGCAGTTGTGCCATGAGATTTAGCACATTAGTTCTAGTTTGGGCGCTGTTTGAAGCCCTCGTATGTTGAATCTCGGGTAGTTGGGGTTAGTGGCTACCGCGGGTAGTGGTCGTTGTACAGTACGCAAAACGCGGTAACACGAATATCTATTGGATGCGAAGGAGAACATCAGATGTCCAAGCAGGAATTTCAGCGGACAAAACCGCACGTGAATGTAGGCACCATTGGTCATATTGACCATGGAAAGACAACGCTGACGGCTGCCATCACCAAGGTGTTGGGGCTGAAGGGTTGGGCCGATTTTTCACGCTTTGACCAGATCGACAATGCGCCGGAAGAGAAGCAGCGTGGTATCACGATTGCGATTTCGCATGTGGAGTATGAGACAGAGGATCGTCACTACGCCCATGTAGACTGCCCCGGCCATGCCGACTACATCAAGAACATGATCACCGGTGCGGCGCAGATGGACGGCGCCATTCTGGTGGTGGCGGCGCCCGACGGCCCCATGCCGCAGACGCGCGAGCACATTCTCCTGGCCCGCCAGGTGGAAGTGCCGGCCATGGTCGTCTACCTGAACAAATGTGACATGATGGACGACGAAGAGCTTCTGGAATTGGTCGAGATGGAGCTTCGTGAGCTGCTGGACAGCTACAAGTTCCCCGGCGACGACATTCCGATCGTGCGTGGTAGCGCTCTGGTTGCGTTGGAGTGCGAGAGCACGGATCCGGATGCGCCTGAGTATGAGAGCATTTGGGAGCTGATGCGAGCGGTGGATGAGTACATCCCGACTCCGGTGCGCGCCACCGACCAGCCCTTCCTGATGCCGATTGAAGATGTGTTCAGCATCAAAGGCCGTGGCACGGTCGTGACCGGCCGTATCGACCGTGGCGTTATCCACCCGATGGAAGAGGTTGAGATTGTGGGCTTGGCCCCGACACGCAAGACCACGGTGACGGGCGTCGAGATGTTCCGCAAGCTGCTGCCCGAAGGCCAGGCCGGCGACAACGTCGGTTGTCTGCTGCGTGGCATCTCGCGTGAAGAGATCGAGCGTGGCCAGGTGTTGGCCAAGATCGGCAGCATCACGCCGCACACCAAGTTCAAGGCCGAGGTCTACGTCTTGAAGAAGGAAGAGGGTGGACGCCATACCCCGTTCTTCAAGGGCTATCGTCCCCAGTTCTACATTCGCACCATGGACATCACCGGCGCCATCTTCCTGCCCGAGGGCGTAGAGATGGTCATGCCCGGCGACAATGTGAACATGGATGTCGAGTTGATTTCGCCTGTTGCCTTGGAAAACGGTAGTCACTTCGCCATTCGCGAAGGTGGCCGTACCGTCGGCGCCGGTGTCATCACCGAGATCATTGAGTAAGGGATACGGACTTCAAACAGGGTGCTGGGCAACCAGCATCCTGTTTTCAAGCCTATCATCTCTTTTTTGAAAGGTGACATTAATGGCAAAGCAGCGAATTCGCATCAAGCTAAAAGCATACGATCATCGCGTGCTGGATGCTTCCGTGCGTCAGATCGTCGACGCGGCAGAACAGACGGGCGCCCAAGTGGTTGGCCCAGTGCCGTTGCCGACCCGCATGGAGAAGTTCACGGTAATGCGCTCGACGTTCATTGACAAAGACAGTCGTGAGCAGTTTGAGATCCGCACACATAAACGCCTGATCGATGTGATTGAGCCGGGCAGCAAAACGATTGAGAATCTCACCCGGCTAAATCTGCCTGCTGGTGTGGATATCGAAATCAAATTGTAAGAAGACAATTGATCCATGCTTGGTCAATAGATTGATCGGGCCCAGTCGAATTGTGTCGGGATGATGTGGTGGGGCGGTTATTGGACAGCCTGCCGTCAGTCCTAGGAGGACAGTATGAGAGGTATTTTAGGTAAGAAAGTTGGCATGACCCAGCTCTTTGATGAGTCTGGTGCGGTTATGCCTGTTACAATCGTCGAAGCTGGACCTTGTTACGTGGCTCAGGTTAAGACGTCCGAGACGGACGGCTATAATGCCGTACAGATCGGCTTCGATGAGATACCGGAACGCAAACTTGCCGGCGGTGAACGTGGCCATTTGCAAAAGGCCGGCGTCCCCCCGGTTCGGCGTTTGCGTGAGCTTCGCTACAAAAACACCCCAGAGTTGTCGCCGGGTGACGTTATCAAAGCCGACATCTTTGAAGATGGCGACTTTGTTGATGTTGTCGGC
Organism: uncultured Chloroflexia bacterium; assembly: GCA_963848115.1. Classification (GTDB taxonomy): domain Bacteria; phylum Chloroflexota; class Anaerolineae; order Caldilineales; family Caldilineaceae; genus JAWKOK01. Next base: position 25,158 of record CAWKCP010000008.1, on the reverse strand, counting down.
ATCTCCAAAGGGAAGGGTTTCGCCGGTGCGGTCAAGCGCCACAATTTTGCCGGCGGGCCAAAGACCCATGGTCAATCTGATCGCCAGCGAGCAACGGGTTCCCGTGGCGCCGGCACAACCCCTGGACACACATTCCCCGGCGCCAAGGCGCCCGGACAGATGGGTAATCGACAGGTGACGGTCCAGAACTTGAAGATTGCACTTGTTGATGCCGAACGCAATCTGCTTGCGATCAAGGGGACTGTTCCCGGCTCGCGTGGCAGTCTTGTTTTGGTGTGCGAGGCTGTTAAGAAGGCCAAGGCTTAATCGCAGCCGCGCCGACTGAAAGAGACAAGGAGAACTTGCTATGCTTTTGCCTATAAAAGATATGGCCGGGAAGCAGCTAGGGGAACTGGAAGTTAGTGACGCTGTTTTTGCTGCACCGGTAAACAAATCGTTGATGCACCAGGCTCTGGTGCGCCAACTTGCCAATGCGAGACTTGGAAATCACAGTACGAAGACCCGCGGTCAGGTTCGCGGTGGCGGTCGCAAGCCATGGCGCCAAAAGGGTACAGGACGTGCCCGGTCGGGTTCGACACGTTCGCCCAACTGGGTTGGCGGCGGAACGGTCTTTGGGCCGACTCCACGTAGCTATACCCAAGCCATGCCACGTAAAATGCGACGCTCCGCTCTGCGAAGTGCAGTCTCTGTAAAGGCTGCCGGCGAACAGATCGTGGTCGTTGACAATCTCGACTTGGAATCTCCCAGGACCAAGGATATGAAGGCCACATTCAATGCGCTGGGCAACGGCGAACAGACGGTCCTGCTCGTACTTTCGGAAAAGAATGAGAATGTTCAGCGAAGCGTTGCCAACCTGCCCCAGATCAAGGTGCTCATGAGCGGCTATCTGAACATTCGCGACCTACTGGGTTACGATCTGCTGGTCTTCTCTAAGGATGCCATCCAACAGGTCGAAGATTGGCTGGATGCTCCGGTCGCTGAGGATGCTGAAGTGGCTGACGCTGAGCTGGCCACGGAGGCAGAGGAATAGACTATGCATATCTATGATGTGATCGTGCGCCCGGTTGTTACTGAGAAGACGATGTACGATGCTCAGATCGATAACAAATATGTCTTTGAAGTCGACCTGAGGGCCAATAAGATGTTGGTCAAGGACGCTGTTGAGACGGCTTTTGATGTGAAGGTTGTGGACGTAAACACCATGATCATGCCCGTCAAGACGACGGCTCGCGGCAAGAAGGCTCGAATTCGTAAACCAAAGTGGAAGAAGGCAGTTGTGACGTTGTCGCAGGGTGACAGCATTCAACTGTTTGAAGGCGTCTAGGTCGAGGGAGGTTACTGAATATGCCTGTAAAAGTGTACCGTCCCACATCACCGGGACGCCGCGATATGAGCGGTTCAACATTTGAAGAAGTGACACGCACTAAGCCGGAGCGTTCGTTGCTGGCTCCGTTGCGCAGCAAAGGTGGGCGTAACAACAAGGGTCGGCTGACGGTTCGCCATCGAGGTGGCGGACACAAACGTCGCTATCGAGTCATCGATTTCCGGCGTGATAAGTTCGACGTTGTGGGTAAGGTTGAATCAATCGAATATGATCCCAACCGCAGCGCACGTATTGCCCTGATCATTTACACAGACGGCGAACGGCGCTACATCTTGGCCCCGGTCGGTCTGCATGTGGGTGACACGGTGATGTCCGGTGCGGACGCAGAAATTCGCCGTGGCAATGCACTGCCGATTCGCTCGATTCCTTTGGGTACGGTTGTTCACAACATTGAACTCTACCCGGGGCGCGGCGGTCAACTGGTGCGTAGCGCAGGGAACTCTGCTCAGGTACTGGCCAAAGAAGGCAGCATGGCGCAGGTTCGCCTGCCCAGCGGCGAGGTTCGCTACATCGACATGAACTGCCTGGCCACGATCGGCCAGGTGTCGAACACGGATCATGCTAACATCGCAAAGGGCAAGGCAGGCCGCAATCGCTGGCTTGGCAAACGACCGTCGGTTCGCGGTGTTGCAATGGATCCGTCCTCCCATCCGCATGGCGGTGGTGAAGGTCGATCGCCGATCGGTATGCCGGGGCCGAAGACGCCTTGGGGCAAACCGGCGCTTGGTAAGCGAACACGTCGCAACAAGCGCACATCGAAATTCATTGTACGTCGTCGTGGCGGCAAGGGCAGATAGGCCGCAGGGAAAGTTAGGAGAACAATATGTCTCGGTCATTGAAAAAGGGACCATTCGTAGAGCCCCGGTTGCTGAAGCGGGTCGAAGAGATGAACCGCAAAGGCGAACGTCGGGTCTTGAAGACTTGGTCACGCGCTTCCACCATCTTTCCTCAGTTTGTCGGCCACACGATCGCCATCCACGATGGACGTCGTCATGTGCCGGTCTATATGACGGAAAATATGGTCGGGCACAAACTAGGTGAATTCGCCCCGACTCGATTCTTTCGCGGGCATATTCGGTCTGAAAAGGGTAGTAGGGCTCGCGGCTAGTTCATAAGTACGGGGTAGTCAAGATGGAAGTAAAAGCAGTTACGAAATTTACGGGAATCAGTGCGCAAAAGGCGCGCCTGGTTGTAAACGAAATGAAGGGCCGTCAGGCCGAAGAGGCCTTGGCCGTACTTCAATTCATGCCGCAATCGTCGGCCAAGGTGGTCGCCAAGACCATCAAGAGTGCATTGGCGAATGCGACTGAGAACTTCGGTCTAGATGCGAGTGATATGTATGTGACGAAGATCGTGGCGGATGACGCCCCCCTTCGTCGCTGGCGTCGCTTTGGCGCCCGTGGCCGTTTTAAGCCATGGATTCGTCGCTCGTCTCACATCACGGTCGTCTTGGAAGAACGTATCAACGGTGAAAGTTAAGGAGGCATCCATTGGGCCGCAAAGTAAATCCCATAGGTTTCCGATTGGGAATCGTCAAGGATCATAACAGCCGCTGGTTTGCCACCGGGCCGACCTATACGGCGCAGCTGGAAGAAGATCGTGCCATTCGTAAGATGATCGTTACTGACCTGCCGAAGGCGGGTATCAGCAACGTCGAGATCGAACGCCAGCCGAATCAAGTGCATGTGATTATTGATACGGCTCGTCCTGGCGTGATCATTGGTCGAAAAGGGGCGAGCGTCAACCAGCTACGTACTAACTTGCAGGAACTGACCAACAAAAAGGTCAAGATCGACGTGCATGAGATCAGCCGACCCGAGCTTTCGGCAAAGCTGGTTGCCGAAAGTGTTGCCGAGCAGTTGGAGCGCCGCATCAGTTGGAAGCGCGCCATGAAGCAGGCTGTGCAGAAGACCATGCGGGCGGGCGGCAAGGGCATCATGATCCGGGTTTCGGGTCGTCTTGGCGGCGCTGACATGGGACGCGTTGACACCGTGCGAGAGGGACAGATTCCTCGTCACACATTGCGCGCGGATATCGATTACGGTACTGCCGAAGCCAACACAACGTTCGGTGTTTCCGGCGTAAAGGTGTGGATCTATCACGGAGAAGTTCTACCGGGTGAGGAATTCCACGCACGTTTTTCCAGTGAAAATTAGTAGGTTTGCACTTCGCGAACTGCTATTGGTAACGAAGGGTATGGAGTACCGACCATGTTAATGCCGAAACGTGTTAAATACCGCAAGATGATGCGCGGCCGGCTGAAGGGAAAGGCGCAGCGTGGCAACCAGATCGCCTTTGGCACCTATGGGCTACAGGCTTTGGAAAGCCAGTATCTGACCAGCCGCCAGATCGAAGCGGCTCGTCGTGCGATTGTGCGCTATGTCCGCCGCGGCGGCAAGATCTGGATCCGAGTCTTCCCGGACAAGCCGGTCACAATGCGGGCCGCTGAGACTCGCATGGGTTCCGGTAAGGGCTCGGTCGACCACTATGTCGCTCCCGTGCGTCCGGGCCGTGTGGTCTTCGAGATCGCCGGTGTCGATGAGGCAGTCGCTCGCGAAGCAATGCGATTGGCCTCCCATAAGCTGCCTATGCGCACCCAGTTTATTGAGCGTGAGGAATACAGCTAGGGGGAGCTGAAACGATGAATGCTAAAGAAGTTCGTTCTATGACCAATGCCGAGATGGCGAATCAGTTGGACGATATGCACCAAGAGTTGTTCAATTTGCGCTTTCAGGCGGTCACCGGCAAGCTAACCAACACCGCTCGTTTCCGAGCGGTTCGGAAGGATATTGCCCGCATCAAGACGGTCTTGCGCGAGCGAGAGCTGGCTGAATAGGGAGATACGGGAAATGCGCGAACAACGCAAATCATTGGTCGGCACAGTAACCAGTGACAAAATGGATAAGACAGTGGTGGTGACTGTTCAACGTGTTACTCGCCACCCGCTGTATGGAAAAGTCATTCGATTGAATAAGAAGTATAAGGCCCACGACGAGGAAAACTCGGCCAAGGTCGGCGACATGATTCGGATTCGAGAGTGTCGGCCGATCAGCAAGGAAAAGTCATTCTTTGTCGAAGAGATCCTTGAACGGGCCGATATCGTCGTATAGTGAGGTGGAGCGATGATTCAACAGGAAAGCCGGCTCAAAGTAGCGGACAACACAGGGGCCAAAGAACTGTTGACGATCCGTGTAAAGGGTGGTAGTACGCGTCGCTATGCTGCAATCGGCGATGAGATTGTGGCGACTGTTAAGTCGGCCAGCCCTAACGGAACCGTCAAGAAGGGTGATATTGTCCGTGCCGTGATTGTGCGTACCAAGCGTCAAGTGCGTCGAACTGACGGCAGCTACATCCGCTTCGATGAGAATGCGGCTGTGATTGTGGACGAAAACAAGAGCCCAAGAGGGACACGTATCTTTGGACCGGTTGCTCGCGAACTGCGTGAGTCGGGCTATATGCGTATCGTTTCGCTTGCGCCTGAAGTGCTATAGGGCACGAGTCTTGAATGAAAGAGGCAGGCATCTGCTTGGCTCGCCATTCCAGGGTTACGGAGAGTACGTAAGATGAGCGTGAAGATTCACAAAGGCGACACCGTCGAGGTTATTGCCGGCAACGACAAAGGGCATCGGGGTGAAGTTCAGCGTGTCATTCGCAAGAGAAAAAAGGACGGATCGGTTGATGCCAACCGTGTCTACGTGCTGGTAGCAGGCGCTAACCTCGTCATCAAGCATCAGCGGGCGACCGGTCGAGTTCGCACACAGACCGGCCGTATCGAGATGGAAGCGCCGATTCATATCAGTAATGTTCAGTTGATTGGTAGCGACGGCAAACCGACTCGAGCCGGCTACGAAGTTGCTGCCAATGGCGACAAGACACGCATCGATCGTCGTAGTGGCGATCAGTTGTCCTAAATATCACTGGACCGTTGGCTGCAAGAGCGTTTAACGAATCGGCGCTGCAAGTCACGTGCCAGTAGTAATGGGCCTGAACTTGTACCGTACCCATCGGTACTTGCGGGCGGAGAGCAGACAAAATGAGCGAAAATGGAAAGACGCCGGTTCCGACGCCACGACAGAAAGTGCGCTATCGGGAAGAGATTGTGCCGGCAATGATGAAAGAGTTCGAGTACAAAAATGTAATGCAGGTGCCGAGATTTACCAAGGTTTCGATAAATATCGGTCTGGGTGAAGCACTGCAAAATAGCAAGGCCATTGATGCTGCCACCGGCGATCTAACGATCATGGCCGGACAGAAGCCGATGGTGACGCGTGCTCGTATGTCGATTGCCAACTACAAATTGCGTGAGGGCCAGGCCATCGGCACGATGGTGACCCTGCGTGGCAATCGTATGTGGGATTTCATAGATCGATTGATCAATGTTGTGTTGCCTCGCCAGCGTGATTTCCAGGGCGTTTCGCCTGATTCTTTCGACGGCCGTGGCAACTACAGTATTGGCTTGCGTGAGCAGTTGGTCTTCCCTGAAATTGATTACGATTCAATTGATAAGGTTCGCGGTCTTCAGATCACAATTGTGACAACTGCTGATACCGATGAAGAAGCGCGCCGCATGCTTGCGCTGCTTGACATGCCGTTTAGCCGGTCCTAGTTCAGTTCGGCGTGAATATCACACGACAGAAATTCGGCAGATCCGCGGGCCGCAGAAACTGTCTGGGAATTTCTGCCGGGATACATCAGCGTTTGGCATAGTAGGACTCGAAATTTTTAGACTAGGGAGAAAGCGTAGTGGCAAAAAAGTCGATGATCGCCCGAGAGCGAAAACGGAAGTATCCGGGACAGGTACGTAATCGCTGTTCCACTTGTGGTCGACCTCGTGGCTATATGCGCCGTTTCGGTTTGTGCCGCATCTGTTTCCGTCAGGAAGCGCTCAAGGGGAATCTGCCCGGTGTGGTGAAATCGAGCTGGTAGGCAAACCGGAGTGCCGGCTTTGAAGGGCAACTGTTCCTGCAAACGGGTGCAGTTGGCAGTCAAGGTCGAACACGGTTGCTAACTACAATTTTCTGTAGCTTGTGCTGGTTTCGGTGCACTGCTGCTTAGGCAAGGTGTTCCTTGTAGAAGGTTGCAAGAGCATTCTTTAAGGAGAAAAAGATGGTAAATGATCCAATTGCTGATATGTTAACGCGTATCCGCAATTCTGCAATGATCCAACATCCCCAGTTGGTGATGCCTTCTTCGAAGATCAAGATTGAAATTGCCAAGATCTTGACAGAAGAAGGTTTTATCCGTGGTTTTACTGTCACGGATGATGAACCGCAACCCTATCTGGTTGTCGGTCTGAAGTATACCGGCAAGGGGAACTCCGTTATTACAGGGTTGGAGCGCGTCAGCAAGCCGGGACGTCGTGTCTATACCGGTTATAGCGATATTCCGTATGTGCGCAGCGGGTTGGGTATCACAATTCTCTCGACACCGAAGGGTTTGATGACCGGCCGTAAGGCGCGGCGATCCAAGGTCGGCGGCGAGATTCTCTGCAACGTTTGGTAGCGTTGAGCCTTTTGCTCTGCGGTAGAATGACACAGACTGACGAGGCTCAAAGGAGGTAATCATGTCGCGTGTAGGACGAAATCCCATTCCGGTGCCGTCCGGTGTGAACATCACGGTTGATAAAGGTAACAAAGTTACTGTCAAGGGCCCCAAGGGCGAATTGTCCGAGCAATGCAGCACGGATATGGAAGTGACGCAGGATGATGGTCAAATCGTTGTCAAGCGCCCGACTGATCAGCGTAACCATCGGGCGCAGCACGGTCTGACCCGTGCGCTGATCAATAACATGGTCGTGGGCGTGACAGACGGTTTTTCCAAGCAACTCGAGATCCATGGCGTTGGCTATCGTGCTGAAATGAAGGGCAAGAATCTGGTTCTCCTGGTCGGTTACAGCCATCCGGTAGAATTCGCGCCACCATCCGATACCATTTCGTTCGATGTGTCTAAAGATGGTCGTGGCCTCACGATCTCAGGCATTGATAAATGTGAAGTTGGCCAGCTTGCTGCGGTGATTCGCAAGGTGCGTCCGCCGGAACCCTACAAGGGTAAGGGGATTCGCTACCAAGGCGAATATGTACGCATCAAAGCCGGTAAGTCTGGTAAGGCATAGTAGGAGATTGAAATCATGGCGACGGTAAATCGCTCGAAGTCGCGCCAGCGACGTCACAAACGAGTTAGGAATAAGGTGCACGGTACGGCCGTACGCCCGCGCCTGAATGTGTATCGAAGCTTGAACCACATCTACGCTCAGGTCATTGATGACGATGCCGGTAATACACTGGTGTCGGCCTCGACTCTGGACAAAAGCCTGCGTGGTGACCTCGGTTCGCTGGAGACTAAGGATCAGGCGAAAGCTGTTGGCAAGGCAGTTGCCGAACGGGCAAAGGCCAAAGGCATTGAAACTGTTGTATTTGACCGCGGTGGCTATCCCTACCATGGTCAGGTGAAGGCATTGGCCGAGGGCAGCCGCGAGGGCGGCCTCGTCTTCTAAGGAAGTGTGGAGAGTGTAGTCATGGCACGACGAGAGAGACGAAAAGAACGCGAACGAGATGATCGGGAAGAACTGGATGAGCGCGTTGTGCACATCGCCCGCACGGCCAAGGTTGTCAAGGGTGGACGCCGTTTTGCGTTCCGAGCCGTTGTCGTGGTGGGTGACCAGAAAGGCCGTGTCGGCGTCGGCGTCGGCAAGGCGCGTGAGGTTCCGGATGCGATTCGCAAGGCATCCGACCGTGCTCGCAAGAACATGGTTCAGGTCTCGATTTTGGGCACGACCATTCCGCACGCAATTGAATCCCGATTTGGCGCCGGCAAGGTTCTGCTGAAGCCTGCCAGCCCGGGTACCGGCGTTATCGCCGGCGGAGGCGTGCGCGCCGTTGTTGAGGCATGCGGCATCAAAGACATTCTGAGCAAATCGCTTGGCAGCGACAATATTCTAAATGTTGTCCAGGCCACGTTTATGGCATTGCAGGAGCTTCAGGATTTCCGCGTGGAGGCCACTCGGCGCGGGGTTTCGGCAAAACATCTCGCTCCGTTCTGGTATGAGGAGGAGGCAAATGCCTAACAAAATCCGAATCACGCTTACCAAGAGCCCGATTGGCTACGAGAAGAGCCAGAAGGCTACCGTCAAGGCGCTCGGACTACGAAAGATGCATCAGACGGTTGAACAAGAAGATACCTCTGTCATACGTGGCATGGTGAATAAAGTGTCACATTTGGTGACGATCGAGGAATAGGGTACTGCGTAAACAGTACTGCGTGAAACGTAATACGGATTCTACACAGGTTCAAGATTACATATTGCGCAGTACGTAGTTACGCAGGAGATTTATCATTTCATATTAAGGATTAGTACTCATGAAATTGCATGACCTGCGTCCCAATGAGGGTTCGACAAAAAAGCGCAAGCGAGTAGGTCGTGGCACTGGTTCCGGTAAGGGTAAAACCAGTGGCCGCGGTACGAAAGGTCAGAATTCGCGAAGCGGCGGTGGTGTGCGCCTCGTATTTGAGGGCGGGCAGTTGCCGCTGGTAAAGCGTCTTCCGAAGATGCGCGGTTTCAACAACCGCTTTAAGGTCTACTATGTCCCGGTCAATCTGGACGAGTTGGATCGCAAGTTCGAGGCAAATGCCGAAGTGACGTCTGCTTCCCTACACAGCGCCGGTTTACTCGGCCGCGAGGGTGACCCTGTGGTTGTGCTGGGTCGGGGGGAAGTAAATAGCCCGCTGCATCTGAAGGTACATCGAATCAGTGCCGGCGCCAAGGCAAAGGTCGAGGCTGCCGGTGGGTCGGTTGAATTGTTGCCGTCTCCGGTCGATAAGAACCTGCCGCGTTCGTAAATTCAACTCGCGGTGATTCCCAAACAACGCTTGGTTTTGATGAATGCTTTCTGACTAGAGTCGTTGGACGTCATTTGTCAGACTAGAGTCGTCAGACTTTCAGGCGTAGTCGTGGTACCGTCAGCGGAGGGAAATTTCATGCTTGATGCAGTACGCAACGCATTTCGTTTGCCCGACTTGCGTCACAAACTACTGGTAACAATCGGCATTCTGGTCTTGTACCGGTTTGCCGCCAATATCCCGATTCCCGGCATTGATCGCCAGGCGCTGGATCTGATGTTCTCAGGCGATACCAACATGTTGTTGAGCCTATTGAACTTCTTCAGCGGCGGTGGTCTTGCACAGATGGGCGTGATGGCGCTGGGCGTCTATCCGTACATCACGGCTTCGATTATCATGCAGCTGCTCACTCCGATTGTGCCTGCGCTCGAAGAATTGAGTAAGGAAGGCGATCAGGGTCGCAACAGGATCAACCAGTATACCTACTACATGACGGTGCCGCTGGCTGTTTTGCAGGCTGTTGCCCAGGCCACGCTCTTGAGTCGGCCACTTGCCGGCGGTCTTAGCGTGATTCCTGACTGGGGTTTTGTCAACGGAAACGCCTTGACATCGATCACGATCGTTCTTTCGATGACGGCGGGTACCATGTTCGCCATTTGGCTTGGCACCTTGATCACGGAGCAGGGCATCGGCAATGGCGTCTCCCTGATTATCTTTGCCGGTATTCTTGCCTCTGTGCCGCGTCAGATATCACAGCTCTGGCAAGAGCCGTTCTTGCTCATAATCTTCATCTTCATCACGATCGCCACGATCATCTTGATCGTGTGGGTGCAGGAGGGGCAACGGCGCATTCCGGTTCAGTACGGTAAGCGTGTGCGAACAATGCGCGGAAACCGTATGATGATGGTTGGCGGTCAGAGCACCTACGTGCCTCTGCGTGTGAATACAGCCGGTATGATTCCGCTGATCTTTGCACAGAGTCTGCTTATCCTGCCGAGCACCCTGGCCAGCTATTTTGTGGCCCGACCGGGTACGCTTGGCACGATTGCCCAGTGGTTTGCTACGGCTTTCAGCCCGACAAACTTCCTGTACTGGCTGCTCTACTTCCTGTTCACAGTGGCGTTCACCTACTTCTACACGGATGTCATGTTCAGGCAGCAGAACCTGCCTGAAACGCTCCAGAAGCAAGGTGGTTTCATTCCAGGCATTCGACCGGGGCCGCGGACTGAGCAGTATCTCAACAGAGTCTTGAGCCGGATTACATTGGTGGGCGCGCTATTCCTGGGTTTTGTAGCCGTGTTGCCTTACCTGGTGGGTGTCTTTGTCGATTCCCTGTTCGGTGGGGCCGGTATCCTGACCGGGTACCAGTCGCTGATTATCAGCAGCACGGGTTTGCTCATTGTTGTGGGTGTTGTGCTCGACACGATGAAGCAGATCGAGGCGCAGTTGATGATGCGCAACTACGAAGGTTTCATCCGCTAAACCAGTTCCAGTCGCATCGCGATCGAAACTTAACTGTTACGGAAGACAGAGACGCAACTGCGTCTCTGTCTTCCGACTTCTAGCCTCAGCGAACGGCTCACGATTGTTGAGCACTTGATAAGGCCATATATCGTGGCCTTTATGCAGGGCGCACAGACTGATAGAACTCGTGACTTGCGTCCAGCGTACATACACTCAAATCGGTAGTAAGAGGTCTAGAAAGATAAGTCCTAGAAAGATAAGGTCTGGAAAGATCATGAGTGATGCGAAACGCACATATATCGTTCTGTTGGGTGTCCCAGGAGCAGGCAAGGGAACTCAGGCAAGGCAACTGGAAGAGAAGTTGGGCATACCCCAGGTTTCGACCGGAGATATTTTCCGGTACAACTTTAAAAATGAAACCGAGTTGGGTTTGCTGGCCAAGAGCTATATGGACCGCGGCGAGCTTGTTCCTGACGAAGTGACGATTCAAATGGTTGAGGATCGCCTGGCGCAGGATGATTGTTCAGGCGGAGCGCTTATGGACGGGTTCCCGCGCAATCTCAATCAGGCTGCGGCCTTTGATGAAATCGTCGCCCCCTTCGGCGGTGTGACGCTGGCGCCATTGATCAACCTGGAGGACGATGAGTCCATGCGCCGAATCACCGGGCGACGGGTCTGTCGTTCTTGCGGCGCTGTCTTCCACATTGACTTCAATCCGCCCAAGCAAGAAGGTGTCTGTGATGTTGATGGGGGAGAACTCTATCAACGTGATGATGATAAGCCGGACACGGTGCGGAATCGCCTATATGTCTACTATAAGCAAACGTCACCTTTGGTGGGGTACTATTTTGCCAAATCTCTGCTTGCGGAAGTAGACGGCGGCCAGTCAATCGAAGATGTACAGGCCGACCTTGTAGCATTGCTTGGCGCCTGAAGTAGAGTAGAGCCACTTTGAAAAACCGAGCTTCTCGCCGACGAGGCAGTGCTGTAGCAGAAAATAGAAACTTGGTCTTTGAATCCAGCACCACTTTCGTAGAGGCGTCAGCCTCGCTTTCGACGAATGTAAATCGTTACCGTAAGTATAGGTTAGGCCCGAATGAGTGTTTTTCGACGCCAAAGTAAAGCTCCGCGGCGACCCTTACGCAGACGCCAGCAGCGGGGCCCTGTGCCGACTCTGAAGAGCCCGCGTGAGATTCAGATCATGCGAGAGGCCGGCCGAATTGTTGCCCGCGTGCACAAGGCCATGCTGGAGTCTGTTCGTCCAGGCGTCAGCACTTGGGAACTGGATCAAGTGGCTTTGGGCGTGTTGCAGAAGTACAACGCTACATCCGCATTCATTGGGTACAATGGGTATCCTGCCCAGATCTGTACGAGCGTCAACGATGAATTGGTCCACGGCATCCCGAGCAAGGATCGGATTCTCAAAGACGGAGACGTGATCAGCATTGATGTCGGTTCTCGCTATAGAGGTTTTATCGGTGACAGCGCCTGGACGTATGCAGTTGGAGAAATCGACGTTCAGGCTGTCAAGCTGATGAAACATACCGAGGAAAGCCTGTATGCGGGCATTCGCCAGGCGGTCGTCGGCAACCGGATCATGGACATCAGTCGGGCGATCCAGAATGTTATCGAGGACAATGGACTCTATGTTGTCCGTGGATATACAGGTCACGGAGTTGGACGTCAGATGCATGAGCCGCCACAGGTATTGAACTATGTATCGGGCGATTCGGACGCTAACTATGTGATTGAGCCTGGGCTTGTCATTGCGATAGAGCCCATGGTGCAGCAGCGGACCGCCGATACCAAAACTTTGCGTGATCAATGGACCGTCGTGAACAAGAGTGGACGGCTAGCGGCACATTTCGAGCATACAGTTGCTGTAACAAATAACGGGCCAGAAATTTTGACTCTGCCATGACAGTATGCTAGACTAGTCAAGTTGCGCTCAGAAGATTAATCTGGAGTATCGACTAATGAAAGTTCGACCTTCTGTCAAGAAAATGTGTGAAAAATGCAAGATCGTTCGCCGCCGAGGCGTCGTATACGTGATTTGCAGCAACCCAAAGCATAAGCAGCGGCAGGGATAGTGTAGCAATAGAAGGGAAATCGCATGGCTCGTATTGCTGGTGTTGACATTCCAAGAGACAAGCGAGTTGAAATTGCCCTGACGTATATTTACGGCATTGGCAGGACAACAAGCAAGCAGATCTTGGATGCCACCCAGATCTCCGCTGACATTCGTGTTCGGGATCTGGACGAGGCCCAATTAGGCCGCATCCGTGAATATATCGACCGCAACTATCAGGTCGAGGGTGATTTGCGGCGTGAGGTCAATATGAACATCAAGCGGCTGCAGGAAATTGGCAGCTATCGTGGCTTGCGGCATCGACGTAATTTGCCGAGCCGTGGGCAGCGCACGCGAACGAATGCGCGTACTCGTCGTGGTGTCCGACGGACAGTCGCAGGCAGGAAACGCGTAACCAAGTAAAGTCCACTGCGTCTGTTGAGAATGGGGCGATTTTGTCCCGTTGGATAGCGCTGTGCATGAGTGTTTGTAGGCAATATGCCGCTGTTATTTCGATAAACCGCTCGTCCATGTGGGAGTATCGATTTCCAACATGGAAAAGCGGTTTGATGTGCCTTGCTTCGGCTGGCAACGGATGCGGAAATGTGGACGTTTGTCCTGAACCTATAAGATAGTGTGAGGAACAAAGATGGCTCGACCCCAACAACGCCGAGATCGACGGTCCAGTCGACGTGAAAAGAAGAATGTGCCTCACGGCCAGGCGCATATTTTTGCATCGTTTAACAATACTATTATCACGTTGACGGATCTGACCGGAAACACTTTGTGCTGGGCAAGCAGCGGTACGGCCGGCTTCAAAGGTAGTCGAAAATCGACGCCTTTTGCAGCACAGCTCGCAGCTCAGAGCGTAGCCCAAACTGCCAGAAGTGACTTCAACCTTCGCGAAATTGATGTCTTTGTCAAAGGCCCTGGTCCTGGACGCGAGAGTTCGATTCGTTCTCTCCAAGCTGGTGGATTGTCTGTTTTGTCCATTACTGACATTACGCCCTTGCCGCATAACGGTTGTCGTGCACCCAAGAAGCGTCGTGTCTAGTCTGATTCGGCTGGGGTAGTGCCAGGGCAAGGCTGTAACGAGTGAATTCGATTGCAGAACTTGTTCGGAGACTTCCACCGAGGTCAGCTGGTTGACGTCAGCGCAAGATGCTGACTCGTTATCATATCAATTTGAATGACAAATAAAACAGGTGCGCGTATCTGTTGCGTCACCTGTTTTGGTACAGTTAGGGATGACTGTCTCTGCCGGAGAGTCATTATTACTTGGAGGAAAGATGGCAAGGTATACTGACGCAGTTTGTCGATTGTGTCGACGAGAGGGACAGAAGCTCTTCTTAAAAGGAGATCGCTGTCTGAGCCCAAAATGTGCAATTGAGACCCGCTCATTCCCGCCGGGTATCCATGGTCGTCGTGCTTCATTCCGTCGCAAGACGTCTGACTTTGGCCTGCAGCTGCGGGAAAAGCAGAAAGCTCGTCGCGTTTATGGCATTATGGAAAAGCAATTCCGCCGATATTTCAAAGAGGCGAGTCGCCGCAAGGGTTTGACCGGCGTGGTTCTGCTCTCCATGTTGGAAAGTCGTCTGGATAATACTGTCTACCGGCTAGGGTTTGCGGACAGTCGTGCCCAAGCGCGTCAATTGGTGATCCATGGGCATTTTAATGTCAATGGGCGAAAGACGGATATTCCTTCCTTCCAGGTTGGCCCGGGTGATGTGATTGCGGTGCGTGAACGTAGCCGCGCGAATTCCTATTTCAAGGAACGTGCTCAGGCGATGCAGGGCACAGTATCTGTACCTGCATGGCTCAATCTGAACGTGGCTGATATGACTGGTTCCGTCGTTTCGGAGCCTCGCCGTGAAGACGTTGAAATTCCGCTAAATGAGCAGCTGATTGTTGAGTACTACAGCCGCTAGCCGTCAGGGCGCTTGATTCTGCGGCGTCTGATGGTCTGGTGTCAAGTAGTGCAGCATCAGTTGTTCATTCACAGTTATGTGCGAAGTGGGTGATCAACCCCCTGTTGCCAATGCGGAAAGGACTGGAGGGTACCTGTGCTAAACATGGTTTTACCCAAAATTGAGGTCGAGGCAAGTTCACAGAACTACGGCCATTTCGTCATAAGTCCGCTTGAAAGCGGCTATGGAATCACACTGGGCAATGCGCTTCGTCGTGTGTTGCTGTCTAGCCTTGAAGGCGCGGCTGTGGCATCCATTCGTTTGAATGGCATTCACCACGAGTTTTCGGCGATTCCCAATGTTCGAGAAGATACAACGCAGTTGATTCTCAACGTCAAACAGATTCGACTTCGTTACACCGGTGAAGAGCCGGTACGCATTCACGCTGAGATTTCCAACGAAGGACCAGTGACTGCGGGGGACCTAATCTGCCCGCCTGAAGTGGAGATACTGAATCCCGATCATTATCTGCTTACTGCAGATTCGAATGATGTCGATCTCGATTTTGAGCTCGTCGTTAATACGGGGCGCGGATATAGCCCGGCGGAGGAGCGTTCTCCGTTGCCGCTCGGCGAAATTCCGGTCGACGCTATTTACAGCCCGGTGCGTAAGGCGGCTTATCGTGTTGAACGAACACGAATCGGCCAGCAGACCGATTACGATAAGTTGAATCTGGAGATCTGGACTGACGGTACGGTTCAGCCGGAAGACGCCATGCGCAAGTCGTCTTCCATCCTTGTCCAGCATCTTGCACTTCTGGCCGGCGCAGAGACCGCTGAGGTTGAGCAGCCGGAAGAAGAAGATGAGGGCATTCCGGCCCGCGTCTACGATGCGCCGATCGAGGAACTTGAATTGACCGTGCGTGCCTACAATTGCTTGAAGCGTGCAGGCATCACAAAGGTCGGTGAGATTCTGAAACGGATGGAAAAGGGCGAAGATGAGATGCTCGCCATTCGAAATTTCGGCAAGAAATCGTTGGATGAGCTTGTTGAAAGGCTCGGTGAGAAAAACTACTTGACCGTTCCGGGAGTTGATCTAACTGCGTTCTGGGCAACTGGTTCCGATGCTGAAAATGGGGCCGACGAGGATGCTGAGGTCAGTGATCCTGTTGATGAAGTAGTTGTTGACTGATTGATAACCTGTCGCCTAATACGATAGGCTGCGCTCTTTTGGGGAGTTGGTGACATGCGACATAGAATTGCTGGACATACCTTAGGTCGACAGGCCGGGCCGCGCAAAGCGTTGATCCGCAATCTGATCAAAGAATTGTATAAGCACGAACGAATTACGACGACAGAGACCAAGGCCCGTGCTATTCGTAGCGATGCCGAGAAACTCATCACCAAAGCCAAGCATGGGATGAGCGGTCGAGTTGACCGCGTGCATGCGCAGCGTCAGGTTGTCGCCTTTTTGGACGACAAGACACTGGCGAAGAAAGTCTTCGACGACTTCGCGCCGCGTTACGCTGACCGGAATGGCGGATACACGCGCATGATCAAGATCGGCCCTCGCCAGGGCGATGCCGCCAACATGGTGATTCTGGAACTGGTCGATTCCGAATAGAGTTGCCCTGACGGTGGCAAAAGTCGGCCTAATTTCGGCTCTCTCTATGAGCGGGCCAATTGTGAACTTCTCTTGTGTATATCTATGGCGTAGTCGCCTATGACGGCACTGATTTTCACGGCTTCCAGTATCAGGTTGATGTTCCCACAGTTCAGGGAATGTTGGAAGATGCGGTGAGGGCATTTAGTGCAGTCGAGGGCCGGGTAATCGGCTCGGGAAGAACGGATGCCGGGGTCCATGCCACCGGACAGGTTGTTGGAGTGTATGCCCCATGGAGGCATTCAGTTGCTGATTTCCAGCGAGGGTGGAATGCCCATCTGCCTTCGTCGATCTGTGTCCATCGCAGCGGCCTGGCGCCGGTGAGCTTTCACCCAAGGTTCAGCGCTCTGTCTCGAACGTATCGGTACACAGTCTTACAGCCGGATGTGGCGAACAGAGAGACGATCCCGCCAAGGTCGCCATTGTCCGATCGACACGCACTTTATGTGCCACGCCGTCTTGATGTGACGGCAATGAATGAGGCGTCGGCCCGCCTTTTAGGCGAGCATGATTTTGCGACATTTGGACAGCCGCCTGAGGGTGTCAACACAGTGCGTTGTGTAACCCAAGCTGAATGGCAATGGGTTACAGATGAATCGCCGACATCGTTGGCTTTTCCTGTTCGAAAACTTGTCTTCACGGTGACGGCGAGCGCGTTTCTGCGACAGATGGTAAGAAATGTAGTCGGTTCGTTGTTAGCCGTTGGAACTGGGAGATGGTCGCTGGAAGACTTCCAGCAGGCGCTTGACGCGAAGAAACGTCATCGCTCTGCACCGCCTGTCTTGCCCAATGGATTGGTGTTGGAACGGATTGAGTATCCCAGTGTTATGGGAATCAATCAATGAATTGCAGTTTATAGAGCAATATGTGAATCTTTTGAAACGTTGCAGCCGAATCTGATTGGTACGGAAACCGAATCCGCAAATTTGGTTGTGAAGCATGGTTCGCCTCTCATAGGTCGGATCGGCACAGAGAATTTACGGACAGATATTTAGAGGAGATTGTAGCGTGAAGACATATAGTCCAAGCGCCGAGGACGCCAAGGCCGCACGTGAGTGGTGGGTTGTCGACGCCACCGGCCAAACACTGGGCCGTCTTGCCAGTGAGATTGCGCAAGTCCTGCGTGGAAAACACAAGCCGACCTTTAGCCCGCACGTTGACGGCGGCGACTTTGTCATCGTGATCAATTGCGAACGTATCGTTGTAACAGGCAACAAGCTGGACGACGTGAACTACTATCGTCATTCTCGCTATCCTGGTGGGCTGAAAAGTCGCACCATGCGCGAGCAGATGGAGCGTTTCCCGGACCGCGTCATTACTGAGGCTGTCAAGGGTATGATGCCGAAGACGCGTCTCGGACGTGCTCAGATGAAGAAATTGCGCGTCTTTGCCGGCAGCGAACACACACATGCTGCTCAGCAGCCCAAGACGCTTGAATTGTAAGGGGAGAATACGATGGCTGAGTATGTAGAAGCAATCGGGCGCCGCAAGACCGCTTCGGCCCGGGTTCGTCTGTATCCTGGGACCGGTGAGATCGTTGTCAACGATCTGCCGATGAATGATTATTTTGGGCGTGCCCTGGATCGTATGATTCTGATGCAGCCGCTTACGCTGACCGGCACAGAGGCCGCTTACAACATCAGTGTGCAGGTCAAGGGCGGCGGTGACGGAGGGCAAGCTTCCGCTGTCCGCCATGGTATCTCGCGAGCGCTTTGTGCGACGGATGCCAACATGCGGCCTGCTTTGAAGTCAGCGGGTTTCTTGACCCGTGACGCACGTGCCAAGGAACGTAAGAAACCCGGCCTCAAGCGTGCTCGCAAGGCGAAGCAGTACACAAAGCGCTAGAATTTCCGGCGTGGTTGATCCCTGCGGCCTCAATGCGATTGAGTTGTCGTTGAGTCGATGGCTGAAGATGCTGACGCTGTTGCCAAGGATCAAGTGCTGAATCTGTTTGACTCTATAACCTCCAGAACGGTATCCGATGATGGATTCGTCCTGGAGGTTGTTGTATTGGAGAAGGTACATGTCTGCAGCGATTCAAACCGGCATACTGCATGTTCCTCGACTTGATGAGGATGCTGGACGCGTCATCATGATGCTTTTGCAGCAACTGGAGGCGGATGTTCTGATTCTGAATGAACAGGCCGCTGTCAGCCAGTTCAACTTGGTTGAGGAGCGCTTGAGGCAATGGTGTGACGAAGACGAACTGGACTTGCTTATCACTGTCGGCGGCGCCTATCCTGCACCAGGGCCTGGTTCTGAAGAGATTGTTCCAGAGGCCACACTTGCGGTGATTGAGCGCCTACTACCGGGCCTGGCGGAGGCAATGCGTTCAACCGTTGTCGAAGAGACGCCCTATGCGCTACTGGATCGAGGCGTAAGCGGCATCCGGGGACGTACGCTGATCATCAATCTCCCGGCGGGTGCAGTCACTGCCGGACTCTTTTTAGAATCGATCATCGATGTGATCGAGCCGATTCTGCTTCATCTTGCGGGGACGGCGGGAGCGCCGACTATGGAAGAGGATCTCGCTCTATCGATGACGGAGGGGACTGCAGATACGATGATCTCCGAAGAAGCGTCTGCGCTCAATGCCGATGAGTTCCGGGCATTCTTGGCTAGAGAAGAGGATGCCGATGAGACCGGCGACTGGACTGATTGATGAGACTGAATGATGCATAGAAGGCGCAGCAATGCTCTGGCTTCTATGCATCAACGACGCTTATCAACTCGCTGCAGCCACTTCCTGACTTCGGGTCTCAATCGTCTCAAGCAACTCAATAAATGATTCGGCAAACTTCGCTACGCCTTCCTCTTCGAGTTGATCCGTCACGGCCTGGAG
Organism: uncultured Chloroflexia bacterium; assembly: GCA_963848115.1. Classification (GTDB taxonomy): domain Bacteria; phylum Chloroflexota; class Anaerolineae; order Caldilineales; family Caldilineaceae; genus JAWKOK01. The sequence goes on along the minus strand of CAWKCP010000008.1, from coordinate 5,995 downwards.
TGAAATCCCTAGCGCTTCTAGCCGCTCTATCTGCTGGACTGCCAGATCTACGTTCTGATTGACCGTGAGCGCTACTTCTCCATGATCGCGGAATGCATCCAGAGTTGCCGGCGGCATGGTGTTTACCGTATGCGGACCCACCAAGATCTCAACATAGAGCAGATCGGGATAATCCGGATTCTTGGTGCCTGTGCTGGCCCATAATGGACGCTGAACACTTGCTCCGGCTTCAGCCAGCTTGGCCCAGCGTGGACCGTCAAACTTCTTTTCGAAACGACGATAGGCAATTTTGGCATTGGCAATGGCTGTCTTGCCCTGTAGCGTTCGATACTCGACGGCACTGCCCGGATCTTCTTCTGCCATCTGTTCCAGTCTGGCGTCCACATTGACGTCCACGCGGCTGACGAAGAAGCTGGCAACCGAGGCAATTCTGTCAACGGATTGGCCTGCGGATAGTCTGTCCTCAAGGCCAAGGATGTAGGCCTCCATAACGTCTTCATACCGCTCTGCGCTGAAAATCAGAGTGACATTGATGTTAATGCCAATGCGAATCAGATCTCGAATGGCCGGAAGCCCTTCGAGTGTTGCCGGCACTTTGATCATCAAATTGGGACGGTTGACCCGCGCATGCAGCCGTTTCGCTTCGGCGATGGTCGCTTCAGTGTCATAAGCCAGATCGGGCGCAACTTCAAGGCTCACGAATCCATCTTGTCCACCGTATTTGTCGTAGGCCGGGCGCAGAATGTCGGCTGCGGTCTGGATATCGGCAATGGCCAGCGCTTCGTAGATTGCTTTGGCGTCGTTGCCTGATGCGGCCAACTCTGCGAGGTCATCGACGTAGGCGTCGCTACCGGAGATGGCGTTCTGGAAGATACTGGGATTTGAAGTGACGCCTACTACGCCTTCGTCAACCAGCGCCTGCAAGCCGCCGGAATGCAACATGCTGCGCTCAATGAAATCGAACCAAATACTCTGTCCCTGATCGTGCAGTGCACGGATGCGTTCCATGGATTCTCCTATTTCGGGTTCTCTGTACTGGATTCGAAATCGTCCAGTATGATTCGTCTGTCCAAGTGTAGACCAAACTCTGGCCTCAAATCCTGCCTCCGCCTGTTTGGCCTATTTCGACACAAGTCGCATCGATTATAGCCCAGCTACAGGGATATCAAAAGTGATAACGCTCACCTGCAGAAGTGATCGATTGGACGATTCGTGGCGGTAGTCAATGTGAAAACTCGATCGATGCGGGAGTGCACGCCAGCCGGGGACAACGCGAAACCAATCCGCCGGCACAAGGTTTGACAAAATCTCCATTGCTCGCTACTATGTTTTTTGTAGTAGCGGTTACGGCTCTTCATGTGGTTCTGGGGTACAACATATCTGCAATGACCAAATGATTCCTGACCCGACACGGTACAACTTTGTCATTCACCTTCGTAGATGACGAGTGAAGTCTAGAGACGAAATTACCTGAAAAGATTCGAGGAGCAAAAAAATGGGAAATTCAGTTGAGGTAACGGACGCCACTTTTGAAAGTGATGTTTTGAATTCAGAGACGCCAGTTCTGGTAGACTTCTGGGCCGAGTGGTGTGGTCCTTGCAAGATGATTGCGCCCATTCTGGATGAGTTGGGCACCGAATTGGATGGGCAGATCGTGATCGGAAAGTTGGATGTGGATTCGAATCCCAACACGGCCATGTCTTACGGCGTGATGAGCATTCCGACGCTGATATTGTTCAAAGGCGGCGAACCGGTGCAACGCATCGTCGGCTACCAGCCCAAGCCGCAGTTGGCGGGCCAATTGGAACCGCATCTGGGCTAGTATACATGATTTGTGTGTGATTTTAGGGGAACGCCTCGTTTGAGAGGCGTTCCCTTTTTTCGTGAGTCATCTTTGTTCGGCTTCATGCAAGTTTCCTCTTATCAATTGCTGAGTTCGATAGATTCATCCCTTGGGTGAGACACATCTACCCTTTCTCATCCGTTGGCGCCATCCACGCGGAAAATGTTATAATTGCCCCGTTCTGCGATCGGAGTTGTACGGTACGAACGATTTTCATCCCAGAAACCCAACCGAATTCAACTGATCTGGAGGCCCACTCATGAGTGATCTCACGAAAATCGTGCTTACTGAGCATGATATGCCGACCCATTGGTACAATATCAATGCCGATCTGCCCGCGGCCGGCGTCGAACTGCCACCGCCGCTCCATCCCGGCACCAAACAGCCGGTTGGCCCCGAAGACCTGGCCCCGCTCTTTCCCATGGCCTTGATCGAACAGGAAGTCACTACTGAACGCTATGTTGAGATTCCTGACGAGGTCCAGGATGTATACAAGCTGTGGCGTCCGTCACCGCTCCACCGAGCGCGACGTTGGGAGGCGGCTTTGGATACGCCTGCCAAAATCTACTACAAAAATGAGAGCGTCAGCCCGGCCGGCAGTCACAAGCCCAATACGGCAGTTCCCCAGGCCTACTACAACATGAAAGAGGGTGTGACTCGCTTGACCACCGAGACGGGCGCTGGTCAGTGGGGTAGCGCGTTGAGCTTTGCCTGTCAGATGTACGGCATCGAGTGCAAGGTCTATATGGTGAAAATCAGCTACGAGCAGAAGCCATACCGCAAGATCATGATGCAGACCTGGGGCGCTTCCGTCGTGCCAAGCCCAAGTATGGAGACGCAGGCCGGCCGGGACATTCTGGCAGCATTTCCCGATAGCACAGGGAGTCTCGGTATTGCCATCTCCGAAGCGGTCGAGGAAGCCGTATCGCGTGATGACACCAAATACGCGCTCGGCAGCGTCCTCAACCACGTGATGTTACATCAGACTGTGATTGGTCAGGAGGCCATCAAACAGCTTGAGATCGCTGATGCTGATTGGCCGGATGTGCTGGTCGGCTGTGTCGGCGGCGGCAGCAACTTTGCCGGCTTCACATTCCCTTTCATTCGCGAGAATATTGTCAACGACAAGGGCACTCGTATCGTTGCCGTTGAACCGGCGGCCACACCCAGCCTCACACGTGGGCCGTATGCCTACGACTTTGGGGACACGGCAGGGATGACGCCTCTTATCAAGATGTTTACGCTCGGCCATGACTTCATGCCGGCGCCGATTCATGCCGGGGGCCTACGCTATCACGGGATGAGCGCGCAGGTCAGCGCTCTGAAAAACGCCGGACTCATTGAAGCTCGGAACACGACACAGACGGCGATCTTCGATGCAGCGTTGAGCTTCACCAAGGCCGAAGGAATCTTGCCTGCGCCGGAGACGGCGCATGCGGTCTGGGGCGCGATGGCCGAGGCTCTGGCCTGCAAGGAAGCCGGTGAAAGCAAGACGATCGTCTTCAATCTCTCCGGCCACGGCCACTTTGACCTGGCATCCTATGACGCCTATCTGGCCGGCGGTTTGGAGGACTATGCATACCCCGAGGAACAGATTCAGGCGAGCTTGAAAAATCTGCCGCAGGTCTAGCAACAGGCATTCGTAGCGGAAGGACGTGCCCACGTATTACGTGAGCACGTCCTTTCTGTCTATAGATTCTTCAGCGATTGCGCCTTCTCGATGGGGAAACCAGCAAGGTCAGAAGGGTGAGGATCGCCAATATGGCGAGATCGAGCGCAATGGTTAGCAGAAGACCACCTGTTAGATCCTGAATCATGGGTACAAGCCAGTCAAGCGCGGTGGAGAACGGAGTGAGCGGCAGACCCAAGACGAGATACGTGAGTACCGCTAGGCCCACATAGAGCAAGACGGGCAACAGCGGCTCGCGGTCGCTGGCACTGGGCATCATGGCGTTGGCGACGGCAAATAGCAAGTAGGCCCAGAGAGCGCTGTCGGCGGCGCGCATGGCGTTGGTGAAGACCGAGGCCGTGGCGCTGAAATTCCCATTGTAGGCCTGCGCCACCAGCTGGTGGGCGCCGAAGATATGTCGCCCGATCAAGGCAACAATAATTGAACCGACCACAAGCGGCGCCATCCCGACCAAGCTGTCGAGCCACACACCTCCTTGTTCGACCGTAACCTGCCCCATGCCGATCACTTTGCCTTGCCGCTTGGGCCAAACGCGAAACTTCCCCGTGCGAAGCCCAAGCAAGCGAGCCATCGCCCAGTGTGCACTTTCGTGAATGAAAATCCCTGGTAGCAGTACCAGAAAAAGCCCAACCGTGGACATGTCCAACGAGCGTGTGATCAGGTAGATGACTGTCTGAATTTCGATGCTGACTCGGCGGCTGAGGATGTACAGAAGGATCATGGACACAGTAAATCCAGCGAGGGTCGGTAGGACAGAGGGCGATGCAGACATGGCCTCAGCCGCCTAACCGGCTAGTGCACGATGTTGATGGTTGGCTGCGATGGTTGACCGATTTCATGCACACGACCAGACTTTGAAGACCAATTGAGCGGGTGTCCGCTGAACTGCTGCTTCATCACGTATTTCCTGTGGATGCGTGGGTTTGTGGAGGATTATAGTCGGCAATGATGTTGCGTGCCAAGTTCCTTTTAGCGTTAGAAAAGCGCGGAGCGAAATGAATTGGGGTGCTCGAAGACATCTTGTGACCGCTTGGAGTACTGTATGTGGTTTGTTGTGATTCTATCCATATTGCTGTTGGCCGTTGGCCTGGTCGCATTGCGCTTCTCACAGCGCGACCAAGCGCGCACCGGCTTGCCGTCGGGGACGGTTGTCTACTCCGACACCGGCGCATGGCAGCGGGTCGAGAAGCCTTTGCGCAGCCGGCGCTACGGCATTGTCGGCAAGCCCGACTACCTCGTTGAAATAGCTGACCGAGGACGAAAGAAAACGATTCCGGTCGAGGTGAAGAGCCGACGACGGCCGGCTGTTCCGTATGAGGGCCACGTTTTGCAGTTAGGCGCCTATTGCCTCCTGGTCGAGGAACATTCTTCTGTCCGACCGCCCTATGGCCTGCTGCGGTATGCTGACGCTACAATTCAAATCCCTTTCACTGATGCCCTGCGCTGGCAGGTGCTTGAAACCGCCGACGCCATCCGACGTGCGCGTTCAGCATCCGACATCTCCCGCGATCATGAGGATCCATCGCGTTGTCGGGGCTGCGGCTATCGAACAGCTTGCGGTGATGAGGCGCTTTGAGCGCGGAATCACCCAATAAGTCCATACGCTCGAAATCGGTCACCACTGGCTGACTACAGAATGATTGTGTTCTTTGATGCCGTTTTCGAGCAGGGGCGCATCAAACTATAAATAACGGTTTTCTCAGGTCGACGAGGAGGGCCAGAGCCTCTGGCTACCGGACACTTTGCGACATGTCATTCTGAACGGGTGCACCAGAGGGTTTTGCAGTCGGGAACCACACCGGCAATTTTGGAAGATTCTGGTGCGCAAGTGCCGCCAGTGAAGAATCTCACCAGGTTGTGAGTGTAGAGACCCTTCGCTGGAATCTCATCGGCCACGAAAGACCTCGGATGACCCACTCAGGGTGACAGGTTCGAAAGTGTACGGTAGCAAGCAAGAGCCTCGTGTGCGCGGCAATGCGCCAGATGGACCTGAGCGTGCGGTCGTATCTTCGTGTGTTGAAGCTAACGTGTGCGATTGCGGATCTGGCATGCGCTGATGTGTTGTAATATCGGGCCGCGAGGTATAGTACAATAGTGTCCTGAGGGCATAGGTGACAGTCGACAGGAGCGCAGAGTGGAGAGATGATTGAGAGACCCCAGGATACAGTAACGGGGAGGCTCATTGGTGATCGGCAAGATTGTCTTGGCCGCTTACACAGGATCCGTACATGAATCTTCCACTGTTGCAAACAAAGTTCCAACCTGTTCTGCTTGGCGACACAATCCTGTTGCGCCCCCATTTGCTGGCGCAACTCGATGACGGTCTCTCCAGTACCGTCACCCTGGTTAGCGCCCCTGCGGGATACGGCAAGAGCACGCTGGTCAGCAGTTGGATCGAACACATTGCCGGCCGGACGCCTTGTGCAGACGACAGACGTCCACCGGCGTGTTGGTTGAGCCTG
>CAWKCP010000007.1:0-1138340 GCA_963848115.1 uncultured Chloroflexia bacterium | reverse complement strand
GCGCTCAAGACGCCGGGCGGACGAGTTTTTTGCTTCTACAACTTCAACCAGGAGAACCGACGCTGGATCCGTGCCGACAATCCGCCGTTTGCCGGTGGAAAGTGCTACCGCGTCGATACGCAGGGCAGCTTTGTCTTCAAATACAGTGACGACGGCGGACGTAGTTGGTCTAGCCATCGCACGTCTGTCCCGGTTCGCACCTTCGAGATTGATCGGGAGAACCCCTATCACGGCGAGATCAAATTCTTCTGGAACGTGGGACGTCCCTTCATTCACGATGATGTTGCCTACGTGCCCTTGCACAAGGTGGGCGGCTTCGGCGAAGGCTTCATGACCCGCTCCAGAGGGCGTGCTTCTGACCAGCAGCAATCTCTTGACCCAGGATGATCCTCGTCAGATTTGCTGGGAGACGTTGCCCACCGGCGATGTAGGCCTGCGTACGCCCCTCCGGCGGCGGGCCGGTTGCCGATGAGCAGAGCCTTTCGGTCTTGTCCGACGGTTCCTTCTACGCTGTCTATCGCACGATCGACGGCCATCCGGCTGAAAGCTATAGCCCGCGACGGTGGACGCACCTGGGATAAGCCCCGCTACAAGAGCTACGCTGATGGACGGCTCATGAAGCATCCCCACGCTGCCCAATTTCACTGGCGGTGTCAGAACGGCAAGTATCTGCATTGGTACCACAACCACGGTGGCGCAGCCATTCGCAATCATCCGCAGCGCCGCTCGATGGCCTATGAGAATCGTAATCCGGTCTGGCTGAGCGGCGGCGTTGAGGTCGAAACCGCGGGCTGCATGGTACGGAAATTCAATGGAGCCAGCCCGAAATCGTTCTCTACGACGACGATCCCTTCGTGCGTATCAGCTATCCTGATCTTGTCCAAGAGAATGGCAAAATCTACCTGACCGAGACCCAGAAGGAGATCGCCCGCGTGCATGCGATCGATCGGACGCTGCTGGATGGCCTTTGGGGTCAATTCGAGGCTGCCGCTCAGCCAGACCAGCTTGCCACCGACGGGCTGTTATATGCTTGGATGCAGCCGCTGCAGGGTGCCGTCCAGGCTCCAGATCTGCCCGTCTTTGTCCGACGCAGCGCCACCCGGGCCGATCATGGCCTTGAGGATCTGCGTGCGGGCTTCACCGTGGATCTCTGGGTCCGGCTGGATTCTGGAATGTGGGCAGATCTTGCTCGACAACCGAGCTGAGGACGGGCGGGGATTCTGCATGCAGATAACTGAACACCAAACGGTAGAACTTGTGCTCAACGACGGGCATTCGGAAAGCCGCTGGGACTCTGATCGCGTATTGCTCTGCAAGCAGAGAAACGCCATCACATTGTCGCCATTGTGGATGGCGGCCCCAAGCTGATTCTCTTTGTTGTGAACGGCGTGCTCTGCGACGGCGGCGACTTCCGCCAATTTGGCTGGGGACGCTACAACCCTTGGTCCGCGTGGAGTCGCCGGGGCGGAGACGCTGCGCATCGGCCCGACCTTGGTTGGCGAGATCGATTTGCTGCCGGTTTACGCCCGTGGACTCCGCATATTTGAGGCCATCGGGAACTTTCGAGCCGGTCTGAGTAAAGCTCAAACGGAGTAATCTGCTGGCTAGAAGTGCTACCAAGAAAAAGAGTTCTGCAAAAACGGGGCGCAGTCGCTTCCACGGCGCAGTCGATCGGTTTGAGGTCATGGCGACATTCATCTACGAGCGCTATGGATCGAGCGTCAACTACATTGCCGATGTGGCCGGCGGTCAGGGCATGTTGTCCCGGATTCTGCGCAAGAAATACAATTACGAGGCCGAGGTGGTCGATCCACGTGGCTGGACGTTGCGGGGCGTGCCCAATCGGGCAGAAGAGTTCGATCCTGCGCTGGCCCCCTACTATGATCTGATCGTCGGATTGCATCCCGACCAAGCCACAAGAGCCGTGGCGGAGGCGGCGCTGGTCAAGCCGGTAATCATTGTCCCGGTGCTGGCAATTTTTGGTCCGAGGAGAAGCTGGGGCGTGATGAACTGGTCGAGGTCGTTGCCGAGTTCTACCGGAAGAATGATATCTGGTTTGAGCCGACGATCTTTGACTTCAAGGGGCCGAAAAACATCGGTTTGGTTTCGGAGCCGCCTGCACTATAGAGACAAAGAGAAACAACGCAGAAGACGCAAAATCTTGCGTCTCGCGATTGAAAAGGATGTAGCCAAAACTGGCAACCCTCATATCTGATCTGCGGGCTGCCCGGGCGCAGGCAAGACGACCTTGGCTCGACAGATTGAACAGATCCATGCGGCAGTGCGGTTGTCGCCTGACGAATGGATCGTTCCGATCCTGGCCGATCCCACGAGACATTCCTGAGCGCGACCGGTTACGGTCGCCTGTGGAGGCCCTCCAGTGGGACCTTGCTAAGCGGCTGCTTACACTGGGTCAGAACGTAATCCTGGAGTGGGGGTTCTGGTCGTGTGAAGAGCGGAAGAGTGTTCGCTCCTTGAGGCCGAGGATCTTGGCGCAGACCCGTCGTGTTGCACTATCTTGCCGTAACGCGTGAAACGAACTGTGGGATCGCCTTTCACGGCGCAACGCAGCGCTGCCGCCCGGCACGTTTGCCGTCACGAAGGATGAACTCGATGAGTGGTGGGGCTGGTTTGAGCCACCTACGGCGGATGAGCCTGTGCCGTTGAAATCAGGCGTGCTCTCTGCCTCCCTTACGCGGGATTGAAAGGCAAGGGGATGGGGGGAGATGGTGTTAGGGGAAGGAGGGGTGGGGGGGGGGCGGGTCAGAGGTCTAGGGGAGAGAGTAGGAGGCGGAAGGGGAGGGGGGGGGTGGAGACGGGGGAGGGGGAAGAGATCGGGGTCAGGACTTCAAGTACGCATGGCAGTCAGTCTACGGACGCCGGGAGACCTATATTCCCTGGACCAATATTTCCGGAGTGGCCTGGACGCCGATCGAAGAAACGCCGCCATCGTCAATCTAAATCTAGAGATCGTCGGCGATCACCACTTTTGCCTTGCTACGAGACAATCCATGCATTTCAACCTACGCACAGATTCTTTCGACGGTGCTGGAAGACCATCATTGAGCATATGGCCAAAGCCGGATGTTCACCGATATGATCGGCGATCAGATGGATCGCTCTCCTGTGTATCCGTCTAGACTCTTCTCCTTTTTGGGCGGACAGAATGATCGGCTGTGTGACCCGGCTGTCAGGCCAGCGCACTTTCCAGTCCGGAATCGCGGACGAAGACGCAGGTAGAGTCGGTCTCGTCGACCATTCGTTGCATGAAGGCGACATCGACCGTCTGCTGTAGACCGAGAATGTTGAGATCCGCCTGGGGGGCCAACGGCAAAAAATCTTCCAGCGCACCGACTGCCACTCGCCCTTGTGTTTGCTTCGGCATACGCCCGAGATCGATCAACCTTGCTAGAAATGCTTCGCCATTTGCACGCTCCTCCTCATCCTGGACAACCGTGATTAAGTTAATCTGGGCCGCATTCCAGTTGCGCGCCAATTGATAGGCCAACAGCAGCGCAAGGTCCAAATTCGACAATTCGAGACCGATCTCCCATGCCGGACTCTGTTCGCGTAGCCACACATTGAGCACCTGCTCACGCCCCAGCGCGGTCAGCGGGTTGTCCATGTAGAGGATCACACCCAGCTCATTTTTAGCCGCGTGATCGAGCAGATGTTGTAGGCTCTCCTCATCTGCACCCGATGTCACGGACTGAAAGAGGATATTGGGCCGGAAGAATGCACTGCGGAAGACCTCCATGGTCGTCTGCAGCGTATGGTGAAACTCGCGGGTTTCGACTAGCGCCACACGGGCGAAAATCCCTTCGTTGGCGAAGATCTGTTCGTAAGCTTTCAGCCCTTCAACGCGCTCGCGTATGTCTGGCCAGTAGCCGCCCACGATATGGACCGAGCCATTGGGTCTGGCAATCGCTGTGAGAAAGCGATAGCTGCGCCGTAGCGCCATTGACGTGTCCACCGGTACCAGCAGACTGGGTTTCCAGGCGCGATCGTGGCCGCCGGGTAAGCTCAGAGTGCGTTTGGCCGCCCATTCAGCCATGGTGCCGAACATACCGCTGCGCACATCGCTCCAGGGCGTCGTCAGTTGGCGCAGTTGCAGTACTTCGTACATCACAATCACGGTGACGATGGCGATCAGGCTGAAGAGGGGCGCAATCAGGAACATGGCGGAGAGTGCACCCAATAGGCCGATCAGCGGGACGACACGCGGGATGCGCAGCCTCGGCCGGAAGCTGGTCAGTCCCATGGACTGTTCCAGGAGCACGACCGCGTTCAGCACCACATAGGTGATTAGGAAGAACATGGTCATCAGGGGGGCAATCTGGTTCAACCCGTCGCCGAGTAGGCCAAAGATCAGGGTCGCTATGCTGATCGCCCCGGTCACCAACATGGCCGGCCGGGGTTCGCCCCGGGCCGTCTCGCGACTGAGTTTTTCACTGAAAGGGACGACATCGTGGGCGGCCATCGCCTGGAGAATGCGCGGTGCGCCGAGCAACGAATTGAGTGCCGCCGAGAAGGTAGCGGCCAGGATGCCGATCTGGACGGCCCAGCCAAAGGCGGCCTTGTCCACCATGATGGTCAGATTGTTGACCAGTTCCTCAGGCGTAGCGACGATGGATGTCCAGTAGGCCAAGCACATGTAGACGACAAAGCTGACAACAATCGCCGACATGGTCCCCTGTGGAATGCTGCGACGCGGGGCGGACAACGTGCCGGAAAGATTGACGCCTGCAAGAACTCCGGTGACTGCAGGGAAAAAGATGGCGAAAACCTGCCAGAAGCTGGCACTGGGAAAGGAACCGATCAACTGTGGCGTGTAGATGGCTCCGGACTGACCCAGAATGGGAAAGCCGCCCAAAAAGACGGAAAAAAGTGAAAACATGACGATAAACAGGATGGGAAAGCGCAGGCGTGAAGCCAGCCCGACACTGGTGTAGGCGATGAGATAGCAGGCGGCAAAAGCAACAAACAGTACCAGCACTTCGGGTGATTGGGGACGGATCGACTGCCAGCCTTCCGCAAAGGCGAAGAGGTAGAAACCCACGGAAATCGACTGGGCCAGATAAAAGGGTACGTTGACGCTGCCGCCGACCTCCAGCCCCAGCGATTGGGAAATGATGGAGAAGGAGCCGCCTGCGCCCACCCGGGTATTGGTAGCAACACTCGAGATCGAAAGCCCGGTGCAGAATGTGATGATATTGGCCAACACAATGATGGCCCACGCACCTAGTAGCCCCGCATTGCCCACGACCCATCCGGTGCGCAGATACATGACTGCGCCAAGAATGGTCAAGAGTGTGGGCAGGAAGACGCCGTTGAATGTGCCAAATTTCTCGACGCCGTCTGGCTCTGCGCTGCCGGACCGTCTAAATGGGAGGCGCATGGTCAATGAATGAAGATATTGCATCGTGTTCTTCTTCCTTATCTAAACGCCCAATTTTAGCATGACTTCTTCCAGGCACGCGTCCGAGCCCATGGTCGTGACGTGGTCGCCCACTCTGAGGCGTGTGTAGCCGTGAGAGATGAGCACGTGCCCATCTCGCTGTACGGATAGAATCAACACGTCGTCGGGCAGGCGCAGGTCTCGCAGCGCCACGCCATCCAACGATGGATCGCGTACCTCGATATCGATGATGTCCTGTCCCTCTTCCATGCCCAGCAACATGGAGGTGGCAACCGGTGACCGAACAAGATGATCGAACAGACTGACCATGGCAGTCGATGGATCAACAATTAGTGCACCCAGTTCGTGGAACTTGTTGAAGTTGGCCCTGTCATTGAGTCTGACAATCATATCTCTGGTGCCAAAGTGTTCATAGGCCAGTTCGCAGATAAGATAATTGTCATCGTCAGAGAGCATGGTGACGATGGCGTCGGCGCGGTCCGTATCGAGTTGGTGCAGGATATCAAGGGTGTATTCAGGGACGGGACAGATGCTGACATCCGGGCTTTCAGGCGGCGTGAACTGGGGCGTATTCGGTTCCTTGCAGGCGATCTTCACCTCCCAGCCATGTACGCGAAGTTGGCGGGCAACAGCTATGGCCTGATCTTCATAGCCGAAGATTATCGCATCACGCACACCGTCAAACTCTGGCGGTGTGGCACGGGTGTGGGCTTCCCCTACGTGGTTGACTGCCCACTTGAAGAAGGGTGGGCCGACGATCTGATTCAGCACAATCACGGCGATGATCAACGTGGCGAAGGCCGTGCCCCATCCGGGGAATTCGCCGGCCACTTCTTTGGCCAATCCCAATCCGACGCCGGCCTGGGTGATGTAGGTCATCCAACTGATCTTGTTGTAGCGCATTGGGTCGCCGGCTGCCATGCCGCCGGTCAATGCGCCGATGTAGATGCCGGCCAGGCGTACGGCGAAGAGTGCCAGCGCGATGGGCCAGACCGTGACCAGAACATCCAGGGCCAGGGAGGCCCCAGTCAAGGTGAAGAAGATCACGTAGATAGGTGGGGACACGGTATGCAATATCTTCGAAAACTCGTTGCGATGCCGACTGTAGTTTGTCACGACAAAGCTGCCGATCAAGCAGATCAGCAGCGGTTCCAGAAAGATTTCGATTGTGATGAGTTCGGCGTGACTGAGGTCACGGATCCAGTCGGCCAAGACGAAGACGCCGGTACCGGCAATCAAGATCATGACCGTCTTGGCGGCTTCGCTGATGCCCCGGCTCAAGACAAACTCCAGCAACTTGCCCAGGCCATAGCCCATGGCCAACGACAGCAGAAGTTCCGTTGCCAGCAGCAGGACAAATCGAATATCCAGGCCGAGGTCAGTCAACATGGCATCGGCAAAGGAGGAGGCAAAGGCAAAGAGAAAGATCACCAGCACATCGCTGATCACCGTGACGCCCAGGGCCGTCTGGGTAAACGGCCCTTTGGCACGTAGTTCGTTGATGATGGCAATGGCGGACGATGGAGAACGGGCCACCAGGATTGCACCGGCCAGCATGGCAACCGCCACGCGGCTTGTCGTTGGCCACCCTTGGGTGAAGGGGATCCAATCGGTCAACATCAAGACGGCCAGGCTGCCGAAGAGAAAGGGCCAGACGACCAATCCGATGGTTACCCAGGCGATGCTTCTGAAGCGACTTCGCAACTCCTTGAGATAGAGTTCGCTGCCTGCTGCAAAGGCGATGACCGCCAGCGATATCTCATCGATGATACGAAGATTCTCGATGGCATCGACGGTGATCAGATTCAGTCCATAGGGGCCGGTGACGATGCCGGCAAAGAGAAAACCGGTGATAAGCGGAAGTTTGAATCGGGTGGCGAACTGCCCGATCTGCTTGGATGCCAGGGCAATGATGATAAAGCCCATGATGACCACAAAAACGTGGAGAATGTTTGCCATAGAATGAATGCGCCCTTTCGGCGCAACACAGCACTGGTAACTGAAGGCCGTACGTGATCACGAATCAGAGATGATGTGCCGGGATATCCTGTAGGTTGGGATGCCATCCCGACTGGCCAAACCAAGGCCCCAGCGGACGGAGTGCCCTTCTGTCCTGACACTGTTCCCGGACAGCGCGTTGCACGTGTGGGCAGAATCTCCCAACTTCAGTAGTTCACGAATTGTCGTTCCGTTCACGTAGTGGGCGCAAAGCGCCATGACCGGAGGGAAGAGGAATCTCGGGTTCGCCAAGGAGAGATTCCTCGTCGCTTCGCTCTGTCGGCGTCGCTCGCTTCTCCGGCGTATGTTGCTCCGGTCTTCGTGTCGGGTCTCGTTGGGTTTCAGACGTCGATTCTCCAGCGGAGACTCTTGTTCCAACGGTCTACTCTCCGATGTCGGATGGTTGATGATACAGATCGTCTGTGCATGTCTCCTCTGAGGACACATGGCATTGCACTGCTGTGCTGTGCCGGGCCGGGCCGGACGGATTGACTATCCAGCCTATGTGTCAGGCGGACCGGCATTGAAGGGCGAACTGGCAAAACGCCCCGCCCTGCTGGGCCAAACTATGTGGACGGCACTCGTGTAACCCGTCCGTCCGGCGTCATGGGCATCGAGCGCAGGCGCACGCCAGTGGCATTGAAGATGGCGTTGCCGATGGCCGGCGCAATGGCGATGATCGGTGTTTCTCCCGCGCCGGCCGGTTCAAGCTCCTTGCGGTCGATGAGTATGCTTTCGATCTCAGGCAGGTCAGAGAAGCGAGGGACCCGGTAACCGGTGAAATTGGCGTTGAGAATGCGGCCGTTGGCAAACTGGATCGACTCATACAGAGCCCCGCCCATTCCTTGGATGATCGCGCCCTCGATCTGGTTGCGCAGATTGTCCGGATCGATGACCGGCCCGCAGTCGAAGGCCTCGACCACGCGTAGTACGTGCAGCTCTTGCGTGTCAGGATCGACGCGGACTTCCACGCAGGCGGCGACATAGGATCCCTTGTCATATCCGCAGGCCAGGCCAAAGCCGTGCTCCGACTTCGGTCTGTCTCGACCCCAGCCAAACGCGTCACAGGCTCGTTCCAGCACATCGCGCAGCCGCTCGTCATCAATCTGACGCAGCCGAAAGGCCAGCGGATCTTCTCCAATCAGATGGGCAAGCTCGTCAATGTGTGATTCACGAGCAAAGGCGTTGGCCGTTGATGACAGTGCTCGATATGCTCCCTCACGTAGCGGCGAATCGGCCGGATGAAACTCGATGTGCTGATTGGGAATTGCATAGAGCGGTGCGATGCCGGCCGATCCTGAGTTGTAGTTGTGGAATTCCATCACGCTCAGTCGTCCGTTTGCGTCCAGCCCACTCTCGATCTCGATCAGGCCGGCAGGTCGGAAGTAGGCCCATGTAAACTCCTCCTCGCGCGTCCAGACGAGCTTAACCGGCTTGCCCACAGCCCGTGCAAGGCGAGCCGCCTCAACCGCGGCATCGCCCGCATGTTTGCCGCCGAAACCGGAGCCGGTTGCAGGCACGATGACTCGCACGTGGCGTTGGGGGAGGTCAAAAGCCTCCGCCAGTTGGGCCCGTACGCCAAATGGGCGCTGGCTGCCGGTCCAGACGGTTAGCTTGTGGTCTGTCCAGCTGGCCAGTGCTGACCGGGTCTCAAGCGGCGTATGGGCGATGAAGTCTACCGTGTATCGTCTACTCAGCGTCTTTTCGGCCCCGGCCAATGCCGGTTTGACTGCCCCGACAGTCTCCAGAACAGCTGCCTTGCGGTCTTCGGCCTCGATGGGATTGGCCTTGAAGTAGTCGAAGATCTCCGGCTGTGAGATCTGGAGCGCTGTCTTCCATCGGGGCCGTAGCGCATTGATCGCCCGCTCGGCGCTCAGGATATCGGGCGCGGTTACGCCCACGAAGTCGCCCTCGCGAATCACGGAGACACCCTCCATTGACTCGGCTCGGCCGGTGTCCACCTCAAGCAATGTGGCGTGGAATGCGGGGGGACGCAGTATCTTTGCATACTGCATATCCGGCAGCGCCAGGTCCGAAGCATACTTGTGCAACCCCGTCACGAACTGCATGGCATTGTCTCTGGATACAGACTGTCCAGCCACCGTCCAATTGACGGCGGACATGACCGCCTGGCTCTCTTCGACGATCTGCAAGCGTTGTTCGCCTTGCACGAGCTGGCCGTAGGTCAGGGATCTGCCGGACTCGGCGTGATGCACCTCGCCCTTGCCGATGCCAAGGGAGTGCTCTTCGACACCCCAGGCCTCTGCCGCCAGATCAAGTAACAGCCCGCGTGCCGCCGCACCGACTTTACGCAGTTGCAGGCCGGTGATCGGTGTCGACCGGCTGCCGAACGTACCACGGTCATAGGGCGTGGCCGCGGTATCCCCGAGCGTGATGTGCACGCGATCAGGTGGTACGCGCAATTCTTCGGCCACGGTCCTGGCCAGAGCTGTGGCAATGTTCTGCCCTACCTCGGCTTTGCCTGCAAACCCATGGATGCTGCCGTCTGGGCGAATGTGGAGCCAAGGTCCAATCTCAGAGGGTGGTCGCTGGTCCTGCGAACCGGCGCCGCCGTCCATCTCAGCGACAACCGAAGCGACGTCCTCGTCGGGATACGCGACGATCAGACCTTCACCGATCTCAGCCAGTGTCGCGATTTCGACGAAATCCTGCGCTGGTGTTGCCTCTGTCATCTCTTCAAGCAGCGCCGGCGAGAGGGGCGTCCGACTTGCCGCAGCCCGTTGGATGGCATCGATGATGCGCGTGTACGCGCCGCAACGACAGAGATTGTCGTTCATCCCATGAATGATCTCGGCCCGTGTCGGTGTCGGATTATTGGCCAGCAGGGCAGCAGCTGACATGATCATGCCTGGCGTGCAATAGCCGCATTGGAACGCTGCGGCCTCGATGAATGCGTTCTGCAATGCCGGCAGCCAACCATCGGCGTCTCGATCTTCAATGGTCGTAATCCGTTTGCCGGCAACGTCGGCGACCGTGACACTGCAAGACTGTAGCGGTTCGCCGTTGACATGAACGGTGCATGCACCGCATTTGCCGTCTCCGCAGCCATACTTGCTGCCGGTCAGGCCCAGCTCGTCGCGCAGCAGACTGAGCAGCGTACGTTCCGTGTCTACGCTAAGCTGGTGGGCGACACCATTGACAATGATCGGACTATGCATATTTGGCTCCTGTTTGTTGCGAAACTGCTGAGATCGCACCCGTGCAGGCGATTCGCTTCAGCGCCGAGTCCATGGATTTGGACACGCTCAAACTCATCAAGGCCAGTATACGCTGGTCTGAAGCGGGATGGGCGATCTGATTTGAGTTTTGGGCGAAGAAGGGGCTGCATTCTGAGGCCATCACACTGGGTT
The DNA here is from genome assembly GCA_963848115.1 of uncultured Chloroflexia bacterium. GTDB lineage: Bacteria > Chloroflexota > Anaerolineae > Caldilineales > Caldilineaceae > JAWKOK01. Next base: position 1,127,552 of record CAWKCP010000007.1, on the reverse strand, counting down.
CAGGCGGGGCCGTCGCCCAAGGCTGTTGTGGCGATCACGGGTGTGACGATCCCCAATGCGATGGTGGAAAGTCGGCGGTAGGCAGTCACCTGCCTACCGCGTTTTCTCAGTCGCCGCCGTGATACTTGAACGACACCTTCACCTTGGAGCGATAGGCCGTCACTTTTCCATCCTCAATGACCATGTCTTGCTCGACAACCTCGGCAATGCGCAGGTCGCGCAGGCTTTCGGCTGCCAGCGCAACTGCTGCTGCCGCGGCCTTCTCCCAGGACTCTTCGCTTGTGCCGACCAACTCGATGACTTTGTACACTCTTTCGGCCATGTGAATCTCCTTTCGCCGAATCAAGAAACGCGATCGATGGGGAGCTTACCTGTAGTATACCAGCAAAACGGCCCTGAGGGATCAGAAATTGGCGTAATTCACCGAACTGCTCTTACCCCAGGCCATTCTCTTTCTTGAACGCTTCGTACTGCGCGCTGTATTCAGCTTCTGCCTGGTAATCGGGCTTGTCAAAGAGGGCGGATACGGCTTCGTGGCTGCGGCGCGAGACCGGCCACGTCGGCGCATTGGCCATGCGCAAGGCAAGCCGCGCCGCCAACGAGGAGGCTTCGCGGAGGCCGAGCAACTCGACCTTATCGAGCGTATCATATTTGGTGTGACCGTAGCCGCGCCCAGTGTTTTCGCTGACCGCAGCACCCATGCCGGCCGTGGGCACTCCCTCCATCAGGAAGGGGAAATGGTCCGAGTGGGCGCTGACTGATTCGCCCACGGCACAGTCCAGTGCCATCTCTTCTGACCACTTCTCAAAGACCGGTTCCAGATCGGGCCATTCGTTGAGCACCACATCCTTGCGACCCTTGCCGCCTGCCCCGTCCATGTTGAAGTAGAAACGGATCTTATCCAGTTCATCTGCATGTTTTTCGACATAGCTTGTCGAGCCGATGAGGCCGATCTCCTCGACACCCCAAATGGCGACACGGACTGTGTTCGTCAACGGCCCGCCATACTTCTTGAGCACACGAACCGCCTCCATCACAGCCACTGCACCGGAAGCCGGATCATGCGCACCCTGGGAGATGTCGTGGCCGTCGATGTGGCAGCCGAGCATGACCAACTCAGGGTCGTCGGCTGTGCCGGGCAACTCGCCGATGATGTTCCACGAGACCAGATCCTCGAACGAGTCTGTGCTCGTGAGCCGCAGGACAACATCCCCCTTGCGCTTCATGATGCGTTGGAGAAAGGCTCCGTCTTCATAGGCCAGCGAGATAGCGGGAATCGGACCCTGGTCGTTGTCACCGACGCCGCCGGTCGCCGGTCCGTAGGCCGGGTAGTGGTTGACGAAGATGAAGCCGACTGCGCCGGCCATGATGCTGCGACCATACTTCTCGTTGCGATGGACCCAGCGACTCATGCCGCGTGGCGCCGTCTTGGAGTTGACCATGACGATCTTGCCGGGGATCTCATCGGCATGTTTCTCGAAGTCGGCAGGGGCGCCGTCGCCGAGGTCGATCACGGTTGCCTCCAGGTCTGCAGGCGGCGAGTGGGGCAGCGTGATACACGAGAGGGACATCTCGACAGGCGCAATCATCTCCAGCGAGACCTCGCCTCGGTGCCAGCCCAAATACTCAACCGGCTCCAATTCGACGTTCTGGAGACCATACTCGGTCAGTTTGGCGGCGATGAAGTCCGCAGCCAGGCGCTCGCCCGGCGTGCCGCCGAAGCGAGACCCAAAGTCATCGCAGAGAATGGTCAGATTGTCCATCGCCTCTGACGACGTATAGATGTCACCTACCATCTGTTGATCGATTGACAGATACGGATTGGTACTCATGTTCACTGATCCTGGCTTTCTGTGTGTGAATAGAATTTGGACCTCTGAACAATAGTCCAGAGGGACTCGGATTGTTAACGGGCAACGAGGTAAATGGCTGCGTCCAGTCGCTTTCCCGGTCTTTCCCCTCTTTTTCGGCGCATAGCCGCTAGTGGCTCAGTGCCGCCTTGATCAATACAACGACGGCGCCAATTGAGCCTGCCAGGAGTGCCATGAAGGTTGCCCAGAGCCTGCCGCTACCGCTAACCGCTGCCGCTGCGTACCCGTAGAAAATCAGCAAGCCAATGAGTAGCCACTTGTCCAACCTAAGTGCAAGGTCGACGCTAAACACGTCCAGGCCGGCGAGAATCAGGATCGGCAACGGCAACAAGGCGCCAACTAATACGGCACTGACGGCTGTCGTTATTTCTCGTATCTCCATCCGAGAGAGCCTGCGTTTTTCGTGAATGCGTTTGCCGATCAACTCTGAGTAAAATTCGGCCAGCGCCACGGCAATGCTGGCCCCCAGTACAGATGCAATCGCGACCCGAGGCGCGGGCGGGTGATCTTCCAACGTTACAATAACCACCAGCACGATGATGGTGCCGTAAATGATCTTGGCAACGCGGTGGCCATCGAGTTTTTCGAATATGTCCTTGTTCACGAACTGTTGCCTTTCTGTCTTCGGCGCGCTCACTGTTCATTCAACTTGGCTGAAGGCTGCCAACTCCCCAAAAGCTTCAGGAGCGGAGTTGACAAAACTCTGACGGATCGATGACGGCGCGGTTTTCGATGAATTTGGGATCTCTGAACTATTGTGGGGTGCACAACCCGACCTCCGGGAGGTGTCCGGCGAACCTCCGCCCTGATTACCATTCGTGGACACCTCCCGGAGGTCTAGCCCCACAATTCCTCAGGGAGCCTGAAACTGTTACACTAGACTGTCGCCGGATTCGGTGCTGCTGGCCAGAAATGCCTGGGCTTCAGCAATTGCTTGATTCATTGCTGTGCCGAGCTGCTCCTCTTCCGGGAAGATGTTCTCTTTGCCCAGCTTCGTGATCTTCCCGGTGCGCTCGAGTTGCAGCATCACATTGGGTGCGACGCCGGCCAGGATCAGTTTGCCGCCGTGATCCTGCAACGCGTTGGCGTAGCGGTCGACTACGCTGAGGAAGGTCGAACCGACTTCATCGCGGCCGCGCATTCCGAAGATGACGACCGGGCGTTTAGCATCACCGACTTTCGGGAGGCGGGCTTCGGCTGTGCTGGCCGCAGCGAAAAAGAGACTGCCATAGGCATTGAGGATCGTGATCTCGTTGGAGGGCAGTTGCGCAGGAGCCGGCTTTTCTAGCGGGAAGCCGCCGGGCACAGGCTTCCATTCGACCAAGCGTACCCGGTTGGATGAGCGGAAGACGTGTAGTAATACCGAGACGGCAACGCCGACGAAGACGGCAAACTGCAGCGGCAGCGTTATCGTCGCGACAAAGGTTAGGCCCATCGCTGTGGCCGGTATCCTGCCGGTGTGCCAGACCGTCTGGACATCTTTGGGTTTGAAACTTTGGTAGCCGACCACGATGAGCAGCGCCGCCAGCGCGGCCATGGGAATCTGTTCTACGAAGCCGCTCAAGAAAAAGACCAGCGGCATCACAAACAGGCCTGCAAAGACGTTGGCCAACCTGGTCCTGCCACCTGCGCTGACCGTCAGCGCTGTGCCGGACATGGAGCCGCCGGCCGGAATCCCTTGGAAAAATCCGGTAGCGATGTTGGCTACGCCCTGGCCCATGAAGTCCCGGCTTGTGTTCGGATAGGAGCCATCCGGATTGGGATAACTCTGGCTCACGCCTGCACCTTGCACCAATCCAATGATGGCGATGGCGACGGCCGATGCCATCATGTTCGGCGCGTATACAAAACTGGGCATTTCGAACTCGAGCAGTTTGTCCGGGAAAACAGCGATATCGCCGACAAGCGGCACGCCTTCAGGCTGCACGACCATGGCAACGAAGGTCGAAACCAGCAGCCCGATCAGCATGGAGAATTTGGCAAAGCGCGTCATGTTCACAGCCAGAATGACGCCAAGGGTAAGGAGACTGAGCAACAGCGTCGGCCAATGGACGGATCGAAAATTGAGGATCAGATCGGCCACCTGAAGGATCTTGCCGGAAAACTGGCTATCATAGCCGGTGAAGTCACCTAGTTGGCCTAGAACGATCAAAGCAGCTACGCCGCTGATAAAACCGACCATGACCGCGTTGGAGACAAAGCGCAACAACGCACCAAGCCGAAAGAGACCGGCCAGCAGCTGAACGATGCCGATCATCAGAACGAGGATCAGCATGTTGGCGGCTTTGGCGGAGGCCGGTAGGCCGGCTAAGGCGTCGCCTGCGGCAACCGAGAGCGCACTGGTGGTCGAAACGTTCATGTAGACAGAACTGGTGAAAAGCGCGCCGACCGGGGTTGCCACCATCAATGTGTAGAGACCCATAACCGGGTTGACGCCCGCCAGCAGCGCATTGGCCATACCCTGGGGGATGTTGACAAAGGCAAAGGTCATGCCCGCCATAGCGTCAGACGCAATGGTGCCGCGATGTCCGTTGATTGCATCCTGCGATTTCGATTGAAGCTTGCCGAATCTATTCATGCAGGCCATTATAGCGCGATCAGTCGTTGAACGCACCAATGAGGTTCTGGAAATTCGCTCCTCCCCAACAGCATTCTGTTGAAGAGTTGTTAACCCCTCAGGATGGGCCAATATTGGACCTATGTGCGATACTTGGATCTAGTATCATAGGTGCGCTCAAAGGGGTAGGTAGTCCGATTGGAGTCTGGTCTAACATGAGTTTTTACGGTGAGTACAATCGATGGTTGGTACAAAAACCCAGGCGATGGTTCGTCGCACTGCCGATTGCTTTGCTATTGATTCTACTGGTCTCTACAGCGTCTCATGCTGCGTCTTACCCGGCATCGCAGGTGCTTGAGGCGACCGTTGAGGAAGAAGAGAGATCTGCGGCGCCACTCAAGATTGCGACAAAGCAGATTGAACCATTTGTGTTTGTCGAGTTTGGCGAACCGACGGGGTTCAGCATCGATTTGTGGGAAGCCATTGCCCTTGATCTCGGACTGCAGTATGAGTACGTGCTGGTGGAGACGGTTGACGATTTGCTAGAGACCGTACAGGGCGATACCGCGGATGTGGCGATTGCTGCTATCAGTATCACAAAGGACCGGGAGGAAGTGATAGACTTTTCCTTCCCGTATTTCGCATCGGGCCTGGGGATCATGACGCAAGTGAAGCCCAGCACGCCGCTGCGCGATATCCTGATGGTCGCATTCACACCGGCTATCTGGCGGATTTTCGTCGCTCTCTTCATTGTGATAATCGTAGCGGGTCACGTGATCTGGCTGATGGAGCGACATCGCGACGAGGACTTCTCCAAGGGTTATCTCCGGGGCGTCTGGGACGGCATCTGGTGGGCGACTGTGACCGTGACCACAGTCGGCTATGGCGATCGGGTCCCGCGCCACTGGTTTGGCCGCATTTTTGCCTTGCTCTGGATGATCATGGGGCTCTTTATCATCGCAAACTTCACGGCCAATGTCACGTCCGAGATGACGGTCTCCAAGCTGAACTCCTCGATCAATGGCCCGGACGACCTGAGGGGCAGACGTGTGGCAGCCGTGCAGGGGAGTACAGCGTCGCAATGGTTGTCGACGCGCGGCATCGGCCATATTCGGGTCGCTGTCATTGACGACGCCTATGAAATGCTTGAAGAGGGTGATGTTCAGGCCGTCGTCTACGACTACCCAATTCTGCTTTACCACGTTCACCATAACGCTGTAGGTGATTTCATGATGGCCGGCGAGCCCTTCAACAAAGAAGATTATGGGATTGCATATCCTCAGGGCAGCCCCCTGCGAGAAGAGATCAATCGCGCGCTGCTGAACCTGATCGAAGACGGCACCTATGATCGCATCGCCAACCTTTGGTATGGACAGGAAGGCGTGAACTAAGGCCATTCCAGAGAAATAAATAATCGTTGCAAGAAAATCTTTGCCTGGAATGGCTTGAGGCTCTGCCAACTCCCGTATAATACCGATTTTGGAAAAGCCTAAGAAGATCGGTTGCGTTCTTCAACCGCCTCTGATCTCACTGAAACTCCAATAACACAACGATGCGGGGAGATCTATCGCTTGACAGATCTCCCCGCATTGTTCGATTTTGATAACCGGATCCTTGTACGTGTGCGTTAGCCTGTTGTGCGCTACGGCTTGTGGTCTAGGTGATCGTCAGTAGGTGGCTTTGCGGGTCATATGAGAAGGTGACGTGTCCGCTTTCGTCGACTTCGAATTGGTAGTTGGCGCCGTTCTGAACGCCGCCGTCTCCGTAATTCTCGTCCCAGCTTCCGTTCAATGCGACTTTCACCTCGTAGGCGCCCGCCGGTACATCAAAGGCGCCGCTGAACGTGCCGTCCGCTTGTTCGGCCAGGTACGTGCCGGCACATGCCGGATTCCACTCGCCACAGCTGTCATCATAGACCGACTGCCAGGTTCCGGGAACATTTACGACGCCGGCTTGGACCTTGACGATGTTTCCGTCTGCGGTATCTTCCTCAGAATCATCCGCGATTTCGGCATCAGGATCGACCAGGACGACCTTCTCTGCCGATTCTACCTGAGTGATGGTTTCGCTAGGCACCTGGAAGTTCTCTACATCGCCCCCGAGGCTTGCTAGTTCAAGCTGGGTGGGCTCAACTTCATCCTCATCGCCCATGACGACCAGGGCTGTGTCGCCTGCTTTCAATCGCGTCTCTAGACGGGCCCAGATCATCATCGCTCAGCCCAAGGCTCTTATGAAAAAGCGCACCCATGGCTGCGCCGCCTGCGACGCCGGCGATGGCCCCGCCAATCAACGTGACGCCACCAGTCAGGATGCCGGTGGCTGCACCCAGCGCCAGCCCCCACTTGGCACCGCTGCCTGCCGCGCGTGCCCCCACCTTTTGAGTCTTGATCTTGCCGTCTTTTTCGGTCAAGATTCCGATACCGCCCAGCTTGATATCGTCGTTCGCCTTGTCCCGATCTTTGATCCTATAGGCAGCTTGTTCTGCTGCGATGAGATTCGCAAAATACGCAATGATCACGTGCTTGTTCTTGTTTGCCATCTGTCATGCTCCCTATGCGTTCACAATAGTCCTTATTGAAGTGCTCACTCAAAGATACGTAGAGAATACCACCCGAACCGCTTGTCCAAAAATGGCACGAGGCGGTAGAATCAGGCTACAAGAACGAAAACAGCCTCGCTGGCCATATTTCAGTGGCTAGACATTCGACGAAAGGGAAATCTGCATGGATATCAACAGCCGGCCGTTTGGCGAACTTGCTGACGGAAAGGCCGTCCAACTCTTCACGCTTGTCAATGACAACGGCATCGAAGTTGGGATTCTCGACTACGGCGGTACCATCGTGTCGTTAGTGACACCCGATCGGGATGGCAGCGTCGATGACATCGTTCTCGGCTTTGACAACCTGGACCAGTATTTAAGCGAAAGTCCGTTCTTTGGCTGCCTGGTTGGCCGGTTCGCCGATCGCATCGCCGGCGGAAAGTTTCGCTTGGACGGCGCCAGCTATGCCCTGGCGCAGAATGACGGCGACAACCATTTGCACGGCGGCAATGTCGGTTTCGATAAAGTCGTTTGGGACGCAGAGGCTGCCCTCGAGGATGGCATCGCCGTTCTAAAGCTCGGCTATGTGAGCGAGGATGGGGAGGAAGGGTATCCTGGAACGTTGTCGGTCGTGGTAACCTACTCGCTCGACAACGAGAACAAGTTGGGAATCAACTACAAGGCGACCACCGACGCCGCCACGATTCTGAATCTGACCAACCATTCCTATTTCAATCTTTCCTGCGAGGGCGATATCCTAGACCACGTTCTGACGCTCTACGTCGATGGTTTCACGCCCATTGATGAGACGTTGATCCCCATCGGCGAGGTGCGCAGCCTTGACGGTTCGCCGCTGGATTTCCGTCAGCCCACCGTCATCGGTGAGCGCATCAACGGCGACGATGAGCAGTTGGTGCTCGGCGGCGGCTACGACCACAACTTTGTGCTGCATACCGACGGCTGGGGCGAGCTGCGCAAAGCCGCCACGGTCACCGAGCCGGCAAGCGGTCGAATGATGAACGTCTACACCACCCAGCCCGGCATCCAGTTCTACGCCGGCAATATGATGCCGGAGAGCCTTGTTGGCAAGGGCGGCAAGGTCTATCCACGGCGTGGCGGCCTCTGCCTGGAGACCCAGCACTTCCCGGACTCGCCCAACCAACCCAACTTTCCCACGGCGGTATTGAGGCCGGGCGAAGAGTATGACCAGACGACGGTCTTTGAGTTTGGGGTTGTCTAGAGGTCTGCATGGTTAAAACGGGGGCCTGAGTCGCAGACTCAGGCCCCCGTTTTAACCATGCATTTTCAATCGTAGAGCGCCGCCTCGGCCATGGCGCGTACGTTCTCCGGCGACACGTTGGGTAGGAGTGCTTCATGGCTTGGGCTGACGATGAGATTCGGCCCCAGCAGTTCCTTGATACGAAGAACATCCGCATACACTTCATCCGGTGTGCCGTTAACCAGTAGATCCTGGGTGTCGACGCCGCCGATGAAGGCCAGTTTGCCTTTGAACTCGCGGGCCAGCGTCGCAGCGTCCATGTTGACCGCCAGCGCTTGCAGCGGATGCAGCGCCTCCACGCCCATCTCAATCAGTTTGGGAATGACGCGATGGATCGACCCGCATGAGTGCAGGATCACCTGGTAGTCGTAGGCGTGCGCCAAGTCGGTGAGCTGCTGGAAGTAGGGTGCGACAAATTCGTCAAAAAGCTTGGGACTGATCAGCGTATCGAGCTGGGTGCCGAAGTCGTTGCCGAAGAAGTATCCATCCATCTCGCGGCCGGCCTGTTCGAAGTAGCGCACGTTGGCTTGCAGATAGAAGTCGACCATGTGCTTCGTCACGGCGTGAACGACCTCGGGGTGGGTGTACATCTTGATGAAGTAGTTCTCCATGCCAAAGAAGTCAGCAGCTTGGTGGAAGAATGGGGCCCAGAAGCCGCTGGCCCGGTAGTGGGCGCCTGAGTTGCGCAGCTTCGCCAGCGCATCGGTGAAATCAAGATCATCCGGATTGGGCCAGTCGTGATCTTCGACCTCCTGCACGTCCTCACAATCGGCGAAGGCGCCGGCAGCGCTCAGCTCCTGGCCGCAGCGGCGAAAGTCGAACAGTGTCTCCCGATCGGGTCCTCTGTATTCCCTGTCACCCAGAATTGTCCACCTGAAGTCATCTTGCAGCAGGCAACGCACACTTTCTGTGTCCGCGGCGTTGAAGGCGTCCAGATAGATGGGCCATGTGTCCGGATGGGGATTGCCCAGCCAGAAGCCGCAGCGATCGGCCGGCTCACCGGAGATGATGGTACGAATGCGTTCGCGACTGTTCATAGTTTTGTTCCTGGTTGTTGGCGACTTGGGATAGACGTACGTTATCTTCGCACCGACCTGCCTGCCCTGTCAACCGTTGAATGCTGTGGTCTCGACTGTTCTGCGCCACGTTTCCAGACCATCATTTTTGTGGTAGATTTTGGCAATGCAGTATCCGTGTCCCATCCGTTTTTCATCTGCGTCCATCTGTGGCAAATCTCTTATATTCTGACGGCAGAGCCGTTTCATATCAAAAGGAACAACCATGTCAATTCGTTGGGGAATCATCGGCTGCGGCAACGTCACCGAGGTCAAGAGCGGACCCGGTTTTCAGAAGGCTGAAGGCTCCGAGTTGGTGGCTGTGATGCGGCGAGACGGCGCACAAGCTGAAGACTACGCTCGACGGCACGGCGTGCCCAAGTGGTATGATGACGGCGCCAGTCTCATCGCCGATCCGGACGTGGATGCGGTCTACATCGCCACGCCGCCGGATGTACACCTGTTCTACACGGAAATGGTCGCCACAGCAGGCAAGCCTGTCTACGTAGAGAAGCCGATGGCGCGCAATCACGAAGAGTGCCAGGCGATGATTCAAGCTTGCGAGGCGGCCGGCGTGCCGCTCTGGGTGGCCTACTATCGGAGAGCACTGCCCCGCTTTGCCAAGATCCGGGAACTGATCGACGGCGGCGCAATCGGAGATGTGCGTTTCGTGACCGTACGTCTCTACCAGCGTGCACGGCCAAACCACTTCGATGCGGGCAACTTGCCCTGGCGCGTGATTCCCGAAATCGCCGGGGCAGGCATCTTTCTCGATCTGGCGTCGCACACGCTCGACTATCTAGATCAGTTCGTGGGGCCGATTAGCAAGGTGAGTGGCTTTGCCGGCAGTCAGGCCGGTCGCTATCCGGCCGAGGATACGGTGGCGGGCAGCTTCGTCTTCGAGTCCGGCGTGCACGGGACGGGCATCTGGTGCTTCGACGCCTACGCCGATGGGGACGTGACCGAGATTGTGGGGACCAAGGGCAAGCTCGCCTTTTCCTCCTTTGGCGAGGAACCGGTGCGGCTCGTCACGGAGGACGGCGAGACCGAGTTCGCCATTCCACACCCGCCCCACATTCAACAGCCGCTGATCCAGTCCATCGTCGATGAATTGAACGGCATCGGCCACTGCCCGAGCACCGGCGTCAGCGCCGCTCGCACCAGTTGGGTGATGGATCAGATGATTGCGAACTACTACGAATAGCGTCGTGTCATCCGTGTCCTATTGGAAGGAGGAACGAATGCAATCCGAAACCGCTTTTACCATGGCAGCATCCAACATCAAGTATGGTCCTGGCGTGACGCGCGAGGTCGGCTGGGATATGCAGCAGTTGGGCGCTAAGCGTGTGATGGTGGTGACTGACGCTCGCCTGGCGCAGATGGAACCGGTGGCCGTGACCATGGCTGCGCTGGAAGCCGCCGGCATTGACGCCGTCCTCTATGACCGGGTGCGGGTTGAACCGACCGACGGTTCGTTTACCGATGCCATCGCCTTCGCCACCGATGGGCAATTTGACGGCTACGTGGCCGTGGGCGGCGGATCGAGTATCGATACGGCCAAGGTCGCCGATCTCTACGCCACCTATCCGGCAGAGCTGCTGACCTATGTCAACCCGCCCATTGGCCAGGGTCTGCCGGTGCCTGGCCCGGTCAAGCCGCTGATCGCCATCCCGACCACGGCAGGCACCGGCAGTGAGACCACCGGCGTGGCCATCTTCGACTACACGGCCATGCACGCCAAGACCGGCATTGCGCACCGGGCGCTCAAGCCGAATCTGGGCATCCTCGATCCGAACAATACACGCTCGATGCCGAGCATGGTCGCAGCCAGCTCCGGTCTCGACGTGCTCAGCCACGCGCTGGAATCGTTGACCGCCATGCCCTTTGACCAACGGCCTGCCGCCGAAAGCCCGGCCATGCGTCCGGCCTACCAGGGGGCCAATCCCATCAGCGATATCTGGGCGGCCAAGGCCATAGAGATGACTGCGGCCAATATTGTCGCGGCATCGACCGACCCGGACGACGATCACGCCCGCGGCCAGATGTTGCTTGCCTCGGCCTACGCCGGCATCGGCTTCGGGAACGCCGGTGTCCATCTGCCCCACGGTATGTCCTATCCTGTCTCGGGCATGGTGCGCGATTTCGTGCCCGATGGTTATTCGGATGACCACTCGATCATTCCCCATGGCATGTCGGTGATTCTCAACGCGCCTGCCGTCTTCCGCTTCACAGCAGAGGTCAACCCGGAGCGTCATCTGTATGGTGCTCAACTGATGGGGGTTGACATAAGTGATGTCGATAGGCGTGATGCCGGCGAGGTGTTGGCCCGTGCGCTCATCGATATCATGAAGCAGTTGGGCGTGCCCAATGGACTGGCGGCCATCGGCTTTGGACCGGACGATGTCGATCAACTGGTGGAAGGGACGCTGCCCCAGCATCGCGTCACCAAGCTGTCGCCTCGCCCGGCCGGTGCGGATGATCTACACCACATCTTTTTGGACGCGATGACTTACTGGTAGCGAACGAAGGGAGCAGTAGATGCGTACGATCTATTTCGAGAAGAGTGTTCCTAAGATTCTTCTTACCAAGACTGTGAGACCGCTGTGGCCAGGTGCCGTCTATTCCTTTTTCTCTCCGACTCGTCTTGACGAAATTGAAGAACCGGCACTACCTGCTCACGACTGGGTGCGTGTCTCCGATCTGCTCTGTGGTATCTGCGCTTCCGATCTGCACTTGCTTTTCGTCGAGACGGATCCGAAGGTTGCACCAGCTGCATTGCCTGGACTGGAGCGCATCTACCTGGGGCATGAGGTCGTTGGTGAAGTAACCGAAATCGGCCCAAATGTGAAATCAACTACGATCGGCGACCGTGTCGTTATGGATAGCCGCGGGATTTTCATCCCAAACTGTGTCAGCCAAGGATTGGAGGAGATCTGTCGCCATTGCCGCCAAGGCAATCATGGGCTCTGCGAGAATGCGTCCCTCGCTGGAGCCAGGTTTGGTGTCGGCGGTGGCTGGGGCGATGGTTTCACAGCTCATGAGTCTGAAGTGTACAAAGTGCCGGCGTCGTTTGATGATGAAGTCGCTATGATGATTGAACCCCTTTCGGTTGGCGTTCGTTCAGCCCTGCGTCGCCTGCCTCTGGCAGGAGAGATTGCGCTCGTCCTTGGATGCGGTATCGTTGGCCTGAACGTTATCCAGTCGCTGCGTGCTCTGTCTCCAGAGTGTCGTATAGTGGCCATGGCCCGCCATGCTCATCAGGCCGACATGGCGCGACGGCTGGGCGCCGACCAGGTTTCCACGGAGGACGTCTATTCGACCACAATCAATACGACCTCCGGCAAGCTCTATTCAGGTCCCTTCAACAACCAGATGATCCTTGGCGGTTTCGATGTCATTTTTGACTGCGTCGGTTCAGCACAGACGGTCAGGGATAGTTTGCGTGCAACTCGCGCCGGAGGCACTGTCGTGGTGGTCGGTGTCAGTCTGGAAACGTTGAAGCTTGATCTGACGCCGATATGGTATCAGGAAGTTGATCTGATTGGGGCATTGGCACACGGCACTGAGATATGGCGCGGTACGCCGATCTCGACCTATGATCTGGTCTGCGAGTTGCTCACGGAAGAACGACTGACCATAGACGGTCTGATCACCCATTCTTTTCGCCTCGAGCAATGGCAGGAGGCCATCAAGACAGCGACCGATAAGGGAACCGGAGCGATTAAGGTCATGTTCGACTATAGAGGAAATCAGGGATAGGGATGAGCTGGCAGCGTTAGGACATGCGTATGCCAGCCATTGTGGGCAGTGTAGCCATATCAAAACCTCTAACCGGGAGAACCACTGATGATAATAACCGGAATCCGCACGCAGCCATTTCAGATCAAGATGAAGCGCTTCATAGGAGATGCCAACAATCCTATCGGGCGCGGGACGATGACGGCCAACGCGCTCTGGATCGACACGGATGAGGGTGTCTCGGGCATCTCCATGGCCGGTGCGCCCGACCCGATCCTCCGATCGTTGGTCGACGATATTCTGGTGGGCAAGGATCCGCGCGGCGTACTGGGCCATTGGAACAACATGATCGACTATGTCTTCAAAGGCGGCAATCGTGGCGGTGCGACCGGCGCCATCGCCGCCCTCGATATTGCCCTCTGGGACCTCAAGGCGCGCATTAATGGTGAGCCGTTGTGGAAGACTCTGGGCGCTTCGTCCAACCGCGTGCGCGCCTACGCTAGCGGCATCGACTATCCACTGTCGGATCAAGAGATCCGGGCATTCTACGAGGGCATGGCGGCCAAGGGCGTACACAGCGGCAAGCTCAAGATCGGCCTGGACATGGAGACGGACATGCGGCGCATAGCCATCATGCGCGATGCGTTGGCAAAATCGGGCAAGAAGCCGGAACTGATGGTCGATGTCAACGAGTATTGGTCGCCCAAGCAGGCGATCCGCTACCTGCACGAGATCGAGCAGGAGTTCGACCTGACCTGGGTCGAGGAGCCGGCCCGTCGCTGGGATGTGCGCGGACTCAAGAAGGTGTCGGACAACATTCGTGCGGCCGTGGCAACCGGCGAGAATCTGGATGCGCTCAACGACTATCTTCCGCTGCTGCATGGCGGAGCCGCCGACGTCTTGAATGTGGGTTCACGTGCAGGCGGTATCACGGGGGCCATGAAGGTGGCCGACCTGGCCTATGCCTACGAGGTCCCGGTCACCATGATGAACTGTGCGGCCAACTACATGGCGCATATGGCTGCGGTGCTGCCCAATCACATCATGATGGAGGTGCTGGACAATGGGCGTGACGCGGTCTTCACCCACACCCACGACATCGAGGACGGCTGGATCGTCCTCAGTGACAGACCGGGGCTGGGCTTCACCTACGATCAGGAGAAGCTGGACGCCCATGCGATCAAGGAACCTGACGCCCTGGCTGCCTGGGGCCGGCGCCAGGGCGCGGGGCTCTACGTTGCCGGTTTTGATCAGCCGAATCGCCGTCAAACCATTTGAGCCAAAGTGAGGAGATCCATAACCATGAAACAATATGACGTCGCCGCCTATATCTGGCCTTCCTATCACTACGAACCGCGTATGGCCCACATCTGGCCGGAAGGAGACGGTGAATGGTATACCGTCCGCCGAGGCACACCGCGCTTCCCCGGCCACGACATGCCGCGCCTTCCCCTGCTTGGCTATCAGGACGAGGCCGACCCGACCGTCATGCGCGAGCACATCCAACTTGCGAGCGATCACGGGGTCAATCTCTTCATCATGGACTGGTATTGGTATGACGGCGCGCCCTGCTACGAACGTCAGCTCAATCAGGGTCTGATTCCGGCGTTGGAGGGCTCCGATTCCACCTTCTATCTCATGTGGGCCAACCATGATGCCAATACGCTCTGGGATATGCACACCGACGAGCAGGAACTGCTCTGGTCGGGCCAGGTGAGTCGGGACGTGCTGGAGCCCATGTTCGATCGACTGATCGAACGCTACTTCAAGCTCGACCGTTACTATCGCATCGACGGCAAGCCGGTCTTCTGCATCTACCTCTATGCCAACCTGATTGCCGGGCTTGGCGGGCTCGCTCAAACCCAAGACGCCTTCGCCTGGATGCGGCGTCGTTGTGTGGAGAAGGGCTTGCCCGGCTTGCACTTGCAGACCATCGCCTATGACGGTGAGGGTGGTGTGGAGGCAGGCGCGACCCTGGATGCCGAACCATCGTCCAGTGTGCCTCGTCTGCTCAACTTTGATAGCGCCACCAGTTACCAGTTCTGCCACGATGCCGGCGGCGAAGGCGACTACGTGATCTGGGCAAACGAAGCCATGTCGTATTGGGACTCATTTGAGGAGACGTACGGTATCTACCATCCCCATGTCTCGATTGGCTGGGACAACACACAGCGCAATCCGTCCATCGACACCGCAGTCATCGGGGCAACGCCCGACGCCTTCGAAGCCTGCCTCTGGAAGGCCAAGCGCTACATCGATTCGCATCCCGAACGGGCGCCCCTTGTGACCATCAATAGCTGGAACGAATGGACGGAGGGCAGCTATCTGCTGCCGGACATGCGTTGGGGCTATCGATACTTGCAGGCCGTTCGCAATGTGTTTGGTTCCTAAGCGGGCCGGAGAGCTCTCCCTATGAGTCGGCTTCGTCGTCGTCAATGGATCGAGATCCACGATCAGGCATGGTGCCCCGCAGTCGTGCGTGACGGCGCCACCGACTGCCTCGAACTCTTCGCCGTCATCGGGCGTCAGTTCAACGGCGCGGTCGAGCCGTTGAACGTAGCCCTGTCTGCAACCGGTGACCGCTACATCGTCGATCTCTGCGCCGGCGGCGGCGGCCCCTGGTCGATGCTTCAGTCACGCGTCGATGCCAATGGCAGTGTGCCCATCGTGGTCCTGACCGACCTGTTCCCCAATCAAGCGGCCATGGAGCGGGCATGCCGGCGCACACAAGGGCGCATTCAGTTCGTGAATCGACCCATTGACGCCACTGACGTGCCGGTCGACCTGCCCGGCCTGCGCACCCTCTTCACAGCCTTCCACCATTTTGACCCAACCGATGCCAGGGCCGTGCTCCAGGACGCGGTGGACGCCGAGCAGGGCATCGCCATCTTCGAGCAGACCCAACGCTCGTATGCGGGCCTGCTCTTTATGCTGCTGCTGCCGTGGCTGGCTTTGCTGGCCACGCCGCTGCTGCGTCCCTTTCGCTGGTCGCGCCTCTTCTGGACCTATGTGATTCCTGCCATCCCGCTGGTGCTCTGCGTTGACGGCATCGTTTCCTGTTTGCGCACCTACTCAGACGACGAGTTGCAGACCATGATTGATGAGCTGGAGGGGACGCCGTACGTGTGGCGTTTCGGTCGGGAACGGACGCTGTTGTCGCCGCTTGGCATTCGTTATTTGATCGGGGTGTGTCCAGACCGAATTGAGTGAGTATGGTGGGGGCACGGAGTGCGACGGAAACCGTGTCCAATCAGGGCAAGAAGTCCGCCACCGCATCCCGTGCCCCTACGACCCCATGCCCCTACAGTGTTGGACGCGTGGGGAAAGAGGTAGAATCGACGGTACCGCGCGTGGCACGCAGCATGAAATTGGCTGCCAATGGCACGATTTTCCCGGCTCGCAGCAGTAGATCGCCGGCAGCTGAATTGAGCAGCGCTTGCAGGCTACGCGCTGCGCGCAATCTACGGTCAAAGGCCCTATGCCACTCAGTTGTGTAGCGCCGTTCCCAGGTCGCCTCATCGATGGCGCCGCGCAGATAGGCGTCGGCATGGGGAACACAGAGCGCTGCCGCGTGGAGGGCCATGGCCATGCCGTCACCGCTCAGCGGCGGGATCATGGTGGCCGCATCACCGATGCAGGCCACGCCGTTCCAGGGCCGGCTGGGCAGGCCGGTGTCGACTGCCGCCACCGAGCAGACGCTCTCCTGCAGCAGGACGGTGTCGTGGAGGCGCCGCGCAAATGCCGGATTCTGTCCTGCAATCCACTCAATCATGCCGATGGGATCGCGTCCTGCCTTGGCAAAGGCCGCGTACGATGCCAGCAGGCAGACGTTGACCGCACCCGACTCCACCGGATTGATCCCGACATAGCCGCCGTCAAACAGGTACAGATCGACCTGGGCCGGCATGGACGCACCGGCATAGTGGGCTTTTATGCCAACATTGAGTCTGTTGGTGCGAGCCGCTGTCGGTTCTGCCAACAGCTTGGCCGTCACCGCGCGTCCGCCGGCCAGCAGAACGGCACGCGCGTACACGTCGATGGTTTCGCCATCTCGACGGATGGTCAGCTTGTGGATCCCAGTCGACCTGCTCAGAGCGGTTGCTGTACTCTCCTGCCAGAGGGTTGCACCGCGGCGCTCAGCGCATTGGGCCAGCGCGGTGTCCATGGCGTAGCGGCTGACGCCCCAGCCCATCTGCGGCAGCGGTACGACAAGCTCACTGCCCTGTCGCGAGAAAAGCTGTACCTTTTTCAACTGTACCGGATGCAGCGCAGCCAGGTCGGCAAAAGTACCGAGTTCGTCAAGCGTCGCCTGCGATTCGGGCGACAGAAACTCGCCGCAGACCTTGTGGCGCGGGAACCGATCGCGTTCGATGAGTAGCACTTGCCAGCCAAGCGTTGCCAGGGCCGCCGCGGCGCTGCTGCCGGCCGGCCCCGCACCGATCACGGCGATGTCATAGTCTGGGGACTCAGGCCACTTCGCCTGCTTCACCGTCAAGCCTCCGAGGCGACAAACGACGAATGTTGGACAGCACCGTTGGTTGCGTGGGCTCTCCTCTGTGCATCATGGCTGGGCATGTAGGTCAAGCGTGCCATCTCGATGGTCAATCCCGGACCGAAGGCCATGGCGACACCGGTCTCGCTTCCTTGTGGGTTGGCCATCAGTTGTCGCCGCTGTTCCGCCAAGACAAAGAGAATCGTTGCCGAGGAGAGGTTTCCGTAGTCGGCCAGCACCCTACGGCTGGGGGCCAGAGATGCGTCCGGCAGTGCGAAGATCTCCTGAAGTTTGTCGACGATGGCGCGCCCACCTGGGTGGATTGCCCAGAATTCAGGCGCTGCACCGCCCATGACTTGCGCCAGTTCGGCCGGAGCCACATCGCCCAGGTGATCGGGGATCTTGGGTGAGAGGCGCAGGGTAAAGCCGTGATCGCCGATCTCCCAAACCATCTCATCCTCGGTGGCGGGCTTCATGCCGGTATGGAAGGTATCTAGCTGGTAGTAGTCTTTATCGGTCGCTTGGGGTATTCCTACAATGGCAGCCGCCGCGCCGTCCGCGAAAAGCGCGGCAGAGACCAGATCGTCGCGACGCTCTCCGGCTTGGATGTGCAGTGAGCAGAGCTCAACCGAGACCACCAACACACGTGCGTTTTCGTCGCCGGCCACAATCTGGCTGGCGGCGCGCAGACCGTTAAAGGCCGCAGAGCAGCCCATGAAGCCGATGACCGTGCGCTGGACGCTGGGGGCCAGGCCCAGCTTCTGAACCAGTTCGAAGTCCAGACCAGGTGCAAAGAAGCCGGTGCAACTCACAACGATCAGGTGGGTGATGGCAGTAGACTGGGCGTCCAGATCGGCGTCGCCACGCCTGTCTACGGCCTCCAGGGCGGAACGGGCGGCTCTTTCAGCCAACGGAACCGATTCGCGGCGATAGGCCTGCATGCGTTCAGCGGTTGTGGGCGTCTCCTCAATGTCCAGGCCGGGCGCAAAGCGAGATTCATCCGGCGGCAGCAGGTACTCGGGCGCGCAACCATGTCGCTTCTCAATGCCTGAATAAGCATAGAGCGAACGGATCATTCGCTGCACCGCGGGCCGGTCGGCGAATGAGGAAGCCATCCAGTTGCCAATGGCTTTTTGGTCAGCCCAATAGTCAGGGACAGCCGTGCCGATGGCAAGAATGGCGGGACGCTGCGGATCGAACATTGGCCTCAACTCCTTGGCTCTGTCGGATGGCCACGGCTGCCCGAGTGCATCGCAGCGGATCCGGTTTTCCGCTATCATGCCATACTTACGTCCTTCTTGCTATCCCCATGTCATGGCTTTGGCCCCAACCGTACGCCGGCCAACCGCCGGCTCCACATCTGACCCCAATGTTCGATCTCCAGAAAACTCGCGTTGACCGGCGCCGGTTTGAACACCCTGAATGTCCGGACCAGCCCCAGCGACGCGGCGCTCTCAAGCGGCCCGATAAAGCCGGCATCTCGCTTGCCGAAGTGATCCTGCTCCGTCCAGTGTTCCATCTGTGGCCGGCTGAGGAAGAAGCAACCGGAATGTGGGTTGCTGGTCGGCCGAAGCTCAACCTTCTGCCCACAGGAATCGATGGTGACAGCCTCTGCATCGGTGGGTGTGAGATTCGCCTCTGAGGCAAATTCAAAATCGATGTAGACTTTCTTGATCTGTGTCGGGCTGATGTAGCGTTCGTAGCGATTGGGTTGCAGTACGCTGTCTGCATCCGCGATGCCATGGAACCAGACGATCTTGGTAAAGAAGGCCGGATCGTGAAGAACCAGATCGTCCTCCATGAAACCGTAGAGATCGTAGCGGCCCAGACGTTCACCAAGCACGTCATGGCATTCGAAGCCGAGGTACATGGGGTCGCAGTCGCAGCGAACGTGCTCGGTGGCGTCAGGCGGCATCTGCACCTGATCCAGCAAATGCTGATCACCGTTCGTGCAGATCACGATGTCGATCTCGGCGCGGCTAGTCTGGTTGGCCGGGCCGGGCTGGAGCTGGTTGGCGTCGCGGAACCAGGCTTCGTCCTTGTCACCGGCGAGCATGAGCAAGCTACGCAGACATTGGGTCAGTGCAGCCAGGCGCGGCTGGGGATTGGGCTGGGTTGAGCCATAGCGGCCGTTGCCTTTGGCATTGAAGTAATGCGGGATCGTGATCAACACGCGCATGGTTTGGATCCTCTGCAACTGATGAGTCTGCGTGTCTTCTCAATATTCCATGGTAGGGGCGACCCTTGCGGTCGCCCGCCACGCGCCGGGGCAAGCCCGGCCCCCACCTATTGATGAAGACACGAATCTGCTGCAAAAAGCCTTTTCTGTCACAGAATCACACAGATGAACAAAGGATGAGACACTGATGAAACTGGCGACGCTGACCAAGTGCCGTGCCGGCATTGTCTGCAGACTTGCCTTCAAGGATTCGACTTCAAATATCCCACCCAAGTTCGGATGTTTCTTTCACCAGTTGGGCGGCCTGTTCTATCTGCTCCAAAGACATGCCGCGGATCTTGGCCGCTTCAGTCGCCTCGGCAGACAGCTGGTGGATCGCCGCAGTCACGTAGGGTCCAATGCCGTCCTGATACCAGCGGCTGTTGGCACAGAGCGGATCCTGCATCAGCATGCTATCTAGCTCGACTGCCCGCTCCGGATCCTCGCCATCGGCCAGGATGGCGATTGTTGTGCTGATGGCGGTCAGGAGACTCCAGGGGTCGACGACCTGGGCAGCCAAGCGCAGGCTTTCGTGGGCATGGGCGCGGGCCTGCTTGCCCTGGCCGTTCTTCCACTGGGCAAGGCCGAGCTGGGAACTCCAGCGAACGCTGTCCATGGTGGCGCCGTTCCGTTTGGTGATGGACACGGCTTCACGCAAGGTTTTCAGCGCTTGCTCAAGATCGCTCGTAAACAGGTGCGTCCAGCCCAGAAAACCGATGGCCACGCCCAGGACAAACTCGTCGTCAAGCTCCTTGGCGATTCTCACCGAACGCTCTGCGTTGGCTCGGGCCTGCTGGTAGTCACCGGCCATCAGATCGATGGCGCAAAGAAAGACGTAGCAGATGACTTCGTCCCGCCGTGAGCCGATCTCGGTGAAAAGCGCCAGGCTCTCGGTCACCACTTGCCGCGCGTTGGTCACATCGCCAAGGCTCATATAGGTCATGCCTATGCGCGATAGGCAGGTGGCCGTGCCGGCCGTGTCGCCAAGCGAGCGAAAGCCTGCAAGCGCCTCGAAGCCCAGCTCCAGCCCGCTCATCAGCCGGCCTCGATAGCTGTCGATATCGGCCAGCATGGAGAGGGCGGCGGCTGTGCCGCGCACATTGCCCAATGTTCGATAGCTGTCCAAGGCGCGCTGCACATGCCGGCGCTGTGCATCGAAGTCGCCCTGGATCAAATGGATGTGCCCCAGACCGAGCAAAACCTCTGCGGCAAAATAGTCTTCTCCCAACGCTTCGAAGATCGCCAAGCTCTGCAAGAAATGCTGCTCTGCCGCGTCGGTATCGCGGGCCGATTCAGCCGCGCCCATCTGCAAAAGCACGAAGGCTTGTTCGGAACGGAGGTCTTCGTTTCGGGCGCCTTCGTTTCTGACGCCAGCGGCATCGAGGTGATGACGGCATTGATCGAGTAGATCGGCTGCGTCGTCGACATGACCCAGCGAACGTGCGAAGAGCGCTTGCCAGGCCAATGCACGAACCAGGTGGCGGATCGCTCCAGCCTTCCGCAACGCAGCCGCTGCCGATCGAAATGCGATAGTTCCTTCCTCGGAGCGGCCACGCCATTGGAGATAGAGGCCCATCCCGTCCAGCGTCTCACTGATGCCGCCGATCCGCCCCTTCTGGGCGGCCCAATCCCATGCACGGCTCAGGTTGTCAGCATCATCGTCGAGGATCAAGAGATCGGTCTGCAGGCCGCGGTTCTTGAGCGCGTCCTGGCGTCGTCGCAGCAGGGAAAAATAGAAATCGCTGTGGGCTTGGTTTGCTTCCTGCGCCAGTTCAGGCGTGTCGTTCAGGCGCAACGCTCCATACTGGCGGAGCAATTCGTGGATCGTGTAGCGATTGCGCTCGTGGTCGTAGACGATCAGAGAACCGGCAGCCAATGAACGCAGTTGGCCCAGTGTCGCGCCGGTGACCTGCTCGACCGCCTGACGGGTGAAGCCGCCACGGAAGACCGACAGTTGTGCGAAGATCCGCTGCTCTTTCTCGCTGAGCCGCTGCCAGGTGGCGTCGAAGACGGCTTCCATGCTGCGATGGCGCTCAGGCACGCCGCGTAGGTCTGTCTCCAGGAAGCGCAGACTCTCGTGGATGGCAGCCAGGATCTCAGCAGCGGACATGAGGGTGACCCAGGATGCCGCCAACTCGATCGCCAGCGGCATGCCTTCGACCAAACGGCAGATGTCTGCAATGCTGCGCCGTTCGGGGAGATCGGCGGTGTAGGACGGACGGACGCGATTGGCCGACTGCAGAAAGAGTGTCAGGGCCGATGCTTCAGTCTGCTCTGTGGACATCTCCTTCGCTCTGTAGTCGAGTCCGTGCAGAGGGAAGAGCTGTTCACCAACAAGGCGCAATGGCGCTCTTGATGTGACCAAAATGTGGACACGGGGGGCTGTTGCCACGATCTCGGCCACGAGATCGGCGCCATCCAGCAGATGCTCGGCATTGTCCAGCACCAGCAGCAGTTGCCGGTTGAGTAGAAAGTCGATCACCTGTTGTTCGGCCGACCGAACATTATCGCCGGCATTCAGCAGCGAGAGGCCAACTGCCTTGGCAATTGCTGCCGATATCTGGTCAACATCACTGAGCGGGGCCAGATCGGCGAAGGCAACGCCATCTTCGAAGCAGCCTAGCGCTTGCTGTTTACTGGCAACTGCCAGCGCCAACCGTGTCTTGCCCATGCCGCCCGAGCCGAGAATCGTCACGAGGCGCATGTCGGGGTCGGCAAGCCATGCCGTGAGCTGCGCTTGTTCTGCTGACCGCCCAACTAGAGGCGTCGCCGGCACGGGCAAGCTGGGCGTGCGTAGATGCGCCGCCGTTTGCGTCGAGTTGGCCATCCGTGGGGCATCGATTCCGTCTTGGCTGTGGGGTGTGGGCTGGGCATAGCCATAGCCTGCCGACGTCAGCAGCGTCTGTTTCTGAGATGAGATGCCCAACACGTCACTGATCTGCACCACAGTCTCCGGCGTGCCGGGGCGCGTGCCATTGTTCAGCCAGCGAGCGACGGTACTCGGGCTGACGTTCAGACGGTGGGCCAACCAAGAGGCCGAGCGATCTTGGCGTTGGAGCTCGCTGTTGAGCAGGTTAGAGAACTTGGGGTAGTAGGTCATGTGCAATGATCTTTTGCAGTGGGTGGCAAATTTCTGTGCACCAGCCGCCAACGACCTGGTGTACGCTGAGATTGTCTCCCTATTATGCATAGAAATTGGATGGAGACAACCAATGGTTTTGGGGTGAAGACGCTGATTCTACCACAGAGGCGCAGAGGGGGCACAAAGGGGTACAGAGGGCACGGAGAACGATTCGACAATGGTGAATTGCTCGACTATTTTACACATTTCAAGGAGGAACCATGTTACCTAGAATTATCCGAATGCTTGCGCTACTGGTTTTTGCCGTCATCTTGTTGACGGCCTGCCAGCCAATCCAGCCGATGCCTGCCGATGCAGGCGCCGATGCATCTGTCGACGACCAGGGCGATGTTGACGCCAAAATCCAGAGCGCTATGGATGCCGCGCCGCCGTTCATTTCCGAAGGCGCAACCATCATCGACTGGCCGTCCGAGCCGGGCGGCGAGCCGGCGCTGTTGCGTGAAGGCAGCAACGAATGGCTCTGTATGCCGGACAATGCCGGTTCGCCGGGCAACGATCCGATGTGTGTGGATCCGACCTGGCAGACCTGGATGAATGCCTACATGACAGGGACCGAGCCAGAGATCACGGCGCCCGGCATCTCCTATATGCTGGCCGGCGGCAGCGATCCCAGTAATTTCGATCCCTACGCCACTGGGCCGGAAGATGGGGAGGACTGGGTCAATTCGGGCCCGCACATCATGCTCTTGATGCCCGGCGGCTTCGATCCGGCAGAGTTCACCACCGATCACCTGTCGGGCGGGCCCTACATCATGTGGGAAGGCACACCCTATGAGCATCTGATGGTGCCGGTTGTGCCTGCTGCTGAAGCGATCGGGCCGATCTCCACCACCGACAGCGATGAGGTGAAGATTGAGAACATCATGACCGGCGTTCCGCAGATGATCGGTGAGGCCGCGACCTTCTTGGACTGGCCCGCCGAGGCCGACGGCGATATGACCCTGCTGCGCGAGGGGACCAATGATTGGACCTGCGTGCCGGACTGGCCGGCCACCCCTGCCAATGATCCCATGTGTTTCGACCCGACCTACATGGGCTGGATGGGCGCCTTCATGGGCGGCGCTGAGCCTGAAGTAGACCGTCTTGGCGTCTCCTATATGCTAGCGGGTGGCGCTTTTGCAGACAACGCAGATCCATCGGCAATGCAGCCGCCTGACAGGGCAGGATTGGGTCGTGCCGGCTCCCCATGTCATGCTGGT
Organism: uncultured Chloroflexia bacterium; assembly: GCA_963848115.1. GTDB lineage: Bacteria > Chloroflexota > Anaerolineae > Caldilineales > Caldilineaceae > JAWKOK01. The sequence goes on along the minus strand of CAWKCP010000007.1, from coordinate 1,103,462 downwards.
CGCACCCGACGGCTTCGATGCGGCGGTCTTCACCACCGACTATACCTGGGGCGGCCCCTGGATCGTCTGGGACGAGACGCCTTATGAGTTCTTGGTTATCCCGATTGAGTAGGGGGCAGTAATTAGAGCGACGCCGGACCACGTTTGGGCCGAGATTCTGGTGCGTTAGTAGATGGACGCAGATGCTCCCCTGTATCTGCGTCCAGGGTGCGTCTCGATCTTGGGGGCAACTGCAATCCCGGTATGGGCCAGGCCATTTGCACACGGCGAAAATCCTCTGGCCCATTCCGGGATTGCACTCTCCACCAAGGATTGTCCCAAGATCGAGACACACCCCTGCGCCCATTTAAGGGTTGGAAAACAAGATGAAAGGCCCCATAATGGAACAATCAAGAACACTCACGGACAACTCACCATGCCACGTCATCAGGCCGGTGTGAAAGCCGATACGTGGCCGTAGCCAGACAAAGAGGATCAACTCTATGACAAGCTATGCCGATGTTCAATTCCATCTTGATACCAAGATCCCCATGCGCGACGGCATCGATCTATCTGCTGACATCTACCTGCCCCGCAGCACCGGTCCCTTTCCAACGGTGCTCTTTCGCACGGCTTTCGGCCGCACGGATGAAAGTGGTAAAGGGCGCGTACTAGCGAATATGGGCTATGCCTGTGTCGTCCAGAATTTCCGCGGTCGTTATGGATCGGACGGTGTTGCCACCCCCTTTCACGGTGAAGCCGAGGACGGCTACGATACCCTGGAATGGATCGCCCAACAACCGTGGAGCGACGGCAAGATCGGCACGGGCGGTGGTTCCTACATGGGTATGGCGCAGTGGTATTGCTCAACCTTGGGCAGCGAACACCTCACCTGCATGGTCCCGCGCATTGGCGCCTGCGACCACGTCGCCGACATGTTTGCCCCCGGCGGCGCGTTTCAGCTCACCTGGTCGATGATGGTGGCCCAATACGGGATCGTTACCGGACGCGTACTTGAGACGCCCGTCTATCACTCGTGGACCGAGGGCTTTCGCGCGCTGCCGCTGATCGATCGGGCCGAGTGCATGGGCTACAATCTGCCCTACTGGAAGGACTGGATTCAACGTCCGCTGGACGACCAGTACTGGACGAGCCTCAATGTGGATGGCCATTGGGGTGAAATTACTGCGCCCGCCTTCATCATGAACGGCTGGTACGACGTCCATGCCGCCAGCGCCTTTGTTCATTTCAACGGCATGCAGAAATCCGGCGGCTCCCCGGCGGCTCGGCGTAGTAAACTTGTCATGGGCCCGTGGATGCACGGCTCGACCGTGGGCACAAAAACCGGCGATGTGGATTTCGGACTCCAATCGGCGGTGGACCCGGGCGGGATCGAATTGCGCTGGTTCGACTACTGGCTCAAGGGCATCGACAATGGCGTATTGGACGAACCGCCGCTGCGCCTGTTCATCATGGGAATCAACCAGTGGCGAGATGAACACGAATGGCCGCTCGAGCGCACCGACTGGCAGCAATGGTATCTGCATAGCGATGGCAGCGCCAACACCGTCTTGGGAAATGGTACGCTTGCCATCGAATCGCCGACAGACGAACCGGCTGACCACTTTGTCTACGATCCGGATTTCCCTGTTCAGACAGGCGGTGGCTGTAGTTTCGACAACGCTGAATTCTATCCGGGCGGCCCCCACGATCAGCGCCCCATCGAGATGCGAGCCGACGTGCTCTGCTACACAAGCAACCCGCTGGAAGCGGATATGGAAGTGACCGGGCCGATCAAGCTAATCCTCTATGCGGCTACAGACGGCCTAGACACAGATTGGACGGCCAAGCTGGTCGATGTCGCCCCATCGGGGTACGCCACGATCCTCTGCGACGGTATCATACGTGCTCGCTACCGAAAGGGTTTCAGCGATCCGACTCTGTTGGAGCCTGGACAGATCTATCGATATGAGATCGAGGTCGGCGTGACAGGCAACGTTTTCCTCAAAGGACATTGTGTGCGCCTTGAAGTTTCATCATCCAATTTCCCTCGGTTCGACCGCAACCCCAACACAGGCAATCCAATCGGCATGGATGCCGAATTGCGTTCGGCTCGACAGACGGTCCTCCATTCGTCGCCGCATCCGTCGCATTTGCTTCTGCCCGTGATCCCCCAGACGTAAGGGAATGCATTATGCCAGCACAAAGAGGCCTTCACGACATTCAAATCGATCAGAACGTTCCCATCCCCATGCGAGACGGCACTGTGCTGCGGGGCGACATCTATCGACCTTCCGGTGCCGGTCGATGGCCCGTCATCCTCTATCGCTTCGTCATGGATCCCACTGACAACGACGAATTCACCGCGATGGGCACCTACTTCAGTCGGCGCGGCTATGCTTTCGTCTACAATGACGTGCGCGGCTGTGGTCGATCTGATGGCGAGTTTTTTCCGATGGTTGACGAGGCCTGGGGCAAAAATCGGGACGGCTACGACACCATTGAATGGGCAGCCCGTCAGCCCTGGTCAAACGGCAATGTGGGTCTGATCGGCACTTCATACGGCGCGTTCAACCAGTACACGACCGCGCCGACACGGCCGCCCAGTCTCAAGGCATGCATGCCCTTCTATGGCAGCAATATCCGTGAAACCGTCTTTCCGGGCGGAATCTACCGGCTGGAAGAGCATCGGGACTGGGCGATGTGGATGGCATTGAACTGCCTGGAGAATCAGGTGGCCCCGGCAGACCAGGCCCGAATCCGTTCTCGATTGGAAGCCGGGCAGGCCGATCCTGACTCGTGGATCTGGCACCTGCCGATCACCGAATGTCCGCAGCTTGAGGGTGTTTCGTCTTGGCATTTTGAGCATCTGAAGCATCAAGGCGATCAACAGTTTTGGGCGCGGACACATGCGACCCAGTTCGACGAGATCGATGTGCCAATGCTTCATGTCGGCGGCTGGTATGACATCTACCCCAGCGGCACACTCGAACACTTCGCAGGCATTCTTGAGCATGGACGTTCGTCTGAGTGTCGAGAGAATCAGCACTTGCTCATCGGGCCATGGACCCATGGTGGATGCAGTCTGCCCGAGACGCCAAGACTGGATTTTGGCCCCTATGCCACGCCCGATTTCCACGAGATCGCACTAAATTGGTTCGACCATTGGCTCAAAGATTCCGACAGTAGCGTTGTCGACGAATCGACGGTACGCCTTTTCCTCATGGGCGAAAATCGATGGATCGATCTGGACCAGTGGCCGCCCAACGACATCGACTACGCGCCGCTCTATCTTCGGCATGGCACCGGCCGGACGGCATCGTCGCTCAACAACGGACACGCGACCTTTGAAGCGCCCAATACCGACGAGCAGCCTGACACCTTCGAGTACGATCCGGAAAGGCCTGTTCTGGGCCATCAACCGGCGACTCCGGGATTTGAGCTGGATCAGCGGGGAATCGAGGGGCAACTGCTGACCTACACGTCAGAGACGCTACACGATTCGATAACCGTCATTGGACCAGTCAAGGCCGTCCTCCATGCGTCCTCATCAGCAGTCGACACAGACTGGGTCGTGCGTCTCTGTGACGTCTGGCCTGACGGGCGCTCGATCCAGATCTGCGAAGGGATTGTCCGTGCCCGATTTCGCGATGGCGTTGACAAGGAATCTCTGCTGGAACCGGGCCAGATCTACTGCTACGAAATTGACATGACGGTCACAGCGCTGACCTTCCTCTCCGGCCACCGGATCCGCATTCATGTCACCAGCAGCGATTTTCCCGAATATGACCGCAACCTCAACACAGGCGCTCCCTTTGGCGTCGACACAACCTGGGAGGTTGCAGTCAATACGATCTTCCACGATGCAGAGCGGCCGTCACATCTGCTTCTGCCGCTTGTTAAGCGGAGTACGCTGTCGTAGTAATACCATTTGTCCATTCATGGGCCATGATCCCGTAGGGGTGGGGCTTGCCCCTATCCGCTCCACACAACGGGCGACCGCAAGGGTCGCGCCCTACGATACACGGTCCTTGGCCTAGCAATTGGTTGATGTAGTCGATGCTAAACTGAAAGTACGACCAGATCTACTCAACCCTCTTCGGATTTTCTCAAAAGCGATCTGCAGTCCTGAACCATTTCATCGAAGCAGCTACAATCGTCGGACAAGCCGTTCTGGTGAGCATCTATCGCCTACCGGATTCGGGCCAGGGCGACAGCCAATATGCTCGTTGAAAGGTTCATCCTCTGTGCAGAACATCCCAACCGAAATGAAAGCGCTCGTTCTTGAAGCATACAACGATGATCTGGACGCCGCAATCCGCAGCCTGCGGGTAGCGACACGTCCGATCCCGCCGTTGAAGCCGTCTCAGGTGCTCGTCAAGATGGACGCCGCGCCCTGCAACCCCTCTGACCTACTCTTCATCCAGAAACGCTATGGCGTTGTAAAAGAACTTCCGACCGTTCCGGGCTGGGAAGGGTCAGGTACTGTGGTCGCGGCCGGCGGGATCAAGGGGCGATGGCTGGTTGGGCGGCGAGTGGCAGTAGGTGGCCAGGGCGAGCGCGACGGCACCTGGGCCGAGTACTATGTGGCGGACGCGCTGGGTGGATGTATCCCGTTGAAGAAGGGCGTGAGCCTGGCGCAAGGCGCATCGCTGCTGGTCAATCCGCTGACCGCAGTCGGCCTGTTGGAAACGGCCAAATCCCACGGCGCTGTAGCGACCGTTCAGACAGCAGCCGCCAGCCAGACGGGGCGCATGATCATCCGGCTTGCCCGGGAGATGGGCATGCCCTTGATCAATATCGTGCGGCGCCAGGAGCAGGTTGACCTGCTAGTGAAGTTGGGTGCGGAGAACTTGCTCAACTCATCTGAGCCTGACTTTGAATCGCAGCTTGTCGAGATCTGTCAACGACTGAACGTCACGGCCGCCTTCGACGCCGTGGCCGGAGACATGACCGGTCTCCTGTTCAACGCCATGCCGCCGGGGGCGATTGTCTACGTCTACGGTGCGCTGGACCCAAAGCTGTGTGGTAGCGTGAGTCCTCTGGGCCTGATCTTCCAGCAGAAGCGTGTCGAAGGCTTTTTCCTGACCGATTGGATCGGGAGCCAAGGTATTTTGAAGGTCATGCGAGCCTCGAACCGCGTACAGACGCTGATCGCAAGCGGGGAGATCGAAACCACCATCCAGCAGCAGGTTTCGCTGGCGGACGCTGGTGGTGCGCTGTTAGCCTACGTCAGCAATATGACTGAGGGGAAAGTGCTCATCCGCCCCAACCTGTGATCGCTTTCTTCTTCTCTCTGCTCTTTCGCCCTCGCTTTTTCTTCCGCCTTCTCTCGTTCTCTCTGTTCCCACGTCCATATCCAGGATGGGGTATATTTCAGTGAGCCTACTGCAAAAAGTCTTTTCTTGACACGAATGGTCACGAATTCACACGAATTATGTGGTCACCCCAGAGAGAACATTCGTGATAATTCGTGTAAATTTGTGTCAAGATCCCTTTTTGCAGTGGACTCTTCAGTACTTCACGATTTGTCATTCTGAGCGGGTGTTTTCGAATACGTCACTCCGGCAGAAGGCCAGCGAAGAATCTCGCTTTTCACCGAATCGTGAACTACTGTATTTCGGGTTCTCTTGTGGATGATATGATCGCGGGGTACAATAAATCAGATTCTTGGAACGGCTTTGGGCACGCACAGGGAACAGCATTTTGCATTCTCGGAAATCGGAACAAGCCGACATCGCCCGTCTACAGCAAACGCTGGACACGCTTGAGGCGGACATCAGCCGGCGCATTGAGGATGCTGCGGCTTTGGCGCAGCGCAACGCCGAGCTTCATGGCGAGCTTCAACTGCGCCTGGCTGAGAGTGAGAGTTTTGGGCGCGTGCTCGTCAGCTTGCTCCAGCAGACCGAGTTGGAACAGGTGCTGAGCATTGTCTGTACCGAAGCCCAAGGGTTGATCGGGGCGACGGGCAGCGCTGTCCTTCTGCTGACCGATCCAGACTGGCTCGAGGTCAAGCACCAGCTTGGACGGCCGATGACAGCCGTCGAACGCCTGCCCGTTGAGGGATCGCTGGCCGGCCGGGTGGTGCAAGAAGGAGAGGCGGTCCGGCTGAATGACCCGATCCAGTTGGCCAAGGTGCAGGCAGTTGAGTGGCCTGGGAACATTGCCGCCCTGCTCGCCTTGCCGCTCTATGTCAATAACCGAGTCATCGGTGTACTCGACCTGGTCAACAAGACGGGCGGTTTCAGTGAAGAGGACGTGCGAGTGATGTCCGTCTTTGCCAACCAGGCGGCCATGGCCATTGAGCAGGCCCGGCTCCAGCAGCAGGCAGAGCAGTTTGCGGTGCTCGAAGAGCGGCAACGTCTGGCGCGGGAACTTCACGATTCAGTAACCCAATCGCTCTACAGCGTGACCCTCTATGCCAATGCCGCGGCTTTGGCGTTGGCCGCACGCAAGGACGAGGTCGCAGCCGGCTACCTGACCGAGTTGCAGGAGACTGCTCTCGAAGGGATGCGAGATATGCGGCTGCTCATCTTTCAGCTGCACCCGCCCATGTTGGAGGCGGAAGGACTGGTCGCTGCGCTGCAAACGCGTCTGGCTGCCGTTGAAGAACGCGCCGGCTTGCAGACCCAATTTCGCGTCGAAGGGGAGAGGCGGCTGCCCATCGCCATTGAGGAGGATCTCTATTGGATCGCACAGGAGGCGTTGAACAATGTGCGCAAACATGCAGCGGCCCGGCAGGTGACGGTGCATCTAAATTTCACAGATGCACGCATTCTTCTCGAAGTGATGGATGACGGCGTCGGATTTGATCCGCAGACGGTCCGTGCCGAGGGGCAGGGCAGCGGTGGATTACGCAGTATTGCCGAACGAGCGGCTCGTCTTGGCGGCCAATTGACCCATGAGAGCGCGCCGGGCCTCGGAACACGTCTGGTCATCGAGGTGGCGTTATGATTCGAGTATTGATTGTTGATGATCATGCCATCGTGCGCAAGGGCATCCGCGCCCTGCTCTCCGAATCCGGTGGTTTCGAGATCGTCGCTGAGGTGGCTGACGGAGAGGAAGCAGTAACGGCAGCAGTGGAGACCCAGCCTGATGTCATCTTGATGGATCTGCTGATGCCCGGCATGGACGGCATTGAGGCGACGCGTCGAATCACCGCCGTCCGGCCGGAGGCTCGTATCCTGGTCTTGACTAGTTTTGCCGCTGATAACAAGCTCTTTCCGGCCATCAAGGCGGGGGCATTGGGCTATCTGCTCAAAGACTCCTCGCCGGAGGAACTCATTCGGGCGATTCACCAGGTTCACCGCGGCGAACCGGCGCTGCACCCAACCATTGCACGCAAACTGTTGCAAGAGATCGTTCAACCTGACGATCCGCAGCCCGCGCCTGAGGCGCTGACCTTGCGCGAGCTAGCTGTGTTGCGGCTCATTGCACAAGGGATGAGAAATCAGGAGATTGCTGATGAACTGGCTGTCAGTGAGGCCACTGTACGTGTACATGTGAGCCGCATCCTGGGCAAACTGCACTTGGCCAACCGGACCCAGGCCGCGCTCTACGCCGTCCGTGAGGGACTGGATTCTGAAGGAGTAACAGATCCGGAAGAGGGGTAGGGGCGTGCCTTTGTGGCCGCCCACTGCCCTTATGGCCGTCCGTCGCCAACAGGCAAAAAGACGCGCGTACGACAAATAGCGTACGTCAAATAGCAGAAGAGCCGCCCATTGGGCGGCTCTTCTGCTATCAAAACCCTATCGTTTCTGCTGATGACAGGGAGCTCTGCTCCGGCTATGCTAGGGGTAGGTATGAAAACCGCACGATCTGATGATTGGATCGATTACCGTTTAAGGAGAAGACACCCATGGGCAAAGCCCAAAAACCCAACAAGAACGGCAAGAAAAAGCCGGCTAAGACGATGAAGGAAAAGAAGCAGGCGAAGCGGGAAAAGAAGGAGAGGAAGGATAAACCTGGGATTACAGGCGCTATCGATAAATAGATCGATCAACGTGTTTGCCGCAGCGATTCACGCACCAGCGATTCACACGCCAGATATTCACATTAAGGAGAAAGACTCATGGAAGAAGGCGATCGAAACGAACCCAGAGCATTGAATGACTCGCGCAAGCGAACGCCAAGCGCCACAGCGAATGTGAAACCGCCGGCGCCGCCCAAGCCAAGCCTTAGCCAGCGATGGCGCGCTGCCCAGCCGACAAAGATGATCGTTTTCTGGGCCTGTCTGGCCAGTATCATCCTGACCATCGTGATCGGCTTTACCTGGGGTGGTTGGGTCACTGCCAGGGGCGCGGAGGAAACTGCTCAAACCATGGCGAAAGAGGCTGTCGTGGAGCGGTTGGCGCCTATTTGTGTCGCACAATTCAACCTGGATCCCGAAAAGGAGTCGAAACTCGACGAGATGAGCGGGTTGACATCGAACGGACGGAACCAATTCGTGCGCGATCAGGGCTGGGCCACCATCTCCGGTGAGGAAAATCCGGATCGTAAGGTCGCAGATGCCTGCACCAGGCTGTTATTGGAGATGGGCCAGTAGAGTATGCAACTGCTAACCGACTACTATTACCGAATTCAGGATAAGCGATTGCATACGCCGGGGCGGTGCCGAGTTCGGATCTATAGGCGCAAGAACGGCACCCATACCGTGGTGTTGACGGAACTGGAGACAAATACCGGCGAGTCCGTCTCCAGTTCCTGCGAACATATTGCCTCGGACCTAGTGGTCGTGAAATCGCTCAATCCGAAAACTACCCGATGGATTCAGCACGAGGCTCCGCAGGAGGGCCTGTCGCAGGTATTTGATGAAATCCAGTTCACATGGAGTAGCGATGACACTGCAAACGCCCCGGAGTGGCAACGATTGAGTGATGAACAAGTCGAAACATTGACTGGCGCCAGCCTCAGCGATTTGGGGCGACCGTTTGGAGAAGCAGATGCTCAGACAAAGGAACCCGCCTATGATACATGAACTGAAGCCGAAGGCGCAGCATGAACTTATCCTGGCCACGGCTGACAAAGAGAAGATCGAGCAGCACCTCAGCGACGGCCAGGATGAGGATGTCACAAGAATCGCTGTAGCGCTCGCACGTCAATGTGATCTGTTTGTCCATTTTCGAAGACTGTGGACCCTGCGCGTCGTTGACCTTGACCAAAGCCTAACTAGCGAAAAATACATGAAGAACATCTTTGTGAATCGAAGGGCTTTGTCCAAGCAGCTGTCCGCGCCTGCGTCCTCCTAGTGGGCCGCGCAGTGGATCGCGTTGTGAATCCCGGCGGAACTCCTCATGCACTTTCTGCCGGACGTAGACTGGCCGGGTCCCTAACGTGTTACTTGTGATGAGCGCAGCCGTACGATTCACGTTCAATTGTAATCGCGTGCGCATTCGTCGCCATAGGAATTTTGAGATAACCCAATGAACCTTCATTCGGCAGAAAACTCGCCCCATCCCTGGAGAACTCCAGCCTGTGTACGTCTGCTGATTGCAGGAGACCAGCCACGCGTCAGACAGAGTCTGGAGGCGCTGCTCACGGCGCTGCGCTGGAGCACGCCCGATCGCAGCGAGATCCAGATTGAGATCGTCGGCGAAGCCAATGATGGTCAACAGGCGGTAGCGCAGGTGGAAGCGCTCAATCCCGATGTCATTGTGTTGGATCTGCCTACCCATGACTCGAATAGTCAGGCCGTCATTGCCGGCTCGAAACTGGATGGGCTCGCGGCGATTCGGACGATAAAGGTACGCTGGCCATCGGTTCGAATCGTGGTACTGACCATGTACGCCACCGATCGCTCAGCCGTCCTGCTGGCCGGTGCAGATGTCTTCCTCCTCATGGGTTGTCCGACAAGCGACCTATTGGAGGCCATGGCGCCGGCGGCCTGCTAGGCGCCATGGCTCCTAGACGCTCACCAACATCTTCCCCATCTTTTCGCCGGTGAAGAGGCGTGCGAAGGCCTCAGGTGCGTTCTCCACGCCCTGAACTATCGTCTCTTCATAGCGAACCTGCCCTTCGGCGATCCAGCGGCTCATTTCCGCCTGGAAGGTGGGTAGGTTCGCATAGAAGTCACCGACGATGAACCCCTCCAGGCGCAAGCGATTGCCGATAGCGATCCCCAAATTGCTTGGACCAGGCATGGGTGTGTTTGCGTTGTAGCCGGAGATCATGCCGCAGAGGGGAATACGACCGTGCAGATTCATGAGTGAGAGCGCAGCTTCCAGGTGCATGCCACCCACATTTTCAAAGTAGACGTCGATGCCGTTGGGGCAGCGCTCGCCGAGCGCTGCCCGTAACGCGGCTGTCGTGGCGTAATCCTTGTAGTTGAGCGCTGCATCAGCTCCTGCAACGTCCAGAAGCCAGTCGACCTTCTCCGTTGATCCCACGCTGCCCACCACCCGACAGCCCTTGATCTTGCCGATCTGGCAGACGATGGAGCCCACAGCGCCGCTTGCTGCAGAGACGAAGATCGTCTCCCCTTCTTGGGGCTGCCCGATCTCCAGTAGGCCAAAATAGGCCGTTGCACCGGGCATGCCCATGACGCCCAAGTAGGTAGAAAGCGGGGCCAGCTCCGGATCGATCTTTGCCAAGGTTGAAGCATCGCCTACGAAGTATTCGGTCCAGCCGCCAAAGCCGGAAACATAGTCGCCGTCAGACAAGCCTGGTACTGCTGATTCGATCACCTGTCCAACACTGCCGCCGGTGATCGGCCCACCCACCTCAAAGTTATCGACATAGGAGCGCCCGGCGTTCATACGGCCGCGCATGTAGGGATCGACCGAGAAGTAGAGGGTTTTCACCAGTGCTTGGCCCTCGGCCGGCTTTGGGACGGCACTCGTTGTCAGTTCGAAGTCGTCGAATGTTGCGGGGCCCTCAGGTCGTCGCTTGAGACGAATCTCACGGTTCTCTTCTGCACTCATCTACGGCCTCCAATTCTTCTATGGCATCCAACTTTGTTGGCGCTTCGGCAATGTTTGTCACGCTTACTTTGCCATTGTTGACGCCCAGCCGCAAAACCAAGTTGATGCGTAGTCTCACTGCGTTGAGACATCTCTATTGTTGTTTTTTCGGCATTGGGCCTGTTCGCGAATCCACTTTGTCATAAACACTCGTCGGGATCCATGGCAAGCGACGGCGATCCTGGAATCAGAAAATCGACTTTGACCTAGCCGCCCTGTCTGCTATAATCGGGCCGTGCGCGAGAGGATTGCGCTTCCAACATTACCTGATCGACCTGTCTCAAATAAGCGAACTGTTGAAACAAAAACAGGATTCGCTCTCTCCAGACAGGGATCTTCTCGAACTAAGGACCTACGTTCCCATTCGGAGGAGTCGACGTTGGCCGCTTTGACGCAGGGACGCCCCAACATTGTCTTTGTTTTCGCCGATCAGTGGCGGGCCCAGGCCGCCGGCTATGTCGGCAATGACCAAGTAGAGACGCCGAATTTGGATGCGCTAGCGACGGAAAGCCTGGTCTTCAGCAATGCTGTCGCAGGAATACCGGTCTGTTGTCCGGCGCGTGCTACCTTGCTCACAGGGCAGCGCCCGCTGACCCACGGCGTCTTTCTCAACGATGTGCATCTGTCCGATGATGCTGTGACCATGGGCGAGATTTTCACGCGCGCAGGCTATGACACCGCTTACATTGGCAAATGGCACGTTGATGGTCGTGGGCGCTCTGACTACATTCCTCCACAGAGCCGTCATGCGTTCGCCTACTGGAAGGTGCTCGAGTGCACCCACGATTACAACCACTCACTCTACTATGCCCAGAATGAGCAGACCCCGAGTGTATGGGACGGCTACGACGCCATCGCCCAGACGGAGGATGCCGTAGCCTATCTACGCCAGCGCGTCGCCGATGGCGAGGAGAATCCTTTTCTATTGGTCCTTTCATGGGGGCCGCCCCATGATCCCTATCAGACGGCGCCGGAGGAATATCGTCAGCGCTATTCGGCCCCATCCATCAGACTGCGCCCCAACGTACCTGAAGCGTTGGCCGGTGAGGCACGCACGATGCTGGCTGGCTACTACGCTCACTGCACCGCCCTAGATGAGTGTGTGGGCACGTTGCTACAGACATTGAACGAGACCGGACTTGCAGAGAATACGATCTTTGTCTTCACCTCGGACCACGGTGATATGCTCGGATCCCAGGGGCAGACGCACAAACAGCGCCCTTGGGATGAGTCCATCCGCGTGCCGCTTCTCCTTCGCTTTCCAGCAGAATTCGGACGCCAAGCGCGTGAGATTTCCTTCTTGATCGACACGCCCGACCTGCTACCGACACTGATGGGTCTCTGTGATTTGCCCCCGGCGCCCACCGTTGAAGGAACCAATTTCGCTGGTCATCTGCGGACTGAGACCATGCCAGCAGAAGACGCCGTTCTCATCACGTGTGTGCATCCATTTGGGCAGTACGCAGTCGCACAGGGTGGACGCGAGTATCGTGGATTGCGCACACAACGATATACCTACGTACGTGATCTGAATGGACCTTGGCTACTCTACGATAACCAAGAGGATCCCTATCAACTGGACAATTTGGTCAATCGATCAGAGGCCCTTGAGCTCCAAGAAACGCTGGACGACCAGCTTCAGTCGCGCTTGTCAGAGACAGACGACCAGTTTCTGCCGGGCATGGAATACGTCCGCCGCTGGGGATATCCACTGGATGAGACCGGAACGGTTCCCTATCGGTGGTGAGCGAATCTACTGAATTGAGAAATGGGTAAGCCTCAAGTATGTCGAATCCTCTGCCGAACGTGGTGTGGGTCTTTTTGGACCAGTGTCGTGCCGATGTGTTGGGCTGTTACGGACACCCATTCATTTGCACGCCCAACATCGATCGACTTGCGGACAGGGGCGTGCTCTTTGAGCAGGCATACTGCAACAACCCGGTCTGTGTGCCGTCGTGTGCGTCCATCCTGAGTGGTCGCTATAGCCACGAAAACGGCGTCTATGACAACGGCGGACGGATGGACGCCCGAGACTCGCATCTGTTGCGCGTGTTTCGTACTGCTGGCTACCGAACAGCCAATGTGGGCAAAGTCCATGTCGGGTTGAAGCCGTCGGAAATGGGCTTTGACGAACATCGGGAGATCGTGCATGATGGCGTGCCCCATTTTCACCTGCCAGACGACTATCCAGCTGACTGGCCGTGGCGTGCCTTTGATGTGCCCGGCTACCCGCAGCCAATCATCTACGCCACCGATACCTGTACGCATGAACGGACCTACTGCGCTGTAGGTGTAGACGAGGCCATCGATATCTGGGACAATGCGGCGACTGGCCCATCTCCCCTCTTTTTGCGCCTCTCGCTGGACCGTCCGCACACGCCGGTTTCATCGCCTAAGCCGTACGACACCATGTACGCAGATCAGACCGAACTGCCCAACTTCAGCGAACGGGAGCGGAGAGAGCAGATCGCGACGTTGAGGCACTACATTCGGAATCGACACTGGGACCAATTTACACCTGACGAGCTGCTCAAGATTCGCAGCTATTACTATGGATTGGTGACGCACCTTGATCATGAGCTGGGCCGGCTTCTCGACGCTATCGATCGCTCTGACCAGCGGTCGAATACGCTCATCGTGTTCTCGGCAGATCATGGCTGCATGTTGGGCGAACACGGTCTGCAGGTCAAGACGCCCCATTACTATGTGGAGACGGCACGTGTACCCTTGATCTTCTCCTGGCCGGGGCGCCTGCCAACGGGGCGCCGGTTGACAACACTGACCGAGATGGTCGATCTCTTGCCCACGCTCTGTGATCTGTGCGGACTGGCGACGCCAGTGCAAGCCAGCGGCCGATCGCTGGTGCCGGTGATGGAGGGGAGAGATCCCGGCAAAGATCCTGGCAAAGAGGTCGTGTTTGCCGAGCAATTCCCGCCGTCCCATCCGCACCGCTGGCTGGCGTTGCGCAGCGCAACGTACGCCTACACTTTCTATCCCAATGCTGGCGAGGAGATGCTCTTCGATTTGACTCGCGATCCGGCCGAGACGACCGATCTGGCGCTGGGCGGCGCATATGACGGCTTTACCCAAAGACTGCGAGCAGAGGTTCGCCAGTGGGGTTCAGAGCAGTCCAATCGCGATCGAACACGTCTGGTTGACGATTCGTAGCACCCTACAGTTGCTGATCGAGCAGATCGTGCGATCACAGTCTGTTTCGATCGCATCCCGGGCCGATCTCTGCTGGGCCGCAGAGACAGTTTGATGTGCTCAATGTTCAAGTTTTCCGGTGACATCCATTGAAGGAGGAGAAAATGCGTAATCGTATCATCGTGTTGATTGTTGGCCTAGCCTTTGGCCTGCTTCTGGTCGCCTGTGGCGCGGAGCAGCCGGCCGCGCAAGCGCCGCCTGCTGAAGAGTCGGCTCCACCACAGGCTGCGGAGAATGCAGCCTCCGCAGTCGAAGGAGAATACCGGGAAGCCCCACAACTGGCGGAGCAGGTTGCTGCAGGGACGCTGCCGCCGGTAGATGAACGACTGCCGGTTGATCCCTGGGTCGTTGAGATCAAGGATACCATCGGCCAGTACGGGGGCAAGCTCTCCAGTGTGGTCGCCGATCCTACGGCTAACCTGTTCGAGATCAGCAACGCCCGCGCTGCCTCCTTGGCGCGTCGTTCGCCGGACCTCTCCGATATCGTGCCCTTTGTGGTAGAGGGCTGGGAACTCTCCGACGACTTCACCGAACTGACCGTCCGCCTGCGCGAGGGGTTGAGGTGGTCCGACGGTACGCTCCTTACCACGGAACATGTACAGTTCTGGTACGATGACATCCTGCTCAACGAGGAGTTGACGCCGGTTGTGGACCAGGATTTGGCGCCGGGCGACGAGGTGATGAAACTGGTTGTGGATGATGACTATACCTTCCGCTTCCAATTTGCCATACCCTATCCGACCATCATCGACATCCTGCCCACGCTTGAGCCGTGGAGTCCCAAGCAGTACCTCTCGCAGTGGCACATCAACCACAATGCGGATGCCGAGGCCCTGGCCGCTGATGAGAACTTCGACTCCTGGTTCAACGCCTTCCTCTTCCACGCTGATAGCGATGAGACGCAGCAAGATGCCGATCTGCCTGTGCTCGGAGCCTGGATCTTTGTCAGTCAGGATACCCAGGGCAACACGCTCTACGTGCGCAATCCCTACTTCTGGGGGGTGGATCCTGAGGGCAACCAACTGCCCTACATCGATGAACTGGAGAAGCTGGTGGTTGAGAACCGGGAGGTACTGACGGCCAAGGTGCTCTCCGGCAGCGCCACCCACCATAGTTGGTTCTTGACCCTGGCCGACTTCCCGCTCTATAAGCAGAGCGAGGAGAGTGGCGACTACACCGTACGGCTCCACCCTGACCTGCGTGCCTCTGAAATGGGCTTTGCCTTCAATTACACGCATGAGGACGAGGTGCTTCGTGAGTTGTTCAACGATCTGCGCTGGCGACAGGCGCTCTCGCATGCCATCAACCGCGATGAGATAAACGAGCTGCGTTTTGCCGGCCTTGGCGTGCCGCGCAACCCCATCATGCACCCCGGTCCGAGCTTCTGGGAAGACGGGCTGGATCAGTACTACACCGAGTATGATGTGGATCTGGCCAACCAGCTTCTAGACGAGATCGGTCTTGAGTACGACAGCGATGGCAAATACCGTTTGCGACCTGATGGCGAGCCGCTCGTCTTGACCATGGAGGTCGACGCCGGCCGCGCTGACTTGACGGAAATTGGCAGCTTGATCAAGAGTTACTGGGAGGATGTGGGCGTCAATCTCTCGGTGAAGGGCCAGGACCAGCAGTTCTTCATGCAACGAATGCGCGCCAACGAACACGATATCGGCGTCGTGGGCAATCGGCGGTTCATCCGAGCCCTACTCGCGGCAGAATGAACCCATCCGCTATCGCCCGCCGTGGCATTGGCCGTCCACACCACTGGGTGGTCCTCTGTGGCGACAGTGGTTGGACACTAATGGCGCCGAGGGCGTCGAGCCACCGGATGAGATCAAGGAACTGTGGGAAATCACGGTAGAATGGCAGGCAGAGCCGTTCGGCACCGAGCGCTACGCGGAATTGGGCAAGCAGATGCTCGAAATCAACGCAGAGAACACCTGGCTCATGGGCACTGTCGGTCTGGTGCCACGCATTTCCATCATCAGCAATAAGGTGCGCAACCATCCCACCGAGGATGACATTCTCAGCATTGAGTATGACATGTGGACCAACCATCTAATACAGCAGTGGTGGATCGAGGAGTAACACTTTGTTCGGGTTCATTGTGCGGCGAATCCTGTACTTCATTCCCACGGTATTCGTCATTTCGATCGTAACCTTTATCCTGATCCAGTTGCCGCCGGGAGACTACATTTCTGCCTATGCAGCGGAATTGGAGGCTTCCGGCCAGGAGGCGGACGCAGCGCTGATCGCAGCGCTGCGCAACCGCTATGGACTGGATCAGCCCATCTACGTGCAGTACTTTAAGTGGATCAGCGGCATCCTGACAAGGGGGGACTTCGGCCATTCCATGCAGTGGAATCGGCCGGTGTCCGACCTGATCTGGGAGCGTATTGCCTGGACCTTCGGCATCTCGTTCCTGACCATCATCTTTACCTGGATCCTGGCTTTCCCCATAGGCATCTACTCGGCGACCCACCAGTACTCGCCATTCGACTACATCTTCACGACCATCGGATTTGTCGGGCAAGGTATTCCCGATTTCCTTCTGGCGTTAGTATTGATGTGGGTCGCCTTCTCCGTCTTTGGCCAGGATATCGGCGGCCTCTATTCTGAAGCCTATCGCAACGCACCCTGGAGTTGGGGCAAATTCGTCGATTTGCTGAAGCACCTTTGGATACCCGTGGTGGTGTTGGGAATGTCAGGTACGGCTGTTCTGATTCGGACGATGCGCGCCAACTTACTCGATGAGTTGCGCAAACCCTACGTAGTCACTGCACGATCGAAGGGCATGAGCGAGTGGCGGTTGATCCTCAAGTACCCAGTACGCGTGGCGCTGAATCCATTCGTGAGCAGTATTGCCTATGTGTTGCCTGCTCTGGTGTCAGGCGCAACCATTATTTCGATCGTGCTTAGTCTGCCCACGACCGGACCGATCCAGATCCGGTCGTTGATGAGTCAAGATATGTATTTGGCCGGCAGCATCTTCTTGCTGCTGGCCTCGTTGACCGTACTCGGTACCCTCATTTCCGATATTCTTCTGGCGGTTGTTGATCCACGCATCAAGCTGGAGTAGGAGCGATCCGAGGAACTCTGTCCGTATTTCGACGGGCCTTCTTCGAAGCCAACCGTCAAATGGCCCGTCTAGTAGTCAGCGTTCCGGCAGATCGAATACGCAATATTTTCGGATGGCCCGGGTCAACCAAATCAATAGGAATCAAACATGACCCCAGTAGACGCCCTGTCGGTCTCAGATGATCAGCGTGAAAGTCTCTTCACTGCCTCCCAATGGCAGCTCATGTGGTGGCGTTTCAAACAGCACAAGATCGCCTTGGCCAGCGTCGTCGTTTTGATTCTCTTCTACCTCGTCGCCGTAGTGGCTGAGGTGGTAGCGCCCCATGACCCAAATCGCTTCAGCGCTGCTTGGGTACTGGCCCCGCCAATGCGTGTGCGTGTTGTGGATAGTGAAGGGCAGTGGCAACGCCCTTTTGTCTACGGCCTGGAATCTGAACGCGATATGGAGACATTGGCCATGGTGGTCGTGCCGGATGAAAGCCAGATCTACCCGCTCAAGCTTTGGGTCAAAGGAGACTCCTATGAGTTCTGGAGGGTGTGGGAAATGGACCGTCATCTAATTGGCATTGAGTCAGAGACTGGCCAGATGCTTTATCTGCTGGGAGCCGATGAACTGGGGCGCGACCTGCTGTCACGCATTATCTATGGAACTCGAGTCTCCCTCTCCATTGGACTGATCGGCGTTGCCCTCTCCATGGTGTTCGGCGTGCTTCTGGGCGGGCTGTCCGGCTATCTCGGCGGAACGACCGACATCATTGTTCAGCGCGTTATCGAGTTCCTGCGTTCCTTGCCCGCGATTCCGCTCTGGCTCACGTTGGCTGCCGTCTTGCCGCCGGAGTGGACTTCACTGCAGATCTATTTCGGCATTACCGTAATCCTTTCGCTGATTGGCTGGACCGGTATCGCACGTGTCGTCCGCGGGCGATTTCTCTCGCTACGCGAGGAGGAGTTTATTCTAGCGGCCAAGCTGGCCAATGCGAGCACGATGCGCATCATTCTGCGCCATATGACACCTTCGTTCTCCAGCCATTTGATCGCGGCCGTGACGCTGGCCATTCCCGCTATGATTCTAGCTGAGACAGCGCTAAGTTTTTTGGGCTTAGGCTTACAACCCCCGGTAGTCAGTTGGGGTGTTCTACTACAGGGTGCTCAGAACTTCCGCTCTGTCGCCCTGGCCCCATGGCTGTTGTTGCCCGGCCTCTTTGTTGTTATCGTGATTCTGGCCTTTAACTTTGCTGGGGATGGGCTACGCGATGCTGCAGATCCATACGCGTTCTAGCGTAAGTTCTCTTGATCCGGTTGAGTCTTGAGTTGATTGACTTGTCAGATGCACACCGAGACTACGTCTTCGTCTTGACGTCCGATCAGGGATAGCATGCATACACTACCATTTGAGTTTGGAGCTTCTATTGGACCACAATCGATCAAGCTCGGACGTGTTGGTCGAGGTAAAAAACCTCAGAACCCATTTCGAACTGCGTGAGGGCACGGTGCGTGCGGTGGATGGCGCTTCATTCGATGTCCGCCGTGGCAAGACCTTGGGCGTGGTTGGAGAAAGCGGCTGTGGCAAGAGCGTGACGGCCCAGTCGATCATGCAGATCGTTCCCAAGCCAGGAAAGATTGTCGACGGTGAGATCATCCTCTATCCTGAAACGGGCGACGTTGATTCAGCCATTCGCATCACTGACTTGGATCCGCAGAGCCGTGCCATGCGCGACATCCGTGGCTCCATAATCAGCATGATCTTTCAGGAGCCGATGACCTCGTTCAGTCCTGTGCACACTATCGGCAACCAATTGGCGGAGACCATCCATCTACATCAGCCCGATCTAAAGGATGTTTCGGATAAGCAGGTGTTGGAGATGATGCGTCACGTAGGTATCGCCGATCCTGAGCGCAACATCTCCGCCTATCCATATCAGTTGAGCGGCGGCATGCGCCAACGGGCCATGATCGCTATGGCGCTGATGTTGCAGCCGAGTTTGCTCATTGCTGACGAGCCTACAACGGCTCTGGATGTGACGACTGAAGCCCAGATCTTGCGCTTAATGCGTGATATGCAGGACGAATTGGGGATGGCCATTCTCTTCATCACCCATGACCTGGGCGTCATTGCGGAGATGGCTGACGAGGTTGCGGTCATGTACCTAGGGCGTGTCGTTGAATATGGCGATGTCTACACAATATTCCGGGATCCAAAGCATCCCTATCTGCGTTCGCTCTTGAAGTCGATCCCGCGCATCGGTGAAAAGTCTGGCAAACGACTGACCGCCATCGAAGGTATGGTGCCCAATCCGTTGAACATGCCTGTGGGCTGCCCCTTTCATCCGCGCTGTCCGGACGTGATTCCCGGGCTCTGTGACCAGAAGATGCCCCCAGAGATCACTTTGGAAGAGAGTCACCTTGTGGCCTGTTTTCTCTACGACGCGGAGCCGGAGGCGAACGATGGCCGTTGAACGTCCGGCAGATCAAGATATCTTAATGCAGGTAGTTGGACTGCAGAAATACTTCCCTATCCAAAAAGGGTTTATGCGGCGCACGATAGGTTATGTCCGCGCGGTCGACGGTGTCGAACTGACCATCATGCGCGGCGAGACGTTTGGGCTTGTCGGAGAGAGCGGTTGCGGCAAGACGACCACAGGGCGCTGCGTCCTCCGAGCCGTGGAGCCCACTGACGGTCAGATCTACTTCGACGATCAGGAACTTGGTTGGATCGATGTATCGAAGCTCAAATCGTCACAGTTGAAGATTTTTCGCCGTCACACCCAGATGATCTTTCAAGACCCCTATTCCTCACTCAACCCACGTATGACCTTGTTGGAGATCATTGGTGAGCCGTTGATCAACAATGGGATCGGTGGCCAGGAGCGCATCGATCGCGTGGCTCAGTTGCTGGAGATGGTCGGGCTCCGCCCGGAGTACATCAACCGCTACCCACATGCCTTCTCCGGCGGCCAGCGACAACGGATCGGCATCGCCCGTGCGCTGGCGCTCAATCCACAGTTTGTCGTCTGCGACGAGCCAATCTCCGCTCTGGACGTCTCGATCCAGGCGCAGACCTTGAATCTGCTACAAGATCTGCAGGAGACCTTTGGTCTGACCTACCTCTTTGTCGCCCACCAGCTCAATGTGGTGGAGCACATCTGTGATCGTGTGGCGGTGATGTACGTGGGCAAAATGGTGGAGACGGCGGACACAGACTCGCTCTTCCACGCGCCGCTGCACCCCTACACCGAAGCGTTGATGGGCGCTATCTCCCGGCCCGATCCGGAAAAGAGAGGCGAGCGCACGGTCTTGGAGGGCGAAATTGCCAACCCGGCCAGCCCGCCTTCCGGCTGCTACTTTCATCCGCGCTGTCCCTATGCCGTTGATCACTGCAGGCTGGAGGAACCGGCCCTACGCGAGGTGCGGCCCGGCCACCATGTGAAATGCCATCTTGCTGAAGATCTCGATCTCAGGGGTGTCGATGCGTACGGGTGATATGCCGCCGGCAGCACCGTAGCGAGAATCCTTTACAGACTGCGCTGGCACGGGCAGAGCTGTTTATGCTGTTCACAGGTTCGCCATCCCCTTTGGTAGGTTGAAGGAAGGTCCTACACTTGCTGCCGCAACCAGGCTGGCAACCGCTGGATGCTATCCAGGTGAGCATAGCGGGCGTTTATGCTTGGCGGAGCCGCCTCGTGCGCCCACGTTACATGGTATGGGATGTGGATGGCATGGCCGCCGATCTCGATGACCGGCAAGACGTCGGAGCGCACCGAGTTGCCTATCATGAGGAAGCATGCCGGCTCCACATTCACTCTCTTCAGTAATCCAGCATAGACTTCCCTCGTCTTCTCGCTCACGATCTCCACGTGTTCGAAGTATCCGGCCAGGCCCGAGCGGGCCAGCTTGGATTCCTGATCAAAGAGATCCCCCTTCGTGATCAGCATCAACGGATAGCTGCGCGCCAACGTTGCCAGCGTCTCCTCGACGTCGTCCAACAGGCCAATGTCGTTTGTCAACATGCCTTTGACCGCGTCAATGATCTCCTGGATCGCTTGTCCGGCAATTTGACCGTCGGTCAACTCGATGGCCGTCTCGATCATGGAGAGGGCAAAGCCTTTGGCTCCGTAGCCGAAGAGCTTCAGGTTACGCATCTCGGTCGCGTAGAGTGCTTCGCTCGAGGTTTCCGCAGCACAGTAGGGCGCAAGCAACTGTTGGAAGCGTTCCTGGGTCATCTGGTAGTACGATTCGTTGTGCCAGAGCGTGTCGTCGGCGTCAAACGCGATAAGGTTGAGGGTTGGCATGGTGATTGGGGCATGGTGATCGGGGAATCCAGTAGCTGGCTCGTATTTCATACGGCACAACTCAACCTGCCGATTCGTTGATATCTGAACTGTCCGCGTTGGCGAAACCGTCGATAAGCATTTGAATCTGTGTTCGTAGCTGAGGAATATCGCGAGTAGCCGTTACCCAGACAATCGCCCAATCAACGCTGAAGTAGGCATGGACTGCGATGTTACGGAAACCGATGATATCCGACCATGGAATGTCGGTAGCTCCGTCGCGAGCATCTTTCGATATTCGTGAAGCTGCCTCGCCGATGACGATGAATTTCTGCAAGACTGCACTTTGGCGTAGATCATCGACGAGAAAGTAGGACTGCGCATCGTAATCTGCCAAGAAGCGCGTGACTGCATCACAAGCGTCGACTATGTCGTGCAGGTAGAGGTAGTCAGGCCGCATAGAGTGTCCGAGCGCTTTCCAGCACCTGCTTTCGAATGATTGGTTTCAGGCCGTTTCTCGGAACCAAGTCTACGGGTCGCCCCCAAATATCGGTCAATTCTCGCTGCATGCGGCTTAAATCCAGAAAGCCAATCTGTGCATCTGACTCAAATTCGACAAGTAGGTCGATGTCACTGCCGCTATGAAACGCATCTCCGACTGCCGACCCGAAAATGGCAAGCCAGTGAATCTGGTTATCTCGACAGAAACTCTCTATGATGTCTTGCGGTACGCTCGCTATGGCGACGGATATCTGTGATTTCATAGTCACTCCCTACCCCCTCCACTCACATTATGGTGCGTATTGGGCGATCGGTCAAACCGATTGTCCGGTTTCGGGTTTATCCCAGATTGGGGGGCAATCCTTGCTGAAGAGAGCAATCCCGGAATGGGATGCACCCGTCCGGCTCAGACTCGCTATTGCCTCCGATCCGTATCGTGCGGCACCACATCACTCGTCTCCAGGTAGAACTGGAGCAGTCGCTCTTGGAGCGCAGAACGCTCACCGGCTAGAGCCGGATCATCGATGCGGTTGGTCGTTTCTCCGGGGTCGACGTTCAGATCGTAGAGTTCGTCGGACTCGTAAAGCCGCTTGACGTATTTGAAATCCTGCGTCCGGCACATGACGGCTTTGGTGTGGGCCGGGCCTTCAGTCCGCTGCATATCCAGCCGCGGCCAGTAGAGGAAGGCCGGGTCCTGGGCGCTTTCCAACTCCATACAGTGGGTCTCGCCGTGAATGCGTCCTCCTTCGCAAAAGACGGCATCACGGTGTTGGTCGGTCACTCCGGCCATGAGCGGCAACAGCGAGCGACCGAAGTGGGTGTGGTCCGGCTCGATGCCGGTGAGCGCCTCGACCGTGGCGGGAAAGTCGATCAGCTCAACCAATGCGTCAACGATGCCCGGCTGGACCGGCACGCCGGCCGGCGGCTTGATCGCGAAGGGCACGTGGGTCAGGCAATCCTCGAAGGTGTTCTGGGTCTTCTCCACCAGGCCATAGTCGCCGGTGAAGTCGCCGTGGTCCGAGAAGAAGAAGACCGCCGTGTCGTCGTAGATGTCGGCCTCGCGTAGCGCGTCCAGCACCATGCCGAACTGGGCGTCGACCCGTGCACACATGCCGTAGTAGGTGGCACGAAGCTCGGTCCAGCGTTCTTCCGTCCAGCCCTGGAGGCGCTGGCGCTCGGAGATGCCTTCCAGCAAGCTCGGCTTGCCCGTCCAGTCGTCGGGGGCTGGAATGCGCGTCGGAAGCGCGTCCCGGTCGATGCGGCTGTACCAGGGATCTTCCACACCGTAGGGCGGGTGGGGATAGCCCAGCGGCAGGTAGATGCAGAGCGGCTGATCCGGTTCGGCGTTCTTGATCTGCTCGATTGCCCCCTCGACCATGGCCCAGTCAGAATCGTAGGCGTACTCCTCGTTTTCATACTTCTCGATGCGTCCGGCGTAGAACGAGTAAAAGTTGTCGCCGTCCGGATCGCCGCGCCATGCAGTGGTCGTATGCAGGTTGGGATGCATGGGCCGATTCGAATCGGCCGGCGGACTGTATTTCAGGCTGCAATAGTCGTCGAAACCGTTCTGGGCCGGCACGAGGTCATTCTTGCCGCCCCACCAGACGAAGTAGCCGTTCTGCTTGAGCGTCTGGAGCAACACCGGTTCGTCGGGATGCATCATGTGGAACATGGTGCGATGGCCGCGCACATGTGGGTACCAACCGCTCATGAACGAGCAGCGGCTCGGCGTGCAGACCGGGTTCTGGCAGAAGGCGTTGCGGAAGGAGACGGCGTCGCTCTGCACCCACTCGTCAAGCACCGGCGTGCTGGCACGCGGCATTGCCCATGTGGCCGAGCACATCGCCCCGCCATTGGTCAGGGTTGAAGATCACGATGTGAGGTTGTTTCGGCATACAGGTCCTCCATTGAATGGCCGCAGATATCTAGTACGCGACGGCGTAAATTCAGTAGTTCACGATTTGTCATTCCGTTCACGAAGTGGGCGCAAAGCGCCATGACCGGAGGGAAGAGGAATCTCGAGTTCGCCAAGGAGAGATTCCTCGTCGCTTCGCTCTGTCGGAATGACAGTTCGCTCCGAAATCGTGAACTACTGAAATTGACCCATGGAGCGTAGGTCACGCTATCAGCGTGACAAGCCTCGCCAATCAGACTGCCCCAAAGGTGCCAGGAGTCGTCCGGCTGATAGCCGGACCTACGAACCATGGCCTCACTTCCGCCGCGCTGTACTAGATCTGCGGCCATCTGCGGATGAAGCTCCAATTGTATCAGGCTAAGGCCATTCCAGAGAGATAAATAACCGTTGCAAGGAATTTTTGCCTGGAATGGCTTGAGGCTCTGCCAACTCCCGTATAGTTCCTATTTCGGAAAAGCCTAAATCGTCCGTTGTCGCAGGATTGAACTGAGATAGTCCATTAGCGAGACCACCACGGCGATGGCGATGATCTGTGCGCTTGCGGCTCTGTAGTTGAGCAGATTGATGTTCTGCTGAAGTAGGAAGCCGATGCCGCCGCCGCCGGCAAAGCCAATGATGGTCGACATGCGTACGTTGATGTCCCAGCGGTACATGGTGAACGAGATGTAGGGCGGAATAATCTGGGGCACCACTGCGTAGATGACCATCTGCAGGCGGTTGGCCCCGGTCGCAACCACGGCTTCCAACGGTCCCTCGGCAATGCCCTCGACCTGCTCCGAGTAGAGCTTGGCCAGCGCCGCCACCGTGTGCAGACCCAGGGCCAACACGCCGGCAAAGGGACCGATACCGACCCAGACCGCAAAGACGATAACCATGATTAGCGCTTCCACCGAACGGAGCGCATTAAGGATCGTGCGCGTGACCGTGTAGATGGCGAGGCCGATGTTCAATGATGCGTTGTATGCGCGTCTCGCCGCCATGTAGGCCCCGAGAAGACTGCCGGCAATGGCAGGTAGCACCACCACGTAGCGAACGGCCGTCAGCTTGTAGAGCCAGGCAATGCCCAGGCCAATGAGTACGAAGAGTACAGCGCCGGCTAGCGCGCCCAGCACCAGGTTCATGATCTTGCCGGCGGAAGGCGATACATGATCGACCAGGGTTTGGCCGAGTCGTCCGGCGAGTGCGCCCATCACGCCACCGGCAATCAATGCTGCCACAAAGGGTAGAATCAGGTAGAGAATGCCGCCCAGATCGGCAATAAAATAGCCGACAAAGTCGAAGATGCCCAGTAAGGGTGCAAGCCAAATGCCGAACAAGATGGTGAGTTTGCTGGCCATGAAGAGACCGAAAAGCAGACTCAGCGCCGCCACGAGTCCTGCCAACACACGCAGTGCCGACGACGTACGGCTCGGCGGAGCGTCGTCCACTTCTTCTTCGGGTGGGACTACCAGGCGCAGGGCGAGGATTCCCACCACAAACGAGAGTAGCAGTGCGATGGCTGTGCCCATCAGGTTTTCATTCCACATGGCCGGTGATCGGGCCATGGCTCCGGCGATCTGCGCGCCTAGCCAGAGGCCAATGGGCACAAAGATGATGCTCAACGCCACGCTGGATACAGGGCTTGTCACCGTGCTCATGAGATTGCGGGCGGCAAAGAAGCTGACTGGAATGGCCAGGATCGTGCCGATGGTTGTGGCCAGGAAGGCCATGAAGACCGTCTCGATGATCTTATCAATTGTGTCTTTGCCGTTCTGGCTCAGCCGTGGCAGCCCTTCGCTCTTGCGCGTGATCGCGCGGATGTGTTGTACTTCGTCAGAGCTGCGGTTACGGAGCTCGACCACGGTGCTGAAGAAGCCGGCGCCGTCGGTTTCGATGCGGTCCAATTGGATAGAGACGCCGCTGGGCGGGATGAAATTGAGTGGTCCGTCGGCGCTGGGGAGCAGATTGTAGCCTTCGACCAACACTTCGGCCTTCGGATCGGCACAGGTCGGTTCGACAGTCAGGTATGGACCGGTCGTGTCTGCTGTAGGCGGTTCCGTCAGACCATCAGTTGGACAGGGAACATAGATGGGTGTCTCGGCTTCGACTTCTACCTGATCGAACTCGAAAAAATCGGGATGGGCCAGGGCGCGAACGATCCGCGTCAATGCCTCCTGGCGTGCAGGCAGACCAAGTTCTTCCAGGTTGACCTGGGTGACGGAGAAGCCGTAGGCGTAGATGATGATGCCGATGATGATGAACAATCCAAGCTTTACGGAGCGATTCATTGGCTTATCCGACCCGCTCGGCCTCTTGGCCGTAGATGTCTTTGAATTTTTGGTCGTCGATTTCCGTGGGGAGCCCGTCGAACATCAGTTTGCCGTCGTTGAGGGCAATGACGCGATCGGCATAGGCGTGGACCAGGTCGAGGAAGTGGAGGCTACATAGGACCGTGACGCCATCCTGCTTGTTGATGTCCTCAAGATGGCGCATGATGCTGTGGGCCAGCACCGGGTCCAGGCTGGCGACCGGCTCGTCGGCCAAGATCAACATGGGGTTCTGCATCAGGGCACGGGCGATGCCGACGCGTTGCTGCTGACCGCCGCTCAGGGAATCTGCGCGGTCGTAGGCCTTTTCCTCCAGCCCGACGCGTGTCAACTGTGCAAGGGCGTCGTCGGTGTCCTGTTTGGGGAAGCGGTTGAGTAGACTCCAGACCGGACTGACATAGCCCAGGCGACCGGCCAGCACGTTGGTAATGACCAGCGAACGGTTGACCAGGTTGAAGTGTTGGAAGACCATGCCGATACGGCGGCGAACGTGGCGCAACTCGGCGTCGTTGGCCCCGGTGACGGTGTCACCGTCGAAGATGATCGAGCCACCGGTCGGGTCGATCAGTCGGTTAATGCAGCGCAGGAGTGTCGACTTGCCCGAGCCGCTCAACCCGATGACAGCCACAAACTGGCCACGCGGCACATCAAAACTCACTCCGTCGAGTGCCTGAACGCCGTTATCGTAGGTTTTGGATAGGTTTTCGATACGAAGGATAGGGTCCATAGGGTGGGGAATGGGGATCTGGGGATTGGGGATCGGGAACGGTGAGAGACGATGGTTCCGTCATACTCCCTAATCCCTATTCCCCATTCCCTACTCCCCAATCTCTATTCTCCCAAATTCTCCAACGTCAAGTCCTGCGGCCTCGATCATGGCGCGCACGGAGTCGTATTCTTCGTCAGCGGCCGGGTTGATGCCGGTCCAGCCGTAGAAGTCCTGGTTGCCGATGGATGCATCCCAGGCTTCGGTCTCGGCAAAGGCGGCGAGCGCCTCAGCGATCTGACCGCGCAGTTCTTCGGGGAAGTCAGGCGAGAAGGAGAGCGTGTCGTTGGGGATCGGCGGCGAGATGGTGAGGATGCGCACTTTCTGTATAATGTCCGGCGCCTCCTCGCGCATGCTGGCCCGTGCATCGAGCACGCGCCAGTCGCCGCACATGAGCTTGCTGCCGTCTTCGCTGGGCGCACACTCTTCGATCAGTTCTGCCGGGAATCTCCGGTTCGTCGCCGGGCGCCCAGGCAGCTTCACCTTCAGGCTTGAGCGGCGGGCTGAAGAAGGTAGTGGCGAAGTCGGCCTCACCGTTGTAGACGGCGCGAACGGCTCCTGTGTGGCCGCCGGCTTCCAATGTTTCGCCCACCTCAATCCCGGCATCAGCGATCATGGGCAGGATGGCCAAGTAGCCTGAGGTGGAACCGGCATCGGGATAGGCCCAGGTCTTGCCGGCCAGATCCTGCAAGGGTTTCTACGTCGCTGTCACGCGGCACAAGAAGTTGGGCCCAGTAGGCGTCGTTGCCGAAGCGCACGGCCTTGAAGGCAACGTCGACACTGCATAGTTGGTTGGCCAGCACGTAGCCAAGGCCGGGGATGAAGCCCATGGAATTCTCGGGCGAGGCGCACATCTCTTCGATGGTGGCTGCGTACGAGGTCGGCACGCTGACCTCGAAGTTGAGGCCCGTCGCTTCGTTGAGGGCTTCGGCCATCAGTTCACCGCCGCTGACGATGACCTGGGCATCGACCGACGGCACGAAGAGCACCTTGATCGGATTTTCCTCGCTGCCGATGTCGCTGGTCATCTCTTCTGGCGCAGCTTCTTCTTCCGCTGCTGCTGTAGGGGCTGCGGCGTTGTTTGCCGGAGCAACCGGCGCTGTGCACACGTTGAGCAGCAGTGCCAGCACAAGAACTAGGCAACTTGCAACAAGCATTCGATGACGATTCATGTTTCCTCCTGGTTGTGGATGGTGGTTCAGTCGATCTCTGCGAATGTGGGAATTTGGATATTTGGCTGGCTTTTATAACGACTTGAGGGTGATTCAAAGGACCTTTGCGCTATCCGTGTTTATGGTACTGCAAGTGTCGGCAAATGACAATTCACAGTCCAAAGTGGGATGCGATCTGAATCGCAGTCTGCTCAATGTCCTGATCACCGTTGACCCAAATCACGGGATAGCCGCGGCCGGCAGCCTGGTCGGCTAACCCATCGGGCAAACCGAATATCGCGCTCCATCCAGTTTTCGAATGCCAAACGTGCATCTGTGCAGTCAGAGAGCATCTCCCCGACCCAGGGGCGGCGCTGATAGTGTTCAAGCTGGAATGCCGGGGTCGGTACCATCCAGACGGCTTTGAGCGGTGAAACAGCATATCGGGCGACCAGTGCCGGCAGTAGGGCGGTCCCTTCCACCAAGGTCTGTCGATTGCCAGACGGCTCGTCATTTTCGTGTAGCGATGATAAGTTCTCTGCAATTAGGCTGAAGTGATCGCGGTAGCAGCTGATAACGTCGTCGACCAACTCGTCGACGGGCTTGAGCCAGCGTTGGTCACAGGATGCGGCCAACCACCTGAACAGTGCGGGATGGCGGACCGGATCGATGCGGTCGATCTGGCTACGCAGTTCGAAGTCAACCTGGTAGAGCTCCAGATTGTAGCGCGATGCGAGTAGATCGCAAACACTGCTCTTGCCGGCGCAGGGCGAGCCGCCGATCCAGAAGGCGTTGTCGAAAAGGGAAGAACAAGCGCTGAGCATTTGTGTCTAACTTTTTCCGCGGCTGATTTTCCAGGCTCTCTAGCGACGAGTGGCGGATATCAGCTTTGGAATTCCATAGCGACGCGTTGTCTACGTTTCGCTGCATCAGCGATGGTTTCTTTGCTGTGACGAGGCGTAGAATTGTTTTGGTCTGACCGTCAAACGTGCCAAGTGCCTCCAGCTTCCTGGCTTCAAGCGGCACGGACTGCCTGAAGATCCGATCTTCCAGGTCCGCCAGCTTCTGGGTGCGGAGACTCGACTGAACCGCTTGATGGATATTCTGTACTGCTGTCCTTCGGTTTGTCAAACCCCTCACGCATCGCGCAGCAAGCCGAATTCAACGCCTCCGCTGTCGCCATTTTGGAGACACTTTGTCGCCATACGATGTGTATGCTGCAGAGTGCGACGATAGTGTGACGATCGCCTAGTACAGTGTAGGCGACCTGAGCGGTCAAGTGCGTGCAACCTAAACGACTGGTTTTTCATTCAAGTCAGCAACTGCTCGGATTCGATATTTGCACGTCCCTGCTTGATCTTCACAGACACTGGAAGGAGCTACGAAGATGATGCACAAGGATCATGTTTTTCCGTTGGTTTTTCTGGCAATCTTGTTGTTGAGCGCATGCCAGCCACTGGTAGCGCCTGACAGGGCTCGGACGGCGGATGCGCAGACCGCAGCGCTGAGCCTACCGGACGGCGGCGCGATTGCTGAGGTCAATGGCGTCGCTCTCTACTACGAGGTTCACGGCGAAGGCGAGCCGCTACTTTTCTTGCCCGGCGACATGCGTACGACCGAAGATGTCGCCGATCTGACAAACCTGTTGGCAACGGACTATCAGGTCATCGTCTTGGATGCACGCGGGCGTGGCCGGTCGACAGACGCCGTAGAACCGCTAACCATGGCCGTCCAAGCTGATGACGCCGTGGCGCTTCTGGATGAGCTTGGCATCGACAAGGCTCACGTGCTCGGCTGGGCCAGCAGCGCCGCGGTCGGCCTTGAGATGGCCATGCGCTATCCGGATCGGGTCGACAAACTGGTGGCCCATGGACCCAACTACACCGTGGACGGCCTGGCCCCTGATCATCTGGCCTGGTTCAAGTCGCTCACCGTCGAAGATATGGTTCCCATGTTTGAGGAGCAATACAGCCGCACCGCGCCCGATCCGGCCTATCTGCCGGTCATGCTGGAGCGCGTGCAGGATCTGATCCTCGCTGAACCCAACTACACCGTGGAGATGTTGGGCGACATTCAGGCGCCGACGCTGGTGATCGACGGCGACCTGGACGACTGGATCGTGCGCGAGCATCTCGAAACGTTGGCGGCAACCGTGCCCAATGGCGAATTGATGCTACTACCCGAGCTAACCCATTTTGCTCCGTTTGAAGATCCGGTCGCCTGGACCGGTGCGGTGAAGGCTTTCTTGGCTCAGCCTGCGGTATCAACGGACGGCACTCAGGTCGAACCTCTGATCCGGCCAAATCCGGAACAACCCGTGCGCATTCTCTTCATCGGCGACAGCCATACCTCCCGGAACCTGGGCCTGGAAGCGCACTTGGTCGCACTGGCAGCATCTGCCGATCCACCGATCAAACTGGAGACCGCTAGCATCGCTCACGACGGGGCACCGCTTCAACTTATTTGGTATGAAAGCGATGTGGCTGAACAGATTCGCAATGGCCGCTGGGATACGGTTGTCCTGCAAAACGCCGGCGCTTCAAACGCGGACATCTATCAGGCCAGTGTGGCTCAGTACGCTGAGGAGATTCGAAAGGCCGGTGCGCAGCCGGTTCTGTTTGCCCACTGGGATGAGTTCAACGATCCCCAGTCCCGGAACAGTCGGCGATGCGCTGCCGAGCTTGATATTCCGATGGCAGAGGCTGGCTCCGCCTGGGCGAACGCAATCGCCCAGCGCCCCGACCTCGCCTTGGTCGATCCATCCGATCCTTATAGGCATGCCAGTGTTCCAGGCACTTATCTCAACACTGCCGTCCTCTACGCCACGCTATTTGGACGCAGTCCAGAGGGAGCGGCCTATCGACCGGTCGATCTGCTGCCTGATCTGGAGACTGTGAAGCCGGCATTCAAGCTTGACATGGAGCGCATGCACGAAGCGTGGCAGATCTCTGACGAGGATGCCGCCTTCCTCCAACAGATCGCCTGGGAGACGGTTCTGGAAGGCGCTGGAGGGCAATGACCGCCGTCCGGGTGCATCAATGGTCGCTGATAGCCCAGTTCCTGGCCGATCCGACAGAGGAGCCGGATGCGGCCTGCATCGATGAGATGACCCCGGCCTGGGTGTTGCCAGAGTAGGTGATTGGCAGGAAATCAAAAAGAGGCGACCGTCATGCGGTCGCCTCTTTTTGGGAATGTCCACTTGCATTACGGTGCATCGAAGACCGCAGTCACATCGAAGACCAACTTTTCGAAGCTGGGTGAATCTGCCATGTCGCCGCGGCTGAAGCGTTCGTGCTCTGCATATGTGCTCGCTGATTGCTCGTCGCCAAGGCGCAGCACAGTGATGGTCTCATCGCGGGGATCGACGATCCAGTATTCGGGGATGCCGGCGCGGGCATACTCAAAGCGCTTGGTCACCAGATCGCGGTGGGGATCGTCGGGTGAGACGACTTCCACCACGAGGTCAGCGCCGGTCCAAAAGGCGTCTTCGCGCCGGGGATCGTCGGCAGCGGCGAGGAAAACAAGGTCCGGTTCGCGCAGCTTGCCCGGCCAGAGCTGGAGACGAAAGGGCGCAAAGAGCACCTTGCCGCCCGTCCGTTGGGCATAGGCTAACAGGATGCCAAAGATGTAGGCGACGATGGACTGATGTTTGTCACCGCGAATTGGCAATACCTCGATCGAGCCGTGGGAGAATTCGACCAGTCGGTTTGTTTCCAATCTGAGATACTCGTCAACGCTCCAAGCGCCCTGCGCCGGAAAGAGTAAAGCGACATCCCAGGCCGGTTCGGCCCATTCATCCGGTTGTGGCGCAGATCGATCCATTGTCTGCATGGTTGGGCATTCCTTCTTGAACGATCGCAAAAACAGACTGGGGCTACTATAGCACACGGGACTATGCCAAATCGGCATACAAATTTGTGACACTGTTTTGGTTCATCGCTACAAAACTACGGATTGAACGGATTGTGCGGAACCTTCGATCCAGACTGCCTCATGTTGCCAACACGCCAGAAGACCCTCGGCACGCCGACGTGTGGCGAAGGCAGCGGCCACATTGGCCAGCACCCCGACGAGCAACTGCCTGGCTTGCGCAGGCTTGTTCTCCGCCCAGGCGACCTCGGCCAGGCCAGCGCGCGCTTCCTGGGCTTCGGCGGCGTCACAACCCTTGGCAGCCAACGTATCCGCATAGTATTGCTGTGCCTGCGCCCAGTCCTCGTCCGCGCAGGCGACGTGGCCCAGCTCCAGCAGGACCGCGGCGAGATGGTTGGCGTGAGGGATGTCAGGCTGGGTGCAGGCGATTCGCGCTTCTTCCAGCAGGGCTCGGGCTGCGGCCAGGTCGCCGGACAGACGCTCGACACGCGCCAAGGCCGTCAGGCTGCGCACCTGCAGCGCAAGTATGCCTGTCTCGATCCCCAGCGCCAAGCTGCGCCGACAGTGTTCACCGGCCGATGTAAGATGGCCGGCGTCAAGCTCGATCTGACTGAGCCTCAGTTCGCTATAGGCAACGTTGAGGCGATCTTCGAAACTGTGGCTGAGTATGAGCGCGTCGTGGATCAGGGCTTCGGCCCGCTCGTAGTCGCCGTGCAGTTGCAGTAGGGCGGCCAATTCACGCAAATTTCGCGCCTTGAAGCGCCGTTCCCCCATCTCGTCGCAGAGGTCGATGGCTGTCTGGTCGTGCGTCTGAGCGATCCCGTAGTCGCCCAGAAATCGTGCAGAGGCGCCGAGTATGTGATGCACGTGCATCTGCCAGAAACGGGTGCCAATCTCGGCGCGCCAGGGGTAGCACGGGAAGTCGTTTAACACCAGATAGTCAAGTTGTTTGCGTGCGGCGGCGTGGGCGACGGCAAAGTTCCCCAACGCCATTTCGAGAAAGAGTGCAGCGTGGTCGACCATAAAATTCTGTTCTTGCCAGCCTTTTTCATCTGCAACGACATCCATCACCGCTCGCGCCTCGTCAAAGCAGACCTGGATGCGTGCCAGCTTACCCAGATGCGAGAGGAGCCCCATTTCTATGTAGAGAATGAAGGAGAACAAGCTCACCGTCTCGTGATGGCGATGCGGGTCGACATCGTGTTGCGGCCAAAGTGGGCGTAGGACGGCGGCGGCGCGCTCAAAATAGGGCAGCATCGCCCCACACCAGCCTGTCATTTCGGCGACAAAGTAAAGGCCGACCATCATCTGGCGGATTGCCGCCAATTCTGCGTACTCGATCGCCCACAGCCAAGCTGACTCAATGTTGTCGAAATCTGCACCTAGGAGAGTCATCGACTCGCGTCGCCAGTTCATGGCTTGGTCCTGGCCCCCGGCCATGCTCGCAAAGTGGGCGCAGTGGCGGCGGTACACGGCCTCAGCAGGCTCACCGCTCTCCGACTCATGCTCCTGTTCGAGCTTGACGAGGCAATATTGGTGCATCAACTCGTGGAACGTGAAGCGACGGTCGTGCGTACGCAGCCACGATGCGTCGATCAAGCCTTCCATGTCGACGGCCGTGGCCCCGGCCACGGCTGTGGCAGCGGCAAGATTGCAGCCGCCGCGAAAGAGAGCCAACTGGCGCAGCAGCGCTCGCTGGCGATCGTCGAGCAGACGCCACGAATGGTCGAAGACGGCGAACATGCTGCGGTGGCGTGCCGGCACATCGCGCAATGGGGTTGTGAGGAGATCCAGCCCGCTGCGCACGGCAGAAGCGATCTCGGCCAAGGTCAGGCTGCGGATCCAGGCCGCCGCCAACTCGATGGCCAGCGGCATCCCCTCCAGGAGGCGACAGATCTCGCCGATCTGCTCCAGATCGGCTGGCGTGGGTTCGTAGCTTGGATCGAGATGCTGCACCTGTTGCAGGAAGAGACGAACACTGGCGACGT
The DNA here is from genome assembly GCA_963848115.1 of uncultured Chloroflexia bacterium. Lineage (GTDB taxonomy): Bacteria > Chloroflexota > Anaerolineae > Caldilineales > Caldilineaceae > JAWKOK01. Next base: position 1,069,475 of record CAWKCP010000007.1, on the reverse strand, counting down.
TACTCAGATCCTCAGGCGTTCGCCCTGAGCGTGTGAACGTGGTCCCCATGCCGGACGGGACAGGCGGCGTCTCCAGCCCCGCCAGCGGCAGTAGCCACTCATCGGCCAGATGCAGCCGAGTCCGTGAGGTGACCAGCAGCTTGAGCGCGGGCGTTGCGTGCAATAACATGGGCAGAAGATCGGCGCCCGCCTGCAGATGCTCGAAGTTGTCGAGTACAAGCAATGCCTGGCGTCCGCTGAGGCAGTCCAGAATCCGGTCGGCTGCATTGTCGGGGCTGGCCGGCGGCAATCCGAGAACACGCAGGATGGCGCCGGCGATCTGATCCGGCGCGTGAAGCGGGGCCAGATCGACAAACCAGACGCCGTCAGGAAAGTGATCGCCCAAACTGCCTGCTGCCTGGATGGCCAGGCGGCTCTTGCCCATGCCGCCGGGACCGAGTACGGTGAGCAGACGGCAGACAGGGTCGGCCAGGCGCGTGGCCACCTGTTCGAGTTCGGCGTCGCGGCCAAAAAAGGCCGACGATTGAACCGGCAGGCAACCCTGATCCGGGCGGCTTGCAACGGCCCCCCAGACCCCAATCCGGGGGGAGGCTGAGCTAGGCAGTAGCCGGCGGGCAGCCTGTTCCCCCCAACCTTGGGGAGCTAGGGGGGAGCAGCCTTCGTCGCCGTTGCGGATGGCTGCGACCAGCGCCTGGGTGGCCGGTTGCGGCTCGACGCCCAATTCATTGGCCAACATACGCCGACAGATCTCGTACTGGTGTAGCGCCACCGACCGTTGGCCGCTTCTGGCCAGTTGGCGGATCAGTCGCTGATGTACCTCTTCGTTCCACGGCTCCAGCGCCAATTGCCGGCGCGTCCAGACCGCGGCCTGAGCATAGTCGCCCTGTTCCTCGTAGGCATCGGCCAGACGTATGCTTGCCTGCCGGGCCAGATGGGCCACCTGCTCGGCTGTCACCACCATCCATTCCTCGAACTGTGGGCTATCGGAGAGCTTGAACCCATCCAGGAAGGGACCGCGCAACAGCGCCAATGCCGCTTCCCAGTTGGTCGGCGTTGCAGCTTTGTCGTCCTTGAGCAACGCCGCAAAGTCGGCCACGTCAATGGTCGCGTCGCTGGCCATATTGAACTGAAGGGTGGTTTGCGTGATGAGTAAAAAGGGTGGTTGGGCTGCGGCGTCGGATAGGACTTTGCGTACATTGGCCAATGCATGACGGAGATCAGCCAACGCCGCGCCGGGCGGTCGTTCCGGCCAAAGCAATTCGGCCAGTGTCTCTCGCGAGTGTACGTATTTGGCTTCCGTGGCCAAAAACGCCAACAATGCACGCGCCTTGGCCGATTCGAAAGTGGTTACGGGCTTGCCGTCCAGCGTCACCTGGAACGGGCCGAGCAGAGAGATGTCGAGCCGCGCCATTGGCGATCCCCTCACACCGGCCTCGCCACCTTCCCGGTGACCAGCGTCGGGTCGCCACAGAGGGGAAAATGCAGGCCAAGTTCCTGCCTCATTATACAGCAATCGCGCACTGGCGGATCAACCAATTGATGAAATTCGGGTCGTGTGCGTCCTGTCGTTCTCACCCGTTCGTCCGATTTCCACGCGTATTCAACGCGTCTTCAGCGCGCCAGTTGAATACGCTGAACAAAGAAAGGGAGAGAACCATGGCAAGCGAACAACGCTATCTAGCCTACATGGTGCGATTGTGGACCGTACGCCACAACGGCGATCTGGTCTGGCGCGCATCGGCCGCCAATGCACACAGCGGTGAACAGCGCACATTTGCCGATCTGGCAAGCCTGTTCGACTTTTTTCGGGATGTTGCCGCGGAATCGCCGGGCCTGCTGAGCCAGTTGGAGGTAGACAGCGAAGAAGAATGAGGTGGGTTTATCAATGATAGAACGCCAAAGGATGTCAGCCTGAAAGGAGTGTTTTGATGTTCCATAAAAAGCGATTTATCTTGTTGAGCCTGTTACTGATCTTGGTTGCGTCAATGCTCAGCGCGTGTCAGCCACTCCAGTCGCCAGCGTCCCCACAACAGGCGACGGAGGTTGCCGAGTCGCCAAGCCGGATCCTGTTCATTGGGGACAGCTTTTCCATGTTCCTTAAGGATCTCTTTCCAAAGCTGGCAACGTCTACGGATCCACCCACAGAAGTGGAAATCGGCCTCGTCTGGATCGGCGGAGCGCCGTTGTCATTGCACTGGCGCAGACCGACCACCCTTGAGAAGATCCAGACCGGTGATTGGGATGTTGTGGTCTTACAGGAGGATGTCGCTGAAAACTGGCACCTAGTCGATCAATTCCCTGAATATGCACATAAATTTGATGAAGAAATCCAACAGTCCGGCGCGCAAACAATTCTCTACATGCATTGGCCCTGGGCATCGCAAGCTGTGCCAAGCACCGAACAAATTGCTGAAACCTATGGCGAACTGGGGACAGAACTGGGCGCCAAGGTAGCGCCTGTTGGACTTGCCTGGCAACGCGCATTGGAGGAACGGCCAGACCTGGATCTGTACATCTACGATCAGATTCATGCCAACCCGCTGGGCGTGTATCTTTCCATGTGTGTGCTATACGCCACGATTTTCGATCGGAGTCCGGTCGAAGCCACCTATCGTATGGCGGATGTCGGTCGCTACGTCTATGGTTGGAACAACCCCAAAGACTGGCAGCTATCAGACGAAGATGCGGAGTTTCTGCAGCGAATCGCCTGGGAGACGGTTACGGAATACTCTGAGGCAACTGCTAATGGACAAGCAGCTGTAACAGCGTCGCAGCCTGAAGCCAACGTCGCTCCGTCTGTCGACGATCCATCTGCCGTGATAACCGCGATGATCGAACGCTTCAACGCCAGTGATCTGGAAGGCGTGCTCGACTACTTCGCCGATGACGCCATGGTCTACTTCTTTGGCCTGCCGCCCACCGGCAGCGAAGTCTACAACGGCAGGGAGCAGTTCCGTCCGGTCTGGGAGGAGAATATCGCCAGCCATCTTCGCTGGGAAGTGGAGATCGACTCGGTAGTCGGAGAGACCGTCAAGGGCCGGGCCAAGACCTGGCACGACTTCACCCGCGAGCTTGGGGTCGCGCCGCTGGAGGCCAATGAAGTCTGGGCTGTCCGTGACGGCAAGATCGCCTTCTATGCCTGGGCTGCCACCGAGGAGTCGGCAGGTAGGCTCAAGGCTGCGCTGGCCGAGGCCATGCCAGCTGAGCCGACCGAGGAGCCCATTGAGGAGTCGCCCGTCTCCGCGATCACCGTGACCTTCGTCGACGGCACGTGCAGCGTCGACGATCCTTTGACCTTGCAGGCCGGTCCAGTCCAGGTGACTGTCGACGTGTTAGACGAGGACAAGGCGCTCTACGCCATGACCTTCTTCACCCTCGATCCGGAAAAGGATCTCTTGGACCTGATGGCCTCGACGGCCGCAGCCGGCCCGCCCGACTGGGCGGAGATGATCTCGCTGCGTGAGATCGACCCCGGCACGAGCAAGGCATATGACATGACGGTGCAGGACGGTCCGGTCTATGGCGTCTGTTGGTCCCAGCCCCCGGAGTCGGCCGTCGGCAATGTCGGGCCGTTTGCCGTAGTGCAGTAGCTCGCGCAGCAACGCCGGCAGGTAAAGGCTTGCCCCCGCTAGCCTTTACCTGCCCGTGATGACGTGGGTGTGCATTCGTACTGTCCTTGACCCTTGGTTTGTTGAGCAGAGGAGGTATTCCCAAAATGTACGTCAATCGTCGTACCTTTATCGTCAAGCGGGGTCGCACGGACGAAGTCGTGGCCATGCTCGTGGAGGGCTCGGACGGCTCGGACGCCCGAATCTATCGCAGCCACTATGGTCCTTTCGACACTGTCGCTTTCGAGATCGAGGCCCCCAGTATGGCCGAAATGGAGGCGATCTGGAATGAGTGGAGCGAATCGCCGGAAAGCGAAACGTTCATGCAGCGCTGGCACGAGATCACCGAGTCCGGCGGCAAGAGTGAGATCTGGATTCGGGAATAGCGAGTCAGGTTTTTCGGGTAGGAAGGTAGCCTATTGCATGTGAGAAAGCTTGGTGCGGGTGCGACACGGACGCAACCTATCGCACCCGCACAAAATCGGTCAATCATGACCGGAAGGAGTATGACTATGTTGCGCGTAAAGCATCTGCTTATTTTTGCCTTGCTCGTGACACTGACACTCAGCGCGTGCCAGCCGCTTACAGTTGCACCTGTGGATGAATCGGCACAGAAAGCTGCCATGGAGGTGATGGATCAGTTTTTCGAGGCGTACCGCACGTATGATACCGAGAAGATGCTCTCGCTGCAGACCGATGATGCCGTGTGGACGTGGATCGATCCGGGCAAGAACTTCCCGGACTTTGGTCCAGAGGGGATATTGGTCGGAACGGGCCAAGATGAAATTCAGGCCATGTTCGAGTATGACCGCGGAGCAGCGGGCATGAGCGGATACATGGTCTGGTCGGATGTTCGCGGCAATCAGGTCACGGCCACGGAAATCTGGGAAAGCGACTGGACCAAGGAGATCGACTCGCCCCTGGTCACCGAGTCCACGTATACGTTGCGGGACGGCAAGATAGCCGAGTGGATATGGACGGTCTCGCCCGAAAGCTCTTGGCGTTTGATGAACATTCCGAGTTCTCTGGAAGCCAATCGCCAACTGATGACGTCCATCTACGAGGAGATTTGGAATCAGGGCAACCTGGACCTGATCGACGAGCGCTATGCTGACGACTATGTTCGTCACCAGGCCGGCTACCCGTCGGAATTGGCAGGATCCGAGGGGCTGAAGCAGTTCGTCCAGGCCCTGCGTGTTGGCTTCCCTGACTTCCACTGCACGATCGAAGAGATGTTGGCGGCAGGCGATAAGGTTGTCATCCGTGATGAGTGCCAGGGCACGCAGACTGGCGAATGGAACGGCATCCCGGCCACAGGCAACCCAATCAGGTTTACCTCCACCATCATACATCAGATCGCGGATGGCAAGGTAGTGGAGGATTGGGCGGACTATGATTCGTTGGGCTGGATGCTGCAACTCGGCTTTGAGCTGACGTCGGCCCACCAGACGGCGACGTCCAGCTATCTCCTGCCCGAAATACTTGTGACCGGCGCGCAAATTCGCAGTCCAAACGGGATCAAGGCGGGACCAGACGGCAACCTCTATGTCGCCAGCGTCAACGAACGCGCGATCCTGGTGATCGATCCGGAGACCGGTGAGATCGTCAAACGACTGGGGTCAGAGGTGGGCGTAGATGGACCCGACGATCTGGCCTTCGGGCCGGACGGTTCCATCTACTGGACGGACATGTTCAAGGGATCTGTCGGCCGTCTAGCGCCTGACGGCAGTGCCAGCAGCCAGATGGTGGCGTCGGGGGTCAACCCGATCATTGTTTCGAACGATGGTCGGGTATTCGTCGCGCTGGCTTTCCTCGGTGATGCGCTCTACGAACTCGATCCCGAATCTGATCGCGACGCCTCGCCTGCTGGCTGAGGATCTCGGTGGACTGAACAGCTTCCAATTCGGACCCGACGGCCTGTTGTATGCACCTGTGATGGAAAAGGGGCAGGTCGTGCGCATCGATGTCAACGCCGATCCGATCACGATTGAGGTCGTGGCCGAGGGTCTGAATTTCCCTATTGCCGTCAAGCTGGATTCACAGGGTCGCCTCTATGCGGAGGGAGACCCAAACGCTGATCCCTACGGCATCGCCCTGGTCGACATGGCAACCGGCACACTTGAGAACTTCGTATCTACACCTTACGGCATGGACAATTTCGTCTTCGATGCCCAAGATCGGCTATTCGCCTCGTTTCTGGGCGAGGGAACCATCGCTGAAGTCAAACCGGACGGCGCCTTGCATATGCTGGGACCGGGTGGCCTGGTAATGCCGGGCGGCGTTGCCGTGATGGACGAGTCGGTCTTCGTCGCCGACACTTGGATGTTGCACGAATTTGACGGCGCCACAGGCGAATTGCGCCGCAAGGTAGACAATCTGGGACCGAACACCGTCGCAGTGGACGGCGAAAACCTGGTGATGTCAGGCTGGTTCGGCAATTCAGTGGTGGTTTGGAATCCGCAGACGCAGGAGGTACTCGAGGAGTACTATGACTTCAACATGCCACTCAACGCCGTTCGTTTCCAGGGCGATTTGATCGTTGCTGAACTGGGGAGCGGCAGTGTCGTGCGAGCCAGCGCAGCCGATCCTAGCCAACGCACTGCCCTGATTGAGGGCATTGCCGTGCCTGCCGGCCTCGCTGCCAGCAGTGAAGACCTGTGGGTCAGTGATCGGGCTACGGGCAATGTTTGGCAATTGGCCGCTGACGGCGAAACGCTGCCGAATCCAAAGCTGATTGCCGGTGGCCTGGACCGTCCCGAGGGGATGGCTCTCGCACCGGACGGTCGTCTGCTCGTGGCCGAAACAGGAACCGGACGTTTGGTGGCCATCGAACTGGATACGGGTGCATTGGCCACTATTGCTGAAGGACTGGCATTCAATCCGGAAGGACCGGAAGGGGCTCCTCCGACCATGGTCATGAGCAGCGTAGCCATCGACCCGTCGGGCGTGATCTACGTGACGGGCGATCTGGCCAACGTGCTCTATCGAATTGAACCGGTGCGCTAGAACATCCGGGAATGCACGGACGAGGCTGTGTGACAGATGAATTGCTGGCCCCGTAAGGCGGTTTGATGCGGGTGTGACAGGGACACAGCCTGTCACACCCGCACAGAATCGGTCGATGAAGGCCGAAAAGAGAGTGACCCATGTTACACTCACATCGTCTCTTCTTCTCTGCGCTGCTCGCGGTGATGATCCTCAGTGGGTGCCAACCGCTGGTCCAGCCGCCCGCAGCAGCTCCCACCCCCACACCTCCTATTCCGATGGAGCCAGATCAATTGAACGCCGTTCGGGGTAGTCTGCGGTAGGTTGAGATTTTGCCGTCGCCAGTCTGTCGCCAGTTTGTAGCCAGGACGAGAATACGATAAGCAGGAGCCAGGATCTCAGGAGTGACGGAGCTTGGCGTACAGGGATAGTAGTGCAACCCGTGTAGCTCGCGAGTCGTACAGTGCGCGGGTCATCGATTGATAGCAACGTTTGATGGGAGAGAGAACTATGATTCGTGTCAGATTGATGTCCATCATCTTACTGTTGATTGTGCCGCTACTGTGCGCATGTCAACCGCTCTCCGCACCAGTCTCTGTTCCGGCCAGTCGGCTCGAAGAAGCGACCGTCGCCCAGATCGAGGGCATCGTTGATCAGGCCATGATCGATGACCCAATTCCGGGCTTTGCGCTATGTATTGTCTGGGACGGACAGGTTGTATACAGTGAAGGCTTTGGTTTGGCCGATCTCGAGGAGAAGCGCCCCGTTACCCCGCAATCGTTGCTGATGCAGGGATCGGTCACCAAATCCTTCACAGCTATGGCCGTTTTGCGGCTAGCTGAACAAGGTTTGATCGACCTGGACGCGCCCGTGACCGACTATCTGCCCTACTTCTCGATGGCCGATGAGCGTTATAGGGAGATCACGGTGCGCATGTTGCTGAGCCACCGGGCAGGCTTGCCCGATTCGCCGGACTTCTGGCAGGAACCGCTCGATACGGCCATGAATCCACTCGAACAGGCGGTGCGCGATCTGAACGAACTGACGCTGCTCTTCGCGCCGGACACGGGATGGAGCTACAGCAGCTACGGCTATTCCGCACTAGGGGCCATTATCGCTGCGGTGACGGGCCAACCGTTCGAGCGCTACATGCAGGAAGAATGGCTGGAGCCGCTGGGCATGGTTCGTTCCACGTTCGTTCCAGAAGATGTCGATCCTGCGCTGGCCATGACCCTCTACAACGGCTACAAAATTGACCGGCTTAATACGACTATGCCGCAAACGGACGGCCGCGATGCGTCGGCCGGCAACCTCTGGTCGAGCTGTGAGGAGATGGTCCTGTGGGCGCAACTACTGTTGAATGACGGCGAAGCGAACGGCGTGCGTTTCTTGCAGCCCGAAAGCATTGAGGCAATGTGGACGCCGCTCTCCAGCACCGGCTGGATGCTTGGGCCCAGTTATGGCCCGGCTTTTGAGCATTATGGCCTTGGCTGGTTTGTCGGCGAGAAGGAAGGCCATCGGTTGGTCGGGCACATGGGTGCTGGCGATGGGATCAACGCCCAAATCCTATTGACGCCGGACAATGGCCTGGCGGTCGTCGCCATGGATAACTGGATGGACCTTAGGGCGGCAACCGGATATCCGGCTTCGTGGGCAAATATTGATGTGATGGATCTGTTGCTGGCACTTGAAGAGTAGCGAGGCAGTTTACCTCACCAAACCAGAACCGGTCAGAGACGAACGAAAGGAGGACACACGATCTGTATGCTGTATCCACCCTGTTTGAACTCGTTGTCGGGTGCCCAGTCTGTCAACCACTTCTATCCCCAGAGAAACCATGCCAAAAGCGAGGTTTTCCTATGATCCGTACAGCACACTTCGTTCCATTTCTCATCCTAGCGTTCCTGATTCTCGGTGCGTGCCAGCCGATCCAGGCGCCGCTGGCCACACCAGCCACAGAAGACGCTCCTGCTGCAATGGCCGCGTTGGAGCCGACAACGGTGCCGGCATCTGAGCCATCCGCCACTCCGCGGCCAACACACCCGTCGCGTGTGAAGCTCACCGCCGAGCACAAAACGCTGACCAGTAAGGCATTGGAAGGCAACCTCCTGGGCGATCCCGCGGAACGCGGCTTATTCGTGGTGCTGCCGTCCGACTACAGTACGTCGGTCAAGCGCTATCCAGTGGTATACGCCTTGCACGGCTACGGCGGCGGCGAGTATACGGACCCGATGACATTTCAACGAGCACAGGAGTCGGCGCTCCAAAGCGGCGTGACGAAGGAAATGATCTTCGTTTTTCCGAATGCTGACAATCGACTAGGCGGTAGCATGTATTTGAGTTCGCCCACGATCGGTGACTACGAGACGTATCTGACCAAGGATTTGGTGGCCTACATCGATGCCAACTATCGTACCATTCCCCATCGCAACAGTCGCGGCATCACCGGCTGTTCTATGGGTGCCGATGGGGCCATACACCTGGCGTTCAAATATCCGGATGTTTACAGTGTGGCGGTACCCTATTCGGGTACCTATGACTGGGCCAGGGACCCATGGGTGTTGGGCGGCGCCAAGGGGTTCAGGTCGGAGCCGACCAGCCTTGGAGAATTCAACGCCGTCTCCAACATTAGAACGAAATCAGGGTTGGCTCATGCGGCAGCCGTCGCCTCCAATCCTGATAAACCGCCCTATTTCCTTGACATGCCCTATGAGATTGAGGATGGCGTTGCCCGAGTTGTGCCCGATTTTGTGGACAAACTAGAAGCCGCTTCGCCCATCCAGGACGCAAAGGAATATGTTCTACAGCCGGAGCGCCTACATGGAATCCTACTCTACCACGGTCTCTATGATGACATCGCACCGATTGAACGCTTCCGAGAATTCGCGGTATTCCTGACGGATCTTGGCATCGATCACGAAGTTTTGGAGGTGGAGGCCGGCCATTGCGGTATGGACAAGGAGCCGATTCTCAAGTTCATGTCGGAGCATCTAGTCTTTGAAGAAGATGGGGAATGATCGCTTTCAGAAGATCCGCAGTCGCCCCAATCGTACGAAACGACTGAAGTCGTTAATACCAATCATGTCGTCACTTGTGCCGCAGCGTACGTACTACAGGCGGTAGTGCGGTTCTGGAGCGCTGGGGCTAAAGCACTCCATCTGTTCCAAATAGTAGCGGGAATTTGGAAAGGGTTTTGCCTGTTCGATGGCCTGAATGGTCATCTGCTGAAGTTGCTCCGGCGCTGAACTGACACGCACGTTCAAGATGAACTCATGGCCACGCGTCTCTTGTACCTCGCTTTCCAAATCCCAACTGATTTTCGAGCCAGCGTCAGTCAAGCTGGCCTTGAGCCGGGCCGGGTGGTGCGACGTAGCGGGGCGTAATGACGGTGGGAGCGGCGCTGTTGTCGTCGCCATGGTCTTGATGTGGGCGATGGGACTATCGTGCTGTGAACAGAGTGAGGCCAGTTTCGTGAGCAGATTGGTCGTCCACTGACGAAGTGAATAGGCCTGACTGGAGCGAACCTGGCCCTTGGCATTGAGCCAGCCCAGCGCGGCTTCGGCCTGGGCGTAACGCTCGTAGTCGATGACCAATGCTTCCGGATTGGCGCTGGCTTGGCCCAGCACCACATCCAGCCACCTGTCCAGACCATCGCCGCTGCTTGCCGACACGGACAGGACGCGCGCCTGCGGGAACGCTGCCTGAACTGAGGTTTCCTGGCTTGTCAGTTCTTGCGATGAAAGCAAGTCACTTTTGCTGAGTAGAATCAATTCAGCTTCCGCCAGTTGTTGTTGATACAGATAGCGGATATCCGACGAAAAGCCTGTGACCGCACGGCTGCCGTCGAGCAGTACGGTCAAGGGAGCTAGCTCGTACCGTTCGCCATAAAATTGCACCAGCGGACGCAGGACTGTCGACACCAGATCGGTGCAACTGCCCACGGGCTCGGCCAGAATTAGATCGGGCTTGACAACGTCCTGCAAGTGTTGCAGGCTCGTCAACAGATCGGGGAAGCGGCAGCAGAAGCAGCCGCCGGCCACCTCCACCACCGGCACGTGAGGCCTCCTGCCCCAGTGCCGTGTCGACCAGATCCTCTCCCTGATCATTGGTCACCAAGCCGACTCGATACCCACGCTGAGCCAACCTCTCTGCTGCCCGTAGCAGAAGCGTGGTTTTGCCCGCGCCAAGGAATCCACCTACGATGACGATGCGTGTAGTCATTCAGGCCGCACCTTGAGTGATTGCCCCATGCCAATTGGGACAGCGCTCTCAAAGGCAATTGTTCCATCTTCGGCGTCAAACGCGACTGGTTCACCGTCCAGGGCAACGGACTCAACTTGTTTTTCGGCGAGGAACGGCAGGTGAAGTTGCTGAAGCGTCAGCTCTCCATAGAGAACGCGCACTTCACAGGCAGTGGGCGTCATCACAAACTCGCCCCATCCCGAATCAAGCGACCAGAAGCAGCGGAACTGACCCTCTTGCGGTCGGATCGGATTGAAGCCAATCGATTGCCTGACCATGTCGAACTCGAAGCCCGAGAAGGCGTTGAGCAACGCATAGGAGGCCATGCTGCGGGCGTAGTTGTTTCCACACTCAAACTCGTTCCAGGGGTTACGGCGCTCGCCATCATAGCGATCACGGATGGCTTCGACACAGCGCATTCCTTCGTCCACCAGGCCCAGCATGATCATGTGGATCGCTGCGGAGTATTCGAAACCGTTCATGGTCTCTTGCGAGTATGGGGCCGGGATGAGCGGCTTCTGCGCATCGTCGGGCCACGCGCAGATAACCAGTCCGCCCTCATCGTTCAAACAGTAGATACGGCATGGGTTGTAGACCTTGCCCATCTCGGGAATGAAGTTGTACTTGTAGATGGCGGCGGATGCACGCTTGGTCTGCGCCGGATCATAGAGGTCGCCCAGACCATAGAGCGAAGCGTGCCACTGGGGCAGTATCTGGTCGATGCTGGAGCCTTCGCCGATCTGGTACTTGATCTCTTCGTGCTCGGAATTCCAGTAGGCGTCCAGTGCAGACCCGCCCTTGAGCGTATCATCCTGTCCGCCATAGGACTCTACGAGTGCGCGGTCACCGAGGTCGATGCGCTGGATGTAATATTCGCCGTTGAACAGGTTTTCGTCCATCCATGCTTTGCCCCGCTCGAAGATGGCGAGGTATTCGGCGGCATCTTCATCTTCGCCCAAATGCGCCGCCATCTCAGAGGCGGCTTTGAGCGCGCCCAGATAGAAGCCGGTCAGCCATGAATTGGGGCCGAAGAGTTCCATATCGAGCGTGTGGTGCTGGCGGCCTGTCAACACGCCCGATTTGTCGGGGTCCCAGCGGTCGCTGTTGTCAGGGCTCCAGGCATATTCCAGCGACTTTTTGACAGCCGGCCAGATGTTGGCGAGCCAGGCGTCATCACCGCAGATCTTCCAATCTCGATAGGCTTTCATCACACCGCCGAACTGGCCGTCGCAGCAGGGACGGAAGGGCCATGGATCCGAGCCGATGGGGAGTTGAAGGCGGAAAGGCATGGCGCCGCTGTCGAGCAGGTTGTACTTGTAGTCGGCGACGCGCATGGTGCGCTCCAGCGCGGGGAAGAGGAAGGGCAGCGCCTGTTGATAGTTCCAGACATGGGTGCAGCTTCCTTCGCAACAGCCTTCGTCTAGATGTAAACCTTCCCAACCGTAGAAGGTGCCATCTTCCAGGCGCAGGCTGGTGGGCGATTTGAGGATCGAGATGTTGGCCGAAACTGCATCGAGCGCGGCCGGCGGCAGTTGCGACCCAAAGAGCGCATCTTTGAAGCGCTTGGTCTCTTCGATAGAGGCGGGGCCAATTTTCCATGGCATATTCGAGCGCTGGCTTTGGAGTCCGGCCAGAGCGTGGCATAGTAATTTTGCCATGTCCCACCGGCCGTTGTGTTGGCCGCAATCACGTCGCCCGGGTTGGTCTTCCAATAGTTCTCGCAGGTGGGGAAGCTCCAGCTGATCACAAAGCGGACCTGGCGCGTCTCGCCAACACCTACGGAAACGTGGGCGGCCAGCAGTCCCGTATCTTGCTCGGTAAAGCGTGCACCGTCACCCTCGGGGCCGGTCGTCCCGTAGATTCGATTCTTGAGCGGGCCGGGCGTGTTGAGATCGTTCCAATAGACTTCCAGGTTGTCGAACCAGGTGCCGCGGTACCAATATTGCTGCCAACTCACGGTCGTATCCTCTTCGAGACCGGCGTCGGTGGCGATAGTCAGGTCACCATGCCCCACCTCACCGGGCGTCACGCCATCTGACGTCAACTGCAGACTGGCGCCCCAATCTGAGACCTCTGCACTGTTGCGGTTGTTGGCAGGCAGCGGGTTTGTCAACGCGCCGACCAGGGTGTAGGTCAGCGGCTGGTCGGTGGTGTTGGTGATGCTGAACTCGAAAAATGCCGCGGGAATGCTGGAATCATCCTCGTTGGTGGGGATGAATGGATTGAAGGCCAGCATCTTCACCTCTCCGGGGAAGGTTTCGTCATGGAAAGAGAGCTCGGCCAGCGGGAATTCGCCTTGAAAATCGACGCTGTCAAAGTGGGGCAGGCCGGTCATGTGCTCGCGGCGTGGCCCCCAGCCGGATGTACTGAAGCGCGGCGCCCGCATTTCGCCTTGATAGGGCGCGGGCAGATTGCCGTGCAGAATCCGAACATCCTTGACCTCGGGTCCTGCTTCCGTTTCGGCTTCGGCGCGAATGGCAAAGTGGGAAAAGCCGTTGACGCTGCCTTTGTTGGGTCGATTAAAGATCTCCCAATCGATCAGACGGCCGTTGCCGGCCAGGCCGATACAACCGGAGCCAATGCCGCCCAACGGGAAGCTGATCTGGCTGGTCTTTTCGTTGCGGTAGATGAAGTGTTCCATGGCGTCTTTATCCTTTGATTCCGCTTTGGGTGAATGCTTCGATGATCCAGCGTTGGGCAAAGAAGAAGACCAGGAGGACCGGCATGATCGCCATCGTGACGGCGGCCATGCGAATCGATGGGTTTCCGGTGCTGCCGGAGGGGCCCATCGAGCCGCTCAGAATCGCGACTCCTGAGAAGCCCTGGTTGTATCGTAGTTGAATCTATCGATAGTATGCTGTATAATCGTACTCGTTGCCCAAATGGGCCTGCCGTGAAATCCATTAGCCATTGGTGAAGATCGTCTCACCAATGGCTAATCGTTATTTAGCGGCAAATCTAAACAAAAACGTAAGGTGCCTCAAGCAAGATTTACAGTTTGGCTTGTGAAAAAGGAAAAGCCAGAAAACTGAAAGAATGACCCTGCAATCTCTTTGTCACTGACACATTACGCCGCGTAGGGATGCTCGAAAATGAATGTTACCCCTCGATTTCCTTATAACCCAGTTGGACCCGAGTTAAGAGTCTCTTCCAGTTCGGGGATACAGACGAATGGGCGCGCTATGCCTGCGGCCACTCCCTGGCGAGCCATGTTGATCATTGTGACCTCCATTTTTTTTGGAGAGATGATCGTGATGGTCGTGTTGGACTGGGCGAATGCGACGCACCCCATTTTCGGACTCATCGATGCACTGTTCGTGGCCATACTCAGCTTTGTCCTTCTCCAGCGCTTTGTGCTGCGACCGATGATGCAGAGTCATGCACGCCTCAGCGCTGAGGTCGCAGAACACAACCTCACTGCAAACGATCTGAGGATTCAGACGGCTGCCCTGCAGGCAGCCGCGCACGGTGTCATGATCACGGATTGCACCGGCAGAATCTTGTGGGTCAATCCGGCTTTTGTCGCACTTACGGGGTACACGCTTGCCGAGGCATTCGGACAGACACCGCGCTTTCTCAATTCGGGACAACACGATGCTGCTTTCTACGGCGACCTTTGGCAGACGGCCCTCGCCGGCCAAGTATGGCGAGGGGAGATTGTGAACCGCCGCAAGGATGGGATCCTCTATACGGAAGAGCAGACAATCACGCCGCTGTTCGACGATGCAGGGCGCATTACGCACTTCATAGCCATGATGGCCGACTGCTCGGAACGCAAACTGGCCGAGATCGAGCTTGAGCAACGCAATCAACGATTGTTCGAGTTGACCCAGGAGGAACATCGCCAGCGTCGGTTTGCAGAGGCGTTGGCCATGGCGGCCAGGTCGCTGAATGCAAGTCTGGTGTTGGAAGAGGTGTTGGACCGTATTCTGGAACAGACTCAGTCTATCATACCTTGTCGCACAGTGGTCGTCATGATGCTGCGCGGTGACTGGGTGGATATCGCTCGCCACCGCGATGCAACCGGCGCCGCCAACGCGATGACACAGGGCTTCCACCTAGACCAATTCCCAACACTCCGTGCCATGACCAGACTTCGCTCTGCACAGTTGGTGGTGGATACGGAAACGGATCCGGACTGGATAGGAGTGCCGGGGCAAGAATGGATCCGTTCGCTCGGTATCGCCCCCCTAGTCGAAGATAACCGTGTAACCGGATTTCTAGCTGTTGTGAGTGAACAGCCCGAGTTTTTCGATCAGGAGGCCGTAGATTGGCTTGTCGCGTTTGCTGCGCAGGCCGCGTTGGCCCTTCAAAATGCCCGTTTATACCACGCTGAGATGTATGCCCGGCACACAGCTCAGACCCTTTCGGCTGCAAGCGTTGAACTGACGCGCAGTTTGCACCTCCCGGACGTACTGGATTCCCTGCTTCGTCATCTCTGCCAATTTGGTCGCCTACGATGGCGCACATATCGCTTTGCTGACCAATGCGTTCCATTTGAACGTCGAGGCCGCCGTAGGCAATGATCTATTGGGTGCGCGGGAAACGAAAGAGCCTGCGGTGATAATAGACGTTGGCGAATGTCCTGTACTTGAGGCGTTGCTGCATGAGCAGCAGAGTCTGGTTTTGAGCGAGCAACAGTTGGCGATCGGCTCACCTTATTTTACCGCCCTAACATCCGCAAAAAGTTGGATGGGGGTACCGATCGTCGTTGGCGGTCGTACCTTGGGGTTTTGTGGACTGACGAAAGGCGAATCGGGATTTTTCACTGCAGAGCATATGCGTCTGGCAGACACCGTCGTCGCACAGGCAAGTGTGGCGATACAGAACGCTGCGCTCTTTCAACAGGTGCAATCCAGCGGCGAGCGGCTCCAATGGCTCTCGCGTCGCCTGGTTCAAGTCCAGGAGAACGAGCGCAAAGCCGTTGCGCGCGAACTGCATGATCAAGCCGGTCAGGCGCTCACTTCACTCAAAATCGGGCTGCGTCAACTGGGCCACGAGGTCAGTCAGACCCCGGGGCTGGAGGTGAGCATTGCCGAACTTTATAAAATTACCGATTTGGTGCTTGATGACCTGCACCGTCTGGCTGTGAACTTGCGCCCGGCTATGTTGGACCAGCTAGGCTTGGTGGTGGCCATTTCGGATCACGTGGCGAATCTCAATCAGCAGCAACAACTCCACGTTCAATTCGAGGCGATTGGTTTTGGGGATCAGGCGCGATTACCTGCCGACGTGGAGACGGCGCTCTATCGGATCGTGCAAGAGGCGCTGACCAACGTTGTGCGTCATGCCGGTGCATCTCGTGTCGACCTGCTCCTGCATCTTTATCTTGATAGAGTGCGTCTGACCATTGAGGATGACGGCGTAGGCTTCGATGCAGAGAGCGCCACGGGACCCGGTCATCTTGGGCTGTTGGGCATGCGCGAACGGTGTGAAATGTTGGAGGGTAGACTCGAAGTGGAGAGCACGCCGGGCCAAGGGACCACACTGGTTGCCGAACTGTCGCGTGAACGTGGATAGGCTATAGACAGATGACTGTGCGAATCCTCATTGCCGATGACCATGCGCTTGTCCGTCGCGGTCTGCGCTCGCTGATCGAGGGTGATACGGACTTTACCATTGTGGGCGAAGCGAACGACTCCAGCGAGACGATGCGGTTGGCCCAGGAACTACGGCCTGATATCCTGTTGTTGGATGTTAGCATGCCCGGCATTGGCGGTATCGAGGTCGCTCGCCAACTGCATAACGCCCAGCCTGATCTGCGCATACTCATTTTGACCGCACACGAAGATGAGAGTCTGTTGAGCGAGGCATTGAAGGCCGGAGTGGCGGGCTATATTGTCAAGCGTACTGTCGACGCGGAGTTGATCGAGGCCCTGCAGACTGTGGCACGCGGTGATCAGTATGTCCATCCATCTATGACCTGTGCATTACTGCAGATCATAGCACCGACCGATTTGTCTACCAACCGGGGCACGATAGAGACCGAATCGCTCACCCCGCGTGAGCTTGAGGTACTCCGTCTGTTGGTCCATGGCTACACCAATCGTCAAGTATCTGAGGAACTCAGTATCAGCATCCGTACTGCGGAAGGCCACCGGGCAAACCTCATGGGCAAGCTGGGCCTAAGCAGTCGACTCGAGCTCGTCGAGTATGCGAAAGCACACTCGCTTTTGTAGGCTTGCCGCCAGCGCCCCGCCGGCTGGTCATCCTTCTTCCTATCATACGGACTCAGTGAAGCACAATCCTTCAGATTGCCGGATTCCGCGTAGTTTCTACGCGGCTGCCGTGGCCATACACGTGGTTTCTACGCGGATGTTCCGGTATAAATACACGGGTTTTATACGCTAGCCATTCGTGACCCCTCCGTTGTACCCTACGTATGACGTGCCGCTACCTGGGGATGCTACATGGGGATTCGTGGGTTTTGTGGTTCAAACTGGCTCGCAGTCGCCCGATGATGTAGCCGGTCATAGATATCGCTCTTCCTTAGTGCCGAGCGGCATCGCTTCAGCAGCGCGAGAGTCCTCGTTTGTCCAGTAAGTCCAAATTGGCCGCGAGCAAAAATCTGCGTCAGCAATCATAGTGGTCATTTTCTCCGAGCCAGATTGTGCAGTTCTTGGCGGTCGTGCGTAGCCTTCGTGATCTTTCAGCAGCGTCAACTCCTGGGAATTGTCGAATTTGTTGTGGCTTGGCGTGTCCGGTACGACTCCACCTAAGCGTGGGGAGCGTTCTTTGGCTTGACAATAAGTGGGTTCATGGACAAGATCTCCTGGATTACCAAACCAAGGAGGCAAGCCATGAACCCACAGAAGGTATTCTGTCTCAATTTCGACTGTCCTGCAAGAGGACAACAGGATAGAGGCAATATCGAGATCCATAGCCGTAAGGAGAAGCGATACCTCTGCACGGTCTGTGACAAGAGTTTCAGTGCGACCAAGGGGACGATTTTCTATCGGCTGCGAACGGACCCCAAGATCGTGCTCCAGGTGGTGATCCTGCTGGCATATGGTTGTCCGGTACAGGCCATCGTACGGGCATTTGAACTGGACGAACGGACGGTGAAGAGTTGGCATGAGCGAGCGGGTGAGCATTGTCAGGCCGTCCATGAACATCTGATAGAAGAGAGCGAGTTGGATTTGCAACAGGTGCAGGCGGACGAAATCAAGGCCAAACTGCAAGGGCGAAGCGTCTGGATGGCGATGGCGATCATGGTCTCGACTCGACTCTGGCTAGGCGGAGTCATCAGTGAACACCGTGATAAAGCACTCATTGATTCGCTGGCGACCAAAGTGCGCAAGATGGCTCGTTGCCGCCCTCTCCTGCTGGCCGTTGACGGATTGGTCACCTATGTTGGCGCATTCCAGAGAGCGTTCCGGTCTCCGTTGCCCAAATATGGTGCCTCTGGGCGACCTCGCTTGGTGGCCTGGCCTGACATTGTGATCGTCCAGGTGGTCAAAAAGCGTTCCGCCAAGCAGTTCGACATCGTGCGCCGTGTTGCTCAGGGCACGCCAGCGCAAGTGACCCGGTTGCTGCAGCTTTCTCAAGACGGGGGCGTCATCAATACCGCCTACATCGAACGGCTTAATGCCACCTTTCGTCAACGCCTGGCCTGCCTTTCTCGTCGCAATCGCTGCCCGGCTCAACAGGAGGCTACATTGTCTGCTGGCATGTATCTCGTCGGATGTCTCTACAACTTCTGTGACTATCACCATAGCCTGCGCATCGGGCTTTGGGTCAACAACTGGCGACGTCATTGGGTTCAGCGCACTCCGGCCATGGCTGCTGCACTGACCGACCATCGTTGGTCGCATGATGAACTCTTCTGGTTCAAAGTCCCGCCTCCTCGTTGGAACCCGCCAAAACGCCGTGGGAGGCCCTCTAATCAGATGCTCGAACTCATCAAAACGTGGGCGTCATGACCCCACGATTAAGTGCGGTCGTACCGCGTGTCCCATTCGTCATACTTTTACTACATCCAGGGACGTGCTTTGTGTAGGAGCGGAGATGGAGTTCTGCTAATCCATTCCCCAATCCCTTGTCAGGTATTTCAGATTTTTTGACTCATCGATACGCAACATCGACACACACCAAGGAGGAATCCAATGCCAACCCGACGTGAATTTCTGAAGATTAGTGCCGCGTCTGCAGCAAGTGCAGCCATGTTTGCGGTGCCCGGCTTCGCGGTGCGCGGTGACCGCTACGCCGCGGCCCACGCCGGCAAGATGTATGCGGCATTGGCGGCTGGGTTGAGCGATCCCTCCCTGCAACCGAAGTTTGCCAGTATCGCCCCCAACGCGCTGGATCCAGGCTTCAAATTCGAGTCGCCCAACAACAAGTACAGCATCGCAGTTCGGCAGCGCACGCAAATGACTGGACTTGTGGATGCCAACGGGAATCCGCTTCCCACCACCGTCTGGGGATATGGAGAACCTCGTCGTGACGGCGCCACATGGCCAGGCCGCACGTTTGAGGTGCAATCCGGTCAGCCGATTGAGGTCAAGTGGATGAATAAGCTAGATGGCCTTCCGCACCTGTTGCCGGTTGATACCTCGCTACACTGGTGCTATAGCCTACCGGGATATGAGCAATTCACTATTAATGCGAACGGCGTGCCGACTGTGCCGCACCTTCATGGAGGACACTCTGATAGCATCTATGATGGCAATCCCGAATTTTTCTTCAGCCCCGGCTGGGAGGTCCGTGGCCCGCAATGGGTTGAGAAGACGTACACATACGCCAATGATCAACCGGCAGGCAACCTCTGGTACCACGATCATGCATTGGGGATCACACGACTGAATGTCTGGGCAGGCCTTGCCGGCTTTTACTTCATCCGCGATGCTCAGGACACGGGCCTGCCGGACAATCCCCTTGGTCTTCCGGCATTCCCGTATGAACTTGCCTATGCCATCCAAGATCGCATGTTCCGTGACACGGGCGAGTTTTTCTACTCGGCCTACCCCGGCGATCCCTTCTATGATGACTTCATCACCGATGGAGGCGTCGTCCTGCCGCCCGAATCTTCCCCGATGGAGGACCGACAGCGCTGGCCGAGTTCTTCGGCGATCACATGGTGGTGAACGGCAAGATCTGGCCCAAGGAGAATGTGGAGCCACGCAACTACCGCATGCATCTACTGAACGGCACCGACAGTCGGTTCATGGTCCTGCGCTTCCGCGCAGCTGCAACGCCCACGTCGACGGATCTCATCGGTGCCGGCGCTCCGATCCCCTTCTACGTCATCGGCAGTGACCAGGGCTTGGCCTCATCTGCGACGCCGACGGACACTTTGGTCTCCGAACCTGGCAGCCGGTACGACATCGTATTCGACTTCTCCTCCGTGCCGGCCGGCAGCCGGATCATCATGGAGAACATTGGCTGGGACGCGCCTTTCGGCGGCGATTTCGGCCGAGACCGTCCGGATGCAGAGTTGTTCCCCGACAGCCAGACCGACCGTATCATGGCCTTTGACGTGGTGTTGCCGCTCGATGCAGCTGTGGCAGAAAACTTTGACCCGGCGGCCATTGGACCGTATGCCGGCAACAACAACCCTGTCGACCGCGTTCGCAAGGTGGCCCTATTCGAAGGGATGGACGAATTCGGTCGATTACAGCCGCTACTGGGCACGGCCGAGCCGGCCACGGACTTCCAGGGCAACCCGGTCAACTGGCCCAACACGCAGCCAAATATCGACGCCGGTCTCGTCGGCCAGATGAATGGATCCATCGCCTGGCACAGCCCCACCACAGAAAATCCGGCACTCGGTTCGACAGAGATCTGGGAGATCTACAACGCTACCGGCGATGCCCATCCTGTGCATCTTCATCTGGTGAACTTCCAGGTCGGTACCGGTGATGAGGCAACCTATGGCGTTACCCGCCAAGAGTTTACTGCGAATGTGGTGGATCAGCCGGTAGTTCAGCACAACGGCCTCCAGGGCAATGGTTTCCGACTGGAAAACATCGCGCTCGGCGCTGAGGTATCGTTGGGCAATGAGTACGTCGAAAATGCGCCCAAGGACATGGTCACGGCACTGCCCGGCCAGGTCACCCGCATCAAGGCGACCTTCGACAAGCCGGGTCGTTATGTCTGGCACTGCCACATCCTCTCCCACGAGGACCATGAAATGATGCGCGTGTTGCACGTCGGGCCGGGCGCATAATAACGCCAAGCGTAGAAGGCGCCATCGAATGATGATCCAGTGTGCCGCTAGAGCGCATCATGGTGAACGACAGTGAGTCATTCACTTCCCTGGATTTGGATCATTCATGCCCCGATTTCGAACCACCAGGAGATGATACCTTCTAGCCGCCGCCAGAATCCAAGCGGCGGCTAGAAGGTATTTGTCAATGCGGCACGATATCAGATGTGGGTTGCCACGCCGGAACAGCCGGTCACGGAAAACCCGGCAGTGGGCGCTACCGAGGTGTGGGAGTTCTACAACGCCACCGACGACGGCCATCCCATGCACGTGCATGAGGTGGCCGTCGAGGTTCTCAAACGGCAGGATATCTTCGTCAACGAGGACACGTAGGAAGTACAGGTGGTTCCCGGCTCTGTGCCGACGCCGCCCGAGCCCTGGGAAACCGACCGCAAGGACACGGTCATCGCCTATCCCGGCCAGGTGACCCGCGTGAAAGCCCAGTTCAACACGCCCGGCCAGTACGTCTGGCACTGTCACATCGTCGAGCACGAGGATAACGAGATGATGCGGCCGTTCCATGTGGGGCCGATTCCAGCGGATGCACCCGCGCAATAGGGTGATAGCTGCAGCCTTGTTCAACGCCCGTCCTCAGATGAGGGAAGCAATTGGGTCTATCTTCCCTTTGTGCAGAATGAGCAGTCAGTATCCACCCTGATGGAAGAGGCGTTCCCGTCGGGAACGCCTCTTCTCTCCTCGCGCAGATGGTAGACTTGCCACGCTACGCCAACGCAATCCCTCCTGTCTATCTGCCGTAGCCACTCTCCAATCAATCTTTCTCTGTATTGCTCGGTCTCAACGAGGCACAGTCCACTGAACCGCCCGTTTCCACGTACTTTCTACGCAGATTTCCTACCATCAACATACGGGTTTACTACGCTAGCCATCCGTGATCCGTCCGGTGTATCCTGTTCATTGCGACAGTCTCGGGCCCTCAACCTGGTCTGCTCACACTCAATTTCCCCACCCGGCGATCAGTTCCTTGATCTCTGACATTTCTTCCAAAGGAGAGGACAATGCGTAGGTTTCTTTCACTGATGATCCTATTCGCAATGTTGTTCCCGTCTGCGGGTCCTGTGTTGGCCCAGGAGAACGGCCAAGCGGATGGCATTGAAGACGGCGGGCAACTCTATCTGCCCCTTGTGACTTCTGACACGACGCAATCAGATGTCTCCGGCGCCGCGCCGGAGGCAATGCCCTATCAGATGCCTTCGGATTCTCCTGAAGTGTCGGCTGCCGCCCTTGGTGGCAATGATAAAGGCACTGGGGGATGTGCCGGCAGCAACGGGCAAGGCAACGGCCAAGGCAAGTGTCCCAAAATCACGCAAGCCGACCGCCAGGCGGCGGCAGCGCGCAAGTTGCAAGAGGGCGCGCTGAACCCGCTAATGGTGGAAGCGCAAGCTGCAGCCGCGGCGGCGCCCGGCGATGCGCCCCGCTATTTCAGCCATCCGAACTACGCCAACAGCCCGCTACCCTCTATTGAGGGCGCAGTCATCGATGTTGGCAACCCACTGATCGAGCGTGCCTATGCAACTGACTTTGCGGCAGGGACTACAGTTGGTGACCTGGCTCCCGTCTTCGTTGTGGTGCCAACAGCGCTGCCCGATGGAATGTTGCAGTCGTTCCAGACGTTGAACCAGGCGAACCAGGGCACAAGCCCGTTCCCTTCAGCAGGTAACGTCTTCCACGCTTACGTGCTGCGGCCGACGCCCGGTGTGGCGAACGAATACACGGTGGTGTTCGACAGCGGGCTGCTTACTGTGCCTGAACTGCCGACCTCAGGGTTGAGCGAGGTCGTCACATGGCCCGTGGCAAACCTGGCCGTCCAGGCTGGCGACGTACTCGCTTTTTACGGCCAGGGCATTCCGGTCGATACCGGCTCTGATTCCGACATCTTCATCTTCGACCCGACAACTCCGGTTGCGCAGCCGGAGCAGGATTCCACGCTCACGCTCGGCAGCGCCGAGTACCCGATCTACCCCCAGGCGCGCACCTACTCCTTTGGCGCACAGGTGCTCGACCTGTCAGGTCAAAACACCGTGATTGTGGGTGGCATGAGGAAGTTCGTCAACGAGCTGCCAGGCCTGGACGCTGGCGCAGCCAATAACCTCGGCCAGTACATCCCGGTCGCTGTCCCTGACACGACCACTTACCCCGGTACGGACTACTACATCATCGAGCTGGTCGAGTACACCGAGCAGATGCACTCGGACTTGCCCCCAACCACACTGCGCGGTTACCGCCAGGCTGGAGGCCCAGCCAACTATCTCGGTCCAGCCATCGTCGCCCAGAAGGATCGGCCGGTTCGCATTCTTTTCCGCAACCTGCTGCCGTCCGGTGCAGGTGGTAACCTGATGATCCCCGTCGACAGTACGGTGATGGGTTCCGGGCCAACGCCCGAAGGCCACATGTTGGCAATGTCTGAGACGTTCCCGTTTGATGACCCGCAGAATCCACCGTGCAGCGGTCCCGGCAAGGATGCCCTCGTTGCGCAGGGTTTGTGCTTTGCCGACAATCGGGCCATCGTCCACCTGCATGGCGGCATCTCGCCCTGGATCTCGGACGGCACGCCGCACCAGTGGATCACTCCCGCCGGTGAAAGCACCGGCTATCCGCAGGGTACCAGCGTTCGGCCCGTGCCAGATATGCCTGACGATGGCAATCCCACCGATGGCGAGATGACCTTCTACTACACCAACCAGCAGAGCGCCCGGCTGATGTTCTACCATGACCACGCCTGGGGCATCACCCGCCTAAACGTGTACGCCGGCATGGCTGCGCCCTACATCATCCAGGATGCGACCGAGCAGGCGCTGGTCGACGGGGGCATCATCCCCGGTCCAGCTGAGACCATCCCGCTGGTCGTTCAGGACAAGACCTTCGTGCCCAACGACGCGCAACTTGCCCTGCAGGACGAGACCTGGGATACCGCCCGATGGGGCGGCGAGGGTAACCTCTGGGTGCCTCACGTCTATTCACCGGCCCAGAACCCGGGCGATTCCTCGGGCGTCAATGAGTATGGCCGCTGGGCCTACGGACCTTGGTTCTGGCCGCCCACGAACAGCATTGAAAATGGGCCCATCCCCAATCCCTACTTCAATCCGGCCTGTAATCCGAACCTGACGTGGTGCGAGCCTGCGCTGATGCCTGGCACGCCCTACAATTCGATGGGTATGGAATCGTTCAACGACACGCCTGTGATCAACGGCACGGCCTACCCGACGCTTACGGTCGACCCCAAGTCCTATCGCTTCCGCATCCTCAATGCGGCTAACGACCGCTTCTTCAACCTGTCACTCTACCAGGCAGTTGATGCCAATGGTGTCCTCTGTGACGCCAACAATCCAAACCCGGCCCCGGAAAGCACAGGCGTGGCCTGCACCGAGGTGGCCCTGAACCCGGACGAGGTAGCGGCAGCTCTGGCAGACTCCACCGTCTTCCCCACCCCGGTCGTGGGTACCGAAGGACCGGACTGGATCGAAATCGCCAACGAAGGCGGTTTCCTGCCTGCGCCGGTCGTCATCCCCGCCCAACCGACCACGTGGGTCACTGATCCGACCCTCTTCAACGCCGGCAACGTCGACCAGCACTCGCTGCTGACCGCCCCGGCCGAACGGCACGATGTCATCGTTGACTTCTCGCAGTATGCGGGGCAAACGTTGATTCTGTACAACGATGCCCCCGCGGCCTTCCCAGCTCGCGACCCGCGCTATGACTACTATACTGGCAGCGGTGACTACCGCGACACCGGCGGCGCGCCCTCAACGCTCCCCGGCTACGGGCCCAATGTTCGTACGATCATGCAGATCAAGGTCAGTGCTGGCACTGGCACTCCGTTCGACATGGCCCCGCTGCAAGCCGCCTTCGCTCACCAGGCGGACGGCTCAGGCGTGTTCGAGAGCGGGCAGCATCCGATCATCGTCGGCCAGGGCGCCTACAACTCGGCCTACGGCACGACCTTCCAGAACAACGGCCCAGAGGCCGGCCTGGTGCAAATCTATGACACCTCGCTGACCTTTAGGCCACTGGTTGAGTTGACAGCCGGCTATGGGACATCCGCAAATACCCTCACCATGAACCTCAAGCCCAAGATGATCCAGGACGAGATGGGCGAGGCCTTTGAACTGGAGTACGGCCGTATGAGCGGCATGCTGGGAGTCGAAACACCTAACGCCCAGGCTGGCCTGCAAAATATGATTCTGCACGGCTACACTTATCCACCCGATGAAATCCTGGACGGCATCGAATTGCCGCCTGGCGTGGAAGTAACGCCTATCGCTGCCACAGACGACGGCACACAAATCTGGAAGTTCACCCACAACGGTGTGGACACACACCCGATCCACTTCCACTTGTACGACGTGCAGCTCATCAACCGGGTCGGTTGGGATGGCATCATCCGCAAGCCAGAAGCCAACGAGCTCGGCTGGAAGGATACCGTGCGCATCAGCCCATTGGAGGACACCATCGTGGCTATGCGGCCGATCATCCCGCACCTCCCAGAAGAATGGGGCGGTCTGCCTAACAGCATCCGCATGTTGGATCCATCTATGCCCGAGGGTATGTACCTCGACGGCGCCAACACGACGCAGCGGGAGGCGATGGGCTTACCGATTATGGCCTTCAACCCCGATGGGGAACCGGTCGACATTGCGAACCACCTTGTCAACTTCGGCTGGGAGTACGTCTATCACTGCCATATCCTGAGCCACGAAGAGATGGACATGATGCACGCCCAGGTCGTGGGTGTTGCTCCGACAGCACCGACGTTCGAGAGTGCAGTTCGCAGCGGGAATGGGCGGAACCAGCAGTACCTCGTGACCTGGATCGACAATTCCAAGAACGAAACCGCCTTCGTCATCGAACGGCGAATGGAAGGTTCGGCCGATGCCTGGAGCGCTGTCGCTACAGTTCCGTCCGACAGGCTGATCGAGGGTCCAGGTACAGGCACTAGGGACTATACCGACCTGCTCGGAAACGACAAGGCGCTGTACGAGTACCAGGTGATTGCAATCAACGTCGTCGGGGACACCTGGGACTACTCCAATCCGGCGCTCAACGAGATCCTGCCGGGCGGCGGCTGGCCTACCCTGACACTCGACTCGAGGCCGGCAGATGCTCCCCCACCAGCCGGTGATACGGTAGCAGCCCCGAGCGGCCTGACAGGTAGCGCCGTGGTGAAAAACAAGAAAACAGCCGTGGTTACCCTGAACTGGACGGACAACGCTGATAACGAGACGGGCTTCCTGATCCAACGGGCTTATGATCCCAACTTCACGAGCGGTGTAGTCAACGCTACTATCGCAGGCGACCTCGAAACATTCAATCAGAATGCGGCCCGCGGTACGACCTTCTTCTACCGGGTCCATGCCTTTAACGACACGACCCAGTCGGATTGGTCGAACACCGCCACGGTAACCACACCGTAACCCACGTTTCTGACTGTCACAATTTGGGGAGGGAGCAATCCCTCCCCAAATTGTGGTTGGTTCTGTCTGACGCCGACAGTGCCTCAGGGATGGGGAGCAAGTATAAAATAATGCATTGACGAATGACCTTTCCAGAAAGGTCATTCGTTCAACGGTCACGCTAGGAAAGAAGGGCGGGATGGCCTCTAATAAGCTCACTATGGGCGTTCTGATAATCCTCTTTGTTGCCTGCGTTTTCGCCTCCGCCCATGAGGCAAGCGGCGCGTCCGGCCACGCATTCGCACAGGCAGTCCCCACCTGGCAGCAGACGAACAGCAACGGCTTTGGTGACCAGCAGAATATTGAGGCTAGTGCCCTAGAAGCGTTCAATGGCTATCTCTATGCCGGCACCCACAACCCGACTGATCCCCTGCAGACAATTGATGGCGCGCAGATATTCCGCTCGCCAGATGGCGAGACGTGGATTCCCGTCACCGATCCCGGCTTCGGAAATTCCCACGACACCGCACCGCCCGCCATCCTCGCTATGACTGTCTTCAAAGGGCAGCTCTACGCTGGCACCGGCCGTGGCAATGCGGCCCAGATCTGGCGTACCCAGGACGGCGTGAACTGGAGCCGGGTGGTCAACGCCGGATTTGGCAATCCTGATATCGTCGACTTCAGCGCCCTCGCCGTTTACAATCAGGCGCTCTATGTCGGGGCTACCGAGCAGGATAGCGGTGTGCAGATCTGGCGCACGCTTGTCGGGGATGGGAACTTGAACAACTGGACCGAGGAGGCGACGCCGGCCATGCCGGTGCCCGCAACAGCCAGCGTCAGCGGCATGGCCGTTTTCGATGATGGGTTTGGTCCCGGCTTGTACGCCGCGGTCTCCTACGGGGCCGACACGCCTGCACTCGTCTGGCGCAGCTTCGGCGGCGGCTGGGAGACCGCCGTCAGCGACGGTTTCGGCGACAGCAACACCATCACCACCGGCGGCATGGCTGCGTTTGCCGGTGATCTCTATGTCGGCGCGGGTAACAAGGACAGCGGCGCCCAGCTCTGGCGCAGCAGCGATGGCGACAACTGGGTCCAGGCGACCCCGGCCTTCGGCGACGGGAACGACGAAAAGGTTGAGCAGGTCTTTGTCCACCAGAATCAACTTTATATCGGCGTGACCAACACGGGGTCAGGAATTGAGATCTGGCGCAGCAGCGATCCGACCAATAGCTCGCTCTGGGAACAGGCCAATCTCGATGGTTTCGGTGACAGCAAGAATACCACGACGAATGGCAGCAATGCTACGGCCGCTTTCCTCGGCCAGATCTATGTCGGCACCTCGAATGTCACGGATGGTGGCGAGCTGTGGCGCATGCTGGAAGATTATGGCGTTACCTTATCGCCCGATCAGGCTAAGGAAGGTCCGGCCGGTGAGGACGTCAGCTATACCCTGTCGATCACCAACAATGGCCAGATGGCCGACAGTTTTGACCTGACCGCCACGGGGCAAACCTGGACCACGAACCTGTCCACGTCGCTTGTGAACCTGGCGTCGTCTGCCAGCGTGGACGTCACCGTCACGGTGGCCATCCCACCCGGCGCGGCGGATCAGGAAAGTGACGCAGTGACGATCACGGCCACCTCTCAGGGCGATGGCAGCAAATCAGATTCGGCGCTCTTGACCACAACCGCAGTATTGACACCCGTTTACGGCGTCGCCCTATCGGCCGATGAGTCGCTGTCGGGTCCGGTCGGTGGGCAGGCGATCTACACCCTGACGGTCACCAACGCCGGCACGGTGGCTGACAGCTTCGACCTGGCCGCCACGGGGCAAACCTGGACCACGAACCTGTCCACGTCGCTAGTGAACCTGGCGTCGTTTGCCAGCGTGGACGTCACCGTCACGGTGGCCATCCCGCCCGGCGCGGCGGATCAGGAAAGTGACGCAGTGACGATCACGGCTACCTCTCAGGGCGATGGCAGCAAATCAGATTCGGCCCTCTTGACCACAACCGCAGTTTTGGCGCCCGTTTACGGCGTCGCGCTATCGGCCGATGAGTCGCTGTCGGGTCCGGTCGGTGGGCAGGCGATCTACACCCTGACGGTCACCAACAGCGGCACGGTGGCGGATAGCTTCGACCTGACCGCCACGGGGCAAACCTGGGCCACGAACCTGTCCACGTCGCTTGTGAACCTGGCGTCGTCTGCCAGCGTGGACGTCACCGTCACGGTGGCCATCCCGCCCGGCGCGGCGGACCAGGAAAGTGACGCAGTGACGATCACGGCCACCTCTCAGGGCGATGGCAGCAAATCAGATTCGGCGCTCTTGACCACAACCGCAGTTCTAGCGCCCGTTTACGGCGTCGCGCTATCGGCCGATGAGTCGCTGTCGGGTCCTGCCGGCGGCCAGGCGCTCTACACCCTGACGGTCACCAACGCCGGCACGGTGGCTGACAGCTTCGACCTGACCGCCACGGGGCAAACCTGGACCACGAACCTGTCCACGTCGCTTGTGAACCTGGCGTCGTCTGCCAGCGTGGACGTCACCGTCACGGTGGCCATCCCGCCCGGCGCGGCGGACCAGGAAAGTGACGCAGTGACGATCACGGCCACCTCTCAGGGCGATGGCAGCAAATCAGATTCGGCGCTCTTGACCACAACCGCAGTATTGACACCCGTTTACGGCGTCGCGCTATCGGCCGATGAGTCGCTGTCGGGTCCGGTCGGCGGGCAGGCGCTCTACACCCTGAGGGTCACCAACAGCGGTACGGTGGCGGACAGCTTCGACCTGGCCGCCACGGGGCAAACCTGGACCACGAACCTGTCCACGTCGCTAGTGAACCTGGCGTCGTCTGCCAGCGTGGACGTCACCGTCACGGTGGCCATCCCGCCCGGCGCGGCGGATCAGGAAACTGACGCAGTGACGATCACGGCCACCTCTCAGGGCGATGGCAGCAAATCAGATTCGGCGCTCTTGACCACAACCGCAGTATTGGCGCCCGTTTACGGCGTCGCGCTATCGGCCGATGAGTCGCTGTCGGGTCCTGCCGGCGGGCAGGCGATCTACACCCTGACGGTCACCAACGCCGGCACGGTGGCTGATATCGTTGATCTGCAGCGTACAGGAAACAGCTGGACCACGACGTTTTCTTCTCAATCTGTTCCCCTGGCGGCCGGTGGGAGCCGGGCAGTGATGATCACGGTGCTGATTCCGCCCACAGCGGCCGCCTTCGAAAGTGATCGCGTCACGATCCAGGCCACCTCCCGCCACGATGGCAGACAGAGCGACACCACCGTCCTGACCACGGTTTCCAGCGGCTGGCCTGTCAAGACCTACTTGCCGCTTGTCATGTTGAACGCACCGTAGTCGATATGCTTTCCGATGATGACACAGCGCGCAGCATTACTTCTCGTTCCCAGAGTACGTCCCGAGGTTGATGCCGAAAGGGGCGCTTCTGCGCCCGCCGGTGTGTGGACCGACTTAATCCAGGGGATGCCTCGGGACCAACAGGAGAAGCGCGATGCGGCTTTACATGGTAGGTCTTGACCACAGCGCGGTTCCAGTTGAAGTGCGGAACGCATGTCATCTATCACGCCAGAAAATCCGAAATTGCCTAACCAGTCTCTTTGCCATTGACGGCTTATCGAAAGACTCCCCTCGATCCCACGCGGTTATGGACAGGGAGATGATCATCTTGTCGACCCGTAGCCGGCTGGAGGTCTACGTAGCAACCGAAGCTGCGGTCGCGGATGCCATACCTACTCCATGGCTTCGTGAGATCCAGTGCCAGGCACACGTTGACATAATGCACCCTATCACGCAGCGCCAGGATCGGGAAGCAGTCGAGCATCTCTTGCGTATCGCCAGCGGTATGGAACTGCCGCTCCTTGGTGAAACGTACATCCTGGAACAGATGGCGGCAGCGCTCGTTGTTGCCCAGGCGTGCGGCGCCGCCGGTCCGGTTCTGGCTCATGTCTTTCAACATGCCATCCGTATCGGAAGGCTTGCCTTTGCGGAGTCCGATACACGCAACTGTGCGATCTTCCTTGGTCGTGCCGTGCGTCACGTTCTTGACCAACGTCATCCGGAGATAGCAAACGGGAATCTCCTGATCGTGGGTGCAAGCAAAATGGCGCATTTGGCCCCTCAAATCGTGCGACACCGAAATCTCCAACCGACCGCATTTATCGATCGAACGGTCACACCTGGTAAGGCGGCGCAGAAACAGATGTTGGGGCAGATCTTTCCTTGGCATCAGATGCGGATAGCGCTTGTCTGGGCCGACGTGGTGGTCGCGGCTGACCTGGCGCTACATCCCATTCTCGATGCTGATGACATTGCATTCGCTCTTGGGCAACGACGGGGACGACCGCTGCTTCTGATCGATCTGGGTCTATCGCACAATGTCCATCCGGCTGCCGCAGTCGTCGAAAACATCGTCTACTATGATCTGGACGATCTGCGAGTGGCGTTGGCTGATCTGGTCAGTCCTGGGGTGATGGGTGCCGAATCGTTGGGGCCTTGGACAGCATCATTCCCAGGGTTGGAACAAATGATCCACGAAGAGGTTTCCACCCTCTGTACGTGGATCGAGCACGCCAAGCCATCCAATGCCACGTCTGAGATCGACGCACTAATGTTGATAGCCGTCAGTCTCTAACCGTGTCACGTCAACGGAGACGTGAATGCTATGGCTGCCCGTGCTGAAGAAGACACCTTTGAGCGGTGTGACATCCGAGAAATCACGCCCCCAGCCGAGGTATATGTGCTGATTCGTCGGCATGAGGTTATTGGTCGGATCAAAATCGACCCAGCCCAGGTCAGGTACGAAGACTGAGCACCAGGCGTGGGAGGCGTCGCTGCCCTGGAGCTTCTCCTGGCCCGGCGGCGGTAACGTTTCGATATAGCCGCTGACATAGCGCGCCGCTAATCCCTGTGCGCGCAGACAACCGACCATCAGATGTGCATAGTCCTGACAGACGCCGCGCCGTTTTTCCAAGACGTCGGACAAGGGCGTGGCGATGTTGGTGGCGCCGGGCATAAAGTCCAAATCCTGAAAAATGCGTTGCATCAGATCGTGGACGGCATCCAGAATGGGCCGGCCATGGGCGAACGATGGCATGGCGTAGGCGGCCAGCGCGGGGAAGAGAGGGACCATGGGTGAGTCGATCACAAACTGACTGGCATCGAGGGTATCCGGCGCTTTGTCGACTCGCAGGCGTGTGCGAACGTCTTCCCATGAGCAACGGGCTGAGTCTCGCTTCAAGAGGGTTTCGCCGCTATCGGCCCTGGCGTCGATGTTGACCTCGCTGACCGCCCTGATGGTTGTGTGGGCGTGAGGCTGGCGAATGGTGTAATAGGTGACTTTGTTGCCAAAGTAGTCAGTTCGCTCACGGTAGTCGGTGTAGGCCGGCTCAATGAAGATGTTCTGAGCGCGGCAAGTCTGTGTCAGCTGCGGCAACGTGACCGGCCTGGGCAGCAGTCGCGCTTCGTTGTAGCAGAGGCTGGCCGGCTCCGCGTACGTGTACTCTGTCCTGTGGACGATTCTGTAGATCATGCTCGTCGCTCCGCCGGGGCGCCTGTCTGAGACTGGCTCTGTGACTGTGATGGTGACTGTTGTGACTGTGACTGGCCGGCAGACACCGGCTCCGGCAGACTTGCCGAGGCCAGCAGTTGGTGCGGAACGCGCACATGGGTGAAGTAGGACTGGGTCAGTATCGGCGAAAGCTGGCTGAGTAGGCCGGCCAGATCAGCCAGGAAATCGTCCAGATTTTGGCGTGTGTAGCGGTCACCGTTGGTTGCCGACAGGTCGGCCGTGTCGATCAGCCGCAGGCGGGTTGAGGCTTCCAATATCAGCCGCTCCTCCTCGCTCAAGCGATAGGCGGACTTGAAGCGTGGCAGTAGGGCGATGTGTGCTTGAAGCCGGTCCATTTGGTAGGTCAGCGAACGTGGATTGGTGGTGTCGAGCAGCAGCAGATCGAGAACAGTTTGCAACTGCAAATGTGAACGATAGCGGCGACGATAGGTGATGACGTTCTCGGTGGTGCGCAGGGTCGCATCGAGCAGCAAGTACTCGACGGACTCACGGCACTTGCTGCCAAACATGGCGCGGATCAGGGCAATGCTGAGCAGCGCACGATCCAGTCTGCG
This sequence comes from uncultured Chloroflexia bacterium, assembly GCA_963848115.1. Classification (GTDB taxonomy): domain Bacteria; phylum Chloroflexota; class Anaerolineae; order Caldilineales; family Caldilineaceae; genus JAWKOK01. The sequence goes on along the minus strand of CAWKCP010000007.1, from coordinate 1,036,877 downwards.
CCCGATGTCGAGCAATAGCCAGCCGGCCTCGTGGGTCATGCTTTCGGTATTGAGCCCGGCAAAGGCCATCAGGTTGGTGATCAGATGGTCTAGCCGCGGCTTTACTGCGGGGAGATCGGGGCGAGCAACGGTCTCGATGGCAGTCAAGTGACCGCGCAACCCCTCAATGGCCCGCCATGTGTCCGAAGACCACAGATCACGCACCGCGTATGCGGATCGGCTCAACGAGTTCAGATCGTACGGCAGACTGCCCGATCGGTCGGCATCAAAGGCGATTGTCAGCAACTCGTCCTGTGGACGAGCCAGGCTTAACTCGCTCTCTTCGCCCACGAAGCCCGGATAGGTCATGGTCACGTGGGTCAGCGCACGCAGCATTATCGGCAGAATCGCTGCCATGGCCTCCTCGTCGGCCCCGAACGACTCACCGTCATCCAGGTAAATCAGAATCACACGCAGCAGACGGGCTGAGGCCTCGGCTCTTTCGGCGTAGCGACCGACCCAGAAGAGGTTCTCTGCCGCCCGGCTGGGCAGGTGATAGCTGTTTTCGACTGCCCGCTTGATACGGTCGGGCTGCAGCCAGATGCTTGTATGCGACTGTGGCGTCGAGGTGAGCACCCAGGTGTCTTTGCTGATGCCGCCGGCCTGGTTCGAGACGATGTATCCACCCTTGACCGTGGCGCTGCGCGTCAGGCCGCCCGGCATGACGGCATAGCCGCTTCGGCCGGCGACGGAAAAACAGCGCACCACCGCATGACGGGGCTCCAATTTGCCGTTGACCAGAGAGGGCGTGGTCGAGAAGCTGACTTGCTCCTGGCCGACGTAAAGTTGCGGATTGGCAATGATTCGCCGGCGCAACGTCTCCAGTTGAGTCTGATCCAACTCTTGGCCGTGGACCGTCCGAACCACGGGCTGACGATAGAGTGGGCGGATAACCAGGCGGGCAAGGTTGTCCAATACGTAGCTCAGTTCGTTGGGCTGGCCGCACCACCAGGTGGCTGGGGACGGCAGCAGCAGATCTTCTCCCAGTAGGTGTTTCGAAAGCCCGGCCATGAATGGCATCAACCCCGGATTTTCCAGCACGCTGCTGCCCAGCGGATCGGCAATTGCCACATTCTGCCGGCGAGATGCCTCGAGTAGTCCTGCCACGCCGAGCCTCGAATCCTCGCGCAGTTCCAACGGATCGCAGAAGAGATCGTCCACACGCCTCAAAATGACGTCGACCGGTTGCAAACCATCCAACGCTTTCAGGGCGACGCGGCCGTTGTGCACAGTCAGATCGTCCCCTTGCACAAGCGAATAGCCTAGATACCCCGCCAGGTATGCATGCTCAAAGTAGGTCTCGTTGAGCTGGCCGGGCGAAAGAACGACCACACGCGGATCCGTGGAACGATGCACCGCCAGATCGGCCAGACCATCCTGTAGTGCTCTGAAGTAGTTGGACAGGCGTGCAACCTTGTTCTCTTTGATGATGCTGCCAAGCACACGCGCCAACACCGTTCTGTTCTCCAGTGCATACCCCGCGCCCGAGGGGGCCTGGGTACGGTCACCCAACACCCACATTCTCCCGTCCGGGCCGCGCGCCAGATCGGCGGCATAGACAGTCAACTGGTGCTTGCCCGGAAGGCGCACACCGTCGCATTGGCGCAGGAAGCCGCTGTGTCTGTAGATCAATTCAGGCGGGAGCATTCCGTTTGCGATCAGTCTGCGTGGCCCGTACATGTCAGTCAGAATCAGATTCAGCAGTTCTGCGCGTTGCTGCAGGCCGGCTTCGATCTTCTGCCAGTCAGCCTGGCTGATGATGTGTGGAATGATGTCCAGCGCCCAGGGGCGGTGTGAATTGCCCGGATCGCCATGCACGTTGTAGGTGACGCCATTTTCTCGTAGCTGGCGGCCAACCTCCTGCCGAATTCGCTCTAGCTCATCAGGTCCGGAATCGGCGATGGATTGGATGAATGAATGCCAGTGCGGCTGAACCGAGTGTGAATTCAGCCACATTTCGTCATTGGTGGCGGAACTGGGCTGATACGCGTCTAAAATTGGGTCAAACGAACTTTGGATCACTGAAGTCCTGTCGTTTTGGCGGAGGGTTCGTTGTTCAGGATAGATTCGCGTTCGTGTGCGAATCTATCCTGATCATGGCGCTCGGTTTGTTATGAAGACATTATGCCGGAATGCCCATCGCTTCAGAAATTCGGGCACAGAGTACGAATCGTTCTTATCGGCGCAGATCCAACGTGAAGGGGTATTCCGGGTTGATCGTCTCAGGCGGAACTTCTTTGAGACCACCCGCCGTTCCTCCGGGCGCGAAATTCCAGGTGGCCTGAGACTGACTCCAACTGCGCACGGCTGGGCCTTCTGCCGGTGTATGGCCGTAGTCCCAGAAGCGCGAGATGCGACGTGATTCTGCCACGTTGGCATTGACCGGCACATCCTCGTGGGCTCTGCCGCCGGGATGGGAGACGTGATAGGTGCAGCCGCCGATGGAACGGCCATTCCAGGTGTCGAAGATATCGAATACCAACGGTGCATGAACGCCGATTGACGGGTGCAGCGACGACGGCGGCTGCCAGGCTTGATAGCGCACGCCGGCTACGTACTCGCCGGCGGTGCCGGTGCTGCGCAGGGGCACCCGACTGCCGTTACAAGTGATGAGATAGCGATCGCCGTTGAGGCCGTTCACTTTGACCTGCACCCGCTCCACCGATGAGTCGACATAACGGGAGGTGCCGAAGCTTGACACTTCTTCGCCCAGAACATGCCAGGGCTCGATGGCCATGCGCAGTTCCATCTCGATGTCATCGATCTGCATTGTGCCGTAGCGCGGAAAACGGAACTCGAAAAAGGGATCCAGCCAGTCCAATTGAAACGGATAGCCGGATTCCTGCAGGTCTGCAACCACTTCCCTCAGGTCAGCTTCGACGTAGTGGGGCAACATGAAGCGGTCATGCAGTTCCGTGCCCCAGCGTACCAGCTTATGGGCATAGGGCTTCTGCCAGAAGCGAGAGACCAGCGACCGCACCAGCAGCATCTGGGTGGCGCTCATGCGCGCATGGGGAGGCATGTCGAAGGCCCGAAACTCCACCAATCCCAGACGTCCGCCGGCCGAATCAGGCGAGTAGAGCTTGTCGATGCAGAATTCGGCCCGGTGGGTGTTTCCGGTGATGTCGACCAGCAGATTGCGCAGAGCCCGGTCAACCAGCCACGGCTGCACCGGCTCGCCCGGCTTGGGCAGCTGATCGAATGCGATCTCCAACTCGTACAACTGCTCATCGCGCCCCTCGTCAACACGGGGGGCCTGGCTGGTCGGGCCAATAAACATGCCGGAAAAGAGGTAGGAGAGGCCGGGGTGGTGCTGCCAGTAGGTCACCATGCTGCGCAGCAGATCGGGACGACGCAGGAAGGGGCTGTCCGCCGGGGTGGTGCCGCCCAGCGTCACATGGTTGCCGCCGCCTGTGCCGGTGTGGCGGCCATCGAGCATGTATTTCTCTGTGGCCAGCCGCGCCAGGCGCGCGTCCTCGTAGAGTGTCTCGGTGTTCTGAATCAGTGCCTGCCAATCGTTGGCCGGATGGATGTTGACCTCGATGACGCCGGGATCAGGTGTGACCAGGATCTTCTGTAAACGCGGGTCGTTGGGCGGCTCGTAGCCCTCCAGCACCACAGGCATTGAGAGCATGTCGGCCGTGTACTCGATGGCGGCCACCAGGTGCAGATAGTGCTCCAACTGACTCACCGGCGGCATGAAGATGTAGAGTCGACCGTCACGTGGCTCAACACAGAGGGCCGTCCGCGCCAGGGGGCTCTGTGTCTGGGTGCGGGAGGCGGGTGGCGCGGTGTCGACCGGCGCGTTCCTTGTGGGGATGATCTTCTGCGGCACGGTCTCGGAGTAATCCGGCATCGCGGTTCGCTCGTCAAAGGGATCCTGTTCGACAATCTGCTCCTTCTCGCCTTCGGGGAGCCAGGGCAGGGAGTCCAGGGGCATACGCAGTCCCATGGGCGAGTCGCCTGGAGTGAGCATCATGACGCCGCGGCGGAAGCGCCAAGGGCTGCTCTGCCAGCCGTCGATGCGGTTTTCCCAGCGCAAGGGCAGCGCATAGCCCGCAGGCTCATTCAGTCCACGTTCCAATAGCGCTGCCAGCCGCCGTCGCTCCAGCGAATCTTTGAGGTCAGCCTTGAGTGGATCGACATTGTGCGGCAAGTTGCCCTCGGCCCAGAGATAGTAGAACACGTCCTCGTAGCCGGGGCTGACGTGCTCGGTGTCGACATTGAGTGTTTCACTCAGCGCCTCCACAAAGTGCTGCGCGTCTACTTGGCCAAAGCCGTAGTCTTGCTCTTCGACTGCCAGCAGGTCCGGATCGTTCCACATGGCCACGCCGTCGGTGCGCCAGTAGCAGCCCAGCCGCCAGCGGGGTAGTTGCTCGCCGGGGTACCATTTGCCCTGGCCGTATTGGCGGACGCCACCCTCTGCAAACGAGTCGTAGAGCCGCCGGATCAGATTGCCGGCCAGCGCTCGTTTGTGTGGACCGTCTGCGGCATTGTTCCATTCAGGCGCCTCCATGTCGTCGATGGAGACGAAGGTGGGCTCGCCGCCCATGGTCAGGCGCACATCGTCGTTCTGAAGCATTTCATCCACCTGGCAGCCCAGTGCATCGATGGCCGACCACTGCTCGTCCGTGTAGGGTTTGGTGACACGAGGATCTTCGTGGATACGCTGCACCGAATTGGCGTAGTCAAACGACAGGACCTCGCACTTTCCGGTTGCGCCGGTCACAGGGGCTGCACTGATCGGATCCGGCGTGCAGGCCAGCGGAATATGGCCCTCACCGGCGAAGAGACCGGACGTGGGATCGAGGCCCAGCCAGCCGGCTCCGGGCACGTACACCTCGGCCCAGGCATGCAGATCGGTGAAGTCGGCCTCAGGCCCCGACGGGCCATCCAGCGCCTTGATATCGGCCGTCAACTGCACCAAATAGCCGGAGACAAAGCGGGCCGCCAACCCGAGTTGGCGCAATATCTGCACCAGCAGCCAGGCCGAGTCACGACAGGAGCCGATGGCGCTGCCCAGCGTCTCTTCGCAGGTCTGCACGCCGGGCTCCATGCGCACCGAGTAGCCGATATCCTTCCATAACTGCTGGTTGAGCCCCACCAGAAAGTCGTTGGTCGGCTGTTCGGTGAGGTCGACATCCTGCATCCATGCTTTCAGCAGCGGCCCATTTTCGTTCTTTTCCAGGTACGGGGCCAGCTCCTTCCTCTCCTGTTCAGAATAGGCAAAGGGAAAATTCTCGGCAGACTCGTCAATGAAGAACTCAAACGGATTGATGACGGTCAGGTCCGCAACCAGATCAACTTCGATGGTGAGTTCATCGGCCTGTTCTTGAAAGACGACCCGAGCCTGATAGTTGCCAAAGGGGTCCTGCTGCCAGTTGATGAAATGATTCCCCGGTCGGATTTTCAGCGAATAGGACTGAATGGGCGTACGACAATGGGGCGCGGGGCGCAGCCGGAATATGTGGGGGTAGAGCGTGACCAAGCGATCATATTGGTAGTGCGTCTTATGATTGATTGCAACAATGACGGGCATTGTACCTCCTGCTACTGTCTCTACTGCTGCTGAGACTGGGTCTGAATTGAGGCCCCGAAAAAGGTCTCGGCAATGGCCGAATCCACTGCATTCATCTCGGTCTGCAATTCATCGGTAAATTCGTGGAGGCCTTGCTGGAAGATCTGATCCACGGTGGTGTACGAGAGCTTGGCCACCAGTTGACCCAGGCGCCACTCGGCGTCATTGTGATAGCGGTCGAGCGAAGTGTGCCCGATGCTGTGCACCGAGTGCTCCGCCTTGAGCAGACAGTGTAGTACACTGCGCGGGAAATCGCGCCCCAGGATCAGAAACTTGGCAATCTGTCTCGGGGTGATGCGCCCGTAGTGCTGCCGATAGGCGTTGAGCGCATCGGTGGTGCGCAGGAGCGCGGCCCACTGGATATCATCGAATGCGGTGCCGACGTAGTTGATGTCCGGCAGCAGGATGAAGTATTTGACGTCAAGGATGCGCGAAGTTTTGTCGGCCCGTTCGAGAAGACGGCCCAGCCGGTAGAAATGCCATGCCTCAGTGTGGTTCATCGTGTCGTTGGCTGTGCCGCCCAACAACATGCCACGCAACTTGACCTCGCGGCAGAAGTCATAGGGGTTGTTGTTCAGATCTTCCGGGTTGCGGGCGATCTCTTCGACATCGTGGTGGAGCAGGTTGATCTGCTCCCACAGCTCTGTGGAGATGATGTCGCGCACGGATCGGGCGTTCTCTCGCGCTGCCCGCAGGCAGGAGATGATCGAATTGAGGTACTCTGTATCCAGGCTCAAGAACTGGATGACGTTCTGCTTGATCGGCTGATCATATCGTTCGGCAAATGCCTTGTCATCGCCGGTGGCCTGCACCAATGGCTCCCACTGCTGAAACTCTTGATTGGGCGCCTGGTCCAATGACATGTGCCAGTTGACCTCCAGAAACCGAGCGGTATTTTCGGCCCGCTCCAGGTAACGGCTCATCCAGAAGATGGATTCTGCAACTCTGCTCAGCATGACAATCTCCTTCGCAAAAAAGATCTGTGACAAAAACGCTGTTCACGCATCCGATTCCAGAACCCACGTATCTTTGCTGCCGCCACCCTGTGACGAATTGACCACGAGCGACCCCTTTTTCAGCGCCACCCGGGTCAAGCCGCCGGGAAGAATATGAATGTCTTCGCCGTAGAGAATGTAGGGTCGCAGGTCTACGTGGCGGCCTTCGAGATGGCCGTCTTCGGTGATTACCGGCACCCGCGATAGGCCGAGCGTGGGCTGGGCCACGAAATTTCGTGGGTTGGCTTTGATCTTCCCGGCGAACTCCTCGCGTTCGGCCGCCGTAGAGGCCGGTCCGATCAACATGCCGTAGCCGCCGGCCTCGTTGACCGACTTGACGACGAGGGTCTCCAGATGGTCCAACACATGGCGGCGCTGAACCGGATCGGTACAGAGGTAGGTGGGTACATTGGGAATGATGATCTCTTCGTCAAGGTAATACTTGATCATCTGCGGCACATAGGGGTAGATGCCCTTGTCGTCGGCCACGCCGGAGCCGGGTGCATTGGCCAGCGCCACTTTTCCGTTGCGAAAAGCCTCCATGATGCCGGGAACCCCCAACATCGAGTCGGGACGGAAAACTTGGGGGTCGAGAAAATCATCGTTGATTCGCCGGTAGATCACGTCGATGCGTTGCAGGCCCTGGGTGGTCTTCATACAGACTTCGCCGTTCTTGATCACCAGATCCCGCCCTTCCACCAGTTCCACGCCCATCTCGTGGGCCAGGAAGCTGTGCTCAAAATAGGCCGAATTGTAGACGCCGGGCGTGAGCAATGCCACCATCGGCGGGCTCTCTTGCTGGGGCGAAATCGAGTGCAGCATCTCCAGCAGATGTGCCGGGTAAGCATCGACCGAGCGAATCTTGGAGGCGGCAAATAGTTCAGGCAACGTACGTTTCATCAGTCGTCGGTTCGCCAACACGTACGAGACGCCTGACGGCGACCGCAGGTTGTCTTCGAGCACATAGATCTGGCCGTCGGCATCGCGTACCAGATCTGTGCCGGTGATGTGGCACCAGACATCTCTGGGCGGATTGAGGCCTCGGCAGGCAGGTAGATAGCCCTGAGATTCCTCGATCACTTGCGCCGGAATCACATTGTCCCTGAGGATCTTCTGCTCGTGATAGATGTCGTGGATGAACAGGTTGAGGGCGGTGATCCGTTGCTTCAGCCCCCGTTCGATGATATCCCACTCCTGAGCGCCGATGATGCGCGGTACCAGGTCAAAGGGCCAGATCTTCTCTGTGCCTGCTTGATGCCCGTAGACGCTGAAGGTGATGCCCATGTCGTAGAGCGCCTTCTCGGCGGTGGCCTGCCGGCGTTCCAGTTCACCCTGCGGCAACTGGGCCAGTTGTTCCGCCAGCCAGCGGGTGCTCGGCCGCGGGATGCCGGGCGCTTCGAACATCTCATCGTAGAACTGGCCTGTCTCATAGGTTGCAAAGTTATTCATGGGTCTACTCCTCATGCAATCGCTGCATCAGATCAGGACGAATAAGCGCCCCAAAACAGGTCAACTGGCGCGATTCTCGGTTCAAACGGCTGAGGATCGCACACAAAAAATGCTCCAAAAGACAGAAGGATAACCTTCTGTCTTTGGGAGCATCTCGATTGGTTAGTACAGTTCAGATCTGGCAAGACACCTGCCCAATGAGCGTTGAGCAGGCCCGGCACTGAGCGTTGTCTGGCGGCAATGGCGACCCATTCCCGAATTATGCGCTGATTATACGCAGATCGATTCGACTCTGCAAATGACCAGCACGTTCTCTGTGAGAGAATCTACTCTGCACTCATCTTCATCAGTGTGGCGAACACCACCTGTTCCGTCGGCGTGATTTGGCCCATATCCCAGGCTGCAGAGACAGCGGGTACGTGGATATCAGCGCGCACGCGAGCAGTGTGATGCTCCAGTTCGGCCAGATCGTAGGGGGCAAGGAATGGAGGCAGCGTATCAAACTGTCGATGGGCGGCGCTGATAAGGAACGCCGCCTGTTCGATGTTTGTACGTTCGATTTCTGTGCCGCCCAGTCCTGCCAAACAGCGTGCAACCATATGTCGATTGTTGAGCGTGGCGGCAGAGTTGAGGCTACTGCAATAGAACGATACCGCATCGTCAATGCGACCCTGCTGCCGTGCAATCTGCCCCAAATGGTGCAGAATTATCATGGCGCCGTCCACGTTGTCCTGCTCGACAAAGAGGATGTAGGCTCTTTCGTATTGTTGTTGGGCGCCGCTCAGATCGCGCTGAAACCAGGCTGCTTCGGCCAGCAGGCTCAGCGCCCATGCCAGCCCTAGTTTGTTTCCAGTTGAGCGGTGAATTTCCAACATCTTGCGATAATAATTCTGCGCAGAGAGATAGTCTTTCGCCACCGCCGAGATGATCCCATATTGCTGGAGAACAAATACGAGCGACTCTGTATCGTCCAGCTCTCGGAGGAGGTCCAGACATTCATCCAGATAGGCAATGACCTGGCTGCGCAGGTCTGGCAGATCGCGCTGCAGATGGACGATGGCAGTCAAGAAACGGACAATCTGAGCGTGGTCATTTTGCGCTCGGGCGAGCAGAAGGCCCCGCTCAAAGTGGTCGAGTGTCTGGTCGTAGTTGTGGACGTCGTAGGAATGCCAGCCGGCACAGTTGTGAAATTTGAGCCAAACAGACGTGTCCTCTACAAGGATAGCGATGCGCTCAGCTTGCGAGAGTGCTTCCGCAGCCCCAGCAGCATCTCCTGATCGCCGACGAAAGGAAGAGAGCGCCAGTAAGCCGGTGGCCCGCAGTGCATCGGGCTGCAAGCTGCGCCCCAGCGCCTTGCTCAACCACTTTTCCGCCTCGATACCATATCCACACGCCAACCAGAACGGCTCAAGCGCGACCGACATGGCAAGTGCTGCCTCGGGATCATGGGTCAGACGCCAGCCCAAGGCAGCGCGCAGGTTGTCATGTTCCAGTTCCAGCCGATCCAGCCGGCTGCCCCTTTCCGAACTATCAATTCTGCTTGCGACGGTTTCGGCCAGTTCGCCAAAATATCGTGCATGGCGCATGCGCGTGGCTTGTTCTCGTCCGGATGAAGTCAGTTTCTCGAGAGCATATTCACGCAACGTTTCCAGAATCGAAAAACGGGTATCGCCGTCCGATTTGACGGTAAAGACCAGGCTCTTGCCGATCAGCGATTCCAGCAACAACTCCGATCGGCCCAGCCCAACAACGGCCTGCGCATCGAAGCGCCGATGAAGACGCCCAGTTCGCAAAAGAGCTTCTGTTCCTCCTCGCTCAACAATGTGTAGCTGCTCTCGATGGCGGTGCGTAGCGTTCGCTGGTTGGGTGGCAGATCGACGGGCCCATTGACAAGGATGTCCAGACGGCGTTCTTGGACGTGGGCCAAGATCGCCGCGGGCGCAAGCAGATCGAGGCGCGCCGCGGCCAGCTCGATGGCCAAGGGCAAGCAGTCCAACTGGCGGCAGACAGCTTCCAGTGTAGGGCGTTCAGGTTCGGTGACGTCTTCGAGAGATTCGATGGTCTGCGCCCGTTGTATGAACAGTTCGACTGCAGAGTCCAGATCGAGCGGCGCAACTCTATGTCGTTGCTCGCAGCGCAGATGCAGCCGCTCTCGGCTCGTGACGATCAGCAGCAGATTCGGGCATTCGCTTACCAGGGTGGCGAGGAGCGAAGTGGCTGGATTGCGCTCGGCACCGGACAGCAGCTGCTCAAAATTGTCCAAGACCAATAGCATCTGTTTCTGTCGCAAATAGCTGACCAGACGAGAGGCGGGCGGCTTCTTGCTCATGCTGGCCAGCCCCAATGCAGCGACCATCGCCGGCGCCAATTGCACCGCATCCTGTTGACTCGCGAGCGCAATAAATTTGGCGCCATCGCGTTGAACGCGAGCGATTCGTCCCGCCATTTCCAACGCCAAACGAGTCTTGCCGACGCCGGGTGGACCCGTCAGCGTCATTAAGCGACCGCTGTGGCCCAACAAGCGGCTGCAGAGTAGTTTGACCTCAGCCTCGCGGCCAACCATCTCTGTCGGCGGTAAAGGTAGGTAGGCCCCGTGTTCGTCCTCGTCCGTTTGAGATGTCAGCTTCCGCCGTAACGGGACAACGAGAGAGATCGGTGGCTTAACGCCACGGGCAAACGCTGCCAGCTCGATGAGATCGGCGGCCAGGCGAGGCTCGTCTTGTAAGCCCAGCGCAGGCGCAAAGCGAAGGGCGATCTGATCGATATTTGGGGCGCGGGTGCCGCATTCCAGCCCGGAGATGAACGAAACGCTATAGCCCGTTGCCACGGCCAGATCGCTCTGTGTCATGCCTGCTTGCTTGCGCAAAAAACGCAAGAAGTCGCCGAACGAATTTCGTCGCACTCCGGCATCCTTGACTGACAGATGATCAACTTGACACTCATGATGCGTCCACGCGTCGCCTTTGAAAATCTGTGAAATTTCTGTGTAAAAATCGCTTCAATCTATTTTACCATAGGCCTATTCTGATGGGATGGGATAGCTGACATAGGGAAGGAACCTAATAACAATGACGATGATTATCCGTTTTGCCGATTTGCTTATCATGGCGCTTCTTGTTGGGACTATGTTTGGGATCTGGATCGGATTTGATCCTGCCCATCTATCAGCCTCGACATACGTTGAACAGCAACAACAATCAATTCGCAAGTTCAATACACTGCTGCCGATACTAGGCGCCGTGTGCATCCTGCTTACGATTGGTTTGGCTGTACTTGCCAGGGAACTTACCGGAGCATTCTATCTGCTGCTTGACGCCATTGCCGGCATGATCATTGCCGGGTTGGCGACGCGGTTTGGCAACCAACCCATCAACCGCGAAGTGATGAAGTGGAACATTCAAACTCCACCTGCCCATTGGACGGCGTTACGCGATCAGTGGTGGCGTTGGCATGTCGTGCGTACGCTTGCAGGCATCAGCACGTTGAGTCTTCTTATCATAGCAATCCTGATTGAAGGCAACCCTGTTTTCCGTTGACGCGTTTTGAAGAAAAGGGAAAGAATGATGACCAGACCACGATTCGTCTATTATCTCATCGTCCTTATCCTGTTGGCTGCCTGCGGTGGAGCGGTTCCCGACAACGTTGAGATGAGCCGAGAAGTAGCCACTGCCGAGCCGCAGCAGGCGAGCAACGTAGCCTATGCGGTCAAAGTTATCAAGAACGGAGACGAACTGGCCTTGTATCAGCAGGCTGATACTGGCAGCGTCGGCGGGATGCTGGATGGCGATCAGCTGCAACTGTTTCTCAGCAGTCCAGACAACCAAGACATGCTGACTGTGAATATCCAGGGAACAGAACGGGTATCTACCCGGTCGGCACGCAGTATGAGGCGCCTCAGCCGGGCGAAGCCCAGCTTAACTTCCTCAATGCCGAGCCGCCGGCACTAATATCTGCGCAAGGCCAGGTTTCACTGGAGGCATTTGACGGCCAAACGTGCTTCGGTTCGTTTGCAGCCACCGGGACAGATATCAATGGCGTCGAATTCTCGATTGAAGGGGATTTTTCTGGACTGACCGTCCAGAAGATCGAGTGAGCACGACGATGACGTGGCGGATGTATGTGCAGTCTACAAGGAAACAGGAGAGAAATTCGATGGACATTCCCGCAGTAGTGCCGGCCAACGGTGACCGTCTGTTGCAGCCGCGGCCGGTGCTCGGCAACCTGATCATTGCCTACAAAGTGCTGGGCCAGGACACGGGCGACGCCCTGTTCGTCGTGGAAAACGTTAGCCACGGCAAGGGCGGCCCCCCGCGCCATGTACATCACGCCCAGGAAGAGTGGTTCTATGCAGTGGAAGGAGAATTTGTCGTGGAGATCGGTGATGAGGTTTTCTGCTTGTCTCCCGGCGATTCGGTGCTTGCGCCACGCGCCGTACCTCACGTCTGGGCGCACATTGGCGATGACCAGGGCAGACTCCTCATCGCCTTTCAGCCCGCCGGCGCCATGCAAGCCTTTTTTGACGAGTTTGCCCAGCTGAGCGCGGCCCCTCCGCAGGCGGAGTTGCAGCGGCTATTTCGGGCCCACGGCATGGAGGTGGTGGGGCCGCCGATCACCGTATAAGGCCGTTGACCCATTCATGAACCAGTGTAATGCCTCCATAAATACCGATATTCTTTCATCATCGGGCAACCGAGACCGGTGCCATCGGCAGATCGACCGGGTTCAGGAACGATCGTAGCCTTACCCATTCTGAGAGGTTCACATCACGATTATCGTCGTGCTGCCTGATCAATTCTGCTGGCCGATGAACAAAGTAGCCAGCACGCCATCGGTGAGTTGCATACTTGGAGCGCCGGCGAAGGCGAACCGCCAACGCTTCAGGTTCTGTTCGAGAAGAATGGAGAGAAGCGATGAAACACAGAATCCGGACTTTGTGCATGGCGGTTGTGTTGCTGGTTCTGACTCTGCTGGTCTGGGATCAGATTGATCTTGGCAGCCAGGGCGCCCGGCTACAGACGGCCGGTGCGGCAACGACGAAATACGACTGCGCCGTTGAGCAGAATCAGCTCCCGACCGCAGAATGCAGCGCACTGGTAGCCCTCTACGAGAGCACCAACGGCCCTACGTGGACGGACCATACGGACTGGTTGGCGACGGATGGGCCCTGTTCCTGGTATGGGGTGACGTGCGACAACAGCCATGTGCAGGCCCTCACCTTGAATGACAACCAGTTGATCGGCATTCTACCGCCGGAACTGGGCAACCTGAGCGCCCTGCAACAGCTCTACCTGTACACCAACCAATTGGGCGGCAATATTCCGTCCGAACTGGGCAACCTGAGCAACTTGCAGATACTCTACGCTTCCAGCAACCAGTTGAGCGGAAACATTCCGTCCGAACTGGGCAGCCTCAGCAACTTGCAGCTACTCTACTTGGACTCCAACCAGTTGAGCGGCAATATTCCGTCCGAACTGGGCAACCTGAGCGCTCAATAATCACTTTCACACTGTCGATAACTACTGGCGCGGGACCTTTGGCCGCGACTCCTACGACAACGATGAGAAAGAGGTCGAGGTTAACATCCATGTGCAGTTTCGGCCCATCAATCCCGGCGGCCCCAATACGGTCAATGCCTCCTATGGCGCCTGCGACCTCTTCTTCTTTGCGCGTAACACGACGCGGCTTGACATTACCGGCCACGAGTGGACCCATGCCGTGGACAACAGCGAAGGCGGCCTGATCTACGCCGATCAGTCCGGTGCGCTGGATGAGAGCTTTGCCGACATCTTTGGCTACATGGTCGATCCAGGCAACTTTCTGTTTGGTGAAAATAGTGCGTTTGCACGTGAGTCCGTGCCGGGTGTGGCCGGTTGTTCCGCCACACCCGCCTCGCGCGACATGAGCAATCCTCCGTGTTATGGCGATCCGGACCATATGCTGAGGGCCAACAGCGGTGATGGGCAGGGCTTGCGCCCGGCTGTCGCCAACCCCAACACGGCCAACGACAACGGCGGCGTGCATACGAACAGCGGCATCAACAACAAGGCCGCTTATCTGATCATACAGGGCGGCACCGTCAACGGCATCCTGGTGCAACCCATTGGGCGGGTCAAGGCGCAGCATCTTTTCTACAATGTACTCGTCAACCGCGTCACCGCCGGTACGAACTTCCAGAACATGCGCGACATGACCGTGCAGGAGGCCATCGATCTGGCCAATACTGCCGGAGTAAACAGCCGCGGCTTCAACGACGTCCAGGTCTACCATCGCAGCACAAAGTACGACGAGGCCCGCACGGTGCGCAACGCCTACGCGGCGGTGGGCATCGGCAACGGCGATATCAACTGCGACGGCATCGAGGACAACATGGACCCGGACGCGGATGGCGACTGGATCCCCAATGGCCACGACAATTGTCCCATCGTCTTCAATCCCGACCAGGACAATCTGGACGGCGATAGCATGGGCGACGCCTGCGACCCGGACATGGACAACGACGGCCGCGCCAACGCCATGGACAACTGTCCGCGGGTGGCCGATCCTGGCTGGGCGGATTGGAATAACAACGGTTTTGGCGACGCCCGCGACGACACAGACGGCGATAGCGTGCTGGACGCCACCGACAACTGTCGCGAGGTCTTCAATCCCGGCCAAGAGAACCTTGATAAGGACCTGGGCGACCGGCTGGGCGATGCCTGCGACCCGGACATCGACGGTGATCTGTGGATAAACCAGTTGGACAACTGTCCGGTCAATGCCAACTTCGGCCAGGAGGACACGACAGAATTCAACCTGGGTCTGCCGCGCGATGGCATCGGCGACGCCTGCGACCTCTGCCCGCTGGTCTCCAGTGCGGACAACACGGATCTGGACGGGGACGGCATGGCCGATCCCTGTGATGATGACGACGACGGCGATGGGTGGCTTGACGTTGTGGACAATTGCCCACTAATTGCCAACGCAGACCAATTTGATTGGGACGAAAACGACATCGGTTTTGTGTGTGACCCGCAGGAGCAGGAGGCATTTGGAGCCGTGCTGAAGGGCTTCAATGAGAAGTATGTCGAGTTCAACCGTGTTGAGTCTCATTAAGTCGTGCACATTAACAGTCTCATAAAGTCGTGCGCACTTTTCAGCTAGAATAACCTCCAGGATTTCCGATGGTGGAAATAGGAGGTAAAAATGGCCAGCACGACGTTGGAAGAACGGATCGAGATCCACGAGTCTGCAGAGAAAGGCGAAGCATCGTGGCGAACAGCCCGCCGTCTGCCATGGCGACAACGTACGATCCAGAAGTGGCGTCGACGGGGCCGTCTGTTCGGACGTGCTGGCCTCCATGCGCAGATGGGTCGCCCAGAAACGGGATCGTTAGGTAGCTTTCCTGCTGAAATCCGCGATACGCTTCGGCGTTGGCGGCAAGAGAATCCAGGCTGGGGTCCTCTCACCTTGCGGACCGAACTGGCTATGCATGATGCATTCGAAGGACAGAAACTGCCCAGCCGTGCAACTATCGCTCGTTTCTTGAAGGCCCAAGGGGTCATCGCTGATCGAGAACCGTCAGTGGACCTACCGGAAAGCCAGACTGGTGGAGTTGACCACGCCCATCAAGTATGGGAACTGGATGCTCGTGGATACGAGCAAATACCGGATGTGGGTATGGTCACCCTCATCGACCTCAATGATCGGTTCACCCATGCTCGCCTTCTCAGCTATCCGTGTTGGCTTGGACAGACAAGGGTTGAACGGCATGCCAATACGGAAGACTACCAGGCTTGCCTGCGCCTTGCTTTCATGGAGTGGGGAATCCCGGAAACCATCCAGTTCGACCACGAAAGCGTCTTTTATGACAACACCAGTCGTTCTCCTTTTCCAACTCGCTTACATCTGTGGCTCATCGCCTTGGGCATTTCTATGACCTTGATTCGTGTTCACCAACCCAGGGACCAAGGCATGACCGAACGGTCTCATCAACTTTGGTATCGACAGGTTGTCCAGGGCCATACCTTCACTGATTGGTCTGCGCTCTACTCGGCTCTCGAAAAGAGACGCACGGTTCTCAATCATAATCTACCTTGTCGTTCGCTCGATGACCGTCCGCCGTTGGTCGCGTATCCTGAAGCCACACACTCGGGAAACCCTTACCAGCTTGGCGCCGAATCAGAGATGCTTGATTTGGACAGAGTCTTCCGCTATCTCGATCAGGGTCGCTGGTTCCGTCGCATCAGTCAGGGCGGCACCCTCTCCCTTGGCCGTCAGATCTACTATCTCGGTGCCCAATGGAAACGGCAACAGACCGAAATCACGTTTGATGCTGACTCGCAGCAACTTCTGTTCACCGATGAGGCCGGCGACTTGATCTCATCGGCACCCATCAAGGGCATCACAAAAGAGCTGCTGATGGGTGATATCACCGACCTTTCTCTCTTGCCTGTCTTCCAGATGGCGCTTCCCTTTGTTTGGGAACAGCAACGAGGCGCACGACTTTATGAGACTGTTTCCTGACACGACTTTATGAGACTCAACAACCGGGACTTCATTGTGCCGGTGCCTATCTGTCCCGATTGTGGTGGCGTCTACGTGCCCAAGAACTTCGAGAGCGTGATCAATGTGGGGCTGGATTGCAGTTCCAGGCCGCGGTGGTCAACGGCAACGGCGACGTGGTGGCCAAAACCACGGCCAGCAATGTGGCTCAGGTGCTGAACTTCAACCCGGCGCCCTTCTCCAAGCTGCGCGCCGTAGGCGGCGGCGTCCGCCCAGGCGGATGACCCGCTGCCCTACAGCCGGGCCGCAGCCGCCGACGAGTTGCGCTACTACTTGCTCGTCGAACCGGTGCCCGGCACAGACACGAGCCACCCCCATGCATTGAGTCTGGCGCTGAGCGGCGCCATCAAGGAGCCGGCAACGACCACAGCGATCTTCTTGCCGTTGATCCGCACGCAGCCGTAGGACAGTGGGGGTGACCCATTCCAATGAAGTGATTACATCGACGAATCTGGGTCCGACAGAAGAGCCAATTTCGTCGATAGAATTGGCCGCAAGGAATGCGTTGCCCCTGCTGTAGACTGAAATCTTTCGTATAGGGCAAGGGTGGGTTCCACGCCTTCTCGCGGCGCGTTTTCGCACGAGAGAGTGTGGAATCTTCCCCTATGTTGACATTATCTGTGTGAATCTGTGGCAAATTTTGGTTCTTGCAGCGGACTCACTGTGGATTGGTATTTGGCTTGCTGTGAAGTCGTGGATTTCAGATATGATCGGTGCGACATTGGCAACGCCCGCCAACGAGAGAAACGTTGTCTGACTATGAAACAAAACAAAGTACTTCCCAGCGATTCGGCCATCAATACTGCCAAAGGGTGTACGAAGTCTGCATTGTCGGTGCAGGGCCCATTGGTCTGGAGCTAGGGGTCTGTCTCAAGCAAGCCGGTCTTGACATCATCCATTTTGATGCCAAACAGATCGGCTACACGATGAGCTGGTGGCCACGCAACACGCCTTTTTTCAGCACGACGGAACGGCTGGCGATTGCTGGCGTTCCGATTCAAAACAATCACCAACAGCGCATCACCGGCGAAGACTATCTCGCCTACCTGCGCGCCGTTGTCGAACAGTTTGATCTACGCATCAATACATACGAGCCAGTCATCGCGATTGAAAACGGCGGTGAGCTGTTTGGCATCAAGACGAAGAGGGCTGGGACCTCGCGTCACTATCGGGCAAGGCGGTTGGTGCTGGCCGTGGGCGACATGACCTATCCCAATCTGCTGGGCATCCCAGGGGAGAATCTGCCCCATGTCTCTCACTATTTCCGCGATCCCCACGAGTATTTCCGCAAGCGGCTGCTGATCGTCGGCGGCAAGAATTCGGCGGCAGAAGCTGCGCTACGGTGCTGGCGTGCCGGCGCTGACGTAACGCTAAGCTATCGCCGATCCCGCTTCGACGAACGCAAGATCAAACATTGGCTGCTGCCCGATCTTGAGGCCCAGATCGAGGCCGGCACCATCGGGTTCCTGCCGGAGACAGCACCGGTGGCGATCACGCCGGAGCAAGTGAAGCTGATGCCGACTGTCGATGGTCAAGTTGTCGAAGATGGAGAGCCGATAGACTGGAAGACCGATTTTGTGTTGCTCAACACCGGTTTTCATGGAGATCAGCGGCTTCTTGACATGGCCGGTGTGGACTTGATCGGGGCGAATCGAGTGCCGGTCTTTGATGCCGACACAATGGAGACCAACATCCCGAATCTCTACCTGGCCGGAACAGTCGCCGCCGGGATTCAACAACGCTATACACTCTTCATCGAGAACTGCCATGAGCACGCGGGCAAGATCACGGCTGCCATCACGGGGAAATGGCCGGACGCTCTTGGAGCAGTGGCCCCACGCAGCTACGATCTTGCGTTTGAGCAGTATGAGGCGAACTGAGGGCCCGGCAGGTGCAAGGGTGAGAGGGTGATAAGATGTTCTAGCCCACCCTTTCACCCTCTTTACCCCGTCGTCCTCTCACCTACTCCTCCACTGCAAACGACTCCGGATAGAGAACTACCTTGACATATCGATCCGGGTTGAATAGCTCCTGAGCGGCGGATTGAACATCTTCAGCTGTGAGCACCTCAATCAACTCTGCTTCCCGCAACGCGTCTTCGACCTCAAGACTCGGATAGATTTCCGCGTTCTTGATCACCTGGATCCAGTAGCTGTTCTGCTTCAGCGCCTCTTCGTCCTGGCTGAGGGCGATGGAGCGGGCCTTGAGCAGGTTTTCCTCGGAAGGTCCATTGGCCTGCAAGTCGGCGATCTCAGCAAAGGCCGCCCCAACGAGTTCGTCAACACGATCCGGCTCAGTCGCCAAACCAAACTACGCCGAAGTAGGTCGGATCGGGCAGATCCTTGTGAAGATGGAGACGCCCGAGGAATAGACGCCGCCGAGTTCCTCGCGCAGCTTCTCCCGGATCAGAATGTCAAGTACGGTCTCTCAGTGGATCCGTTTGACCGTGTTCTCCAAGACGGCTCGTAAGGACCACTGAAGATCAGATCTGGACTATACTGCGGTCGCCTTCGCCTTTGTAGACTGCTTCGTCGACGATGCCTTCGGGCAGATCGGGCATGACATCCTGCCAGCTTTCTTCGCGGTCGCTGGCCGGGCAGATTGCCCAGATAGGTCTGTGCCAGCGGCTTGATCGTTTCCGGGTCGACGTTACCCACGAAGATGAAGACCGCATCGTCCATGTCGGCAAAACGCTCCTGGTAGATTTCGAAGGCACGATCCAGATCAAGCGCGTCGATCTTCCTCAATCGGCAGCGTGCCGCGGCGGATGGTGTCGCCATAGAGCGCCTGATTCAGGGCATCCTGCAAGGACGAGTTTGGGTCGAGCGCCCGGTTCTCCAGGGGCAATTCGCATCTGCTTCTGAAAGACGTCGAACGCGTCCTGGTCGGCGCGCGGTTCGGTGGCATAGAGGTAGATCAACTGGAAAAGCGTTTCCATGTCGGCGACTGAACTGTTTCCCTCGATACCTTCCGTCAGTTCACGTAGATAGGGGCTGATGGCGATGTCTTTCCCGGTCAGCAGTTTTTCCAGTTCGGACTGGCCGAAAGCGCCCACGCCACTCTCTGTGATCACGTTGACGATGGTACTGGCTTCCGGATAATCTTCATCGTTGACCAACGACGAACCGCCGAGACTGAAGCCAGTGAAGAGAATTTCATCGTCCTTGAAGTCGGTGGGCATGACCAGCACTCGTACACCGTTCTCCAAATCGAATTCGCTGATGCCCAGGTCCGGCGATTCGCTCTCCGATAGGATTGCGACCGGCTCGGGGATCTCTTCCAACAGGGTGACACCGACAGTTTCCTCCTGCCAGCGGCTCGATCGCCATTGCAGCAACGGCATCGACCACTGCAGCAAGATCGTCTTCGCTCGGCAGCACAACGTCTTCCTTCTCCGGCGCGGTTACGATGATGACACGATTGTCGGTCGCCGCCAAATCCGCGGCCACCGCATTGACTTCGTCGATGGTGATGGTCGGCACGACTTCCTTGACAAACTCATACTCGTACTCAATGCCAGGCGTGTCACTGCGTTCTGAGGAAGTGGGCCAGATATTCATCGGCATGGCTGCTGCTCTCAACATTGTTGCGTTCGTCGTAGATGCTTTTGTAGAGACTGAGCGTCTCTTCTTTGGCACGTGTCAATTCGGCTTCGGAGACGCCAAACTGCTCAAAACGTGCTGCCTCAGTCAACGCCGCCTCAAGTCCAGCCGCAACGCTGCCGTCCTCGACGGTGACCCATGAACACGTCCACGTCGGTTGGGCTGACATAATTTCCGTTTCACGCCCCTTGCCGAAAGGAAAGGCGCATCAGGCCGGCGTTGGATATCGCCAAGCCGCTCGTTCAAAATCGAATAGAAGAATCGTCGTGTCAAACTGGCGCGATAGTCTTCGCCGGTCCTTGTGAGCTGCGGCATTCCGTTTGTGCCAGACCTGCACATCGGTGGTCGTCAGTTCAGGGTCGGTGACGATCAGATATTGGGTCTCGTCGTGGGTGGGAATGTCGTATGTATCCAGGACTTCAGGATCTTCCGGCATAGGCAGTTCAGGGAGAAATGGTCAACGATGCGTGCCTCCATTTCGTCTACGTCGAAGTCGCCGACCGCGATCACAGCCATTAGATCAGGCCGGTACCAGGTATCATAGAAGCGTTCGAACGCTTCGGGTGGCGCATTCCGGACGATCTCCATGTCGCCTATGGTGAGCCGGTCGCTGAAGCGGGAGTCGCCAAGGATGGCCGGCAATACCTGATCGCTGGACGCGACCGGCCGCCGTCTCATAGCGCAGCCGCCATTCCTCGACGATGATGCCCCGTTCCTGGTCGATGGCGTCAGGGTCGAGAGTGGCATGCGCCGCCCAGTCTTCCAGAACCTGGAGTCCCGTGTTCAGGGCCTCGGCGTCATCGGTCGGCACTTGTATGGTATAGACGGTCTTGTCGAAGGTCGTGTAGGCATTGACGTCCGGACCGAACTCCATGCCGATGCTTTCCAGGAAATTGACTACGCCCATGTCCGGAAAGTTCTCCGTGCCGTTGAAGAGCATGTGTTCAAGAAAATGAGCTAAGCCTCGCTGATCGTCCTCTTCCTGAAGCGATCCCGCACTGACGGCAAGCCAGAGTTCCGCCCGGTTTTCCGGCTCGGTGTTCTGTCGAATGTAGTACGTCAGACCATTATCAAGGACGCCGGTGCGCACGGCCGGATCCAATGGTATTGCCTCATCGAGGGACGCCAGTTCGACAGCGTATTCAGCCTTGTCTGTTGATACCTGGCTGCCATCTCCCCCCGAATCCATGGGGGCGGCTAGCGGCTGAATCCCGGTGCATGCACTAAGCAAGAGCATGGCAATGGTTACAAGCAATAGTTTTATCTTCATCAGTTGTCCTCTCGTTTCGCCTTCCATCTATCCTTTGGCACGCTTTTGATTCCCAACCCGCTTCCAGCAGCGGACAGTGTCTGATGCCTTAGGAATCCGGGTCCTTCGTCCCTCAAGGTACCGTGAACGATAATAGAAATGGGTGGGGCCGGTCAGTGCGGTTGCTTCCAGTGCTGCACCGTGTCCGACTGTCCAACGGAACATCAGTATTTCGGGGCAAGTTTAGTTGAGCAAGATGAGAATGGGGTGATTGTCTGATTAGGGCGAGGTCATCGGAACGGCAGGTTGGCGCAGGTGAAGGTTCAAGTGGTTTGCCCGACGTCGTCGGCGCCGGGCAAACCAGTTCACGGTCAGATCAATCCCAATTCAGCGAGCGCCTCTTCGTCGGGCGCCCCCATGATGTTGTATCCGCCGTCAACATAGAGGATCTGTCCTGTGGTGCCGGATGCCCAGTCGCTGAGTAAGAAACGGGCGCCGTCCCCAACCGTCTCCTGTGTCACATTCCCGAGAGGGGCGACTGCACCAACGTAGTTCAGGCTCTTGCGGAAGCCTGCCACACCTGACGCGGCCAGCGTCTTGATCGGCCCCGCGCTGATGGCGTTGACGCGGATATTGTCCTTGCCGAGATCCCAGGCCAGGTAGCGCACGGTGGCTTCCAATGCAGCCTTGGCCACTCCCATGAGGTTGTAGTTGGGCGTCACTTTTTCAGCTCCGAAGTAGGTCATGGCGAGAATGCTGCCGCCGTTCGGCATCATGGCGCGCGCCTGGTTGGCCAGCGCGATCAGGCTGTAGCAACTGATGTCCAGCGCCACGCCAAATCCATCCCGGCTGGTATCGACAAAGCGGCCGCTCAATTCCTCGCGCGGTGCAAATGCGACGGAGTGTACGAGCAGGTCGATGCTGCCAAAGTGCTCGCCGGCCTTGGCGAAGACGCTTTCGATGGCTGCGTCATCGGTGACGTCGCATTCCTCGACAAACTGGCTGCCGATGCTTTCCGCCAGCGGATCCACGCGTTTCTTCAGCACCTCGCCCGCGTAGGAGAAGCCTAACTCAGCGCCCTCTTCGTGCAGCGCTTTTGAGATTCCCCAGGCGATCGAGTTCTTATTAGCAAGACCGAATATCAAACCTTTTTTGCCTTCGAAAAGACCCATCGAATCCTCCTCATTGTCTTCTTCTTCCCTCTTCGGGCTTCCTGAAAGCTGCGTGACGAGCCGTTGAGAGCGTGTGGCAATCGTATGGAAATGTTAGGTGAATGGTCGGCAAAACTACTTTACACCGCCGCAGAACCGTGATACTCTGCTTCCAGGACTGCTGGTAATTGCGTTGTGGCTAACTACCACTATCGGGGGAAACGTAATTATCAGCAGTTCCTTTGTTTTCACCGTTTCTGTTTGTCCTCTACTCGTCCCCTGTGCCAGTCGGTCTATGCCCCGCCACTCTCTTCAGGGCTATCCAGATATGACGCGCAGGAACCTGCGCTTGCCGGCCTGGATCACCTGTTCACTGTCGGGCAGTGGCGAGAGTGACAAGGCCAGATCCGCGATCTGTTCTCCGTTGACTCGTACGCCGCCTTGTTGAACAAGCCGACGAGCCTCTCCTTTGCTCTTGACCATGCCCGCCTGCTGCATAATATCAAGCAGAGACATCGATTCCGCCAATTCAAACGTTTCAGCGTCACTCGGCGCTTCGCCGGTGTGCATGCGCTTGGCATCCTTGATAGCTCGGTCGGCTGCATCGTCTCCATGAAAAATACTGACAATCTCCCACGCAAGTTTCTGCTTGAACTCGCGCATCGATATCGCTCCCGATTCGACATCGGCGAACATCTGATCGATCTCTACCTGATCCCAGCGCGTCACCAGTTCGGCGTAGTTGCGCATGGCCGTGTCCGGCACATTGAGCACCTTGGTGAAGATCACGCCGGGCGCTTCGTCAATGCCGATATAGTTGCCGGTTGACTTGCTCATACGCATGACGCCATCTGTACCGACCAGGATTGGGAAGGTCAAGATCGTCTGTGCTTTCTGGCCATGGGATTCCATGAGCTTGCGGCCGGCCATGAGGTTGAACAACTGATCTGTGCCACCGATCTGGAGATCGGTCTCCATGGCCACAGCGTCGTAGCCCTGCATCAGGGCGTAGAAGAATTCATGCAACCAAATGGCGTCACCGTTGGCATACCGCTTGCTGAAATTTTCTCGGGTCAGGAACTGCTGCACCGTGAAATTGCTGGCAAGGCGAATGACGTCTTGAAATGTCAAGGGGCTTAGCCACTCGTGATTGTATTTGATCAGGGTCTTTTCGGCATCCAAAACGCGGAATGCCTGTTCGGCGTAGGACTTTCCCTTTTCCAAGGCTTCCTCAACAGTCTGCTGTTTTCGAACGCTCTCCTTGTCACTGGGATCACCGATGACGCCGGTGAAGCTGCCGATGAGGAAAATGACCTCGTGGCCGAGGTCTTGGAACTGGCGCAGCTTGCGCATGGGAATGGTGTGTCCCAGGTGCAGATCCGGCGAGGACGGATCAAATCCGCAGTAGACTCGCAACGGCTTGCCGCTTTCCATGCTCTGTTCGAGCCGCAATTGCAGCTCGCGCTCCATATTTGTCCGTGTCAAGTCGTCGCCAAAATCAACGCCGCGCATGAGGATACGCATCTGGTCGGCGACAGGCGGAAATTCGGTCATGAGTTTACTCCGTGTTTTTTCATGGTCTGGCACACAAAAACGCGTGGACAAGTGCGCCACGCGTTCTGGAAAGGTCACATACAGAGGGTTGGCCGGGGGAAGGGTCCCACCGGCAAGGCGCATAGCAATTAGACGGGGTGCCCTGCACCCCGACAATACAAGTAAGTTGCCTTTAGCCGACCCAGTGTGATCATCTGTAAAACTCTCATGAGCGCATAATAACCGAAGTGGACATGCCGGTCAAGCCGATGTTAACGATTTCCGGCGTTCGCCGTACCCGTGGCTGCGGTACACATTATTGTATGCCCTCAGTCCAAAGGTATAATAGCGGCTATCGTATTGCGAGCCAATGAAGTATCTTCTCAGGACGCTGGGACGTAGATGTCACGCTTCTGCCAAAAGCCTGACACCTTGGACCGAATACTCCACATCCTTGAGAGGGTACCCACTGAACACCGAGATGCCTACCTCATGTCCCGATTCCAGCGACCGGCCGGAAGTACGCCAGGAAATAGGAATAGTGGACGTGGATCCGAAGGTGAATCCGATGATATCCAGGGCCCTTCCCAGGATGGCCACGTCGATTACCGCGATTATGGCCCGACCGTAGCGTCGGGTTCGGATGTTGATCGGAACCCCTGGATCGATCTGTCCGCTGACGAACAATCGCCAGCCAGGAGTCCGTCTTCTCCTGCGTCAGACCCTGCACAGACGGACAGCGGCCTTGAGTATCCCTATCGCTACGGTGAAGTCGAGAGGCGGGTCGCCGGCGCCCGGCGAGCGCTCGCTGACGCGCTTGCGGCCTACTGGGCAGATGGCAAGCCGCCGGATCGGTCCGTGCTGCGCGATGGGCTGTTGATGCTCAATGCCGGACACGAGTTGGATGCCAGTTATCGGGCACTTCTTCTGCGCGCCGCCCTCTTTCATGGTCGTGGAATCATTACTGCGCTCTCGCATCAGGTTGACCCTGAACGGACGGCGGTGATCGTGCATGACGTACTTGTAGATGTGGCGGCGCCATTCTCGCCCGAGCAGTTGGCTCGCATCACTCGGGAGGATCTGACATTCGACTCTTGGCAGCCGTATCTGGTGGGTGAATTGCAGACGACAGCCCGTCAATATAGTGGAACGCGACGGCGTCTGGCAGAAGATGCCCTTGTCGTCCTGGATGGAGAGTCGCGCAACCCGATTGTCGATGAGACTGCCCTGGCGCTGGCGGAACTTGAGTTAGAGGGCGTTGACCGCCCGTCAAGAGGGCCATTGTTGGCCCTTGGGCTATTGACGCTGGCAATCATGGTAACGACGCTCGTTCTGCTCCAGGTCGAGCGCGGGAGGACGAGCGGTATGGTCGCCGTGCCGGGCGGCGAATTCACGCTCTCTGACGGCAACGGCTCGATCCACAAGACAACGCTGATGCCCTTCCTGATCGACTCTATGGAAACCACAAACAGGCAATACCGTCGGTGCGTTCAACGCGGTGGGTGTCAGAATCCGGACGCCGACAACAGTGCAACCCATGCTGACTACTTCACCAATCCGGTCTTTGACGACTATCCAGTCGTGCATGTTGATCAGGCGGCCGCAGCCGCCTACTGTGCTTGGACACGGCGTCGCTTGCCGACGAGTGATGAGTGGCATATCGCGGCCAGTTTTGCGCCGGCAACGCAGCGGGTCTTCGCCTATCCCTGGGGTGATACCTATGCGGCCGGTCTTGCCAATGACGTCAATTCGGCTGTAGGCGATCTGCTGGCAGGCGGTCAATATCGGCCTGCCGGCGACAGTTTGATGGGCCTGTCGGATATGGCCGGCAATGCAGCAGAGTGGACGGCGACAACAACGCTTCAGGAGCCGACCTCTTTTTGGATCAAAGGCGGTTCCTTCCGCGATGGGCCTGAGCGACTACTAAACGCAAGCGCGATCTCGGTTCCTGGCGATCAAAGCGCCGAGTGGATCGGATTTCGATGTGCGACAACATCGCTCGACAGCAAATTGATGCGTTGGTTTGACCGCTAGTCTATTTCGTTCTTGCACTACCTCCGATTTGTGCTAGAATTCGGGCCGCTTCGGTTGCCCAGGAGCAGACTCCTCGAAGTCACTATATGGAGAACATGCCGGCAATGTTGCCGCGCACCGGTCGCTGTTTGCTGAATTTCATGGATGGCCGGCAAGAATCACAAATGAGCATGCGACGATCCTCCGGCGACGCAGCTGATCGACGCACATCAAACAGTTGGGAACCAGATAGCCATGGCAGAAAAGACAGATCTGACAGTCGATCTCACACAGGAATTTGAATTTGCGTGTAAGGTAGCGCGCGAGGCCGCGATCATTGTGACGACCTTCTACGTTGGATCGTCCGAGGTCGAGTACAAGTCACATGATGAGCCAGTCACTGAAGCCGATCGGTCGGCCAACCGGCACATTGTTGCGAGAATTCAAGAACAATTTCCCGATGATGGGATCCTCTCTGAGGAGTCTAAGGACGACTTTGTGCGTCTGGAGAAGAGTCGAGTTTGGATCATCGATCCGTTGGACGGCACAAAGGAATTCATCGCACGGAATGGCGAATTCTCGATCATGATTGGGCTTGTGATCGACGGACGTGCGGTCTTGGGCGTGGTCATGCAGCCGGATCCTGGCCTGCTCTATGCTGGTGGGATGGGGCTTGGCGTCCATCTGTTTGAGGACGGCGAGTCAATACCGCTTGAGGTGAGCGATAAGCAATCCATCCGAGAGATGATCTTGGTGAGCAGCCGCAGCCATCGTCAGCAGATCGTCGACACAATTCGCAAACGTACCCACATCACATCAGAGCGAGTCAGCGGCAGCGTCGGGCTGAAGGTCGGGTTGATCGCACGCCAACTGGCCGATCTCTACATTCATCCCAGCCCAGGTTGCAAGGAATGGGACCTCTGTGCACCGTACGCGATTCTGGAAGCGGCAGGCGGCACCATGACTGACTGTTGGGGAAACCCGATCACGTTCAACAACCGAGACGTGCGTGCCCACAATGGTCTGGTCGCCACCAACGGGACCATGCATGATCGTGTCATCAAGGCCGTTTCAACCGTCTGTGAGGAGTTCGGCTTCAACGAGGACGATGGTTTCTGGTAGAGCCTACTTGAAGGACGGTAGCTGAAAGACAAAGTCCAACAGAACTCGAAAAGATGGATGGTTGACATAAACGCAGGGGTTCGGGAACATCCGATGCTGACTCCTGCGTTTGTCTTTTTGTGGGGTAAGGAAACCCGCTCCACGAAGCGAAACCAAACTCACGACGTCCGCAAGATCCCTGTTGCTTCAGCGATATGCGCGTAGACAGGCCATCGGCTTCGTGTTAGAATCCGACATAGTCTCCATGCCCTTTCTGACCACATCCAATGAGGAGAAAACGATGACCCTCCCGATGTTTCACGCCGCCAATATTTTCGGTATCCATGAGCCCGGTGGTGAAAAATATATGAAGGATGCCGGGCATCCCGGCTGGATTGTCTTCACTGAGGGAATCGGCAGCAACCCGCAAGACAGATCGGGTCGGGATTATCGTCCCTACAGCAATCAGGGTTTCGGCATCATCACCCGCCTGAACAATGGTTATGCGCCAGCCGGCACCATACCCAACAGTAGGCAATATCGTGACTTCGCCGCACGCTGCGCCAACTTCGTGGCCGCGAGTCCAGGTTGCAAGACTTGGATTATTGGCAATGAGATGAACTATGCGCTTGAGCGTCCTCCTGTTTCAAGTCGATCGTCCAGCGCGGTGTCATCCCGTCCTGCTTTGTCCGATGCCGGCGAACTGGACAGTGACGAATCCGACAGTGGCATCGGTGTGGGCGCTGATGGTTCCACGGTTGAGGAAGTGACCCTCACCCTCGACGATAGTTCCGGCACGACTTCCGGCTTAGCCTCCAGCCCCAGCCCTGCCGGCGCTTTCATCAATTGGATGAGACCTCTTCTCGATGGCTTGCTTCGCAACATCAGTGGTGGCATGGGTTCGGCTCAACTTGGAGGCAAGCCCTCTGAGCGGAACGCAGCGTTGAGTCCGCCATCGTCGACAGAGATTCCAGCGGGTGCTTCGGCAACAGATGATTTGCCGGATTTCGAGTTCTCAGAATCGCACTACCGCTCAGATCCACAGCGTTGGAGCGCACTATACGCCTATGAAGGCGATGATGAAGGCGATGATGAGGGCGAGGATGCGCCGGATGAGTTGCAGCTTCAGCAAGCCCCCCAGCAGGCTCCTAGGCAAGGGGGGCAAGTCATCACGCCTTCACTCTATGTCACCTGCTACAGACTCTGCCGGGACGCGATCCACGCGGTTCCGGGTCACGAGGATGACCAGGTATTGATTGGCGCTGTGGCGCCATGGAACAACCAGACCGCCTACCCCGGCAATCCCAACGGCGATCGGGTGCAATACTTCCAGGACATTCTGGAGGGACTCGGTCGAGCAAACTGTGATGGCATCACCATCCACACCTACACCCATCAGGCCGATGCGAATTTGATTACCAGCGATGCCAAGATGAACCCGCCTTTCCAGGACCGGCACTACGAGTTCCGGGCCTATCAGGACTTCATGAATGCGATTCCGGCGGACATGCGTCACCTCCCTGTCTACATCACGGAAACCGATCAGGATGTCGCCTGGAAAAACGCCAACATCGGGTGGGTCCAACGTGCATATGGAGAGATCGACTACTGGAATCGACAGCCTGGAAATCAGCAGATACATGCACTAGTGCTCTATCGCTGGCCGCGGATCGATAAATGGTATATCGACGGCAAGGCTGGTGTAATAGAGGACTTCCGCGCCGCACTCGTCCATGACTATCGCTGGCGACCCCAGATTGTTCCCAACGACTATGAGGCTGGAACTCTGTTGGCGACAACTGACTTCACGAACTTACGGAGGACACCGGGCTACATCGATCAGGCCGCTGATGACGTATTGACTGTGTTGTCGGCCGGTGCTCGGGTGACGGTGCTTGACGATGAGTATCAGTTAGCAGATGGCCTCGTCTGGTGGCGTGTTGAGACGGCAACTTCCGAGGAACAACTGCAATCTCAGAGTGGCTGGGTAGCCCAGAATACGCCGGCCGGCGTACCTCTGCTGCGGCCGGCCGACGATCGGGGCGATGGTGAACTGGGAGTCGGTGGTCGCGCTCGCGTTGTGACACACGCCCTCTTGCGCAACACGCCGGGCTACCGCGACAAACCGGCTGACGATGTGATTACGGCCCTGGCGTCGGGCGTCGAGGGGACGATCCTGTCGGGGCCAGCATCTGCTGATGGTCTGACTTGGTGGAACATGCGAACCATTGGCGATGATCAGCGTCCGCTTGATGGTTGGATTGCCGAGAGCGATCCCAACGGAATCCAACTCTTGGAACCGGTTGAGGAGGTCGACCCGCCTTCCATACCTGGAAATGGCAAGCCGAACGGCACGTTCCAGGTCGGTGATGCAGTCATCACGACCAACTATGTCCGTGTCCGCCGTACGCCGGGCTACGTGGGTAAGGATGAGGCGGATGTCGTCAAGGACGTGCTTCCCGAAACGTCAGGCATCGTACGTGGCGGACCTCAGGCGGCAGATGATCTGACCTGGTGGCTGGTGAGGCTTGACGTTGCCGGTGCTTTAGTCGATGGATGGGTTGCCGAGGTTGCTCCAAATGGCGTGCAACTGCTGGCTCCTGAGACAGGTTCCACGGACCCTGGCCCTGATAATCCAGACAATGATCAAGCGTTCAACGTCGGCGAACTCGTTCAGGCCGCCGACTACCTACGCATTCGCCGCTCACCGGGCTATATGAACAAACCTGCGGAAGACACGATGGGCGCCTTTGCACCGGCGACAACACTGAATATCGTGGACGGGCCCCGTGTTGCCGATGGGTTGACATGGTGGCGCGTCGGCGGTATCACGGACAGTGCGGGGTCGCTGATCGGCTGGGTCGCCGAGACTGCGCCCAATGGCGTCGGCCTCGTGCAGCATCCGCCGAAATTGCCGGGTACCGACATCCCTAATTCAGATGTGGGTCTCTATCTTGGCGCCCCATTCAGGCGACGGTTCGGTATCTCTCAACTATGGGGCGAAAATCCAGAAGTATACAGCCAGTTTACCTACGACGGCGTTCCACTGCGCGGTCACAACGGAATCGACTTTCTGACGCCAACAGGCACTGACTTGTTGGCCATTGATGACGGTGTCGTGTCCGAGGTGGTCTATCATGACTGGAGCGGTTTCGGCCACTTCATCAAGCTTCGGCATGGTTGGGGCGAGTCGATCTATGCTCACTTGAACGACATGTCCGTCGCACAAGGACAGGCGGTTCGTCGCGGTGACCTGATCGGCCACACAGACGACACGGGCTACAGTAGTGGGCCCCATCTACACTTCTCCATCCGGATCGATCCATACGATCGCACCGATGGCTGGGGCGGTTTTTCTGATCCGCTTCCCTACATGAACCCAGAGGACTACATCCTGCCCTCGTATGTTCTACCATGGACGGCGCGAATTTCGGCAGCCCCTGCCCCTGCTTCCGCTCAATCACATCCGTCCGGGAGCGGGATGGCCCCTGATCATCCGAATGTGGTGCGGCCCTAGCGCTCTGGTAGGAAGATTCTTGACGCTTCTCTGTCCGCGTCAACATGGGGCGTCGCGCGACAAATGTGCTATAATCGCGTCCGCTGGCACATGGTGTGAGTTTCCATCGTCAGGACGCCTTCATGGCTGAAAGTGCCTCTTGGAGAGTACACTGAAGTGGCCCTCCAGTTATCCATTCATCAGCGCCACCAGAACGGCAATCATTGAGCGATGACCGGCCCTCTCTACGAATCAGAATTCCTCTTTGGCATATATGAACCGGGGGGCGAACAGCTTATGCTGGACGCCGACCGGCCTGGCTGGATTCTCTTCAGCGAGGCAGTTGGCCATGATCCTGACGACCGTACCGGGGTGGACTTCTCGTCCTTCAGTGACCAAGGTCTTGGGCTTATGTGCCGAATCAACAACGGCTACGAGCCTGACGGCACCATACCCCATAGCAGCCAATACGAGGTCTTTTCCCGGCGAGTGGCTAATTTTGTGTCGACCAGCCGCGGGTGCAAAATCTGGATCATCGGCAATGAGATGAACTATGCTGCCGAACGGCCAGGCATCGTAATTGACTGGTCGCGCCATCAGACGCGCCGCTCGGGACCGCCGGATGAGGCGGATCCGAACCGGCGTGGCGTTGCTGTGCGCTTCAACGCACTACCGGATTTCTCAACGGAGATTCGCACGACCAGGGGCGCAATCGTCAGCCCCGGAGAAGTCATCACACCGGAGCTCTATGCCCGGTGCTATCGCCTCTGTCGGGAAGCAATTCACCGTTTGCCCGGCCATGAGGATGATCAGGTTTTGGTCGGTGCGGTTGCTCCGTGGAACACGCAGACAGTCTATGGCTCTAACCCAAATGGCGACTGGATCCAGTATTTTGGCGACATTCTGGACCAACTGGGGCCGGATGGTTGCGACGGCTTTGCCCTTCACGCCTACACCCGGGGCGGCGATGCAGGGCTCATCACCAGTGAGGCAACCATGGGCACGCCCTTCCAGATGCGGCATCGTGAGTTCCGGACCTATCGGGATTTCATGGCCGCGGTGCCGACTTCGATGCGCCACTTGCCTGCCTACATCACCGAGACCGACCAAATTGAGCCTTGGGTCGATCGCAACCAGGGTTGGATCCAACAGGCCTACGGTGAAATCGATGAATGGAATCGGCAGACAGGAAGCCAACTCATTCGCAGTTTGGTCCTGTATCGCTGGCCCCGGATCGATAAATGGTATATCGACGGCAAACAGAAGGTAATCGAAGATTTTTCTGAGGCATTGAAGCGGGAATATCGCTGGCGCTTCACTTCGGCCACGACCTCGCGTCCGGCCAAGGCGTCGGCCCCGGCTGAACCGGTCTCGCCGTTTCGCATCCAGTGGATCGATGATCATCTACCCCGCGACGTCTCGGTTGGTGAAACGATCATTGCATCGCTCGAACTACGCAATGCCGGAAGCACCACTTGGACATGGGGCGGCGGCAATCCCTTTCGGCTCGGCTACCATTATTATCGCAACCGCCATCGTCTGGATATGCCTGAGGACAAAGAGCTACGCACCGATGTACCTCATGATGTTGAACCAGGCGAGACGATTTCCATCGACGTCGAAGTTGCCCTGCCTGACGAACCGGGCAATTACACGATCGAGTTTGATCTGATTCAGGAGGGGGTCACCTGGTTCAAGGAGATGGGGTCGCCCGTCCTTACTCGCTGGATCACGGTTGAGGGCGCGGGTGTTCCGGTGGATCGAGAAGGGGGCGGTGGAACCGCAGCGCTTCTGGTTCCCCTCTTTCAGGATCTCAGTAGCCGCTTGCCCCGCAGCGGTACTGCCTATGCCCGGCGCAGTCTTGACCAGATTCGTTATGTGGTGATCAGTCATTCCGGGGCCGATCCCCGGTTGAGTCTGGAGATTATCGCCCAAGCACATGTCAATCATGGCTATCCCGGCATCGTCTATGACTTTGTCGTAGACGGGAGCGGTCAGGTCTACAAAGTTAGCGAACTAGAAGATGTTGCCGATCCGCGCAGTGACTGGTCCCTGCATGGTGCCAACATCTGCTTGCTGGGAAACTTCGGTACAGAACCGCCGCCATTGACTCAGCTTGAGTCCACCAGTCGCCTCTGTGCATGGTTGGCGGGACAACTCGATCTTGGAACCGATGACATTATTGGTCTCGGGCACTTGACGCGTACTGACAGTCCGGGAACGACCTTCTACAAGCCGCCCAATTGGCAGGAACTACTGCGGCGGCAGGTGCAACTGCGCATGGCCGCCCTTTCCGTCGGCGCAGGTCGGCAACGGGATGAGGACGAAGGCGACCGTCAGGAGGAGGCCCAACGCACACTTGAGGCAATGGAGTCTCAGATAGAGGCCTCCCAGCGCGAACAGGCGCAGTTGCAGGCACTCAATGAGCGCCTTCAGCTTGATGTGACGGATCTGCGGTCACAACTGGCGGTCAAGCCTGACAGTGAGGAACGGCGTCCGCCCATCCAGAATATTGTGGAACGACTGCCTCGCGATGCCGCCCGCTATGTGTTGCGTAGTTCGAACAGCGTCGAGTATATCGTGATCAACTGTACGGGGATGGAGCCGGGCGTGCCATTGCAGCGCATCGCCGAGTCTCACATGCCCGACTGGCCTGGCATTCTGTACGACTTCTGTGTCGACGAAGGCGGAATCATCTATCAGACCCAGCCATTGGATGAGGTGGTTGAGACAAATCTTCCTTATTTGTCCCATGCGATCAACGTCGCGTTTTCTGGAATATTCGACCACTCGGTCCCGGACCCTGCGCAGCTTTATGCCGGTGCACAATTGATCGCCTGGCTGTTGGATCGCTTTCCGCGCACTTCAGTTGATCAGATTATGGGACTTTCGGAATTTGTCGACCATGTGTCTCCTGGCGAACAGTGGATGGATGGGCTGAACTGGAAGCATGATCTGATTGTGGCCGTGCGGCGTGCCAGCGGCTTGATCGATCCGACAGAGGTTGAGCGAGAGCTGCGTGCGCGTTTGGATGAGGCGGAGCGCCAAGTGCAGGTATTGCAGCATAATTCGGCTACGATGCAGGAGCAACGACAACGGCTCCAGACTGACAACCAATTGCTTCAGAACGAGCTGGCGGCGCTCCAGGAAGAACCCAGTTATCTCAATGTGCCGGCTCCAGCGGTCCACGACATCGTTGATCAATTACCGCGCCATCCTACGTTACGATACGAGCGAAGGGCGGCTAACAAGATCACTCATGTCGCCGTCCATCACACCGCGACAATGCCCTCCATCAGCCTCAACCGTATCGCCGAACTGCATGTGAACGCAGACGCCGGCCGTGGCAAGGAAGCCTGGCCCGGCATCGGCTATCACTACTTCATCCATGCTGACGGGACCATTGACCAGACCAACGAGCTGGAAACCGTCAGCTATCATGTATTCCAGCACAATAGCTATACCATCGGGGTCGCCTTTGCCGGCAGCTTCATGAATGGTCAGACACCCACGTCGGCCCAGATTCGTTCCGGCGCGCACCTCATTGCCTGGTTGATGCAGGAACATGACATCCCTCTGGCAAGAGTTTATGGTCATCGTGAGTTTCCGGACAACGTAACCGTCTGCCCCGGCAGTGAGTGGACCGGCGGCAATCGTTGGCGAGATCAGTTGTTCGCGCGGATCGATCAGGTCAAAAAGGGCATCGGCATCAAGAGCATTCGCCACTATATGCTCTTCTGGCAAAGAGACTACCCAGGCCCGCTGGCTCGCCAAGATTTCATCAATGCCATCGGGTACGTCGCTCGCTTCCGCCCTACCCTGGGCTTCAGCTTGGATGATGCCCGCAACGCTGAATATGTTACCATCGTGGGCAATCAGGCCGGCCTCGACGAAGCGACCGAGCAACTGCTCCGAAACAGCGGATGCAAGGTGGAAAGGATCGCAGGGCGCAACGAGGATGAGACCGGCCGTATGTTGGCCGAACTGGCGCGCCTTGGCCGCCGATTCCGTTCATTTGAGGTTGATTTCTAGTGTCGGCGAAGCCTAACCCCTTTGGACAGCCGAACGATCTCGGCTCTGCGTATCCTGTGACGTTGCCCGTCTTTCAGGGTCCGCTTGATCTGCTTCTTCACCTAATCGAGCGGGACGAACTTGACATAAGCGAAGTGAGCTTGGTTGGCGTCACCGACCAGTATTTGCGCACGCTGGAGTTGTTGGAAGAACTGGAACCAGGAGCCATCGCAGATTTCTTGATGGTTGCCTCCCGCTTGCTCTTCATCAAGTCGCGCATGCTGCTGCCGAAACCCCCGGGCGACGACGATGAAGAGGAGGACAGTGCCGACGATCTGATACGCCAGTTGATCGAGTACAAGCGCTTCAAGGAGGTTGCCGAGCAGTTGCGTACCAGAGAAGAGGCGGGTCTGCGTGTCTATGTACGCACGGCTCCGCGTCCGGCCTTGGAGCGCCGTCTCGACCTGAGCGATGTGGATGTTGCCGGTTTGAACGCTGCGCTTCAGCGGGCGTTGGCACGCATTCCAAGCGATCCGCCCATGCCGCGGGTACGCGTCTATTCGATCACCGTTGCCGAGCAGATTGACAATGTCCGCAGCTACATTTCCAGCACTGTTACGCGAAGGCGGAGCAGTCACGGGGAAAGCAACGGACCGGCATCGGTCTCGTTTGTCGAACTGCTGAGTCAGAAGCAAACGAGGGTTGAGGTGATCGTGACGTTCTTGGCCGTCTTGGAACTGATCAAACAGCACGAATTGGTCGCCGTGCAGAGTGCAACATTTGGTGAGATTGAGCTTGTGCCCATTGACGAGAGTGAGGATGACGGCAATGAGTTCGAAAAAGCTTCAATTGCTGGTTCATCCAGTAATTGAACTGCACGCAGCTTTTTGGACTGGCGATTGATCAGCAGCGCCCCTTAATTTACCGTGAGATGCCGTTTCCGGGTTGGCAGGCCGACGTCTTACCGACGTCGTCTCCGGCGTCGCATGACCCACCACGAACTACCGAAGATTCCCGCACTGCCAAATCCAATCACGCCTACCAATAGAATCGGCGTCGCTTCACTCGTTTGAAACGCGTCAACCAGTTCGCCCTGCGCTTTGGAGAAACTCATCTCTTCGGGCATCGCTGTGGGCCAGGGTGTCCAGGTCGGGGTGAATGTGGGCGTGGCTGTCGGCAGCGGCGACGGCGTCGGCGTGAACGTCGGCGTCATTGTCGGAATGGATGTCTCTGTGGGCGTGGCGGTCGCTGTCGGCAGCGGCGTGGCCGTCGGCGCGGCCGCTACAATGACCGGTTCCGGCGTAGGCGGCACGGGCGTATCCGTCGGCGGAATCTCGACTGCGGGCGCACTCTCATCGGTCACGAGGTACACAGCATCGATGAAGATCAGGTCATCGCCGACGACTCGCGGGTGATCGACCAGAACGAAGACAGTCATGGTGTCGCCGAGGGCACGGGCTCGGACATCGATATTGACGTCGGGCGGGGGGTAGTCGAGAATGCGCCCATCGCCCCAGTGCATTG
Organism: uncultured Chloroflexia bacterium; assembly: GCA_963848115.1. Classification (GTDB taxonomy): domain Bacteria; phylum Chloroflexota; class Anaerolineae; order Caldilineales; family Caldilineaceae; genus JAWKOK01. The sequence continues at coordinate 1,000,595 of CAWKCP010000007.1, read as the reverse complement.
GCCCCCAGATCACGTTGGGGCTATTGGGGTCGGTGCCGCCCGTGGGATCAATGCCCAGTTGGCGGCCAAAGGAATCGGGGTTCGTCGGCGCGCACCACGCACATCCGGCGCGGTAGCCCGCTCCCGGCGTCACCGGCACCTGTGTGTAGATGCCCAGCTTATAGGTGCCGCTGCCACGGATCATCAGGCTCGGCGGACCCCAGAACGTGTCGTCCGCGGCTGTGTAGGACGCATCACCCGAAATGATGAACTCGTTCCAGCCATTGGGGAGTTGTCGCGGTGGACTGCCTCTGAAACTGTCGAAGTCGCAGACCCCCCGTGGCATGACGTTGGGCGGATCGCATTTTTCGGATGCGCCGGCCCCAATGGGGTTGGTCAGTATCAGCGCCAGCGACAGCAGTGAAGCCATCAGTGCGACGGATGCTACGCGACGAAGCGGATGTTCACGTTCGGTTGGCGCCCCGAACGTTGTCGAACTATTCAAGCTACATCGAACCGGAAATCGAACCATGGGTGTCAGTATACGATCTCTACAGTAGGAAACCCAAAACTGGGCAATTCTCAATTTCCCCTATCCTTTGACTGAAACTGCCATTGACATCTTTGAATATTTGCGTAACACTGTTGTGATACCATTGATCGCCGGTCATCGGGATTTCCACGGAGGAAGGATTGGTCGTTTATTGTCCGACAAGCGGTTTTAGGGCGACTGCAGGTCGCCGGCCGTTGCGCTGCCCCAATACATCGGAGCCATTGGAATACACTGAATTGCCGACCTTCGACCCGGATGCGATCGATCCCAAGCGAGCCGGCCTGTGGCGCTACCAGGCCATGTTACCGGTTGTTCGAGCAGGGCACGAACTGATCACACTGGGTGAGGGGTGGACGCCGCTTCTGGCGGACACTTGGTCCGGTCTGCCGGTGTTGTGGAAACTGGACACGCTGATGCCAACGGGCAGCTACAAGGACCGCGGTGTTAGCGTCATGGTCAACTGGTTGGCGGGATTCGACGTCAAAGTCGTCGTTGACGATTCCAGCGGCAATGCCGGCGCGAGCCTGGCCTGTTATGCAGCACGTGCAGGGATGGACGCATGTATTTACGTGCCGACATCCGCACCGGAGCCGAAGCGCGCCCAGGTATCTGTCTACGGTGCAGATCTAGTTGAGGTGCCTGGCCCACGTGACAACGCTGCCCAGGCCGCACGCGCCGCTACCTTGACCAATCATGAGACTGCCTATGCGTCGCATGCATGGCATCCTGCCTTTCTGCTGGGGCAAATGACCTGTGCATGGGAAATCTGGGAGCAGTTAGACGGGCAGGCGCCCGATTGGCTCATTGCACCGACCGGCCACGGCGGAACTTTGCTGGGCGCCTGGCGTGGATTCCAACATTTGGAGCGGGCTGGACTGATCAACAAGCTGCCACGGCTTGTTTCTGTCCAGGCTAGGCCCTACACGCCCTTCTATGAAGCGTTTATCAACGGATGGGACCGGGTGCAGCCGCGCAGTGTTCGAGCTGATATCAGCGCTGATGGCATCGCCATCAATTATCCGGTGCGCGACGCAACCTTGTTGGCCGCCATCTATCGATCCCACGGCATCGTCCTGGCGCTGGAAGAGGAGCAAGTCCGTGATGCCCATGAACGCCTATCGACGCAGGGCATCTTTGTCGAGCCGACCAGTGCAACGGTAGCGGCCGCCCTGGATGAGTTGCGCGATGAGATCCGTCCAGGTGAGACCGTGGTGGCCATCCTCACGGGGCACGGGTTGAAAAATCCACCGTCAATTGTCTAGCACACACGATCCTGACGTAAGCACCTGAATCAGGGAATCAGGGAAGTAAGGAAGGAGATCGAGATTGGCCATCAAGCGATCCGATTCGGAGGCGCAGCCTCTGCCGGACTTACAGCAAGTAGAAGATCAGCTCGGCATACGATTTTCGGATCGGAGCCTACTGCAGCAGGCATTTGTCCATCGCAGTTTCGTCAATGAGGTTGTCGAAGGTGATTTGCCCAATGACAATGAACGGCTGGAGTTTCTCGGCGATTCAGTATTGGGTTTTGTTACCAGCGCCTACCTGTACGACCGCTATCCCGACCTGAACGAAGGTGAATTGACTCGTTTGCGCTCGTCGCTCGTACGGGGTAGCACCTTGGCACGGGTGGCCAGGAGGCTCAATCTTGGGGCGCATCTGTGGCTGGGACGAGGCGAGGAAGAAAGTGGCGGACGCGAGCGTGACGCAACGCTCTGTGCCGTCACTGAAGCCGTCATTGGCGCCCTCTACCTGGATCAAGGTATGGAGATCGCAAACCGTTGTGTGCTTATGCTACTGCAGCCGGAAATTGATAAAATGAAGGGGTATTCCGAGGCGAAAGATCCAAAGAGTCGCCTACAGGAGTATATGCAGAGTCGCTTTGGTAGAGCGCCGCGCTACACGACCCTGGAAAGCACCGGTCCCGATCATGCCAAGCGGTTTATTCAGAAAGTTGCACTTGGGCGGAAGATGTTGGGGGCGGGATGGGGGTACCAAAAAAAGACAGCTGAACAGCGTGCCGCTGCCATGGCGCTCGATTACCTTGGTGAGTTTTCACCGGAGTATGAACCGGATGAGGAATTTGAGTCCCAGTTTACGCTGGCTCCGCTTGACTCGCTCGACGGCGAGACAGGTAAGTGAAGTCCCAGCCCTCTCACTGATCCACTCTTTCGCCTACATCTGCACGATCTCTTCGATGGCTGCCACGTCCCCTTCGCCTGGATCGTCGGTCTGCACGATTTTGTCGCCGTCCAGGCGTAGACTGATCACGCGGCTCACACCGTCGTTGCCCATTGTAACGCCGTAAATGGCATTTGCCCCTTCCAGCGTTCGTCGGTTGTGGGTGACGATGATGAACTGGGTCACATCTGTCAACTCCTCCAGTGTCAGGCGGAAGCGGTCCACGTTGGCCTCATCCAGCGCTGCATCGACTTCGTCGAAGATACAGAATGGCGTTGGACTCACGCGCAAGATGGCAAAAATAAGCGCACACGCCGATAGCGTGCGCTCACCACCGGATAGCAGCGCCAGGCTTTGCGGGCGCTTTCCGGGCGGGCGAGCGATGATCTCGATGCCCGTATTGGTGATGTCATCCGGCTCGGTCAGGATGAGCTTGGCCGTGCCGCCGTTGAAAAGCACCTTGAAGAAGTGTTCGAACTGCTCAGCGACGGCTTTGAACGTGCGTGCCAGTTCGACTTCCATGAGTTCATCCAACTCGCGAAGCACCTTGCGCAGGTCCCTGGCCGCAGCTTCCAGATCGTCGGACTGTGTGATCAGGAATTCATGTCGGCTGGCCGCTTCATCGTACTCCCGCGGTGCATCCGGATTGACGTTATTCACCCGACCCAGGCGGACACGCATCTCCTTGACCTCGGCTTCCAGCGTGGGTGGGATCTCCTCAATGACCGGCAACTGCTCGACGAAGGCTTCAAGCGGCAGCGGCGGCTGGTACGCCAACTCCTCGCTTTCCTCGACAATCACGAGGCCCAGGTCGTGTTCGATCTCAACGTGTAGCTGTTGGATGGCATCTTCGGTGCGCTGAAACTGCAACTGGGCGGCGTTCCAGGCGGTTTCATCTTTGCGCAGTTGAAGCTGGTAGGTGCGTTCCCGCTCTTCCGATCCGAGCCGCTCACGATTGATAACGGCGAGTTCAGCCTCTAGCGGGGCGATGGTCTGGTTCAGGCCGTCGATCTGTTCTCGAAGCGCCGACTCATCTTCAGTCAGCTTGTCTATCTGTTGGCGAAGCAGAAGGATTTCGCCGGATAGCTCTTCGCAGCGCACTTCTTTGGCCCGGATCTGATCGGTCGCACTCTGGTGTGTTCGCCGCTGGTTTTCGTGCATCGTCCGCTGGCTGCGCAGCAAGCTTTGAACTTCGGCCGCAGCCGCCCGTTCGTCTGCAAGCCGGCGCAGCAGATCCGTGGCCCCTGCACGCTCAACCTCCGCTTCCGCTTCCGCCTGATTTGCCTCGGCTTCACGTCTAGTCTGCTCGATCGCAATCAGAGCGTCGGTGAGCCGGTCTTCCTCTGCATCCAGCTTGGCTTGATGCAGACGCGTTTGTTCCATTCGTTCTGTCTGCCATTGGACGGCCTGTTGCGCCCGATCTCGTTGGCGGCGGAACTCCTCCATCTGTTGGCCTGTCGCCCGTTCCAAGCGACTCTGATCCCCGAGCAATGTCTGGTTCTCAGCGATCTGCACCTGGATCTGCTCGATCTTGCTGGAGAGCGCCGCACATCGTTCTGCCGCGGCAGCAGCAGACTTCTTTGCCGACGCAAGATTCTTGGGAATTTCCCGTAGCTCACGCTCTCTTGCCAGAATGGAATCGTCTTGGCGATTGCGATCACTGCCGCCTGTTACCGAGCCGCCTGGGCGCACGATCTCCCCAGTGCGCGTGACGATCGTCGGCCTTGGCCCGCCCCTGTGTTGATCGAGCGCTCGCCGTGCAGAGGGCAAATCCTCGGCAACCCAGACTCTGCCAAGAAGCTGCTTCGCCACATCGGCAATGTGGGGCTCGTAGCTGACGATTTCAGCTGCATTGCCGAGAATCCCAGGCTGATTGGGCGCGTGGATTGGGCTCGGCACGTGTAGACGGTCAAGGGGCAAAAATGTGACTCGTCCCCTGCCGGTTCGCTTCAGGTAGTCGATGGCAACAGAGGCATCGTTCCAGCTTTCGGCAACCACATTCTGGAGGGCCCCGCCGAGAGCGGTTTCGATGGCCTTGTCATATTCCTCAGGCACACGTATTAGGGCGGCTACTGTGCCTACGATACCGTCGAGGTGCTCATCTTGCTTTTCTGTTCGACTGGATTGCAGGACGCTACGTACGCCGCTGGCGTAGCCCGCACCTTCATTCTGCAGGCGTCGCAAGAGATCATAGCGAGTCTGTAGGCGGTCCGTGTGGCGATCGGCAGCCTGGCGCTCCTGATCGGCGCTGTCGAAGTCAGCGCGCAGCGCAGCTGTCGAGTGCTCCAGTTCTTCGGTGGCTGTGCGCAGCGCTGTCATCTCATTCTGAAGCGAGCTCAGTCGTTTCTCCACCTCCTGCAACTCGCGCTCAGCGACGTCGACCTGGGCCTCTGCTTCGGTTCGAGCCTGCTCCTGTTGGGCAAGCTCCTGATCAAGGCCATCTTTACGTTCGTGGATCTGCGTGATGCGACTACTGGTGTCGGTCTGTGTTCGTTGCGCGTCGATCAGTTGATGGCGTGTCGATTCCAACGCATCCTGCAAGGCCTTGCGCACCTGCTGTCGCTCCGCAAGCATTCGCTCGGTCGCATCCACCGCCTCTTGGCGGGCGCCCACCGCCGCTTCGGTCTCAATCAGGGTTCCGGCCAGGTCCTCCAGCCGATCTTCGAGCGTCTCTTTCTGAAGTCGAAGCGGGGCCAGCTCGCGTTGGGTCTCCTCCAGGCGAGACTGAACTTGGCGAAGTCGTTCCTGGGCAACGGCCATCTCGCGTCCGGTGACCTGGGCCTTGCCATGCAGATCGCTGCTCTGGCTATGTAGACCGCCCAGTTCGTCTCGAAGCTTACCTTGGGAACCGCGGAGTGTCTCGATCTGGCGGCTGATCTCGGCCAGTGCCTTCTGTCGAGCGAGTACGTGTTTCTTGAGGTTTTCCTCTTCGGCTCGGCTATGGTCGAGTCGTCTCAGGGATGTGTGCCATCGATAGCCGTACCAGGTTCGCAATAGGACACGAAGATCATCGGCGATCTGTTCCCGTTCTCTAGCCCGATTTGCCTGGCGCTTCAGGTATGTCAGCCTTGGGCTAAGCTCGGCAACGATATCCTGAACGCGCGTCAGATTCTGCTGGGTTGCGTCCAGTCGGCGCAGCGTAGCTTTGCGCTTGATCTGGTATCCGGTGATGCCGGCGGCCTCTTCAAAGAGCGAGCGTCGTTCCTCGGGGGCCAGACTGAGGACGCGGTCGATCAAGCCTTGGCCCACGACGGCATATGTGCGCTTGCCGAGGCCTGTTTGCGCCAGCAGTTCGGTGATGTCGAGGAGACGTACGCGCTGGTTGTTGATCAGGTACTCATTGTCACCATCCCGATAGGCGCGACGCGTGATTTCGACCTCTTGAAAGTCGATGGGGATCTCGCCGGCGCTGTTGTCCAAGGTCAGGCTGACCTGTGCCATGCCCAGGCGGGCCTTGCGGTCGCTACCGGAGAAAATGATGTCGGCCGTCTTCTTGGAGCGCAGTAGACTAAAGCTCTGCTCGCCCAGGCACCAGCGAACTGCATCGACAATGTTGCTCTTGCCGGAGCCATTGGGCCCCACGACCGCGGTCACGCCAGGATCGAAGACAAATTCAGTTTTTTGGGCGAAGGTCTTGAAGCCCTGAATGACAACACGTTTGATCAGCATTGTACTATTTCTGTGCAGTGGGTCATCTAAAATGGCTGGTCAGATTGTACACTGACTCCACTTCATTGATCCAATTCCAAAAGAAAGAGGCACCCGTTGCGAGAGGGTGCCTCTTTTGGTTCGGTGAAATCCAGGCTGAACCGACGTTTACCGAGCCAGCAGCCAGTCCACGAGACCGGCAATTTCCTCTTGACTCATCTGCTCGCTTAAGTTCTGGGGCATGATGCCGGAATTGTAGCCGGAGACGATATAGTTGTTGGGCGACATGATGCTCTCATTGACATACTGTTCTGCATCCTGTCCCACGACCCGATTCGAGGCATTCTCGTTGAGGTTGCCTAGATTCGGCCCGACCGGCCCTTTGTTCTCATCATCCTGCGGCAGGTCCAGATTGTGGCAGCCAAGGCAGCCCATTGTGGTGAATAGGGTCTCTGGATCACGAACTGTGACCGCTCCCTCCTCCATGTCCGCGGGCGGCGGAGCATCTGCGCCGGCAATGGAATAGTTGATCGCACCCGCGGCCGTGGCTGCGGCAAGCGCTTGCTCAACCTTCTCATCAAAGCCAGGCTCGTCCGGAAGATAGGGAAGCTCCTTGGAGAGCGAATCCTGGAAGAATTGCCACGGATCTTCCTCTGCGGTCTGCAACACGGCACTCGGCTGCCAGTTCATCACGTAATTGGTCACGTCTTGGACTTGGTCATTGCGCATTGGACCCCCGAAGTCCGTTCCCCAAGTCGGCATGATGTTGACCCACTGGGTGCTGACCTTGCTAGGACGCCCAGCGTGAAGCGTCAACAGTACATATTGTTCCAGCGATCCGGCCCAGCCTACGTCATTCAAGCGTTGGGTAAAGAAGTAGCGGCTGTTCAGAGCCGGTGCGACCACCGGAAGACCCTTGCCGTCGGGACCATGGCAGGATGCGCAGTTATTTGCATAGAGTTCTGCGCCGATCTCGGTGCTTCGACCATGCCAACTCGCTTCTTGAGCTGTCATGCGTTGGTCCTCTATGAGACCTTGAAAGAGTATCAGCGCAATTGAAAAGAGAATCGCCACGATCCCCAAGCCGATTTTGACGATCGGCGATTTTATATAGAAGATGCTATACCAAGGGTGTTTCATCGCCTACTCCTCCCCTTCCGGAGCTTGGAGGTAACTGAAGTCCTTCAGGCCATACTGTTCCCAGTACATGGAATTCTCGTTGAGCCAGAAGTGTTTTTCGTAGACGTTTGCTTCGCCAAGCGCATTGAGCCAGTGGATTTCCCAGTCGAGCCGTCTCAATTCTGACTGATCCTGGAGAACGGTCAGAATGCCATAGGCTTCATTAAAATCGTCATCGACTTCATCCCAATGCTCGACGCTAGCCATAAATTCTACGAGAATCTCATGGAGTCCGGCGTTTTCTTCTTCCGGATACATCTCCGCCAACGGTTCTCGCGTGTCGTACTGTCCGACCGGCACCGCCTCATAGCCCAGCTCACGAACGATACCCGCACCCTCTTCAGGCATCAGTTCCTGCACAACCTCCACAGCTGGACCGGCTTGGGCGGCGTATTCGGGCGTGCCCATGTAGCTGAGGACGATCATTACAACACCGGCAACGACGCCGCTAATGATGGCGACGCGACGGTCTGATGCGCGACGGCTGGGATTCATATCCAGGTACGGAATTGCAATCAACAGCACGAGCAATACACCGGGGAGCACGACGCCGGCAATGGTTTTGTCGGCTATCTTGAGCAGACCCTGAAGCCAGTAGAAATACCATGGGGCAACTGTGTGCAGCGGGGTTACCTGCGGATCGGCAATCGTTTCCAACGGAGCTGTAAAGAAGAATGCCGAAACGAAAACCATCAGCGCCGTCGTAACAAGGATCAGGACAATCTCATCGATTGCAACATCCGGGAGGTAGTAGACTCGCCGATCGGCAGGGACTTTGTTCGCGGTGTCCTGGCCCACCTCTTCTTCCTCAGCCGGCAGGCTGATGCCGAAGTGCACGACTTTGTAGTAGTGGACAAAGAAGAACAGGAACAGAATGAGCGGCAGGAACAAGACATGCAGCAGGTAGAAGCGCAGCAAGCCGTTGGCCCCGATGTCTGGTGCGCCACGTGCCAACAAGTTGACTGTCTCGCCGACAATCGGTGGCGGCACAGCTTCGGCCATCGACGTACCAATGGTTACCGCCCAGAATGCCAGTTGGTCCCACGGCAACAGATAGCCCGAGAAACTGAGGAAGAGCGTCACGACCAACAGAATTACACCTGTAAACCAGGTGAACTGTCGTGGCGCCTTATAACTCCCCGTCAAATAGGTACGCACCATATGGGCCGTGACAAAGACGACCATCAGTTCTGCGCCGAGGCGATGAAGGTCGCGCATCAACTGTCCAAACGGTACGTTGGATAGGATGTTGAGCATGTCGACGTATGCACGTTCCGGAGACGGTGCATACCAGATCATGAGGAAAATGCCTGTGAGCGTTTCAAAGAGAAAAAGATAGGTCGACAACAGACCCAGCCGGAAAGTGTGGGTGAAGCGAGTCACACTTTCATGATAGAAGGTCGGCTTGATGTGCAGCAGAAACGACTCAGAGTGTGGCTTGAGCCGTGGATTTGGGCGCCCAGGCGGCTCACCGCGCAACATCCGGCGGAATTCACCGGCGTCAATGCCGGCCGTTATACGGGTAAAGACATCGTCTGCTGCCGTGGCAGCGGATTTAAAGAATCCCTTCTTCTCGATATCTGGTTGTACAGCCATGGGCACCCCGTTTCTTCAGGCGTAGGATAATTTCGAACGATGAACTTCAGATAATTGATGGACGAAGAACTGAACCGTCCTGACTAGGCGTCTCCGGCAGCAGGTGATTCGGCGGCAGGTGCGCCTAGAACCTTTGCGCCGGTATCGACGACCCATATCTCGTCTTCAAGCGTTGTTACGAATGTGTCCAAGGAGCGTGGGGCCGGACCTTCAATAAAGAGGCCTTCACGGGTGAACTTTGAACCGTGACAGGGGCATTCAAAACGATTGCGTTCATCAACCCATTTGTAAAGACATCCCAGGTGGGTACAGACCATGTAGATAGCCCTAGGACCTTGGCCCTCGACATTCACCCACCAGAATTTGCCGTCGGCTACAGCTTCAGGTGCAGCATCCGTCGGCGGGGCAGAACTTTCCGGCCCCATCAAGAACACGCCGCCAAATTCGCCGGCCTTGAATCGTGGATACATAAATTGGAAACTGACAACGCCGGTGCCCAGCAACAATGCACCCATGGCTGCACCCCAGGAATAGACAAGAAACTCGCGGCGATTCATCTGTTTCCTGGCTGCGTCTGCGGCTGCCTGTTCGCTATCTTCAGCTGAGGGCGCAGACTGTACGGCAGCTGCTACGGCGACGGCTTCGTCAGCGACTTCGGACGTATCTGCGGCTACGGGCTCGGGCACTTCGCCTGCCTGCACGTCCTCTGTCTGCGCATCATTCATCTGCACAGGTGCAGCGGTTGCTTCCTCATCGGCCCCGGTCGCATCGTCAACCGCTTGTTGGGCCTCAGCCGCGTCTGCGACAGGTTTGGAGGGCGCTGCTGCCGATGCCTCGGATTCGGGTTGGGCGGCTTCTGCCTCCGCTGCGGCTTGCTTCTTCCGCGCGGCTTCCTGCATCTTCTGCTTTAGCTCGGCGATACGCTGTTCACGCTCGTCACCGCTAAGATCGGAGATATTGGCCATCTATCCGGTCTCCTTATCTCAGTTCAGGATCTCAGTTCAGGTCGGTTCATGGTGAATCGTCTGAGGAGTCTGTGAGTGTCTGTTTGGCGGGTGTACAATTGCTTAAAATGATTTCCCGTATGTACTGTCCCACAACGGGTCATTGTAGCAGGAGTCAACCGGGTCACAATTGGACAGGACTATAGCACACGCGTGCGGGCTTGTCAAAATTATCACAAATATTTGGCGCTTCAAAATTCGACTTGATTTCCTCCCGATTTCGGGGTCTAAATTGCCGGCTGGATGGCTATGATACCTGATCTTCCATGGCTTGTTTGTGAACTGTGTCACAATTGGGGAGTACGCTAGAGATCATCAATCAGGTCGAATGGGTGTGCGGAGTCTCGATCAACCGAAAGCCATTTTGTTACGGTCATTCCTGCCGCTGCGCTCAAGGCAAACCTGAGCGCAGCGGTAGGGATTCTCGATGCTATGTTTTCCGTGATCAGACGCCCAGGTCATCAATCCGTTCTGTGAGTTGGACCCGCAGCCCCTCCAATTCGATCTTCTTGTTCTGCTCGCGCTCAATCACATTGGCCGGGGCCTTGTCCGTGAAGCCGCTGTTGCTGAGCAGGCCGTTGATGCGCGTCAACTGCTTGTCAACATTGGCCAGCTCTTTCTCTACGCGCTTTCGCTCTGCCGCCAGATCGACCATGCCGGCCAGCGGTAGGTAGACGGTGACGCCGCCGGTCGCCAATGAGGCTGCGTTGTCCGGCGCTTCCAGGCTTTCGGCAATCTCAGCCTGATCGGCATCGATCCGTGCCAGGGTCGCCAGCAGTCCGAGATTCTGCTCCATGGTGGCCACGGAGTCGCCGGCGCTGAATAGCGCCACGATACGACGAGCCGGCTCAACATCGTATTCGCTGCGTGCGTTGCGGATGCCGCGCACGATCTCCTGGATGCGACTGAACTCCTCTTCGGCGCCGGCGTCTGTGCGGCCGGTATGCCCGGGCCAGCGAGCGACAATCAGCGCGTCCGCCTCCTCGGATAGACCAGGCAGGTTCTGCCAGATGGTCTCGGTCACGAAGGGCATGTAGGGATGCAGCAGGCGCAGACTCTGCTCAAGCACATAGGCCAGGACCTGGCGAGCCGCCTGGGCTGCTTCCGGATCGTCGCCGTAGAGGCGCACCTTGGAGGCTTCGATGTACCAGTCGCAATATTCACTCCAGAGGAAATCGTAGAGCTGTCGCCCGGCCTCGCCTAATTGCCAGTTGTCGATCAGGCGCGTCGCTTCCTGCTGCGTATCTGCCAGCCGGCTCAGAATCCAGCGATCGCCGAGAGAAAGCAGGGACTCGTCTGGCAATGCATAGGTGCGTTCGAAGCGATTCTCCTCGTCCGTCATGGGCAGAGCCTGGTCGCCCAGATTCATGATGACGAAGCGGGCTGCATTCCAGATCTTATTGGCAAAGTTGCGGTTTGCCTCGACACGCGTCAGGCTCAGCTTCATGTCGTTGCCCGGCGTCCCGCCGGTCAGCAGCGTGAAGCGCAGAGCGTCTGCTCCGTACTCGGCGACCAGGTCCAGCGGATCCAACACGTTTCCCAGACTCTTGCTCATCTTGCGGCCCGACTCATCGCGCACCAGCCCATGCAGATAGACGGTGTCGAATGGCGCCTCATTCGTGAATTTGAGGCCGAGCACGATCATGCGTGCGACCCAGAAAAAGATGATGTCGTATCCGGTCTCCATGACGTTGGTCGGATAGTATTTCTTGAGATCCTCAGTCTGCTGGGGCCAACCCAGGGTGCTGAAGGGCCAGAGCCCGCTACTGAACCATGTATCGAGCACATCTTCATCCTGTTCCAGGTGGACGGTGTCACCGTAGTACTCGATGGCCTGTTCAAGCGCCTCGCTCTCTGAGCGGGCTGCAAACGAATGGCCGTCGGGGCCGTACCAGACGGGGATGCGATGGCCCCACCACAGTTGACGACTGATACACCAGTCGCGTATGTTCTCCATCCAATGGAAGTAGACCTTCTCGAAACGCTCGGGGACGATCTTGATCTGGCCGTTGCGCACCGCTTCAATGGCCGGTTTGGCCAGCGGCTCCATCTTGACGAACCACTGGGTGCTGACGATGGGCTCAATGATCTCGCCGCCACGCTGGGAGCGAGGCACACGCAGCGTATGGGGAGCCGTCTTGAGCGTCAGCCCTGCCGCTTCCATGTCGGCCCACAGTTGCTCGCGCGCTGCGAAACGATCCATGTCATGATAGGGTCCCGCCTCTTGGTTGAGGGTCGCGTTCTTGTTCATGATATTGATGATCGGCAGATCGTGGCGTAGGCCAATCTCGTAGTCGTTCGGATCGTGGCCCGGTGTGATCTTGAGCGCGCCGGTGCCGAATTCTCGATCGACATACTCATCGGCGATGATCGGAATGGCCCGACCAATGATGGGCACGATGACATGCTTGCCGATCATTCCCTGATAGCGCTCGTCATCCGGATGGACAGCGACAGCCGTATCGCCCAGGATGGTCTCTGGCCGGGTTGTGGCCACAGAGATGTACTCGACCGAGTCTTTCAGCTTATATTTGAAGTAGTAGAAGAGGCCCGGCTCCTCTGTGTACTCAACTTCGAGGTCTGAGACTGCGGTCTGCAGGTTCGGCGACCAATTGACTAGATAGGTTCCGCGGTAGATCAGCCCTTCGTTGTAGAGAGAGATGAAGGCCTCAAGAACGGCGTCGCTCAGGCCGTCGTCTAGCGTGAAGCGCTCACGATGCCAATCGCATGAAATGCCCATCCGGGTCTGCTGGCCGGTGATGCGTCCGTGGTATTCATCTTTCCAGTCCCAGACTTCCTGGACGAATCGCTCTCTGCCCAGTTCGAGCCGTGAGGCGCCCTGCTGTTCCAGGCTGCGCTCGACCACGCTCTGGGTGGCGATGCCGGCGTGGTCCGATCCGGGAACCCAGAGCGCAGGTCGGCCCAACATGCGATTGTAGCGGATCAGCATGTCCTGGATGCTGCTGGTGATGGCGTGGCCCAGATGCAGCGCGCCGGTGACGTTGGGCGGCGGCATAGAGATTGTGAAGGGATCGGCCCCAGGCTCTGCCTGCCCGATCTCCTCCTGGTGTTCAGGGCGAAAATAGCCATTGTCGTTCCACCACTGGTAGAGTTCTTCCTCGACCTGTAGATGGTCGTATGCCTTGGGCATTTCAGTTCTGGTCGTTTCGGTCTTGATCGTATCAGTCTTCGTCATGAGTCCGTTTCCTAAACTGCGCTGTGCAACAAATGGTGCAAAAACTGCCTGATTGACGGCAACAAAAAAGCCACCTCGTTCAAGGACGAAGCGGCTCCGCGGTACCACCTTGATTAGGACAGACTGATAGCTCAGCCTACCTCTCTCTGTCGCTGTAACGGGCGAACCCGGACAAAAATACAATTGTCAACGCTCAACTGACAATTTTCCCTCTGCCAACTTCCCGGCGACCTTCTCCATCTCCTACACGAACGAGGCTTGCAGCCGATGGCCTCGTCTCTCTGGCGGCGGTGTGATGAATACTCCTCCGGTGCATTGTCGTTGCATATTGATACACGACATTATACCGTTGCAGTATAGCCAGCCCGAGGTGGATATGTCAAGAATTGATTCTGTCTATCGCTGACTATCAGCCTCATTCGCGGTCTGTCTCGCTTCACTCCGACAAAGTGCCGGCCGTGACATCAGACACCGGGCGTGGCCACGACCCGGCCGTTGTCGATCGCGTCGAGCAGAGACTGATGATCCTTCTTGGACTGGTCGGCATAGGCCATGGCGAACTGACCGATGGCCTTGATCCCAACATCGGATTTTCCCAGATAGCTGCTGATGGCGATCGGATCGCCCGAGCGGGCATGGGCCCGTGCCAAGCAGGCGGCGCAAATGGCCAAGTAAGTGCCTAACCCCTGTGGGCCAAGAGTATTGACGTCAAATGAGCCTTTCATATCTTTGAGTTGCCGCCAGTAAAAGTCGATCCCTGTGGCGCCCTTGCTCCAGCCTAGAAAGATATCCGACGAGGCCTGCATGAGTCGCTGGCCGACCACAACGCGCTCAGCTTCGTTGGTGAAGGGATGGGGCCTGAGATAGGCGGCCAGGGCGGAAGGGCCAGATTCCTTTTGCTGCAAGATGATGGCGTCTTGCGGTCTATCCCCTTCCAGCAAACCAATGCGAAAGCGGGTGCCGACGCCGCCGACGCGTAGGGCTGCGTCGGCAATGCGATAGCGGATGAGCAGACGGCGTCGTTCCAGCGGCAGGCTTTCCAAATAGCCCTGCCAGGCCTTTTCGACATGTCCAGGATGGACATGCTGGCGGCTTCGCGCATGGCGTCACGATAGACGCCCGCCACAACCTGGGCAAGTTTTCTACAGTCTTTGGCATCAAAGTCGTTGCCCGCCCTGCTACGACTGCGCTGGCGGCCAGGCGCTTCAGATCCCATTCAGAGCGCCATCAGACCCAAATCGAATCATTCTTGAGCGTTGATCTTGAGGCTCGACGAGTTAAGGCTTGTTTAGATTTCCGAGCGTGCGGAATAACGTCTTGAGGGCTTCCGTCTGTCCGCCAGTCCAGCCCGTCGGTTCAGTCAGGGCAACCCATGACTCGATGTAGGCGTCACTACTGTAGCGATGTCCATTGCCATCCGGCAGCGCATCACCTGTCGCCATCACCATGTCGAAGATCAGTTGCCAGAAGGTGACGACGGGGCGCCATTGCATGAGGGACGGCGCTTTGGGCGAGCGACTGCCCTCCTGTAGCCACTCCAATTCACGATAGAAGGAATCGACCCGAAAGAGGACAATCGGATCGCCGGCCTGCTGCAGATAGATGAAGCGGTTGGGCAGCCACTCCCCGTCCAAGTCATCCAGTTCCTCTCCCGTATTCGTAAAGCGAATCGTGCGACCCTCTTGATAGACTGGCAGCCAGATCGGCGTACTGGGATCTCTATGGCTGGTAATCTGCTGCCAAAATTCGCTGACGAAGGGTGGTCCCGCCCAGAGCGCACCGTGGATCGGATCGTTCAATTGGCTCACGTTGGTAACCGCAGCCTGAGAACCATACGTGCCTAGACTGAGCGCATATAGATAGAAGTCAGGCCGTCCCTCTCGATCGAGCGTGCGCCAGTATTCATGAATCTTATCGAACATGGCGACGGATGATTCCGTGGCGGCATCTTTGTCGGCCAGGAGTGAATAGACGGAGGGCAGGTAAGAGTACTGAAAGGCTACAACGGCCGTCTCGCCGCCGAAAATGTATTCGACGGCATCAACTGAATTGGCGTCGACCCAGCCATTGCCCGTCGACGTCACCAGCACCAAGATCTCCCGGTCGAAGGCATTGGTGCGGACCAACTCCTGCAAGGCCAAGTCCGCGCGTTCCTCCAGCGTGGAAGCCGATTCGCTACCGATGTAGACGCGAATCGGCTCTGCTTCGGCTTCCACGCCCCAAAACTCGGAAATGTCCTCTGTTGTCGGTCCCGTGCTGACAAAACGCCGTCCTTCCTTGCCTAGGGATTCCCAGGTGACCAACGAGTCGGGACCACCCGAGCGCAGGGATGAGGTCGGCGGAGAGACATTCTCATAGTTCTGGCTATTGGTCGTTGCGTAGGTCGAATTGAGTATGTCAAAGATGGTGCGGATGAGTAGGCCATTGATCAGGAAGACGATGACCAGCGCTGCGACGGCAATGCCGATCACCTGCCCGACGCGGCGGGGAATGAGCCGGTTGGCGAGGCGTACAATCGCTTTGGCGAGCCACCACAACGAGCGGAAAATTAGAAGCAAGATCGCAGTCAGCACAGTGGTCAAGAGTAACATGCGCACGGGATCGACTGACTTCGCCGGACCAAGGCCGACGGTTTGGCGCACGTTGTTCTGCCATCCCAACGATCGGTATACGAAAAAGAGGAGGAAAAGCGCGGCGGCCGCCAGCAAGATCCAGGCAATACGCGACTGATACGCTTTGGGAACGGCGGGCAGTTGGAGATAGCGCCAGAGCGCCGCTATCCCCACACCGATCCCATAACCGCACAGGAATGAGAGCGCGGCAATGGCGGCCTGCTCGACCCATGATCGGGGGATCAGCGATGGCGTCAGAGAGTAGGCCAGGAAGACCATACCGCAGATGATGCCAATTCGGGATGGTCTCTTGAAGACGGTTTCGACAAACATGAAGGGTCTCCAACGAGAATACTGAGTAATTGCCTGGAAAATCCCGGCGGACACGGACGTACAGTTCCACTCCGGGCAATAGATATCGCTGATTGGCTGTCAGGATCCTGAGGCGTCTTTGAGATCATGTTGACCAGGACCGACAGAATGACGCCGACCACTGTTCAACCGCTCTGGACCGGCTGAACATCAATTGTCCATAGGATCCGCTCCCCGCAGCCAGCGCCAATAGGAGCAGATTCAGAAACGTTGGGTTCACGAAGTAGACTTGGGACGTCAAAACCACAATAACGAAGAGGGTGACGGCGTTGACCAGAAAGCGAAGCAGGGACGCTCGCCATCGGAAGTGTGTGAGTATGTTCGATCCGGGCTGCCACATTGGTGGGTCGGTTGTTATGTTGGTCGTCAGTCACGTTTCCCATCCTAGAATGCTTCAACTTGCTACCGTACACTTTCGAACCTGTCACCCTGAGTGGGTCATCCGAGATCCTTCGTGGCCGATGAGAACCCAGCGAAGGGTCTCTACGCTCACAACCTGTAGAGATTCTTCACTGGCGGCACATGCGCTACAGAATCTTCCATCATTGACGGTGCGCTTCCCGACTGCAAAACCCTCTGGAGTACCCGTTCAGAATGACAAATCGCAAAGTGTCCGGTAGCCAGATGCGTCAACACACTCTATTTGCGGAGCAGGCGCAAAGTGCCAACTCACCTAAATCGGGTTCTGGGCGTGATCCAGGGTGTGCGTTTCTATCCGGTCGGATCTTTCACAGAACGCTCGTCCAGATAGGCCTGGACCGCATCAGCGATGTCGTCGTGAATGCAGCCGGCGCCCACCAGGTCGATGAAGCCGTCACGCTGCAAGACATCCAGAACCTGCGGTTTGACACGCGCCAGGTGCAGGTCGATGCCAATATCTTTGCCGGCCACTGCGACTTTCATCAGCGCATCGGAACCGACGGCATCTACATAGTCAACGCCTTCCATGCTGAGTATCACGCTTCTCAAGGGGGGATCTGCGTGAAGACGGACATCACGTAAGCGATCGGTCAAGGCGTCGGCGTTGACAAAGAACAGCCCGCCGTCGAAGCGCAGGATGCTGAGGCCGGGAAACGTCTGGCCGTCCGGGTGCTGCTTCAGGCCATAGAAGGCATTGGTGTTCGGTTTTCGCCCCAGTTCCGGAATGGTGGGCAGTGCAGAAACGGCGACAAGCCAGATGAACGAGAGCGCCACGCCGATGAGCACGCCAGGCAAGATGCCGAAGGTGAGCACGCCCAGCAGCGCGGCCAGGGCTCCGTAAAAATCGAAGCGTTTGACGTGGAACAAGCGCCTCATCTCCTTGACATCCATCACGCCCATGACCATTGCTTCAATGATCACGGCCCCGAGGACGGCTTGGGGCAAGTCTGAAAAGAGCGGCGCAAGGAAGACCAATGTGAGTATGATGAAGAGGGCCTGGGCCAGGTTGGACATCTGCGATCGGGCGCCCGATTCGTCATTGACAGGGCTTTTGGAGAGACTGGCATTTTCGAAAAAGCCCTGGAAAAAGCTGGCAAAAAGATTGGACGTGCCCTGGGCCAACAGTTCCTGATTGATGTCGATCCGGTAGTTGTGCTTGTCGGCATACTCACGCACGGCAGCGGTTGTGACTGAAAAGCCGATCAGCAAGAGCGAAACTGACGCGCCCAAGATCAGCGGCAAATTCGCGAAGATCAGGCCAAAATCGGGGATCACAAAACTGGGAAGGCCGCGGGGCACATCGCCGATAAGTGCTACGCCCAACGCGCCAAGGTTCAGCAGCATGGATGCGGCAATGCCCAGCGCGACCGTTGCCAGCGCACCGGGAATTTTGGGCGCAAACAGCTTGAGGCCGAAGACCAGAACCAATGCCAGAACGCCCACGATCAAGGTTGCGGCGTTGGCCTGGGGCAAACTGGTGATCCAGGCCCACAGCTTCTCCCAGGTGTTCGACCCGGATGAGGCGGTTCCGGCGATCTTGAACAACTCGCCGGCGACAATGCTGATGCCGACGCCAAAGGTGAAGCCGGTTAGGACGCTGGCGGAAAGCAGCTCGGATATCCACCCGAGCTTCAGCAGGTACATGACGATATAGAGTAGACCGGCAACCAGCGCAATCGCCGCGGCCATGGCAACCGCTTCATCAGACCCTGCGGCGGCGACGGCCAGCACGGCAGCGCCGACGACGGCAGCCGTCGATGAACTGGGACCTTGAGTCACCTGCCGTGAGGTAGTGAAAAGCGCGAAACCGACCAGACCGGCGGCCGCGGCATAGAGGCCGTATTGGACCGGCACGCCGCTGATGGTGGCATACCCCATGGCCGAAGGCACCATCAACGCCCAAACCGATAGCCCGGCAATGATGTCGCTCTTGAACCACGCTCGATTGTACGCCGGCAGCCATTGGAAGATGGGCATCATTTGAGCAAGCCGGCTGGGCTTTGCAGCCTGTTTATCCGTTTTTGTGGCCATGCTGGGCGCTCCTTCTTTCGCTGGTGTCCTGGTTGCTATCGTCGACAAGTACCCGCGCCACCAACAGTTCGGTATTACGATAGAACAGAAGCAACCAGAGACCTGCCAGTACAAAGGCGCCCAACTCCAAACCTACCAATGAGTAGAAGCCCGCGACTTTCAACGCTGCCGCCGACAGCATCAACACGGCCATGACCGCGGAGATGAGGTAGAATATGCGTTGATAACCCGGAACCACCCAGCGGAGCGAGATCATCAGGAGTCCGCTCATGACACCTACACCGGTCGCCGATACGTCATGTATTACGTTGGTCAATGGGCTCAAACCATACCGAAAGATGCCGACAAAGGCAAGCGCCACGCCCGCAGCGATCAGAACCACACGTACAATGGTGATGCCGCGTGGTTTGATCAGGTTCCGGTCTCCTAACATGGCGAAAGCGTCCATGAAGAAGTACTGCCATGCGAGAATGAGTGCGCCCGTCAGGATCAAGCCGAGATCAAAGATCAGCCGGGTGTTCGAGTCATCCATCCCCAAATAGCTGAATGAGCGTTGCCACCAAATAGGATTATCCTGCCCATAGGTTGAGAAGAAGAGCGTGGCAAATAGATAGAACACAGCGAGATGTACCAGCAGCGCCGAAGTCTTGGTCAACATCAGTCGCGTCACGATCAGATAGGTGAGTACACCGGTCAGAATGGTCAGGATGGCCGCTGTCGAGGCCAGATCAAGCTTGACGTTGATGAATGCCCGGCTGACCACTTCAAAGCCAATGGTCACAAGCAGCAAAACCAGCAGTGTCGTGCCGATGGTTACCGGCACGACACTCCAGCGATGCTCTCCATGCTTCTCGTCCACGTAACTCGTGTAGCGAAACTTGAGCCCGCGCAGATAGGCCAACGGACTGATGAGCAGCGAAATCAGCAAACTGCTGATGAGGGCATGGGCGCCCACACTGTTGGGACCATCGACCAACGAAACGCCATTTCCTCGAGAATAGAGCAACACGACACTGAGTAGTTGAGCGAGACCAAATATGAGAGCAATGCCCTGCGCCAGGCGTTCGGCATCCTCTGCGTATTCCACCTTCTGTTGCGGTCGCTCCGTGAATCCAGAAATCGGCCGCCGGTCTGGAGAATCATTTTTTTCGTTCATCGTCACAATCCCGTGTTCTCCCTCAAAATTACCAGCAATTAGTATCCAGCACGATCACCACGGCCAGGATAAGTAGATCATTCTGACCTGAGGCAATTACCGTGCCCCAGGTGTCGCTGGTCCGGAACCAACGTTACGCAGCAGATTGCTGGGGCTGCGGCAGTAGGGAATGATGGCAGAAAATACTATACATTTGCCCTGCCCTATGTTGGTCGATAACGGTTGAGAAAGTGAAAGATATTGGTATGGTAGCGTGTCCCCGGCACTTCCAGGCTAGCCAAGGGCGGAAATGGCCTTCCCAAGGAAGCTCACTCCCATCAGCACAAAGATGATCGCCAATATTGGGGCTTCGTGAACGATAAGCCATGTCCGCATCTCATCGAGAACTTTCGCCGAGGAGTTGGGCGCGACAAGCGCGATCACAGTGGGGACGAACATAAGGGACGCCCCAATCAGGGCGAAGACTGTGACCACGATGGCCAGTTGCACCACGCTGAGGTTCGCCTGACTATAGTCGACCGCAGCCAAGACAATGAGCGGCAGGTTCTTGCCATTCGCCACGACCAAAAGGGCGCCAACCCCAAACGCAACGATGGCAGACGACGAGTCGACGGCTACCATCCATTTGGGCTCTTTGACCTGCAAAGGGTCTTTTGGCCGCCTGGTGAAAGTCAGGACGCCCATGACCAGGAAAAGCATGCCCAGCCCGGCCTGGAGAAGAACGGCCCAGGTCGGAGAATCACCGCCGTTTGAAGCGGACATCGCTGCGTTGCCAAGCCACGCCAGGAGGAATGTCGCGACCCAGAGGGAGAGGAACCATCCTAGGGCGAAGGCGGCTCCCTTTATCCGTCCGCCCTTGGAAGTGACGAACACGATGAGTCCAACGATGGGCAAGATACTGATCGCAATCGCGGTGGCGGCGGTGAGCGTCTCACCGATTGCTTGCAGCATGGGCATGCTCCCTATCGATAATGACCTTCGTGGTCTTGCCGCAGGATCCGTCGGTACAGATGACGTCGGCGTTGAACGGTACGTTCATTGGACATCTCCTCGTGAGTGATTTGGTGTTGCTGCCTATTTCTGCACGAAGTCGCCGGTCCGGTCTTTGATATCTTCGGCGGGCGTTTCATCAAGTGGAATCGCAAGGGGCTTGCTGCCGTTGAAATCCAGTTTGCGCAAGTCGACCAGGCGCATCCGACGATTATGCTCAGTCCAATAGAAATAGCGCCTGTTCCTGATATCGCCGATGACAGACCATTGGGTGGCTCCGGCGATTATTTGACCGTCATGTTCTCCTTCACGCACCAGTCCGCGGGGAATATCGAAATTGTGCAGGATGCGAGCGGCTTCGCGGACGCCGGCGTCGGCATCGGCAAAAGGCAATGTGGTCTGCTTGAAGGCGACTGCACGGATAAAGCGAGAGGGCGGTGTGACATCACCAGGCAAGCCATGCATGCCGCTGCCGGCGCCAAAGGGAGCCATGGAGACGCCGTTGATCTCTCTGTTGGTCGGCAGATCGTGGGGCTGGAGATCGGAATAGTTGCGCAGGTTGAGTAAATGCCAGTCGTAACCGGGTGAATTGGTCATAACCCCAATCTTGTTGTCGTGGAGATGCAACTCGCCGTCTAAATATTCGACGACCACAGAGCTTCCGCCATTATCGGTAATGACCCAATGGAGAGGTACGGGTGCGCCAAAGGCCTTGTCCAGATCTTCATTGTAAAGCACGCGCAACGTCGGCAGCGCAGCCTTGATATCTTCTGTGCGCTGGAACTGCCCGAGGATGTAGCCGGCCAAGTCCAGGTTGTTCAGCGAGGTTGCCTCTTCCCCGTCCACCATCTCCTGATATTTGGCGAAGCCAGGAAGGTAGAGCACACCGACGGTCAGACCCGTTTCATTCATCCCATCCGTTGCGTAGGGCAAATTCGCTGCGTTGACGGCGATAAATCCATGTTGATTCTGCCAGGTCAGGCCCTGCGTGTCGCCGGTTAGCTGCGACGTGAAGGACGTCTTTCGCGGCACGAGAACGAGTTCGGATTTTAGATCGAATCCGCCCCATTCCATGGTGCGTGCATAGATTGGGCTACCATCTTGGGCAGTGAGAATAATGCTAGTGCACATGTATTAATCACCTTTCTTTCACCGAATCGGCGTGACCAGAGAGCGAGAGACCTGCCACACTCGACCTTCCAAAATCAGTAGCTCACGATTCGGTGAAAAGCGAGATTCTTCGCTGGCCTTTTGCCAGAGCGACGTGCTCGAAAATACCCGCTCAGAATGACAAATCGTGAAGTACTGAAAATAGATGGTTCTAGTCAGACGTTTCTCCACGATCGTCTTCGGCGTTATCGTCAAGACTTAAGAACGAAAGCGCTCCCGCACCTTGGATCAGTTGATCGAGGCGGCTGTGCTTATCAACGGCCAACCTGGCCGCCAGAACAGACAATGCAACGATCAAGCCGTTCAATGGCATGCCAAGAAACGCAATGAGGATGGCCAGTAGCCGCGATGCATCGGAAGTCGGCGTTAGATCGCCGTAGCCAACCGTTGTACTGGTGACCCACGCAAAATAGATGCCTTGGGCAATTGACAGGTCGTCTACCACTGCCAGCAAGCAGCCACCTAGGGTGATCAGCACGGCAAGCGCGCCCCACAGAGGAAATGCAAACCACAGCAAGACTAGAAATGCTCTGCTAAAATGCAGGGAGAATTTCATGACGAACACTTCCGAGGTGAGTGTACACAGAATATAAGCGGATCGCCAATCGACGCCAGATGTAGCGACACAGCAACGGTTCCGTTGCTGTGTCGCTACATCTCATGCCCATGGCCCAAGCAGCAATGCGTCAGCATCTTCGCTTGGGCCACGCGACCTGCTTCACTCGCGTATTGTGCCTACTTGATCCCTGGCCAAGGTTAACTGCTTGCTGCGGCAGCTCCGGCAGCGGCGACGTCGCCGTCTGCGTCAGCGGCAACGGCGCCTTCGCCCGCCACTACGTCACCCGACGGATCCTGAGCGGCGCCCGCGACGTACGATGCAATCTCACCGGACAGCTGGTCACCGACCGTCAAGGTCACGACATCGGCGCTGTATCCTGCCATGCTCTTGATCACGCCTTCGCTGTCTTTGTCCTCGAGCATTAGCATCAGGAACGAAGTGTCAGGCGTCAGTGCCTCGCCGATCTCCTTCATGTCTCCCCTAGAAAGGACGCGTCCCATATAGTGACCGGCCGTACCGCCGATAGCTGCCCCAGCGGCTGACATCGCCAACACACCAACAGGTCCGCCGAGCAGGCCGAGCATAGCGCCTGCCCCAGCGCCAACGGTTCCACCGATACCGCCGTGTCCCGGCTCATGGAAGTGAACCTTGCCCTTCTCGTTCTGATTGACTGTCGCCTCGGCCGCAATTTTGTAGCCATCGAGTGCGCCGGATGACTTGGCATCCTTGAGCGCCTGTTCGGCCCCCTTCTCTCCGTCGAAACGGAAGGCGAGAATGTTGTATACGGCGGATGAATCTTGCTGCTTACTCATGGTGTTCTCCTTGATATACTCGGAACTAGAAAACGGTTGAAAAACTGACAAGTATTGTTCAACGTAAAATCAAGAGCGAAACGCGATGGTTGCACGACGACATTTCACTTTTCACGCTTTTCCCTTCTGACGCTCCCATTAATGATAGATGGGTGTTCGTGTTGTATCAGGAATTTTTACCACAATGTTGTCTAAGAGCGGAACGCATACACCGCTCACGGCGTGTGTCCCCCCGAAGTCGTCCCCTCGGTGTCCAGGATCGAAACGTAGCGAACCGCGAAGTGCCGATCGTACAGCGTATTCAGCACACCGTTTAGAGCGGCCTGATCCGGCAGCCATCCGGTCAGCACCGACATTGGCAACGCATCGTCGCCCGCCGGCCTGACGACCGTGATGGACATGCCGGCCAGCCATTCCGACCAGTCGGCGTCGAGCACGCCAACAACACGAATCTCGTAGGTGCCGGAGGTTTCGAATGGATAACAAATCCGATCGACATCTTGCATGACTGACCTCAGGCGAACCCTTAGCACAACGATCATACAGAACCGAACGACAGGCCTCGCCTGCCCAGGTTGTATTAAATCCCATGAATTTGGGAGATTGCATCCCCAAAATTGGGGTAATGTTGGGGAGATTCAAGCAGGAAGCAGGTCTTCACCGATCGGCGCCCGGCGTCGATCGGTTGCCGCCAGTTCACAACGGACTACAGCAAGCCCAACTCTCGCGCCCTGTCCACTGCTTCGTAGCGGCTGTGGACGTCGAGTTTGGCGTAGACGCGTTTGATGTGTGAACGTACGGTAGCGGTAGAGACTGAGAGATCTCGGGCGATCTCGTCGGGTGATTGTTCCGAGTTCAATCGCGTCAGGATCTGCTGCTCTCGCTTGGTCAGCGGTTTCGCGAGAAGTTTCTTGGAGGGGAATCTTACGGCGCGGATTGTCGGGCGTTCGGCGTGGGTAGAAGTCAGTGGGACGCCGGTCGAATTCGTAGCGGGAAAGAGCGCTAGAATTCGGTCGACATGGGCCAGCAGCGATGGGGCGATTCCGTTGCCCTGCCGTAGGCCGATCAGAAGGTCTGCCATCGGGCGGCCTAAATCAACGAAACTACGGATGATACCGCCCGGTTCGGCCAGCGCCAGCGCTTCTGTCAACTTGTCAAGGGCCGCAGTGGTGTCGCCCTGAGCTTCGGCGACCAGCGCCAGCAAAGAGAGTACGTCGATCCGGGCACTATGACGGTGAATGGCGTGCACATGCGCGTCCAACTCATCCAGTAAAGTGCGTGCGCGCGCCAAATCTTCGGCCCCACTTTGGGCAAGCAACAGCTTGATGGGCGTTAGCTGCAACAAATACCAAAACCAAATATCACGGTAGTCCACAAAATTAACGGTCAAGGCCAGACGTTGAGCTGCTTCTATGTCGCCCAGATCAAGAGCCAGCTCAACCTCAAATCCACGGAGAACCTCCAGAGACCAGGCGTCGTCTGATAGCTGTAGGTGTGATTTGACCCGTTGGAGAAGTTCGCCGGCTTTTTCAAATTCTGCGCGAGCACGGTAGATGCGCAGGAGGGCGCAAGTCGAGTGGGCCAGATAGCTTGAGTCCACGAATGCGCGATTGTCAACCATGACTTGAAGGTGCACTTGCGCCGCCTCCGGTTCATTGCGCAGGTAGTGACAGATTCCTGCCACATAGAACGCTGGGCCAATCGTATGCCAAGCACGACTGCCCGCGTCCACTCGAAGGCAATCTCTCACGGAAAGCACTCCCGCCGGCAGGTTGCCTTCCAGCAAACAGAGGAAGGCCCGGTAGAGGAGCAACTGACTTCGATCTCTGGGCAACCAGGTGTAAGCGCTGAGCGTTTTCTCAAGGAACCGAATGCCCTGCACGTAGTCGCCAGACATCTGGTGGCCCACAGCTTGGGCGCCTATCGCCATGCAGCGAACATGTCGGGCGTGGGGGGTAGCAATGAGAACGCTTCAGCACCCTTCTCAATCGCTGTGACTCCCGGCCCCGCAAGCACAGCCTGCAAGGCAGTGAAAAAAGCGAGTTCCCCCAGCACTTCGCTGCGATTGGGTGCATCTGCCGGCAGAGAGCCCGCAAGGTATCCGGCCCGCTCGACCAATAAATAGGACCTCTGACCGTACGCTGCGGGAAGTCGGGCCTGGCTTAGCGTAAGAATCGGGTCATTCGCCACCACGTCCTCTGGAAACTGTCGCAGCCACCGGTCGAGTTCATGCCACTGATCGGCGTTTATCGGCCCATGGCGATGCTGCGCCACGAGCTGTGTAGCCGAAGCCGTATCACCCGCATCCAAATCGTGCCGGATCGCCTCTTCTATCAGGCCATGCTGGACAAACCAATGGCTGGCACGCTTGTGCACCGCCACGGCGTCTACCGGCTGCGGGTGCCGAAGCAATGCATCGACTAGGAGCTGCCGAAACAGGTGATGATATCTAAACCAGCGCCGCTCGGCATCCAGCGCGACTACGAATAGGTTGGCTTCCTGTAGCCAGCGCACAAACTCCTCTCCGCCCAGACTTTTCTCACTCGCTTCGTCTCGACCTGCGGGCCGCGACAGCGCCTCACATAGCGATGCGCAGAAACGATCGACCAGTGCCGTCGCCAACAGCCACGGCAGGTACTCGGGCGGCACCTTCGCCAACACTTCGTCCAGCAGGTAGTCCTGAAGATATTGGCCGCCGACCGGCTCCGCAGGTCCCAACCCCTCATGCTCCTTCCGGTGTCGCAGCGAGAGCGCTGCCAGATGGAGCGCCGTCACCCATCCCTCCGTCTGCTCCACCCACGCCGCCGCAGTCCTCTCGTCTATCTCTCGTGACAGTGCTTTTGACAGCATCCCACCTGCCTCAGTCACCGTGAACCGCAGATCCTGTGCCCGAACCTCGGTCATCTGTCGCCGCGCCCGCATCGCAGCCAGCGGCAGCGGCGGATCCCGCCGGCTAATCACGACCAGGTGCATCGTGCGGGCTGGATGGCGAAGCAGTTCCGCGAGCACTTCAGACACCTTCGGCTCTCGTACCAGGTTCAGATCGTCCAATACCAGCATGAAGGATGTATCCGCTTGCGCCAGGTCGTTGAGCAAATAGCGCGCGATCACGGCCGGCGGCGACGGGATCGACGAATGCAGCAATTCCTCCGGCAACATCTTCATTTCTGGAATAAGTTGGCGTAAAGCAGCCAGCAGGTAGACCAAAAAACTGGAGAAACTGTTGTCCTCTTCATCCAGCGAGACCCACGCGCTAGGCCAGTCGGTCGTCTCCATCCACATGCTGGCCAGTGTGGTCTTGCCATAGCCGGGCGGCGCCGAAATAAGTGTCATCGTGCGATGGCGGTTCCTTTCGAGCTGCGCCAACAAGGCGGTGCGGGGCTCCGCATTGGGAGGGACGGGGGGTCGATATAACTTTGTGATCAGAATCTGTGAACGGTCGAATTCGAGATCCTGATCCCGGTCAGGTTGTTCCGAGTTCATCATGCCCTCTTGACTGGCCTGAACAAAGGTGCTCAGTGCCGGAAACTGTTGGAGAAGAATTGCCGGTGTCTGCCGTGACTGCGTCGTCACCCGTTGTCTGACCGGTTTGTGGTCCGTCGTGGAGCCCGACCGTGGCTGCCGGCAGACCGGGACGATAGTATTTCAAGTAGACCTCTAGCGTGGTTGAGACGAAGATCATGATAAGCGGGCCGTAGACGACGCCCATGAAGCCAAAGAGGGCGACGCCGCTGAAAACGCTCAACAGTACAAAAGGGCGATTCAAATAGGCATCCTTAGAAACGAGCAATGGCCGTAGTCGGTTGTCCAGACTGGCAACAACGGTGACGGAGGCAAGCACGATCAGCGCGCCTTGCCAAGTGTTGCCGACTAGGAAATGTATCAGTCCTACAGGTACGGCAATCACGGCGGCGCCTGAAGGCAAGATCGAAAAAAGGATCGCCAAAAGGGTCAAGGGCAAAATGTGGGGCGTACCGCCGACTGCCATGATCAGTCCCGTCACAGCGCCTTGGACGACAGCAATGGCCACGATACTGAGTATCATGGCTCGTGCCATGATGTTCAGCCGATCCAAAAAGAGCTGATTGATGGCATCGTCCAGAGGGCTGATCTCCTTGATCAGTTGAATTACGCGTTTGCCATTGGCTAAGAAGGTCCCCAACAAGGAGATGAAGAGGATGGCTGGTACGACCAAGTTGTAGGTCGATGTGCCGACCGAAGCCAACCAGGCGAGGAACTGCGCGCCAATATCGTACGCAAACCCACTGATGGATTGCGCGATCTCAGGTTCCCCAAGCTGAAACTGTTCGGCGAGGCCGGTTGAGGCGATCCACTCCTCCAGCGTCTTCACCGATGTCATCAGTACATTGTCGGGCTGTCGCAATGCCACGGCCGCGTCGCCGGCGAACGCAGCGAAGGAGTCGAAGAGGAGAAAAGCACCGAACAATAGCGGAATGCCGACCAGTAGGATCGTCGTGACGACGGTCAACGCTGTAGCAATCCCCATTCGATTGTGAGCCTTGCGCAAGAAAAAACGATGCACAGGTTGAAGGACAGCGGCAAACGTAATGGCCAGAATGACCGAACTCATGTACGGCCAAATGAGCACGATGGCGATGATGGCTGCAAGGAGAAGCAGCCGGTTGAAAAAACGTTGACCCGTGTGAAAGTTATTCATGCGAACAGGCCTCATCCATTCTGCCCAGTCTCTTGTACTGCGGAAGGCGCCGCAGCCGACGCGGCTGCGGCTGTCTGCGAAGCGTGGGCGCGACGATTGGCGCGAGTGACGATCCGTTCGGCATGTTTTTTTATGAGCGCGTTGGCAAAGGCCACGATAATGCTTAGACCCCAAAAGATGTAGACGACAGTGAAGAGTTTACCGCCTGTGGTTGTCGGCGAAAAATCACCGAATCCGACAGTGGTGAGCGTGATCACGGAGAAATAGAAAGCGTCCACAACATTCCATCCCTCGGTTAGCGAATAGAAGATGGTGCCGACGCCCAAGAGGATGGCAACCCAGACCAGCAACACACGCGTCTTGGGATCGCGGAATACGTCACCAAGGTCATGAAAAAAACTGAGCATGAGTGTCATCGCGCCAAGCAGTGTAACCATCAGAGACCTCCGTGAAGAAGAAAAACGGGACAACTACGATCCTTCGACCGGCGGCTCAGACGAGTCGTTGTCACCCTGTCGCGGTTCCTGCTTGCCGCCCAACGCTTTGGAACGCACGGCCATGAAGTAGGAGAGCGCAGCAATCGGCAAGGCATAGCCCACGCCGTAGTTGAGCAGGTTGAGATCGCCGGGTTCCAGAATGACGCGCAGGAAGTTGACGCCGATGATCACGACGACGACGCCTACCAGGTTGAGTTCGAGCTGTTCGATATCGTCGATCTTCAGCCAGCCCGGCAGGTCCAACGGTTGGATGAAGAGCTGAAAGAGTCCCATGCCCGTTATGTAGAGCACGGTGCCAATCAGGAAAAAGTGGATAAACTCCACGATTTGGAAGATCAAGTCGTCGGCCGCGCCGAGCTCTGACACTGTAGTAAACATGAACGCGATCAGGCTGATACCGCCGAGGACGAAGAGTGTGGCCGCCAAGATGAGTAGCCCGATCACCGGGATCAGGACCAGGAAACGCGTACTGGCAATTAGCTTCAGTAGATTCTTCATGGGTAATTTCCCAGTTTCTGCACGCTGTCGGGCAGGCAAATTTGTCTTCGGTTCAACAACCCACTGCTCTGTGAAGCTGCCAGCGCTGTAGTGAACGGTTTGTGGGTGCATTTCAGATTCGGCGCCACAACGTGCCGGGGACGGTCCAATCCAATTGGGTCATGCCACCATCTCCTGGACCGTCCCCGGCACGTGCGATCCTGCCTCCGGCGTGAAATGCCCCCACGGTTCGTTGCTCGGTGGCCGCACTTTCGGAATGGTTGTATGATTGTGAGAGAGCACTGCACGTCCTGCATTATATTGGACCATGGGGATGCGAATGTCAACCGCGCATGGGAGGAGCGAACCAATGTCTGTGATTGCCTATGGCCTGGCTCCTGGGTTGCCGGCGCTTGTCGGAATGGGGCCGGATGAGATCGGCAGGCGTCTGTACCAAGCCGGCATTGGCGGCGTCTTCCTGAAGTATCACGATGCGGTCTGGTGTGAGGCGTTGAAAAGCGTCGGTCTCAAAGTCTATGCCTCCCACACCATCTTTATGGACAAAAACAACCTCTGGCAAGAGATCGCCGGCAGCCGCCCTATCACTGCTTCAGGTGATCCGGCGCCCGTGCAAGAGTGGTACCGTCCGCTACTGCCGACATCGCAAACGGTCAGGGAGCTACGTTTGAACCAACTGGCTGAGCTGGTGACCGAACTGCCGCTGGACGGTGTCTGGCTCGATTTCATCCGCTGGCCTGCACGCTGGGAGAGCGGCGAACCGAGACTCTACCACAGTTCGTTCGACCCGGCGACGCTGGCCCAGTTTCAGGCGGAAACCGGCATTGGACTGACCTACCACTTCAGCAGAGGCGGCAGACGCGGCCGATCGGATCCTGGCCAATGCGGCAGACGACTGGGTTGCGTGGCGATGTGCACAGATTGCTTCGTTCGTTGACGAGGCGCGCACCGTGCTCAGGCAGCAGCGGCCCAATGCCTTGCTGGGCCTCTTCACCGTTCCATGGACCGGCAAGGCGCTGGACAATCTACCCGTCGATCAGGCTCATATCCGCATCGTCGGCCAGGATCCGGCCCTGCTCGGCCCGCGCGTCGACGTGCTCTCGCCCATGGTCTACCATCGACTTTGTGATCGTGATGTCGACTGGCCAAGGCAGGTCACGGCCGCCCTGCAGGCGCAAGTGACCTGTGACGTCTGGCCTGTGGTCGAGGCGCTGGCAGAAGACACCGCATACACGGCTGACCAGTTTGCCGAGGTATGTAGGTCGGCGAACGCGGGAGGAACCGGTGCGTTGATTGTCTTCAATTTAGGCGGACTGTTGGCGGATCCGGGCAAGCTGCCTCTCGGATGAAACCGATCTGGCTTGTCTATCGAGGCCGATGATCCGTGGTTGTCATAATCTACATACAGAGCGCTAGACTATAGCTTGCGCACAGCTTTCCCGATCCTGATGGAGATATCTATGCTGCGCTTTTCGAAGGGTGCATCTTCGATTTTCGAACCGCCGGAGCTTCAGCCATTTGTTCGTATCTCATTGCAGGAGCTGATCGGTTCCACCTCGCGGCGCATTGTGCTGGGCGTGGCGAGCCCGTTGATCTTGCTACAGCTACTGGTGGCGGCACGCTGGCCCGGCCAGTACGCGTACGCTCTTGGGCAGACGAGTATTCTGTTGCTGCTCGTTGTCGTCGGCACACTTGTGGTAGAGAGAAGCTACTACCGGAGTGCACAGATCCTTTGGCTGACGGGATACAGTCTCACAGTATTCCTGGCTGTCTACCTGATGCAACAAACCGTGCTTCTGGTTCTCCTCATTCTTACGCCTATCATGGCCGCACTCATGATGGGAGGCGCTGTCGCCATCTTGACAGAGCTGGTTGTCGTGTTCGCCTGCGTGTGGTTTGTTCGAAGCGGCCTATTGCCGCACGTCAATTCGGTAGAAGGCACTCTGCTCATCGCAACCGGCGCGATCGCAACGCTTGTTGCGTGGCTCAACTCCGATGCACTCCTCACCATGGTCCGCCATTCATTGTATGATGTCGAACGAGTGCGCAATCAGATCGAGGAGGCGCGCGAGCACCAGATAGAGTTGAAGCAGATCCAGGAAGACCTTCTGCACGCCAATCTAGAACTGGCCCGACTTTCTGACCGGCTCAAGGCCATGAATGAGGTGGCAGAGGATGCGCGACGGGTTAAGGAAGAGTTTGTGGCCAACGTAAGTCATGAACTGCGTACGCCACTCAACATGATCATCGGTTTTAGCGAGATGATTACGCGATCGCCGGAGATCTACGGCTCTGAACTGCCGCCTGCCTTGCTGTCGGACATTAGTGCGATCCAACAGAATAGCCAACATCTGGCGGGGATGATCAACGATGTCCTCGACCTAAGCCGCGTCGAGGCCGGACGCATGGCGCTCAGCAAGGAGACTTCAGACCTCAATCAAATTGTCCACGAGGCGGTCGATGCTGTAAGAGCACTCTTTGAGACCAAGCAACTCTATTTGACGATCGACGACAATCTAGATCTCCCGCTTGTGGCCTGTGATCCGACGCGAGTTCGCCAGGTCATCATCAACTTGCTGAGTAACGCCGGCCGATTCACACGGCAAGGCGGTGTGGATATCACCATGGCCTATGCAGAGGAGTTGGTGACCGTATCCGTGCGCGATACAGGTCCAGGCGTTTCGCTCGAGCGCCAGGCGGTCATGTTCGAACCGTTCCAGCAGCTAGACGGTTCAATCTATCGACGCTATGGCGGCAGCGGTTTGGGTCTGAGTATCAGTCGAAAGATCGTAGAGATGCATGGGGGAAAGATGTGGGTGGAGAGCAAGGTCGGCGCCGGCACATGCGTTTCGTTCAGTCTTCCCACTTTCAAACCGGCCTCTTTCAATCCTGCCGTGCGGAGCCGTGGCAATGGTACGTCGGTTTGGCTCAATCCGTACGAACCCTACGAGCCAAGAGTACGCCGATTCAAGGCGCAGGTTCCCGCTCTTACGCCGCGCTATGTCTTGCTGGAGGAGGGCAAAGCATTGGCCAGCCTGCTCTCTCGATACGCCGACGAGGTTGAGGTAGAGCATGTTCGCGATATTGCACAAGCTCTGGATACTCTGCAACAGTCGCCGGCCCAGGCAGTGGTCGTTAACGGATCATCGAACGACGGCAAAGGATGGTCGACTGCCGATATGGCCGAGATCCCGTTTGGCACGCCGGTGTTCAACTGCTGGATACCGGACGAAGACGCCGAATTTCGTCGATTCGGCGTCGCCCGGCATCTGATTAAGCCTGTCACGCGTGATGTGCTGCTTGAGGCCATCGGCCAGGTCGATCCCGAGGTCAAGACGATTCTGGTTGTTGATGACAATGCGGAATTCCTACAGCTATTTGGTCGTATGCTCTCTACATCATCTAAGCCGTATCAAGTGTTGCGGGCGGCCAGTGGACGCCGAGCGCTTGATCTATTGCGGACGCGCCGGCCTGACCTGATGCTGCTTGATCTAGTTATGCCCAAGATGGATGGCTTCCAGGTATTGAACGAAAAACGCCATGATGAGACAATTCGAGAGATCCCTGTGATTGTTGTCTCCTCCCAGGATGCCGGGGGCGAACCCGTTGTCAGCAATTCCTTGACCATCAGCCGCGGGGGCGGAGTTTCCGCTCCGGATCTGCTTGCCTGTATTGAAGCTGTCAGTGAAATTCTGGCGCCATCTGTGCGGCAGCCTGGTTCAGCGCATCAAGAAAGGTCTGACGCATGACCGGCTTGCGTATGTAGCCGCTGGCCCCGAGTGATTGAGCCAGCTCCTCCTGGGGAAGAATGGTGCACATGATCACGGGCAGATCCTTTGTGATAGGATGGCTGCGTAACTCAGTAAGGATGTTCCATCCGCTCACATCCGGCATCATTACATCGAGCACGATGACCTGTGGCGTGTGCTCTTCGACCAACGGGATGACTTGGCTCGGAATGCTGCTGCCGATCAGTTGGAAAGGCGTGCCCGAGGCATATCGCTGCATGAGCCGCAATGCGTCCTCATTGTCATCTATCAGAAGCACAGGGAACCGTTCGATGGCCTGCAACATCAGCTTGGCATGAAATCTGTCCTTGGACTCATCAAGGCTCAATCTCCCACCGCTTAGCTCGGCTAGCTGGGTAGCCATCTCCAGACTTTCTCGGTCATCTTCAGTAATTTGAACGCTGCTGGGCGTCTTGTCACAATCGATTTCGACAGTACTTCCCCAGCGTGTTGGTTGAGCCGACACACGGACGATGCCGCTGCAAGCTGGGTTTGCGTCCGCTCGACGAATCGCCACGGTCAGCAAGTTTAGCAGGGTTTGGTTGAGGGCAACTTGATTGGCTGCAAGGGTGGGTAGGGCCGGATCCATCTCTAGTTGAAGCTGTACGTCGTGGGCAGCGGCCAGAGAATTGGCCAGCTCAAGGACAGACACTAGCAACTGGTTCAGATCAGTACTCCCTTTGGCCGAAACATCGCGTAGCCATTCCAGTTCGTTCGATAGCGCAGTGGAAATCGTATCAGGTGAATCCACAGTGGATGAGGTCAAGCTTTCACCAAAAACCGACTGATCGATCCGTTCCCAGAGCAGATCCGCCAGGCGCTCAAGTGCTGCCTGCTGCTCTCGTTGAAGTTGTCGCGTGCTGATGCCGATCTGATCGGCCACTTCCAGTTGGGTGAATTGCTGTACATATCGATAGAAAAGACAATCGTAGGTTCGCCATGCACGCGACCGCGCCGGTTCGTCGTCGTCAGGCTCCAGCGACTGAACGCCTTCGGTTAAGATCTGTTGTAAGCTAGAAAAACTATCGAACTGCTTTCCGATACCGAACGCCGCCGTCAGCGGACTGCGACGGAGGAATGCCGGATCCTGGAGGTGGTTCAGCGCATCACGTAGGTCTTTGATGAATCTGTCGCGTATTGATGTCTGATCCATGTCTGATTCTTGTCCGAATGGTGGCGCAATGGGGATTTTGGGTGCCGAACAATGTGCTATTATAGAGTAGCCGTTAGTGCAGGTCAATCTCGTTCGCTCCCTGTGCATCTCAGTATTTTGGATGAGATCTGCCGTCTGGGTGATTTGTGCGTACTCTCACGAATCAGGAAGGTATCTTGCCACTACGCGGGCACTACTCGCCCTGTACCGCGGCTTCCACGTATGTCTATATCGATCGTCTACCTGTAATTTTGTATCGCCACTGAGTTTTCTTCAAATCAAAGTCTCGGGATCGTCTTATCCAAAGGAGAGGGAGAAACATGACAACGACGAAGAATCGACAGGGACTGAGTCGTCGCGATTTTTTGCGCGCTAGCGCCGGCGTTGCCGGCATGGCTGTGATTGCTGCGTGTGCTTCGCCGACCGGTCAGGCGCCAGCCGGCGAAGAAGGCGAGATGGCCGGTGCAGAGGTTGTAACCATCAGCTTCATGGGCTGGGGTGGTCCTGGTGAAGACAACGGCGTACGCGCTGCAATTGAGGTGTTTGAGGAGGAGCAGGACGGGATCAAAGTCGAGTGGTTGCACACGCCAGACAATTACCAGGAGAAGTTCCTGACCAACGTGGCTGCCGGCACGCCTCCGGACACAGCATTCATTGGCAGCGGCGACTATCGAACCTATGTGCGCGATGGTCTGTTGTTGGATATCACCGACTTGCTAGAAGGTGATCCGCTGCTGGGTGCGGCAGACTATTTCATTGAGCCACAGGAAAGCGATCGCTGCACAACCAATGGTCGCTGGAATGGCATTGGTTCATGCTGGGTCGCTCCGCACATCTACTACAACGCCGACATTTTTGAGGCCGAGGGGATCGAGGGGCCATCCAATAATCCGGACGAAGCCTGGAGTTGGGATGAGTTCCTGGAGATTGCCACCGCGTTGACCGTTGACGTCAACGGAAACCATCCCGGCGACTCCGGTTTTGATATTGAGAACGTCGATCGTTGGGGCGTCCATTGGCCGACCTGGCAGATTCCGCTCCACGCAGCAATTGCCTCCAACGGCGGTACCTGGATCGATCCCGAAACGGAACTCTTGACATTGGATCAACCTGAGGCGATCGAAGCGCTGCAGCGTATTGCTGACTTGATGCTGGTTCATCAGGTCATGCCCCAATCCACGGCCATGGAGAGCTTGGGCATGAGTAACACGCAGATGCTGGAGACCGGTAAGATGGCCATGGCCATTGACGGGTCCTGGGCGTTGGATTGGATGAAGGAGATTGACGCCACGCTGGGAACCGGCGTGCTGCCGATGATGAAGGAGCCGGCCACCGACATGCAAGCTCATCTACATTCGGCCCTTTCGGCAACCTCAGAGCCGGATGCCGCCTGGCAGTGGGTGCGCTTCCTCTCCACGCCATTCTATCAGACCCAGTTCTGCCGCACCGGTCTCTGGCTCCCGAGTCAGTCTGCTTTGATGACCGAGGAAGGCCTAGGGACCTGGATGTCTGATGAGGTCCACCCGCCGGGATATGAGTTTATCCCAACCGAGTATCTGCCAAGGTTCGGCCATGTGCTCTATCTTCCGCCGGGCGCTCCCAAGGCAGACGGGATTATCACGCCTGCCTTGGATGCCATCTGGATCGGGGACGCGACGGCAGAGGATGCGATGGTTGGGGCTGTGCCGGAAGCCAATGAACTTCTGATCGAAGAACAGACGTAGGGGAATGAGCGGGGGATCTGCTGCTTGCTGCGTGAGGCTTTGGGAGATATTGGTTTGTCGAGTTTGCCGATAGGATGATCGGCGTCAGAGACCAAAGCGCTATCATCTTTCACGCAGCACGCAGCACGCAGCCCTCCGCTCTTCAGCGCAAGGAACATCCAATGGAAGCCACAAGCAGTTGGTCGAGTCGATTCTGGCCGAAGAGGGCTGTGCATAGACGGACAGTCACCGGCTATCTCTTCATATCGCCGTTTATTCTCGGCTTCATTCTCTGGTTTGCTGCGCCCGCGTTGATGGCGGTCTGGCTGACCTTCACCGATCTGGAACCTCATCAGCGATCCGGAGTATGTCGGCTTCGAGAATATCGTCAAGCTATGGGGTGACTCACTTTTCTGGCAGTCCCTGAAGGTGACGACAATCTTCACGCTGGTCTCTGTGCCGGTCTCGCTGGTGCTTGGTTTCATTTTGGCGCTATTGATGAATACCAAGGTGCGCGGCATCAGCGTTTTCCGTACGGTCTACTACCTCCCCAGCATTGTGCC
This sequence comes from uncultured Chloroflexia bacterium, assembly GCA_963848115.1. Taxonomy (GTDB): domain Bacteria; phylum Chloroflexota; class Anaerolineae; order Caldilineales; family Caldilineaceae; genus JAWKOK01. Next base: position 964,260 of record CAWKCP010000007.1, on the reverse strand, counting down.
TGCTGTTGCCGCAGCCGTGCTCTGGGCATGGATCTTGAATACCGAGTTTGGCCTGCTGAATGTGATGGTAACTGCAGTCGGCCTCCCCAAGGTTCAATGGTTACAGGATCCGGACTGGGCATTGCCCGCACTGATTCTAATGAGCCTGTGGGGCCTGGGCGGCAGCATGATCATCTACCTGGCCGGGTTACAGGGCATCCCCGAGGTCTTCTATGAGGCGGCCAAGATCGATGGCGCATCTCGTTGGCGACAGCTGCTTCACATCACCATACCGCTGATGTCGCCGGTTATCTTCTTCAATCTCATCATTGGCATCATCGGGACGTTTCAGGTCTTTACCGCCGGTTTTCTGATCACAGACGGTGGTCCCCAGAATTCCACACTCTTCTACGTGCTCTATCTCTATCGCAATGCCTTTCAATACTTGGACATGGGCTACGCGGCCGCTCTGGCATGGGTGCTCTTCCTGATTATCATGTTGTTGACCTTGTTTGTCTTCAAGTATGTGGGCAAGATGGTGCACTACGAGGATGGCACCTAGCGCGACGCAGTTCATCTAGTCCGGGTTCCGCTTGGCGGACGAAGGTCTGTTTTTCCGGTTCAAAACCCGCTTTTTTGGAATCGTTATTTGTTCTTTCAATGCATTGACCAGAGGAGATCGGCAATGAGTAGCCTGAATCAGGCGTCAACCGCCCATACGGGGCCACGACAAGAGTCGGTCGTAGATAGGATGCTCAGTGTGCTGACAGACGGCGAACGATGGTGGCGCTTGATGATCTGGATGGTCCTTATCGCAGGCGCTTTTGTCATGATCCTGCCGTTTGTGTGGCTCGTAAGTAGTTCGCTCAAGCTCGAGCGACACATCTTCGTCTTCCCGCCCCAGTGGATTCCGAATCCGGTGCGCTGGCAAAACTATGTGGATGCTCTGACCTATAAGCCGTTCAATATCTACATCATGAACACGCTGATCATCGTGTTCTTGAATGAGATCGCCATTCTGGGATCGGCTTCGCTCTGCGCCTACGGATTTGCACGTATTCGATTTCCCGGACGCGAGTTTTGGTTCGCCATCGTACTGTCGACCATGATGGTGCCCTATTTCGTGCTCATGGTGCCCCAGTTCATCATTTTCAGCCGTCTCGGCTGGATCGACACCTTTCTGCCCTTGACCGTGCCCTTTTTCTTCGGGGGCGGCGCTTTCAACATTTTCTTATTGCGCCAATTCTTCCGCACGTTGCCGGAAGAATTGGCCGATGCTGCGCGGATAGATGGTTGCACCGAATTGGGCATCTACTGGCGCATCATGATGCCCCTGGCTAAGCCGGCGCTGGCCGCCATCGCCATCTTCACGTTCCTCTTTGGCTGGAATGATTTCATCGGTCCCCTTCTCTATCTGAACTCGCCGGAGAACTTCACGGTCGCTATCGGTCTGGCCACATTCCGCAGCGTCATGCGTACCCGCTGGGATCTGTTGATGGCGGCGTCAACGGCTATGATTCTACCTGTCGTCATACTCTTCTTCTTCGCACAGCGGTACTTCATCCAAGGGATCGTCTTGAGCGGCTTGAAGGGATAAATTTACAATTCCATACGCTTTCGCTGGGATCACGTCAAATGAACAAAATCACAATCAACGCCGATCAAGGTAGGCAGACCATCAGCCGGCACATCTACGGCCACTTTGCCGAACACCTGGGCCGTTGCATCTACGACGGCGTCTGGGTCGGCGAAGACTCGTCGATTCCCAACACTCGCGGCATGCGCAACGATATCATCGAGGCGCTGCGCGGCCTCAACATCCCCAACCTGCGGTGGCCCGGCGGCTGTTTCGCCGATGAATATCACTGGATGGACGGCATCGGCCCGCGGGAGCAACGTCCAACGCTGGTCAACACCCACTGGGGTGGTGTGACCGAGAACAACCATTTCGGCACCCACGAGTTTCTGGACCTATGCGACCTATTGGGCTGCGAGCCGTACATCTGCGGCAATGTGGGCAGCGGCAGCGTGCAGGAGATGCAGCAGTGGGTTGAGTACATCACCTTCGGCGGCGTCAACCCCATGGCCGATCTGCGTCGCGACCATGGACGTGATGAACCCTGGCCTCTGCGCTACTGGGGCGTCGGCAACGAAAACTGGGGCTGCGGCGGCAGCATGACCGCCGAGTTCTACGCCGATCAGTACCGGCGCTATCAGACCTACGTGCGCAGCTTCGGCGACGAACCGATCTACAAGATCGCCTGCGGCGCCGCCGACGGAGACTACCACTGGACAGAGACGCTGATGCGAGCGGCCCGCGGCCGCGGCGGTCGTCTGCTGATGGACGGTCTCAGCCTCCACTACTACACCTTCGGCGGCGAGCGCAGACCCCGCCTATCCGCCACAGACTTTGACGAATCCGAGTGGTTCGAGGTCATGCAGGCGGCCCTACACATGCGCGAGCTGGTCGAACGCCATTCGACCATCATGGATCAGTACGACCCTGAAAAACAGGTCGGCTTGATTATCGATGAGTGGGGAACGTGGTACGCGGTGGAAGCGGGGACGAATCCACGATTTCTCTACCAGCAGAACAGCCTGCGCGACGCTCTCGTCGCCGCCGTGACGCTCGACATCTTCAACCAGCACGCAGATCGCGTGCATATGGCCAATATCGCTCAAACCATCAACGTGCTGCAGGCGATGGTGCTCACCGACGGCGAACAGATGCTGCTGACGCCGACCTATCATGTCTTTGAGATGTACAAAGTGCATCAGGATGCCACGCTGCTGCCTATGGACTTGCGCAGTGACGCGTACAGGCATGGTGACAGCGAGATTCCCGCTGTCAGCGCCTCTGCATCGGTGGATGGTTCCGGCCAGATCAACTTGACAGTGAGCAATTCTGATCCGAATTGTTCACTGGAAGTGACCTGTGAGGTTCGTGGCCGAAAAGTTGTTGAGGCTAGCGGTCGAGTGCTGACCGCAGCGACTGTTTATGCACACAATACGTTCGACGAACCGGAAACCGTTCGCCCGCTACCATTTACAGCCGTGACGCTTGCGGAACAGCGTCTCACGATCCAATTGCCGGCCAAGTCGGTGGTTGCACTGTCGCTTTCTGCAGGCTCCCAGATCACCAATCCCTAGTCCCCAATCACTAGCCAAGGAGTACAAACTATGCCCATCGGACCTGTCGATACCACGAAAAGCCCGTACGCTCGCTGGCGAACGGTTCCCCTGGATGGCGTTCTGTTGCAGGAAGGTTTCTGGTCGAAACGCCAGGAAATCAACCGTAGCGTTAGTCTGGTGTTTGGCTATGCCCAACTTGAGAAGTCCGGCAACTTCCACAACCTACGCCTGGCTGCTGGTGTTGAGGAAGGCGAGTACCGCACGCCCATGTTCATGGATTCAGATGTCTACAAATGGCTGGAAGCCCTGGGCTACGAACTGGCGGCCAATCCGAATGCCGAATTGGAGCGGATGGCCAATGAGGCGATTGACCTGCTTGAGGCTGCCCAGGCGGATGACGGCTATCTCGACTCTTACTGGCAGGTGGTCAAGCCGGACCAGCGCTGGAGCGATATCGAACACGGCCATGAACTCTACTGCGCGGGTCATCTCTTCCAGGCCGCCGTGGCCTACGCGCGTGGGACCGGCGATGAGCGGCTGCTGGGCATTGCCCGTCGAGTGGCCGACAACATTGACTCGGTCTTCGGACCGGACAAGCGCCATTCCACGCCGGGCCATCCCGAAATCGAGATGGGCTTGATCGAGCTCTATCGGGAGACCGGCGAGAAGCGCTACCTGGACCTGGGCCTCTTCTTCCTGGATGAACGGGGCAGAGGCCACCTAAAGGCTGTCTACAACTGGACGCCCACCAAGTACTATCAGGACCATGTGCCGGTGCGCGACGCCTCGACCATGGAGGGCCATGCCGTGCGTCAGCTCTACCTCACAGCCGGGGTCACGGATGCCTATCTAGAGACCGGCGAGCAAGCCCTCTTCGACGCCATGTTGCGCCAATGGCACGACATGACCGAGCGCAAGATGTATATTACGGGCGGTCTCGGTGCGTTGCACCAGGGCGAAGCCTTCGGTGAACCGTACGAGCTGCCCAATGACTCCTGCTACTGTGAGACCTGTGCCCAGATCGCCAGCATCATGTGGAGTTGGCGCATGTTGATGGCGACCGGTGAGAGTCGCTACGCCGACCTCTTGGAAAAGACGCTCTACAACGGCTTCCTCAGCGGCATCTCGTTGGACGGCCAACGCTATTTCTATGTCAATCCGCTCCTGAGCCGAGGTCCAGATCGCATCGATTTCTACAAGGTGATCGAGCGACCGGAATGGTATGGCTGTGCTTGCTGTCCGCCCAATGTCATGCGCCTGCTGGCCTCACTTTCTCACTACTTCGCTTCGACCGATGAGACCGGCATCCAGATCCACCAATATGCGCCCGCGAAACTTGATCTGACGTTGGCCTCCGGCGGATCCGTGAAGATGACCATGCAGGCCAATTTCCCCTGGGAGGGCGCAGTCAGTTTGACCGTCGACGAGACGGATGGCTCTGAGTGGGCCTTACGCATGCGCTTGCCTGAGTGGAGTGTCGGGGCGACGATCGCCGTCAATGGCGAGACGGTGACGCCGACAGTCGGGCAAGGCTATGCTTTGCTGGCGCGGGCCTGGCAGCCCGGCGATGTCGTCGATTTGGATCTCGACATGAAGCCCGTGCTCATGACGGGCCACCCGCGTGTCGATGAAATTCGTGGCGCAGTGGCGATTCAGCGTGGGCCGGTCGTCTATTGTCTTGAAGGCGTGGACCAGGATGAATCCATCGATCTGCTCGATATCCAGATCGATGCCGATGGTCCGTTGGTCGACAGGTGGGTTCCTGACTTGCTGGGCGGCGTGGTCACGGTAGATGCAGTCGGTTGTGCCGTCGATCTAGATGCTTGGGCAGGCGGTATGTATCGACCCTATGCCGACAACCGCAACACCCACAGCAAACCGCTAACGCTAAAGGCCATACCCTACTTCGCATGGGCGAATCGCGGCGCCAACGCCATGCGCGTCTGGATACCGAAGGCGTAACGATCAGTTAACGAGAATTTTGTCATTCCGATGAGCAAAGCGAAGAGGAACTGCAGCGCCGCAAGCACGAGATTTCTCGCTCCGCTCGAAATGACAGAATTCATCTGAACGATGCATTAGGCGGTGAAAGGGTGAGGGGGCAATAAAGTGAATATCAAATCTCTGTCACTCCCTCATCCTCTCATCCGTTTCAACCTTCCGCTCGCGCCCGAAACTCCGCCATATCCACGACTGTGCCGTTCAACCGTGCCTCCTCGGCGGCGAAGGCCATGAGGTGGCTTTCCAATGACTCACGCGCGCTCGTCAATGCATCCGCCTCGCCGCGCAGCACCTTGATCCAGTCTGCCATGATGCCGGCATCGCCGCCGCCGTGGCCGGAACCTTCTTCGGGGATGACGATGGTTTCCTCAGCGCCGCCGTGATCGTAGACGGTGATCTCGGATGGGTCGCCGAAGCGGGCGCGTAGCGTCGCCTTGGCGCCGTCGTAGCGCATGGAGCGATTCTCTTCATTCGAGTGGCCCTGCATCACCATGGAGACGGTTGCGCCGGTGCTCCATTCCATGTTCACAACCTGATTGTCGACCACATCGTTGTCACAGTGATAGACGCAGCGACCGTACGGGCCGGTCTTGAGTGCGTTCAATCGATTCTCGACCGTCGGGTCATTGGCGATGACAGTGAAGGGCCAGGTCATGGGCCGTTCCATGTCGATGGACTTGGCCAGTGATGACCCATCCATCTTCTGGAACGGCCGACCTTCCATGTAGATGCCGATGGCTGAGAAGGGGCAGGTCTCTTCGATCGGGCAGCCGTCGGTGCAGCGCAGCGGTATCTCAGGTCCGACTGATTCGGAGCGATAGTGGAAGAGTGAGCCGAAGGAACTGAGGCGCTCGGGGCGTCCGCTCAGATTCCAGTAGAGGATATCCATATCGTGACAGCATTTGGCCAGGATCATGGGGCTGGATGCAGCCGTGTTGCCCCAATTGCCGCGCACGAAGCTGTGAGACATGTGCCAGTAGGAGACATTCTCGCTGTGCTCCACCGTCACGATCTCGCCCAGGCGGCCCGAGTCGAGCACCTGCTTGAGCGTCTTCCAGAAGGGTGAATAGCGCAACACATGGCAGATCTGGAGCGAGCGCCCGGTCTCTTCGGCCGTCTGCACCAGTTTGATGCAACCTTCGAGCGTGTGGGCCATTGGCTTCTCCAGCAGCACGTCATAGCCCGCCTCCATGGCGGCCACGGCTGGTTCGACGTGCATCTGATCCTGGGTTGCGACGATGGCGCCCTGGCCTAGCTGTCCCTTGGCCGTGAGTTCTTCCCACGATTCGAAGCAGTAGGCGTCATCGATATCGTGTTCATCGGCGAACTGTTTCCGGCGCTCCGGATTCGGCTCGGCAACCGCCACAAAACGGATCTCGTCGGCATGAGAGAAAGCGTATGACGCATAGGCTGTAGCGCCACGCTGTCCGGCGCCCATGAGGACGAGTTCGAGTGGTTTGGGCATGGGGTGATCCTTTCGAGTCGGTATGATTCGTACGGGTTGTTTGCTGCTTGCTACTTGCTGCTTGCTGCTTGCTGCGTGAGGTTACCGTGTCATATCTGTCTACACTATGAAAAATGGTTTCCAACAGGGAAGCCACATTCTCGACGAAACCTCACGCAGCAAGCAGCATTTCTATTCCTCCATCGCCACCAACCTCTCCGCCCACCCAATCAACGCATCGACCTTCTCTTCATCGTCGGCTTCGGCGAAGATGCGCAGCAGGGGTTCGGTGCCGGAGAAACGCAGCAGCAACCAGTTGTCATTTTCAAGATAGAACTTGGCGCCGTCCTTGTGGGAAATGCGCTCGACAGGGTAGCCTGCGATTTCACTCAGATCTGCCGCCTCCAACATGCGCGGCACCATGACTTTCATCTCAGATGTGGCCGGCAGGTTGACCTCTCGGCTGACCAGGCGGCCCGTAATGGCGTAGATCTCGTCGAGCATGTCCGAGATGCTACGGCCTGTGCGTGCCATCATCTCCACGACCAGGGCGCAGGCGAAGATGCCGTCCTTGCCCAGGATGTGGCCGCGTATGCTCAGCCCGCCGCTGCTCTCACCGGCCAGGAGCACATCGTACTCCTTCATGCTTGCGGCCAGGTGCTTGAAGCCGACCGGCACTTCATAGCAGGTCTCGCCCACATGGGCAGCCAGCCTGTCGAGCAGATGGGTCGTTGCCAGGTTTCTGGTCACACCGCCCACTTCGCCACGTACCTCATGCAGGTAGTAGTAGAGCAGGAGCAGCAGCTCGTTGGTCGTGATGAAGTTACCCTTGCCGTCAACGATGGCGATGCGATCTGCATCCCCGTCCATGGCCAATCCCAGGTCGTAGCCGGTCTCCTGTACGCTCTGGATCAGGAGATCCAGCTTGTTGGAATCGGGGGCCGGGGAGCGACCGCCGAAGAGGGGATCATGGCGGCTGTGGATTGTGGTCACCCGACAGCGGGCTTCGATGAGCACGATCTCCAACGTCACCTGTCCGACGCCGTACATCGGGTCGACCACGACCCGCAGGCCCGCATCGCGGATCGCCTGCATGTCAATCAGCGCCTCGACCGCGTCCACATAGGCGTTCGTATAGTCAACCTCTTGCGCCATGCCGCTGCTCAAAGCAGTTTCCAACTCGACCTTGACGACTTCGTTGGGACGGAGCGCATTGGCTTCATCTGTGATCAGAATTGTCTCATCATCCAGCGGCAGAGAGCCGTCGGTGGCAAATACCTTCAGTCCATTCCAATGGGCCGGGTTGTGGCTGGCGGTAAACATCAGACCGTAGGCGAACTGCTTCTCGGCCGTGGCGTAGGTCACGAGGGGGGTGGGCACATCTTCATTGAGGAGCTGGACCGGGATGTTGTTCCCGGCAAAGACTTCCGCCGCAGCATGGGCGGCGACATCGCCCAGGAAACGCCGGTCGTAGCCGATGAGCACGCCGTCAGCTTCACGGCCGCTTCGAGTGACCTGGTTTGCGAGCGCCTGGCAGAGCCTGCGCACATTGTCCAGCGTAAAGCCCTCGCCGATGCGGGCCCGCCAGCCGCCGGTTCCAAAGCGAATCACATTGTGCTCTTCGCTGCGCCGGGGACGGAGCTGGCGTTTTTGTAGGATGAAGGCTGCGCTCTCCAGTTCTTTTGCGGTGTTGATGCCTTGGAGTTCATCCAGATCGAGCGCTTGGTAGCTTTCGATTCTCTGTCCATCGGCTGCAAGGTGGGAAACCACATCGGTTAGGCGGTGTGCGCTCTCATCCATGCGTGCCGTCTGCTGGAGCACGGGCCATAGCGCGCTTGCATCCGCAACGTAGGCGCCGATATTTAGTTCTGCCAGGTCACGATGCCGGCCGAGATTATCTCCTTGTCCGGCGGCTGGGTCCATGGCGTCAATTTTGAGGCCGGCCGCGCGTACGCGATTGGCTTCGCGTACAATCGCGGTCTCATCTTCAGTCTCGTCACTCGTCTCTATGATATCGACGATGCGGTTTTGCTCATCGCGCTGGATCCTGCCGTAGGACAGATCGTGACTGCCGGCGGCGCTGAGCAGTGTGAAGGCGGCCTGTTTGAGCCGGTGACGAGTGACCAGGCCACGCACGGATGACTCGCGCAGGAGCGGCGTGTCGCCGTAGAGGATGAGCAGCGGTCCGTCGTAGTCCGCCAGGTTGCCTCGGGCCTGCAACACCGCGTCGCCGGTGCCGCGCACCTCACTCTGGACAACGTACCGGAAGAGATCGCGTCCCGGCTGGCGGCTGAGGTGGGTCATGATGTCGTCGTTGAGCGCGCTGGTGACGATGTAGATGTCTTCAGGCCCGACAACCGCTTCCGCCAGCGTGACGACGTAGTCGATGATTGCATGGTCGCCCAGCGGCTGGAGCACCCAGGTATCGGTCGTCTGTTGGGCGAGCTGATGCTCTTTTGAGCCAGCCGCCAATATCAGTGCCTTCATGGTCAACTATCCTTATGCTTCTGTCCAAGCCTTGGTCAAGAGAGCAATGCTCTTGGGCATGGCCGTTGTTGCATCTTCGGCGCCCTCCATCTCAATGGAACAGTATCCGCTGAATCCGGCATCCAAGAGCGTACGGAAGATGCGCGCATAGTCCAGATCCAATGTGTACCAACTGCCGCCTCCGTGATAGGTCTTTGCATGGGCCAGCCAAACATGGGGCGCAACTCGAGCCATGGCCGCGTACATGTCATCTTCAAAGATGAAATTGCCCATGTCGAGGATGGCCTTGAGCCAGGGCGAATCGATCGTTTCGATGATGGATGCCATGTCGTCAGCCAAGGTGGTCAAGCCCCAATGGTTCTCGAGAAGCAGAACGACGCCCCGTTTCTCGGCGTGGGGAAGGCAGGCCTGAATGGAATCAATACACCACTTCATTCCATCTTCTTTGGCATAGCCGTCCCAAGGATCAACCCAGCCCTTGGCCGCGATCAGATCGTCGAAGCTGCCCTGCTTACGCCACCCGCCCGAGTTGACTCGAATCGACGGAATGCCCATCTCATGGGCCATATCAATGCACTTGAGCGTGTGGTCGATATGCTGCCGGCGCTCTTCAGCCTCGGCCCAGACAAAGTCCTGATGGATGCTCAGGTTGTAGAGATCAATGCCGTGATGAAAAGCATGACGCTTGAGTTTCTGGAGGTAGCTGTTCTCCTCGCTCTCCATCTGTCGGTGTAGAATTTCAACGCCGTTGAGGCCGAGGTCGGCTGCGGCGTCGATGACGTCCTCAATCGGATACTTCTCCGGCAAAAAATGCCAGTAGGAATAGGTGGATGTGCCGAGTCGGAGTGTGGGTTGCATGATGTTGGATTCCTTTCGGGTAAAAATCTACGTACTGCGTAATGCGTACTGCGTAATGCGTACTGCGTAAGGTCTTGTCGGTAAATTGATTGCAGTAGTGGCGCACTGGATAGGCAGTGGCGTTCCAATATCGCAATCCGCTTCTTGTCCCAAATTACGCAGTACGTATTACGCAGTACGCGCTGCGAAGCCATCTTCTACCGCAGCACCACCGGCGCTCCCGCCTCAGCCGACCGATACGCCGCCAGGGCCACTTCAAGCGCGCGCAATCCATCCTCACCGCTGATGCTCGGCTCGCGCTGCTCACGGATCGTGTCGATGAAATCAGCGATCAGTCCGGCGTCCATGTCGCCGCCCCAACCGTGCCAAAGCGTCTTGCCTGCTCCGTTGGCGCTGACACCGACGTGCTGTTTGGACATGTCGGCGTAGACTACGCCTCCCTCGGCGATGACTTCGATCTTGACGTCGCCCCAGGTCGTGTAGGAGGACGGTCGTGACCAACTGGTGTCCAGCGTGCCATAGACGCCGTTTGCCAAGGTGAACGAAAGCATGCCGGCATCGTCAATGCCAAGCCCGGGATGAACCAGACTGTCGCCGACTTCGGCGAAGACTTCGGTCACTTCTGCGCCCCAGAACCAACGCAGCAGATCGATGACGTGGACGGTGTGGTCGATGACTGCACCGCCGCCGGCAAGCGCACGATCGACGAACCAGCCGCCGGGCATGGAACCGTGGTTGGTGCATTCAACGCTGAGGATGCGACCCAGATCACCGCTGGTCCAGCACTTGCTTGAGTTGGGCGAAAACCGGATGGAAACGCACCGGGAAGGCGATCTGGAGCTTGGAGCCGCGTTGGCGGCAGAGATCGATCATGGCCTGACCGTCTTCCACCCTTGTGGCAATCGGCTTCTCGCACAGGATGTAGGGAACCTGGCCGGCGGCCAGTTCGACCAATGGGCGATGGTTGACATTTTCCGAGCAGATCACGACGCCATCCAAGCCGGCATCGATGAGATCCGTTGGTGAGTCGTAGTCCGCAATGCCAAATCGCTGCGCCATCTGGGCGGCGCGCTCAGCGTCCTCATTCCACAAACCGACGATTTCGACGCCGGGCAGGCGTTGTAGATGTGTTGCATAGCCGGCGGCATGCAGGTGGGCAAAACTCAGTAGACCGATTCGGATGGTTCTGTCATCCATCATGCCACCTCCTCAAAAGTTGCCAAATCGACCGGCTTGCCGGTGCGCATAGATTCAATCGCGGCCAATGAGACCTTTACGGCCATGAGCGCGTCGTGGGCGCTCACGCGTGCGGGGATGTTGCGTTCGTAACAATCAACGAAATGGGCCAGTTCAGCGTAGTAAGGGTGTTCGGCCGGCGAAATGGGGTTGCGTTCGGAGCGTTCGAGGCCTCTGTCTGTGGCGTCGCGCTGGTGCGAGATCAGTGAGGGCGATTCCAGCGAATCCCATTCGACCAGGCCCTCGGTGCCGGCAATCTCCAGCCGCGTGCGAAACAGGCCGGCCGGATGGGCCCAACTGGCCTGGATGTGGCCAATTGCGCCGTTTTCAAAGCGCAACACGATCAGGGCGTGGTCGTTGCGTGGGTCCTCGGAGAAGGTCGTGCCGCGGGTGAAGACGCGCGTTACCTCGCCGAAACACCAGCGGTGGAAGTCAATGTCGTGGATGGCTACATCATGGATGACGCCGCCGCTGCTGTCGAAGTCTCCATAGTAGTTGCTTGAGAATGCGCCGCCCGGCCGGGGGAAGCTGCCGGCGCGCGTCGTGCGGATTACGGCAGGTTCGCCGATGCCTCCGCTATCGAGCTGGGCCTTGGCCAAGGCGAACTCCGGGAAAAATCGAACGACATGGGCAACGTAGAGCGGCACGCCCGCGGCGGCGCAAGCGTCGACCATCTCCTGGGCATCCGCCAACGTCCGTGCCAGCGGCTTTTCGCAGATGACGGCTTTGCCGGCGGCGGCCGCCGCCAACACGGGACCTTTATGGGCCGTGCCGGGCGTACAGATATCGACCATGTCCACACCTGCCAGTAGATCTTCCAGCCGGTCGTAGACGCTGCCGCCGTAGACCGCTGCCGCCTTTTCGGCGGCCGTTCGGTCGATGTCGAAATAGCCGACCAGATCGACCGGAATGCGCTGCCACGCGTCCAAGTGAACGCGAGCGATGGCGCCGGTTCCAATAACACCAATTCGAGTCATTGTTGCTCCTATGAACTACTGAAGTTGTGAACTAGTGTACTGTTAAGGAGGATTTTGTCATTTCGAGCGAAGCGAGAAATCTCACGCTGGTATCGCTGAGATTCCTCTTCGCTGCGCTCATCGGAATGACAATTTCCTGGTTAACAAAGCACTAGGTTCCGTTGACGCTTGAGCGCTTCGGCTTCATCCCGGAACCTGAAATGTCAAAATAACCTGATGAGTCTTGAAAGTGTGCCACGACTATGGCCCTGCCCGTGCTTTATGGGTTCGATGATTGCGCAGCGCGTGCCGTGTTTCTGCGCAGGGCTAGAAAACAGAAACCGCTGCTGACGGCGAAGAGGAAACAGACCGTGTAGAGTGCGCTGAAGCCGAGAAACTGAACCAACTGCCCGCCCAGAAACATGCCCAACAGCTGCCCAACGCTGGCCGTCATATAGAAGAGGCCGCTGTTGCTACCGCGTGAGGCCTGTTCACCCTGTTCGGCCGTGAAGGTCATTGCCGTGGAGGTATAGCTGCCGAAGCCGAAGCCGCGTATCACCTGGACGCCCAGTAGGGCGGGGAGATAGGCGGCGACCAGCAGGTAGCCCAGTTGGACGACGGCAATGGCGAAGCCGCCGGCCGCCAGCAATAGCGCACGTCCCATCACATCCGAAAGTACGCCCGCCAGATACATTGCGGGCATTTCGATGAAGGCTGCCAGTCCCCATAGCGTGCCGATGTCCGTATTCGTGTAGCCAAGCGTAGCCATGTAATTGGGCCACATGGATGTCGAAGCTGAGTGGGCTGCGGTCCAGAGCAAGACGCCGGTCAGGAAGAAGAGGGGCAGGTCACGCTTGACTTTGAGCGGTAAAACGATGTTGGCGCTGGCTTCATCGGCTGAGTTCGCGCGCCACGCGCTCGGCTCGCTGTTCGCGCAAGGCCAAGGCGGCCAGCGTGGCGGCCAGGTAGACGCCCGAACAGACGGCAAAGGTCAGCGATAGCGAGTACGCATCGGCAATGCGGCCACCCGTCAACGCGCCAATGCTGAAAGCAAGTGACCCGATGCCCCGATAGATGCCCATGCGTCGACCCTTCTGCCCGGACCCTTCGAGGATGTCGCCCATATAGGCCAATCCGACTGTGGTGAAGGCGGCCATACCCACGGCCTCGATCAGACGCGCGCCCCAGGCAAACCCGGTTGAGGGTGCGCGGCTGAGCAAAAAGAACGCGAGTGCGACCGCCATCAAACCCGCCAGTATGAGCGGTTTGCGTCGTCCGAGGCGATCGGCAAAGCGCCCCCAGAAAAAGTTGCCGGCAATCAACACCGCCACATAGGATGTCAAAATGAGCGAGATTTGGGAATAGTTGGCGCCGAGGGATTCCAGATAGAGCGTCATCAGTGGCGAACTGATGCCGATGGCCACAAAGAAGAGCGAATTGACAACGGTCAGCGTGCGGTAGTTATTCATAAGGTCACAAGTTCAGAAAGGGCCGGCACATGGTCGTTCATGTGCCGGCCCGGGATCTAGACCAGTAGTCCGAGAGTCAGCTCTGTAGAAACCGGGCTTCATCGTCTTCGGCCCGCTAAAGCGGTTACGACAGAAACAGAAATCGCCGGTCATTTGCGGACAGTCAATTACCTTAGCGATCGAACTTGGTTGATATGCCTGATTACTTGGCCGGTTCGAGCACGCCGGTGGTAATCAATACGATGGAGAACGGATCGGCGTAGGTGCCGTTCAGGAAGACGGGATCGCCATCTGCCGGCCAGCCTGTGACACGCACGCCTTCGACCGTCGGATTGTTGCCGTAGCGCTCCCACAGTGGAATCTGCGGCAGCAACTCGTTGTAAGCGATGGCAAGCTGGTTGATGATCTCCGCCTGTGCATCGCGATCACTGCCCTGGCCTGCGGCAATGGTCATCGCTGCCAGATCAAGCTCACCCAGCGACGTCTCCTGCACCAGCGGGAAGTTCATGCCGGGACCGGCATCGGTGACATCGACGCTGCCGCCCGTCGTGTTGTAGGTGTTGAAATCGACATCATACGAGAAGTGCGGATGCGGATTGCCCGCTCCCCACTCGCGGATGGCCATCTCGAAGTTACCGGCACGGACGTCGGCCGGGTGTTGGCTGTAGGTGACGCCGCGGAAGGTCGTCTCAACGCCGAATTCGGTCAGCTGTTCGGCCAGGTTCTCTGCTGCAGCAGACCAGTCGGCGTATTCGGACGGGGCGGTCAGTTCGAAGGCCAGACGGTTGCCCTGGTCGTCGATCCAGACGTTGTCATCGCCACGGCTGAAGCCCAGGTCCAGCAACATCTGCTCGCCCTTTGCGGGATCGAATGCATACGGATTGAGCGCTGCGGTTGTCTCATCTGTCAACCATAGCGGGGCCAGGTTGTCGGAGAAACCGGACATGTTCTCGGTGGCGACACCGGACTCGGCCATGGCGATGACGCCGTTTTCATTGCGGTCGATGGCGTAGGCCAGGGCCTGGCGGAACTCCGGCACACTGAACGGATAGACGTCGTAGTTGAAGTAAAGCGCCGGACCATTGTAGTTGGGGCCACGGATGATGCGAATCCCCTCGGAGATGAACTGCTGGGTGGTGGCCGGCGGGAAGCCGTGCGTGGCGTAGTCGGCTTCCTTGGCGAGCATCAACGGCGTGGCATCCGGCGTCTCGCCATTGAAGACCGTCAGTTGGTCGAAGTTCACCCGATCGGCCATAAAGGAAGTCTCGTTCTTGGGCAGGACGATCTGCGCCTCTGTGATGCTGTTCACGTCCATGACGTACGGTCCCAGAGACACAATCCCTTCGGGGCGGAACTCATTGAGTTCCTGGGTAACAGCCTGCCATTCTGCGGACTCGGAGTCAGCTCCACTGTCAATCAGATCGCGCACCTTGTCCGCAATGGGACCGTAGACCGAAGACGGGCGAATGTTGGTCTCACGGAAGATACGGCGCAACACGGTGTTGGATGGTTCGATCAGTTTGAATTGGACAGTGGTATCATCCACGGCGATCACATCTTCGAGGAACTGCCAGACGGTGATGCCCTGGAGACGCTGGATCGTGAAGGTGTCAACAACGTCCTGGGACGTGTAGGCGCTGCCGTCACTCCATACGGCGCCCTCAGGCAACTTGACCTGGACGGTTGTGTCATCGACCCATTCCCAGGACTCGCCGGCCATGGGCATCCAGTCATCCTCAGCCCACATGTAGAAGAACAACGGCGGTTCCTGAAGGTGCTGGTAAATGCCTAAGCCAATGTTGTTGCTGCTGACGAAGGTGTTGAAGTGGCCGGCCGGTGGCACCACATAGGGCCAGATGCCGCGGAATTCCGAGATGCCGCCGGCATCGGCGGCGGCTTCTTCGCCCCCTGTGTCTGCTGCGGGTGCTGCGGCGGGCGCACAGGCGCTCAACAGCATCGCAAACAGTAGGACAAAAGCGATCAATACTCGTTTGTTCATTCTTTCCTCCCTGGAAAAGATTTGAAGATATGTGGCACAAAGCTGCACTTGGGTCGCTCGTGCGCCTCAAGGCAGGTAGTACAACCGCATCGCTGATCGATCTCTCCGTCACCGACGCGGTAGAACACGAACAAGAATCGCAATCACGGACAAGAAGCAGATCGAGAGCAAAAACATCCCGACCATGAGCGTGAACTCAGCCGTGCCCCTGTCGAGAACGAGCAGCAACAGCCCCGATGTCATGGCGATAAAGGTTCCGATGCGAAAGGCCCCCAGTCCGACAATGCTCGGCATTGCTACACCAATAGGCTCACATGCTCATCTTTGCGCACCGGACAGGCTACACTGCCGCCGGCTTGCACTGTCTCCAACGGCGGCCGAGCCACATCACACTCCCCTTCGACGATGTACGGGCAACGCGGGTTGAAGGTGCAGCCGGGCGGCAAATCGAGCAGGCTGGGAATGTCGGCGCTGCGCAGCTCGATCTTGCGCTTGCGGTGGGTCAACTCGGGATCGGCTTCGGGCACCGCCGCCAGCAACGCCTGGGTGTAGGGATGGCGCGGGTCGGTGATCACCCGCTCAGTCGGCCCTTCTTCGACGATGCGTCCCAGGTACATCACATTGATGCGCCCTCCCTGCCAGGCGAAATATTTGGCCAACGCCAGGTCATGGGTGATGAAGAGAAAGGTAACGTCGAATTCATCTTTCAAGCGCGTCAACATATTGAGCAGGCTGACTCGGATCGAGACATCGACCATGGAGACGGCCTCATCGGCCACGATGAACCTGGGCTCCACCGTCAAGGCACGCGCCACGAGACTCGCTGGCGCTGGCCGCCGCTGAGCTGGTGCGGATATTTGTCGATGAAGTCTATGGCCGGCGTCAGATCGACGATCTCCAGCAACTCGATGGCCCGCGCAAAGGCTTCGTCCTGGGTTGACGCCTTTTTGTGTCGCATCAAGGGCTTGATCAACATCTGTTTGATCGTCTGTACCGGATTGAGCGACGCGTACGGATCCTGGTGGATGATCTGCACTGAATGGCGGTATTTTTGGTACTCTTGTTTGGACATCTTGCTGATGTCCTTGCCCTCGAAGAGCATTTCGCCGGCGGTCGGGTCTAACAGGCCGGCCACCATTTTGCCAGTCGTGCTTTTGCCGCAGCCGCTTTCGCCGACCAGGCAGACCACATCGCCTTGCTCGATGGCGATTGACGCTTCATCAACGGCGACAACACGATCTTTGCCGCTACCGAATGCGCGTGATACGTTACGTAGTTCTATCAGTGCCATATTCTTCAATCCACTTACTTCCAGGGCGAAACCTTGAGCGAACTTTAACAATCCACTTGGCGAATTCGTTCGTAGTAACCGCTTCAGCGGTGTGAACAGCCAAAGCCGTCACTTCGAACCTTTCAATCACTGGATCTTCACTCAGTCTGTAGAATTGTACATGTCTTTGTGGACATCTTCCCAATGCCAGCAGGCCGCCTCATGGTCTTTGCCCACGGTCATCAGATCAGGCTCTTCGCTCTTGCAGCGATCACTGGCCAACGGGCAGCGGGGATGAAACTTGCAGCCGGGCGGGAGGTCGATCAGATCGGGCGGTGAGCCGGGAATGGAGGCCAGATCTTCAAAACCGCCGGTCACCTTGGGCACGGCTCGAATTAAGCCCAGCGTGTATGGGTGGCGCGGTCGATAGAAGATATCATCCGCCGATCCCAACTCGATGACCTTGCCCGCATACATGGTGGCGATGCGATCGGCCAATTCGGCGGCGATGGCCAGGTCGTGTGAGATGAAAATCATGGTGAAATGCTGATTCTCTTTGAGCTCGCGCAGTAGTTCGATGATGGTGCGCTGAGTCAAGATATCGAGAGCGGTGGTCGGCTCATCCAGGATCAGCACCTGCGGGTCCAGCAGCAGTGAGAGGGCGATGAGCACGCGTTGACGCATGCCGCCGCTCAGCTCGTGGGGGTAGGCGTCGATGACGCGGTCGGCATCCAACTGAACGAACTGGAGCAGTTCGAGTGAGCGTTTGCGCACCGCCTTGCGGTCGGTCCAGCCATGGGCCTTCGCCGTATCGCGCATCTGATCCCAAATGCGCAGAACCGGATTGAAGGCGTTGAGCGCCGCCTGAAAGACCATGGCGCAATCCTGCCAGCGAAACTCGCGCAGATCTGACTTGTCCAGATTGAGGACGTTGACTTCTTTGTCCCGGCTACGATAGATGACTTCGCCCTGGGTAACACTGGCGGTCTTGACCAGCAGACGCACAATGCCAAGGCCCAACGTTGTCTTGCCCGAACCGCTCTCTCCGATCAGCGCCAGGCTCTCCCCAGAGCGCAGGTCCAGCGTGACGCCGCGTACCGCCTGGACCGGTCCCTTGCGCGACTGGTAGACGATGTGGACGTCGCGCAGCGTGAGAGGCGGATCCTGGGTTAGGCTGACGTGGTGGACAAATGTGCTTTCACTGGTGGTCATAAGGAAGATTCACTGCTGACTATTCGCCCGAGCGCAGGCGTGGGTTGAAGACAAGTTCGAGCGACCGGGTCGTGGTGACGACCGACAATTGGAGTAGCACGATGGCGGCAATCGGCATCATGATGTACCAGATGCTGTCCTTGAAGAAGATTGCGCCGCGGAACCAGGCCAAACTGAGCATCACGCCCCAGTTGCTGCCCGAAAACGGAACCAGTCCAAAGAGAACCAGTGCGACCTGCGCGTAGATGGCCCCGGTCATGGCGAGGGCAAAGCTGATGATGATATAGGTCATCATATTGGGCACAATCTCGCGAAAGACGATGTGCCACGTCCCCAGGTCCAGGGAACGCGCCGACTCGACAAAGTCCCGCTCCTTGAGTGTCAGCGCTTGAGACCGCACGGCTCGCAACAAGGGCGCCCAGGAGAGCAGTCCAAGCAGCACGCCCAACGCCACCATGCTATTTAGTTTGACCAGCGAGGCGATGATCAACAGCAACGGCAACTGAGGAATGGTTAGCATGATGTCGGTGATTGACATAATGAAGCCGTCGACGCGACCGCCGGCAAAACCGCTCAGCGTCCCGAAGCTCACGGCAATGATGGTGGAGAGCGCACCTGCAATCACGGCCACAATGATGACATCCTTGCCGCCGTGGACGATCTGCGAGAAGATGTCGCGTCCCTGGTGGTCCGTGCCCATCCAAAACTCGGTCGAAGGCGTCTGGTATATCTTGTCGACCTTGGTCTCTTTATCCAACGGGATAAAGATCGGACCAATGAAGGAGAGCAGCACGATGGCGATGACCATCAGGAAGCCCAGAAAACCGACCTTGTTGTAGGACATGATGCGCAGGCTCTTGGCCAGCGGTGCAAAGGCCTGGGTGAACATGTTCATGGACTATTACTCCTGTTTCCCCATCTTGATCCGCGGATCGAGCCAGCCGTAGAGAATATCGGCGAAGAAATTGGCAAAGATCACCGACATCGTAATGATGACGAAGACACCCAGCATGACCGTATAGTCGCGCTTGTTGATGGCCTGAAGCAGAACGTAGCCGATGCCCTGATACTGGAAAATGGTCTCGATGAGAACGGAACCGCCCACGACAAACCCGATAGATATCGCCAGCAATGTGAAGAGGGGCAACGAGGCGTTTCGCCCCACGTAGGCGGTGGTGATGCGGCTCTCCTTCAGACCCTTGGCCCTCGCCACCGTCACGTAGTCCTCTTCCAGAACGCTGATGGTGCTGCTCTTCATGGTCAGCATCCAGTTACCCATAGTGGTCAGAACATAGGTGGTGATGGGCAGTGCGGCGTGGTAAAGTGCATCACTGAAGAAGGCAATCGAAAACGCAGGTTGGACACCGGGTGACAGTGAGCCTCGCATCTGGGCAACGGGAATGACCCCCCAGCGCACACCCAACCAGATGATCAACATGATGCCTAGAATATAGTTGGGGATCGAACTGAGAACGGAAGCAATCACCGTCAGAATATGATCCAGCCATCCTTCACGCCGGTAGGCCATCAACAAGCCGAGTACAATGCCGAGCGTGAAACTAATGATGAGTGCGATTCCGACACTGAAGACCGTCCAAGGCAGAAATCGTTTGATGAAGACGCTGACCGGCGTGCCCGGCGAAAGAATCGAAGTGCCCAGATCGCCTTGCAACAGATTCTTCATGTAGTCGAAGTATTGGAGGATGAGCGGCTGATCCAGGTCGATGGCAAAGAGAGAGGCAGCCTGATCACGTGCCTGGTGATAGGGCATGCTGTACTGGACCATCAGATCCTGCACAAAAAGTTCAATTGGGTTGCTGGGCAGCAGTCTGACCAGGAAGAAGGTCAGAGTGATGGCTACAAAAGCGGTGAAGAGCGCTTTCAGTGTCTTGCGGAAGAGATAAGAATTGTAGAAAGCGCTGACCCGCGACGGCGTGGGCGTCGTCTTGACGTTTCCGGGTGCATTGAGGGTCGTTGCCAAAGCGCTACTCCCTTGCAGGTGGTTTTGACATAATCCTGGAGGATGTTGGAGTCTGACGCAAAACTGCTTCTACCGTTGAATCTATCACGTCCCAACAGTCGTTGTCAACCGCCGAAAATAATCCTGATCCGGCGAGTGTTTCTGCCTTCTGGGCGATGCCTGGCAGTTCGTCGACAGACGCGCTCTTCCCTGTCCTTTGGAACTTTTCTGGACGTCCGTCCGTAATGTAAGCGTCGACGCACTGGCCATTGTGGGCAGCGCAAGAAGTTGGAAACGGTATGAGTGGACAGCTTGACGGTGCGTGCCACGATGGGTACCAAACCCGGACTGGGTCGTCGCGCAGGTGCGTACTGGAGCATTATGCAAAGTTGTGATATGCTCTGCTGCTGTAATCGGTGATGGTCGTGCTGGCCGTGGCCAGGTATTCAAGAAGAGAACGCTTTATGCACGAGTTGTTTGCTTCATTTCAACAGGCGATCGAGTCCTTTCAGCAGGGCGGCTTCCAGGGTTTGGGCGCCTGGAGCTACGTTCTGATCGCGCTGTTGGTCGCTACCGAGGGGCCGGTCACGACGCTGATTGGCGCCACAGCCGCTGCCGCCGGCTTTCTGGATATCCGCCTGGTCTTTGTCGCTACAGCCATCGGCAATATTGCCGGTGATGCGTTCTGGTACTCTGTGGGCTATGCCGGGAAGTCGAAACGGTTCCGGGGTTTGACGAGTCGCCTGGGCTTGCATCGTGCGCAGGTCCTGCGACTGGAAGACGGCATGCGCACGCATGCTGCAAAGGCGATTCTTATCGCCAAAATTACCTTCGGCTTGATCATTCCGACATTGGTAGCTGCGGGGCTGGCGCGTGTGCCGTTGCGACGCTGGTTCCCGGCTGTGCTCGTGGCAGAAACGATCTGGACGATTCTGCTGATCTCGATCGGGTTCCATGCCGCCGGCGCGATTGCTCAGGTCGAGAGCGGGTTTCGAATGATTGGTCTGATCGCGGCTGTCGCTGTGGTTACCGTCGCACTCATACATTTGAAGCGCTCCAAACGGAGCGTCCCCACGAATGCTGCTCCAAGAACGTCGGACAACCGATCTGCCTCGCTATCATCCCGACCATCATCATCCCGATCATCATCTTCCCAGGTGATGGAGCGGGCGTGATCAACGCTGCAGCCCTTCCACAACATACTTACTGGATCTCATCGGACAACTTCTGTGTCTTGTCGGACGAACCGGTGCGCACGATTGGCGGCAGCGGTTCGTCAGCGTGGGCGATTCGCCGATTCTTAAGATAGTGGAGTGCGATCTCCAGTACTTGATCGGCCGTCAGGGACTCAGTGTCAATCTTGACGTCCGCATGCCCAACTGCGTGCTCCAGGCGCTGCGCCTCCTGCTCATGCCATTTGCGTGTCCACGATACGTCCGGGCGACGCGTTCGTTGTCCTTCCAGACTGAGGTTCAGATGAATCAGGATCTCCGGTCGCTCGAAGTGACGCCAAAGCTCAGGCATGTTGCTGTGTTCCTGGCTGATGGGCCTGGCATCATAGCCGCGGTCGCGCAGCCCGTTGACCAATGTCGACTTGCCGGAGGCGCTCATCCCGACTACCTTGATGATCGGAAGCGATTTCTCCATCTGGCTCCTGATTGAACAATCCCTATCACTTTTCTTGCCTTCAACTCAGATCGGAAAACGCATCGACAGACGCCGAACCGGATCGGCTTCGGCCTGCGCAACCACGCGCAGTACGAGCACCGTCGCATCGTCGCGGGGACGATCCTTGTCGAGCCGTATCGACTCCGCCAGGATCGCATCGGCGATGGCCTGCGCAGAACTGTTGCCTGCTTCGTCGACGTTTGCCAGCACTTGGGTCAGGTCGATTGTGCCGCCGGAACGACTTCCCGCCTTCCACACACCATCTGTGAATACGATGAGCGTCATCTCCGGCTGTAGCGGCAGTTCAACGATGGACGGCTTGGTGTTGCGATAGATGCCGATGGCTTCGCATTCTTCATCCAGCCAGTAGTGACCCTCTCCCTGGCGAACCAGAATGGGACACCGAGCATTGCGGCTGACCACAAGTGACTGGGTGACCAGATCGACACTGACAATGAAGAGTTCGGCGCTCACTTTGCCGCCACGCTGTAGTTGCAGGTAATCGTGGGTGGCACGTGCGACCGCGCCGTCACGGACGCCCTCCGCCAACAGGCTGATGGCTTTGCGAACCACGATGTTGCTGACGGCCTTGGCGCTATAGCCGCTGCGCTGCCCGTCCGCCACAACGATGCTGATGCCGCCGTGGGGGCGTTCGATCACCTCGACCGTGTCGCCACTCTCGCTGCTGGCATACTTGCTGATCTTCTCTACCGCCGTCTGGACCTCTAGCTTATGCTGCATAAAAACCGCCGTACTCCGATCGCGTAACTGCTAACCCAATGATGGACAGGTACTGACTTTCTGTACGAAACGTTGTCGACCACCCGAAATCCAGCAGAATCAACGGATTGTTCGATCTTCCAAAAAGTGGTAGGTTGACACTGAACAGGTCATCGCTGTTGCGTAATTGTCAGCATAAGCCAACTAGGCGAACTATTCAACCTTTGTCTAGGCCGGAACTGGTAGGCATATCGGAATAGGAGATTGAGATGCGTGTCGTTGTAATCGGTGGAACGGGCCATGTGGGCACCTATCTGGTCCCGCGCCTGGTCGAGGCGGGCCATGAAACGATTGTTGTGAGTCGCAGAGAGCGAGAGCCGTATCAACCCAATGGCGCTTGGACCTTTGTTTCCCAGGTAGAGATCGATCGTGGCGCAGCTGAAGCAGCCGGTTCATTCGGCAAACAGATCCGAGATCTGGAGCCCGATGTCGTGATCGACATGATCTGCTTTACGCCGCAGAGCGCTCGCCAGTTGGTCGATGCGCTGCGCGGCCGTGTGGAGCACTTTTTGCACTGCGGCACGATCTGGGTTCATGGGCCGAGCGTGGTTGTGCCCGTGACCGAGGAGCAGCCGCGCAGACCGTTTGGCGAGTACGGTATCAACAAGGCGGAAATCGAACGCTATCTGCTGCGCGAGCAGAGACTTAACGGCTTTCCGGCAACCATCCTGCACCCGGGCCACATCGTGGGTCCAGGGTGGACGCCCCTAAATCCGGCCGGCCACTTCAATCCAAGCGTCTACGAACGCCTGGCAAAGGGTGAAGAGCTGGCCCTGCCGAACTTTGGCCAGGAGACTGTGCATCACGTCCATGCCGACGATGTGGCCCAGAGCTTCATGTGTGCACTGGCCAGACCCAGCGCTGCCATTGGCGAGAGCTTCCACAGCGTCTCGCCTGGGGCCATCTCTCTGCGCGGTTATGCCGAATCGGTGGCGATGTGGTTCGGCGCAAAGCCGAATCTTCGCTATCTTGCGTGGGAAGAATGGCGGCAGACCGTGACTGAAAGCGAAGCCAGTGCAACCTACGACCACATTGCGCACAGCCCCAGCTGCAGTATCGAAAAGGCCAAACGCTTGCTCGGCTACGCGCCGCGCTACACATCCTTGCAAGCCGTCCAAGAGTCGGTGCGCTGGCTGATTGACAATGGCATGGTCTCTACTTAAAGCACGATCCCGGAGGACAAACATGAAACAGCTAATCACAACGCTCGGCCCAAAATCGGCAGAAGAACTGGGGATGATCCTTCCCCACGAGCACATCTTCGTCGATCTGGGGCCCATTGAGGAGGCCAACTATCGCAAAGCGCAGGCCGCGGATGTGATCGCCGTTATGGCGCCGCAAATTGAGGCCATCAAGAAGCAGGGGGTCACGGCGTTGGTTGAGTGTACGCCGGAAGGCGTTGGCCGCCGTGCCGATATCGATCGGGCCGTTTCGGAGGCCACGGACTTTCCCGTCGTGATGCCGACCGGCATCTATCGGGAGCCGTGGGTGCCGCAGTGGGCGCACGACGCTGACGAGGATGAACTGGTCGAGTGGCTTATTACTGAGTTAACGGAAGAGATCGGCAATACGGGTGTACAAGCCGCGTGGATCAAGGTCAGCGCCGGCGATGACGGCATCACGCCGGTCGAAACGAAGATCCTGCGTGCTGCGGCCAGGGCCGGCGCAGAGACCGGAGCCATCATCGGCAGCCACACCATCCGCGGCCCTGTCGTCCGCGATCAGCTTGACATCATTGAAGAGGCCGGCTACACGGCGGATCGCTTCATCTGGATCCACACCCAGGCAGAGCCGGATGTGCAACTCCATCTCGAAATGGCCCAACGAGGAGCCTGGCTGGAGTTCGACGCCATCGGCAGCGAGGGCTTCAGCGACGACTATTTTATCGAACGGATCCGATCCTTGCTGGAGGTCGGATACGCTGAGAAACTGCTTCTGAGCCACGACCGCGGCTGGTACGATCCGTCCAAGCCGGGCGGCGGCGTCCCCAAGCCGTACACCGTGCTTGTCGAGCGTTTCCTGCCCAAGCTTCGTGCATCAGGCGTAGACCAGACGACGATTGAGCAATTGACCCATGGGAATCCGTTCAGCGCGTATGCGCGGTGAATGGGGGGTGGGGAATGGGGATTAGGGATTGGTGACTGGGAAATGGTGACTGGGAACTGGTGATCAGGAATGGGCGGGGCACGGGATCCCAAACCCCAATCCCCAATCCCCAATCCCCAATCCCCAATCCCTAATCCCTAATCCCCATTCCCCCTCCATCACGAAAGAGAGCTATCCATGTCAAAACGAAAAGTACTGCTGATTGGCGCTTGCGGGACCATTGCAGGCGTGCTGTTGCCCGCTCTGCGCGAGCGTTTCGATCTGAAGCTAGTGGATGTGAAGACGACCAACGGGCAGGGCGAAGAGGTGGAGGGGGTCGAGATTGCCGATGTGCTTGACCCGGACCGAGATGCCTATCGCCATCTCTTCTCTGGGGTGGATGCTGTGATCCACTGTGGATTTGTCGTGCCGGAGGACCGCAGCGATGCCGAGCAAAACTTCTGGGCCGAACACGCCAATGTGCAGATGGCGTTCAACATCTATCAGGTTTCGCTGGAGGAGGGGGTGCGTCGTGTGGTTGTGGCAAGCTCCAACCATGCGGCCGACTACTATGAGCGGCTGATTCTCGACCGCAAGATGGACTTCGTCTATCCGGAAATGCGTGCTCTGTCCGACAATTACTATGGCTGGGCCAAGGAGACCTACGAGCATCTTGGCTTTGTCTTTGCTGCCGGTCGTATGAATGCTGAGGATGGCGAACCTCGACCTCTTGAAAACGTTCAGATTCGCATTGGCGGCCCTCGCGAAACTGATCTGGCTGCCTGCACGATGGGCGACCTGGTCCGTGTGCGGCGCGCACTGGCGGTCTACATCAGTCAGGCCGACATGTCGCAGCTTTTCATCAAGAGCGTCGAGGCCGAGACGATTGAGGATGAGTTCGGCGTCCCCTTCCAGATCTTCTACGGCATCAGCGAAAATTCACATGCGTTTTGGAGCATCGCCAACGCTCGAAAAGTCATCGGCTATGCACCGCAAGATAACAGCGAACTGCGTTTCGCAGACCTGATTGCCGAGCACATTCGGGCATCTGTCGGGACGTAGCGCTGCTGTGAAAAAGGCTTTCAACACGGGGCACGGAGTTGGCACGGAGGAGTACGGAGGCAAGAGCAGTAAAATCTGTTTTCCATCCATCTTTATCAGTGTAGATCTGTGACTCCACTGCAGAAAGGTCAAGTTCACCACGGAGGCACGGAGAGGGCACAGAGTTCACAGAGGAAAAGCGAAGAAAAATGCTCTTCATCTGCGTTTATCTGTGTCCATCTGTGGCTGATTCTCTGTTCTTGCAGTGGAGTCATCTGTGAGGAAAAACGGCCTTCTAGAAAGCCCCGCATGTTGCGTCAATCGAAGAAGGCGAGTGCGTCCTCAAGAGACGGTAGGACGCCTGCGGCCACCGACGCGGCCTGGCTTGTCGGCGCGTTCAGATCGGGGACGATATAGACCGTCATATCGGCTGCCGCCGCCGCAATGGCGCCGGCGCTGGAATCCTCGAAGGCTATACACTGTCCGGGCGGAACCGCCAGGCGCCGGGCCGCTTCCAGAAAAATATCCGGCGCCGGCTTGCCCTGGTCCACGTCGTCGCCGGTCACGACGATCGAGAAGCGCGTGTCCAACGAGGCGAGACGCAGGCTTCGGTCCGCTTCGGGCCGGGTGCTGGAAGTGGCGATGGCCTTGGGGATGCCGAGCGCGTCAAGGCGATCCAGTAAGGCGAGGATTCCGGGCTTCATGTCGATCCCGCTGCGCTCAGCCTCTTCGGTCCAAAGTTCCATCCAGCGTCTGTGAAACTCGTCCAGTGGAAAGCTCGCACCCAGCGCATCAAGAATTAGCGCCTCGCAATCTTCTGTACGCAGGCCGACCAATCTGGAGAACAGGTCTGCTTGAATGGTGTAGCCGAGTTGATTGGCGGCCTGATGCCAGGCAAGCTGATAGATCTTTTCCGTATCCAGCATGAGCCCGTCCATGTCAAAAATGACGGCAGCCGGGCGGTGGCTCTGGGCGACGTTTCTCATGCGATTGGTCGTTCCTTTGCTGGATCGTTGCAGCAATTGCGTCGTACTCGAAACCCAAAAACGAAAAAGGGGCGCTGGGTAGAACAGCTACCCACGCCCCCTTTTGTGACTCTTTCAAAGCCTAGCCACGCTTCAGAACGGGAAGACCGTTCTTGCTCTCTGAGACCACGTAGCCTTCCGGCACTGCATCCAAAGCACCCTCTTTCTCTTCTTTGGCGAAGAAATAGATGGTCTGCTCCCGGCCGTTCTTCAGAACGGTGGTCTTGGAGTGCAGGATGTAGGTCTTACCTTTGGAATTTGTGTGTGCATACGCCATGTTCAACTACTCCTTTTCGGAACGTGTCCTCAATGACAAACTGATTTTCTGCGACGCCCGACGGGGGGTGCGGTGCAGACAGTTTTCCGTCTGCGCTGGCCCAACAAGGCGTACAGCAGGGCATTCTACCACGAGTGCATCGAAGTGAAAAACGCCGCAACCTTTCGAATTCCTTGTGCTTTGTCGCCTGCTGCAATGTCAACCCGTCAGAACAGAACGAGCATGATACACGACCGGTCTGTATTCCACCAACGCGACTGACTCAAAGCGACCGGGATTGAAAAGATCCATGGATCTGCACAACTCCACTGCATCGCCGACACTGTGCGCTGCCAGTTGAGCAGCAACGCTGCAGTGCGGTATCCAGTTTCCGGGTCGATAGTAGGCATGCGACCGGAGGCCCGCTTCTGCGAGTCGTCGATGGAAGCCGGCATGTGCGTTTAGCAGCTCGGGCGTTACGATCGGTGCAAGGTAGACGACCCCTTCGTTGGTCGGAAAGCAACCCACTGCGCTCAACTTGAACTCGAACGGGGGACACGTCGATGCAAAGTCATTCACGACCTGGCGAGCGATTGTCAGGGAAAAGTCGCCGCATGTCTCGTCAAAAACGGTCAGGCTTATGTGGGGCTCAGCGTCGACATCAAGCATGAACGAACTAATGCCGGCGTCGGCGAGCCGGCGCCAGAGCTCCCGTACGGCGGCATCTGATTCCGGGTCAAAATTCAGTTCTGCGGCGAAACCCATCTGTGTCTCCGTTCACTGACAACAGTCTCATGCAATCCGGCAATGCATAGAAGCGGCCACACTCAACATACCGATTCGTTTGATGCCTATGGGATTCTCTACTCGCCAGATCCAAGCTGGTAGAGAATCCCGTCGTGCGTTAGGGCACATCAAGAATTGTCGGTTTACAGTTTATTCGCTT
The DNA here is from genome assembly GCA_963848115.1 of uncultured Chloroflexia bacterium. Lineage (GTDB taxonomy): Bacteria > Chloroflexota > Anaerolineae > Caldilineales > Caldilineaceae > JAWKOK01. The sequence continues at coordinate 936,456 of CAWKCP010000007.1, read as the reverse complement.
GCTGTTGCCTGGCCGGTGTCGATGGTGGGTACGATACCGGGGCCGGGCAACACAAGCGTGGGAATCGTGCCCTCGGGCGTAAAGATGATCTTGTCGGACGGCTGCAATGCGCTGGCGTTGGCATTCACGATCTGAAGTTGAAGGAATTCAGGGTTCTCTCCATACATCTCGGCCAGGGCCAGTTGGGTGGCGATATCGGCTTGGGCGCGTTCGGTTGCTGCCTTGGCCAATGCCGCCTGGATCTCCAAATCCTTTTCTGCGGCCAACAGACTGTTGACTTTTTCAGCTTCAATGATGGCGCGCTCGGCCTCCACACGTGTGAGTTCGTTGGAGCGTTCAGCCTCAATGACCGCGCGTTGCGCCTGGATCTTGGCTTCCTCAAGCTCGGCCAGAATGAGTTGCTGCCGAGACTCCTCCTGGATGCGACTTTGGGCGATACGAATTTCACCTTGCTGCCGCTCCTGTTCGGCTTCGGCCTCAGCCTTGACGCGCAGGAGATCCTGGTTGGCTTGCTCTGTTTGCAATCGCTTGCGTACGATCTCATCCAGGCCTGCCTGGACATCGGGCGACAGGATCACTTCGGGGACGGCGACATTTGCCACGTCCAGGCCGAAGTTGCTGGCCAAGATGTTGACTTCGTCATCGATGCAGTTGCGCAGCTCATCGCGGCCAGTGCCGATGACAGCGTCATCGAAGTTGCGGTCGCCGACGCATACTTTCATCGCCTGTTGTGCGCGCAGACCGATGCGATCACGTACCGCCTGGTCGTCAAGATAGAGTTGGTTGTATTGCGCCCACAGCCCTTGGATCGTGTCGCCGTTGGCCAATCCCGGTCGGAAGACATCACCGGTTACGATCAGCCCGATGCGCTGTTTATCTTGGGTAATCAACTCTACGTCGGTGACAACAAAGTCGACTGCTGCGCTGGAGACGCGCTCCAGCTTGACGAACAGCCCGACATCGCTGTAGACGCCGGGTCCGACCACCCCCTTGATGCGTCCGCTCTCGAACTGGACACCGACCTCGTCTTGGTCGATGCGCTCGAAGAAATAGAAGAACTGGCCGGCTACACTAAAGAGCATAAAGACGGCAATCAGTATAGCTCCGCCGACAAGTATTGCCTTGAACGGGATCTTGAGTCTGGATTTTTCTTCCATGCTGCTTCCTTTCTAATTGGCGCCAGAATGGCCTTTTTAGTTTACCAGATCGGCTGGTGCTAGTCTGACATTATCATCCCATTTCCCTTCCTGCAAGCATTACCGATCTGTCAGCTTTGCGGTGGGAGGTAATTGCGGCTAGAATAGGACAGTTTGCCCAGCAGTCACGTGTTGATCAACCAATGCCAGGGTGAGCTGACAGCGGCTAAACCGGCAGAGCGTTTCTACCTGAGAAGCAAGGGAGCCATGACAACTACACGTTTGCCTGGTCTGGTTGACGCACATGTCCATTTGCGTGAACCCGGCTACGAGCACAAAGAGGATCTGTACTCCGGCACGGCAGCGGCATTGGCAGGGGGGGTGACCACCGTTCTGGATATGCCCAACACCCAGCCGCCAACCGCCACCCCGGAACGATTGATGGAAAAGGCCCGACTAGCGGCAGCGAAAGCTGTCTGCGATGTCGGGCTTTTTGTTGGCGCAACCAGTACCGATCTCGATGCCTACCTGTTCGTGGCCCAGCAGGCCTGCGGGCTGAAGATCTATGTGAGCGATACCTTCGGCTCACTGCGCATCGATAGCCTGGACCTGATGCATCGCTTTTTCCGTACATGGGCCGAAAAGGCAGCGGAAGTCGGCTATCGCACGCCGGAGAATCCCACCGGCATTGGCCCTGTGGCCGTTCACGCCGAAGAGTTGATGCTTTCCGTCTGCCTGAACCTGAGCCATCTCTATGGCGTACCGCTGCACATCGTCCATGTCAGTCGCCGATGCGAGGTCGAACTGATCGACGTTGCCAAAGAGCGCGGCTACCCCGTGACTTGCGAAGCCACGCCCCATCACCTCTTTCTGAGCACCGGTGATCTTTCGAGACTCGGTAATCTCGGCGACATGCGACCGCGTCTGGCCACGCCCGATGATGTGGCCGCCCTCTGGGAGAATCTGGCCGTCATCGATATCTTCGCCACGGATCACGCGCCACACACGTTGGAAGAGAAGGCGTTGGAGACGCCGCCTCCCGGCGTTCCGGGTGTCGAGACCATGTTGCCGCTGCTGCTCACGGCCGTACGCGATGGCCGATTGACCCTTAATGATGTCATCGAGCGTTGTTCCGCCAATCCACGGCGCATCTATGGCCTGCCTGAACAGGTGGACACCTACGTTGATGTCGACACCGACACTGAGTTTAGTTTCACGAATGCCGACATGCACACTCGTTGCGGCTGGACGCCATTTGCGGACAGGCCGCTTGTTGGCCGGGTTGAACGCGTGGTTCTGCGCGGCGATACGGTCTTCGCCAACGGACAGGTTCTGGCGCAACCGGGGAGCGGGACGGTTTTGTTCGTTTGATAGAGGACTCCATGGCAAAAAGGGCTTTTCGGACTACGAATTGTCACGAATTAACACGAACTGTGGTGTTGCCCAGAGAAAAAATTCGTGATAATTCGTGTAAATTCGTGTCAAGATCCTATTTACAGTGGAGTCATAGAAAAGACTCAGAAGATGTCTATGTTTCAAGGCATCGAACATGCGGGGGCCACTTTCGCAGTACGGAGTACGTAGTGGGAATCAAGCAGCAAGCAGCAGTCTCTATGCAAATATCACCTAATGGAGAATGTACAACCATGCAACCCATCAAGGACGTTGCCGGCGTGCCGGCGGACAATATGAGCAACGGCTTCTACGGACAGGATATCATCAGCGTCAGCCAGTTTGATCGAGACAAACTGGACTATATCTTTCGGGTCGCGCATGAGATGCGCATCCTGGTCGAACGTTTTGGTAGCGCCGATCTGCTCCAGGGCAAGATTTTGGCCAATCTTTTCTATGAGCCGAGCACGCGTACCAGTTCCAGCTTCATGGCGGCGATGTTGCGCCTGGGCGGCCAGATCATCCCCATCAACAATGTACAGTACAGCTCGGTGACCAAAGGCGAGAGCCTGCCTGACACGGTGCGCACGCTGGAAAGCTATGCAGATATCATCGTGCTGCGCCACCCGGAGTCAGGTTCGGCAGCCACGGCTGCACACTATGCCAGCAAGCCCATCATCAATGCTGGTGACGGTGTGGGCGAACATCCGACCCAGGCGCTGCTCGATCATTTCTCCATTATCGAAGAGTTGGGCAAGACGGATGGACTACGCGTCGCCATGGTCGGCGACCTCAAGTATGGCCGCACCGTCCACAGCCTGACTAAGCTGCTGGTCAACTACGATGTGGAGTTCGATTTCATTAGCCCTGAGATTCTGGCCATGCCGGAAGATGTGCTCAATGTGGTGCGCTCCAGCGGCCACACATTCAACGTAGGCGAGGATATTCACGACGTGATCAGCCAGGCCGATGTGCTCTATGTCACCCGCGTGCAGAAAGAGCGCTTCACCGATCTGGCCGAATACGACCGGGTGCGTGACCACTACGTGGTCGACGAGGAACTGATGAAGCAGGCCAAAGAGAAGATGGTTGTGATGCATCCGCTGCCACGCGTCAATGAGATCAGCTACGCGGTCGACGACGACCCGCGTGCCGCCTACTTCCGTCAGATGCGCAACGGCATGTACATTCGCATGGCGTTGCTGGCTGCGGTGCTGGGCAAGGCGTAGGAGATTTCTTGCCAACGTCGGGCGCCCTTTGCCATTGGCAAAGGGCGCCCGACGTTGCTCTTGTGGACAGGCTACCTGTTCCGACGGACAATACCGACTAGGTGTCGTCGGTGTGGACTTAGGGCGACAGTTGCTGGAGCAGAGAAAGATGCGAATCGATTCGAAGGGCACTATTGCTGGGCGTCCCTCTCTAGAGATGCGCGAACTTATGCGGTATGGCAGAGGTGGGATGTGGCCGCTGGAGTTTGTTGCCGAACGCTTGGGTGTTTCCGACGCTGAGGCGCAGCGCGTCATTGATGAACTATCGCACGCCGGTTATGTTGAGCTGGATGAATCGTTTCCCAGTCGTGATCGCTGGGTGAACACGGTTAAGGGGAATGCGCTTGCACAGGCGACTGCAGCCAAGCCCGTGCGCCGAGCCACAGCCAAGAAAAATGTTATCGAATTTCTTGATAGAGTTCACCGTGTGAACGAAGACGAGTATTTTCTCTACAAGGTGACCCGCGTCGTGGTATTCGGCAGCTATATAACGGACCAGGAAAGGCTAAATGACGTCGATTTGGGGGTTGAGTTGAAGCCCAAGTGTCTGGATCGGGAATTGCACTGGGAGCGTGAACAGACGCGGATCCAGCAGGCGCTGATCGAGGGGCGTGTTTTCCAAAATATCGTGGCCCGGTTGACGTGGCCAACACGTGAGATCTTTCTATTCCTCAAATCTCGCTCAAGGACGCTTAGTCTCCACGATATCGGCGATCCAATTCGCATACAGGCGGAATGTCGTACGTTGTTTCTGGATGACAGCAGTGCGTAGGGCGATCTGAGTGCCGACTCATTGACCTTTCCGTTCCTGAGCTCTGTCTGCTTCACCCTCGTAACTGGGTCACGTACTATCGATTCCCCGACGCCATCTTTTCCGCTTCGGGCAGTCCCCGCAATCGCCACATGCTCCACAGCCCGAAGGCCGGGCCCAGCGCCAGCACGGCAAAGGCCCATTCCCAGCCGACCACCTCAACCAGAGGCGGGATCAGGCGGATGGTGAATAGGGTGAGCAGAAAGCCCAGGCTGGTCTGCATGGTCAGCGCGGTCCCGACGTAGCGGTTGTCACTCAGTTCGCTGACCGCCGTGCTGAACTGGGCGCTGTCCGCCACGACAGCGAACCCCCAGATCAGACAGAGGGCTGTCAAGATCGCGGGCGAGCCGAAGAAGAGACCGACGGTCAGCGCACAGGCTCCGGATACGGCCAGGCTGGCCATGGTAATTGATGTTCGGCCCAGTCGATCCGCCAGCCGCCCGGCGACCACGCTGCCGATGCCGCCGATGGCAATGACGGCAAAGCCGGCAAGCCGTGCCGATGCTGGGTTCCAGCCGGCCTGCTGGTAGGCAGCCAGCAACATGATGGGCGCCCACGCCCACATGGCGTAGAGCTCCCACATGTGGCCCAAGTAGCCGAAGTTGGCCAGACGCACTGGCTTCTCCGAAAGCGCCCGGCCGGCGTAGCGCCAGTCGAAGGGTGCTGACTTGGCCAGAAGGGGGCCTGGCCGTACGAAAACTGCGGCAATCAGCGCTGCGATCAAGGCAAAGGCAGATGCTGCCAGCAGCACGCTGCGCCATGGTGGAATACCGTTGTCTCCACCGAAAACAGACAGAGCTCCCAGCAGATGGGGCATGGCAGAGCCGACGGTCAATGCCCCAACCAGGATTCCAATCCCCAGTCCCCGATCCCGATCCGTCCAGCTCGCCATCAACTTCATGCCGGGGGGATAGACGCCGGCGAGCGTCACACCGGTGGCGAAGCGAAGGGCCATGACAGTAGATGGGGATGTTGCCCAGAGTGCGATTGCGCCATTGAAGAGCGCGCCGGCGACAGCGCTCATCGCAAATAGACGTTGTGCCGGTACGCGATCGGCCAGCGTCAACAGCGTGCTGGTCAGCGCGCCGACCACAAAGCCGATCTGTACACTCATCGTCAACCAGGACTGTTGTCCGGGCGAGAGCGCCCACTCCAGGGTTAGCTGAGGTACGACGGCTGACGCTGAGAACCAGAGTGACATGGCCAATAGCTCGGCCAGCGCCAACAGCCAGAGTGTTCGCCATTTGGGGGCGGCGGGTAGGATGGGTGGCGGGTCACGGGTGATGGGCAAGGGCCTACACTCCTGGTTCGTGGCATCCGGATCTGGATTTCAACCGACATTTCTACGAGATCGATAGCGAAGGTTTCTGGATCCTGAAATTCAGGGACTGAGTGATTGCGGACTCGTCTGGAATCTCCCACTCTTGGGTCGAAGGCCAAAATCGTACAATTCAGAAGATAGGATCTCGTTCTGCTTTCAGTTTGGCTGATCGACAGAGTGAAGTCTTTGCATCATACGCCAGCAGCCTCGCTCTGTACAGTCGTTGCGGATCTCACAGGTTCATTTCACGCTAGGGGCCGGTTCACAGCATTCTGATTGTGGGCCGTGGCGGGGACTTTGGAAGAATTATTTTCTTGGATTGGCCGTACGCTTGACTAGAAGCGGTTCCCACTCTACAATTGATGTACCCGCTAGTTATGGAGTGAATACTCAATGAATGATCCCGAGTCTGACGACCGTAAGCCGCCGATACATCTGAGCCCTCGAAATGCCGATGGGTTATTGAAGATCGTCGCCGCTACAGTTTTTCTGGCTAGTCTCGCCTATGGTCTTGCCCGTCTTCTTCAGCTCTTCAGGTAAACCACTCAACTTGATCTGTCTGAGGCAAGTGGAAGGAAACCCCTATACGATAGCATACCACCCGGGTGTACACTATAGAGGCGGCAAGGCTCGGTTGTAGATCGACAGCTGTTCTTGTTCGCAAATCTCAGTACCAACCATCCACTGAAAGGATCGAACCATGCACAACCGCAAACCGTTCACCAGACTCATGTTGATGGCAGCCTTCCTGCTGCTCGGCGTGATGATCGCAGGGTGTGTGGCGCCCGCTGCTGCTCCGGCAGAGGGTGGGGACGCCGCCATGCCCGCCGACGGAGATCAGATTGTCCTGCGCGTCGGCACCGGCGATAGCGGCGAAGGGCTGACCCCGCATCAGGAGATCATCAGTCGCTTCGAGGAGGCCAATCCCGGTATCAAAGTCCAGCTTGAGCCGGTCTCGGGCAGTGACTACTATGGCCGTCTGCTCACCCAGATCGCCGCCAACGACGCGCCGGACATCATGAACATCGGCGATGACGCGGTGCCGCGCTTCGTCATGAGCGACGCCTTCCTGCCCTTGGATGAGTTCATTGCGGGAGAGGATGGGCTCGACACCGGCATCTACTTGCCGGGCCTGTTAGAGCCTGGTCAATGGGAAGGCCAGCAGTGGTTCCTGCCCAAGGACTACTCACCCATGGCCGTCTATTACAACAAGGCCATCTTTGATGAATATGGCGTGGACTATCCGACGGCCGATTGGACCTGGGATGACTTGCTGGCGATTGCCACGGAACTGACGGTTGACACCGACGGTGACGGCCAGACCGACATCTGGGGCATTCAACTGCCCGGTCCCTGGACCACGGGCTTTGAATATTGGATCGGCGCTGCCGGCGGTTCGCTGATCAGCGAAGACGGCTCGACTTTTATCGGCTACATGGATTCACCTGAGACGGCCTCTGCCGTTCAGTTCTACAAGGACCTCTACAACACGGCCATGGTGGCTCCGCCCCCGGCCGACATGAGCGCCTTTGGGGGCGGCAACAGTGAATTCGATAACGGCGCCGCGGCCATGCGCATCTTTGGCCGCTGGCCCCAGTCCGGGATGATGGAGAATCCCAATATCGATCTGGGCGTTGTGGGTACGCCGGCAGGCGCAGTCGATGCGAATGTGCTCTTCTGGGGCGGGTTCGGTATCTTCAGCGGCAGCGAACACCCGCAGGAGGCCTGGCGCTTCCTCAAGTTCTATGCCGGTGAGGAGGGCGCCGAGGTCTGGCAGGATTGGGCATTGCCGGCTGTGGCTTCGGTGGCCGAAGCATCCGGCCTGGCCGATGATCCGATCGAGGGTGTTTGGCTGGGCGAGTTGGATCGTCTGGTGCCCCGTGCCTATGTCTTCACCCCGAACTGGGGCGATACCGCCGACCCGGCTCTCCGTCGCGTGCTTGAGAATGTGATTCTCGACCCGGATGCAGATGTAGAAGCGTTGCTGGCTACAGCCGCACAGGAAGCCCAAGAGGCACTGGATCTTGCGACGGAAGAATAACATCGTGCGAAGCGCAGGCTACGCATAGAGTTCCTGTAGATTACTCATCTTGTTCCACGGCCTTGCTCTTGTCGAGAGCAAGGCCGTGGACGTTCAGCTGATCGTCCCTTCTCACATGACCATGACAGCGCACGCTCCGGATTCGGGCAAACAGAGTGGTAGACCGGGTCTTTCACTTCAGCGGCGGGAGACACTGGCTTTTTACCTCTGCATTTCGCCCTGGATTATTGGTTTTGTCCTCTTTGTCCTTGCTCCCATGCTGGCCTCGCTGGCCATCAGCACCACACGGTGGGATCTGTTGACGGCACCCCGATTCATTGGCATTGACAACTACGAGCGTCTCTTTCGCAAAGATCCGCTCTTCTGGCAATCGATGCGAGTCACGGTCAAGTACACACTGCTCTACGTGCCGACGGAATTGATCGGCGGCCTTGGCCTGGCTCTGCTCATGAACCAGCGGGTGCGTGGCATCACGATCTATCGCACCATCTACTATCTGCCCTCGGTACTGGCCGGCGTTGCCTTCGTTGTTGTCTGGATGTGGTTGCTGCATCCAGAGGCGGGATCGGTCAACGCCTTCCTGGGCATCTTCGGCATCCAGGGGCCGCGTTGGCTCACCGATCCGGACACCGCGCTCTATGCACTCTGGATCATGAGCATTTGGGGACTGGGGCGAACAGCCATCATCTTCCTTGCCGGCCTCAAAGACGTGCCCAAGGAACTCTACGAGGCGTCTGCCATCGACGGGGCCGGCGCCTGGCGTACCTTCCGCAATGTGACCATCCCCATGATCACGCCGACGATCTTCTTCAACCTGGTGCTCAGCGTCATTGCGACATTTCAAACTTTCACCAGCGCCTTCGTAGCCACCAATGGCGGCCCCCTGGATTCGACCCTCTTCTTCGTCCTCTACATCTACCGAAGTGCGTTTCAGTTCTTTCGCATGGGCTACGCCTCTGCCCTGGCCTGGGTGCTCTTTGTGATCATTCTTTTCTTCACCCTGCTGATCGTGCGTTCAGCCAGTCGCTGGGTCTACTACGAAGGCGAGGAGGCATAAGATGGCGAGCCAGACAGGCGCTGTGCACACATCGGGCTGGCAGTGGCGGGCGAGAGTGGGTCGCTGGCTCACAACGTTGCTGCTGGCAATCGTCGCGATTCTCTTTCTGATCCCGCTGGTCTGGATGATCTCATCATCTTTGAAGCCGGAGTATCAGGTCTTCGAGATGCCGCCCAGATTGATTCCCCATCCGGTAAGATGGGAGAACTATGTCGAGGCGCTGACCTATGTGCCCTTTGGGCGCTACACGCTGAACACGGCTGTGATCACCAGCGCGGTGATCGTCGGTCATGTCCTTTCCTGCACGCTGGTGGCCTACGGGTTCGCCCGGCTGCGTGCGCCCGGCCGTGATCTGATCTTCATTCTCGTGTTGGCGACCATGATGCTCCCCTATCCAGTCACCATGGTGCCGCTCTACGTACTTTTCAATCGACTAGGCTGGGTGAATACGTTCCTGCCGCTGATTGTGCCGGCTTTTTTCGGCAGCCCGTTCTACATCTTCCTGTTGCGCCAGTTTTTCCTGTCGGTCCCACGCGGGCTGGAGGACGCAGCACGGATTGATGGGGCCGATCTGTTCCAGATCCTCTGGCGCATTATGCTGCCGCTCTCGCTGCCTGCCATTGCCACCGTAGCCATCTTCACGTTTCAGTTCACCTGGAATGATTTTCTGCCGCCGCTCATCTATCTGCACGATCAGCGACTCTACACCGTGGCGCTCGGGCTCAACTTTTTTCGATCGAGCTATCAGGTCAGTTGGGCCTATCTGATGGCGGCGTCGCTGGTGACCGTGTTGCCGGTTATCGTGGTCTTCTTCTTTGCTCAGCGGCTTTTCATCGAGGGCATTTCTATGACGGGGATCAAAGGCTAAGTCCAATCAGGAAACTAACTGTACGCAACATCTTCCTGGAAGCTCTCGACGATCGGTCTTCCTGCGTACAGCTTCTAGGAAGATCAGATAGCTAATTTCTCGGGGGATTCGACTAAGATTCTGTCGCCAAAGGGAGGGGATCGGTCATGAAATTGCAGCCTTATCAAGAATATCTAGACCAGACAATCATTCCACTACGGCTGGCCTGCGCAACCGAATCAGGCTGGCCGGCTGTGCTCTCGCTCTGGTATCTCTACCAAGACGGATCGCTCTTCTGCGCCACCCAGGCGAGCGCCAAAGTGGTTCAGTATCTGCAAGGGGACCCTCGCTGCGCCTTCGAGATCGCTTCAGATCAACCACCCTATTGCGGCATCCGTGGCCAGGCAAGGGCAGAGATTGTCTCCGAGCGGGGGGAGGATGTGCTGGTGCAGCTTCTGTATCGCTATCAAGGCGGCCTCGACAACAAACTGGCACGCACCCTGATGAAGGGGCGTGCCGCTGAAGTGGCCATTCGACTGGATCCCGTCTCAGTACATGCCTGGAACTTCAGTCCACGTATGCAGGACGGCTCGGCTCAGCCGAAACGAGGGCCCTGTCCGGAAGTTTCGTAAACAGTGTTGCTGCCGTGGGGAGCGGTGATTGAACGACTCAGTAGGTTCCCCATGTGTCATTGTTTCGTTCGCACGCCCAACGTTCGAACGGGTAGGAAAAGCGGCTCTCTTAGGAATTGTGTTGGCTGGACCTCCGGGAGGTGTCCGCAAATAGCATTTAGGGCAGAGGTTCCTCGGACACCTCCCGCAGGTCGGGTTGTGCACCCCATGATAGGCCAGAGATCCCAGAATTCTTGAGCTGAGTGGCGGCCAATCCTTCGGACCCGGTGATGGGCGTCGCTTTCTCGATCTCAGATGCGCTGTCCACGCGACGGTTTTCATGGACAACGGAGGCGGGTTCTGTAATGAGCCGGGCTCCCCGTCCATGGGTGAAGTAGTTCCACGCCCATTGCATCAATACCAGCATTCTGTTGTCAAACTCGATCAAGTACCAGAGGTGAATCCCGGACCAGGCGAGCCAGGCCGGGAACCCTGATATCTGAAGCTTGCCCAAGACACCCACGGCCGAGTTGCGACCGATAACCGCCAGGCTGCCTTTGTCGTGATAGTGGAATCTCCTTGTACGTTTGCCGACCAGCCGCGCCTGGATCAACTGTGCAACGTAGCGTCCTTGCTGCATTGCCACCGGCGCGATTCCGGGCAGCGGTCTACCGTCATTGCCGACCGAATGCGCCATATCGCCGATGGCGAAGATATCCCGATCATCGGGCAAGTGCAAACGCTTGTCAACCATGATCCTGCCGCCCCGGTCGAGTTCTACCCCCGTCCGCTCCTGGATGATCTGCGTCAACGGCGTTGCTCGCATGCCCGCCGCCCACAGAATCGTATGGGCCTCGATGGCGACTTGGCCGCCATCTGACCGATGGTAGCGTACGCATCTGTCCTCGATTGCTTCAACAGTGGCGCCGGTCTCTACGTTGACGCCCAGTTTTTCCAGCGCATGCTGCGCATTCGCTGAAGACTTCTCCGGGTACGGAGGCAGGACGGCAGGCTGCTGCTCCAGAAGAACAATCCTGGCCTCTCTGGGATCCACACGTGAGAACTCACTCACAAGTGTGCTTGAGGCTAGCTCGGCAATGGCCCCGGCCAGTTCGACTCCGGTCGGCCCGCCGCCGATGATGACAAAGGTAAGTAGGGATGCGCGCTTCACATCATTTGGTTCGCGTTCGGCTGCTTCAAAGGCAGTCAGGATCTGCCGTCTGATCTCGATGGCGTCCTCAATTGTCTTGAGCCCGGGGGCTTGGGTCTCCCAATCATCATGGCCGAAATAGTGATTGGACGCACCCGTGGCCAACACAAGTGAGTCGTAGGCCAGTTTTCCATTGCCTAGAATCACCTCTTTCGCCTCGGGATCCACATCCAGCACTTCGTCTTGCAGCACACGGGCGTTGGCCTGCTTTTTCAGAATCGTGCGCAGCGGCGAGGCAATGTCGCCCGGCGAAAGCCCACCCGTTGCCACCTGATAGAGCAATGGCTGGAAGAGATGGAAATTCCGCTTGTCGATCAATGTGATCTTGACCGGCGCGTTTCGGAGCTCCTTGGCGGCATACAGACCGCCGAAACCACCACCCACGATCACAACATGATGTTGGCTTTCCTGCGACTTAGCGGTCATTGTTTTCCTCCCAATCCGACATGTCCATCGATTGACCTGTACCCGGCGCAGGCTCCGAAATGATGCGCCCGCCACGCACAGTCCCGCCGATCACGATGGCGGCACCGATCACCACCATGTTCTTCACGATATATTGGCCTTCCAAGGTCAGACCGTAGGGGAACTGGGTCCAGACAGCATCGGGCAGAAGCACCAAGGGCAATGCCGTGCCCGCCATCTGAGCAAAGAGCAGCAGCAGCGTCAAGCGCAGGTAGCGACCCAGCAACAGACCCAGGCCGATGGCCATCTCCCACAGTGCTAGAACGGGCTGAGCCAGATGGGGAGGGACAAAGAAGATGGTGCTGCGCACCAGATCTTCGGCCGGGCTCAGTCCGGGTACGAGCTTGAGTGCGCCAAACCAGAGGAATATCACACCGAGTCCCACGCGCAAGATGGTGATGCCGTGTTGGGCCATCCAGCCGGTGATGGATCGGTCGAGATGGTCGAACTGTCCACTGAAGCGCGATATGGATGTTGTAAGATTCATCGCCAGTTCCCTTGTTGGCCGGGCCGTGTTTTCCACCACTGCCCCAAGAAGATCGCCCCGTCTACAATCTTTGGACGACGTTTATGGGTCCATAGTAGGGCATTGTACAAGCCGTGTATGTGAATAAAATCACAATGGGGTCGCCAGACCGAGGAAGGTGACGTTGCACTGAAAGCGTGACAGTGGGTTGAGCAGGGAGATTTACGCGGCTTCTAGCCAAAGCTCTCGTATCAGGTTCGCACTGCCCAGAAGCCAACGCCGGTCGCCGGCGACATCGATGGTGATGGGGCCGTCGTAGTTGAAGCTGCGCAGGGTCCGCAGTTCCCAGTGCCAGTCGAGACCGCCTGTGGCGGGTGCCATCGAAGGGTAGACGATCAGGCCGGCGGCCGTCATTGTCGCTGACGTGGATCTGGACCAGGCGATCGGCCAGTGCGAAGAGATAGTCGCGGGTCATGCTCTGACGGGTTTCAACGTTGCCGTTGCCGATGTTGTAGAGCAGTTTCAAACATAACCTTCGTCTGACGACCAAACCTTAGCCCGATGCGCACGAGTATGAAAATGGAAACCCGCCCTACTCAGGCCGTGGCGTTGGGGCCATCACGCCGCGCAGGGTCAGTTTCTCGGCGTGGTGGCAGGCGACGAAGTGACCGGGCGAGGTCTCCCGCAGCGCGGGTTCCTCATGCACGCAGCTTGCTCCGTCACTATACCTGCAGCGGGGATGAAAATAGCAGCCGCCGGGTGCGTGCGCTGGATCGGGCACATCACCTTCCAGCACAATCCGTTGCTTCTGATCGCGGAGCAGCGGGTCGGGCTGAGGCACGGCAGAGAGTAGAGCTTCGGTATAGGGGTGTTGCGGCTGCGCGAAGATCTCGTCGGTAGCCCGTCAGTTCGACCAGCTTGCCCACATACATAACGGCCACCCGGTCGCAGATATATTCCACGACGCTTAGGTCGTGGGCGATGAAGAGATAGGTCAGATGGAACTCCTCCTGTAGATCCTGCAACAGGTTGAGGATCTGGGACCGCACCGACACGTCCAGCGCCGAGACGGCTTCATCGCAGATGACCAGTCGAGGGTTCAGAGAGAGGGCGCGAGCGATGCCGATGCGTTGGCGTTCGCCGCCGCTGAATGCATGTGGGTAGCGCTGCATGTATTCCGGACGCATGCCGACGCGACGCAGCAGATCGGCGACGCGCTCCTCCAGTTCGGCGCCCTTGGCCATTCCGTTGACCTTCATCGGTTCCCCGACCAGGTCGACCACCGGCATGCGAGGATTTAATGACGAGTAAGGGTCCTGGAAGATCATCCGGATCTGTTGGTGATAGGGTTTTTAGGATCTTATCATTCATCGGCGCCAGGTCGACCACCTGTCCGTCTGCACGCCGATGAGGATGCGGCCTCCGCTGGGTTCGTAGGCCCGGATGATGCATCGGCCTGTGGTTGTCTTGCCGCAGCCGCTCTCCCCGACCAACCCCAGGGTCTCGCCGGGGCGGATGAAGAGATTGACGCCGTCGACCGCTCGCACATGGTTCACCACCCGGCGCAGGAAGCCGGCGCGGATTGGAAAGTGCATCTTCAAATTCTGCACTTCCAACATGGCGTCACTGCGAATCGTGCCGGCGGGCGCTTGAGCTGAGGCAGGTGTCGCAGAGCCGTTAGTCTGTGGTTGGTCGGTCACGTGGCGTCCCTCAAATATCGATTACATTGACCGCAGATTTGGTCGGAATTCCGTTGAATATACCGGTCTTACAAAATTCGCAGAGAATGCTAAATCAGCGGCCTGGATTGGTTTTAGGCGGTTTGAAGATTGATTTCTTGACGCTTGCCATCGATCTTGCCATTGTCGTAGAGCAAACAACGAACAACTCGCCCCTCGCCGAGTTCGACAGCGGGCGGTGTCACTCGATCACATTCGCCCGGGTATCATCTGGTCGCAGCGAGGATGATAGGGACAGCCGGCGGGACGGTTGTAAGGATCCGGGACCATGCCCTGGATCGAATCCAGACGTTTTCCTATTCCGCGCAGCCCGAATTTCGGGATCGATCTCAGCAGTCCTTGCGTGTAGGGATGGTGGGCATCGTGAAAAACTTCGACAACGTTACCTCGTTCCACCACTGTGCCCAGATACATAACGACAACGTCATCGGCCATCTCTGCAACCACACCCAGGTCGTGGGTAATGAGCATAATGCTCATGCCAAAATCATCCTTCAACTCTTTCATCAGATCGAGAATCTGCGCCTGGGTGGTGACGTCCAGTGCGGTGGTTGGTTCGTCGGCGATGAGCAGATTGGGGCCGCAGCTCAGCGCCATCGCAATCATGGCGCGCTGGCGCATTCCGCCGCTGAGCTGAAAAGTGTATGCGTCTATGCGATCCTCGGGCCGCGGGATGCCGACCCGGCGCAACAATTCGATGGCGCGATGTCTGGCCTCTTGCTTTGGAAACGGGCAGATGGAGGCGAATCGCTTCGATGATCTGGTTGCCGATGGAGTGGATCGGGCTGAGCGATGTCATGGGCTCCTGAAAGATCATGGAGATGTCTTTGCCGCGCACGTCGCGAATTTTTGGACCGCGTGGGTCGAGGGCAGCCAGGTCGATGGTCTCTCGGACTTCGGTGCCGTTCTCCTCTCGCATTCGGTGAAATAGGATCTCGCCGGCGGCAACGCGACCGGGATAATCGAGGATCTGAAGATCGACCGCGCGGTCACGCTTTTGCCGCAGCCGCTCTCGCCGACGATGCAGAGGGTTTCGCCCCGCTTCATCTCGAACGAGACGCCATCCACCGCGCGCACGATGCCGTCGTCGGTGAAAAATTGGGTCTTTAGCCCGTTGACCTCGAGAAGGAGGTCTGATTTGCTCATTGATAATTCCTTGCTATCCGATTGGACCGGATGGAAAAGTGATCAGCGTGAATCGTGATCTCGAGTCCGTCATCAGTATTCCGTCCATACGGGATCGGCTGCATCGCGCAATCCATCACCCAGGAAGTTGAGTGCCAGCACGGCGATGATGACGGCCACGCCGGGCAGGAGCAGCCAGGGCGCGGTCGAGACGGAGCGGATGTTTTGCGCTTCCTGGAGGAGCACGCCCCAACTGACGATGGGCGGACGCAGGCCCAGCCCCAGGAAACTGAGGGCTGTTTCCGCCAAAATCATGGCCGGGATCGCCAGGGTGATCGAAGCGATGATGTGGCTGGCAAAGGAGGGCACCATGTGGACACGGATGATGCGCATCTTGCTGTTGCCGTCCAGGCGTGCAGACATGACGAAATCCTCGGTGCGCAACGAGAGAAAACGCCCGCGCACCACGCGTGCCAAGTCCGTCCAGCCGATGAGCGATAACAGGATCGTGATGCCGAAGAAGACCTGGAGCGGCGTCCATGAGGAGGGCAGCGCCGCGGCCAGGCCCATCCACAGCGGGATCGTCGGAATCGAGCGCAGCAATTCGATCAGTGCGCTGAATCAGGTTGTCCACCCAGCCGCCGTAGAAGCCGGAGAGACCGCCCAGTGTGATCCCCAGGAGGAAACTCAAGGCCACGCCCACAAGGCCGATGGTCATCGAGATACGTGTGCCATAGATGATGCGACTGAACACGTCTCTGCCAATGCGGTCGGCGCCAAACAGATACATGGGGATGGTGATACGATTGGGGTCGCCGCTGTACTCTTTGGGACCGATGAGATGGATATCAGTCTCGATGAAGCCCAACATGCGATAGGGCGCGCCGTGGACAAAGAAGCCCACCGGAATCTTCTGCTCCGGATCAACCACGAATGTACGGCGCAGGGCCACCGGATCCACTTCGACCTTGTAGCCGCTCACGTAAGGCGAGATTCGCAGCCCCTCCTCGGTTCGGTCGAAGATGTGGAGCGGCTGAGGCGGCGCATAGGTGTATTCTGAGCTAAAGGCCACGGACCGGAAGGGGGCCAGAAATTCGGCAAAGATCACGGTCAGATAGATGAGGATGGTCACCGTGCCGCCCAACATGGCCAAGCGATGCTTGCGGAACTTGCGCCACATGAGCGTCCATTGGGACGCTATCAGTACTTTGGCTTCGGGTTCCGGCTGTATTGGATTTGGATCAGCCGGCTACGCCGGCCTCTCGACTGGCTTGCGATCGTCGGAGATCGGACGAACCTCAGTGGTCATAGCGGAAGGCCTTTTATTGTGTCATGCGGATGCGCGGATCAAGCCACGCCAGCAAGATGTCGGAGATCAGCGTGCCGATGATGGTCAATACGCTCAGCAACAAAATGAAACTGCCGGCCAAATACATGTCCTGTGACAGGAGCGCGCGCAGCAGCAGCGGCCCTGTGGTCGGCAGGCTGAGAACGATAGAGACAATGGCCGCGCCGGAGACCAGCACGGGCAGCGTCCAGCCCACCGTGCTCACAAAGGGATTGAGCGCAACCCGCACCGGGTATTTGAGCGTCAGACGGATCTCGGTCATCCCCTTGGCCCGGGCCGTGGCCACGTAGGGCTTGTGCAGTTCGTCCAGTAGATTGGCGCGCATGATACGGATCAGACCGGCTGTACCGGCCGTGCCGATGATAACCACCGGAATCCAGAGGTGCTGAAAGAGATCCCATATCTTGCCAATACTCAATGGCGCATCGACATATTCGGGCGAAAAGAGCCCGCCCACGCTCTGGTTGAGGTACTTGAAGGCGACATACATCAGGATCAGGGCCAACAGAAAGTTGGGGATGGCCAGGCCGATATAGCCGATGATGGTGGCTATATAGTCGCCGATCGAATATTGGCGCACAGCAGAGTAGATGCCGATGGGGAAGGCCACAATCCAGGTGAAGAGCAGGGTCACCAACGAGATGATGAAGGTCAGCGCCAGACGCCCCCAGATCAACTCGTTCACCGGCTGATTCCATTCAAAGGATCGGCCAAAATCGCCGCGCAATATGATGCCCGATATCCACTTCCAATACTGGACGTAGATGGGCTGGCCAAGTCCGTATCGCTGTTCCATGGCCGCCAGGGCCGATGCATCGATGGTCTCGCCGGTCGCGGTCATGGCCGTGACAACGGAGGTAAGATAGTCGCCGGGCGGCAACTGAATGATGACAAATGAAATGATGGAGACGAAAAAGAGCGTGGGGATCATATACAAGATCCGCCGAATCGTGTACTGGAGCATCGCTTATACACCTCGTTCTCGTCCTCGTCCTCGTTCTCGCCCTCGATAAGAACACGAGGACGAGAACGAGAACGAGAACGACAGCATGTCCCGTTAATTCAGTATCCAGACAGAGTACTACTGCTCGATCCAATAGGTTGACGTATTGGTCGGGAAGGGATCCGGGTAGTTCCAGGATTCGGGCATGGCATCCGGCACGTTGTGGAAATTGTTCTTGACCACGCCGTACTGGCCCATGTCCAGGCTGATGCCGATGGCCCAGAACTGATCAATAGCGATGTCGATGATCTGGTTCATGAGATCGCGCTGCACTTCCGGATCGGCCGTGGCCTTGACCTGGTCATAGAGATCCTGTTGCTGCTTGACCGCATCCGACGGCTCCTGGGTTCGGCCCCGAACGTGCCCTGTCGTACCAGGCGCCCCAAGCCGGAGCGAAACGCTGCCGCCGGCAGGCATGAGGAACGGGCCGGGATTGAGGAGAGTGGCCAGGCCGCCGTCGCTGAACTCGGCCCTCGCATCGTAATCGTTGGCCTCCGTGCGCTCGGTGAGCAGTTCGCCGCTGATGCCGGCAATGTTCATGTCGATGCCCACTTCGTCCCAGTAGAGATCGACCAGTTCCAGCACATTCACCCAGGCCGGGAAACGGGTGGCGTCAACGAGCATATCAAAGCGAATGGGTTCGCCGTCCGGGCCCAAGCGCACGCCGTTGCCGTCCTTCTCCGGGTAGATCCATCCAGAATCTCGTTGGCCAGGGCTACATCATATTCGGTGTACTGGGTTGCCAGTTCCTCGTTGTAGTATTCGCTGGTCGGCTTGGGCGCGCCCTGGTAGGGGATGCCCTGGCCCACGAAGACCGTGTCGATGATCTCCTGGCGATTGATGGCATGGGAGAGCGCCACACGGAAGTCCTTGTTCTGGAAGACCTCGCGCAGGGCCTCGTTCTCGGTGTTCAAGTTGAGGTTGAGCATCAGCGTATTGGCGGTGTCGCGAATCTGGTCGAAGAAGTGGTAGTCGCCCTCTTCCATGTTGTCGAAGAAGACGGCCTTGTTCTGCAGCGCGTTGGCGTAGTAGTTCATGAACTCGACTTCGCCGTTGAGCGTGCGCAGCAGCAGCACTTCGGGATCGCCCAGGAATTCCCACTCGATGCGGTCGATGTAGGGAAGCTGATTGCCTTCGGTGTCGACCTTCCAGTAGTAGGGATTGCGTTCCGAGACCGCACGGGTGACGTTGCCGCCGGCCGGTTCAGTGATGCGCCAGGCGTAGATCACAGGCAGATCCGGGTTTGTCCAGGCCGGACCGTTGTTGGCACGTGTTGCGGTCTTGGACTGGAGCAGTTCCACCCAACTCGGCTGTCCCGCTTCCGCCACCATCTCGTCCAGGTTCTCGGTGTTGTAATCGGCGTGGAATTGCTTGACATAGTGCTCGGGATACTCCATCATGTCCGAACCGTCGGGCGTGGCCAGCCGTTGCAGGAAGAGGCCATAGGGTGCGGCAAAGGAGAACTTGACGGTGTAGTCATCGATCTTCTCGATCACAACGAACTCATCGTTGACGGTGAGCCAGCCGGGCAGCGCCGGCGTGATGTTCTCGTTGAGCACGATATCGTTGTACCAGAACATGATGTCGTCGGCGGTGAAGAGTTCGCCGTCGGACCATTTGATGCCTTCACGCAGGTGGAAGATGAACTCGGAGGAATCCTCGTTCACGTCCCAGGACTCGGCCACATTGGGGACCAGACCGTCCCAGTTGGGCGTCCAGATCACCAGGTTCTCGTTGCCCATAAAGGAATAGAGGCGAGAGGACCAGGAGCCGAGCAGCGGATGGCGCATGGTGCCGCCATATTCGCCGATCGAATCCAGCGGTTCGATCACCTTGGGATTGACCGGCAGGCGTTCTTCCAGCGGCGGCAACTCGCCGGCAGCCACCATCTCTTGCCATTGCGGGGCTTGATCTGAGGGCTGCCGTCGTCAGCTTCGGCGGCCGGGGCCGCTTCTTCAGCAGCCGGTGCAGCCTCTTCGGCGGGCGCTGCGGCAGGCGCGCCGCAGGCGGCTACAACCATAGCCACCAACAGCAGCGCTGTGAGCACGACCAGCCAATGCGGGTTTCGACGTGAAACTTCCGTATCATGGGATTTCTCCTGTTGTGGATTTGGGAAACTCATTACGTGCTTATGCATAGTTGAATCGAGGCTGATTTGCGTGTGTCGTGATCGGTTGTTGATCGCCTTCTAATCGCAAAGATTGTCTGGATTTGTCGCAGATCGGGTACGATTGTCTCGAAGACAGACAGGAACCGTACGATCGGGTTGATGTTTCATCGAGCCGGTTCGACTCAAACGGGCGTCTTGGGTATTCTGTGACAAAGACTGAGCACTGCAATCGGGACGGCACGAGCATCAAAGATGCCGAAACCATGGATGCGGTGCTGGGGATGGAGCAAAAATCGTAAGATGTAATCTAGTTGTGGTTGAAGTTTAACGTAGAAAGAATCGGGTGTCAAGGCCGATTTTACCAGTCTTTGCTAGCGGATATGTCACGATGGGACAGCTTTTCACGTATAGGGGATGGGCCGGGGTCAGGCTCGATTTGTTGCTCACGCCACCCGCAGACCAAAGCTTCGCGCACGAATTCCGCACTGCCGAGGAGCCAACGCCGGTCACCGGCAACGTCCACGGTGATTGGGCCGTCGTAGTTGAAGCTGCGCAGGGTCCTTAGCTCCCATTGCCAGTCGAGGCCGCCTGTGGCCGGAGCCATTAAGGGTAGCCGGTCAGGGCGGCTGCCGTCGTTGTCGCTGATGTGGATCTGGACCAGGCGATCGGCCAGGGCGAAGAGATAGTCTCGGGTCATGCTTTGGCGGGTTTCGACGTTGCCGTTGCCGATGTTGTAGAGCAGTTTCAATTCGGGCAAACGAAAGAAGATCTCCCGAAACCATTTGAGTTGGTGGAAATTCTGCGCGCTGTTCTCCAGCGCGATCTGCCACGCCCCGTTCTTTGCCGTGGGCCAGCAACACCTCATAGAGTTGCCGGTAGTACTCGTAGCCGGTTGCCTCGTCCAGATAGGGCGGCCAACCGAGGAAGCGGGTGGTCAGCAGGGAGGCGCCGACGATCTGGGCGGCGTCTACGCAGCGGCGCAGTTCGTTGAGCGCGGCCTGGCGAATGGCCGGCGAGGGGTTGTTGATGACAAAGTCGCTGCCGGCATAGCAGATCAGGTCGAGCCCAGCCTCGGCGGCGGCCTGGCCGATGGCTTTCCAATCGGTCGTCTCCAGCGCCGCAGCGGGCGCGGCGATCTGCAAGTCGACATAATCAAATTCGTGCTTAGCCGCCCAGCGAATCTGTGAAAAGGGGTCCTTGAGCGGGTCGGTCAATATGCCCAGATGCATAGATGTGAGTTCTCCAAAACGAAATGCTTGCGAACCAGAAAACCTTGCTCAAAAGAGTTGTGGGTTCTCTGCATCCTATTCCTGGGTCTCTCTGTGGGTCAGTTCATGCCAGTACGATGGCGCTTCTCGATGGTCGTCGATGGTGACCCGGTCGCCATTCTCGATGTAGGTGCGAACGGCCTTTGTCATGGGCAGATCATATCCCGCGCGTTGGGCAGCGTGCAAGAAGTAGGGCAGCTCGCGAAACTTGACGCCGACCTTGAGTCCATCGCCGGCGGCAATCTGGCGGGCCGTCGCGCTCAGATCGGCGTGCCAGCGGCCCTGGCTGCCGATCGCCTGCTCAATCACATTGATGTCCACGCCTTCGTTGACGCCGGCGGAGATGGCTTCCAGATAAGCCGCATTGCCCAGTCCCATCATCAACTGATTGACGCCCTTAACGGCCTGGCCCGCCCCGGCCGGTCCGCAATAGGTCAGACGATCAGATCCACCTACTGTCTCAAGAATTGGGCGGCAGCGCTCGACAATTTCTTGCTTGCCGCCAACGAACATCAATAATTGCGCCTTCTGCGCGCCGCCCCCGCCGCCGCTGACCGGCACGTCCAACAGATCGATGCCCTCTTCGGCAAAGCGAGCGGCCAATCGTCGCGTCTCGGGTGGCGAGACCGTGCCGAAGTCGATCATGATTTGGCCATGTCGTGCTGCAGGTAGGATCTGGTTTTCGGCGACGCTGACGAGGATGCTCGAACTGGGCAGGCTAGTGGCGATTACATCACAGCATCTGACCACGTCTGCGATTGAGCGTCCTGTTTCGATTCCGGTATCGACTAGGGCTGCAAGTCGTTCGGTGTCCAGGTCGAAGCCGATGACGGCATAGCCGGCCAACATCAGGTTGCGTGCCATCGGCCCGCCCATCTCGCCGAGACCGATGAAGCCGATTGTCGGGAGAGAAGTCATAGGAAGTCTTCCTTATGTTTGATTCATGATGATTGATTCGTGGGTTTTTCAGGCAGGTACACTCGCCCAGGATTTCGTTTTCACTTGATTATCGGCGTTCATCCGCCCAATCCGCAACATCTGCGTTCTATCGCTTTTTGCACCCGTGTGAATCTGCAGCACATGGAGATCTCGCCTGGACACCAATGTAGCCATTTTGTAGCCACCTGCGTGGTGGAATAAGCTGGTACGACAATAACCCAATTCATACAACGATGGAGGCGACATCGTGACTTACCGATCTTCTATTCCGGCTCGGCTATTTAGCCTGGTGTTCATCATGACTCTCATCCTGTCCTCTCTGACTCCCATAACGGCTGTAGGTACCGGTGAACCTGAGTGGAGCACGCCAATTGCGATAAACGATGAACGAGGGGTGGGCGTCGAACGCGAGGACCCGCACATGGTCGTCTCGGACAGCGGCCAACTGTACGTGGTTTGGGTTGACCATCGCAATTCTCGATCGGATGTCTTTTTTTCATACTCGGCCGACCGGGGCAGCAGTTGGAGCGCCAATGTACAGGTGAACGCCAATGATTCGGGCGGGCTGTACCCCCAGGTCGCAATCGATGCGGCCGGCAAAATCTACGTGGCCTATGCCGATGGGTCGGGGGTCTATCTGGTAACATCCACCGATGACGGCAACAGCTGGTCTGGCGCCAAGACGGTGGCCAGCGCCACCAACCCGGCAAACCTCAGGCTGCTAGCCGACGCCCGACCGGGCATGGAAGGACACTTGAATGCCATGTGGCTGGTATCGACTACTCACACTTACACAGGGGTCACTGCGCGCCACATCGCGTCCACCGATGGGGGAAAATCCTGGCTCAACGGCTCATACGTGCTCTTGGGGCCATACGATGCCGAATTTGTGGACATCAGGGGCATGGATTTGGCCCGGGCAGGCTCCTCGCTGCGGGCGGCTCTGCACAACGTTCCAGTCAACAGCGATATTCTGAGTTCCTCGTCTCGAAACAACGGGAAGGACTGGTCAGTCGGTCGTCTCACCACAGCAGAAGCAGTTGGCGAGTCAGAACCATCTCTCGCGGTCGATTCCAACAACCTCTCTGTTTATGCCTATCACTCAGGCTCTACCCGCCTCACGGCCAAGAATTCCCGGCCTGGTGCAGAAGGATGGAAAACGAGTACCATCAATTCCGAGAGCGCCGAAGACATCGTGGGGCCGGCGGCGCTGGCGGCGTACAAGGACGGGCGCTACTATGCGACCTGGACCCAGAAAGTATCCGGATCAAGCATTCGGCGTCTCTACTTTAGCGAATCCAACGATTTCGGCCGGAGTTGGTCGGCCGACGTACTTCTGACCGAAGCCAAGCATCACGGCAAGCACTCCAGCCTGGGGGTGGACGACGGCGGCAACCTCTACGCGGTCTGGTATGACCAGGAAGACTACAGAGCATTCTACGACATCATGTTTTCGCGCCGCGGCCCATCCACCGGCAGCCCGACCCCACCGGAGCCGGTGGTCGTCAGTATGCCGGCCGGAGGCGGCACAATCACCTCCAACGACCCGCTGGAATTGGTGACGGGCTACGTCCCGCCGACATGGGATGAGGTGATCATGGAATTGCGCTACAAGCCTTCACTGCCGACCGCAGCCGATTCCGTCCAGGCCAGCGCCTTGCAAAGTGCCGGCATCTGGTTCGATCTGTCGGCCACCGATGGACAGGGTGATCCCCTGATAGATCTTGTGTCACCGATGACAATCACAGTCGACTATCTCAACGATGGCAGTCTGCTGACAGACACCCTCAAACTGTACGGGTGGAATGGGACCGAATATGTTGATGAGGGAATCACTCAGATCGCCCGCACCGATCATTCCGTGACCAGCACGGTTGATCACCTTGCCCTGTTTAACCTGATGGTCGAAGTTCCTGATTCTGACCAGAGGGTTTATCTGCCCACAGTGATCAATTCATCTGGAGAATGAGCTCAACCGGGATTCTGGCTGGAACCTGGTACCCAGATGATGCGTATGGTCTGTACTTCAATGGGGGAAGTCGCAAATCTATGATTTCCTTGTATTGACTTTCGGGCATCAGTCCATTACTGCCGGATTGCGGGCGCACACAATCTTGGTTCATTGGGAGAATTAATTTACTGCAGGCTCTTCTGCCATGATTGTTCAAATCCCGCTGCTTCAACGTTGAACAGAGCAGGTATGAGTTCTTCCCATGTATCGAATCTTTCCAGGGCGGCAATCAGCTCAGAGACTTTCTCATTGCCATAGCTGGCTTGAATATGGTTGGCCAGCGCTGAATTGGCAGCGATCAGCAGCCACGCTTCGGACGACGGCCCTTGCTCCAGCTGCCGTCTGTACCACCAACAGTCTGTCGCCTGCAGATCCGCCAAACCAAGGGGAGGTTCCACTGCAACACGTTCCTGAAATACCTGCTCTAGTTCATATTGGCTACGAGATGGCAGTGTCGACATCCTCTGGAGTGCATGTAGCTGCAGACCGTCCGCAAGTGGTTGCCAATGGCAGGCAATTGTCAATTGGTTGAGACGCTCGGACATCACATGTCTGAACAATATGCTGTCAATCAGTTGACGAAGCACCTGAACATCGGATATTGCGCGTGAGCGTGGTACCACCACAGGTGACGGCACTCTCAGTTCGTTGGCGTGAAACTGGAATGATGTCCAGTCCATTCCGGAAGCGATGTTGGGTGATATCCTGATCGTGAAGCGCTCCTCCACAATTGGCGGATCGAGGCCGACCTGCTGCCGTAACTGACGATAGACCGTGTCGATCGCGGCGGCGGCGGATAGCACAGCTTCCGAATCACGTTCGTGGTATTCAAGATTGAAAAACTGTGTCTCAATCGATCGTTCCTCACCCCAGAAGCGTCTGTCTGGTGCAGAACGCAGCCAGCCATCTTGGGTCGCCCGGTAAAATCGAATCTCCCTATATGATGATCCCAACCACACTGGGCCTTCGGCTATCACCAAATGTACCAATGCCATGTCTCCGTCGATCTCAGTCGCCTCGATCGCTTCCCTGGACACCTCACGACGGTGGTCTTGGATGCGTTTGGCCCCGATTTGACCCTGTATGGACCTCTGCCATGAACGCGAAGTGAGTGGATCCAGCAATTTGAAATCGGTGTAGACCGGCATCGTCTCTTCGAGGGCGTAGGCTTGGGCTACACTCTCTTTCGCCTGGTTCAGATTGCGTTCGGCCCTGCTCCAGAGTGCATGTACAACCCCTGATAGGACCGATAGCAGACAGAGTGCGACGAGTGCTCTACGCCAGATAGTGTATCTATGGCTGTGGAAAGAATTGCAGCTTTCATCCAGACTTGGGTCTTCGACGATCCATTCGCGTTCTTCTGAAGCATACCACCCCATCTTTGCACCAGTGCCGTTCATCTTCTATGCTCCTATGAGGCTGTGACGGTCGACCCTGGTTGCTGTCCCTGGGTCTAGAGGGAGGGCTGTTCCCGCCGTGTTCATGCCCCTTACGCGAGACGTAACGTTTCTGGTAAAAGCCTAGTCCCTTTGCGCTATGAAATCGATATGTTGGCCGTTCCGAACCCCGTTCCGAAAAAACTCGCTGCAGGATCGGCAAAATGGTTTATAATTCAATGAGGAGGGATGGGTCGATGTCGAACCTCAGAATCTACGTGCTCGGATCACCTCGAGTGGAGATCGACGAAAGCGCTCTGGATGTCGACACGCGAAAAGCGACAGCCTTGTTGATATACTTGGCGCTATCTGATCGTCCCATTGACCGTAGCAGACTCGTGGATATGTTCTGGCCTACTTATCCGGCCCAGCGTCGCGCGCGAATTTCCGACGGGCGTTGTCGGTGCTCCGCTCTGCACTCGCCAGCCAATGGCTACAAGTCACTGGAAGCGTCATCGACCTGGACCGAGATGCCGATCTGTGGGTCGATATGGTCACCTTTCGGGATATACTTAGCATCCTCAGTCAGTCGGACGTTGACTCTCCCACTCGAGTCGAGATGTTGATTCGCGCCGCCGAACTGTACCGAGACGACTTCATGCAAGGCTTCGTTTTCAAGAACTGCCCATCCTTTGATGACTGGCAGTTCTTCTTGAGGGAGGAGCTTCGACATGAATTTGCCGCCACGCTGATGCAACTCGTTGACCTGCTTGTCATCGAGCACAACTTCACAGATGCAATCAAGTACGCCCAACGTTGGGTAGCGCTCGATTCTTCAGATGAGACGGCGCATCAAGCCCTAATCCGGCTCTATGCAAACAGCGGGCAACGATCCGCAGCGTTACGGCAATATCGGATCTGCGCTCAAATGCTGTCGGCGGAACTGGATGTAGAACCGTCGGCGGAAACGCAGAGACTATATGACTGGGTCAAATCGAGGCGACAATCAGGCAGTACGAATAGGGAACCAGTCAAAGGCACGGCTGCGCCGAATGCCGTGATGGAACTCGACCACCGTGATCTCACGGATGAACTGCGAACGGTCACCGTGTTGATCATGGGCCTTGTAAGGAATGATGGATCCCTGGGTCAGATCCGGTCCGGATCGCTTGCATGAAGTCGTTAAAGAGGCACAGGCAATAGTAGCAGGCTATGGTGGACATCTTGAGCAAACAGCTACCGGGTTCTTAATGGCAACCTTTGGGGTGGAATGGTCTCACGAAGATGATCCGTTGCGGGCCATCTTTGCTGCTCTGGAACTTCATACTATGGCCGGACGACGAAATCTGGCTATGGGGGCAGGCATTGGGACAGATCTGGTGTATCGCACTGGTCAGTCTTCGCCAAGCCTGGGGCCTATCGAGATTAGCGGCAGTGTAATTGACCTTGCCACTCGACTACAATTGGAGGCCGCCGCTGGACAAACCATGGCGACTGACAGCACCTACCGCCAGACACGCCATGCCCTCACCTTTGCGCCGACCCCTACGATGTTCAAATTTCGACAAAGAGTGGCGACTGCCCACTTAGTCGTTGGGAGGCGAGACCCAATCGTGCCGACATCGGGTCTAAGTGGATTGAACGCCGCCATGATCGGTCGCGATCGTGAACTCGCCGCTATCCAGAGCGCACTGGCGCAGCTGCTCCATGGGGAGGGTCAGATCATCTTCGTGTCGGGTGATGCGGGCGTAGGAAAGTCCAGGTTGATCACCGAAGTGAGACAGAAGGTATTCGACTCGGTGCCAACCAGCGATCCGCGAAATCCGATCTCGCTCACAGCAGAGGTTCAGCACGGAATTCTCTGGCTCGAAGGTCGCTGTCTGGAGTTGAGCAAGAGCAGCAGTTACCAGCCAATTGTCGATATGCTGCATACGTTGGTCGGCTGGCAAGACGATGACAGCGCCAATGAGCGCGCTGAAACGTTTGGTCGCGTTTCTGCACAGACTATCGCAATCTGGGGGCTTAAGCGATGACCAGGTCGATGAGATCGCTCCGTTGCTAGGCCATCTTCTCTCCCTGCACTTTGCCAACCGTTGGGATGAAGCTTTGCGGGCCGCGGCTCCAGAACAGATTCACCATCGAGTGTTTGCTGTGCTGTGCCTGCTGTTCGAGACGCTATCCCGATGGACTCCAGTGGTTGTGGTGTTCGAAGATCTCCACTGGTCAGATGGACTCTCTCTGGACCTGATCATCCATCTGATGGAGTTGGTACATCGGAATGCATTGCTGATGCTCTGTACCTATCGCAACGATCGACAACAGAGATGTTCGCAACTGGGAGCAATCGCGGCGCACAAGTGTCCAGATCGCTATCAAGAATTACGGCTCCAGGAACTAACTCCGGGACAAAGCCATCAACTTATCAACGCGTACGATATTCATGGCCTTGATGTGCCGACGAAACAACGGATTGTCGATCGGGCACAGGGAAATCCGCTGTTTCTTGAAGAGATTTTGCGCTCACTCGTTGAAGCAGGCGCCCTGATTCGAGATAAGAGTGGTTGGCATGCTCAAGCTGGCTTGCAGACAACGCATCTGCCCAGACGTTTACAAGACATCACCCAGGGACGCGTTGATCAACTCGAGCCGAAGCTCAGGCGATTGGTGCGCCGGGCTTCAGTGATTGGTCGCATCTTCTCAAAACGAGTTTTGGCGCGCGTGATTCCCGAATACTTCAATCTGGAACGCGGGTTGGCGCTACTCGAGTCCTACTCGTTGATCGTACAGGAACGTGCTCTGCCTGACGTAGAATATGCGTTTAGGCACGTATTGGTGCAAGAGGCTATCTACGCGTCGATTCCGATCTGGAGACGGACAGAATTGCACGGCGAGGTGGCCAAAGCCATTGAAGCCCTGAACGAAATCGATACCGATGAACACTGCGAACAGCTTGCCTTCCACTATGCTCTGAGCGCAAATGATGAACGCGCTGTTCACTACCTCTTGATGGCCGGCTACTTAGCACGATCAGCATACCTCAACGACGAAGCTGTCCGGTACTATTTGAGAGCGCAGGAACGGCTTGATGAAGCCATGTCGCACAATTCTGATTTGGTCGGTGAGGCAACTTGGACAAGGGTGGCAAGGATTCAGGTGCAGATCGGGCTTGGTCAGGTCTACCATGTAGTTGGCAAGGATCAGCGCGCGGCGCGTCATTTTCGGCGCGCTCTGGCCATGCAGCAGGAGATCGATACCCCGCTGAGCGAATCCATCAGGCTCTTGTGTTGGCTCGGTGACGTCCTCCTCTGGCAAGGAAAGCTTGAGGAGGTCATCGACATCGGCACACAGGGAGTCGAATTATTGGCCAATGACACGCAGTCTATAGAGGCTGCCTTGATGTACCAGACCGTGGCAATGGCGGCGAAGATACGAGGCAACTACAGCCGATTCTGGACATACACAGAAATGACAGCTCGGTTCGTTCGCGATCTACCGTATGTTGAAGAGCTTATGGCTGCCTACGTACAGATTGGTGAAATGCACCACGATCGAGGAGATGCATCAGAAGCGTTCCGATGGGCGGAAGAAACGGACATCGTGGCCAAGAAGCACTCCGACCTACGACTCACGGCCGGTGTCTCCTATAATCGCGGTTGCCTGCATGCCGATATGGGTAGGTACGAGTGTGCGATCGATCACGTACGTCAGGCAATCGAGACATACGCACGTGCCGGCGATGAGAACCAGAAGCGCGTAAGTGTCTTTGTGCTGGCGTATGTCCTACTATCTGATGGTCAGATCGATGCTGCCCAGCAGGAACTGGCGACACTCGATCCAATCGATCGACCTGAGCGATCTGCGCTAGGCATGACAATCCCTCATTCAGGAAAAGCTGCAGTGTTCCTGAGTAAGGGGTCCACCGACATCGCAATTGGTGAGTCGATGCGTAGCGTCGAGCTTGTTGACAGGCTCGATCTGCCCCTAAGAGACGCCTGCGCCAGAATCATGCTAGCGCGCGCCGTTCTCGCTTCGGGGGATATCGAGCAAGCGTATCGCCAGTTTCGCAGGGCCCTGACGCGTTGCGAGCCCATGCAGTTGCTGACTGCTCCCCTCAATACATTGGGTTGGCCTTTTCGCCCGGTGCGTCCACTGCTCGTGGCAGCGCTGGCCGGTCTTGAGGAAACCTCGGATGACCACACTGACTTTCAACGGTTCAGCCGGGCCTACCGTGCGGAGAATCCCGAAGTGAATGGAGCATCGTTTCGGCAATGGTACTTGACGAAACGAAATCTGGAATCTAGCCGATTTGATGATCGCGTGGTTGCAATTCCACTTGATGATACCCTGCCGGTCGATGCGATATGGCAAGATCCTCAGGGCGATTGCAGTTATAATGTGTGCGATGGCCTGGACATCCACGCTGCCAACGGTAGGGACCTCTGGTGGATGAATCGCAGTGCCCCTCGTGTTCTCTGGCCGTGCGGCGAAGACGTCGCACTGCAGTCAAGGGTCGTACGTGTCGATACGGAGACCCCAGCCCTTGGCGGCCTGCTGTTCTGGGTGGACGAACACAACTATCTCTGCCTTGAGCACGGTATGAATGGTTCCACAGACTTGCTGGTGAGCGCGTGTATGGATGGCCAGTCACTGATCGTAGGACGTGGTCGTCTACCTGGACGTCA
The DNA here is from genome assembly GCA_963848115.1 of uncultured Chloroflexia bacterium. Classification (GTDB taxonomy): domain Bacteria; phylum Chloroflexota; class Anaerolineae; order Caldilineales; family Caldilineaceae; genus JAWKOK01. The sequence goes on along the minus strand of CAWKCP010000007.1, from coordinate 906,230 downwards.
TCTTTGGCTCAGACTGGAGAGAAACGGGCACCAGATCAATTCGTGCTGTAGCCCCAATGGCATCGAATGGCAAGAAGTCGGGCAGATGTTCTTTCCCGTTCAAACTCCCTCGTGGATCGGCATCTATGCCATTGGTAACATCGATCGCACAGTGTATCCAGGTGCATTCAGGCAAGGTTCAGCGATACGATTCGAAAAATTATCGATGCGAACCCCATATGGTCCAGATAATCCATCCGCATGACCACTGGAGGCCTGGCATCACTTTTGGGATGTTCACCCAAAGTTTTCAGTCGTATCTTCTCCTGACAGATGCCCTACTCTGACCTTCCTCACTCAATAGGGCTAGCTGACTTATCGAGTGAGGATAGCCAGTGATTCTTGGGCTCATTGATCAACGCCAGGAATGGCAGTGATTTGAGCATGCACAACAAGAAGCGGATCCGAGGTGTCTTGAGTAGCTTCAGCCGGTTTCTGGCAGCCGTAGGGTTGATCGTCGAGGATCTGTTTTTCGGTCTCTGACTCGAGTAGCCAAGCAGGAGTGCCCCTGTTTTATGCGTATGTCTACCCACAGGAATCGGTCAAGTCCGCGCTATCCGAATCCCGAACTACATCATGGTGACGCGGTCTTGCTCAGCGGTCGATACCAGATCAACGCAACCAACGCGCCTCCCGCGGTCAGCGCTAGCGTCACCGAGTAGGCCATCGGCGGATAGTGCCCGGCGGCATCGGCTGGGAAGAAGCCGATGACCATTCCCATCCACCACTGAAGCACAAAGGTGCCACCGATGGCGAAGACGTTGACGGTCGTGACGGCCTTGCCGGTCATGGAGAGTGGGAAGACCATGCGCGTCTGGGCCAAGAGCATGGTGTTGAAGCCACCGGTCAGGCCGAAGAGGAAGTAGAGGATCGGTACGAAAATCACGGGCGGTTGCAGGGCAAGACCGATCTGGATGCAGATGAAGAGTCCAGCGGCCAGGCTGATCATGCGCGACATGCCGTAGCGATCACAGAGCCAGCCGGAGATCGTGTAGCCGGCGGTCGCGCCCACGCCCAGCCAGAGCAGCACGTTGCCTGCCTGGATGTCGTTGAGCCGGTAGACGTCGAACAGATACGGCCCCGACCAGAGCCCCTGAAAGCCCAGCAGCGTCCCAGCCAAAAAAAAGGTCAGCGGCGCGATGCGCCAGAAGCGCGTGTCGGAGAAGACTTCGCCCGTCCCGCGTAGCGAGGTGCCGCCACGCGGCCAATCCACGCCCGGCGGCGTGTTGTCCGTCCAGAGCATGATTGCGCCGGCAATCGCTGCCGTGGCGGCGGCTCCGCCGACAAAGACAGCGCGCCAGCCCAGGGCATTGTTGAGCCAGGCCAGTGGCGTGGCCGCCAGCAGCGCGCCCAGCGAGCCGATGCCGATCAATAGTCCCGAAGCGGTGGCAAAGCGATTGACCGGGAACCACTGGCTGAACATCTTCAACGACCCCATCAAGATGCCTGCCATGCCCACGCCGATCAGCGCACGGCCCAGCGCCAGACCAGGCAGGGTCGATGACGTCGCGAAGATCAGGCTGCCGGCTACGCCAAAGAGCATCAGCCCCGGCGTTACCCAGCGCGGCCCCCAGCGATCCAGGCCGATGCCCAAGGGGATCTGCACGGCTGCAAACGCAGCGAAAAAGAGACTGGTCATGAAACCAAGCTGCGCGGCGCTGAGCGAGAGCTCGGCCGATAGATCGGGTGCAATGACCGCGTTGGCCGAACGGTAGAAGTAGGACATGAAGTAGGCTGCTGAGAAGAGGACGAAGACGATCCAGCGTTTGGACATTTGTGCCACCTCAACTGAAAGCATGCCGAGATCATATCTTTTGGGATTGAGGGATTTTGGCCTTCGGCCTGAGACTGTGAAATTGCAGACGAGGCCGCAATCTCACAGTCCCTGAATCTCGGCGGTTAGAAGCTGGTGATCTCGTAGAAATGTCAGTTTAGAACGTGAATTCCGACGAGAGGCGAAATGCATTTTGTCGTTGACATCGAATACTCCAGATGATACACTACTTCTATTCATAATCGATAATCAATTATCGGTGACAGGGAACCGGTCTTTCTATCATGAGTGCAATCCCGTCATCCAGCAGATCTGAACGAGCCTTGGCGCGACTGCGCGGCCCGCTCTCTTCGCTCTCCGACCAAGTCTGGGAACAGCTTCGCTCCGACATCATCTATGGCGCCCTGCCGCCGGGGGAACGTATCGTCGAGATGAAGGTCGCCGACCAGATGGGGACGAGCCAGGGGCCTGTGCGCGAGGCGCTGGGACGGCTGGAGTATGAGGGCCTGGTAGAACGCCAGGCTCGAAGCGGTACGTTTGTGACTGCGATTTTCCGCAATGAAATGTATGAACTTTTCTCTGTGCGCGCACTTGTGGAGTGTTTTGCCATTCAACGCGCCGTCGCCAACTTGCGCGATGAACACATCGACGAACTGAGCGAGATAGTCGACCTCATGCGCTATGCGGCTGACTGCAACGAGTGGGGCGAACTCGTTGAATACGACATGGGCTTTCATCTGCGTATTTGTGAGTGGTCGGGCAGCAAAACGCTGCACCAAATCTGGCTCCCCCTCTATTCACAGATCCAGCGCTTCATTACCCAGACCCACCCGCGATATTTTTCTGATCTGCATGAGATCGCGGAAGCGCATCAGCCTATCCTGGATGTGCTGACGGCGCAGGATGCCTGTGCAGCGGGCGACTTGATCCGGAAGCATGTGATGTTGGTCTGGTCGAAGATCGGCGACGGGGACGAATCTGATATCGAGGCAGCAAACAGTGAAGCTGCCTAGACTCTACCTGGAGAGCTACTGCATAGAAAGGAATCCGGTGTTTCATGGCAACTGAGATCCGCGAGCGCATCTGGACTGCGCTCCCCAAGGCCGAAGTAATTGCCGCATTGGAGCGGACCGGCCCGGCACGTATCCCGTTGGTGCGCACCAAGTGGTGGGGTGAAGGACTGGAGGATCGCTATGGCGATCAACTGGACCGCTTTGATGGCTATCCGGAAGATGCCACGGTTCTCTTCTTGGATCCAATTCTACCCCAGCAGATGGGTCTTTCCTGGGATATCGTTGAAGAAGGCGCGCATGATGCCCGAGCTGTCGTCGACGATTGGGTCAAACTCGATGAGTTCATCGACAAACTCTCCGATCCGGCGACCGATCCCCAGATCGATGCCCTGGTCGAGACTGCCGACAGGCTGCGCGACGCGGGCCAGTACGTGCTGGTCGGCTGGTGGCGTCTCTTCTTCGAGCGGCCCTGGGCCATCCGCGGGATGGAAAATTTGTTGATGGACTATCATCTCTATCCGGATGAGATCCACCGCATGCATGATGCACTCTGCGATCACTACATTCGCTACATCGATCGTCTATCGAGCGTGCTTCGACCCGACGGCTTCTGGACCAGCGATGATCTGGGCCATCAACGCCAGCTCTTCATGAGTCCCAAGACCTATCGCGAGATGATCAAGCCCTACTACGCGCGTGTGGGCGAGTGTCTGCGTCGCAACAACCTGCACTGGTGGCTCCACTCGTGCGGCAACAACACCGCCATCATGGATGATCTGATCGAAGTCGGCGTCAACGTCTTCCATCCCGTCCAGAAGGGCACCATGGATGAGGTTGCCGTGGCCAAGGAGTTCGGCGACCGCATGACCTTCCTGGTCGGCTTTGATGTCCAGCACATCCTGCCCGAAGGAACACCGGAGCAGGTTCGCGCCGAAGTGCGTCACCTCATCGATACTTTTGATCGACCCGATGGGGGCGTCTGCCTGGCCGCGGGCAACGGCATTCTGCCCGACACGCCGCTTGAGAACATTGAGGCATTTCTTGATGAGGCGCTTCGCTACGGCGAGCAACATCGTCAGCAATATCGGTAGGGAATTGTAGGTGAATGTGGAGCGCTTTTTACCACAGATCTGCACGGATGAAAAAGGACAAGACACAGATGAAGCTGAAAATTTGCTAAATGCCGGAAAATCATCCGTGAAAATCCAGTCTTTCATCTGTGTTCATCTGAGAGTCCACTGCAAAAAGGGATCTTGACACGAATTTACACGAATTATCACGAATCTTCTCTCTGGGGCGACGACACAGTTCGTGTAAATCCGTGACCATTCGTGTCAAGAAAAGGCTTTTTGCAGCAGAGTCATCTGTGGAAGAGTTCGTCAATCTTTTTGCACCATTCTGACAGGAGGAAAGCACCATGATCGAACGCAAGCTCTCTCGTCGCAGTCTGTTGAAGGCCATGGGCGTTACTGCAGGGGCCATGGCCGTGGCTGCGTGTGCGGCGCCGAGCGCCGCGCCCGCGGGTGGTGAAGTCGTTGCCGGGGAACCATTGAATCTGGAACTGTGGACCTTTGTCAACACCCATGCACGCTGGTTTGAGTCCATGGCCGAGGACTACAAGGCCGAAGTAAATCCGGATTTCAACCTGGAAGTGACCGAAATCGCCTACGGCGACATGCATGACAAGCTCCAGATCGCACTGCAATCGGGCGGTGTGGGCGCACCGGATCTGGCCGACATCGAGCAAGGCCGTTTTGGCGGCTTCCTGCGCGGCGCCGATCCGGGCCTTGTCGATCTCAATGACATGCTGATCGAGGGCGGCTACAACGAAGATCTAGTCGAAAACCGTCAGGCGCTCTACAGCTACAAGGGCAAGGTCTATGGCGTGGAACACGCTTTGACGCCGGTGGTACTTTACTATCGCCATGATCTATGGGGCGATGCCGGCGTTGACATGGAGGCGGTCGCTACATGGGAAGACTATATCAATGCCGCAGCCAGCGTGGTCGGAGATGATGTCAACGCACTGGCCTTCCCCGGCCATGACGTTCTTCTGCGCCAACGAGGTGAAGATTACTTCGATGCGGAAGGCAATGTGAAGCTCGATTCCGATCTTTCGATCGAGACGATGAATTGGATTCTTGGTCTGCGCGATGAGCATGCGATTGCCGATCAGGCGCCGACCGGCGATGCCTGGTGGGCTGCAGTGCGCGATGGCAGTTTCGTATCGCAGGTGGGTGCCGACTGGTACGCTGGCTTCTTCAAGGACAATGCACCGGAGTTGGAAGGCAAATGGATGTCCATGCCCCTGCCCGCATGGACGACGGACGGAATTCGCACTTCTTGTCACGGGGGTACTGGAAACTGTATCGTCAAGACGAGTGACTATACCGATGCCGCCTGGGACTTCATGCAATACTCCATGTTGTCTGAGGAAGGCAATGTGCGACGTTTTGAGATGACCAGTCTCTTCCCGCCCTACATTCCGGCTATGGCCAATGAGCGCCTACACGCGGCCGACGATTACTTCAACGGCCAGGATCTGGGTGCGGTCTTCGCCGAAGTCGGGCCAGATGTGCCGGCCCAATACCAGAGTCCCTACCGGGCCGAAATGAACGCTCAGTTGACCGCCGCCTGGCAGGATATCTACGACGGCAATCGCATGCCGGAAGAAGTATTCGCTGAGATCTCCGAGAACATTCGAGAGACGATGGCGCAGGAGCAAGGGTAAAGGACTGCTGCTTGCTGCGTGAGGGTGGGAATTGTCGATGGTCAATTGTCAACTTTCAATTGTCAATGGCTGATCAGAGCGATGGTTAATGGTGAATTGATAGTTGTTAACGGTTGACGCCCGAATCCTGAGCAATTACCATCTTTCACGCAGCACGCAGCACGCAGCACGCAGCACGCAGCACGCAGCACGCAGCACGCAGCACGCAGCACGCAGCACGCAGCACGCAGCACGCAGCACGCAGCACGCAGCACGCAGCACGCAGCACGCAGCACGCAGCACGCAGCACGCAGCACGCAGCACGCAGCACGCAGCACGCAGCACGCTACTTCACCGAAAGGTCACGCCGATGCGCCTACGACGACGGCTTACGCCATATCTTTTTATCAGCCCATTTTTTATTGGGTATGCAATCTTCTTTCTTTATCCGGTGCTGTGGGCGCTTTACCTTAGCTTCTTCCAGCAGGTTGGGATCGGGTCCGAGCCGCAGTTTATCGGTCTTGAAAACTATACGCGTCTCTTCAGCGACAACCTCTTTCGCAAAGCGCTTGTCAACACGACCGTCTACGCTGCGGGCAGCATCTTTCTGATTGTACCGGCGGCGCTAGGCTTGGCGTTGGTGCTGGTGCTGCGCTGGCTGCGCTCGCGTGAGTTCTTTCGCCTCTTCTTTTTTGCGCCCAACATCACCTCAGGCGTGGTAGTCGCTATCATTTTCGGGTTGGTCTTTAACTGGGAATATGGGCTGATCAACAACTACATTTTGATTCCACTGGGCATCGAGCCTGTTCGGTGGCTGCTGGATCCGACATTCGTACTGCCGTCGATCATTATCCTTGGCCTGTGGCGTTATACCGGCATTAACGCGCTCTACTTCATGGCCGGCCTACAGAGCATCCCAGAGGAGGTCAAAGAGGCGGCCCTTATCGACGGAGCCAATCGCTGGCAGCAGTTTCGCCATGTCACACTGCCTCTGCTGCGGCCAGTCATGATATTTGTGATGACCTTTGCCATCATCGGTTCCTATAACCTCTTCGCCGAGCCGTCACTCCTGGTCGGTCTTGAGGGCGGCCCAAGCAACTCAGGACTTTTTATGACCATGTATCTCTACATGACCGGGTTCCGATTCATGAAGTTCAGCTATGCAGCGGCCATTGGCTACACGCTGGCGCTGATTATCCTCCTCCTGACCTTGATTCAATTGCGCGTCTTGGGCATGTTCAGGGAGGACTAAAAAATGTCGACAACGACATCAGTGGCAGTGGAGACAGCCGTTCCCACAAGGCGTAGCGTCAGAGTACGCAAGTTCGTTGAACGGGTGCTGATCTACTTCATCATCGTCCTTGGCGTGATTCTAACCGGCGCGCCCTTCCTCTACATGATCACCGGCTCCTTCAAGCTCAACGCAGAGATTTTCAGCTACCCGTTGACATTTATGCCCAAGGCGCCGACCCTCGAAAACTACCAGCGTCTGCTCAACGGCAGTGAGATCCCGTTTGTACGCCAGTTTCTGAACAGCCTTGTTGTGGCCGTCAGCCAGACCTTCCTCACCCTCTTGGTGGCATCGCTGGTGGGCTGGGGGTTCGCCAAATTTGAATTTGCCGGGAAGCAGGTGCTTTTCATCTTCCTGCTGGCCACCTTAACCTTTCCGTACCAGGTGACCCTTGTACCGCTCTTCCTGCTAATGGTGCGGATCGGATGGCTGGATACCTACTGGGCCATTATCATTCCCGGCGCGGTCAGCGCCTTCGGCGTCTTCTTCCTGCGCCAAACCATGTTGGCTATCCCGAACGAGTTGATCGACGCGGCGCGCATCGACGGCGCTTCTGAGTTCGGCATCTATTGGCGCATCGGACTGCCGCTGGTGCGTGGGGCCATCTCCGTGCTGGCTGTGCTTGTATTCCTTGGTTCGTGGAACGATTATCTGTGGCCGTTGATCGTGTTGCGTTCTTCCGAACGCTTTACCTATCCGGTTGGCCTGGCCACGCTGGTGGGCCTCTACAAGATCGAATATGGTATGATTCTGGCTGGAGCCTTTCTGGCGACGTTGCCCATCGTTTTCATCTTCGTCGCCGGCAGAAAGCACCTCCTGTCAAACTACACCATCGGCGCCATCAAGGGATAGCCTTCAAGCGGAACGGTACTATGAGACAGTTGCTCGGTCTATTTCGATTTCTACTGACTGTGCTGGTTTTCCTGGTCGGATTGCCTCTAATCATCGTGCTCGATCTCTTCAGCTTCCGATATCGCGGCAATCCGGTCCAGGCTTGGGTCGCCAAGGGGATGGCGCACGCATTTCACACCGTTTGCAACGTGCATGTCACCTGCTCCGACCCGGAGATGATCCACCAACACCAGGGTCTGGTCTTCGCCAACCACGTCTCCTTTCTGGACATCACGACGCTCTACACCGTCACCCCCATGCGCTTTCTCTCGGCCATCGAGGTCAAGGAACGCCTGATTTTGCGCATGTTGACCTCGTTCGGGGCCATCTATCTCGACCGGCGCACGCCGGAGGGCCGGCAGCGCGCAGCGGGCGATATTGCGGAGGCGTATGCGGAGCATCAGGATCCGCCCATCGCCGTCTTTCCAGAAGGCCGTTTGGGAACCGGTATCTGCATCTACCCATTCCGGTTTGGGATCTTCAAGATCGCCATCGCCAACGAGATGCCCTACCTGGTCTGTGCCATTCGCTACAGTCGACCCGACATTGTCGTCTGGCATGGGCGGCTGGACGAGTCCATGATAGCCGCAGGCTGGCGCCTGCTCTGCTGCCCAGGTCCGATCAAGGCCGAACTCATACCGATCATGACCATCCAGCCCAGGAAGGGCGATGATCCCGCCGTGCTCGCCGACCATGCCCAAGCCGTGGTCGAGAGGGTGATGGGGTTTGAGCGCGTGACGGAATTCGGGGAAGACGGTCTACCGCTGTAACACGGCATTTATGCCGTAACAAGGATTGGCGACATCATTGCACAGAGATTTCGACGTTCTGTGTCCACGCCCTACGTATGCACGGGGCAACCCAGACCTGTGTCCGCATGTAGCAAATTGTTCGATCTGTGATTCCACCCACGCTACAGAATCCCCTCCACCTCACATCTCCGTCCGAATCGACCAGCGTTTTTTCCGCGTTTTGGCCATCTGTTGGTTTCGTACTATATTTATGCTCCTTCGCTTCAAGAACATTTGATCCGCTAATTGTCCCAATCGCTGCCGGCCAGTTCATCGTTCTCTGCGGACACAGGTATGAATCAGCAAAAGATAAAAATTCTGCTGCTCGCCGCCGATCCAATGGACACGACATCGCTCCAACTGGGCGAGGAAGTGCGCGCCATTGATGAGGCCCTGCAAATGTCGCGATTGCGCGAGCATATCGAATTGGTCAGCCACTGGGCCGTGAGGGTTGATGATATCGTTGAGCTGTTGCTCAGGCATCGACCTACATTCATCCATTTCAGCGGTCATGGCAGTCCAAATGAGAAGATCATCGTTCAGAATGCTGCCGGGTACGCTGTTGAGATCGATGAGGAATCGTTTGCTGAACTGTTACGGGTCGCGGGGAAAACAGTCAAGTGCGCTTTCCTGAACGCGTGCTACTCGGATATGCAGGCAAGCCTCATCGCTGAATATGTACCGGCCGTCATCGGCGTCTCAGGCGAGATCTTGGACGATGACTCTGTTATCTTTGCCAAGACGTTCTACCTGGGGCTGGGATCCGGCGAATCAATTGATGGCGCCTTTCGACTTGGTTGTGCCCAAATTCGAATGTATCCGTCGGATGAGGCGGCGAACATTCATCTCCTGGGCGAAGGCTCAGCGGTCGCTTTTCAGATCAACACTGCGGACATTCAAAAAGACACAGGCATCAATATCAGCAATAGCACGATCAAAGGAATGATTCAGGAGAACTATGGGGATGTCTCCATAACCTTCAACGAATCGTCCGACTAGCTTGGAAGCCTATGACCGACGACAATGCAACCCCCAAGCTTGGCATCAGCCATAGCGAAGTCCATGGTTTAGTTCAACAAAACTATGGAACTGTAACATTTGTCTATAACTTCCCTCAGAACAATGACGTCCTTAAGGCGGAAGCAGCGGGTCGTCTAGACATGGAAGCGCCTGACTGCCCTTATCAGGGGCTTTCCGCATTTCAGCCGGAGGATGCTGGCCTCTTCTTCGGGCGTGACGCTGCGGTCGATCGTGTGGTGCGGCTAACTCAGCGTGGCCGCCTCACTGCAGTCACTGGTGCATCTGGCAGCGGCAAGTCTTCGTTGGTCTTCGCGGGCGTGCTTCCAGCGTTGATGCAGACGGACAAATGGGTGTTTACCACGTTCCGGCCAGGAGAGGATCCGCTCTATTCGCTAGCTGGAGCCCTTGCGCCGATGTTGGCCGATACAGAACCTGGTGTCCCTCTGCCTGCAACGGAGCAGGCAATAGCCGTGGCCGCGCTTGCTGCTGATTTGCGCTCCGACCCCGCACGTCTGTCAGCGGTAATTCAAAGGATACATGATCGCAACCCCGGCAAACAGATCCTCATCTTTGCTGACCAGTTTGAGGAGCTATACAGCCTTGCTCAAGAGGATGAAGTTCGAAATCAATTCCTAGACAGGTATTTGGGACTGGCCGCGAGCACGGAGACGCCATTCTTACGCCTCTTGCTCACCATTCGGGCGGACTTCCTGGGTGAACTCGTCGGTGAACGCAGGCTGGCGGATGCCCTGCAGAATCAGATCGATCTCCTGGGGCCGATGACGCGTCAGGAGTTGACTGACGCCGTTGTCTTGCCGGCGGAATCGATGGGGGTACGCTATGAAGATCATCTGGTTGAGCGGATCCTTGACGATCTAGGCGACGATGACGGCTCTCTGCCGTTATTGGAGTTTGCACTCACCCAGTTGTGGGAGAAGCAGTCGGTCGGGTCGCTCCTCACCCACACCGAATACGAAGAGGTCGGTCGCGTATCCGGGGCCATCAGGCAACATGCCGAGGCCGCCTATGCACGGCTCGATCAGGAAGAGCGTCGTCTCACGCGCCGCCTCTTTCGCCGTCTTGTCAGCCTGCCCGACCAGAACGGCCATGATAGCGAGCGTATCACCCGGCGCCAGGTCGATCTGCAGAGTCTTGATACCGCTACTCAGGTCTTGGCCAAGGGCGAACTGGCCAACCGCCGGCTGGTCATCATCAGCCGTGTGTCGGATCAGCGGGACACAGTCGAAATCGTACATGAGGCGCTGCTGACGAATTGGCCCGAGTTGGCCACATGGATCAAGGAGGACAGAGAGACGATCTTGCGTCTGCAAGCCCTCTCAGTCGCGACGGCAGCCTATTCCCAATCCGACAACAACCCTGATCTGCTCTACCGCGGCAACCAGTTGAGGGAATATCTTGACTGGGCCGACAAACACGCATCAGAGCTGACAGCGGCGGAGACGGCTTTTCTTGCCGCCGGCCGCCATATTGAGCGACGCCGCAGCGTCGCTCAATATGGCGGGTATGCCCTTGCGATTGTAGTGCCCCTCCTGGTGGTCGTCTGGTTTCTGTCGCGGCCCCCTAGAGAGCCGGAAGTCCCATACCCTATGCCCGAGGGCGACTTCAACATTGCAGTGGCCAGTTTTGATGTTGAGGGGGTAGGCGCTGTCGCAGATAACCGACTTGTTGCCGATCTTGAACGTGATAAGGAGGCGATTGCCGATGAATTTTATGCTGCATTGAAGGAGTTGGAAAGCGAATTCGAATCTGCGCTTGGCGGTGACATCAATGTGAATATTTTGTCGCCAGATCGGTTCGAATTGGCCAATAGCAGCGCAGACACTGTTGCTGAACAAGCCCAGTATATGAACGCCAACATTTTGGTCTATGGTTCTTTGCAGCACAAGGATGGGCGCTACTGGAATATCGTGCCAAGATTCTACATCGATCACAGCGCCACCCAAGATCGCGCCGCTGAAATCATGGAGGAGCAGGCATTGGTTCAGGCTATCTCTTTTATCCCCGATCACATGACTGATCTCAACGAAGCTGTATCGGCGCAAAGTGCAAGTCTGGAGGTGTTGTTCGCACTCTATCGGGGACTCGATCTTTATGATCAAGGGTCGATTGCTGCCTACGAGAGCGCTGCGGAGGTATTCTGTGATTCATCAACGGAATTGCGGGAGCGTGGGACAATAAAGGGCGTTGACATCCTCGCGTTGTTCTGCGGTCATTCATATTCTGAATTGCTAATTCTTTCTGACAACGAAGAGGAGGCTAGGATTAGGTATATAGATTACGCAGTGAGAGCATATGAGCGTGCAATAGATTTGAATTCCGAGAGCCTGCGAGCACGAGTTAGCTTGGGTGCTTTCTTGATTTCTGTTTACCAGCCCGATTTATCGTGTGAAGAAGGCGCACTTGAGCAGATTCTTGAGGCCAAGGCAATTTTGGAAGCCGCTGAACCCTTGGTTGACTCGACGGCAGATGTTCGTCAAGGAACCGAGTTCGGCTACTTGCTAAATCGAGGGCATGCACTTTTTTGGTTTGGGCTATGTAGTGAGCCCAGCCGCATCGCTGAACATTGGAAGGAGGCGCACGATTTCTATCAACGAGTAGTCGTACTTAGTGAAATAGAGGATAGTGGACGTGCTGATATAACCGATTTCGATGTCGCGCAAGCTTATGCTCAAATGGCCTACATTGATCTTGTAGCGGGTCTAGCTAGATTGCAGGGTATATCGATTCTTGATGACTTAACTGAAAACCCTTTGGGTGATGCAGCGATCTATTTTGATAAGAGTTTAGGTTTGCTCTTTCCCCACCGATCTGAGCCGCGAATTGCGAAGTATACGAATGGCCTGGCCATCCATAGCATTCACTCGTTTTGCCGCGCTGGCAACACCGCCCTGGCTCAGACGCGTCTGGCGCAGTTTTCATCATTGGCCGGGTCTTGGTCTAGAGCCTCGATAATTGCTGAAATCAATAAAATTGATCGTGACTTGCGAAAGGAGTGTGAATTGTGATGAGGAATGGTCGTTTGTTGGGAGACCGGTTTAGCGTAGTCGTTGGTGTTCTTGTTGTGGGTTTGGTGATGCTTGGCACAATTGTTACGCCTCAGCTGGCGCTGGCCCAAACATTGTACATGTGTTGTACGAATGCATGTACGGATATGTGTCCTGTAGAAGTGGGTGGTGGTTCGCCTCCCCGTGGTCCAGGTTGTGGGAACAACTGTCATGAAAGACTCGATTCCATCTCTTTTGATGATTCAGTGAATCTTGCCCCAGGCGACGCATGTCTTACTGACCTTCAGATGCTTTTTCCCAGCAGGAAACTTCAGGCTGGCGACGAGATAACCGTAATGTATGTACGAGAATGGCCTGACACGGATTCTGACTTGATGCAGCCGTTGACAGCAGATGGGGTGCCAGCAATGTACCCAATCAAAATCGATGATGCGGCCAATACGACGATTAGTTCTTGTGCCGAGGGTAGCAATATAGTTGGTGGCAACTATGCTATCCTTGCAGTTCCGCAGGCTATTGAGTCTGTGGAGCGATTCTGGGAGGCGATCGAATCAGAGCAAACAGGTTCACTAACCTATCATATCGACGACCTCGTGTCACTCGACACCGAAGCTCTTCAAGTGAATGACCACGCCTGGAGTATTGACATACCTGTAGATGTCGCAGAACCCGGTTTGACTACGGAAGATGCTGTCTCACTGCAGCTGAATGCGCAGGGGCAAGTAGTGGAGAATGCGTTTGCAGAGTTGCTGAGTGATGAGGGGATAGTGCGTATCTACGCACCTGGCGAGCGGTTCATTCGCGACTATATTGAACCGTATGCCCCGGGTTTCGCCGACGCGGTGCGAGCGAACAATCCGTACTTCACGACCGGTGAAGAATTCAGCTTGGATGTGGTCACGAATGATGTCCTGGAAAGTGTGGAGTCGGTCGTTATCCAATAGTCAGATACTCAAGGTGAGTCTCCGGAAGGTGACCGCAACGATTCTGTTTCCAGATGAGTTACGGGCACCTTCCAGAAGATACCGCAGGAAGATATTTTCGAGCGCAGACTATTTCTATTTTTTTGTGCGCAGTACGTCCCCCAACGCAACCCGCGCCGCGTGAACCCCGCACATCCCATGGACCCCGCCGCCTGGCGGCGTCGACGATGAGCAGAGGTAGACGCCCTTCAGCGGCGTGGCATAGGGCGGCCAGTGCGGCAGAGGCCGGGTCCAAAGCTGGCGCAGATCCTGGACGCCGCCGTTGATGTCGCCGCCGATGTAGTTGGGGTTGTAGCGATTCATCCCCATTGCAGTCCGCGTCGATCTGGCCAGAGATCAGATCGCGGAATCCGGGCGCAAAGCGCTCAATCTGCGCCTCCACCCCCCCCGTCATATCCTCTTCCGAGCCATGAGGTACATGACAGTAGGCCCACAGTGTTTGCTTGCCTTCGGGCGCACACGTTGGATCGAAAAGACTCTGCTGGGCGATCAGCACATACGGATGGTCGGGGTGTTTTCCCAACGTTGTCTGGCGCTCGGACAGCACGATCTCCTCAAGCGTGCCGCCCACATGCACCGTTCCGGCCATTCGGCACTCCTCTGCCGTCCACGGAACTGGCCCGTCCAAGGCATAGTCAATCTTGAAGACACCCGGTCCGTATCGATAGTCGGCAAGCCTGCGTGCGTAGCCGGCCGGCAGACGGCCGCCGGCCAACGCCAGCAACTGGCGCGGCGTCACATCGAGCAGTACGGCTTTGGACGGGGGCAACTCGTCCAGCAAGGCCACCGTCCAGCCGCAGACGATATCGCCGCCCAGCGATTGCAGGTAGCGGACCATGGCATCGGCGATGGATTGGGAGCCGCCGCGTGCCGCCGGCCACCCCACGGCATGGGCCAGGATTCCGAGCACGAGACCGAACGACGCGGTCAACATCTGGTCCAGCGGCAGAAAGCTGTGCGCAGCCAGCCCGGCAAAAAGCGCCCTGGCTCTTTCACCCTGGAATCGGTATTCGGCCAGCGCGCGCGCCGACGGCAGTGCGTTGATGCCAAAGCGGGCTAGAGCGGGCAGATTCGGCGAGAGCGGCAGAGGGCCGAGCAGTGCCGGAGCCAGCTTGGGCCACGCTTGGGCTAGCGGCTCCATTAGCGCTGCCCACGCTTGGCCGTCTTCGCCGATCGACGACGCCGTAAGATCGATGGAACGATGGAGGGTCACGGCTGTGCCGTCGTCAAAAGGATGGGCCAACGGGATCGCCGGCTGAACCCACTCCAGGCCGAAATTCTGCAGAGGCAAGTTGCGAAAAAAAGGCGACCCCAGCCCAAGCGGGTGGATGGCGGAACAGAGGTCATGCCGAAAGCCGGGCAACGTGATCTCTTGGGTGCGCGTGCCCCCGCCGATGGTGGCGGCGCCTTCAATGACGAGGACGCTACGTCCCGCCCTGGCAAGGGTGATGGCCGCGGCCAGGCCGTTGGGACCGGAACCGACAATGACTGCATCATAGCTCATGGATGTGTAAGCCTACTTGTGAGCGCTGCTTTGCCTACCCTCTTCCCAGCAGTTTGCCGCGCGGCGCGTACCGGCATGTGAAGTGTCGTGCGGATGGCCGCATTATGCCAGAGATTGCCTGCTTCTGACCACTGCATCCGCGGGTCGACGCAATCGGTCACCTGGTCTACGGTTCGGTTGTCGCTGCCGGCGCGTTCGGCCAGGTTGGCCAGCGTGCCGTGCCAAAATTGGTCCTCCTGGCGATGGGCCAGGCCGATGCGACAGCCCATCTCGTAGATGGGGTCGCTGGCGCGCACCAGGAGCTGGATCTGCGCCACGGTGACGCCATCGTCGACAAAGCTGCTGAAAGTGTTCATGCCGGCGAAGATGTGGCCCTGTGGCGTCATGAACGAGAATGACTCGTCGTCGGCGTAGATTACCAGGATGCCGGTGGAGATGGTGCTCCCGCCCGGCCCCGCCAGGTTGAGCACGGCCACGTCGCCGGGTTTGATGCCGGCAAGAGAACCGTAGAAGCGGTTGTCGCCGGGCCAGAATTCGGGAAACTGGGCTTTCCAAATTGCGATCAATTCCTTGGGCGTTGTCGCGGAGCCGGTGAGCCGGATGCGATAGGTCTTTTGCCAGAGCTGGCCAAATCCCTTGAGCGGTCCGGTCACTTTGCGACCTGCAACATTGAGGTTAATGGCCGATGCCGGCAGGTCGCTGACGCTCAGGCCAGGACCGGCTTTGCCCAATTGGCCTTCATTCTGTGGTCTGCCGGCGCCGTCAACGTTCGTGGTCACAATCTCTTCGTTTTCGTTCATCTGTTTCACCTCACCTCTGTCGAGTCGAGAAAGTAGGGGTTGCTGCGGATGTGACGAAACACTACAGCGGATTACGAGTGGAACGGATTGATGTTCAGTGATCAGAGCCTACAATTCATGCGTGATCAGCTCCATCAACGACAGGAAGAATCCGTTGCCGTCCTAATCCGTTGCAGTACGTCACTGTTCACGTCCTACACTATCCTTGCCACGCAGCAGCACGATCCCGGCGGCGATCATCCAGCCGACGCCGATGGGGATGATCAGGAAGCCGTAGGTCGACAGGCCGCTGCCCCCGGTGAACATGGCGACGGCGTTCAACACTGCGGCGAAGGCGGTGAGGAAGCTCCAGTAGTAGAACCAATTCGGCACCCATTCGCCACGTCCGGCCACCGCAATCAGCGTTGGGCCAATGCCGACGATCAGGATGGTGGCCACCCAGTCGGCACGTGATGCAAACCAACCGAGGGTCTCTGCCACCATGATGGCGGCCGGCGATGTGTCCGGGGCCACCTGCGTGACGATGGCCAGCCAAACTACGTAGGCCTGAGCCCGGCGACCGGTTTGGCCCAGTTGGTCTCTCGTTGCGCTTGGCTCGTGGCGGTCGGATCTGTGATTGGGGTCTCTTCCTGGTTATTCATCTGCTTCACCTTGTCTCTGTTGCCTCTTCAGCATAAATGGCGGTAATGGCTGACAATGAGCATTTACACCTCTTGTCCATAGCCTACCGATCCGACGTCGCCGCAACGTTACGATTGTCGTTACGAGTTTGGCGAGGATCAAAACTATGGAACGCGGAATGATGCGGATCGAGCTGCTTTTCGCGGATCAACTGGGAATCGATCAGCAAGAATCAGCCCGATCCGCATCATCCGTGTTCTAGCGGATGGTCGGCTCGACCGTTGCTCTAGGAGAGGGCGTTGAGCGCGTCGGACTCGGTGGCGTAGGAGAGGATGGCTTCGTCGAGGCGCGTCAGTTCGAAGATCTGCTGGTAGTGATCGTTGAGCCCGATGGCCAGAAGAGTCTGTTTGTTGCGCTGCACCCGAATCAGCAGCGTGACCAGCAGGCCGATGCCCGAACTGTTCATATATTCGAGGTTGTCGAAGTTGAGACCGATGGTTTTGGCGCCGTTTGCGCTGGCGGCCGTGTATGCGTCCATCAGGGCCTCTTCGCCGTTGCCGGTGAGTTCGCCCTCAATGTCTAGAATGGTCAGTTTGGCGTTGACTTGACGTGGTTGGATCGAAATTGAACCTTGTGCCATGGTGCCTCCTCTGTTCTGCTCGTCGTGGCCGCTTTTGCGGTCCGGACGGCTGTAGCCGTCACGACAAACATGCCTTTTGACGGAAATTTAGTCTGACAGTCCAGCCAACGCCGCTGCTTCATCGCTTGAAATTGACATAAAATCAGACAGGCGCGTGATCTCGAAAATCTCGCGGTAGTGATCGCTCAGGCCGCAGGTCATCAACGGCGTGTGGGTCTGGCGGGCCTTGGCCAGCAGGCCGACGATCAGGGCGATGCCGGTGCTGTTGATGTAGGTGACGTCTGCGAAGTTCAGCAGCACGCCGCTCACGGGGCCGGCCTCGGCCGACATGGCCGTCGCGTAGGCGTCGTTGAGCGCGACTTCGGCCTCGACGTTGATCTCGCCCCTCAGGTCGATGACCGCGACGTCGCCATTGTGTCGCACCGTGGCTGTCAATGGTTCAGTCGGCATGATTGCCTCCTTCTTCTAGGTTCATGATCAGCTCGACGGTATGTGTCGAGCCGTCACTGAAAGTGTTCATGTCGTCCACCATGTTCTGGATCAGAAAGAGTCCCCAGCCGCGTGGCGACTGCTCACCACTCAGCTTGGCCAGCAGATCGGGCGTCTCGGCGTCGACCGGCGCTACGTCGCCGCCTTGATCGGTGATGTCCACGACGAGTGCGCTGCCACGACGACGCACCCGGATATGGACGGGCAGGTCGTCTTGATAGCGGTTGCCATGTTCCATGGCGTTCATTGTGGCTTCGGCCACTGCCGTCTTCAGCTGCTCCAGGCGCGCATCTTCTAACCCCAGTGGCGCCACCAGATCGCCGACCCGCTCCATGGCAGCTCGTTCGTTGCCGGGCGCGCTGGCCACCTCAAACGCGGCCAAAATTTGGTCCACATCATCCTCCTTTGCCGGGCTAGGCGCCACGCTCTGCAGAACAACGAGGGTCACATCGTCCTCCTGCTCCCAGTCCGCGCCGGTGAACGAAACCAGTTCGTCAAGAAGATAGCTGACCAGGTCCTCGCCACCCGGATGATCGTCCACCATCTCCTTGAGGCGGGGAAAGCCGAACATCTCCCGGTCCGGCGCATGGGCTTCCACCAGTCCGTCGCTGTAGAAGAGAACACTGTCTCCTGGGCTCAAGCGCGTCTCCTTCTCTTCATAGGTCATGCCGGGCATGAGGCCAAGCGGCATGCCGGTGGCGCGCAGCTCTTCGACCTCGCCACTGGTGTGATGATAGGGCACGTCGTGGCCCGCATTGGCGTAGATGATGCGACCGTTCTCCGGGTCGAGCACGGCCAGCAGACAGGTAACGAACATCCGCGGTGGGATGTCCGGATGCAGCAGATCGTTGACTCGCTGTAACACCTGGCCGGGCGAGGCCAGGCGTTCGGCCGCGGCACGTAGGAGGGTGCGCGTCGTGGCCATGACCAGGGCTGCGGGCACGCCCTTGTCGGTGACATCGCCGATGACGATGCCCAGGCGACCGTCATCGAAATAGAGGAAATCGTAGAAGTCACCGCCCACTTCGCGCTGCCGGCTGGTAGTGGGCGGTCAGCGCCCAGCCTTCCAGGTCAGGTACCGATTTTGGCAGCAGGGTCTGCTGGATGATGCGCGCCACGCGCAGTTCCTGGGCCAACCGTTCGCGTTCAGTCGCCTCGATCTGTTGCTGGCGGGCAAGCTGGGCCACACGCAGCGCGGGCGCGGCCTGGGTGGCCAGGTTGGTCAGCAGTCGACGGTCGTCGGAGGAATATTCCTGTTCGCTGAGCCGCGCGCCCAGATTGACCAGCCCGATCAGTTCGCCCTGGCTGATTAGGGGCACGACCAGTTTGACGCCGGCCGCTTTCAGCGCACGGCAGGGCTTCGGAATCGAGCGCCAGCGCGTCGACGTCGACCGGCCCGGCTGCCTGTTGCAGGTAGACCAGCAGTGGGTCATTGGGCGCGATCTTCCAGATCGAGCGAACTCTCTGCCGTTTCGGCGAGAGTCGCTGGATACGGGTCTTACAGGTTCGACTTCGTTGTTTCGGTTGAATGGCCAAAGCCGGCGAATCATTGACATAGTGACCTCAGTATAGCGTTGAACTGTCGCTGGATCGTTACGGACGGCGTTACGAACTTATGGCTGTTTGTCGTCTCGCAGCCAAAGAGAGACCTGCTGCGGCTGTACTGTATTGTGAACGGTCTCCACCAATTCGATCGACAGCGCCTCCAGATCGACCTCGTCACGCGCTCTCTGGGCGAAGTCGGCAAGCACACGCGTCGCGTCGTACTTTCGGCGATAGAAGCGACGGTCGATCAGCCGCTGCAACCGGCTGCGCAACGGATTGAAGAGCACGGTAATCAGAAGGGTCGACAGCACGATGGCGGCTTGGGAATCTTGGCCGGTCACACGGATGAAGAATGCCTGTAAGAGCGTGATACTGGTTAGAAAGAGCAGCAACAGCACTGCCGTGAGCGCACCATAGACCAGTGTTCGATTGATGACGACATCGATATCCCAGAGCCGGTAACGGAGAATGGAAATCATCGTAGTCAATGGGAAGATCAGCATGATGGGCCACAGAATGGCAAAACCGATGGTGTTAAGGAAAACGCGCATCCGTACCGATTGGGGCGGCAATAGTTGGAAGAAAAGGAAAAAGCTGAACATGGACAAGACAAAGAGCACCAGGCCGTATAGCACCCATTTCGTCTGTTGGCGCTGGACGGGCGATGAGGTTACTCGGTAGCGGTAGATTTGCGCACCCAGTCCCAGTGCCAGGCAGGCCAAGTAGATAGACACCCCAATTAAGTCAAGGGTGTTGGTCAAGGCGCCCATCGTTGACAACAGGGCATCGATCATGCCGATGGCGAATGCCAGCGCGGCTACGTAGCGGGTCGCGTGGGGCGTGAAGCGACCATCCGGAAAGAGAAAAAGCAGCAACATGAAGAGGATGGCCGTGATAAAATTCAGGAATTCGAAGGGTGTGTGCCAGGCCGGGTGCAAACGGATGAAGGCGTTGTCGGCCTCCACCGTGAAATTTAGGCCAATGAGCAGGATGGTGAATGAGACCAAGATGCCGAACCAGTCGTCAAATCTGCCCAAAAAGATCACGGCTGCCAAGGCCAACATGGCCAGAGCAAATACGATATCAAGCGTCTGATGGAAGTAAGCATATTGAGTGAGCGTGAAGCCGGCCTCCTGGATAAACGTGGCATCGGCAATCGACGGAGCAAGTGGGATACAACCATCACCAGTGCAGACTGTGCTTAGCTCGCGGAATAGAGGCTCCACGCCGGCGATGAAGAGCGCGATCAGCAGCGCGGCCAGCGCCAACCAGGCCATGCGCAGCACGATAAGGAGTATCTTCTTGCCAGTCGAACTATCCTGATTGACCGTCTCTTCGTCCATTGAATGTGTCGACATTTTACTCCTGGGGTCTGTTGAACCAGATGGAAACGGACGCCGGCAACATGGTTTCGCGCACCACGGTTGTGAGTTCGACCTCCAGCGCGCCGAGATCGACTTCGTTGCGGGCCGCAAGCGCGAAGCGCTCCAGCACGAGTTGGGCATTGTAGCGCCGGCGATAGAAACGTCGGTCAATCAAGCGCTGCAATCGGCGGCGCAACGGGTTGAAGGTCGCGGTGATCAGCAATGTCGAGAGCACGATGGCCGCCTGGGAATCCTGCCCGGTCAGGCGCAGGAAGATTGATTGCAGCATCGTGACGCTGAGGAAAAAGAGCAGCACCAGCAGTGCGGTCAGCGAGCCATAGACCAACGTGCGGTTGACAACAATGTCGATATCCCACAGACGATAGCGCAGGATGGAGAACATGATCGAGAGTGGAAAGAGGATGATGATGGGCGCCATGATTGCGAACCCGACCGTGTTGAAGAGCACGCGTGCGCGTGCCGACGAGGGCGGCAGCAGTTCCACAAATAGTGAATAGACCAGCATAGCCAGCACCAGCATGGTAAGACCGTAGAGCACCCATTTGGTCTGCTGCCGCGCCGTCGGCGAGGAGACCCGGCGATAGCGATAGATCTGTGCGCACAGACCCGTGGCAAGACTGGCCATGTAGATCACGGTCATGAGCAGCCCGAATGTGGACTGCGTCTGGGCTGCATCGCGGTAGAGCGCATCGGCTATGCCAACAATCAGCAGCAGCGCGGCCGCATATTTGGTTGCATTCGGCGTGAAGCGTCCGTCTGGGAAGAGATAGAGCAGGAGTACGAATAGGGTTGCTGTGATCGCCGACAAGATATCATGGGGCGTGCGCCATGTAGGGTGGAGATCGATGAAGGCGTTGTCTGCCTCGACCATAAACACGACCCCGAATAGCAGAATCGTAAACGAGACCAGAATGCCGAACCAGTCGTCGAAACGGGCCACAAAGATGACCGCGGCAAAGGCCAACATGATCAGGGCGACCAGGACTTCAAACGTCTGGTGCAGATAGGCGAACTGAGTGAGTGCGAAGCCGGCCTCTTCGATGACTGCGGCGTCGGCCGGCGAAGGAGCCAAGAGCGGACAGCCCGCGCCGACACAGATCGTGCTCAGTTCGCGGACGCGCGGCCCTTGTCCGGCAAGGAAGAGCGCGAGCAGTAGCACGGCCAGCGACAGCCATGTCGCACGCAGCATAATGAGCAGGGTCTTTTTGACATCAGGGCTTTGCGATCTCAAGATTCTCGCCTCACATCTGAGTCAATTGGGAGGGCAGTAACGCATGATCGGTACGAACTAGACTCTCAAAGGGAGACGACGCACGCGTTTGCCGATAAGGTCAAAGAGTGCGTTGGCAACGGCGGGCGGAATCGGCGGATATCCGAGTTCGCCGAGACCACCAGGCGGCTCAACGCTCTGGACTACAATCGTATCGATGTGGGGCATATCACCCATTCGTATCCATTCGAAGTCTTGGAAACTGCTCTGCTGAATACGACCATCGGCGACCGTGATTTCGGCCTTGAGCGCTGTGGCCAGACCATCAACGGCGCCACCTTGAACCTGGGCCTCAATCGTTTTCGGATTGATAGGGGTGCCGCAGTCTACGGCACAGACCACACGAAGAACACGAATCTCCGATCCTTCCATGGCGAGTTCCACAACGCTGGCAATATAGGATCCCAAGCCGACAAAACAGGCGATGCCCCGTCCGACTCCCGGTCTCCGTTCACTATGCCAGCCCGCTCCCTCCGCAGCTAGCTCGAGCACGTGGCGCAAGCGTGGATCATTTGCCAGCTCACGTCGTAGTTCGAACGGATCTCGATCCATTGCGTACGCCAGTTCGTCCATGAAACACTCGTTGGCAAAGACTGCTTGCGTGCGAAAAACGGAACGCCAAGGAGATGCCTGCAGTGGTAGATCAACGAAGATAATGTCTAGATTGGGATCCGGTATGTTGTAGGGCGGCATCGCACTCTCTTCGGCCCATTCCTGTGAGAATTCACGCGGGAATAAGTCCAGCATACCATCGGTCACCATTGCATGCGTCCAAGCCGTGATACGCCTGTCAGTATCGATCAGTGCGCGCAGCGCGTGCATGCTGGGAGGTCGATATCTGTCATGCTGAATGTCGTCTTGACGGCTCCAAATCACCTGTACCGGTGCATCAATTCGTTGAGATATCTGGGCAGCCTCTATGGCTGCATCAGAATGTGCCTTGCGGCCAAAACCGCCCCCGAGCAGAGTCTGATGTACGGTTACGGCTTCTTCGGGTAATCCCGTCTCTCCGGCGATCGCCGCTCGAATCAACCTTGGGATCTGTCCCGGGATCCAGATTTCACACCGATCGGCCTTGACGTCCGCCACGCAGGTCAGCGGTTCGAGCGCAGCGTGAGCGAGCAACGGTAGCTCGTACTTCGCCTCGACGGCTGTCATTTCTTCAGCCGCTTCATCATACGTGGTAGGCAGTGCCTGTTCGAGTTGTGTGCGCAATGTGCTATCATCAAGGGTCTGATTGTCACCTTCGTCCCAGATGACGTTGAGCGCATCACGACCTCTCATCGCAGCCCATGTCGTCTGCGCGACAACGGCGACGCCACTCTGGATAAGAAATACCGCTTCGACACCCCTCAGGGTTTCAGTAGCAGTCGCATCGAACTCTTTGAGTTGTCCTCCGTGGACCGGGCAACGAGCGACGACGGCGTAGAGCATGCCGGGCAAGCGTACATCTTGGCCAAATTGCGCTGCTGCCCGCAATTACCTCCGGATTGTCGATCCTGGCGGTCGGTTTGCCGATGATCGTGTAGTCATCGACGGGTTTGAAGGAGGGAGCAGTCGGTTCAGGCAGTGTTGCCGCAAGATAGGCTACGTCACTGAATGCATACCTGCGCTGACTTGGACGATGAACGATTATCCCAGCACTTGCCTCACACTCCTGGCTCTCTACGTCCCAGATCTGGGCAGCAGCAGCAATCAGGCGCTCACGGGCCGACGCGCCGGCAGCGCGCAGCGGCTCCCATGCCCTCATCATGCTTGTGCTTCCAACTGTCGCCTGATCCCCGTATACCTCATCCAACGGGGCCTGTTCCACGCGGACCTGTGACCAGTCCGCTTCAAGTTCTTCTGCGGCCAGCATTGCCAACGCAGTTCGCACTCCTTGACCCATATCTGCCTTGGAGATCATCACCGTCACTGTGTTATCGGGGCCGATCTTGATCCAGGGATTGAGCTGAATCGATGGCTCAGATGCGGTCGTCGAATGTGGCAGAGGAGGACGGGAGTCATCGGTTTCAGTCCATTGCGAGAGAGCAGCTTTGTGGATGGCGGAGCGAATTCGTTGATAGGCGCCACAGCGACAGATATTGTTGGCCAGAGCGACATCAATCTCGACATCGCTGGGGTCAGGATTGTCCTCAAGCAACGCGGCCGCCGCCATGATCTGTCCGGTCTGACAATAGCCGCATTGAGGTACGTCTTCATCCAACCATGCGCGGATCAGTGGGCGGGCCATATCCGAGGCAAACCCTTCGATGGTTGTCACGTTTCTCCCCGCAACATCTCTGATTGGCGTATCGCAGGCACGAATGGCTTTCCCGTCCAGATGGACGGTACATGAGCCGCAGGCCCCAATCCCACAACCGTACTTGGCACCGGTCAACCCCAGAGTGTCTCGAAGCACCCAGAGCAAGGGCATGTCCGCGTCGAGATTGACCGTCCTAGAGTCACCATTGAGTTCGAATGAAACTTGCATAGCTGCCTCCTTTGCAGACGCTTTTTCAGATTTCTACTCGAGGTGGATACAGATTCTTTTCAACTGGCGGTTCAATATTCTCATGCGTGCGGCTGCCTTGTTCTCGTCCGGCGAACGTGTTGGCATTTTCACTCCTGGGACCCGTTGATCCAGATGGAAACGGACGCAGGCAGCATGGTCTCGCGCACCACGGCCGCCAGTTCAATTTCAAGCGCGCCCAGGTCGACCTCGTTTCGCGAGGCCTCAGCAAAGCGCTCCAGCACACGCTCGGCATTGTAGCGCCGCCGGTAGAAGCGGCGTTCGATCAGCCGCTGGGTGCGCCGACGCAGCGGGTTGAAGAGCGTCGCGATCAGCAGCGTCGACAGCACAATGGCCAGCGTCGACTGCTGGCCCGTGACGCGGCCAAAAAGTTGCTGCAACAGCACTACGCTGCCGAGGTAGATCAGGACCAGCGTCGCTGTCAATAGCGCGTAGATCAGCGTGCGCCGGATGATGATGTCGATGTCGTAGAGCCGGTGGCGCAACATGGCCATACCGATGCCGGTGAGCGGGGCCAGCACTGAGATGTTCACCATGATATCACCGTACGCTATGCCCAGGCCTAGCGTGAGGATAAGGCCTCCGATCACCATGGCTGTCAACAGCGCCATCCCGGCCAACAGCCATTTGATCTGCTGGCGCTCAACGCCGCGGGCGCGGCGGAAACGCACCAGCACTTCCGCCAGGACCAAGATGGCCGTGAGGGGCATGAAGGGCACGCCCAGCCAGAACAACGCTTCGTATAGCCGTTGGGCGTGTTCGGTCACAAATGGGCTGGGTATGAAGAAGGCCGAGGACATGGGCGTTTCGATCATGGCCCCAACCAGAAGAGGCAAGGCGAAGAGCGCAAGCGATGTCAGGATCGCCAAGCCCCACCGGCGAGAAAGAAACTCGCCGTCGGGAAAGATACCGAGCAGCAATAGCAGGATGGTGAAGACCACGATCCACATCCAGTTGGTTATCCATCCGGCCAATTGCGCCGACGGCAGCGGCTCGTCCACGCTGAGGTACGCATAGATGGACCAGTAGCCGAAGAGTGCGCTCAACATCGCCGCTAGACCAAGGGACAGCAACAGCCAGCCGACTCGGTTCTCGGCCTGGCGACGCACGATGACAAAGCCGAAGCCGCCGGCAACCAGCGGGACCACGAGTACAGACTGGATGGCATTGATCAGATCGGCGACGGGGTTGCCGGTGACGCCCCACCCGCCTGGCAAGGTTGTCTCTTATCGTCAGCGGGTAGATCGCCATAGCCATCAGTCCGCCGATGACCGTGATGGCGAGAATTACCCAGGCCATTGTCGGTGAATTGATCGTGTTTCAGTCGCGTTTTTTGTCGATGCCCATTTCGGCTCATCGGTCGTCATGGTTGGTTGTCCTTCAACCAGAGTGATGTCTGTGTAGGCTGGACGCTCTGCTCGACTGCATTGAGGAGTTCAGCCGTGAGTGCGCTCAAGTCTACTTCGTCCCGTGCCACTGTGCCGAATCGAGCCAAAGTCTGCTCGGCGTCATACTTGCGGCGGTAGAAGCGGCGGTCAATGAACGCTTGCACACGTCCGCGCAGCGGGTGAAAGAGCGCTGCGATGAGCAGCGTCGAGAGCACAACTGTCGTCTGATTCTGGTCAGCGCCAAACAGACCCAGTAGGCCTTGCAAGAGCACGACTGTCAACCCATAGATGAGCGCTAGCAGGCCGGTCAGAAGCGTGTAGACCAGTGTGCGGTTGATGACCACGTCGATATCCCACAGCCGGGCGTACAAGATCGCCACGCCAAAGCAGGCGGCCATGCCGATAGACGCCAATAGCACGACAGTAAACGCGACCATACGTGCGGCCATCAACGCCCTGATCGACCCACCCAGCAGCGGCATCAGAAGCACTGGCACGGACGCAACGACGACCGCACCCATGCCCAAGGCCAGACCCCAAACGACCCATCGGGTCTGGCGCCGCTTAATTGGGGTCGAGTAGCGCCGGTAACGCACCACCTGTACAACGGTGATCACCGCCAGCCAGACTAACACCCATGACAGCACCAGCACCTGCTGGATACTGTTCCAGACCAGGCTCGACTGCAAACGCAGCCCCGGGATAGCAAGCGCCAGCACCACATAGGCCGTCCACATGATCCCGAGCCAGCGGGTCCAGGGCGGCAGGTAGCGTCCATCGGGAAAGCGAAGGATGGCCAGAACAAAGCAGAGCATTACGACTGAGCGTAAGATCAGGAGCAGAGGCATCCAGGCAGGTGCTTCTGCCTCAAGACCGGTGGACAGTGGACTGCTGAAGAGGCCAAATCCGGCTGCGCCATAGGCAAAGAGTAAGGGTAGCCACTCCTGCCTGCGCAGCAGATAGGCAACCGTGGCGATGGTCAGAAAGCTCAAGGCGGCCAGCCCTTCCAACAGGGTGAAGTAGCGTGCATAACCCTGAACCGAGAGGCCTATCTCGGACAATCCAACGCCTTCCGCCATTGTGAGCTGGCCACTGTCGGAGGGCGATGCCGCCAGGGTGGCCAACTGGTGATATCGGGGCGGCAACGCAGCTCCAATCACGAGCAAAACCAGGCCGGCGTAGGGTAGCCAGAGCCATTGCGTAAGTATGCTGATGACGCGTCCTGTTGGTGCTCATTGTCGTTCCCCGGAACGGCGGGCATCAAGCCAGATCGACAGCTGTTTCGGCTGCAGGGTCTCTTGCACAGCGTTTTGCAGCTCAACCGTGAGCGCTTCCAGGTTGACCTCATCGCGGGCCGCGACTGGAACTCGGCCAACGTCTGCTCGATGTCATAGTGTCTCCGATAGAATCGCCGATCGATGAGCACCTGAACGCGCTGCCGTAGCGGACTTAAGAGCGCCGCGATCAGCAATGTTGAAACCACGATCGCTACGGTCGATTGCTGGCCGGTGACAGCGACAAAGAACTGCTGCAACAGCACAATACTGCCGACATCGACAAGCGCCAGCGCGCCCGTCACCAGCGCGTAAACCAGTGTACGGCGGATGATGATATCGATGTCGTAGAGCCGGTAGCGCAATATCGCAATTCCGATGACGACCGGATAGCCGATGAAGACCGATCGAATGATCAATGTGTATGCGACCGTTTCAAAGATTTCGGGATAGACGGTTGCCCGGATCAATTCAAAGACAATTAGCTGTGTGCCAAACGCAACGACCAAGAAGTAGGCCAACCATTTTAGCTGCTGGCGCACGTCATACCCTGAGATCGTCGGTAGCGCAACGCAATGGAGCTGATGCCCGCGAGACAGAGTGCACTGAGCACAAGGACTTGACCTGTTTGCAACGGCTCGATTGCCGATTCCGGAATCAGAGGGAACGCGAGCGGATTGTCCAGCGCCTCGCCACCCATGGTCGTGTCGTTCCAGACCATCGGGCCTGGCACGAGGACCAACGACAGGGTCAAGGTCGCCAAAATGCTGCAACCGACAATCGCGAGCAGGCGCCACCGCGGTGATAGGAAATGGCCAGTTGGAAAGAGCATGGGCAGCAATATGAACATCAGCGTGAGCCATACCATGGAGATTGCAAAGTTGAACCAGGTGGCGAAATCCATTGCCGGCAGGTCGATGACATTGCACGCACTGTAGAACCACGCCACGGTACTTAGCGCACCAACTGCACCGATGAGCATACAGAGCCAACCGATTCGATGGCCCGGTCGGCTGCGCAAGATCAACATGCCGAGCAGTGCAAAGATGAGGCTGGAAAAACGTTCAAGATGGGCAGAAAGATCCACGCAGCCGGCAAATCCCAAGGCGATGCCGCCGCTCATGGCCAAGATCGTGACCGCCACGAGCAGCCACGCACTCAGCGGGGCGGAATGGTTTCCGGCGTTTGTTGGTTGCACCGTTCTCATTGTTGCCTGTCCCTCAGCCAGAGCGATGTGGCTGCCGGCTGTACAGTCCGATCCACCGCGTCGAGCAGTTCGGCCGTCAGCGTCTCCAGGTTCACTTCGTCGCGCGCCACCGTCGCCGAAATGGGCCAGCGTGGCCTCGGCATCGTATTTGCGTCGGTAGAAGCGGCGGTCGATAAACGCCTGCACGCGCTTGCGCAGCGGGTTGAAGATCGCTGCAATGAGCAGGGTGGAGACGACGATGGCAACCGTCGACTCCTGCCCCGTGACGGCCACAAAGATCTGTTGTAGCGCGACGATACTGCCGACGTAGATCAGCGCCAGCGCGCCGGTCACCAATGCATAGACCAGCGTGCGCCGAATGATGATGTCGATATCGTAGAGGCGGTAACGCAGGATGGCCACGCCGATAACGAGCGGGATAGCCAAGGAAGACGGCCGTGATGACCAGCGTGTAGCCGATGCCTTCGAACACGGTTGGCGTGACAAATGCGCCCGGTACTTCAAAGAAGAGTATCTGCGTGCCAAAGACGACGGCAAAGAAATAGGCGATCCACTTCAATTGTTGGCGCACTTCCCCTTGAGAGCGCCGGTAGCGCAGCACCAATGACAAGATGCCTGCCAACGAAAAGGCGTTCAAGAGGATGCTCAGAATGATGTCTCAGTTGCGGCCCGATCGCGGCGGATGAAGTTGGTAGCGTATACGGATTGTCGGGCGCACTGGTCGTGCCCATACCGTCCCAGATCATGGGGCCAGGCAGTAGCGCCACCGTTGCCAGGAGGGCCAATATCAAACTGCAACCGACAACTGTAAATATGCGCCAACGTGGCGACAGAAAATGGCCATCTGGGAAAGAGCATCGGCAGCAGGATGAATGTTGGTATGATACTCAGCGGTGAAGCGAGATAAGCATCCAGGCTGCGGCATCCATGGCTGGCAGCGGCAACACCAAACATGCGCTGTGTACCCAAGTGTAGAACTGAATGCCGCCCAACACGCCGATGATTGCACAGAGCCATCCGATCGGATGACCAGGATGTCTGTAGTGAATCAGTACGCCCAAGAGGCCAAAGAGGACATTTGAGATCGAAAACACGAAGGGTGCGAAGCGTTCAGTCAGGATTTCGCCGGCCAGGAGCTCACGACACCCGGCTCCCATCAAGGCATACATGGCTGCGGTGGCCAATAGCGTCATGCCAAATAACACCCACGCCAACCACAGTTTCGAGCGGCGTCTGTTCATGTCATATCGCACACTGCTCATGATCGTCGATCCCTCAACCAGAGCGATGTGCCGGTCGGCTGCATGGTCCGGTCCACGGCGTCGAGCAGTTCAGTCGTCAGCGTCTCCAGGTTGACCTCATCACGCGCCACCGCGCCGAAGCGGGCCAAGGTCAGCTCAGCGTCATAGTTGCGACGGTAGAAGCGGCGGTCGATGAATGCCTGAATACGATTGCGCAGCGGGTTGAAGAGCGCCGCGATCAGCAATGTCGAGATGACGATGGCCACGGTGGACTCGCTGGCCGGTGACGGCCACGAAGAGGCGCTGTAACACGATGATGCTGCCGATATAGACCAGCGCCAGCGTGCCGGTCACCAATGCATAGACCAGCGTGCGTCGGATGATGACGTCGATGTCGTAGAGCCGATAGCGCAGGATGGCGATGCCGATGACCACGGGATACCCGAGGAAGACGACGATGAGGATGAACGCATAGGCGAGGCTATCGAGTACTTGGGGATTGAATAGGGCCCCGGGCAACTCGAAGAAGATCATCTGCGTGCCAAAGGCCACCGCTAAGAAGTAGGCCAACCACTTGATCTGTTGGCGCAATTGACCCTGCGATCGCCGAAATCGCAGGACCAAGGATAGGACTGCGCCCATGGCGAGGATGAAGAAGCCGATAGCTAGGGCTGTGTTGAGGATTGGGCCGATCGATGCCGGCAGGAAGGACAATGCCAGCGGATTTTCGGGCCCATCGGTCGTACTCTCACCCATGCCGTTCCACACCATGGGGCCGGGTAGGAGGGTGACCAACAGCATTGTCAATCCATACAGCGTGCCGCCTGCAACGGTGAATATGCGCCAGCGCGGTGACAGGAAGTGTCCATCGGGAAAGAGCATGGGCAAGAGGACGAAGAGCGCCACCACCAGTTGCCGGCTGCCCCCAGTATACGAACCATGGGATAATCTGGCCGGCCGGCAAGGCAATCGCATTACAGCCGGTGTAGATCTCCGCTGGATGGACGATGCCAAGTGCACCGATCACCAGAGACAACCAGCCGATGTGGTGGCCAGGATGGTTATAGAGGATGATCATGCCCAGCGTGGCAAAAAGGAACTGGGAGGCCAAGATCACAAAGTTGGCCATCACGTTCCGCCGGGCTGCCGCTCAAAAGCTCATCTGCGCAGCCGGCGTCTATCAGGAAAAAGGTAGCCACTACACCGGAGAGCGAGATGCCAAAGAGCAGCCATGCAAGCCACGGTATCGATTGTTGTCGGTCTGCGGTCTTTGCACTCATCAAAAATGCTTCCTAGGTATACCGTTTGCCCATTCATGACCTCGCATCTCGAGGTTGGAAAATCCTGCTTGGCTTTTCACCTATCTGTGGCGAGTGTGAAGTCATTGTGAACCGTGATTTCGTAGGGTGACCGTTGCGGTCGCCGCTGTGGCGAGCGGGCGGGGGCAAGCCCCGCCCCTACGAAATACGATCGTTGATCGGACAATTGATATTACTCGTTGTCCGGCAGCGCCTCGTTTGAACTCAGGTAGGCATAGAGCGCCTGCAATTCCTCGTCGGTCTGATGGCGATACTCGAGCCAGGGCATCTCTTCGCCGTCGGTCTGCCGACCTTCGGGCGTCACACCCGAGCGCATGAAAGCCAGGAACTGATTTTCATTGTAGCTTGCCAAGCGCCCGCCCGGTGTGATGTTGGGACCCAAACCGGCGCTGTTGGGATCGGTGTTGCCGGCCAGGTTGGCCGCATGGCAATCGCGACATGCGCCGATCTGGGAAAGATATTCGCCATACTCAGCCGACACGCCGGCGGGTGGAGCGCTGCCGCCGACAGCGGCATGGTCGATCTGATTGATCGGCAGGCTATTGTAGGCCATGAGTCCAAAGATCATCGTGCCGGGTAGCTGCAATTGGCGGTCACCAAGCTCGTTGTCTACCGGCGGCAGCTGCTTGAGATAGGCGACTAGTGCGCCCAGGTCTTCGTCACCTACGTGGGCGTAGGCGTTGGAGGGCATAAAGCCGATGACACGCCCATCGCGCCCGATACCGTGACGGATGGCGGCGATCCACTGTTCGTCGGTCATCTCGCCGCCGATGCCGCCGGCGCCGCTGGTCAAATTGGGTGCGGGAACGTAGCCGATGGGCGCTTCATCGATCATGACATCGCCTTCGAGTTGTTCACCATGGCATGCAATGCAGGCGGTGATGCCCATGGCGATGTGTTCACCGCGGGCGATGGCTGCTGCGTCCGTAGGAATCTCCACAGTGGCGACCGGAACATCCGCCGCTTTGGCCAGGCGAGTGTTGGCGGTGAAGTAGCCGGCAGCGCCGGCAATGAGGACAAATACAACAAATACAACCTGCAATGATACCGATCCATTTCAAGACTTTCATACCTAGCGATCCTTTCTCGATCAGCGATGGACGTGGAAACGATGAAGACTGTGATGAAACGTAGTTGGCGGTGAGCGGCGGCATCCGAAAGATCGATTTCGTGCCGCCGCTCAGGGGGCCGCATTATAGCCAGTGCAAACGGGCTGGTCAAGTGCGTTTACTGCGGCCGGTTATGGTTCGTTGACGATCATCTGCGCCGTCATGCCCAACATGAGATGGGGAGCGCCGCCGTTGGCGACACTGGGAAGGAAGCAGAGGAGCCCGTAGTCGCCGGCGTCAAGGTCGACTTCATACCAGGCTGTCATGCCGGGATTCATGGGGGCGGCTCCGCCCAAAAAGGCAAAGGGCGGCGGACCTGCAGCCTCATCCTCGGCCATCATGAAGTCGAGGACGTTCTCCATGGTCACGCCCTCCTCAAGCTTGAACAGGGCCATCTCATGCGCCTCCATCCCCGTGTTTGTGAATTCCACAATCTGGGGACCGCTCTTTGGCTCGCCATCGATGACAAAGCTGAAGTCGACCAACTCCATGCGCAGATCGGCCGCGGGCGGCGTGGCGCCGTTGTCCTCCGCTTCGGTGACAGTCAGTGTGGTCTGCAGTCCTCTGACCGCATCCGGCACGCCTTCTTCATCCTCGCCGAACGAGAGCAGCGTATAGCTTCCCGGGGCCAGATCGATGGTGTAGGCGCTGGTTGCACCCGGTCCTGCGTTGACGCCGCCGTACCAGGTCAACCATTCCGGCATCTGTGGGTCGGTTTCCATCGTCGCGAAAACCCCCATAATGTCCTCAAAGGTCTTGCCCTCATCGAGCCTGATCGCCCAGAGGGAATGCTCCCTCTCGCCGTTGTTGACCAACTCGAGTCGGGTCAACCCGCTGGGAATCGACTCCGGGCCTTCATAGGCGTACTCGGTGGCGGTGAAGGTGACGGTGGGGGCCGCGTTGCCGGCTGTCACGGCGGCGGCCGGTTCTTCTTCCCCTGGCCCGCCCGGCGCTGCCGGCTCCAGGGCGACGCATCCCGCCAGTAAAACGCCGATGAGTAGAATGCAGACCGCAAACAGCAATCGATGAATTTTCATGCTCTCTTCCTTTTCTGATAGTACGCTGCCCTTTGTTGGTGCAGCGTGACGTCCTGCCGCCACTATAGCGCACCGACCGTCGCGAGTTCGTTACCGCAACCGTTACGGAACGGTGCTGATCCGCTACTTTTCTCAAAAATGCGAATCCTGTTTATACTGCGGGCAATCCTTCTTGACGTTCCAGAAACCTACGGAAGTCGGTATGCAACAGTTGACAATTTCACTCCTGGGCGCGCCGGCCATCTTCGTCGAGGCGTGGTCTATCCAGGTCGATACGCGCAAGGCCGTTGCCATGGTCGCCTATCTGGCGCTCAATCCGGGCGTTCAGACCCGCGACACATTGGCTGCGCTGCTCTGGCCCGAATTGAATCAGTCGCGTGCGCTGGCTGCGCTGCGGCGCACGCTCTCAGTCCTCAACAAAAGCGCGATGTCGTCGTGGCTTGCCATCGAGCGCACAAGCGTTGAACTACGACAAGATCCGCATGTCGATCTCGATGTCGCCGCCTTTCATCGTGCGCTCGCCGAGTGTCTTGCCCATGGACACGACGCCGACACCGCCTGCGCCCGCTGCATCGCGCCGCTGACGAGGGCCGTCGACGTCTATCGCGACGACTTTCTAGCCGGATTCTCGCTGCGCGACAGCGTCAATTTTGACGACTGGCAGTTCTTCACTGCGGAGGAACTGCGTCGTAGCTACGTGCAGGCGCTGGATCGTCTGGTCTCTGCACTGGCTGCAGACGGCCAGTTCGACCTCGCCATCGACTGGGCGCGACGTCGGTTGCACACCGATCCGTTGCATGAAGCGGCCCATCGCCAGCTGATGCGCCTCTTTGTGTGGGCGGACCAGCGCAACGCTGCGTTGCGCCAGTATCGAGAGTGCGTGCGT
This sequence comes from uncultured Chloroflexia bacterium, assembly GCA_963848115.1. Classification (GTDB taxonomy): domain Bacteria; phylum Chloroflexota; class Anaerolineae; order Caldilineales; family Caldilineaceae; genus JAWKOK01. Next base: position 872,465 of record CAWKCP010000007.1, on the reverse strand, counting down.
GTCCTAGACGACGAACTGGGCGTGCCTCCACTGGATGAGACTACCGAACTCTACGAGGAGATCTTTGCCAACCGGGCCATTCATAGGCCCAGCCCGGTGCAGCAATCTGGCCATGTGAAAACGGACGAAGAACCTGTGGGGCGATCCCCGGCACCGGCGTCGCTGGATCTGGTCGGACGAGAGGAAGCGTGGCTGGCGCTGGAGAAGGCGTTGGCCGGCGCGGACAGTGGTCACCTGGTGATAGTCGAAGGCGAGGCGGGCATCGGAAAGACGGCCCTGGTCGAACGGTTTTTGGCCTTCGCCACAGAACGGGGTTGCCGCACACTGAGTGCTCAGTGCTTTTACGGCGAAGCCGATCTGGCCTATGCGCCGATTCGTGAGCTGTTGCGCGATGGGTTGGCGCCGGCCAATGTCGCGGTTCAACTGGCTGATGTTTCCATGGCCGCACTCGCTGAGGCCAGAAGACTGCTGCCGGAACTGGATTCAATTGTGCCCGGCCTGTCGGATCTGCCGGCAGTCGAGAACATCTCGGCTAAGGGACGCTTTTTCGATTCAATTGGACAGGTGCTGGCGGCGCTGACGGCAGGCGAAGGGCCCACAGTGGTGGCGATCGATAACATCCACTGGGCCGACAATGCCACGCTTGAATTGGTCAGCTATCTGGCGCGGCGCCTTCCGGGCCAGGCCTTCTGTCTGGTGTTGGCTTGGCGAACGGAAGATTTCGTGGAGCAGGGTTTGCTCAGAACCATTCGGCTCGAAGCGATTCGCAGCGGGCTGTGCACGGATATCGTGTTGGAGCGTCTGACGCCGTCGCAGGTTCAAGCCATTGTCGCCGAGGCGGCGATTGCACCGGCTGTCGACATCGATCGGCTGAGCACGCGCCTTCAGGAAGAGTCGGCAGGTATTCCGCTCTTCCTCACGGAATATGTCCAGCTCTTGCGCCGCCGTCCGGATCTGATCCGGCAGACGAAGTGGGAACTGCCCAGCGGCATCCGTGATCTGCTGCAGTCTCGCCTGGATCTGGTCAGCGACACCGGCAAGCAACTGCTGGCCGCGGCCGCCGTGATCGGTCGCTCGTTTGACTACGAGATGCTCCATTTTGTCAGCGGCCGTAGCGATGATGAGTGCGTCGGTGGGTTGGAAGAGCTCCTGGCCCATCGCCTGGTGCGTGAAAACGACTGGCCAGGCTACGATTTCTACCACGATCAGTTGCGAGATCTGGTCTACACACAGGTCAGCGGGGCGCGTCGCCGCCTTCTCCATCGTCGCGCAGCAGACGCAATTTCGATCGCTCTTCGTCGCGAGCACGCCGACCCCCATCTGCTCATGCCGATGCTGGCCCATCACCGTGCCCAAGGCGATCAGATCGAAGAGGCGATTGGCGCCTATTTGACGGCAGCCGAACATGCCGCTTCGATCTACGCCAACCGAGAGGCGATCCTCTACCTGGAGACGGCGCTTGCCCTAGGTTCAGTCGATCTGTGCGCCATCCACGAGCGGCTGGGCGACTTGCAGACCCTGCTGGGCGAATATGAGCGGGCGCGGGCCAACTACGAGACGGCTGCCGCCCATGCGCTGCCCGATCAGATCGCACAGCTAGAGGGCAAACTCGGCAACCTGCATCATCGTCTGGGGCGTTTGGATCTGGCCCAACGAAGCTATGAAGCGGCGCTTGACGATGGAACGCTCGATCAGGCCTGGCAGAGTCGGATTCTGGCACGTTGGAGTCTTGTGGCAGAGCAGGCCGGCGATCACGAGCACGCGTTGAAGCTGGCGCAGAGCGCACTGCAGGCCGGCGCCGGTCTCGATGATTCCTCGCCCCTTGCCCAGGCTCACAATGTATTGAGTATCCTGGCCAGGCATGCCGGCCAGGGCAAGGAGGCCATCGCCCATGCTCAAAGTAGTTTGGATCTCGCCGCGGAATCGGACGCCATGGTGCGCATCGCTGCGCTCAATAGCCTGGCCATGGCCTACGCCGCGGCTGGAGAAAACGCACGCGCCATCACGCTGACCGATGAAGCCCTGGCTGTATGTCTCGCTCTGGGCGATCGGCACCGGGCTGCCGCGCTCTATAACCATCTCGCAGACTATCATCACGCGTTGGGCCAAAACGTCGCCGCCAATGACTTTGTCAAAAAGGCGGTGCGCATTTTCGCCGAGATCAACGCCGATGGCGTGGACCTGAATCCGGCCATCTGGATGCTGGTCGAGTGGTGACGAGTATGAGCCGCGCAAATGAACATTGGACGACAGACCACGATTCTACCGGTCGAAGGGATCGACGTCTCCGCTGCCTTCGATGCCGCCGGAGACTATTGCTCGTGAGGAGGGCGATGCGATGCGGCTGGTGATCAGCGGTCCGCTGCCGGGCCAGGTGAAGAGAGGCTCCAGGTCGGCCAGGATCTCGTCCAGAGCGACGGCGTCGTATTCGTCGTGTAGGTGTTCGCCTCCTGCACGGTCGCCTGAAAATTCGATCACGCCGCGACGGCGCAGGACCTCACCGTAGGTCGAGCCTTTGACCATCTCCAACGCGAAGATCGGTCCCATCAAGTTGAAGATCCGCTTTGCTTCCTCACGATTGCCGGCATCCAGGGCATTCCAGAGACGAACTACGACATCGGTGAGGTGGCAGCCGGGCATCTGGCCGGCCACGCCGCGTGGGTGCTCCAGCAGCAGATAGCGCCCACCGGCCCCACCGAAGACGCCTTTTAACTTGGGACCGCAGGCCTCCTGGACCTGTGTGACCATGTGGGTCACGGGAAAGGTCTCTTCCTTGATGTACTCCACATGCTCAACCTCGTTGACCAGGCGGGCCAGCGTCTTCACCGACAGGATGCTTCCTCGCGTGTGGTTCTGAACAAAGATCGGCATGCTCACTTCGGCGTCGATGGCCTGGTAGTAGTGCACGATGGCATCCTCATTGCCAAGCGGCTGCACATACGGGGCCATGGCCATGACCGCGTCTGCGCCAACGGTCTGCGCGTGGCGGCTCAAGAACGCGGCATGCACAGCCGAGACGCCCTGGGTACCGAGTACCACGGGCACGCGTCCATCGGTCTGCTCGGTCACGATCTGCATCCCCAAAAGGCGTTCGTCATCTGTCAATGTCGCAAACTGGCTGGCATTGACTGGCCAGACGATGCCATGCGCGCCGCATTCGACACAAAAATCGACCACGCGTCGCAGCCCTTCCCAGTCGACGGCTTGGTTTCTGTGAATCGGCGTGAAAGGGATTGTGAATACGCCACGGAACGGTTTGGGCATGGGTGGATCTCCTTTTCTGACAAGGTGAGGTGGAGGTGAGCGGGTGACGGTGATGACGTACTGGCGCTCCTGTGAATCCAGGAACTTCTGGTTCGATCACCCTGTCACCCCCTCACCCACCTCATTTCTCCTCCGGCGGCCGCCTGGTCTCCCAACCTTCTTCGAAAAGACGTAGGAAATTCTGCTCGCCATATGGATGCTTGAGCGCTTCTTCTTCGTTGAGTTCCACACCCCAGCCGGGCGCATCAGAGACCACAAGGTGGCCGTCCTTGACGCGCGGCACGCCCTGGAGCAGGTCCCACGTCCAGGGTTCCAGCGAGTCGTCGAAGTTTTCCTGGATCAGGAAGTTGGGAATCGAGGCGTGGTGGTGGGCGTTCATGGCCGTGCAGAAGGGACTCTGAGCTTGATGGCAGGCAACCAGGGCCGAGTAGGCCTGGGCAATGCCGAAGACCTTGCGCGTCATCGATGGGCCCAGCGCCATCGGTTCGGGCTGGATGATGTCGATGACGCGGACGGAAAGCAGATCGGCGAACTCGCGTAGTTCGCGGAAGCCTTCGCCCAGCGCCACCGGCGTATTGATGGCTCGCGCGACCTCCAGGTGACCGGTCAGATCGTGGGTGCGTACCGGCGTCTCCATCCACATGGGTGAGAATTCCTGCAGACGGCGTCCAATGCGGATGGCCGTACCGACGGTGAAGCGGTCGTGGCATTCAATTAGGAGATCGACACCGGGACCGACGGCATTGCGCACGGCGCGCACGATTTCAATGGCGAGGTCTTCACTCTCCCGTTCGATCTGCTGATAGGCGCCGCCAAACGGGTCAAACTTGAAAGCCGTGTAGCCCCGCTCGGCAATGGACGCAGCTGTTTCGGCGAAGAAGGCCGGCTCGCGCGGTCCCTGGTACCAACCGTTTGCATAGACGCGCAACCGGTCATGATGTTTACCGCCGAAGAGCTTCCACATCGGCACGTCCAGGCTCTTGGCCAGAATGTCCCAGCAGGCCTGCTCAATGGCGCTCATGCCGGTGGTCTGGCCGAAATAGCGCGCCTTGTGCATCTTGAGCCAGAGCACCTCCGGCTGCAGCGGATCTTCGCCGATTACATGCCGCCGCAATTCCTCGACGTCACCGACCGATGGCTTGGTGACCAGACCCCGCGTGGCTTCGCCGAGGCCGGTGATGCCTTCGTCGGTGTAGAGCTTGACGAAGACCCAGTTTTTCCACGGATTTCCGACGACAAACGTCTTTAGATCGGTGATCTTCATTTTGCCTCAAGCCTTTGTCGACGCTATCGATCTGTTGGGATGTGCCGACGATTCTGGCGTTGCCTCGAAAATCAGGCTGCAACACGTGACGGCGCCTTCCGCCTTGACCAACTCGGAGACGTCGACCGTATGAACGTCCAGCCCATGACTTCGAAGCCGCTTTGCCGTCTGCGGATACTGAGCCGGAAGCACCAGAGCATCGCCAATGCGCAGAGCGTTTGCCGCACCGGATTCAGCAGGATCGATCTCAATGGCGGCCATGCCGGGGAATAGCGAGGCGTCGATCCAGGCGGGGTTGATTAGCACGGCATCGTCAGCCACTTGTGTGATGGCAGATTTCAGATGAAGGCAGCCGGTCACTACCACACCGTGTACTGCATATCCATAGGGAGCCAGTGCTTGCTGCATCTGCTCAACGGCCTCGATATTGCTGCGACTCGATAGCCCGACATAGATCTGCCGTCCGATGCGCAGAATGTCGCCGCCGTCGACAGTGCCCGGCGGGTTGATGGCAATCAGTGTGCGGTGGGGACGCAGCGCACCCTTGATCGTCTCAGTTTCCGGCCGTCTTGAGGTCGCCCCGGGGTTTGTGATAATTCCGATCTCGTCCAAAACCAGGGCGGCATCCTCCACGAAGACGGAGTCGGGCAGCTCGGGATCTTCGGGCAGAGAGTGTACCTGGCAGCCAAGCTTCGCCAGCAGTGCCTCATAATCCCGATGTTGCTGACGAGCACGCTCGACGTCGATGGGCTCGCGTTGAAGGTGGGTCAATTCGCAATCATTGATGCCGGAACTGACTTCTCGGGTGATGGCGATGAGCATGGGCGTTTGGACCTCTGGCCAGGTTCAGCTTGGGCTATGCAGCCTTGAGTACTAGCGAAATCTGCTGCTCCACCATTGCCCATGCCGCAGAAGTAACACGGATGACCTCAAAATGGGCGGCATAGGGCAGGACGTGCAGCTGAGCCTGATCGCCCCTTTCCTGCGCCTCAGCCACGCAACGCCGCAGGTAGTCGGCTGGGACGATTTCATCTTCCCGGCCTACAAAGTGACAGTGGCGAATCCCCAGGGGCAGAAGCGCCTGGGGCGATCCCTGTGTGTAGCGGTCTGTATAGGCTTCCGGCATGCCTCCCATCAACTCCGCGGGCGCACCTGAGCAGATATCCTCGATCTGGGCGACTGCGAGATCGGGGATGCCTGCAAGTGAGATCACACCGCGCAAGGACAACGGATCTTGCCTGTAGAGCTCGGAATCGGCCGGCAGCTTATGCCGACCCCCAAGCCATAGCGCCAGATGGCCGCCTGCGGAGTGCCCGACTGCTACGACACGGTCAAGATCGAGGTTGTGCGCACTTGCTAGATCGCGCAAATGATCGGCGCCGGCCGCCACATCGAGAAACGTCATCGGCCAGCCGCCACGGACGTTTTCGGGTTGATCAATATCTGCACTGATGCGTCGATACTCGAGACTCCAGACAGCGATGCCGGTTTGGCTGAGGCCTCGAGCCATCTGACCGAGTGGGCCAAGACCGAAACGATCTCGCCAGCACCCGCCGTGCAGAAGAACGATCACAGGATAGAGGCCATTGGGCGATGTGGGCGGATCGGTAGGCAAAAAAAGCTCGCCGAACTGGTCGGGCAGGTCGCCATAGGCAATACGGAAGTCACCGGATACCGTCGGAATTGCCGCGTAGTCGTCGACAGTTAGGAGGGTCGTCATGGATGTCACCTATGATGAACGCAATCTCATTCGCCAACAATTGTCACGATACATCAATACGCATCATGCAGCAAGGACAACGGGTCGGAATGCCATTCCGACCCGCCAAGCATGGCTCAGCCAAGCCAGTCGGAGTACCACTCCGACCTACGGCTCCAGACAAAGATTTCCTTGCAACGCATATTTATCTCTCTGGAATGGCCTTACTCGGCGACTCTCTTCAGATCCGCCCTTGCCTGCCAGAACGAAGCGCCAAAACGATGTTGCTCATCGTCCCACGCGTCGCGATGGCGGATGAGATTGCCGCGGAGGTTTGCCAAGGTTGATTGCATCTCTGATCGGTCCGCAAGGTTCTCCTTTTCCAGCGGATCCGCCTCCAGATCGAACAGTTGCGTCATGCCGCAGGCGTATTCGATCAGCTTGTATTTGCCGTCGGCCAGGCCACGAATCGTATCGACGTAGGCCAGGTAGAGACTCTCCCGCGACGATGCGCAGTCACTCAGCAGGCAGGATGCCATGCTTTGGCCCTCGACCGAATCCGGTGGTTCGATGCCGAGTAGGTCACAGAGTGTGGGGTAAATGTCGAGCAGGTAGACCAGCGCGTCCCGTTCCTCGCCGTTGGGGATGCCCGGACCGGCAAAGATCAGTGGGACGCGCACGCTATGATCGTAGAGGTTCTGCTTGCCCATCAGGCCGTGCTGACCCAGAGCCAGGCCGTTGTCACCGGCAAAGACGATGATGGTGTTCTCGTGTTCGCCGGTCGCTTCAAGCTTGGCCAGTAGACGTCCGAGTTCGTGATCCAGGTGGCTGATCATGGCAAAGTATTCGGCGATATGGACTCGGATCTCTTCCGGATCACGTGGGATTGCAGCCAGCACCTCGTCGCGCACACGCAGTGCTCCGGTGTCGATTGGGTGCTGGTGCAGAAAGTTGCCTGGCAAGTCGATCTCCGCCGGATCATACATCTTGAGGAACTCGTCAGGCATCGTTCTGGGATCGTGGGGAGCCATCAGGGCGATATAGGCAAAGAATGGCCTGTCAGCGGGCCGGTTGTCGAGGAAGTTGACGGCTGCGTCGACAAACAACTCGGTCGAGTGCTTGCCCGCCGTAATGTGGTCGCATCCTCGCTGTTCGACCTCTCGCGAGTAGTAGGGATCACGCACGATGGGCTGTTGGATACTATACTGCCCTGCCGGATCGAAGTGATAGGCGGGCACGTTCCAGTGGTCCTCCATGCCGCCGAAAAAGATCTCGTCTCCGTGGGTGAAGCTGCGCGCGTACGATGCACGCTCGTTGTGCCACTTACCTGTACCAAACGTTGCGTAGCCTGCAGCCTGAAAGGCTTCGCCCATCATGGTGTGCGTCGTAGGGATCTCCTGACCTTCACCCTGTAGATGGAAGAGGGTGCGTCCGGTGTGCAGCATGGCCCGGCTCGGCATGCAGACCGCTCCCGATGTGCCGCCGGGTATATGCGCTTGCCGGAACATAACCCCCCGCTCCGCCAGCTTGTCGAGGTTGGGCGTCTTGACCCTTGGATCGCCCAAGGCGCCGATCGTGTCGAAGCGCTGATCGTCGGTGAAGAAGAAGAGGATGTTCGGTTTCATGTCAATTGCCTTTTCTCTGGTCGAGTGTTTGGGCCCTGAGGGTTGTTTCTGAGAGAATACTACTGTACCTGACCATTGCAAACAAGTGCTGTCTAGTACGCCGCGATGGATATGAGGTCACGGTTCGTAGGTCCGGCTATCAGCCGGACGACTCCTGGTACCTTTGGGGCAGTCTGATTGGCGAGGCTTGTCACGCTGATAGCGTGACCTACGGTCCATGGGTCAATTTCCGCCGTCGCGTACTAGGCTTCGGGGATGGTAGACTTGGCCGGTTTCGTACGGGTCTTGTATCGTCTCAGTACGCCGTGGTCGGGTTGACCCTTGCGGTCGCCCGTTACGGGCAGGCGCAAAACCTGTCTCCACAAATTGAGACGACACGCATTTTCCATCACAATCCACACGGAAGGCTCAGTGCATGACAGACCAATCGACCCGTACCGAACATGGCCTTACGCCGCGCATGGTCTGGGTGTTGACCGCCGGTGCGTTCTTTGCATTCTTCGTCTTTGGCTACGTCGACAATCTGAAGGGGCCGATCCTGCCGGTCCTGTTGGATGATCTGAATTTCAGCTACACTACCGGCGGTACACTGCTGCTCGGCAGCTACTTCGGTTTTCTGATCGCGACACTGGCCACTGGCGTGCTGGCTGATCGGATCGGCAATAAGCTAATCCTGTTGGCGGCGGGAGTACTGCTAACCGTCGGCCTCTTCCTCTTCAGCATCGGCAATGGATTCTGGTCGCTTGCGCTGGGCATGACGCTGGGCGGATTGGGACTCGGGGCTATTGAGGTAGGCGGCAACAACTTGATCGTGGAGGTCCACGACGCGCAGCGGGGGCGCTTCCTCAACCTGCTGGGCGTCTTCCATGGCATCGGTTCTTTCACTGTGCCGGTGGTGGCTTCCCAACTCCTGCTCAGCGATTTCTCGTGGCGGCAGATCTACCAGATGACCCTGGTGCTGACGGTGATGTTGGCGCTCTTTTTTCTCGTCGTCCGCTACCCGAGGCGCCAGTCAAGCGGCGAGGGCGGCCTTGGTTTCGGCGCGCTGCGCAAAGTCGGTTTCACACGCTCGATGATGCTCTACTACCTGCTGATCGCCGTCTACGTCGCGGCCGAGCTTGGCATTGCCTCTTGGCTGGTCGAGTTCCTCCAGCAGGAGAAGGGCATGTCGCTGGCGCGCAGTTCCTTCTACCTCTCGCTCTTCTTCGTCTTCATCATGATCGGGCGTCTACTGGGGAGTTTTGTTGTAGAACGGATCGGCTATCTGCGCATCATGCTGGTCGTCTCCGTTGCCTCAATTGTCAGCCTGTCCGCCGGCATCTTTGGGCCGCCCACCTTGGCCATTCTGATCCCATTCACCGGCCTCTTCTTTTCGATCATCTTTCCGACGGCAACGGCCGCCGTCTCCCATCAGCATGTCAAGAACACGGGCGCCATCCTGGGCCTCCTCTTTGCCTTCGGCGGGCTGGGCGGGGCGTTGGGTCCGTGGGCCATGGGGGTGGCCAACGATGTAGTCGGCGTGATGATGGGGTTCGCCCTCAGCATCGTCTACTGTCTCGTCATGATCGTCGCCCTGCTGGCGCTGCGCAGCATGGCGAAGGCGCAAGAGGAATCGCCCGCGGGTTTGGGGTAGAAATGGGAACGCAAAAGGGGTAAAATGGACGATAAGCAGTGGATTATCTCAAACCATCTCAATGTCGAGGAGGCGTTCCCATGCGATGTATCCTGCTATCGATTTTCGCTGTTCTGTCGATCACAATTCTGTCAATTGCATTTCTGTCCACATCCAAACCCCTTGCAGCCCAAGAGTTGGCGCTCGGCGATGCACCGGATGCGGTCACGACCATCGTCGTCAATAGCGCAGACGATGACTACACTGACGGCAAGAGCAAGAAGTGCGCCGACTTTCCGGCCGAGCCTTGTACGCTACGCAGGGCGATTAATCAGGCCTACGGACTATCAGCCGGTGACCGGCCCGTCCACATCCAATTCAACATCCCGAAGTCCGATGCCGGATATGACGACGTCCTCAAGGTGTGGAAGATCGAGCTGACGGGCACGACCTCCTACGACCTGCGCGAACTGAACGGCGACATCATCATTGACGGCAGCACCCAGCCCGGCGGGCGAGCGAGCGGACCGAAGATCATCGTCGACGGGCAGATGAGCAAGAACAACGGATTTGTCATGCAATGACAACAACACTGTACGTGGCCTGGCGATGCAGCAGTTCAAGACGTACCCATGTCACCGTGAGCGGTGACGAAAATCTGATCGAAGAGTGCTGGTTTGGCCTGTCAGCCGACGGCAGAACCCTCAGTTTCGGCGACGACACGACACCGGAGGGCGGCAGCGGGGTGTCGCTCAGCGACGGCGTCAGCGGCAATCGTCGTCCTCAACAACCAGTTCGCTGGTTTTATCGGCGCGGCGGCGGCGATACGCGGCGAGGGGAATACATTTGCAGGCAACCGGATCGGTACCCGTGCCGACGGCAGTGTGCCCTATCCCGGCCAACTTCAACACTCATCCTTGCCAGGCAGGAGCGTGGACCGGCGGCAGCGGCATCACGGTCGACGGCACGAATCAGATCATCGGCGGGCCAACGGCGGCAGAGGGCAATCTCTTCGCCGGGTTATTTCTTGAGATCAGCGCAACGGCAACCCAGGGGCCGGCCCTCAAAGTGCGCGGGGATGACCGCAAACCGGGCCACTTGATCCGGAACAATGTGATTGGCTTGGATGCTGACGGACAGACCATCGGTGTCTGTGGACGCGGTATCGACTTGGGCAGTGCCCCATACAAGATGCGAATTCTGGACAACACAATCGTCGAACCGGGCTTAAGCGCCATCCTGATCAACGGTTCCAACGACCCGCTCAACCTGAACGGCAATCGGCTCCAGGGCAACGTGATCCGGCGTGGATCCCAATGGCCGAACGAGCAGCTAAACAACAAGTTTACCGAAGATGCCATCGCGTATGGTCCCGTTGTCCCCTCTGCCCTACGCACTTTTGTGCCGGCCAAAGTCACAGAGATCGAGGGTGCGTCGGTCAGGGGAATCAGTGGAAACGGCAGCAGTTGTCCCGGCTGCACGATCGAACTCTTCCTGGACGATGACGATGCAGTCGTAGAGGCATTGGAGCGGCTGGCCGTGGTGACTGCCGACGGTAGCGGTGACTGGCAGGCGACGCTCCCCGCGGCGCTGCAGCCGGGCCAGGCGCTGCGCACCATGAGCACCGTCCCCGACAACTTCACCATCGCGGGCCTGATCGCCGGTACGACGTCAAACCTCTCTTCCCTCTACAGTGATCGCTATCTGCTATTCTTGCCGACGGTGATTCAACCGTAGTCTGCTTCCGAAAGATCGTTGGATCTTTGGAAACTCATGTGGATGACACCGCCGACTTGAACCGATGCCGAACGTGTCAGCCACATGAGATCCGGTTGAGCCAAATAGTAGGTGCGGTTTGCATCCGCACAATTTCCTTGCATCTCTGGATATCGAGAGAATCGTGCGGTTTGTAGTCCATGCGCATCAAGCTCAGGCTTATGCAAAATCTGCCACCGGTTTGAACCGGCAAGCAGCACCGGGTGAAGCCCGCTACTAAGCCGCGAAAAGCCGCCTCAGCGGCTGAGATCAAGCGCCTGAGGGCGCTTTTCGATGTTAGTGGCGGGATTCTATCCCTGCCGAAATCGACGGCAACGTGAGACGTAACGCTTAGCTTGATGCCTATGGGTTGCAAACCGCACCTACTCCTCGAGCAGCGCTGCCAATGTTGTCACGATCTCCGGCTCGTCGGCAGCAATGTCCACATCCTCCCAAGGATCCTCGACTGTATCGAAGAGCATGGGCGAATCCTCCCAGCCGACCACCAGCTTGTAGCGGCCATCGAAGATCAGCCGCCAGTCGTCGAGAGCGCTGACGACGTAGTCTCGATGCGTCGATGTTGACCCATCGAGCAGGGGACGCAGCGAGCGCGCGTCCATGTCGGGCAGTGGCGTGGCGTCGGCAAAATCAACGAACGTAGCCGCCAGATCATGCAGACTGACCAAAGCGTTGCTGACCCGCCCGCCGGCAATGCCCGGCCCGGCCATGATCAAGGGTACGCCGACAGCTGGCGTCTGCCAGGCGCTCTTGCCCCAGCGACCATGATCGCCCAGCATTTCACCGTGGTCCGAGGCGTAGACGATCAGGGTCTCCTCCAACTCGCCGCGCTGATCGACCAAATCGATGAAGCGGCCGACGTGGGTGTCGATGTTCTCGATCATGGCCGCATAATTCTGGCGATTGCGCAGAATACCGGCTTGATCGGGTTCGTCATTGGCATGGGCTGGTGGGAACTCGATGTCAGCCCAGCGTTCGCGCATGGAGGCAGTGACATCCATGGGGTTGTGGGGTCCGGTGAAGTTGACGACCAGGTGCCAAGGTTGGTCTGCGGAGAAATCTCGTAGCAGCGCCAGTCCGTTTGCGGCCACCCAATTGTCGCAGTAGGCGTCATCATCCAGGCAAGTGGTGTAGGCGTCCATGAGCGGCAGGCGGACCTCGGGCGCATGTTCGGCGGCATAGGCGTCGGCCAGGCCCCGCTCCGCCAGGTAGGCCAGATACGGCCCCTTGGCCTGCCGTACCGTTGTTGAGATAGCTGCGACTGCCGTCAAACTTACCTTCGTTGTCGATGCCCTCGGTGAAGCCCCATTCAGCCAGCCCACGAGATCCGTCGAGTCCCCAATCCAGTGTCGCCTTGTGGAGATCGAACTTGCCCACGCCGCCCACGCGATAGCCTCGATCGCGTAGGGCCTGGTAGTAGGTCGGCTGGTCAAGCGGATAATCCTGGCCGTTGTTGGTCACGCCGCAGCGATCATAGTCGCGTCCTGAGGCCAGTGTCGCCCGGGAGGGCGCACACAGCGGCGAGGCACAGAATGCCCGCTGTGAAGCGGATGCCTCGCTTGGCCAGACTATCGATGTGCGGCGTGCGCAGCGGCAGATCCGGGTTGGTCCCCAGCCAGTCGGGTCGATGTTGATCGGGCAGCAGGAAGAGGATGTTGGGCGGGTTGGTTGTCATATCGGCTCGAATCACCTTTGGTTTGGTTCTAAACTGAAGACGCTCTGGTCAGCTCTGACCAACTAGATGCTGAATGATCGCCCGCTGAACGGGATAGAGTGCTGCTTTTTGACGATAACCTGCAAAGAACTTGGACGCAATCACATCATCGGCGATCTCTTTGGCTGTGTTGAATGGCGGGCAGGGGATGACCCAGGCATCCTCATTGACCACAGCGAGGTCATCGAGTGTCAGGCGAAAGCGCCGATCGTGGAAGTTCTCCGGCCAGGCATCGGTCAGCACGACATCGGCCTCGCTCAGCCCGGCACGCTTGTCCGGTACGATCCGCTGCCGCCACGCGAGTGGGACCTCCGCTGACAGTTCTTCGGGCATCACGTGGGTCAGGCGCAGACCCAAGACATCAGCCAGTGTGTGCCATGAGGTGAGCACATTGGTCGGCGGCCCCACGATGCAATAGGTCAGTTCGCTCAGAGATCCTTTTGACGTGCGGATGCTGTAGGCATCGGCCAACACTTCGCACGGATGGGCTTGGGCGCTAAGGGCATTGATGACAGGGCGATTGCTTGCCTTGGTGAATGAGCCTAGCCGTTCGTGGTTACGCTCCCGAATTACGTAGAGATCGACCCAGTTGTCCATGTACCCCGCCAGGTGTTCGACAGGCTCGACCGTCTTCAGGAGGTTCGGCACCTCGATGGCCTGAATGCTGAGCGCAGCAAGCGCTTTCAGGAATGTCGTGCGCGTGCGTATGCTGTTGCCCTCAAACGAGTAGGCCGCCGTGAGCAAAGCCTCCAGGGCGGGTCGACTTGGCATCGGCCGATCAGCCCGTTCGAAAATGGCATTGATATCACCGGGTGAGAGGTCATCGATAGTCAGAAGACTTGCCATGGCAGCCCCGATTCTGTGATTGATGATTCTAGCAAATGGCGCCAATCGCTGAAAACGAAAAGGTTCGACCCCATCTGCGGAGTCGAACCTTTGGACTCGAGTGTAAAGGTCATGGATGACAAAGTAGGCAGTGATGAAGCAGGCCAAGACGAAGCAGACTGCGTGAAGACGCGCCGATCCTTGACCGGTTACTCATCCCTCATCCCTGCCATCCTCTCACCTAGTCGCCCGAGATCACTCCGTAACCGTATCGATCTTCGCCTGCGCGCTTTCCAGCAGGTCTCTGCCGGTATCGGCCTCGGCAAGGGCCTGCTCAAGCTTGTCCAGGGCCCCTTCATCCACGCCCTCTTCTAGAAGCGTTGCGGCCAGGTCAAATGCGCCGGTGGCCGAGCGGAGGTCGATCTGTGCGGCTGCAAAGAGGGGTGGCGGCTCAAGTGAGCGAATCTGCTGACCCGTGCGTCGAATGGTTGCGACTGCCGTGGTCATCTCGTCTTGCCAAGCTTGATCCTGAAGCAGGGCGGCGTCGGCCTGAACGGCCGCCACCAACTGTAGGATGGCGTCGCCGGTCAGATCGTAGCGGGCGACGAGTGTGCGAACTTCATCCAGGTACAGGTTCTCTGCTAAGCCCAATAGAACCGTCTGGTCCTCAGTTTGCGCCTCCTCCTCAGGCGTGCTCCCGCCATGCGAGCCGGTGTCGGCACCAAAATCAGGCCGGGTTGCCCGCCGTCGAGTAGCGGAGATGCATCGTCAGCAACGACAGGCGCTGCACTCGGTGGATCGTTCACCAGTGTGGCGGCAATCCATCCACCGTTGCTGAGCAGGTACCAGTCACCGGCACTGTTCTGGCCGACGATGTCAAGCTCCTGGCCGGTGATCGTACCGCCAATGATGTCAAACTGCGTGCCGGGTCCCGCACGCAAATTTGCGTCGACGTTGGCCGTAGGCGGCGGCCCCTCAGCCCCTGGATCTTCCTCTACAGCCGTCGTCGCGGTTGGTTGCGGAGTAGACGTCGCGGCAGGTGTGCGCGTAGGCTGTGGAACGGACGTTGCTACCGGTGTTGTCTGCGTTTCTGCTTCAGCGGTCGCCTGTGCGATGACTTCGTCAATCAGGTCCTGCGTGGCGATCGGGACATCTGATGGCGGATCATCGACCAATTCTGCGAAGATCCACTGTCCGCTGGAAAGCAAATACCATTCAGCATCGTTGGAAATCGCTACAATCTCCAGTTCCTGACCCGGAGATGCAGTACCAACCAGGTCGAATGTCGTTGCAGGCCCGGAGCGCAAATTGGCCGTCACGCGCGATGTAGGCGCAATCTCCTGCCCTGCGGCGGTTGGCGTCGCTACCGGAGTTTGTCCCGGAGTTAACCCAGGAGTTTGCCCCGGTGTCACAGTCTCTGTTGTCGTCACGTCCTCAACCGATGTCACTGTTGGCGTAGCCGAAATCTCTGGAACCTGTTCCGGCTCCACCTCCGCGGTGATGGGCAGAGTCACTGTCACTTCGGGCGTAGACGTAATCTCTTCGGACTCGGTCAGCGTTTCAGTTGTGGTCAGCCCTTCACTCTCTTGGAGTACCAGTTGGGGAATAACCACGACCAAGGTGTCCGTCACGTTGCCCAGGGTCATCGTTATCGGTAGGCGAGTGAGTACGTCTCCTGCATTGATTAGGGTAAGCGTGGACGGGACTGTACTGGTCAATGTGTCCGTGACTCTGAAGTCAATCGTTAGCTCCAGTTCGAGTGGCAGCGCACCCGTGATTGTAACGCCTTCGCTGGTCAACCCGAGTTGGCCGAGATCGATGGAAATCGGCAAGCGCTGCCGAATCGTGATCTGAAGCGGCTCCGCCAGCGGTTGGCCTTCTTCTGTGTCTGTGAGTAGCTCGGTGGCATCGACCCCGGTGGTTGCCTCGGCAGTCTCGGCGGTATCGTCCGCCTGCTCCGTCTCTTGCTGGAGCGGCACGGCCCGCGCGACATTCATACTGCTGATCAATAGGAAGAATAGGAGCCCAGACAGCACCAAGGTACCTATGAGTCTGCGGTTCATTGATCGCTCCTTTGTTGCATCATAGTGGGTGGTTCGCTGCTGAAACTAAGTGTGGATTTCTGCCCACTAGAGTAAACGGGAATGCCCAATTTGTAAAGCGTGAAATGCATCGCCCTCACGTCATGAAAATGGCCGATCCGACGCAACCCTGCCCGTGGTCAGGACCCAAATTCGAGTCTGTTAAGATTGAAGCTCTCGTGGAAGCCAAAGATCGACTAAATCACAGTTGTCGGCGAGCTCAAATTCGGACCAGCTATCGATCGGGATAGTCACTTGTGCAAGGGCTGCGGTCGGCATGCGCTGGTAGCGTCCGGTCAACGCCTCAACCAGGTTCTCCATATCCGGATTGTGGCCTATGACCAAGATCGACTCATGGCGATCCGACGTCCGTCGCAAGATTGCTTCATACGCCTGCACGCCGTCGAGATAGAGTTCTTTGGCAAAGACAATATCGTGCTGATAGCCACAGGTTTCGGCGACGATCTTTGCTGTTGTAGCTGCACGATTCGCCGTCGAGCTTATGATCAGGCTCGGAACCAGGCCGCGATCGAGGATCAGCTGACCCATTCGCGGTGCATCACGGGCGCCACGCTTGTTGAGTGGGCGGTCGTGATCTGGAATGGAGGCGTGGCTCCAACTTGATTTGGCATGTCGCAGAATCAGGAGGCTTTTCACGGGTAAGGTTTCCGGATCGGACGCTCTACTTGTGATTGCTTGTCTGTTTCCATAAAGATCATGATCCACGGAGGGGGGCGAGAACGAGAACGAATTTTTTTCTGAACATCAATATTTAGCCGTAAGTATTGCACAGAACCATTGTGGAGACAACCCCAATTCTTACATCTTCAGTTGCAGGGATCCCGGTTGTGGCATGCGCGGATTACCGGTTGACATGATCCTGAGGCCCTGCCATAATCATGGCCGGCCCATGTCGAACCTTGGAGAAGCGAATGAGTGAATCCCGTCCGTCTGTCGACCCAAAACTTAGCTTCATCGCCGGCTGGCTCTTGGGCCGCCGCCGGCGCAATCGCTCGGGGGCCGGCTGTCTGTTTCTGGCGATTGGTCTGTTTGCTGCCATGAGTTCCGTCGCCGGATTGATCGGTGCGCCCATCAGCTGGATGGAATCTCGTGCTGCACAGCGCTTGCCTCAGCCGTCGTCGGCGGAGTTGCAGTCCGTGGTTAAGGGAACCGAACTGATAGTGCCGGCCCAGCTGCTCCCGGGTCCGACGGATGAGCATGGCCTTGTTCTCTCCTACGCTGAGGAATTTGAGGAGTCGACATCAGCCGGTTCGTCCAACGGTGGAGGGGATGTCGCAAGCGGAGAGGGCGCGTGGCAGCGAGATCCTGAATCACCGTGGCAGACTGAGATAAGCCTGGACGATGGCTCCCGGTTGCTCCTTCAGCTGCCGGTAGATGCCGAATTGCTCAATGCAACAACAGTGGTCGACCCGGATACAGGCGATCGCCGCTATGTCGGCTATTTACCTGGGCAAGCTGTAATCGTACGTGGTTCTTGGGAGGGCGACGATCGGATGACGGCAAGGGCACTCTATGCCGGTACAGTCGATGACTATCTGCGCCATCTGTCGAGACGGCCCGGATTTGCCATGCTTGCCGGCATGGTCTGTGGCGGCATTGCCTTGATCTTTCTGATGATTGGCGGCATTTTGCGCTTCGTGGGAGCCTAGGCGCATGATATTCCTGCGCATTCTCGTCTTTCTCTACATCTGTTTTTGCCGGTTAGTTGCGTTGGCAGGCGTTCTGACATACCATATCGATAGGGTGGGCCTCGTTGGCAGATTTGTCAGCGCGTGGTGCAAGAGTCCTGTCCAGTCAAACACTTATCGCCTGCTGATTTTGGGCGGGCGAATTCAGCCAACGGCGTCGCACACATCATGACTTTCAATCACTTTTTCGGTCTTCTGCTGGCGATAGCGACACCAGTCCTCGCCCTGCTCTGTGTAAAAGAGTCGACAAAAGAGAATCCCGAGAAGCTTTTTGTCTATCGGCCGGTAACGATGCTGGTGATCCTCTTCCTGGCTATCCTGGCCCCGCAACCGGTTTCGCCGATGTACAAGGGCGCCATCCTCATCGGACTGACGATTGCGCTGCTGGGCGATTCGCTGATGATGATTCCAGGTACACCCTTTATTGTGGGCCTGGTCAGCTTCAGCTTTGTTGCACTGCTCAACGTCTTTGCCTTCGGGTCGGAGGTAACGTTTCAGGTTCCCTCGCCTGCGGGACTCTTGATTCTTCTCTATGCTGTCGCTTTCTTCTGGGCGCTCAGAAAGCAGTTGATCGAGTTCTGGTTTCCTACAGTCGTGCTCATTGTGTTCATGTCTGTGATGGTCTGGCTGGCGTTAGAAATGTTCGTGCAGAACGTTGCACTCTGGTCATTCTTTGGACTGCTGGGCGCAACATTGCTCGGCGCGGCAGCCTCTTTGTTCGCATTTCGGTTTTTCCGCTCAGGCATGCGGGGCGATCGCTTTTTGATGATGGGCGCTTACCACATCGGACAATGGTGCCTGGCGCTGTCTGTTTGGGGTGGGGCGTTAACCAACTGGTGGCCGCAATAGCAGGGAGTGAGGGTAGCGAATGAGCGAGCGAATCTTGACCCTGATCCCAGCGTACAACGAGGCATTAGCTGTAGCCGAAGTCGTGACCCAGGCACTCGAATACTTGCCGGTTCTTGTCGTGGATGATGGCTCTTCCGATCAGACAGGTGCTCGCGCTGAGGAAGCGGGCGCAGCGCTCCTGACCCAAGATCCGAACCAGGGCAAGGGGGCTGCGTTGCGGGCCGGCTTCACCTGGGCGCTCAACCACGGGTACGATGCGGTCATCACGCTGGACGCCGATGGGCAGCACGATCCAGCTGAAATCCCCGAGTTCCTCGCAGCATTTGCTGCTCAAAAGAGCGATCTGATTATCGGAGCCCGCAACTTCGACCAGATGCCGCTTGTACGGCGGGTTTCCAATTCTGTGGGACGCAAGGCCTTTTCATGGGCCATGCGCCAGTATGTTGCCGACAACCAGTCAGGATATCGCCTGATCAGCCGCCGCTTGATGGAAGCGCTGCTCGCCAGCGATGAACAGGGATTTGAGTTTGAAGTGGAGATGATTGTGATCTGTGCCCGAAGCGGCTATCGGCTGGACTGGGTGCCCATCCGCACGATCTATGCCGGCGAATCGAGCCATATTCGTCCCTTGCAGCACGCCACGAACTTCGCCCGCGTCGTCCTCAATACGCGTAGGGCCACCCGTCCCGTATCGTAGAAAGTCATCGTAGCTTCACCACGGCAGAGAGATAACACAGAGGGCTCAGAGATCAACAAGGCTTTTCTCCGTGGCCTCTATGCCTTCTCTGTGCCTCCGTCGCGAAGCTTTTCCTCTATCCGAATGCCGTGCTGACGCCGGGCGCTATGATCCGGACTTCAACGTCCGGCGCCATCGACTCTGCGAAGCGGGCAAATTCCTGTGGTGGTTTGCGCAGGAACGATGGACCGACGAGATTAAAGCCGATCGGGAAGAGGGTGCCCCAATGGATGGGGATGGCTATCTTTGGCGACAAGAGTTTGAGCGCCATGGCCGCGCGGTAGGGGTTCATGTGACCCGAACCCAACGTGGGTCCCCATCCCCAAACAGGCAGCAGCGCAATGTCAAGGTCGTCGATCAAGCCTGCCATTTCCGGAAAGATGTCGGTGTCGCCGGCGAAATAGACCGTCTTCCTCCCGTGGATGATGAAGCCGAGACTGTCAGCCGTCACCTTGGAGAAGACGCGTGAGCCGTCATGCAGAGCATAGACACCTTCGACGGCCACGGATCCTACGTGGGTGACTCCGCCCACCGGAAGTTCCTCGATTTCCTGGAAGCCCTCTTTCTTGAAGAGGGATGCACTGCCGGCCGGCACGATCAATCGGGTGCGCGGATCGAGGTCGCGTAGGGATGGCAGGTGCAGGTGGTCCCAGTGTAGATGGGAGATCAGCACAGCGTCGACCTGGTGGAGCAATGCCGGTTCCAACTCCACTGCTTTGCGCTGCAGGTGCATCACCCGCCTGCGCAGGATCGGATCCGTCAACAGTCGAATGCCGCCCGTTTCGATCAATGTGGTTGCATGCCCTACGTAGGTGATATTCAAGATTGGGTGTTTTCTAGAATTGCTGAATCCGCCTGTCTGCTTTCAGGTAGGATTCAAGTTGCTCGAAGAACTCGGCTTGCAGTGAGCCGGCTTGTGGTGGAACCATCAGTGAACGCTCCTCTCCGGCAGTCAGGTCAGTCGCCATATTTGTGTGACAGCTTCCCAACCCACGCCAGTGCATCCTGCTAAGTCGGATACTGAGTTGGGGAATCGTCCGACAGGCGATGGGCGATTTCTTCGAGGGACGACTGTCCATCCCTCAAACCAAGAACGAAGTGCTCGTCGGTGCCTGCTTCGATTGGCAACGAACTCCAGCAAATGCGTCCCGATTTCGCCAAGACATAAGCCAGTTCGGTTACCGGTAGAAGTCGATCCATGAGAACCTAAACGATGCCGGTCGAGCGTGAGCAAAATCGATCGGCGGCGTCACCTGGAAATAGCCGTCTTGCATTGGAATGGGTGCCAACGGGTCACCGTTTCCAGCAACCAGTTCAATCCTGAGCCAATACGGGCTCTCCTCGTCTATCGCTTCAGCCTCTCCGCCTTGTTGAATGACGCTCTGCATCACGACTAGATTACCGCGACTGGAGACAGATACTTCTACCTCCGTCGAACCATAGAGGAAACGGAATTGCTCTAGACCGCTCATGTGCAATTGCAACAAGATTGTCTCTGGGCCGGTAAGTCCTGAAACGTCAACGCTGCCGATGCCAGAGTCGCTGTGAATGTCCAATACGATCTGATGATCGATCTCGCTCACGGAAACAACGGTCTGATCGTCAGAACTCACAATGATGGTACTGTCAGTCGCAAGGGTTTCTTTCTCTGTCCCGAGTGACAGCGGCGTACATGCGGCGACGAAAATGGCGGCAGTGGCAATACCGCCGAACAGCCGCCATCTTCGTTGCTGTTGATTGTGTGTCATCAGGCTGTTACTTTGAGCCGATCCGCATACTGTTTGCGGAACTTCAGTACCTTAGGCTCAATCACCGCACGGCAGTACATCTGCCCACTGTTGTTCTGGTAGTAGTCCTGGTGGTACTCTTCGGCCGCGTAGAAGTCCTCAATGGGCTCGACTTCGGTCACAATAGGGTTGCTCCAGATGCCGGCGGCCTCGACTTCGGCGATGATCTCTGCGGCCACCTGTTGCTGCTCAGGCGAATGGGTGAAGATGGCCGAGCGGTACTGAGTACCGACATCGGCGCCTTGCCGGTTGAGCGTGGTCGGATCATGGATCGTGAAGAAGACGCGCAGCAGATCCGCGAAGCTGAGCATGTCTGGATCAAACGTGATCTGAACGACTTCTGCATGGCCGCTGGCCCCGGAGCAGACCTCTCGATAGCTGGGATTTCTGGTACGCCCCCCCGAATATCCCGAGACAACCTTGCTTACGCCGTTTAACTCGACATAGACGGCCTCCAGGCACCAGAAACAACCGCCTCCGAGTGTGGCAATTTCAGACTTGTTATTGCTTGACATAATTCACCTCTGCTAATACATCATTCGATTGATCGGTTTCGAGTGACCAAGTGCTCTCTAGTTATCCTCTCAGTGCTTCCGCTTTTCCGTGTGGGCCATCACAATTCAGATCATGCTAACGGTCTGCTAATCTTGATGGTTTGGCATCGCCTTTACTTCCATCATCGTTTTCTGCGTAGAGATGTATGCATTGCTGCTCGAGATGCAGGACAAAAGCCGACGGTTGTCTGGATACTATTATAGGTTACCAACTGATATCTTCGCCAAGCGCGGACCTGGCCAACTGACCAGGGCATGACTCTACCCGTGCATGGTGTCGCCCGGCACCTACATGGAGTAGACTATTGGGAGGTAAGAGGAACCAGCGGATCGTGCTGCACGCTTGCATCGACTCTCCCTTCATTGATTCTGTGACACCGGACATGGATTGCAATCCATCGCTCTAAGTGCACAAAGATGGCGAGGTGTAGCCAATGAAACGAATAGCGATTGTGTCTCTTTTGGCATCGGTCTTGTTGACTGTGGGCCTGCTTGCCGCGCGCCCGGTGGATGCCCAAACAACGATGGATCCCACATTGTGGTTTGATGTCGATTCCAACGGTGAGGCGACTGTCAACCTCTACTTTTTTTGGTCGGAGACCTGCCCCCACTGCCGGTCTGCCCATCCGATTGTTGAAGATTTCCCCAATCAGTATCCCTGGTTGACCCTCAACAGCTACGAGATCAGTAGGAGCGAGGACAACGCCTTGCTCTACGAACGGATGGCTGCTGCGGCCGGCGAGCAAGCGATGTACGTGCCCGCATTCGTCTTCTGCGGCGCCATGATCACCGGTTGGGATGCTGAAGAGACAACGGGCGCCGTGCTCAAAGACGGGCTTGAGCAGTGTCACACATGGATGCTCGACAATCCCGTTGTTCTCAGTGCTGTCGGAGGTCCGCCACTGAGGGCAAATGCCGCAGGACCTGAGGAAGCTGGTGGAACTGAAAATATCGATGGAACTGCCGGCATGGATACGGCCGCCGAAGGCGAGCTGGCGGAAAACGCCGAAGGTCAGGCCAATTCTGCCGAAGGCATTGCTACCGCTGAAGACGATGCAGGGCAAGCGGCTCTGGTCGCAGACGAAACAGGGCCGCAGGCCGCCGCGCTCGGCATGCCGATGACGTTTGACACGGCGCTCGATGCCGCCCCGGCCCTGGCACTGCCCTTTATCGGAGAGGTCGAGGCCCAGGCGCTCTCGCTGCCGGCGCTAACCTTCGTGATCGCCGGTCTGGATGCCTTCAATCCGTGTGCCTTTTTCGTGCTGATGTTTCTGTTGAGTCTGATGGTCTACGCGCGTGATCGCAAGCGCATGCTTCTCATCGGCGTCACCTTTGTCTTCTTTTCCGGTCTCATCTACTTTGTCTTCATGTCGGCCTGGCTGAACCTCTTCCTCTTCATCGGGGAACTCAGGACAATCACGATGATCGCCGGCTTGATTGCAGTCGCGATCGCACTGATCAACATCAAGGATTTCTTCTGGTTCAAACAGGGCGTTTCGTTGAGCATACCGGATCGGGCCAAGCCGGGCCTCTATCAGCGCAGCCGCAATCTGCTCAAGGCGACCAGTCTGGGAGCCATCTTGGCGGGTACCGCCGTATTGGCCGTTGCCGCCAACAGCTACGAGCTGCTCTGTACCTCGGGATTCCCGATGGTATACACGCGCATGTTGACGCTGCACGAACTGCCGAACGCTGCCTTTTACACCTACCTGGCGCTGTATAACTTCATCTACATCATCCCGTTGCTCGTGATTGTGGTGCTCTTCACGGTCCGCTTCGGCTCCCACAAGCTGACTGAACAGGAAGGCCGATCGCTCAAATTGGTCTCCGGCCTGATGATGCTGGCCTTGGGCAGCTTGCTGGTATTTGCGCCGGATGCGCTCAACCAGTTGTGGACCGCTGCCCTGCTGCTACTCGGAACGCTGGTCGTAGCGGGCGTGATCATTGTCATCGATCGCCGACTTCATCCCGAGCTTTACGGGTCATCGCAGCCGGTCTGATCGGTTTTACGTTGTATCCATATCTCTTCGGAAAAAAACAGGAATCGGACCCATTGTAAGGTCCGATTCCTGTTTATTTCTATATGCCGAGAACCGAGTATGGATCTGGCAAGACTAGGCGGACTGAATCGCCGCCACAAGTTTGGCTTCTGAAATGGGGACGTTATTGTCGATCTCCAGGTTCCAGTCGAGGTCTACGGCAGCCGCAATCCGGTTGTATGCCTCAAGCTGGTCGTCCGATACCGCGATGTGGTCTCTGTTGTCTCGGCTTTTGACGCGGGCACGACAGGTGTCCAGATCGGCCACGACACGGATTAGCTTGACCGTAAACTTTCGCGCAAGTGATGCATGGAATCGACGAAATCCTTCACCAGCGCCCAGGCTCTCGATCATCAGTCTGTCGTGCGACAGGAACATCTCGTCGATGGCGCCTTCTACCTTGTCCCAGCCGTCTTCGCCCGGCTCGAGGTCCAGCCAGATCGGCTCGACGCGCAGGAAGTCTATGTCGGTGCGTTGAGCGATCAGCGTACCGATGGTGGTCTTGCCCGATCCTTTGGGCCCGATGAGAATGTAGAGGGTTTTGGGCATGAGCCTTCTTCTCGAACCTACCCCGACAATGCCCCCGCTTCCCACTCTCGTCGCAGCAGGCCGTAGTACGCGGTGTCCGACACTTCGCCATCCACGATCCAGCGTTCGCGAAGCAATCCTTCCCTTGTGAAGCCGAGTCGCTCAAGCGTCTTGGCCGAGGCTTCGTTGCGAGGATCGATGTCCGCTTCGACGCGGTTGAGGTCAAGTTCAGTAAAGCCGTAGCCCAACAGCGCGGTCAGCGCTTCGTTCATGTAGCCCTTTCCCCAGACCCCGGACCCGAGCGCGTACCCGATCTCGGCGCGGCGGCAGATCGTGTTGATGTCAAAGAGTGTGCACATGCCGACGAGTCTTGCTCCAGCATCGACCGCAATGGCCAGTCGAAGGTAGCTACGCGAGGTTGCCTCGCAGTCCGTCCGTAATCATCTCATGGGCGGCTTCGATCTCCGTCCAGGGCGGCGTGCTCCAATGGCGCATAACTGTCGGGTCGCCAAAAACGGCGAACAGCGCTTCTGCATCCGATTTCTGGAAAGGTCGAAGCAGCAAACGTTTTGTCTTGAGCGGTATACCGTTGAACGCGTACATTACTGTCTGGTCTCCCCTTGAGATCCGCCGTCATCGTACTCGGCCTTGATCCGATAATACCGCGCCGGCTCGATCTCGTCGTAGATCAGTTCGTAGCGCTGATTGAGCAATGTCATGAATGTGTCGCTATACTCGTTGGGGAATCGTTCCAGAAGGACGTAGCGCGGGCCGTACGCTTCGAGCACATCTCGCAGCGCTTCGTCGGTGAACACGCCGGTCTCCATGGTCTTGCGGCTGAGCACAGCGATGGGCGGTGGCACCGGCAGCCCTGCTTCGAAGGCATAGAATGGATGGTCGGTGAAGACGAAGTCGAGTTGTCCGTCTTCGCTAGCGCTCCCTGCTGCGTCCTCGCGTAGATGTTGGAAGGCCGGCTCAATGTAGTTGGGCCGGTTGATCGACATCTGGACAGCCAATCGCTGTTCAAATGGCTGCGGCAGGAAGAGCACGCCGGCGACAAAAACAACCGCCGTCACCACCAGCACTGCCCCGCTTCGCCAGGCCGCATTTCTCAGCATGGTTTCATCGCCCAGCCGTTGGAAAGCGCGCACCCAGACCTCGATACCGAAGCCACAGAGCCAGGCCAGCGGCAGGGTGAGCAGCAGTACGTGATGGTACCAGAGCGGACGCTGGATCATCAAGGCCAGCCATGTGAAGCCGAACCAGGTCAGCGGGAAGAGGATATCGAGATCGCGACGTCGAATGGCCCAACCGACACCGACGCTCGCCACAATCAGATAGACAACATGCTGCTTCACAAAGTTGGGCAGGAAGGTAGAACTCTCGCGCACGAAAAACGACTGGTTCTGGGTCTGCGCACCGAAGTGGGTGCCCAGCAGCATGTCTGGACGCAACGCTTGGAAGGTGAGGCTTAGCGCCAGAAAAACTGTGACCAGTACGCCGCCCCAGGCAATGACCTGTAGGAAACGTTTGAACCAGCCCAATCGGATTTCGCCGGCGCGGCCGTCGAAGAGTAGGTAGACGCCCACGGCCGGACCCATTGCTGCGACAAAGAGTTTGGTCTGCAAGGCCAGCGCCATGATTGTGGCAGAGAGCACAATCCGCCACCATCCGCGTTGTCCCGTCACCAGGATGACAGCGGCCAACGAAGCCAAGGCCAAGGCCGGCAGTCCCACCATCACCGCGCCGCTCAGGCGAATATAGTACTCGCTGAGCACCAGCAATAGCATGGCGACGGCAGCCGCAAACTCAGAGACTGATTTTCGTGTAGCCATGTAAAGGCTCCAGAGAATCAGAGCTGAAAAGAACAGAATCAGAATACGGGCTGAGGCGGCGCTGGGGCCGAAGGGCTTGAACCACCACGAGAGCATGGCGGTCAGTAGCGGCGGCTGATCGCTCCAGATGTCGGTGTAGAGCGCGTATCCCCGGTCGACGAGCAGCACCTTCATCAGGTTGATACCCTCGTCATAGTCCCAATCATGCGGGTCGGCGTGGGGCGCACGCCATGCCATGATAGCGAGGAAGGTCAGCGGAATATAAAGGCCGGTCCTGCGCAGAAACTTCCAGCCGGCGGCGAATAGGTTGCCAAGTGCAGTCAAAACGGATCTCGCGATTTGTGGTCGATCAAGGGTAATAATTGTAGCACGATATTTATGTCGTAGCAGTTTGGCTCGATTGGTGCAGGAGGCGACGACATAGATGTCGTGCTACAAACTTGCCCTACATGTGGCGCACACATTGACAATTGAACGTCGACAATTGTCAATTGGCAATTGCCCTTTCCCTACCGCAACCCCGGCCGCGCCCCACTCCGCTTCCCATGCTCATCCAACATCTCCTTGATCTTGGCAACGGCATCGTCGGTGGCATCCTCGATCTCTTCATGGAAGGTCTCCATGTCGAGCGCGTAGGCAAGGCGTGTCCAATAGGTATTGTAGACGATTCCCAGCCAGGTGATGAATTGGAGATTCTCCTCAAGCGCCTGCAAGGGGCGACTGAGGAAGTAGGTGAGAAAGACGACAACGCTAAGGCCGCCGAAGACGAGCGCCCCGCCGATGGCCGTGGCCGCATCGTCCGAGACCAACGCAACGACCACCGCGGCCACGAACGAGGCAATGCCCACGCCGAACATGATACGATACATCCAGCTGGTCGAGTTGTAGGGGTTCATGAACCCTTCGAGAATGCGGTTGAACATGATCTCGTTGTTGCGGTAGCCCTGCTGAATGTGCTCGCGCCAGGCCGCATAGAGTTCGGGATCGGTCTCGCGGATCGACTTGTGCTCGGCTATGCTGTCGCCCTTGGTCTCGGGTAGGGGATCGAGCGGGTTGCCTGGCAGGGGCAAGGCTGCCGGCTCAATCGCTGTTGCGCGTGGTGTCGCCCGGACCTGATTGTAGATGTCGATCCAGCGTTGAATGCGGTCGGCATAGACCTGGGCATGTGCAGGGCCGTTGTAGACCGTGGCCAGACGTAGGAAGTCGTTGCTCTGAATCGCTTCCACCAGCCCGTTGACGCGAATGAAGCGGAAGAGGCTATCGAGTTGGCTCTGTTCGCTGCCGGAGAAGGATTGGAACATCTCCTGCACTGAATCGTAGCCAATCAGCGCGTGGTTGAAGCCCATCACCTGGGGCGCACCCATGCTGATCGAGAACATCGCCTGCTCTTCATCCAAGCGACGGGCGACCTCAAAGGCGCGCCATTCCTCGTTCTGATCCTGGTGGATGAGCCGCCATGGCTGGCTTGGGTCCGGCCGCCAATCCTGCTGGCCCGGGGCATCCCATTCCCGGCTTGAATCGTAGCGGAACTGACGAAGGAAGAGTTCGGGATGGCTGCGCCCCCAGCGGTCGTAGAAGATGTGCGGCTCAAAACGGATGACCAGTCGGCCATTGTTATCGAATGCGTCGCTGCCGGATTCCGTGAGAAGAATTGCCAGCGCCACAGCCGGGTCGATGCCAAGTTCGTCCGCCTTCTCGAGCAAAAAACCGCCGACCTTGTTCCAGGTGTCGACCACGGCCGTGTCCTGCCATGTGCCGCCGGCAGGCGAGACCAGCCGCTCATCAGGTGGCGGGGCCAGCTCGACTCGCTCAGTTGCGGGATCGAGGGGAACGGGCCTCGGCGGCGTGGCCATGGTCTTGAGGACCCGGTCAAGCTGGCGCATGAGTAGGTTGCGCTCATCGATGCTAAGGCCTGTGAGTGCCTGTAGCGGCGGACCCTGGTACGGCGCGAGCCGGTCCGCAGTCAGATCAGCCACGGGGATACCCGACTTGGTCATCAATGCCCAGTCATCATCTAGATCCAATGCAGCGGCGGCAAAGACAAAGGCATTGATCAGATCCTGGTGGCTGAAGGGGCCAAATACAATGATGTGCAGTGTAGGTTCTTCAGTGGTGAGATCGACGCACATAGGCAAATCCATCTCTTGTTGACATAATTTTCGGAAGGCGGCGAAGGCCGGTTTTCGGTTATCGGAGCTGAGCGGGCCTTTGCGAAAGAGGCCGTAATACTTGCCCTGCTCCGGCTCGCCGAAATCCTGAGTGCAGAAGTTGACGGCCAGCGCGACAGACGGCTCCTGGATCAGCGTGTCCAGCCCGTAGCAGAGGCTGTCGGCCTGAAATTGCTCCATGGCATCCCGGTCTTGGCCATTGGTGAACCAGCCCAACTCGGAAATGTAGAGCGGCTTGATCCGGCCTTCATATTTGCGGGTAACGTCGCGCATTTCTGCTAGGTAACGCCGGTAGGTGGCGCCGATATGTTGGTGTTGGGCATTGCGGTTGCGGCTGAAGGCCTCGTGTACGTAAAGGTGGTAGCCGACACCGTCAAATGGGAAAGGTACGCCCGCCTTGCCCCAGCCGAAGAGTCTGACGCCTGCGGCATAGGTGCGATCCAGATAGCTCGGCGCGGCATTGCTCCGGTTGATGCCTTCCAGCCCCTGCAACGGGCCGCTGACCAGTTGGATCTGTTTCAGATCCGGCGCGGCGCTGACCGCCGTGTAGACTGCCTGCAACATGGCGGCAAACCAGCCGGGGTGGATCCAATTCGGCGTCGAATTTGTCCAGCCGGCAATGTGGCGCTTCCAGTCGTCCGGCTCGTTGAAGGATTCGTAGATTGAGACCCGACCGTCGAAAAGTCGCGCAATGGCGACAAAATTTTCGGCGTACTCGCGCAGCCATGGATGATCAAGCGGGTTGTCGCCGGGCGGCTGTCGAAACTCCCCCTCCAGCGGCGAACTCACGGCCTCGTTGCTGATCAGCCCGTAGATCTTGAGACCATTGGCGCGGAAGCCGTCGATGATCTGATCGTAGGTCTCCGCCCAGGTTAGCCCATGAGGCCGTGCGTCATCGGTCGGGCTGGCCCACTGGTTGCCTAGAATGAAGTTGATGCGCACCCAGCCGGCGCCGCATGCCGCAATAATCGACGCATCGACAGCCTGTCCCATAATCTCGCCGGTGTGTGCGTTGATCGGCGCGTTGGCGTCGATACCGATCTTGGCGGAAGCGCTCGTGCGTACCATTTCGAAGGGGATGGTCGCCTTGCTTTTCCTGCGAAATCGCTGATAGCGGCTTTCTGCCTGTGGATCGTCCGGGTCTTCGGGAGTCTTGTCTTGAGCTTGTGCATTCGATGCCATGGTTTGTCATCCTTTGGGGAGAAAGAACCCTCTCGATGTCGTTGCTTGCACAATGTTGTTTCCGGATGGGTTCGGCGACAACTCGGATCGCTATTTGTTGGACGATGGTTCGTTTTCCGTGGTTCCAAAATCCTTCGTGGCACTTCGTGTTTCTTCGTGGGTCGCCCCTGGCGGATCAACTTCTCTACACAATCGCATATCCCTCATTGGCCGTTCGTTCGGCGTAGAGTCCGCTCAGACGGTGGGTCATCTCACTGGTCTTGCCATCGCCGATGGTGCGGCCATCCACTTCGCTGACCGTCGCCAGCTCGCCCATTGTGCCGGTGCAGAAGACCTCGTCGGCGCGATAGACTTCGGTCATTGAAATGTCGGCAACCGAGAACGGAATCTCATTGGCGCGGCGAGATCTCGAGCACAGTGGCCCTGGTGATGCCCTCAGGGCAAGCATGGGCATGGGAGGTCATCACGACGCCGCCGTGAACAATGAAGAGGTGGGTGGCGTTAGTCTCCGCCACGAAGCCGTTGACATCGAGCATGACGGCGTCATCAACGCCTGCATGATTGGCCTGAAGCTTGGCCAGAATCGAGTTGAGCATGTTGCACGAATGAATGTTCTGGTCAAGACAGTCCGGCGGAATGCGCCGGATTGAGGAAGTGATCAGGCGCAGTCCTGTCTTGTCATAGACCGGCGGCTTGTGTTCAGCCAGGATGATCAGTGTGGGGCCGGCGGTATTGATGCGAGGATCCATGCCGCTGGTGTACTTCACGCCGCGCGTCAGCGTGAGGCGAATATGGACGTTGTCGGTCATTTCGTTGGCTGCCAGCGTCCTTCTCAGCTCCTCGATGATCATCTCGTGGGGCGGGATTTCTGCGTAGGCCAGCGCTTTGGCCGAGTCGTTGAGTCGGTCAAGGTGCTCAATGAGCTTGAAGATGCGCCCGTTGTAGAGGCGGAGTCCTTCCCAGACGGCATCGCCGTTCTGGACAGATGAATCGAAGGGGCTGACTCCGGCTAGGTCACGATGGAGCAGGTCGCCGTTGATATTGACGAGCAGGTCACGGTTCTTTTCGTAGAATGGTTGCAGCATTTTTTTTCGTTTCCTGATGGCGATGAATTGTTGGTTCTTCCGGACCTCAGTGGGTTGACATGGCTGCACGGTAGACCGGCTTGTGACGATGACCGAATTGTCGCCGTTTTCGTAGGTGCAGTTTGTAACCGCTCAATTCTCATGAAAATCCAGAGGCACTCATTGATCGTGGGTTGCAAACCGCTCCTACGCCATACCAGTGCCATTACCGCTGTCGTTGTTTGAGTCTGTGGCGCCCAACCGGTGCGCATACAGTTCGTCGTAGATCACCTGGCATTGATCCAGCAACGGGCGGAGGCGATCCGGCAACGGATCATTCTTGGCGACGTATGCTTGGAATCCTGTCGAGCGTTCGACCGCAGCGTACCAGTAGGGCGCCCAAACACCGTCCGTATCCCGGGCGCCTGCGGGCCAACGCAGCATCTTCTCGCTGAATGGGATGTCGAGGGATTCGCATAGCAAGGTCAGTAATCTGCGCGGATTTTCAAGAATGTCGCGTGAGTCAAGGACGGGCGGGATCGTGCCGGACCGCCTGCGAACCTGTTCGAAGATGTCAAGCTGTTGCACGAAACCCAGGTCGGCCTGTGTCGGGTCCGGACGGATTTTGATGTAGGACGTGATGACCTCGCGCGGCGAGCGGATCAGAAAACAGTTGGTCAGCCCGTCGACCCAGTCGATGCCCATTTCCGGAAGTAGATGGTGAGCCATCTGTTTTTGATACCAGATTGGCTTGCCGTCGGGCACGGGTCCGAGTAGCGTATCGGCCACGGAACGCCAGTTTGTGTCGTTTGCGTCGATGATCCTCGCTCGGCCGGGATGGTCGATGCCGGTTCTTTCCAGATAGGCGGCATAGAGCGGCTCGTCGACAACGGTGGTGTCAGGGCGATTTTCCCACGATCGCATCATGGCGGTCGAGATATTGCGGGGTCCAGACCACATGGCGATCCGGATCGGCGCGTCGGGCATGGAGGCGGATCCTTTCATCGTTTTTGGCGGCGTTCTGTCTGGGGGCTGACCAGGGGCGAACCTTGCGGGCGCCCACTGGGAGGCGACCACGGGGGGACGACCACAAGTGTCGTCCCTAGGTGACTACCGCCGCCTTCAATCTGGCGCTACGCCGAATCACCCCTTGACGATAGCGTAGCATAGAACGTCGCGCGGGATAGGGCTGATATTTGGGTGCACACAGAACTTCTTCAGCACACCTTCGTACTCCATGCCTGCCTTGGCCATCACGCGAGCGGACGCCGGGTTGTCGACGTCGCAGATGGCCCAAACGCGATAGATTGCCTGCTGGGACAGGCACCAATCGATCACAGCCGTTGCCGCCTCCGTCGTATATCCCTGACCCCAGTGGGGCGCGCGATGCCGTAGCCCATCGCCGCACTTTGGCCATTGATGCCGACTTCGATCATCCCGATCAGGACTCCGCTGGATTTTAACGTGATTGCCCAGGGAAAGGCCATGCTCGCTGCCCATACGTGCTCACAGCGGCGCAGAAATTCACGTGTGTCCTCGATCGAGCTGTGGGGCTTCCAGGTCATGTATCGTGCCACTTCGATATCTTGAGCATAGGTATCGAAGATCGTCTCAGCGTCAGCCAGGACGGCCTGTCGCAGGGAGAGACGTTCGCTTTCGATGATCTCGGGTGGTTGCATAGGTTCTACTCGGCCAACATGCTTGATGCCACGTTATCGGCGGCACGCTGAGCCTGTGTCTGTTCGCGTGGCGACATGGCCGGGACTGCCGCCGGGCGAACGTCAAAATAGATTCGTGTGGCTTCACGTCCCGCCTCAATCAGGGCATTGCGTCGTTCATCGCTCATGTCAAATTCGACGGTGCCGTAGCCTTTGGCAGGCAGTCGAACGACTAGACTTTTGAAGGACTCCAGCACCATCTTGTCGTGGGCGGACATGATGGTATTGAGTAGCCCATTGAAACGATTCAGTGTGCGCGTGTTGCCGAAATCGGTCAGTCCTTTGTCCTGCCCTTCAACCGGCGGAGGCGCATCTTTGACCTCCAGCCCTTCGTCTATCATCAGGCCAACGATGTTCTCACTGCTTTTGGGACCCATGACGGCGGTGACATGATCCAGGTTGGAGATGAAGAGCTCGATCGGAAAGTTGGAGATTACGCCGCCGTCGACGATTTTGCTGCCGGCAATGGCTTTGCCTCGATAGGCCCCCCATTCCTCCTGCCAGGTTACCTCTTCCCACAGCAGCGGAATGCTCATTGACATGCGCGTTCCCCAGAGAACCGGACAGTCGGGCGCAGTCAGGTGATTGAGGACGAGCATCCGCTG
The DNA here is from genome assembly GCA_963848115.1 of uncultured Chloroflexia bacterium. Classification (GTDB taxonomy): domain Bacteria; phylum Chloroflexota; class Anaerolineae; order Caldilineales; family Caldilineaceae; genus JAWKOK01. The sequence continues at coordinate 839,834 of CAWKCP010000007.1, read as the reverse complement.
ACCGGTAGTGTCGGCAGCAACCAATGTGAGTTCGGTGCCCGTAGCCACATAGAACTGGGAGAAAGTCATATCGCCGAAGTTGCGTTGCTCTCCCTTGGTCGTCCCACTGTTCAATTTGTCGCGCATCCAGGACAAATAACGATCTGCCGAATACCAGCCGCCGCGTTCTACGAATGAGAAAATGTGTCGGAAACTCTCCAGGTTCAGCATCTTGTCGACAAGCCAGCTGTCGAACCGGTTCTCCCATTCCTCGCGCATGAATGGAATATCGACTTGGCGAAGATAGTCGGCCGCGGCGCTTCCTTCCTTTTCTTCGTCGCTGAAATCGCCCGGCATGCCCATGAACGTACGAAAGACCGGTTGTCCATCGACTTCTTCCTTCAGCGCCTCGACCATTTCGGTAGAAGAATAGCCTGCGGCCAACAGTGTGGCTGAGATCGCGCCGGCCGACGTGCCAAGCATCCGATCGAAGGTGTGGCCGCGCTTTTCGAACTCTTGCAGCGCGCCAACGAAGACGATCCCCTTGGCGCCGCCTCCTTCCATGACGATATCGTATTGCATTCTTGAGCTCCTTTTTGAACGGAAAAAACTCACCACAGAGGCACGGAGATGGCACGGAGAGCACAGAGAAGAAAGAATTGTTCAGTTGTCAATTATCAATTTTCCCCGTTTCGTTCGCCCCATCCATACAGAAAAAATTGCTTTGTCCATTGCACGTTCGCCGTCCAGCCCCGACGCTCAAGGCGTTGAGCCAGGTCGTTCGGCTCGTAAAAAATCTTGACGATTTCAAAGGATCGTCCGTCGTTGAGGCGTCGCGTGACTGACGTATCCTGAGGCGTGCCCAGTCGGTTGTCGATGGCTATCGCGCCCGGGTTGTAGCGAGAGTCGACGAAGAAGACGCGTCCATCCGGGCCAACTGCTTGTTCAACCAGCGTCCAGAAGTTATCGAATCGATCCGGCGGCACATGCGAGAGCCAGAAGCTGAAGAAGGCAACGTCGTAGGTGTGCGGCGGTTTCCAGGTGAAGATGTCATCTTGCACGTAGGTCACCTTGTCTGAATCGACGCGCTCTCGATTGAGCGCAATGGTCTCCGCCGCTGCATCGACGGCTGTGATCTGGTCGGCGTGCCTGACCAGTTGTTCCGTCCACCAGCCCGTGCCGGATGCCAACTCCAGCACTTTTCCTCGTGGGGCGAACGTGTCGAATTCGGCCTGGACCTGAGCCACTTCGTTCCACCATTGGCGGCGATGCTCCTCGCCATGGTCGTATCGGCCCTGACGCAGAAACCACTCATCGTACTCTGAAGCGCGTGCACGGTAGTAGGCGATCTGTTCTTGGAGTAGGCTTTCGTGCATGTGGATAGGCTCTCCAGCGCAATGTGTACTGCGTAATGCGTAAGGTCAATGACCAGAATGGATCTTGTTCACTGGGAATTCAGTATCGTCAAGCACGGCGGTCTACTGCAAATCACTGCAGATCGTCGAACACAGTTACGTGGCACGAATTACGCAGTACGCTACTCCGTTCGCCTGGCCATCCTAACTATCTGCCCTAAGCTTAGTACCAAGAGCGTGATGATGGCAAACGCCCACAAAAAGGTCAACTGGATCTGGATCCGGGTGGCGATCATGGCCAACAACCATGATGCCGCCAAAGTCAGCCCGAGGGTCCAGAAATGAGCACGCAGAAACTGGGAGCGACCACGGACTTCGCCATCAAATGCAAGTTGCTGGGTCAGATGACTCAGATCCCACGCCGCGAGCGCGGCAATGATTCCGGGTAACATCCAGAGGATAGCAGCATAGCGTACCGTTGCCACGGCGGCCAGCAGTGTAAACCCGACCAGCCCAACGGATGAAGTCCAGTCGTAGCCATGGGACGGGACGCCAATCCACAAGGTTGCCAGTCCCAGGGCGATGGCTATCGATAGCCAATCGGAATTCTGAGCAAAGGGCACGGCGATGCAGAGTGTCGCCAGCAGAACGGCGGTCGTTACCAACCAACGCATTAGATGCCTCCTACTCCTCGTCTCCAGCGGGGCGCGCGATCCAGCCGCCCCTGGGCTGCGCCGGCAAAAGGCGTCTCGACCTTCCACTCGAAGGTCTGGATGCCAGCTTGGTGAAGCCGTTGAAGAAGCTGCCTGCGCTGCAGTTGGACAATTCGTTCAGCAAGATCCGCCTGCCGGCTGTTCCCAAGCCCCAACCGTTCGAAGTCAATCGGATCGGGGATGACTGTGAGCAACTGGTAGCCGCGCGCACGCAGGGCAACGAGATCGTTGCCGTCTTCAGTTCGGAGCGGACTGACAAGCACCAATTGGGAACGGATTGGAAAGAAACGGGTGGGGAGGTGGCCTATGTCTTTGAAGACCTGGTGTTCTTCGAGCCGCACGCGTGCCAGCGCGTGCAAGATGCGCTCTCGCTGGCGTTTTCCGTAGCCGGGCAGCGTCCAGTCGACACCGCCGCCGTAGGCGAAAAGGCCGACCCGGTTGCCGGAGTCCAGGAACGCGTCAGCCAATGTGGCTGCAGCCATGACGCTGTGCTCCAGAAGCGAGCGGTTTCCGGGGAAGAGATTGGTCTCGCGCCGAACGTCTAGAATCAGGCCAATATCGGCTGCACGCTCCTGTTCGAACTCGTTGACGAAGAACTCGTCATCGAACCGCGCGCTGGCCCGATGGTTGATCCAGTGCAACGAGTCGCCTGGCTGGTAGGGACGCACGCCGAAAAACTCGGTGCCAGGGCCCCCTTTGCGTGCGGGAACTGTGCCGGCGAAGACGCGCGTTCGTGGCGGGCGGATGCCGATTCGCGGTAACTTCTGCACATCCGGCAACACAAAGAGCCGACTGGTCTCCGCTTCAGTCTCCAAGAACGATGAACGCCTGGCCAGCCCGAAGCGGTCGATGGCCGTGGCCTGCACGCCGGGCAGCACGTAGACGCCGCGCCTGCCTGCAATCTGAAAGGACAGATGGATGGTCTCGCCGGGCGCCATGGCTGTCAAGGCGGTCGCGTACTCGCCGACAATCTCAAGTCCATCCGGCATCTGGTCTTGCAATCGCAAGGAATCGACTGCTTCGCCCTGGTTGGTGATGGCAAGGTCGACGGTTACCGGTTCTCCCTGGTTGGTGCGGACGGCGCTGAGTTTGCGCACGATCGTCAGGTTGAGCGTATCCGGCCGTGTGACTAGGCTGACGCCTAGGTAGAGCATGAGCGGGAGCGCCAACAATAACAGATCGCCCCGCAACATCACGATCGCTGGAAAGACGAGCAGATAGATCAACACGGCCAGCAGAACGGTCCGATTCACAGGCAGCGCCCTTTGGCGATCACTCGGGCAGAGGTCAGACCTGTTGCCTCCACTTTCGTCGAAGGCAACGGCACACAGACCTCGAAGACCCGAATCTCAATTTCTTCTTCGTGAACTCCGTGCCGACTCCGTGCCTCTGTGGCGAATCTAACCGCTATACAACCGATCATCACACACCCTCGATCATCGGTACGGGTACATTGTTGATGATGCCGGTGAGGACCTGGTCGGGTGCATTGCGGCGTAACCATAGCTCAGGATTCAGGATCAGACGGTGGAGTAGGGCGGGCTTGGCAAAATGCTTTACGTCATCGGGCAGCACGTAGTCACGGCCATTGATCGCCGCGTATGCCCGGGATAGCTTGAGCAAGGCCAGGGAACCGCGAGGGCTGGCGCCGACAGCCACGCGGCTGTCAAGCCGGGTCTGGTGGACCAGTTCAACGATGTAGCGCTCCAGATCAGGATCGATGTAAACGTCTTCGATCGATTCTCGCATCCCCAGCAGTTTATCTGCGCTGATCATAGGACGTACAGACATTACATCACTGCGTCGTTGTTGTCTGCGTTTCAGGATCTCTTGCTCTTCATCCACGCTGGGATAGCCGACGGCAAGCTTGACCAGGAAACGGTCGAGCTGTGCTTCGGGCAAGGGAAACGTGCCCTTCGTACTCGATGGGATTCTGGGTGGCAATGACGATGAACGGCGCGGGCAAGGGCATTGTCTCGCCTTCCAGCGTCACCTGCCTCTGGGACATGGCCTCCAGCAGCGCCGATTGGGTTTTGGGCGACGCACGGTTGATCTCGTCGGCCAGGACGATATTGGCAAAGATGGGGCCGCGACGCAGTTCGAAGCTGCCGCTGTTGCGGTCGTAGACGTAGCTGCCGGTAATGTCGCCGGGCAGTAGGTCCGGCGTGAACTGGATGCGCTTGAAATCCAACCCTAGCGCAACCGCAAAGCTCTGGGCGATCAGCGTTTTTGCCAGACCGGGAAAATCTTCAAGCAGAATATGGCCGTCGGCAAGGATGGTTGTCATGATCTCGCGTAGCAGCGCCTGTTTACCGACAATGACCTGTTCGACTTCGGTGACCACCTCGCCGGTTAGTTCGGATACACTTTTCACTGATTCAGACATTCCAGGTATCTCTCGATCTGATCTTTCTCTGGTTGGATCTCTCAGTTGGGACCATCGGAAGGGTGAGTCTCGACGGATGCAGGCAACGATTTGCCGAGGGCATGTTGTCCATTATACCCATCAACCTGCGAATGCAGAAGCCACACGGACTTGGGCAGGAGATTTTCAGAATATCGGTTAGCAGGGTTCGTATGGTCTTGTTGGATGGAGACCAGCAACGAGGCCGGCAAGCCACGTCACGGAAGAGAGCAGGTGGCGCGCTCTGATTGCGCCAAGGGCACAGACGATCATGACCGAGACTAGAATCAGGTGGAGCAACATGACGATTCGTCGTACTATCTTGAAGCCGACATCAGGAGACCGGTTTCAGGTCGAGAACAGGTGTCGCGTTGATGGCATCCAGACCGCGTACATGCAGTACATTCTGCTCAATTGCGACGATTGTTACCACAGTTACGCCGATCGGATTGGGGCGACGGGGGCTGCGCAGCGCGAAAACACCCCGCTTTGGACGGTTTACGTCGCCTTGAGGGTGTTGACATAAATCGTAATCGGTTGAACGATGAAAGTGGAAAATGACGATCAGTTGGTCGCCGACATGTAGGCCTATGAGGCCGTTTACGAGGGCCATATCGAGGACGATTCGTGAATCAACTGCCCGGATCTCTGCCGGCGCTCGCGGTGTATCGATGCTGTTCTCAACATAGCCGATGGGTCTGAGGATGATCTCCGTGGCGGCATTCTGCGACTTGCACGGGTTTGATGACATGTTGTTTGGCGAACTCCTCCTTGAGTTCGTTCAAGATCCATGGATCCACTTGCCAAAGATGCAATGAGCGATTGTTGGCTTCAGAATAGCTTCTCCAAACCGGGCCGACTTTGCGCTGGATCAAGTTGGAACACGCGGCTTACCGATTTCCGTGCGATGCCGGCTGAAGCCCTGGTGGTGCGATACTTGGGGCAACCACCTTGGCACTCCCATCAGACCTGTGGTCGGTGTTCTTGCCAATGGGTGGCCATTTCATACGCTTGGCCAACTCGACAAAGTAGCGGCTCATCCAATGCGCTTCCCACGAACTGAATCGATAGCGGCAGTCCATCTTCCGTGAATCCACAGGGAAGCGAGAGTGTGGGAGCGCCATTGAAGTCAAATGGGGCGGTGAAGCGAAGCGGCGCCGGATCGAATGTCGGGCGAGGGCCGTAGAGGACCTCGGGCGTCACCGGTTTTGGCGCTTCGATAGTCGATGGGACGACCAGCACGTCGATGTGCTGCATGATGCCACGTATCAGGCCGTTACAGGCGGCGCGCACGTTGTTGGCGCGGGCGTAGTCTGGACCGGTGACCGTGGCGCCGATATCAAGCCAGTCCTTGAAGCCGGGTCCATATTCATCTCGGCGCGACGGGTAGGTCGAACCGTGGGCAAGTACGGCTTCCGCCGAGCAGAGCGTGATCCATGCAGGTGTGAATTCGTCCAGATCGGGCATGGTCACGCCTACGATCTCTGCGCCCCAGGATGCCAGAACGCGGACTCCTTCTGTCACAGCATCTGCAAGTTCCGGCTCAGAATTGCGCTCGACATAGGCCTGATCATAGCCCAGTCGCAGCCCCTTGACACCCCTATCGATGGTGCTTAGCAGATCCGGTACGGGACGCGTGAAGGGATGTCGGGTCGTGTGGATCGTGGCCGGCAATGGCCTGGAGCAAAATGGCGGCATCGGCCGTGCTGCGTGTCATGGGACCGACGTGGTCGAGTGATTCGGCCAGCGGCAGGACGCCGTAGCGGCTCACTCGTCCCCACGTTGGTTTGAGACCTACGATCCCGCAGGCGGCTGAGGGGAAGCGGACGGAGCCGCCGGTGTCGCTACCCAGCGTGCCATAGGCCAGCCCGGCCGCAGTCGCGACACCGGATCCGCTGGAGGATGAACCCGCAGAAACGTCGGGGTTCCACGGGTTGAGTGGGATATCGAACGCCGGATGGTAGCGGCCCATGGCGCCTTCGGTCAGGTTGAGCTTGCCGAGGAGCACAGCGCCGGCGGCTTCCAGCCGGGTGACCACGGTGGCGTCGAAATCAGGGATATGATCGGCAAACACAGTTGTGCCGCCCATGGTCGGTATGCCACGGGTGAAACAAAGGTCTTTTACGGCAATGGGAATACCATGAAGAGGCCCACGGTATCGACCCGCAGTAATCTCTCTGTCCGCATGAGCGGCCGCAGCCAGCGCTTGATCGGTCATCACGGTGGCGTAGCTCTTCAGCGTACGGTCAAGCGTCTCGATTCGATTGAGGATTCTCTGGGTCAATTCGACAGATGAGATCTGCCTACGGGCGACGAGCGCAGCCACATCGGTCAACGAGCGGAAGTGCAGGTCGCTGACGTCAACTGTCTCTACGATCTTGCTCATGATGTGGACGTCTTATGCTAGACAATGATAGGCCATGAATGAATGATCCTATTTTAATCCAGTCCTTGGTTTTGTGAAAGCGTATATTTCCCGTGGGTCCAGGTCAGATTTGCGGGGCCAGTAGCAATCCCGGAATGGACCAGACCCTATTTGCACGCTAAGAGTCCACCGGCCCATTCCGGGATTGCGGTCATGGCCAAGGTTTGCCCCCATTCCGAGATCCACGCATTTCCCATAGCTTGTTGGCAAGAAAGGGCTAGATCGGAACTCCCGATCTAGCCCTTTCTTGCCAACATAGGTCTCTAAAGATGTGGATGCACCAATTAAGCCGTTGCCCGCCTACATTGGATACCCCTTGAGCCCCTGCATGCCCTTTATGCAGGAGATTTCACCGGTGTGACTGTAGGTGTTGAGGATCATGATGTTGAAAATCCATTCGAGCGTCTGAGTACCGAACGGCCCCATATCGACTTCTTTGCTGAGATCATCGTCGCTCAATGTCGACAGATATTCATCGACGGACGCGAAGACGGCCTTGGCGTACTCATGGAAAACCGGCAGGTCGACCTGAACGCGGTTGCCCCATTCTTCCCAGGCGCCCTGCGGCGGTGGTTCGCTAACGCCTGAGCTGTCGGCGTGGCTGCTGAGCAGTAGCGGTGCATCGCCCCTGGCAAAGTGCAAAACAAAGAAATCGACGCCGGTAACGATGTGGGCAACTAGGCCTGCAATCGGCATGGGCGCGCCCGGCGGGTTGAAGTTGGCGACTTTGTCTGTAACACCATCCATGGTGCCTTCAAGCCAGCCGAAGCTTTGGGCGTATTGCGCGCGCAGCAGAGAAATGGCATTCGTCATATTCGTTTCCTTTCGTCATGCAGAGTCTGGAAATGGACCGATCGGAGCAGATGGGAGAAAGCGCCACAGGAGCGTGGCTGCACTTTGCGACATTGGCAAGGTACCGGGAGCACCCACTCCTCTTCCCATTCTACCCTTTGTGTAAGCTTGGTTCCGTAGTCTGGCAACCATTGGGGGTGGGTCAGGGGATGACAAGGTGAAACGGCCAGTCGAAGGAGCCCTCAATCACCGCCGCACCCGTTCACCCGATACCTTGTCACCTTCACCCGGCGAGCCGGTGATCACGGGGCATATTCTCCCCCGACCAGATGCGTTGCGCTGTCCAGGGCTGTGGAGGATCGGCCCAGAACGGCGAGGCGGGCGGCAGGCCCAGCGGAAGCAGACCGGAAGCGCAGTGGTAGAGGCTGCCGATGGAGATGTAGCGCTCACCGATATCGGGTTGATCGCCGCAGAATCCGATGCGCAGCCAGCCGTTATCGTCGAATGTGCCCGCTGCGTTGGCCATGCGCTTGATGACGCTTGTCAATGCACAGCGCACCTGTGCCGGCGATACGCCGTCCGGAAGCTGGTCCAGCAGGGCCATCTGGCCCAGCGTCTGGAAGACGCCGAAGCGATACGCCAGCGAGCGGCCAACCGGCGGGAAGGTTCCTTCGGGCGAGATCATTCGTTCCTGGATGGCGGCATAGCGCCGTGAGCGAGCCATCACCGGCATGACCATGGCCGCCCATTCCGGGTATTCGCCGTTGATTTCAGCCAATACATCGATGAGCATGGGCTGAATGACGAAGCTGTTGTAGTAGTCCATATGGAACTCAGGGCCGTCACCGTAGATGCCGTCGCCCAGATACCACTGCATGTGCTGACGCAGTGCGTAGTCAACGCGCATGGGATCCCAGTTGACGCCCGCTTTGTGCAGCAGCGCTTCGATGGTTGCGCCAAAGAGCAACCAGTTGTTGAAGCCGGGCTTGCGCGTGCGCGTCGAAGCCATGGCCACACACAGATTCTCCCTCACGTCGTCGCCCAGCTCATCCCATAGCACGGTGGGCGCGCGTAATATGCCCTGAGCCAAAAGAGCGGCATCCACGATGGGTTGGAAATCGTCGGTGAAGTTGAAGAAATCATCAGAAGTCGGGTCGACGCCATTGGCGATGGCCTGCCTTGCCATGCCTGCGAACTCGAGCGCGCAACGCCTCTTCCTCTCCGGTCAGCGCACTCAGTTCCAGCCAGGGGGCGATGCCGCAGAGCAATCGCCCGACGGCCTCGAGACAGGCGAACCGGGATCGGTCATCTACGCCAGACGGTACAGCCTTCACCGGCAGACGGCGCTTCAGCTCGCCTGCGGCCCCTGCTTCCAACACTGGACGGGCGATGCGTTCCATGGCGCTCAACCACGCCTGTCGATCATTCTCTGCATTCATGGATATTCCCCTCTCTTCGTCCACTCATATTTTTGCCTTCTCGATGTTCTGCTAGGCAGGAGTCCGCCCCTTTGAGGCCATCTCCGTCTACGCAAGAAGGCAATTCAAGTTGGAATCAAAAGCTAGCGCATACACCGGGGAATCGGTGACAAGCAATAGGCGATAGTGTAGCAGACATCATCAATTTCCGCGATCCTTTCTGAATCGGGGACTCTGGATTTTCCAGACCGACTACGGAAGCAGCGCAGAACCATCGACAATGCAAAGAGCAGACATTGACACAAATCCATAGGGTCATTACAATGACTGGAGCCTGGTAAAACGATGTTTTGTTGAGTAAAACGATGCTGGTTACCTACATCTGACGCGTCACTGCAACCGATGAACAACTATTCGATCGCCGTTCTGGATAACGCCATACAAGTTCTAGAAATATTGCTGGATAGCAACCAATCCATGACGCTTGCTCAGTTGACATTGGAGAGTGGATTCAGCAAAAACAAAGTGTTCCGCATTCTGTACACACTGGAAAGCCACAGCTATGTGGAGCGTGACGACAGCGGAGCCTATCGGCTGGGTGTGCGCTTTCTGGATTTCGGTTTTCGGGTGAGGCAATCTATGCGTCTGCTCAATGTCAGCCCCGCCGTAATGGACTGGCTGGCTCTGGAGACGTCGGAGACGATCTTTCTGGGAATCGTCGACGGTGATGAGGTGCTTTGCGTGGATACCCGGGAGTCATCCCAATCGGTGCGGCTCTCTGCCAGCGTGGGCCGTCGACTGCCCATCTATGCAGGAGGCGTGCCCAGGGTGTTGTTGGCCCATATGCCGGAGGACGTTCGAAATCAGTTGCTTGGCCGCGTGCAACTGACGCCGGCCACATCCCGCACAATCGTCGAACCCGATATGATGTTGGAGTCTCTAGCGGAAATCCAGCAGCAAGGCTACGTAGTCGCTGTCGGCGATCTGGACGAAGGAGCCCATTCCATTGCTGCACCGATCCGCGATCATCAGGGCCGTGTCGTCGCCGCTATCTCTGTGGCTGGACCGTCTCGTCGCTACGATGACGCGACAATTGAGCGCACCGTCGAATTGGTCTTGGAGGGCGCAGCGCGCATCTCCCAAAGTCTCGGCTATCGAGCCTAGCCGGGTATCACCATCGCAACCCAATCAGTGTCTCTGAGGAGAAGTTCGACCTATGAATACGCTCACCCAGCCAAACATGGCATTGGAACAGGCACTGCTGGACGAGCTGTCCATTGAGGCGCCATGGGCGCTGATTGAACGATTCACCACCCTGGTGCGTGAGTCAGGCAGTGAAGACGAACGGCTGGCTGCTGCCTATATCGCCGAGCAACTGACGGACTACGGCATCCCGCACACCGTGTATGATCCGGAGATTTTTCTCAGCGTCCCTGTCTCCGCCCAACTTGAGTACGATGACAAGGCCTTCCGGGCTAAGCCGCCTTCATTTTCAAAACCGACAGGGTCTGCTGGGATCACGGGTGAGGCGATCTACGTCTCCAGCCGGCGGCCCGGTACCGCCAGTAATCTGTTCGATTTCGCCTCAGGTGATGACGTGGAAGTGCGTGGCAAGATTGTGGTAACCGAAGGGTACGGCTTTCCGGCTGCGGTCCGCCGTTTCGAGTTGGCCGGCGCCATCGGCCAGATCCACATCAACCCCGGCGAAGATATCCATTGGGGTATCTGTACGACCATCTGGGGGGCGCCTGACCTGGACTCAGAGGAACGTCTGCCGACGACCACCATTATCTCCATCAATCGCCCGGATGGAGAGGCGTTGATCGAGCGTATTTCCCAGGGCTCCACCGAGGTGACGCTGCATGCGGAATTGCGAGAGGGTTGGTTCCCGTGCCCGGTCGTCGTGGCAGACATCCAGGGAACAGTCGAACCCGAACGTTTTGTCCTTGTCCATGGGCACTACGACTCGTGGGATGTAGGCATCGGCGACAATGCGGTGGGCGATGCCACGCTGCTGGAGCTAGCGCGAATCTTCCAGGCGAATCGGCAGGATCTGGCGCGTAGCGTACGCGTTGCCTGGTGGCCGGGTCACTCAACCGGCCGCTATGGCGGATCGACCTGGTATGCAGACAATTTTGGCCTGGATCTGGCCCGCAACTGCATTGCCCAGGTCGATATCGACTCGCCGGGCTGCCGCTGGGCCACCGAGTACTACGACGTATCTTGGATGACCGAGACTGAGGATTTCTGCATCGAGGCCATTCGTGATGCAACCGGCAAGGAAGCGACAGGTGAGCGACCGCACCAGGCTGGTGATTTCTCCTTCAACAACATCGGCATCTCCGGCTTCTTTATGTTGCTGTCGTCGATGCCCAAGGAGATGATCGTCGAGAAGGGGTACTATCCGGTGGGTGGCTGCGGCAGCAACATCGCCTGGCATACCGAAAATGACCTGCTGGAGATCGCGGACAAAGACAACCTGCTACGCGATCTGCGTGTTTACACCTTGAGTGTGTTGCGTACGGCCAACAATCCGGTCCATCCATTTGACTTTCGCAGGCTGGTCCACGAGTTCTTAACGACGCTGGATACGTATGCTGAAGGAGCAGGCGATGCCATCGCTTTCCATGACGCCTACAATGCCTTGGCAATATTGCAGTCTGAATTGGATCAACTCTACGAATATGGTGAGCTTCTTGCCGACCGGCCGGTGCGAGACCCCGATGTACGTATTTTCAATGACGCTATCCTAAGGTTAGGTCGTTTGCTGATCCCCATCAACTACACGCGCCAGGGCCAGTTCCGCAATGAGCCGGCGGTGCCGATCCCGCCGTTGCCTGACCTGGAGCCAGCATTGGCTTTGGGCGACGCCGACGGGCACGAACAGCAGGTGTTGATCACCCATGTACGCCGTGGCCTCAACCGGGTCGCCTGGACGTTTGAACAGGCTGCGGACGTGGCGCGTGTGGCAAATCAAGCCGTGGCCTCGTTGGTAGACCAAATTTAGCCACAGATAAACGCAGATGGACACGGATAGGGCACAGATGGAATGATGAATGCTTCGATGGCATATCACTGACCCATTGAATATCTGTGCCCTATCCTTTTTTTTATCTGTGTCCATCTGTGGCAACGCTCTTTTTTTACTTGAATACAGGAACTCACCCCATGACGATTGACCTAGTACACCAACAGATTGAACAGGATTTTGACGAACATATCGAACGCGTACGCACACTGGTACGCCAACCCTCCATCAGCGGTGACGGGACTGGCATGGACGAAACCGCGGCCATGGTCGCTGATCTGATCCGCGAGGCTGGCGGTGAGGCCGAGATTGTGCCCACGCCCCTATTCCCTGTGGTCTTCGGCGAGATCAACGTGGGCGCACCCAAGACGTTACTGCTCTACGGCATGTACGACGTCCAGCCGGTCATCGGCGAGAGCTGGAGCGTGGAGGACCCCTTCGGCGGCGAGATCGTAGACCTGCCGGGCTTTGGCCCTAGCCTGGTCAATCGGGGCGTCTTCAACAGCAAAGGGCCGCTGGCCCACTTCTTCAACGCGCTAGAGAGTTTCCGTGCCGCAGGCGTGTCCTATCCAGTCAATATCAAGTTCATGATCGAGGGCGAAGAGGAGTTGGGCAGCCCAAGCCTGCCGGGCTTTGTCGACGAGTACAAGGATCGGCTTGAAGCCGACTTCGCCTTTTTCCCCTTCTATGCCCAGGATCAAAACGGCAAGCCGGTCATGTATCTGGGTGTCAAAGGCATCCTCTTCATGGAGTTGATCGCCCAGGGCGGTGATTGGGGTGGTCCCACCACGCGCAGCATCCATGGCTCCAATGCCGTCTGGTTCGACAACCCGGCCTGGGTGCTGGTACAGGCCCTAGCCGGCATGACCACGCCGGACCAGAAGCACATTCTGCTCGACAACTTCTACGATGACATCCTGCCGCCCAGCGCTGAGGATGAAGAACTCCTTGTTCAACTCATGGATACATTCACGCCTGAGACAGAATTGGACGAGAACGACATTCGGCGTTTCAAGTACGATCTGGCCGGCGTGGATCTGCTGCGCAAGTATCTCTATCAGCCGACGCTCAACATCGACGGCATGATCTCCGGCCACACGGCCGAGGGCAGCAAAACGTTGGTGCCCTACGAAGCGCGTGCCAAGATTGACATTCGCATGGTCCCCAACATGCGGCCCGAGCGAATGTTGCAATTGGTCCAAGATCATCTGGACAAGCATGGGTTCGGCGACAAGATTCGCATCGAGCCATACGGCAACCAGTATCCACCGGCCAAGACCGGGTTGGCAGGCAATCCGGCCAGCCAGGCCATGGCCAAGACGTACCGTGATCTGGGCTTCGAGCCGGAAATCTGGCCCCATTTGGGTGGTTCGGCTCCCTTCTACCTGTTCACGGAGCGACTGGGAATCCCGGTGGTCATGGGCGGCTTGGGTCACGGCGGACGGCCTCATAGCCCGGATGAATATGCCACCCTTGAGGGTATGAAGCTCTGCGAGAAATCGGTGGCAAGTCTTCTCATGAATCTGGCGGACGCGTAACGTTATGGCGAAGTATATTATTCAACGCCTGTTGATCTCGATCCCAGTGCTGTTCGGCGTGACGATTGTGGCATTTTTCATGATGTCGCTAGCGCCCGGCGATGCCGTGGATATGTTGATCAGTCCGGGATTGAGTGAACAGGATATCGCACTGAAGCGGGAAGCCCTTGGCCTGGATGAACCGATCATAGTCCAATATGTCAAGTGGCTGGGGGAACTGGCGCGGGGCAATCTTGGCTATTCCTTCACCAATCGCCAACCGGTCACCGAGCGTATCGGCGACCGCTTGGGACCAACGCTGACGTTGGCATTCTCAGCGCTCTTTCTCTCCTATCTGATCGGCGTACCCATCGGCATTCTATCGGCGGTGCGCCAATACTCGAAACTGGATTACGCCGCCACGATCTTCGCCTTTTTGGGGGTCTCGATTCCGTCGTTCTTCTTCGGACTGCTGGTCATCTACATCTTCGCCCTCAAACTGGATCTCTTTCCGACCGGCGGCATGCAGACCATCGGCGCTGATTTCTCGCTGCGAGATCGGCTACATCATCTAATGTTGCCGATGATTGTGCTCAGTCTGCAAAACACCGGCGTTGTCATGCGCTACACTCGCTCCAGCATGTTGGAGGTGATTCATCAGGACTATGTGCGCACGGCGCGTTCGAAGGGCATGAAATCCAGGGCAGTCATGGTCGGACATGCGCTGCGCAACTCGCTCATCCCTCTGATCACCTTGGCCGGACTTCAGTTCCCATTTCTGCTGGGCGGCGCCATCATCACCGAGCAGATCTTCAACTGGCCGGGCATGGGGCGGCTGACCGTAGAGGCCATCAACCAACGTGACTATCCGACCATCATGGGGCTCAATCTGCTGATCGCCGTAATGGTCATCTTTGGCAATTTGGCCGCTGACGTCATGTACGGCGTGGCTGACCCGCGGATTCGCACTTCGGGGAGAGCGTCATGAGCGTGAAACAGACCTCCACGGCAATGCACGCGACGGGAGTGCAGGCGGCGGATGCGGCGGTCAAGATCGTGCCTGGGGTGAGCCTTAACCACGAGCCAATTACGCTTCGGCGCATGATCTGGCGGCAATTTCTGCGCCATCGGATGGCCGTGATCTCATCTGTTGTGCTCTTGGTCATTGTGTTGATAGCCGTCTTCGCACCGTTGATTGCGCCCTATGATCCCTACTACATCGATGCCACGGTCTTTGATGAAGGACCGACGCTGGCTCATCCGTTGGGCACGGATCGCATCGGGCGCGACGTGTTGAGCCGGCTGATCTACGGCGGCCGGGTTTCGTTGTCGGTCGGCGTGGTGGCGGTCTGCATCTACATGCTCATCGGCACACTTCTGGGCGCATTGGCCGGCTACTACGGCGGCTGGGTAGACGCCGTGATCTCACGACTGATCGACATTCTCCTCTCCTTCCCCTACCTGATGCTGATCCTGGTGTTGGTCAGCCTATTGGGGCCCGGGTTGGAGAATATCATGCTGGTGCTCGGTTTTCTGGGCTGGCCGCAGGTCGCGCGAATTGTGCGCGGTGAGTTCATGCGTCTTCGAGCCAACGATTTCGTGCTGGCGGCCACGACCATTGGGGTCAGCAACCGCCGTATCATCACCCAACATATTCTGCCCAACGCCATGGGACCCATGTTGGTTGCTGCAACCTTTGGCGTGGCCACCGCCATCCTGGCCGAGTCGGCGCTCAGTTTCCTGGGTTTGGGCGTGCAACCGCCGACTGCCAGTTGGGGGCAGATGCTCAATGAAGCCCAATCGTTGACTATTCTGGAGACCAAACCGTGGCTCTGGGTGCCGGCGGGAATGATGATTCTGATCTCGGTGCTGTCAATTAATTTCATCGGCGATGGCTTGCGCGACGCACTCGACCCGCAGTTGCGCAATTGATAGTATTTTTCAAGTTCTCAGGTTCCAACTTCAAAGGAGAAAACATGAATCGGAAACGTTCTATCCGCATTATCAGCGTGATCATGGTGCTTGCACTGATGGTCGTTGCCTTGGCCGCCTGTGGCGGCCAGGGAGCCGCACCATCAGCCTTGCCCACGGCCACACGTTCTGACGCTGTCGTCGCTCCGGCGATGGCAACGCCCGAACCGGAAGAAGACGCCGCCGACGCGGGCGATACCGGAGAAGAAGTAGTCGAAGGCGGCCAGGTCACCATCGCCATGTGGAGTCCGCCCAACAACTTCAACGCGTTGAACACGGATTCCAGCTACGGATTCTTCAACGTCAACATCATCTTCCCGACTCTGGTGCGTTTTACCGAAAATGTTGAATTCGCACCGCGTCTGGCCGACAGTTGGGAGATCAGCGAGGACAACACCGAGTTCACCTTCCACCTGAACCCGGACGCGGTCTGGCACGACGGCACGCCGGTAACGGCCGAAGATGTCGAATTCACCATCTGGGCCATCAGCCATCCGCAGATCGAAGTCAACCGCGGCGCCAACATCTCCATGCTGGCCGGTCTGGACGGATCCAAGCGCCCCGAAGGCGTTGAGACCGTCGAGGGCGTCGAGGTCATCGACGAGCACACCATCAAGTTCACCACGGCCAATGCCGTCGATCCGCTCTCCTTCTTGGAGCAGATGGGCACCGCCATCTATATCGTGCCCAAGCATATCTTGCAGGATATCGCCCCCGAGGACTTCGCCCAGGCCGATTTCTGGATGAACCCGACCGTCGGCGCCGGCCCGTTCAAGTTCGTGCGCTACGAGACCGATCAGTTCATCGAGTATGAGGCCAACGAGGACTACTATCTGGGCGCGCCCCATCTGGACAAACTGATCGTCAAGATCATCAATCCGGCCACCATGGTTGCCCAGTTGGAAAAGGGCGAGTTGGACATGGTCGCCTCGGGCGGCATCGGCGATGTTCCGTTGGACGACTGGGACCGCGTCCAGGAACTGGAGAATGTGGACGCCTACAGCTACCAGGACAACGGCTACCAGTACATGATCATCAACGGCGACGAGACACTGGGCCTGCCCTGGTCGGACAAGAACGTGCGCCAGGCATTGGCCTACGGCATCAATCGCCAGTTGATCGTAGACAAACTGCTCAAGGGCCAGGGCATCGTCGCTCAAAGTCCGATCATTCCGGTCACCTACTATTACAACCCGGAAATCGAGGGTGCATTCGCCTACGATCCCGACAAGGCCCGTGAGTTGTTGGCCGAAGCCGGCTGGGATCCCAACACTGAAGTTACCTTGCTTGTGCCCATCGGCAACATCGTGCGCGAATTGTCTGCCGACATCATTCAGGCCAACTTGGCTGAAATCGGCATGAAGGTCAGCATCGAGAAGATGGACTTCCCGACCATGATCTCTCGGTTCCAGGCTGGTGAGTTTGACTTGGGTCTGGTTGGTTGGGCTGATATTCTGGACCCGGACGTACGTTCACAGTTCCAGACTGACGGCCAATACAACTTCGGCAAGTTCAGCAGTGAGATCCTTGACGGGCTGTTGGAAGAGGGCGCGAACACGGCTGATCCCGAAGCGCGTAAGGCCATCTATGACGAGTTTCAGGTCCAGTTCATGCAAGAGATGCCCATGGTTCCGCTCTACTGGCCATTGCGTCTGACCGCGATCAATGATCGTGTCCAGAACGCACGCCATATGATCGGTACCAACAACTTGCAACGCAACCTCAACGAATGGTGGGTCACTGACGGTCAGTAGGCCTGTCGATCAGTCATACAACAAGAAAAAAGCCGCACCTTCAAGGTGCGGCTTTTTTCTTGAGCGCTGGTTTAGTACCAACAATCCGGAATCATGTCACGCTCGGCGTCCAGCAACTCTGCGATCAGCTTGTCAGCCACGGCGATGGAATTGACCAGCGGATCGGTGAGCATGGCACGGCGCAGCAGGGCAAGATCGCATCTGGCCACGGCTTCGGCCGTCAGTTCGTGGGTGTCGAGGACGACCTCTTGCATGCCGCGTAGGCCTCGGGGCATTTCGCCCACGGGACGGGGGACAGGACCGTTCATGTCGATGTCGCAGAGCAACTCCAGGAAGGCGTCGTCGGCCATGTTGGTGACCGCACCGCGGTTGGTCGTGTTGACGTAGAAGGGCTTGCCCAAGTTGCCGACCATATTCTCGATGATGTCGGTGGCGTGGTCCGGACCCAGTATGGTCGAGTAGTCGGCGATGGGAATGGCGCCGGTGTTGAAGGCCTCGACCTGATTCCACATGGCCTCATGCCGTTCGTAACGATCCTCGGTCTCCCAAATCGACAGCGCAGGCACCGGCTCTTCGATGCCGGCAATCCCCTTGGTAATGCCTTGAAAGTAGGGAAGGTATTCCTTGGTATGGGCCACACAGACCGGTACCGCGCCGAACGCCTCATAAAGCAGATGGCCGATGGTGTTGTTGAGCAGCGCTTTGGCCCCAGTGTCGCCGCCGTCGGCCTCAGTGGCAGCAACCTGGCGGATCGATTCGGCGATGGCCGGCATGACATCCTGGCCCTGGTATTCGGCCTTGAGCATGAAGGTGAAGTGATTGACGCCGGCGATGCGCATGTCGAAGTCGGCGTCAATCTCAGGCGTGTACTCCTCCTTGCTCTTGATGATGCCCGCTCGTTCGGCGTTGCGCATCTTGACCCAGGGCATGTGCAGGCTGTCGCAGAGGGCAAAGCTCTTGAGCTGGGGGCATACCGCATCAGGCCGATGCCGTGGACTGTCGATGGATTGATGTAGTTGATGGTCCAGGCATCGGGGCAGAGCCGCTCGATATCCTTGACCGCCTCGAGGATGACCGGGAACTCGCGCATGGCGCGGAAGATGCCGCCGGGTCCGATAGTGTCGCCCGAGCACATGCGGATGCCGTACTTCTCGGAGAGGATGCAGTCGATGCCGCGATAGCGGACTGTATCCTCGGCAAAGCTGAGCACCACAAAGTCTGCGCCGGGCAGCACGTCCTTCCAATCGCCGGCCGTCTCCAGCTTCAGCGGCACATCGTTGTGGGCGATGACCTTCTCGGCCAGCGTCGACATGGCGTCGAGTCGTTCGGCATCGGTATCGACCAGGGCCAGCGTGCCCTGGTTGAGGATGGGCGAATGGACCATCTGCCAGACTGCTTGCCGCCCGAAAAAGAGGCTGCCTGCACCGATGACCACGACCTTCGGGTGTTGTACGTTGTTGTTCACGAAATGCCTCGCTTTGATGAATTGATTCGGGATGATTGTAGGGGCAGGCCTTGCGCCTGCCCAGCTGGTAACCCGTCAAGAGCGGGCAGGCGCAAGGCCTGCCCCTACCCGTTGTTGGATTCTAGAGTACGCGGAAATTCCATTCGCCGTGGGCTGGTGGCGCGGCCGCCGTCAGCACAACCCGGACCAACGACTCACCCCAGATCCCGCTCATGCGTTCGTCGGTGATGGAGATGAACTCGGACGAGGCCGTGAAGATGTCGGCGTCGTAGGTTACGCTGCCGCTGCTGGTGCGGTAGCCGCCGTTGAACTCAGCCTCGCTGAGGACGATCTTGCCCGGCCGGCTAAGGTCCACGCCGCAGGGTGTGATCAGGCTCAGAACGATCTCCCCTGGCGCCTCTGACAGGGCGTAGGCGTCGGTGATGACGACATCCTGGCCGCGATTCAGGGTGATCGTGCGCTGCCAGCGCTGGATGGTGGACGACGCTGGATAGGCATCGATGATGTCAAGCGTCAGGCTGGCCGAGGCGTCGTTCATCTCGTAGGTCGCGTCCCTGGCCGCATGCTGCCGGCCGGGATCCTGCATCAGACCGTCGATGGTCGGCAGCAGATTGTGGTAGCCGGACTGCATGGTCCAGATCTCGTAGCGGCGGTCGCTGAAGGTCTTGGATGTGTAGGACTCAACGCCGGCGTCGACCAGCAGAGGCAGGCCATCTTTGTAGACAATGAAGTTGCCGATGTCATTGTGGTTGTGGCTCTCTTCATTGTGGCCGCCCTTGGCCGCCACATAGAATCCTTCCGGCGAGCCACCGTGATCGCGTGCTGCAAAGACCTGGACTTCGTCCAGCCAGACATCGCGCGGCAGCGGCTTGTAGCTCTCCGTGCTGAGCGCTTCGGGCATGGTGAAGAGGGCCGGCAGCACGCGCCCCAGGCTGGGCGCGACGACTCGGCCTGTGCCATAGATGATGCCGGTCTCATCGAGTTTCTGATCATCGAGCAGCCAATGCCCGAAGGCCATCATATCGTTATCGCCGATGCGTTGAGCGTACCGATAGACCAACAGTGCATCGGGATCGACCATGGCCGAGGCATCGGCAAAGTTGACATAATAGTTTCCGTCGATTTGGACCCGGTAGATGAACTGGCCGATCTTGCGGATCAGCGGCTCGTCATATAGATCGATGGCGCCACCGGTCGCGCTGTGCAGAATCTCGAGACAGTCGAAGAGTGACGCACCCGCGCGGCCCCAGTAGCTTGGACCCTCATCGCAGCCGCCGTCACGCGGGTAGGGCCGGATGAAGTGATCCAGCGTATATAGGATTTTCGAGACCGAGGCCAGGCGGCGCTCCGGATCCGACTCCTGGAGCAACACGGCGATCAACCAATTGGAACTGACCCAGGGATTCCAGTTGTTGACCGGTTTTCCGCGGTCGATGAAGCCCATCCAGACGAAGTCCTCGCGTGTCAGACAGACCTCGATGATGCGGCGCTCGACTTCGCGGTGGATGCGCGGCCGTACCAGGGTCGAGACGGTGTCAAGACGCTCGCCGAGCAGATAGCTGACCCATGAGAGCAGGCTACCGGTCTCGGCTGCGAAGAGGTCGACGGTCGGTTCGCTCGTGTCGGGCAGCGTATTGTCTGCCGACTGGAACCAGATGTGTGCGGGAACGCCCCAATATGATTCTTCGCAGATGGCCCAGATGCCGTTGACGATATCATCCAGGAAGCGCCCCTTGCCTTCAGTGCACTCAGCCAGGGTCAGCGCTGCCAGCGCCGAGCGGCGTTCGAAAGAGTGTCTTTCGTAGTTGGTGCGATTTCCGATGCGTGTGTACTGCAAGAAGAGTGTCGCCGGCAGCGACGGCCAGTCGTAGCCAAGCAGCGACTCGCCGCGTTCAAGATGGCCGGCGCGTAGAGCCGGCAGCAGGCCCTCCCAGGCGGCTCGATCCTCGATGGTTGGGTGGGGGCGCCAGTCGCCGTACGCGATAAGCGTGTCGGCAAGGTGATCGGCATATCGTTCAGCGAGCATAGAACTTCTCCTAGATATGTGTTTTCCCGCGATCTGGATTGTCTCGATCTCTGTGACTTTCGGGGTACGGACTGGCTGACTCTTCAAGCACGAGCTGACGCATTGCTGTGCCAGGTCAGACGGGTTGCCAATTGGAATTCTACGTCCGCTCGACCGGCACGATCTCGAGCCGGATCTGACCGGAGACCGCCGGATCGATCCATGAGAAAACGACCCGGTTTACCGTGGTAGGGTAGAGCGCCAGGTCGACATCATCGAAGACTTCAAGCCGCGCTTCCACGGTCGCCTCATCGTAGGTGATCCGCACTTCGCTGCGGTCGCCCCGGATGATCACGCCGCCCTCGCCAAGATCCACATGGCTGAACGTGGTGATGGCGTTTTCGAAGGGGGCGGGACCCTGGGCAAAGGACGCGCTATCCACGAGTTCCACCCACCCGCGAGGCGCTTCCCGGTGCAGCGTGACTCGCCGTCGCAGCGAGGTGAGGCCGCTCTCTGCGGGGTAGGCGTCTTTCATCTCCAGTTCGAGCGTGTCTTCATTGTCTGTGGCTCGATGGTCGACAAGCTGTGAGGCGAATTCAGCGCCATGCTCCTGCAGTTGACCGTTGGGAACCGGCACGGAGTGGCCCAGCGACGAGTTGACCAGATGGTCGTAGCGTTCCGGCCCAAAGTATTGCTTCGTATAGCGACCTCGTCCGATGTCGGGAATGATCGACTCGCCGTTGATATGGACGATGAAGTTGCCCACGTCGTTCTGGTTGTGCATCTCCTGGTTGTTGCCGCCTTTGGCCGCCAACACCAGGGCATCCGCATCGTCCGGATCGTAGCGTGCCACCATCCACATCATGCCGGAGAACCAGTCGTGGCGCGCCAGCTTGACGCCGGGCTCGCTGCCGGGTGGAACGGTCCAGAACAACTCGCGCAGCGCGTGGGCCAGATTCGACCGTCGCTCGAATGGCGGCTGCTGCAGGGCCAGGCCGGACAGGGCGGGAATATCGAGTCGCCTTGCGAGATAGGCCAACTGAGAGCGTGAATAGCGCACGTTGGCGTCGCAGTCGGAGAAGTTGACGCAGATTTCACCGCTGAGCAGTGTGCGCAGCGGATAGGAGGCGATCTGGCGCATGCGATCACCCGCCAGGAAATCGACTGCGCCATCGGTTCGCCAGGCAACCAGATCGGCCAGCGTGGTGTAGTAGCCGAACCCGTATTCCCAGTAGCCTGGCCCTTCGCTACAGCCGCCGTCCGCATCGAAGCTGTCGAGGTAGGTATCCAACGAGTGCGCGGCCCTCGCCAGGATGTCGGCCAGGCGCGCTGCGTCTTTCTCGATCAGGATGGCCGCCCCGGCCACGCCACCGTTGCAGACGGCGCACCAGTTGGCCGCCCGGCCCGCATCCTGATAGAGCCACCAGTGGTCGTGGCGTTCCAGATAGGGCGTGAAGACACGACGGTCCAACTCGTCATAGATACGCCTACGCAGCGCCGGATCCAGCGCTTTGCCGACCAACGCATCCAACTCGGCCAGGTCCAGGGCCGTCATGGCGGCGCCCAGATCGATGTACGGCCTGTGGATATCGGTCAGCTCGAACTGGTGGGCTGGATAGGCCCAACTGCTCTCCTCGCAGATGGCCCAGGCAACATCGAGAATCGCATCAAGAAAACGCCCCTGGTTTTCCAGAGATTCGCCGATGCAGAGATCGGTCAGCATGGCGCGGCGAAGGGCCATCGGTTGCTGATATCCCTCGCGCTGGCCTGTGCGTTTCACTTCCAGATAGAGCGTGGCCGGCAGCGGGGGAATCGGTGCGTCTGCGGCCTCCTCCGCTTTGTCGATGAACTCCGCAACGGCGTCCTGGCCGAGATCATCTGCGACACTCTGCCAGGCCGACCGGTCTTCGATCGGCGGGAAATGGGGCGCAGGATCGGCTTCACTGAGCACGCGCTCCAAGACGATCGGGTTGTATTGGCTCAACATGGTTCGGTCTCCTCGGATCGACCTCTTGAAACTCTCTTCTGCTCAATCCCAATATTCATTCAGGTCAACCAGATCGCTAACATCCAGCGCCTGGACTTGTGAATAGCCGTCGATGACCTCGGTGAAATAGAGTGTGCTGCGATCAGGTCCCAGCAACGGGTGTGCGTGGTAGCGCTGTCCGCGGACGATCGGTTCCAGCGAGCGCAAGAGCCGCAGTTCAAACCGGCCGGGGTCACGCGGGAAGTGGACGGACAGTATCTCGTGCCTGCCGTTGGGATCACCGGTCTCCTGATTCTCGACGAAGAGGAAGTTCCCTGCCGGGTCATTGCCGGTATGAACGTAGCCGACTCCTGGGATCTGCACATCTTCATAGCGGCCCGTTTGCACATCGTAGCGACCAAAGAAGACCCGGTGTTCGCCCTTTTCCCGTACGTTGGATTCGTAGCAGATGCCACGCTCGGTCGCGATCTGGTGACAGATGTCTCCGTGGTCCGGATGGCCGGAGAGCTGTCGCACGTCGCTGCCATCGATCTGCACGGTCCACATGCCGTTGCGATTGCGCACGTGGTTGACGATCAGCCGTTCGTCGTCCAGGAAAAAGACATGGTGGACATGGTAATCAAGCTGGATGACATCTCGGTACGCTCCGGTTTCAGTATCGATGAGGCCGATGGTGCACGGAACATTGTTTCGCCATTCCGCGTGACTGAAGGGCTGGCCCATGTTGAGCGTCGATTCACGGTCTGCAATGGCTTGGGCAAACAGCTCGCGGTCTGCGTGGATAAAGGCGAACAACTTTCCGTCCGGCGAAAAACCTGTCTGTCCGATGGAGACGCGCCCAGGAATCGTCGCGACCCGCCGATTTTCGAACGTGTCGATCTGGGTCGAGCGGATTTCCTCATCCTGGAAGTAGTAGATCTCGCGCAGCACACCGTTGAGTGCGCTGAGATGGTTGTAGATGCCGCGCAACCTCGGTTCGCACCAGATTGCCCAACCCGCATCGCGGGTGCGCCCATCAGTCAGTTGGCCAATCTCGCCGCTCGCGAGATCGAGCCGGTAGAGCTGGACCCAGCCCGACCGTTCGCTGTGAAATATCAGATATCGGTTGTCCGGTGTGATAGTCGGAATGAAGTAATAGAGCGGATAGCTGTTGGCCGCCGCCGAGGTAAGTTGCTTGATCGGTCGCCCGGTCGAGCTGTCAACACGGGTCGACCATTCCGCCGGGCTGATATCGCCAATTGCCATAAGAATTGCTCCTTAAAGAACTTGCCACAGATGAGTCCACTGCAAAAAGGGATCTTGACACGAATTTACACGAATTATCGCGAATCTTCTCTCTGGGGCGACGACACAATTCGTGACCATTCGTGTCAAGAAAAAGCTTTTTGCAGTAGGGTCACAGATCGACACAGATGAAAACAGGATGGGACACAGATAGTGCTAGGACTCCGATGGATATCTGAACGCTATCTGTGTCTATCTGTGGCCAAAAAAGAACGATCAGACTTCCACCACGTAAACGTCGCTCCGTCCCCGCTGTGCGGCATTGAACGTGATCCAGCGGCCTGTCGGGTCGGAGAGTGGGTGCGGATGGGAATACTGCCATGGCAGAGCGCCCCAGTCGGTCCCATGCCTGGCAATCACTTCCACTCTCGGCTCTTGCTTGTCGTAGTAGAGCCAGAGCAGTTGATCGGTGCTCAGGTTGCCGTCGAGGATGATGGCTGGTCGTCCGGCCATGGCTGAGACGTGTCCGTAGGCGCTTGCATCGCGGAAGAGATACTCGCGGATGGTCTCCCCTTGCGGGCTGGTGACGCCGATGAAGTAGCCACTCTCCGCACTGCGGCCATGGTAGAGCACACCGGCGCCGTCCCAGGTCCAGGCGCAATGGACTTGAAATCGGGCGGCATCCACAGGCGGCAACTCGGTCAGTTCCTGTGTCGAAAGCCTGTATGACCAGATGCGATTGGTCTTGCCGTCGCTGCCGCCCCACAGTCGCGGCGGAAAGTCTCGATCCATCAGGATCAGATCGCCGTCCTGAGGATTATGAGGACAGTGGGCGCAGCCGATGCCGTCTTCGGCATAGGCTGTTGTTACTTCGCCGCCGATCAGCGGCACCTGTAGCAGGCGCAGCTTGGGGCCAACTTCTGCGAACTGGGCCATGTAGCCCTCGGTGGGCCGCTTGCCTGCTGCGATCTCCGGGTGGGCCGACATGACCGGAAGCAGGGCATGCGTCTCATCGGGATCGACGCTGGGCTGGCCTGCGATCCAGTCGACGCCGATGTCCTCGATCAGTATGCGTTCCTTGAGAGTCTCCATGTTCACTGCCTTGAAGGAGCGGCCGACCACATAGACGACCCAGCCACTCTTGGGCGCGATACAGGAAAGCATGGTGACGCCCATGCCGTTGCCGGTGCAAGTGCCGGCTCCCTTGTGTAGCTCGTCCCGTGTACCCACGCCTGGAATCAGATCCGTCAACTGTGTGATGTCGCCCGAAGACAGGTGGCAGCGAAAGAGCGCGCTGCCGCCATTGCGAGCCGATGCAAAGATGGCGAAGTCGCCGTCGGCCGAAAACGCCGTATTGGTGTGGTAGGTCGGCGTCTGGTTGTAGAGACCGGTCTGGGTGATCTTGCGTACATTGCGCAGCGTCAATGGATCCTTGTAGGTGGTCGACTCGTTCCAGGTGTCGCCTTTGCGCATGGTTCGCTCCTTTCTGTGGATCGTGAGCCTGGATTGGATGTTTCGTCCTTATTGATTCCGTTGCAGCAAAAAGATGCGGGGGTGCATCCCCCGCAATGAGATCTTCAACTCATCCAATTGACGCCATGCGTCGGACTTGCGCACGACATCGCCCAGGAGGGTCGCCTCCTGGGTGACAAGAGCCAGGACTGCGCCCGGTTTGGCTACGCGTGCGGCCTCTTCCAGCAATGCCGGGTAGAGCGTCATATTGTCATCGTGGGAACCCACCGTGATGCCATAGGGCAGATCCGCACAGATGGCATCTATGCTGCTGTCGGACAGATTGAGTCTGCGAGCATCCCAGTCATGCAGTTCGACGAAGTGCTGCAACTGGGCAGCTGTCAGGTTCTTGCGCGCACAGGCAAGCGCTTCCTCGTTGATATCACAGCCGATGGTGCGCCTGGCCGGTCCGTCGATCAGTCGCTCGATCAGTAATGTACCCGAGCCGCAGGCGATATTGAGGAAGCTGTCGGAGGGTCTTGGCCGTGTCATGCGCACCATGCAGTTGGCGACCGGCGCCAGTAGCGCGCCGGGCATATCGGCCACTCGCCATGCCCGGACCGATAGCGGTCGCGGCGACATGCGAATCAGCACCTCCCACCCGCTCTCCTTGAGGCGGGACGGACGAATTCGCAACAACAGATCGATCTCGTCTTCGACGAATGGAATGCCTAGCTCTTTGCGCAACATCTGGGCGAGGCGCTGCATCACGGATGAGTCGGCTCCGGCTGCGCTGATGCCAAAATTTCGGAACGAGCGCCGTGGGATAAAGACTCATGATCGATTGGATCCGCTCCACCAAATTCGTGAAATTCTGCTGGTCGCAGAGCGCCTTAGGTCGAGGAATGTCATAGGCGCAGAGGGCAAAGGCGTTAGAAATGGTGTTGAGCTGCAATAGGCGGGTCGGATTGCCCCGAAAGGCGAATTGCAGAGCGCCTGAACTGACTTCATCTTCGGCGGGGCGTACCAATCTCAGGTGTTTACCCAGTTTCTGCCTGAGCTCTTGATAGGCGATCGGCTCTAGGCCGCGAACGACCGTCACTTCATATGCAAGCGTTTCTACGTTTGTCATAAATTCTCTCTAGGTTGGCGTTCGGTGGGATCCAATCTGTCATCAAAGAGATGATTTCTGGGGCACTCTCAGGCTTCACATTTTATCTCGCTCTCTAGTTCTTAGATTGAGGCTTCCTCGATCATAACCGATAATGGGGTGATCGGGGTAGTGCCGAAAAAGAGGCGTTCCATCGGCACAAATCGGCGAAACTCCGCTCAGTCCGTTGCAATGCCCCGTGTCTAGCACTATAATCGAGTGCTATGAATGAGACCTCAGGGACCGGCCGGCTCGATTCTGAACTGGATTCGAGACCGTGGCCTTCTGCGCCTTCCATTCTCATATTGCCGCGAGAGAGTGTACAGGTCTGGTCTGTCGCATTGGATCTGCCTGACAATCAGGTTGATCAATTGCATCAGCTGTTACGCCTGGACGAACAAGCACGAGCCCAAAAGTTCCGCTTTGCCCGCCATCGTCGACGATTTGTTGTTGCACGGGCGGCGCTAAGGCTTATCGTCGGGCAGTACCTGGATGAGCATCCTCACAGCTTGATTTTTCAGGTGGGTCGATATGGCAAGCCGTTCCTGGCCGGCAACATGATGACGAACGGGCTTCAATTCAATGTGACTCACTCAGGCGAACTGGCCCTCATTGCAGTCACTCTGGCACGGCAAGTGGGCGTCGATGTTGAGCAGCTCCGTCCGGTAGCGGATGCTGAGGCGATTGCCAAAGGGTACTTCTCTTCCGAGGAGTACGCTGAGTTGATGGCGCTTGAGGAAGGGCGGTGCGAACGCGCTTTTCTCGACTGCTGGACGCGCAAAGAGGCTTTCATCAAAGCAATCGGTGAGGGGCTTACCTTTCCGCTCGACAGTTTTCAAGTCTCAATGGATGATCATGAACCGGCGCAACTGCTCTGGCTAAATGGGGTTCCCGATCCGGCAAAGCGCTGGTCTTTGCATGCGTTTGAGCCGGATGAAGGCTATGTCGCTGCACTGGCATGCGAGGGTATGCCGAAACGGATCTCCGGCTTTCGCTTTCAGCCGCCCGGCAGCTAGGGATCCCTGATCTATCTCTCTCTATAACAATATCTGAAGCGCAGCGAACACCAGGAAGATCAGTACAAATTCCACGGTCAGTATTTTGCCTGCACGAGGCCACAGCGTATTGGTTGGCACACCGTGGCGAAGATAGGTTTCAATCACCAAGAATGAAATCAGCCAAATTACGCCCAGTATGATGACTCCGAATTGGTCCAGGACCGTCATGGCCCAGGAAGTCAGGCCCAGTGCAAGACCAACCTCCACAATCACGATGCGTAATTGCAGCATCAGCCAGGTCATGATCGCCACGAAGACTGCCAATACTCCATAGCAGGCGAAGTATCGCGGCAACAGCGAGAAGGTATCCTGGTCGTTGTTCTTGCCGGTCTGATTACTCATGGGACTGGTTGTGTGTCCGCCGCGCATACCCGGCATTGACGTAGTCGCTCACCGCATCCGGTCCGTGGCCCAGCTCGGCGCGTCGCCTGCGCAGGTCGGACAGTGCCGATGCATAGGTCGGGTCATCGATGAAGTTGACCAGTTCGTCAGGATCCCGCTCTAGGTCGAATAGAACCTCGGGCATTTCCGACCCGTAGTACTGATACTTGAGCGCATCGCGCTTGATCATCAGGTTGGTGCGGCCAAACTGGGAAACAGTCTCGTTGTCCCAATCCGAGCTGGCACCCCGCAGCAGGGGTCCAAGGCTGCGGCTGTCAAGGCCATCCGGCGTCGAAATGTCGCAGAGATCGCATATCGTGGCAAAGAGATCGCAAAGATTGACGTTTTCTTCGAGCTGCTTACCTTCTCCAAAGCCCCTTGGCCAGCGGATGATCAACGGCACACGGGCGCTTGCTTCGTAGAACTTCTGTTTCTCCCAAATACCGTGTTGGCCCAACATCTCACCATGATCTGACGTGTAGATGATGATCCAGTCATCCAGATTTTGGCCGACCTGGCGTAGCCGATCCAGTACCCGGCCGTAGTAGTCATCAATGGTCTCAACCATCCCGTAGTAGGCCGCGGTCGCCCGGCGCAGCTCTCGCTCGCCGGCATCCTCACCGGGGCGCACCTGGTGCTGGCTCAGGAACGGGTGATCGGAGACTTCTTGGTCCAGGTACGGCTCAACTCGGTTTAGGTAATAGTTGAAGCGTTCATCATCCGTGAAGTAGGTGACCTCGCGACGAACGACGTTGAGCGAGCTGAGGTGGTTGCAGATGCCTCGCAGCCGCGGCTCGCACCAGATGGCCCACCCAGCGTCACACGTGTGTCAATCGGTGAGCTGGCCGATCTCGCCGCTGGTCAGGTCGAGTCGGTAGAGCTGTACCCAATCCGAGCGTTCGCTGTGAAAAATCAGATAGCGGTTGTCCGGCGTGATGGTCAGAATGAAGTAGTGGAGTGGATAGCTGTTGGCCGCCGCTGAGGTAGGCTGCTTGATCGTCAGCCCGGTCGATGCGCCAACGCCTGTCGTCCATTCTTCCGGGAAGATATCGCCAATTGCCATTTTTTCCCCTTCTGAAATACTACAATGGACTGTAGATCCGGCTAGACGATCAAATCTGAGGTCTATCAATCAGAGTTCCACCACAAACACAACGCTGCGCCTGGGGGCCGCAGCGTCAAGGGTGAAGTACCGATCGGGCGGATCGGAGAGTGGGTAGCGTGCTGCACAATCCGTACCGAAAGGTTATCCTTGATAGAGAAGGCAACTGACTTTATGATCGGGCTCAACTTCAATTAGGTCAGGTTCCATTTCATCGCAATGTCCGCGTACAGCGAAGTGGCAACGGGGATGAAACGGACAACCCTTGGGCACGGAATATGGGTCCGGCACCGAGCCTGGAATGGCAGCCAGATCGCCTATGTTACCCTCGGCTGATTTCATGCCCAACCGGGGAATCGAGCGCAGTAGAGCTTGGGTATAGGGGTGCTTGGGCGATTGGAAGATTTTCACGACTTCAGCCGATTCCACGATCTTGCCCAGATACATCACCACTACAAAATCGACCATCTGCGCGATCACGCCCAAGTCGTGGGTGATGAAGATAATGGCCATGCCCAGTTCGTTCTGCAGGTCTCGCATCAGGGTAAGAATCTGCGCCTGGGTTGTAACATCTAGAGCGGTGGTTGGCTCGTCCGCTATAAGCAGCGAGGGCTGGCACGAGAGCGCCACCGCGATCATCGCTCGTTGCCGCATGCCGCCGCTTAGCTGATGAGGATAACGGTCGATTACGCTCTCCGGTTCGGGCATATTGACACGCCGCAACACCTCAATGGCGTGTTTTCGGGCGCCAGTCTTGTCCACGTCCTGATGGAGCAGAATGGCTTCCATAATCTGATTGCCGATGGTATGTACCGGGCTAAATGAGGTCATCGGCTCCTGGAAGACCATGGATATTTCGCCGCCGCGGATGGAACGGGTGCGCTTTCCCATCGGGTCCAGCTGGGCGAGATCGATCAGCTCGGACGACTGCGAACCGGATTGGCCGTTTTTCTTGTTGTGGTGACGGAACCAGATTTCGCCATCCACGATATGGCCTGGCGGGGGCACGATCTGCAGAATCGAACGGGCCGTTACCGATTTTCCACAACCGCTTTCGCCCACTAGACCTATCGTCTGGCCATTGTGAACCGTGAAATCTACGCCATTCAGGGCACGCACAATTCCTTGCTCCGTAAAGAAATGGGTGTGCAAGTTTCGTACATCGAGCAGAATTGAATCGCCCGTTTTCTGGTTTGCGAGGGTGCCCGCCAGGCCGACTTCAGTGGATTCAGACATAGAATGACGATTTCTCCTTATTCGGCATAGGGATCCACGGCGTCGCGCATACCGTCGCCTACGAAGTTGAAGGCCAATACAGCCAGAACGACGGCTGCGCCAGGCAGAAGTAGCCATGGCGCGGTCGCGACGGAGCGAAGATTCTGTGACTCTTGTAGGAGGACGCCCCAGCTAATCACGGGAGGGCGCAGGCCCAGTCCTAGGAAACTCAGGGCTGTTTCGGCCAGGATGACGCCGGGGACGCTCAGTGTGAGCGAAGCGATGATATGACTCGTGAATGAAGGGACCATGTGGCGAAAAATCACTCGCATCTCGCTTGCGCCAGTCAGTATGGCAGCAATGACGAAGTCTTCGTTGCGCAAGGCAAGAAAGCGCCCACGTACCACACGTGCCGATCCTGTCCAGGCAAGCAAGGAGAGCAATATGGTCATGGTGAAATACATCCGCAAGGGAGACCACTCCTTGGGCACGGCGGCGCTCAGCCCCATCCAAAGAGGAATTGTGGGGATGGAGCGCATGAACTCGATAAGCCGCTGTATGATTGTATCGATCGTGCCGCCATAGTATCCGGAGATGCCGCCTAACAGGAGGCCCAGGATCAGGCTGATAAAGATGCCGATCATGCCCACAGACATGGAAATCCGGGTGCCATAGACGATACGCGAGTACATATCCCGCCCCAGACGATCTGCTCCAAACAGATAGAAGTAGCCATCCTCCAGCTTGACGCCGAAGAGGTGGCGATCCATTTCCCAGATCCCCCACATCTTGTACGGTTCGCCTTTGATAAACAAGTAGATGGGCAGCATGGTCGTCGTGTCCGGTTCAAAAACCATGCGCATGGTATCAGGGTCACGTACTGACGCCCAGGGGTATACAAAGGGACGCAGATGGAAGTTCCCAGCCTCATCGAAGAAGTGAATACGTTGCGGCGGTGCATAGGTGAGCTCCGCCTCGTAGCGATTGGGATCATATGTAGCGATAAATTCACAGAAAAGAGTTGTGATATACAGAATAGCCAATATTCCGGCTGACACCATGGCCATTTTGTGCTTGCGAAAACGCCACCAGATGAGCTGCCACTGTGAAGCCGTGTCAACGACCTCTGTCTTGCTGTCGCTTCCTGCCAGCGGCGGCGCTGCGTCCAAGTCTGGCGGAGGCAGTTGATCTGGCGGAACGAGTGACCGCACGTTGTCGATCGCCATGCGAATGGACTCCTAGTACAGTTCAGCGTGAATACCACGACAGAAATTCGACTGCGCTACCTCAGAAAGAACCGGGTGAAAATTCTGCCGGGATTCACTAGAATTTCAGACTTATTGATAACGGATACGCGGATCAAGCCACGCCAATAGAATATCCGAAATGATCGTGCCGATGATAGTCAATGCACTGAGCAAGAAAATGAAACTGGAAGCCAAATACATATCCTGAGACAGCAGTGCATTTAGGAGTAATGGTCCGGCCGTAGGCAAGCCGAGTACGACCGAGATGATGGTTGCGCCATTGATCAGACCGGGCAACGCCCAGCCTGCCGTACTGATGAACGGGTTGAGCGAAATCCGCACAGGATATTTCAGGAGTAGCCTGGTCTCGGAAACGCCTCGCGCACGAGCGGTCTCCACATACGGCTTGCGCAGTTCATCCAAAAGATTGGCGCGCATGATGCGAATCATGCCGGCTGTCCCGCCGACACTCAGCACCAGCAACGGTACCCAGAGATGGGTCAGCATGTCGACAAACTTGGCCCAAGACCAGGGTAGTGTCTGAAATTCGCGTGAGAATAGGCCGCCGACATTGGCGCCAAAGTAGCGAAATCCGACCCACATGAGCACTAGGGCCAGAAGGAAGTCGGGAATACCGAGGCCGATGAACGAGAAAGTGGTGAAGATATAGTCGCCAAGGGAATATTGGCGGACCGCCGAAAAGACGCCTATGATGAAACCCGATACCCAGGTGAAGAGCAAGGCGGTGATGGTGATCATGAGGGTCATACCCAGCCGTTCCCAGATCAACTCCGAGACTGGCTTGTTCCAGGTAAATGAATACCCGAAATCGCCCTGCATCATATCCGTGACCCATTTGAAGTAGCGCTGATAGACCGGCAGATCCAACCCGAACCGCTTTTCAAGCGCCTCCAGATTGAGCCTGATCTACGGTATCGCCGGAGGCGGCGAGCTGAGCTGCATAGGATGTAAGATAATCGCCCGGCGGCAACTCGATGATGACAAATGAGACGATGGAAACGGCAAAGAGCGTTACCAACATGTACAAAAATCGCTGGAAAATATATTGGAGCATGCGAGTCCTCCAACGGCCGTATCCTCAAAGAAGAACACGTCGACACGGATGAGACAAACCGTCATGTCGTTCCTAACGGTACTGCCTTTGACGATTCGCCTCATCCGCGTGACGTGTTCCACTTACTCGGATGCTATCACGCCTGTCGCTTGAAATACTGCTCGATGTTGGTGTTGCCCGGGGTCTGCTGCAGCCAGTCGGAGACGGCATTCTCGGGCACGTTACGGAAGTTGTTCTTGACCACGCCAACGTGAGGCAACACGCCTACGGTGCCGATGGACCAGAGGTTCTCTGACGCGTTGTCGAAGAACTGTTGGCCAGGTCCGGCAACTCGGATGGCGGCGCGCCCTTGATTTCATCGTAGAGCGCGTACTGAGCGGCCACTTCTTCCGGCGGCGCCTCGCCCTGTTCGCCACCGCTCTGGTACCACTGCCACCACTGCGCTGCTGTTGACGGCGGCGTTCCCCCCTGATATGGGAAGAAGGACCACGGCTCGATCAGCGGGGTCAGACAACGGTCCGCCATCCAGATGCCCATATCCACGGTGTGCCCTTCGGAGCAGCGTTCGCTAAAGAGGTTGCGGGCTTCTTCCTGGACTACGGCGCGGATGCCGATTTCGGTCCAGTAATCCACGACCAGTTGCGCCACATCGCCCCAGGGGCCGAAGACCGGCGCATACTCGATGGTGATGGTGAGTTTTCGCCATTCAACATCAGGCGGAAGTCTTCATCGTCTCGCTCGGTCATACCGATGTCATCCAGCAGTTTGATTCGCCTTGGCGACGTCATATTCGGCGTAGTACGTGGCGTGTTCCTCCTTGAAGTAAGGGGATTCCGGCAATACGGCTAGTTGCCGCGGTTCGCCCATTCCCAGGTAGACGATCTCGTTGACCTCGTCCCGGTTGATGGCGACGGAGAGCGCGCGGCGGAAGTCCAGGTTCTGGAACAGCTCACGCTTGCCGGGATCCTCGTGGTTCATGTTGGGGGGCAGGATGACGTCCGAGCCAACGGCCAGTTTCCATCTGGAATACCCGGTAGTCCCCCTTCTCCGCATTCTCCATGAAGAGTGGGATAGTTGGTCCACAGTGATATGGCGGAACTGCATATCAATCTCGCCGGCGACCGCCTTCAAATTCAACATATCGGCATTTTCCACGATTTCGTGGGATGCATCTTGTCAATGTAGGGCAATTGATTGCCTCTTCGTATCGACCTTCTAGTAGTAAGGATTGCGCTCATTGACGATTGGAACATCCGGCGGTACCCGTGTGGGGATCCAGGGCCAGATGTGGGGCTGGTCGGGGTTC
The DNA here is from genome assembly GCA_963848115.1 of uncultured Chloroflexia bacterium. Classification (GTDB taxonomy): domain Bacteria; phylum Chloroflexota; class Anaerolineae; order Caldilineales; family Caldilineaceae; genus JAWKOK01. The sequence continues at coordinate 805,811 of CAWKCP010000007.1, read as the reverse complement.
TGCCAATTGCGCTTCTGTCCCATCAACTCCCACCAGTTATCGAACCCGGCGTCTGCTACCTTTTGGGCAAGTTCCTCTTCGCTGACGTAGTTGGGGTGAAACTGCATCAGGTAGTGCTTGGGAATGTCACTGATATAGCTCGCTGAGGGACCCGCCAGCATCAGCAGGAAGAGCCCGTAGGGATTCTTGAAGCTGAACTTGATCGTGTAATCATCGATCTTTTCGACGACGCCGCTCTCGCCTGTGACCGGATCACGCATCCAGGAGGGAGTGCTCGGGGTCAGATCTTCGTTCAGATGCCAATCCTCATACCAGAACATATAGTCGTCGGCTGTAAAGGGCTCGCCGTCCGACCAACGCATCCCTTCACGTAGGAAGATGGTGAACTCCGTGGCATCGTCGCTGACTTCATAGCTTTCAGCTACATTGGGAACCACGCCACTGCCATCTTCATTCCAGCGGACCATAGTTTCGTAGGAGAGTCGATTCTGGATGGTGCCGGCATCGCCGGGTCCCACAGCGACACGATACCATGTATCGCCATACTCGCCGATCTCCTCGGTGACTGGAATCACGCGTGGGTTCATCGGCAGACGCTCATCGACCGGCGGCAACGTGCCTGCGGCCACCATTTCGGCGAGCATGGGCGCTTCGTTGTACATGCCCGATGACGCGGCGGCTTCGGATGCAGCGGCCGGGGCTTCGGCCGCCGGGGCCTCCGCCGGCGCTGCAGAATCACCGGCTCCGCACGCCACCAGGATGGCGCCGGTAGTCGTCAGCGCAGACAATCGCAAGAAGTCGCGCCTAGTAATTCGATCTTTTACCATCAGTCTATCCTCCGTTCGCAGTGTTGAATGTTGACCCGACATGATCGAGTGATTACGAAATCTGGCATCTGGAATCTGCTAGTATTGCGTTGCTTAACTCCTTTCTATCATAGGACACGGAAAACTTCCGGTCGGGAGCGATGTGCAAAACTAAGTTGCCGTTTTCCCGGTCCGCACGACGCCTTGCAGATCAAGCTCGCCTGCATAATGACAACGTACAAAACGATCCGGTTTGACTTCACGCAGAGCAGGTGTCTCTTGACGGCAGCGATTGCCGTCTTGATATGCACACCGTGGGTGGAAATAGCAACCAGGCGGTGGGTTGGCGGGGTTGGCAACGTCACCGGGCAATATGATAGGGGCGGTCCGTGCGACAGGATCCGGCTTGGGTACGGCCGAGAGCAACGCTTCCGTATAGGGATGGAGCGGCTCCATGTAGAGCGACTCGAGTCTTGGCGCTCTCCACCAACTGTCCCACATACATGACGGCCACGTGGTCAGAAATATGTTCGACGACGCTGAGATCATGGGCAACAAAGAGATAAGTGAGTCCGAACTGCCGCTGCAAACTGCGCAGCAGATTGAGGATCTGGGCCTGTACCGACACGTCCAAAGCTGACACCGGTTCATCGAGCACGATCAACTGGGGATTTAACGCCAGTGCGCGGGCAATGCCTATTCGCTGACGCTGACCGCCGCTAAAGGCGTGGGGGTAGCGATTCATATATTCAGGACGCAGCCCTACGACTTCGAGCAATTCGGCTACTCGTTCCTCCAATGCACGTCCCCTTGCGATATTGTGCACTCGCAACGGTTCGCCCACATTTTGTAGAAGGGTCATACGCGGATTGAGAGACGAATACGGATCCTGAAAGACCATTTGCATGTTGCGGCGCATGCGTTTCAGTTGTTTCTTGTCCAGGGTGGCCACATTTACATGCCCCTCGTCCTGATCCGTAAACCAGACCTCGCCGGCAGTCGGCTCATAGACGCGCAAGATGACACGTCCCGTGGTCGTCTTGCCGCAGCCGCTTTCACCCACGAGGCCAAGCGTTTCACCCGGCAAAACGTGGAAGCTTACTTCATCAACTGCTTTGATATAGCCGACGGTCTTAGAAAAGCCGCCGCGCTTAATAGGGAAATATTTTTTGAGGGATTTGACTTCAAGCAGAGGTTGCGCGTCTCCTGAGGAAGATTGCAGCGCTCGGGTTTCCGTGTCATCATGGGATGTTTGTTCCGGTGAAACCAATTACTGCCTCCCGCAATGGGTAGAGTAGAGGAGAAGGTGATATCGCATTTCCGATGGAGTCCCAATTTGGGTGAGTCGATTATACAGTAAGTAACATTACATAGTCAAAGTCGCTTTGACTCCCCCTACAGTGCTTCTTAACTGTCATGAAACCAACGAAATCTGCAGTCTATTAATTGGACTTCCTCCACAAAGACATCGCTGTGCCCACGTTTCGCCAAGTTGAATGTGATCCGGTGACCGCTGGGATCCGAGAGCGGATGCGACTACTGCCGGCAGCGTGTCGTAGCATAGTGAGTGTCCGCAAATAACCTCCGGGAGGTGGTCATGAAAGTTTGGCTGAACGAAGTGGTTCTGACCACCTCCCGGAGGTTCAAACCGCCAAGTTTTTTGCGGTCAGTTGCTTACGTCAAGATCTGCAGGGACACGAAGACGACAATGACGAGGATCATCTGCCACCCGAGGACCTTTAGCACTCGCGATCTCAGTCGGTTTGTTGGGACGCCCTGGCGAAGGTAGGCTTCGATCACAAAAAAGGCGATCAGCCATAGAAGACCGAGCAGGAGGAAGCCGAACTGGTCGATCGCGGTCATGGCCCAGCGGGTGGAGTTCAGGGCAAGCCCTATCTGCACGTTGACCACACGCAGTTGCAGCAATAGCCAAGTCGAGATCGCCATGCTGACGGCAAGCGCCATGTAGCAGGCGACGTACCGCGGCAACAGGGCGAACGTGTCCTGGCCATACTCATCGCCCATCAGGCAATCCCCTGGGAATATCCCGCGTTGACATAGCCGCCTATCGCATCGGGACCATGGCCCAGTTCGGCGCGACGGCTGCGGAAACCGGCAAGCGCTGTTTCATCGCGCGGATCATTGATGGCGTTCACTAGTTCATCCGGATCGCGATCCAGGTCGAAGAGCACTTCGGGCATCTCAGGACCGTAGTACTGATACTTGAGGGCGTCTTGCTTGATCATCAGATTGGTCTGGCCAAATTGGGAGACGGTTTCATTGTCCCAGTCAGTGCTGTCGCCACGCAATAGCGGCTCAAGGCTACGGCTGTCCAGGCCGTCGGGCGTTGAGATGTCACAAAGGTCGCAAAGGGTCGCAAAGATTGACATTCTCTTGCACCTGTCTGCCTTCGCCAAAGCCCTTTGGCCAGCGGATGATCAGCGGTACGCGGGCGCTGGCTTCGTAGAATTTCTGCTTCTCCCAGATGCCGTATTGACCCAGCATCTCGCCGTGATCCGACGTGTAGATGATGATCCAGTCGTCCGGGTCCTGGCCCACCTGTCGCAGCCGATCCAGCACTTGTCCGTAGTAACGGTTGGTTGGGGAAACAAAGAAGGTGAAAAGCAGAGACTGCCGAGATAGCTTGTGATGAGTATTCCTCGTGCCATGAAACATGCACGATCATTCGCACCCATCCTTCATCGTCTTTTGAAGCGGGACCGGTGGAGGAGACCAGAGTCGGTTACTCAAACATTGATATCCATTGATTCAGTGAATCTTTCCAGGCTATGATGTGACAGACGCAAACAATAGGCAGCAACATCGAGGGAACGCCATTCGCTTGAGCTTACCTTCGGCACGACAATCACGCGTCAGTAAATGACTACTGATCATCCAGAAAGGCTTGGATCCGTAGAGAGCTAAACCCGATGCCGAGCAAATAAGAATTGTGTGTGAAGTATCAGCAGAGCGGAAACGATTCGCCAATGGCCAACATTTTAGCCGATTCCGGATGCTCTGTCAAAGGGCGTAATGTGGTTGGTAGATAGACAAAAATTGTGTCGAATGTCAGCGAGGGAATAACAGGTGATCGCTCGAAAAGGGAACCTTGTCTTTGAGCGGCTGCCGGTTTATCATAAGCGAATCGACAGATGCCTGTTAACGCTAACGGTTTCACTATATCGTAAGTGACTGGATGTGTCAATCAGTGTGGTATGGGTGTGTTCACGCTGGGGCACGTTGTCGCCCCAATCTGAGGTGACCCATTGAGGTGTGCCAAAAGGTGATCAATGTGTCGCAGCGCCATATTCGTGATTGCTTAAAGCCTACTGGAAGGAAATGCGTTGCCGTCAAAGCGTGAGAATGCCATCGGTGTCCTCTATCTGTTCGTTACAGCAGCCTGCTGGAGCTTTGTGGCAGTGGTCGTCAAGCAGCTTACTGCCACAGTTGACTCCAATACGATTTCATTTTTCAGAGTCTTTCTGGCCACGCTCATTTTTGCGGCATTGTTCATCTGGCAGAAGGGGGAGTGGCAGCGGCTCGCCTGGTTTGCACCGCTTATCTTGATCGGAGCACTGGGGCGTGCGGGCAACTACTTGCTCTACAACGCCGGTCTGGTCTATACGCCCTCCAGCGCAGCCACCATTCTGGCGCCGGCCCAGCAGATCGGCGTGGTGGTTCTGGCCGGATGGTTCCTGCGTGAGCAGATTGCGACCAAGTGGCTGGGCATGACGCTCTCGTTGATTGGGCTGCTGCTGATCTGGTGGAATGGCCAGCCGCTCTCCACGCTGCTGGCGCCCCGCTACGCCTGGGGCTATGCGCTCTTGATCCTGGCCGGTCTTTCGACAGCCGTCCAGTTCACATCACAGAAGGCGCTTTCGGCATCTTTCACCGGCACTGAGATTCTGCTGCCGACTTTTGCCGTTGCCACGCTTATCACCGTGCCGTTTGCCTGGTCGTCCGGTGGTTTTGGCCGTGCGTACGACGCCCAGACCTGGGCATTGCTGCTTGTTCTTGGACTGGTCCTCACCGGCATCGCTTTTGTCTTCATGGCCGAAGGGTTCAAACGTTGCGACTCCTCATCGGGCGTGGTGATTTTGAACACGGGCGTCTTTTTTACGCTCTTCTGGTCCTACTTTTTGCTGCATGAGAACGTCGGGCCCATGATGATCGTGGGCGCCTGCCTTGGCCTCGGCGGGGCCATCGCTGTGATTCGCACTGACCGCAATGAGATCGACAAAAAAAACAGCCCAACTGATAGCCCAGCCTATGAGGTAAAGACAACATGAACGCAGCCGAATATATGCAATCATTTCACCATCAACTGGCCATCACGAAGACCATGGATGTAAGGCGGGAAGAGTATCTGGACTACGTCACGTTCAAGCGCAATGACCGTCCACTCTTCACTGAGATCTTCGGGCCGTTGCTGGGCCTGAAGGAAGAATGGGCCGCCCAAGGCGCAACACCGGAAGAACTTGAACTGTCGGCCTTCCGCTATCGTCGTCCCCTGTGGGCAGGCGTTGCGGTCAAGACCGGTTGGATAGGCGATCTTGAAACCGTGATTCTGGAGGAAACTGAGGATCTGCTGGTCGCACGCGACTTCATGGGCAGGCGAGTTCAGCTTGCCAAGAAGGCGGCCACGCTGCCATTGCCCATGGAGAATCCGGTCTCCAATATGGATGACTGGCTGGCAATTAAGCATCACTATGAGTTCTCAGAGCAACGTTTTGCCCCTGAATGGGAAGCGCGGGCACGGCAGTCGCAGAAGGAAGGCTATATTGTCTCGGTGAGCATACCAGGCGGCTACGACGAGCCGCGCCAACTCATGGGCGATGAAGGGCTGCTCATGGCCTACTATGACCAGCCCGAAGTGATCCACGACATGCTTGAGACCATGGGGGAGACAGCCTTCCGGGTGCTGGATCGGGTCTCCTCGACGATTGAGATCGACGAACTACATGTCCATGAGGACATGGCCGGTATCAGCGGCCCGTTGATCGGTCCGCGCCAGGTCACCGAGTTTATCAAGCCCTACTACCGCCGCATCTGGGATATGCTCGAATCCCGCGGCGCCCGTGTTTTTCGTCAGGATTCAGATGGTGACATGCGTCCGGTTTTGCCCCAATTCATTGATGCAGGGCTCAATTTGATCTATCCTGTCGAACCGACTGCGGGCATGGACCTCGTGGCGCTGCGCGAAGCGTACGGCACACAGATGGCCTTCATGGGTGGTCTCGACAAGCATGTTTTGCGTCGTTCCAAAGAGGAGATCGTCGCAGAATTGGAGTACAAGATTCCCCCGATGGTCGCCAGCGGCGGTTGCATTCTGGCCCTCGACCATCGCATCCCCAACGGAACGCCGCTGGAGAATTACCGCTTCTATATTGACAAAGCCTGGGAAATTCTCGACCGTGAGGCCGAAAAGCTGTAGACTTCCTGAAGTCATCAAATCTGCTTGGTAGACTGCCGATTCGGTGCACAAAATTTGGCTCCATATTGAACGTTCATGAAGGAGGATTTCAATGACAACCACAGCCGCTGAACCCATTTTCGACTACGGCAGTGCTGCCGCCTATGCGCCCGATCTCTACCATTTTGATGGGATTGCTCAAGGAATTGACGGCTTTGACTCTATTGGGGACGAAGAGATTGCTTTCTTTCAGCGTGAGGGCTATCTGGTCATCAACGACGCCTTCACCGCCGATGAAGTTCAGGGCGCGTTGGATGGGCTGCGCTATCTGATTTCGGGCGAGAACCCTGACTTCACCGGCGTCATGTTCGAGCAGTCTGCGGCCGACGTTTCCATCGATTCGATGTCGGCGGAGGAGAAGCAGGACTATGTGCGCAAGTTCATGTGGTTCGTCAACTACGAAGATCGGCTCAAGGCCATGTCGGACCATCCGAAGCTGATCACTGCGATCACGCAACTCATGGACGAAGAGCCGGTTCTGTTCCAGGATATGGCCCTGCTCAAGCCGCCCAAATTTGGTCGCGAGAAACCATGGCACCAAGATCATGCCTACTTCACGCTTCCATTGGAGACGACGGTGGTCGGTGCCTGGATCGCACTGGATGAGGCCACGGTCGATAACGGCTGCATGATCGTCATTCCCGGCAGCCAGACCGAAGGCCCGGTGATTCACTTCAAGCGCCGAGACTGGCAGATCTGCGACACCGACGTCAACAACCACGGCGCTCTGGCTGTACCTCTGAAGCCCGGTGGCTGTCTACTCTTCCATAGCCTCATCCACCACGGCACGCCGACCAATGACTCGGACCAACGCCGCCGAGCCGTCCAGTTCCACTATCGACCCGCCAGCGCACCGAAGATTTCAGACGAAGAACGGCTGGCTGTCTTCGGCGAAGAGGGCAAGGACGTCACGTGCTGATAAGAGGTGACAAGGTGAAAGGGTGACGACGTGATCGAGAGCCCTATCACCCTTTCACCTTATCACCCCCTCACTCTGCCCGCTCAAAAGAGAGAAATCACCATGCCCTTCCATCCTTTCGAACTGGAGCAGTTCCTGTCGCTCTACGAGCAGACGGTCGAGTATAATTTCACCGAGAGCGGCGTCCATCCTCTCACGTTGTCTGAGCTACTGGCCTATGCCGGCATTGACCCCGGTCTATTGCTGGACACGTCCCTCACCTATCCACATGTCAATGGCGAACCCGAGCTCCGCGAGCAAATTGCAGCGCTCTATCCCGGCGCTTCAGCAGCCAATGTGCTGGTCACTGTGGGGGCGTCCGAAGCAAACTTGCTGGCCGCGACCACGTTGCTCAAGCCGGGTGACGAGATTGTGACGACGCGGCCGACCTACTTGCAGTTCGCCGGCATTGCGCGCAACATGGGCGTCACAGTTCGCACTGTCGATCTGGTCGAAGAGGATGGTTGGGCGCTGGACACTGACGCTTTGGCCGATCTGGTCACGCAGCGGACACGCGTGTCGCTGTCGTCAACCCAAACAACCCAACCGGCCGGATTATGACCGAGGTTGAGATGGACGCAATCGTGGAAGCTGCCCGGCGTGCCGATGCATGGCTGTTGGCCGACGAGGTCTATGGCGGGGCCGAGCGGGAAAGCGATGTTGTAACGCCAACGTTCTACGGCCGCTATGAGAAGGTCCTGGCAGTGAATAGTCTGAGCAAAGCCTATGGCTTGCCCGGCCTGCGTGTCGGCTGGATGGTCGCCCCAACCGCTCTGATCGAAGACCTATGGCGGCGGCACGAGTACGCTGTGGTCAGCACAACCATGCTCAGCAACCGGCTGGCGACGGTGGCTCTCTCGTCTTCGGTCAGACCGCAATTGCTTGCACGAACGCGAGGGTTGATTCGCCAGGGCTATGAGCTTTTGGCCCATTCATTGGCCGTGCATGAAGGTGTCTTTTCGGTGATTGCTCCACAGGCATCTGCGCTCTTGTTTGTGTGCTACGATCTGCCGATGGGTTCGACGCAATTTGCCGACGAACTGCGTCGAACCCATAGTGTGCTTGTGGTGCCTGGCGATGCCTTTGGGCTGGACAAGCATCTTCGTATCCAGTATGCCCTTCCGCCCGACTATCTTCGCAATGGGCTTCAAAGACTCAATCAATTTGTAGCTGATCATCGATGAGCGTTTTGTGGCGATGGGGAGCTAACGTGGTCCGGCAATTTCCGCGATTGCGGTTCTTGCAGGTTCGGCAACTCGAAATATGGCGAGGCGAGTGGGCTGCAACATCACTTTGTATCGTAGGGCGGGCATCCTTACCGGCGAGGCTTCGCCCAGCATAGTGCGGCGGATAAGGATACCCGCTCTTCGACAGGGTACATTGAGATTTGCTGCTGTTTTTTTCGTTGGTTGACAAGACGTGGCGGCTGCATCAAAATAGAGTGCCCCAAGCCCCAGAGAGAATACGAATTAGGGTGTAGCCAGCACGTGAAGGAGATGACGAACTTGCCGCGCAATTGCGCAGAGGAGTGGTGACATGACGACAGTCAAACAGATGCTCGATGCGAAAGGCTATGACGTTTGGACCATCGATCCGGATCAGACGGTATTTGAGGCCATCACTTTGATGGTGGAAAAGGGGATCGGCGCGCTGGTGGTCGTCAAGGATAGTCGGGTGGTCGGTATCGTATCCGAGCGCAGACTACATGCGCAATGTCATTCTTCGTGGACGTTCTTCCCGAAATACGCCGGTTGCAGACATCATGTCCACCCACGTGATCGGCACCAATCTATCTCGATCTGCTGAGGAGTGCATGGCCATCATCAGTGAGAAGCGCATCCGTCATCTGCCGGTGATGGACGGTGATCAGTTGATCGGCCTTATCTCCATCGGCGATCTGGTCAAGTCGATCATCGACCATCAGCAGTTCGTGATCGAACAACTGGAGAACTACATTACGAGTTGAGAATCGTCTGCCGGACGAATGTAGGGGCGACCCTTGTGGTCGCCCATGCCTAGTGGCCCAGCTGGGCGACCACAAGGGTCGCCCCTACGCATATTCTACGCCATCATCCCTTCCGATTTCTTCTTCGATCCCCAATTCTCACAGCCGCCTTCGCCGCTGGGCCGCACCATGGGTGAGGCGATATCGCACGTTCCCTTCCAACTGTACGGATCGCTTCCTGCCACCATCACGATGTCTCGATAATCGGCTATGGCCATGTATTCACCTTCTTCCGGCAAACGCCACGGAAGCAAAGAAGACGCGCTCATGTAATGGTTGACCAGAACCCGTCGGTATCCGCTCTGGGCCCGGTTGGGGAAGGAGCGATGCAGCAGGTAGCCGTTGAAGAAGACGATGCTGCCCGCCTTGACCTCGACCGGGATGGCATCGTCGTCGGTGTAGGGGAAGCCGGCGGCTTCGTCTGTACAGTCGAAGCGGACATCCTCCTGCACCTCCAGCGGCCAGAGCAGGCCCGGCTTGTGCGAGCCGGGGATGACCCAGAGGCAGCCGTTCTCGATGGTGGCGTCATCCATGGCAATCCAGCCGCCGGTCAGCGAGCGGTCGCGTGTGGGGATGAAGTCCTCGTCCTGGTGCCAGGCCTGGCCCGGCTTGCCGGTCGACTTGATGAAGAGCATCGACTGCATGCACTTGACGTCCGGCCCGATGATCTCCGTGAGGACGTCGGTCATGCCGGGCGTCCCCAGGTACTTGAGCATCACATCCGAGATCTTATGGGGAAAGTGGATGCAGAGATAGCGACGCAGTACGTCGTCGTCGCTTTCGCCTGGCACGTTGGGTTCGAAGCCGCGCACCTCGCCGGCCTCTCCCTTGCAAATGCGCAGCGCTTCGGCGCGCAGTTCCGCCAATTCTTCCTGCGATAACACATCGGGCACGACTAGATAGCCGTTTTCCTCATAGAACTCGGCTAGACTGCCGTTGGCGCTTCGTGTCGCCTCGGTGATGAAGTTCGGTCCTCCGTTTTGCAGGGCCTTCAGCTGTGGGTCAAGTAAGGTAACAGTAGCGGACATGGGTTGATCTCCTTGATTCACAATTCGACATTCTCGCGGAGCGTCATTTTACTTGAAGCCAGGATTTTTCGACAACCGCGGATTTGCCTGAGTAGCGATGATCGGGCGAGTGGAAAAGTAGAATGGCGCGCCAAATCGAAATCGTCGCCGCCGCGCATTGCGACCAATTGAGCCTCTGCCTAGTACACGCCGGCGGAAGTAGACCCATGGACCGTAGGTCACGCTATCAGCGTGACAATCCTCGCCAATCAGGCTGCTCCAAAGGTACCAAGCGTCGTCCGGCTGATAGCCGGACCTACGAACCGTGGGAACATTTCCGCCGCGTTGTACCAGGTCACTGCCGCTTCATTCCGCTCTGTTCCGTTTCCGTTCATGTCGTTCTCCGTTCGCCGGTCTATGCTACCGCTCACGATTGGATGATGAATCTGTTAACTCGGTAAGCAGTTCTGCTGCCGCCAATAGATCGGGCGTGTCGTACCCTTCGCTGAACCAATTGTAAATTGCCTCAACGTGTGTAATGGCTTCGAAATACCGGCCCTGTGTCTTCAGCAGACGGGCGAGGCTGACTGTCGCACGCAACTGGAGCGAACGAGTATGCTGGGCTGTGGCCACTTCCACCGCTTCCTCGAAGCACGCCTCGATGGCAGCGCTGTCAGCACCCTGCGCCAGCAATAGGTCTCCCTTGAGTCGATGCAGTTCCGCCTCCCATTCACGTTCGTCCGTCTGGGCCACGACGCCCAGGAGTTCTTCCACGATCTCCATCGCCGCTTCGATTTCGCCGCAACGCAGATAAGCGTCCGCCAATACAGCAGAAAAACGAATGTGCTCCATACCGGCCGCGCGAATGGCGTCCAGGCCATCCCGCGTCTGCTGGAGACCTGATGCCAGTTCGCCCTGCGCGACCCGCGCCCAGCCGCAGTAGAGGTTTGTAACGGCTGACCAGAGCGCAAAGCCATGTGTTTCGCTGAGCGCGATGGTGCGGCTTGCATACTGTTCGGTTTCCGCGGCCAAGGCGGCGCGCTGGTAGAGTGCTGTGGCAAAGTTCAGAGCGAAGGCGAGCGAAAACGGATGATCAAGCGCACTGGCGGCAGCGATGCCTTCTGCGCATCGTGACCGAGCAAGATCGGCGTAGCCGAGATACCAGCACACCAGCGAGCTGTTGACCAAAGCGTTCACCCTTGGATTCTCGAAATTGAGGTGGGTGGGATTTGCTTCCGGGCTGTCGTTGCCGAGTGCCAGCGCCTGATCAAGATGGCGTCCGGCGCGTACCATCCTGCCCATACGATAAAGGGTCGGTCCGATGGCGATGTGGCTTTCCATCTGATAGCTGCGCATCGCGTTTGCTATGCGCAGACAGGCTTCGCCTTGGATCAATGCCTCGTGCATCTCGCCTCGTTGGAAGTGCACCTCCCACTGGTAGCGGAGGACCCGGAATTGCTGGCCGAGATCGCCAACTTCCTCGCATAGCTGAAGGGCGCGATGCCACAACTGAGCCAAACCTGGCGCCGCGCCGCCGTCTACGTGGTATCTGACGCCGCCAAGACCAATCAGAAGCTTTAGCTCAATAGAACGTCGTTCGGCATCGTCCGGCAAGGCATTGAGAAGGTCCAAACCAATCTCGAAGTGGCCCCGTGCTTCGTCATAGGCATACACGCTGAGTGCCGCGTTGCCGGCCTCCTCGCAGTAGGCCGCAGCCTTGGCAGGTCGCTTGGCCTGTTGATAGTGCCAGGCCAGTCGGCCGGCTGCAGCCGAACGTTCCTCAGGAATGGCCGGCAACGATCGCTTCCAACGCAACGGCCACGGCCTCGTTGAGCGCCGCGTTGGTTACCTCGTCCATCTGCGCCAGGAGGTATTCGCGGAAGAGGATGTGGGCAAAGCGAAGATAGACCGTACGTTGCTGACCAACGCGTCGGCTGTGATGCGATGTGACCAGGCGGTGGCGCTGGTCCAGTTCCCTGAAGAGCCGGACGGCATCCGTGCTGGGCTCACCGACCGCGGCGGCCGCGACATCAACGCTGCTCCCTGACTGCGCTCGCATCCAGCAGCGCGGAGTTCCGCGGGCAGCCGTTCGATGCGTTGGCCGATGGTGGCCTCCACCCGTGCCGGTAACAGATGCCAGTTCAGCGTGGGCGCATGATGCCAGAAGCCCGTGTCGTCTTGATAGAGCGTACCGTCGACTCACTCGCGCAGCAGTTCGACGGTGTAGAGCGGGTGTCCGCCGCTCACTTCGAGCAATGTGTCGCGGAACGCTGGTCCCAGACGGTTGGGCTCTAGGTCAACATAGGCCTCGACAAAGTCACGACCTGCCGCGTTGTTGAGGTCGATCACGATGGGACCGTAGCGCTGCTGAAACTCGGCAACGAGCGGCGTCAGCGGATGGCGCTCTGCCGCCGATATTTCTTCCGGCCGATAGGACTTCACCATCAAAAGCCGGCAGCCGGCCAAGCGCTGGCCAAGGTGGAAGAGCAAGGCCATCGACCCTAGATCGCCCCAGTGAAGATCCTCCAGTGTAAGCAGCAAGGGTTGCTGTCGAGCAAGGGTTTGCAGTAGGTGCGTGCACTGGTCGAAAAGCGCTTGCTGTTGCGCACCCGGCAGGCGGTGTGCCGTGCGTCGGGCCAGTAGACCCTCGAGCTCTGCTCTGCGGTCGGCGCCGTGCGGCATGGCGACCAGCCGTTCGAGCAGGCCCGCTGCGGGCACGAGAGTGTCGATCAGGTCAGGCGCCTGGGCCAACAGGCCACTGACGGCCGCGGGTGCAAGACGCCAGAGCCGCAGCGCATTCTGGCGATCGATGTCGCCGGCCTCCCACTGGGCCGCAAAATCACCGATCAGTTGCGCCAGTATCTCGCGAAAGGGCAGGTAAGGATCGCCGATACCGCGGAAATTGCTGCAACGCCCGCCGACTGCGATCAGGCCGCTCTGATCGGCCACGGCCTGTCTGGCAAACTCTCGCAGCAGCGAGGTCTTGCCCTGGCCGGCATCGCCGGCCACGAAGACGACCCGCCCCTCTCCTGTCATACTCATTGCTAGATGGTCATGCAACGAGGCCAGTTCGGCTGCTCGCGCCACGAAGGGGTTCGGCGCGACGCCTTGGGTGATTTCGGGCAAGAAGGGTGGCAAAATCTCTATGCACCCGCCCGTGTAGTCATGTGAGTCGTCGTGCGCGTACAGCGTTTGGCCGGTCCTGATCTGATCGGCGAGCCAAATCGTTTCCGGCGCCGGTGTCGTTTCCAGGTCATCGGTGAGAAGGATGGAGAAGCGGTCATAGTGGGCCAGGGCTGCATTGGGGTTGCCCGTTGCGGCCAGCAGGCGTATGACGTCGCGATTGGCGTCGTCCGACAGGGGATCAAGCTCAGCGCGCCGCCACGCGTAGCCCAGCGCCGAGGGTATATCGCCTACACGCTCGTTTTCCGCTACCAGCCAGGCGAGCGCCCCGACTACCTGGCGCTGGAGCGATTCCGCGGTCATCAACTGCCACTCTTCGAAGGCCGTGTTGCCTTTGAGGAAGAAACCCTCCAGGAAACGGCCCTGGTAGAGTTCGACGGCCTTGGTGACAGAGCCAATCGTCTGGGCAGGATCGGCGGCGGCATCATGTTTCAGCCCTGTTCGCAGCGCGGCCACGTCGATCCAGTGATCGGCCGCCGCGTTGAGCTGAATGGTCTGCGCTGTGGCCAGCAGATGCGGGGTGGTCCTGCGTCGATCACCGAGCACAGCGCGCAGATCCGCCAGAGCGCCGCGAAGATAGGCGCGTGCCGTTGCATCGCATTGGTCGGGCCAGAGCAACCCGCTCAGAAAAGCACGCGTGTGGACACGGCCGGCTTCAACGGCAAGATAGGCCAGCAATGCACGTGCTTTTTGTGTGCGAAAGCCATCGAGCGGGGCGTCGTTCAACTTGACCTGAAATCCGCCCAACAATCGAATTGCGAGATGGGCCATGGTTGGTCTGTGTCAAATTCAACGTTTCTTCTACGCTTCTATCCTATCATAAAAAACAGGCTTACGCGGGCGATTATTGGAGATCCGGCGATGGAGAGGACGCAGCGCACCTATCTATCCTACCTCTTGCGTTTCTGGCGCGAAAAGCGAGGAGGAAAAATCGTGTGGCGAGCTTCGTTGGAGAGCGTGCAGACTGGGGAACGGCGTAGCTTCGGCGCCATTGATGATCTGTTTCAGTTCCTGCGCGAAGAGGCGGATACGTCAGCGATTCGCAGACAGCATGATCCATAAGGCAACGTTGAGATCATAGACTATTTCAAGTTTCAGGTTCAAGGAGGAGAAAATGAAGAAGTTGATAGCAGGTGTGGTCGTGTTTGCTGTCGTGCTGATGGCGCTGGCAGGTTCAAGCAGCGTTGCAGCCCAGGAAAGCGCAATGGACCCGGCAGCCGTGGTCGAGGCAGTCTATGCCGCAGTTGAAGCCCAAGACCTTGAGACCGCCGGCGAATATCTGGCCGAAGACGCTGTGCTCGTGCTGATACCACCACCGCCCGAGACCGACGGCACGTTCGTGGGCAAGGATGCGGTACTGGGCTGGTATGAGAATCTGATTGCCAACAACATCGCCATCGAATTCAGTGATGCCGCGGTTGACGGCGACCGCGTTACAATCAAGAACTTGACGTGGGTGGACGATCTGCCCCTCGCCCCAGTTGAGTTTGACGGTAGCGCCATCGTTCAGGATGGTCTGATTAAGACCATAAGCTGGGTGATCACACCGGAATCGATGGCCGAACTGGACGCAGCCTTCGAACGCCAGGCCAATATGGCAGTAGTTGAACGCTACTTTGAAGAATTGTGGAACCAGGGCGATCTTGATGTGATCGACGAGATCATTGCAGAGGATTTCGTCAGCCATTCATTCCCGACAGGTGAGGGTCGCGACGCTATGCGCGAGATGGTGACTGGATTCCGTGAGAACTTCCCTGGCGTCACCATCATCGTCGATCAGGTCATCTTCGAAGGTAATCGGGCGTTCGTTGTGAGCCGGATTGCCGGTCCCGACGGAGCGTCTGAGACGGCAGAGGGCGACATTGAGGATATTCTTGTATTCGATCTAGAAGACGGCAAGATCACGGATCGTTGGTACTTTGTACAACCTGAGTAGTATCCGCCGTGGCTGAGTTGGTGCGGCACTACCTGGCGGCGTGGGAGCACGCTGACTTGGTCACGCTGGCCGAGTTGCTCTCCGAAGACTTCGTCAACCACTCGCCGCCGCTGCCGCCTACGCGCGTCGAGATGTTGGACTTTGCTGCTGAACATCGCCGTCAGTTCACCACAGGCACGTACACGATCCACGCCATGGCGACAGAGGGCGATCAGGTCTTTGTCTTCGGCCATTACCACGGCGTGCACGATGGCGAGCCGTTTGACGGTATCCCCGCCAGCGGTACTGAGGTCGATTTCGATTACTTTATCCTACTGCGATTGACGGACGGCAAGATCGGCGAGCGTTGGGGTGCATCCGATGACGTTTTGGGGATGTTGGTTCCGCTCGGATTTACGCTGTTGCCGCCAAGAGAATAACGGCAAGGCCTACCGAATATCCATCTGCAATGGCGTCGCCGGCTTTCTGCGGGCCGACAATGCCGCTCACAAGCCCAGGTTTCTCAAAGAAACCTGCGCTTGTCGTTTACGACCCTCCTCTTCAATACTCGAACACCACAGCCTGATGACATTGCAACTTGGGTACGGCCACGCTTACCTTGTCTTCCAAGCGAGCTATCTCAAGTAGATCCCCCTGGGGCGCAAGGCGTGCGCCGGTGATTTCCTCGGGGAGACGCACGGTGACATCAATATTGTAGAGCGGCACCAGATCCTCGATCACCATCACTCGACCACGCTTCAACGCCGGACCATAGAGTAGATGGGCAACATAGCGCTTCTTCTCCGGCTGATGCAGCAGCGTGACACGGCCGGCGCTGGGCAACGTCACGTCGAGGTTCGGATCGTCGTAGATCAACGCCAGCGCGTTGGTGAAGAAATCCCGATGCAGGCGCGCGCCGTTCTCGTGATAGATCGCGCCCAGTCGATGGGGCAGGAACACGACATTGCCATGGCGGATACCGCCCGGGTGCGAAGCAGCCTCCACCTGATTGGGCGTGTTCAAATGCGAACACCAGGCCGCGTAGGTGCGGTCAAAGTAGGGCTCGTGGATCGATGCCAGGATCTCGGCATCGGCATCCGGCTCGACGCGTAGCGCAGCTTCGTAGTTGAAGAAGGGGCTGGCCACCAGGCCGTCAACCAATGTTTCACCTGCCACCAGATAGTCTGTATCGAATTTGGCCGGCCCCAGGTAGGATGCACCTACGCTCAGTATGAAGTGCTGCTTCTCTGCATCCAGCGCGCTTTCGCCCAGCACAAGCAGGCTGCCGCCGTCCTCGGCGTAGGCGTTGAGCATGGCTGCATGCGTCGCCGAAAGACAGGCTGCACCGGGCAGGATGATGGCGCTGAACTGGCCCAGATCAGCGTCCGGGTCGACGATGTTGAAGTCGGTCTGCGACTCCAGCAGCATCAGGGCTACACCCTCGTCATCGGCTTCTGAGCCGCTGCGCCACAGGCCCAAATTGGCCACTGGTGTTGCGCCTACGCCGTAGTCCTCGATCTGCTCGACATACTCAAAGGCCTCACCGATGTTGCGGTAGGTCGCCATGTCCATCTCGCCCGAAGGATGAAGCTGGTCGCCGAAGTTGCAGGCCGCACCCCAAGCCACCATGGAAGCCGCTTCGTAGCGCAGCGCGTCTGGGTGTTTGAATCCGCCGAACTCGCCCCAACTGGTGTGGAATTTGCCGCTCATGGCCAACATGGGCTTGCCCGTGTTGTAGAAGAACTTGGCGCGCAACGGCAACTTGTCGTAGCCGCCCCAGGTGCTGGGCAGATCCTCCAACTCTTGCTGGGTGTTCCAGTCGAACATGCGCGAGGTCACGTCTCGCTGCACTCTGATGGCGTAGAGCACAGTCGTGCCGTTGTGGTAGACGGTGGCGTTGGGATGGTACTGGCGGACCGTTCGGTTGCACGCGGTCATGTAGTGCTGCCATTTGCGCGTGTTGAAGGCGATGACCGCGTCCAGGTCGTCGATGTCGATGTTTTCTCTGGCCATGCCTGCGCGACATGTTCCACAATAGCAAATAGGACCGTTGGTGATGTCGTACCAGAGGCCGTCGACATCGTACATGGTGCAGAGTTCGGTCGTCTGCTCCAGCATCAGATCGAGGTAGCCGCCGGACGGGCACATGAACTGCCACGACGTGCCGGGACGGCGATTTTCGGGCGCCGCATTGTAGTCCCAGTTGATGGCGTCAATCGTTCCGTCTTTGCGATGCACGCACCACTCGGGATGCGTTTCAGCGTCGTGCACGTTCCAGCCAACCGTGTAGTAGATGGGTGCTCGTACACCCATTTCGTGGCAAGCTTCGAGCTGCGCACCCAGCAGGTCGAAGTCCAGATGCGGATGCATGTCCCCAGCAGTTGTCGGGTAGTAGCTCCAACCGTGGTGACACTTGGCGAAAATGTTGATCCAATTGACACGACCGACGCGCAGCGCCTCCTGCCACTGGTCCTTGTCGAAGCGGGCGCCGATGTCCGGGATCTGTTCTGATGTATGGAAATCAAGGTGGATCTGTCTTGCTGGGATGGCGGTCACGAGAAAATTCCTTTCCATCAGGGTGGTAGTGAACGGAACGTC
Source organism: uncultured Chloroflexia bacterium (assembly GCA_963848115.1). Taxonomy (GTDB): domain Bacteria; phylum Chloroflexota; class Anaerolineae; order Caldilineales; family Caldilineaceae; genus JAWKOK01. The sequence continues at coordinate 787,866 of CAWKCP010000007.1, read as the reverse complement.
GATTGGGGATATTGCCTGATCTGGGGTCTCCTTTCGCTGACACGACACCGTGAACGATGGTCGTTGAACCGGTGAAGCCCGATCGCGGGTTCAGTGTAGTGCAGATGGCGACGACACGCAACGGTTCGATCGTAGGTGCCCATTCCGGGAACAGTACAGACCTCCCGATTGGTTTACTCCGATCACGGCGCCGCCAATCTGTAGCCAGGGATCCTTTATCATACGACCAATGCAATGCTGAACGCCCCAATCATTGTGAAACAGACAGGAATTGCAATAATGAACCGCCTGAGATGGATGATTCTGCTGGCCCTGGTTTCGGTATCAGTCTGCGCCTGCCAGCCGCTCGAACCGCTTCCTGCCGCAGAGGAAGCCGCGTCCACGCCTTCACCTGAATGGGTGTTGTACACTATGTCAAACTCTGAGTTTCCGGGGCCTTTCGTTCTGGCTCTGGCCACCGCACCGGATGGTGCGATGTGGATAGGCTGAAACTTGGGCGGCTTGGCCCGCTTTGACGGTAGTGCATGGGAAGTGTACACGCCCAAGAATTCGGAATTGTGCCGGCAACCAGAGTGAAAGCCTTGGCTTCTGATGATAAAGGGGCGCTCTGGATCGGCACTTCACGAGGACTGGCCAAATTGGATGGCGACCAGTGGCAGGTCTTCACAACCGAAAATTCAGATCTGCCTTACGATGGGATCCATGAACTTGCCTTCGATGATGATGGCGTGCTCTGGATCGGGACCGGCCAATACCACGCCATCGGCAGCGCAGGCGTGGCCAGCTTTGATGGCGAGAATTGGGCAACCTGGACAGAAGCGGATTCTGCCCTACCCGACAACCATATTATCGGTCTTGCTGTCGATGATATGGGCAATGTCTGGGCGGGAACGCGTAAGGGCGGTCTTGCCATGTTTGATGGGGAAGCGTGGTCGCCAATTGGGGATCGAACAGATACCACTGCCTTGCCGGACGCGGCGAGTTCGGCCATCGCGTTCGATGAGAACAGCCATGTCTGGACGCCAACGGATGTGGGCGTAGCTGAGTTTGACGGGCAATCCTGGACGCACTATACCACCGAAAACTCTGGACTGCCGTCCGGCACTGCAAGTGAAATTGCGGTGGATGATGAAGGCAATAAGTGGTTCGGAACCGATGATGGGCTGGTGAGGTTTGACGGGGAGAATTGGTCTGTCTTCACATCGGAGAACTCGGAACTGCCCTATAACTCTATAGAGTCGATTGCCGTTGACGAAAAGGGAAATATCTGGGTGGGAACGACCGCCGGGATGGCTATCTATCGTGAGGGTGGCCTGCTGCTTGACGGCGTGGACTAAGCTACGTGTTGTCTGGGGCCAGGTGTTTGGTGCGCACGCCAGCGTGCGCACCAAACACCTGGCCCCAGACAAGTCACTGAGTTGTTCAGTCGCCAGTCCTAAACTGACGTCACAGCCACCCCCAGCGTATCTCGACAGAACGCCAGCAGCCATGCTTCGACTGCCTCGTCAAGCTCGGGCAGCCCCTCTGTTGACGTTCCGTGGATCGCAGCCAGCAATCGGAGTGTCTCAACGCTGGGCTTGGCGACGCCCTCCAGCGTGCGCAAAAGTGTTGCCTGCGTTGCGTTGACCGCATGAGCCGCCTGCCAAGAAGCAACGGCCTTGCCAAAAGCTGGGTCTCCAGGATTGGGCGTCTCATCGTGCCAGCGCCCATCAAAGCCGTTGATGGCGGCAAGCACCGCTCGCTTGCGTTGGGCCGAGGGTAGTACGGCCAGATCCTCAGCCGGCAATGGCGCACCGACCCAAACGTCCTGTTTGCCAAAATCGACCGGGAAGGCCAGCGGCTCGTCGACCGGCTCGACCGGCAAGCCACCGGCAAAGCGCACCGGCACGATGGCGATACCTCGCTCCACGGCCAGATCGATGAGCGAGGTGCTGACGACTTCGACCGGCTGCCCTGCTCGCAGCGCATGCGCGCCCTCGACGTGGATCAGCAGCGATGTACCGTCGCTTCGGATGCGCTCGATAGCCCCTAGAAGGCTGGCCAGCACGGCCTCCGGGCTGGAGCGGTCGATCAGCAGCAGGATGTCGGGATTGTCGATGTGCGGGTGCTCGAAGCACTGCTCCCAGAAGGGACCGACCCAGGATTCGTTCAATTCGAGGCGGGCAACCGCACCGGTCAGATTGTCGCGCAGACCGGCTAGCAGCGAGACGAAGAGCGTCGATTCCAGATCAAGCTGGTGGTTGGCCAGATAGAGTACGCCTTGCCCCTGCAATGCTGCCAGAGCTTCGGGGTCTTCGATCCGGACGCTGCGTACAAAACGTTGCATGAGCGCAATCGTCAGGTCTTCGACCAGCGAAGGCCCAGTTTTCAGGCGGTTGTGCCAGAAATCGAGTACTTTTTGCAGATCCAGCTCTGTGAATGCCGCCTCAACCGGTGCGCCACTTGCAACCCAACCATCATCGCTTCGGCTGACGCTGACTTCGACGCTATTGAGGGGTAGCATCGCTGACGACACGCGTACGATAGCATCGCTGTCCATCTCGTCTGTTTCCGTCAGATGCAGGTTGGCAGGGTGGACATGAAGGATATGGGCTGCACGCTCGCGCACGGCGATGCTACGCGTCAACCGGTCCATATCCCTGGCTTCCTCACCGTCGACGCCGTAGGCAGCCGCGATGGTACCGGCCAACCAGTCGCTGGCTCTTACCTCGGCCAACGAGACTGAGTTATGCGTGCTGTCCCATTGCGAAAGACCGACTCCGTCGACGTAGACCTGCTCGCGCAGGAAGGCACGGCGTTTGGTGGCATTGACGCTGCCGATGGGGCCTTTGGGGAAGAGCGCCTCGACCAGCACGATCTCGGCCCAAACATCATCTGCGCCAACTTCTCTTTCGACGATGATCTGGATGTGAATCACCGGGAACTGGGGATCGTCGTCACGGAAGCCGGCGAAGCGGGCTTCGCAACGAATGCGGCCTGACGTGGGCGTGGCCCGATGGAACGTCGCCTGCGGGATGGCCACCGGGTACGCGGCCACATTGGTCGGGATCTCCGGCGACCAGCGCCAGAGCGCGTCGTGGGGAATGCCGTGGGTGGCGGCATCCAGCAGACCCTGGTTGAGCACACTTTCAGGCACGCCATTGGCATCCAGATCCAACCAGTAGGTCGCGCCCACTCCGTTCATCTGAAGTTCGGTCAACATCTGGTAGGCCGGGCCGTGGAACAGTTCGCCCGACGCATAGGGATCGGGCATGATCTCGGTGTCCGACCAGCGGCGCCCAGGGACGACCAGGCAGCGGATAGGTTTCTGCAATCAACACATCACCCGACGCGACGATCGCAAAACGGCGTCGCTCCTCTTCCCAGACCTGTAACTGCATGGCCATATGATCGGCGCGCACCGGCGTACCCGCCGTCTTGACCGACTGGGCGCCGTAGGCAAAGCCAAGCCAGCGATGGACACGGATGTTGCGCAGCCCGGTGACCCTGCGCCCAGGGGCGCGTCGCAAAGCGCCGTCGGCCAGTCGGTCGACCATAGACATCATGGCCAGGGCCGGCACGGTCCAGGTGGGGCAATGGTCCTTGAGCCAGAGATCAACGTCCGGATCGAGTCGTTCTTCGCCGATGGTGCGCAGCGGTTCCTCGGAAGAGGCTTCGTCCGAGACGATGCGCATGCCCAGATTGGTGGCCTCGTAGATGCGCAGGCCGTCGCACCAGAGCGAGACCTTGGCCGTGGCCTGGGCGCTTCGTCCCGGCTCGACCTGCACGTCAGTGACCTCAAGCTCGACCGTGACCCGGTCTGCCGAGGGCAACACCTGGCCACGATACTTCCACGTCATGGCCTCGCCAAGCTGGATGGGTTCGAAGCGGGGACGCTCGATGCCTTCGCCCAACTCGCGCTCGATCATGTAGAATTGAAGCGTCTGGATCATGGCCTCGATGCCCAGTGAACCCGGCTGCACCGGATCGCCCATGAAGTGACACTTGAAGAACCACTCGTCGGGCTTGACGTCGATCTCGGCGCGCACCCGGCCCAGACCGGCCTCTCCGCCGTCCGGCCAATAGCCGCTGACGCGATCCAGCAGCAGGAGCATGGGTCCCGGCAAGGCCGGCAGGCTGTTGCAATAGCGCGGCGGTCGCGGGCCGAGCTCGCGTCGGAAGTCGCTCGCCTGGGCCAGTCGTTCACGGTCGGCCTCGGTGACGGGCAAGCCGGCCTGATCGGCCAGCGCTTCCTACGGGAAGAAGCCGAACGAGGTGCTCATCTCGAAGACGCGTTCTTCGACCGCACGTCCATTTTCGTCGACGCTGTCAATGAAACAGGCAACCTCGAAACCGACGATGGTCATGGTCCCCAGGCGACTCAGGCTTGTGTTCTCGACGCGTGTTCGCAGAATGCCGTCCTCCGGGAAGACCTCACGGAACTGAGTCGCCGTCCCATCCAGATTGCGGAAGAAGAGTTCGATATCGCTCTGCAGGACCGAACCTTTGTAGGAGGCGAACCAACCGCAGGGTTGCAGCGCGGCCTCCAGCAGCACCGCATAGGGCATGGTGCTGTTGCCGTTTTCGGCAAAGTACCAGGCGTCAGGTGGAATCTGGTATTCGGCCTCAAGATGGCCGCCTGCAACCGGCTGCCCCTTGGGCGCATCAAGCTTGGTGATGCGCGTCATGAAGAGGTAGGGCGGTCCCGGTAGGCGGGGGCAACGCTCAGGGCCGTCAAAGCGCTCGAACATCGCTCCGAAGGCGTCGGACGGTTTGCCCCAGGCGCAGGCGGCGATGGAGCGCGGATCGTAGACGTGGTCCGGCGTGCGTGCATTGCGCGCCGGGTCGGGATCGGCCAGTTCACTGGTTTCCAGCAGCGATGAGCGCGCGGCCAACGGATAGTCCGGCACCAGTTGCAGACCCATGCGCCGGCAGTAGAAGGCGGCCAATCCGTCGACCGTGCAGAGCAGGTCGGCGTAGAGCGTCGGGATCGGCCCGTCAATCACCTCTTCCACGAAGAGTTCGTAGACAACATCGCGCGCACCGGGCGTGACCTGGCCGCGGCAAATGAGTTTGTAGGTCTCTTCCGGTACCGGTTCAAAGCGCCAGCCATCCCGGTCGAGCGTATAGCCCAGGCCCGCCAGGTAGAAGGACATGGTCTGCAAGCAGCCTTCGAGCATCAACGTCCCCGGCATGCAGGGATCGTTGTGGAAGTGGCCGTCGAAGAACCATTCGTCGTCAGCCAGATGGTCCACGGCACGAAGATAGCCCCGTTTCCAAGGACCGCCGCCTGGTTCAAACTGGACGACCTCGTCGAAGAGTAGCATGCGCCCGGAGGCGATGGTGGGCGTGCGCACGTGGGTCCGGGTGGACCAGAACTGGTCGCCGAAGCAGTCGACGACTCGTCCTTCCGACAGCGCGATCACCTGTTCGGCGGAGTAGGCCGTCGGGAGTCCGGGCACGGCCGGCGGATCAAGCCGCACGTCTTCGATGATCTCGGCCCCTTCCGGCGTCCAGATCACACCGCCCGAGTTGTCCAGTTCCTCATCGGTAAAGAAGCCGGCCTGGCCGCTGCGCACCGAGAAGACGACCTTGCCGTCGATGGTGCAATCATATTGGAAAAAGAATAGGCGCACGTCGCCTTGCTGCGCGTAGCCAACGACCTCGATCTCGTAGCACAAGGTGTCGCCTACAGCGCCCAGTTCGCCGTGGAAAGTCGCCTCGCAGCCGAGCAGGCGATAGATACGCTCGCTCTTGTTGAGGAAGTCGGCTCCCAGGTAGGAGATGAGCAGCAGATCGGCCTGGCCCGATTCGACCATGATGCCGGCAGGAATGCGACCGTTTTGCAGATACCACGAATCCTCACGGATGTCGGTCTCGGTCCAGATGGTGCCCTTGGTGCCGACCGCGCCGGCTTCGCCTTCGATGCCGGTCACGCGATCGGCCAGCAGCAGGGGCGGCATAGGCATGCGCACTTGGCGCTTGTAGTCATCCTGTTGAGCAAAGATGGGGCCGAGCACGTCGGAGATTTTGTCCCACGACATCTGTTCGAGCTGTTCCCGGCTCAACTTGGGACCGGGCAAATTCTCAAATGTGCCCGAGATGGTCAGCGGCGGCTCGATTTTCTGCACCGGTACGGATGCAGGCATGGGCTTCGGCTTAGCCACCGGTTTCGCCTTCACAGCCGGCTTGGGCGCAGGCGGTGGAGTCGGCTTCGGAACTGTCGGCACCGTGGCAACCGGCGGCGGTTCGACCGTCCTGGTCTCGGAGGTCGCCGCTTCCGGCTGAATTTCGACGGTCTGCTCCGGCGCTACCGGGGCGAGAGCCGGCACAATCGGCTGGGCCGGTGAGATGCCTGCACTGGTCTCCGGCGTTTGACTGGATTCACTCCCCGGCATGACGGATTGGTAGAGGTTGACCAGTCGCGACATGGCCTGCTCCTGCAACCCCAAGAACTTCTGGTGTGCGGCAGAAACCTGAGCCGAGAATTGAGTCAGGTTTCCGACCATCCGTTCGCGTGCCGGGTCAGGCGCGATAGATGGCATCCGCGCAGGCGCTTGCGGATGACTCGGAGTCGTCGGAGGCGACACGGGTGTAGGTGGCGTGGGGACCACCTGCTCCGGTGAGGGCGCCGTCTGGGTCGGTACGGAAGGCGGAAGTGCCGGCGGCGGTGTCTGGCTCTGTTTCGGTTCAGGCGGCCTGACTACCGGAATCTTTGGAGCGGGCTGCTCTTCCGTTGGCGGCTTGCTTGCGCTGCCAGCGCTGTGCCCATTGGCGATACCGCTAGTGACGCCGTTGGTGAGCGGTGCGTAATCCTGTGCGTAGAAAGCAAGTACCGGAGGCAGCGGCGGTGCGGGTTCCATTGTCTGAAAATTGGTCACCATCATATCCATGAGTTGGGTTGCGGCCGACGATTGTGCGGACCGATGTTGTGTATCTGCGGTGGTCTCTATCACCCTTGGCTTTGCGAGTGGCGGCAGGGCCACCGGCGGATAGTGAGCAGGGAAGGACAGAGGGTGACGCGGCGCTTCTGTAACGAAGTCGCTCTGGATCGCCGATTCCGCAAGCGCCTCCATCAATCGGGTCGTATCCAGGTTCACGCCGGCGGCGATCAGCTGGGCCACGGTGTCCAGCAACTGGTCTACGCCGTTCTGCGGCCGATCCAGCGCCACGGCCAAATGTTCACGTTCGCCCAGGATGCTGCGGATCCAGCCGCTGCACACATTGCGCGGGCCGTGCTCGATGAAGATGCGCACGCCGTCTTCCCAGGCAGCGTTAACCACCCGTCGGAAATCGACGCCGGCAGTGGCCTGATCGGTCAGCGCATCAGCGACGAGCTCGCGGGTCGGCGAGTAGTAGTCGCCGGAGGCGTTTGAGTAGAAGCGTATGTCGGGAACCGGCTCGACGGGTCGCGAGTGAATCGCTCGCCATGGCCCCTCCCAACTTTTCATAACCGGGTGATGGGCGATGATCTCGTTTTCGTTCTGGATCGAACGGTGCCTGCCTAGCTTCTCCACCACACGTTTGCACGCATCGGCCTGACCTGCGATCAGGCAATCGGTCGGCGCGTTGATCATGGTCAAGTGGGCAAACTCTTCACCGGCCAGGGCTGCCTCGACCTCGGCGACCGGGGCCAGCACACGCCAGCCTGTCCAGTCGATTGACTCGACGCCTTGGTCCGCCCAAGCGCGCAATGCCGCGCGATATTCGCCGGCAATCTCGCGGGTGTACATGCCCTCGGCATCCATCTCGCCGAACATCTCATCCATGTCACTCCATGCGCCGCTGGCGAAGACAAAATTGGTCTCGCCGGATGAAACGCCCAACAGCGCATCGGGCACGATGCCCAACCACTCCTGGGTGAGAACGGCGTGGACCTGCGAAAGCAGCGAACTACCCTGAAGGATCTTAAACGGATCAAGTACATTCTGTCCTGTATCGACGGCCAGCCAATGCTGAGAGTCGGCGAGCACCGGGAACTTCTCTACCACACGCTCGCCCAAACTTGGCAGCGCCAGCAGAAGCTCGCGCCCCATGCCCTGATAGGCCGCGGCCGCGCCGACAAAGACAAAGCCCACCTCGCCCTCGACCGGGGCCGATGACCAGGTGACGCCTTTGCCCAAACGCTGCGGACCGCCTGAATCGGCGGCCCCGGAGGCAATGCGTTTCTCCAGCGCAATCCGGGCAGTGGTCAAACGCTGGGCCAGTTCATCAGGGCCGTTGGCCACGATCACCAGCCGGGCCGGGCCATCTGCTGACGGACGATTTTCGGCAAGCGCCGGCACGAGGTCGGCAGCTGTTTCGCCTGAGAAAACGTGAAATTTCGTCATGTCGAGCGGAGCGACAAAATTCATGTCTGCACTGGACGAGCCATCATTGGCGACGGTTGTGGCAGGTCCCTGGCGTAGTCGCACCTCGCTCGACTGTCCACCCAACGCCGTTACAGGCACGCTGGCTGTGCGTTTGCTCTTTGACAGCCAGGGATGGGCAGCCTGTGGTTTGCCGTCGGCGTCCAGGCCTGGGCTCGTGCGATCGTGCAGGCTGATCGCAGCCGCAGCCACATGCAGCAGACCGGAGGCGGCGTGGGCATGGCCAAACTGAGCCGATAGAGCGGGCACATCGGGAGCGAGGCCCAAGCGAAGTTGGTTGGACTCGCTATCTGCGGACTCGGCCAAAAAATTTTCGTCGACAATTGCCAGAATGGTGTCGCCATCTCGCTGGGCATCCTCGACCCGTTTGAGCAGCAGCACAACTGCGGCATCACCCGCGTCCTGGTGGTAGACATCGAGCAGGCGGGCGGCTGCGGCCCGGTGCACGACCTCGTCTGAAAGATCGACTGCACCGACCATGGCTGCGTCGATTTCGCCGCTTCGCAGGGCGTCGACGGCGCACTCAAGGGCGCGAATGCCCGACAGTTCCTCGGCGGCAATGCTGTAGCTCGGTCCAAGATAGTTGAGCTGTGCGTTGATGCGGTTGGCCGGAATGTTGGGCATGGTGCCGACGACGCCGGCCGCCTCCAATCCCGGAATCAGCGCGGTCTTGGCGTCCTCCACCCAGTCTTGGGTGACCGGCTTGCCTTCGTCTTTCCATGCTTCCGCCCAGCCGTCCAATCGCCAGCGTGATGAATAGCGCGCGATCTCGGGATCGCAACCCATGCCCACAAAGACGGAGGTCGAACCGGCGGGGATCTGACCGTTGCGTGCGGCCAATCGTCGGGCGACCTCGAGGACCAACAGCTGTTGAGGCAATGTGTGCTTGAGATCGTTGGGCGGGAAACGCAGTCCGGCCAGCTCAACGTCAATGGTTTCGACGCGTGAACCTTGCTCGCCGGTGATCAGCGCTTCTCGGAACTGGTGGGCGGTCTCGAAGGGACCGGCGGTTACCTCCAGATCTACAATCGCGACGGCAGCGCGCGCAGGCTTTTCGATCGGCTGTTTTTCGAGTTGTCTCGCTGCGTCCGGTGTCCATTCTTCGACGATCAGGTGGGCATTGTTGCCGCCGAATCCGAAGGCGCTGATTGCAGCACAGCGAGGCGTTGACGGATCCACGTCCCACGGCTCAGGCTCCTGCAGAATGCGTAGAGGTGTGCCTTCGATGGCATCGAGCGGTTGGTCCACGGGTCGAGACGGGGGCCGCGTGCCGGTGCGCAACGCACCCAGCACCTTGAGCAGGCCCGCAACACCGGCCACTGTGATCAGATGACCCAGATTGGATTTGAGCGAGCCGATGGGTAGGTCTTTGTTGTCGTCGAATATTTGGGCCGACGATCTGATTTCGGTGCTGTCACCAACGGGCGTACCGGTGGCATGGCATTCGAGCAGCGAGATGTCATCCGGCTGCAGTCCCGACATCGCGTACGCCGCCTGCATCGCTGTGACCTGCCCGGCCTGGGCCGGTGACAGGAAGCCGCCGGCGTTGCCGTCGTTGGAGAGACCGACGCCACGGATGACGCCCAGAATCTCATCGCCATCGGCCACGGCATCGTCCAGCCGTTTGAGCACGACGAATGCCGCGCCTTCGGCAGGCACCAGGCCGTCGGCGTCGGCGGCAAAAGGGCGACTGCGGCCGGTCCGGCTCATGGCCTTGAGCGCGCAGAAGCCGATGTGGATGAAGAGATCGTCGGTGCGGTTGACGGCGCCGGCTACCATGACATCGTAGCGCCGATCCTGCAAGCGGTCGCAGGCCAGCTTGATCGCATAGAGTGATGAGGCGCAGGCCGAGTCCAGCGAGAATGCCTCGCCGCCCAGGTTGAGCGCCTGAGCCGCAAGGTGGGCGGGCAGACCGGACGAAAAGCGGTTGCGCGGATCCGAGTTAAGCGGCTCCGGCACGCCGGGCGAGGCGCCCGCGTCCTTCTCTGATCCGAACCAAGTGGACTCGGCATACTCGACGAGACCAAAGGTCGGGTACGCCAGGTTGCCCAGCACCAGGCCGACCGGCGGCGCATCCGCAGGACGCAGGGCCGGCAAGGCGGCGCTTTTCAGCGCCTCGCGTACGCCATGGAGCACCCAATGGAAGAGGGGGTCGAGCGTCTCGATCTCTTCTGCGGGCAATGTAAATCCGTTGGGGTCAAAGCGGTCGGCAAAGCCCCGGACATATCCGCCGGCATCGGACCAAGCGTGGTCCTGGGTCTGGCCATCGGGATCGGTTAGAATCGCTTGCTTGTCCAGCCGCCAGTAGCCGTCGGAGACCGGCGAAACCAGGTCCCGATTCTCCAGCACTGCGTTCCAGAGCTCATCCGGATCCAATGCGCCGGGCAGAATGCACGACTGGCCGACAATGGCAATTGGCTCAAACTGCATCAACGATTGCTCCTGATTCCAGCGGCGTCTCGCTCGACATGTACATCTCCAATCCATGGATTTCGGCCAGGACCTTGCCTGTATCTCCATCGATGAACCAGATGTCAGAGCGGGTGCCCGACTGTCCGATCGGTTTTCCGTAGAGCACGCACCGCACGCTGCGATCTTCAAGCCCCTGCGTATTGAAAAGTCCCGGCTCATGCAGGATGAATGACTCGATAGCCGTGGGCAGCGTCAACCGTCCCACGCTCTCCAGCCCCCAAATGCGTGCCAGCTGAAGGCCGCCGTCGATCAGGGCCGGATCAGAGATCCAGTCTTCTTCGCGCCAGCCCAGGCTCTGGCTGCCCGTCAGGTTGGCCTGCGTGCCACTATCGCCGATGCGCTCGACAGCGCTGATGGCGGCAAAGGCCGGGCCATGGAAGAGCTTGGATTCGTACAGGTCCGCCCCGTTCCAGTTGACGGTCTGCCAGTCGCTGGAAGCAGCCGGGCTTGCACCGTTCGACGCTTCTGCTACGTCGTAGAATCGCACCAACTGAGCGGCGAAACGGGGAAGGCCATCGGCGTCGAAGAGCATGGCGTTCTGAGCCATCGGGTTGTCGGCGTCAGGCTGGAGCTGAATGCGGAAGCGCGTGGCCTGCTCTGCAAAGTTCGGCAACGGCACGCCCTTGAGCACCCGTAGTTTGATACATTCGCCCCTGAACGGCTGACCGTCCACGGCACTCGCTGCCCGCAGGAACCACTCCTGTACGGTTACAAGCGGCAGAACGACGCCGCCGTTGAACTGGTGGCTGAGCAGGTAAGGATGGCTTTCTGCGCTGACGGTTACATCGAAGACGGCAGACTTCGGCGTCTCGGCCCGACCGGGGTCGATCAGCGGTCCCTCTTGGGGCATGCCGCCGATCACCGTTTCCACTTCGTTGAGTGCCGCGCTCTGGACCTCATCGACAAAGGCGCGTGCGCCCGCATCGAGCGGGATCAGCGGGACGCCCATCTCATCAAACTTGGCCTTGAGCACCGGTGTCACCATGCCGCCTGCCCATGGACCCCAACCGATTGACTTGACGACACAGAGGTCGTCCTGTCCCATCTTGCGACGCCGGACTTCGGCGTTGGCCACGCGGTTGAGCACCTCGTTGGCCATGGCGTAATCGGCCTGACCGGCGTTGCCCGTGCGGGCCGCCACCGACGAGAAGAGGCAGATCATGTTGATGGGATCGTCCTGGGTCGCAGCCAGCAATGAGTGAAGGCCATTGACCTTGGTGCCGAAGACTCGGTTGAAGTCCTCATCGGTCTTCTCGGCCAGGCGCTTGTCGGCGAGGACGCCGGCTCCGTGGACAAAGCCGGTAATGGAGCCCCAGCGGTCGCGTACCTGTTGCAGGGCGGCGGCCGTCGAGTCCAAGTCCGTCACGTCACAGGCAATGTAGACGGCATCGGAGCCGGCATCTTGCAGGGCCATCAATGTGGAGCGGATCTCCCTTGCGGCCAGGATGCGATTGGCCTTACTGGTCAACTCCATTGGCGTTACTTTTTCGCCGCGGGCCTGGGCATCCAACAGAAGCGCCTTCTTGATGGCAGCATCGTCGACTGCATCAGCCACGAACTCGGGTTCATCGTGAAGTTCAGACCGGCCCAGCAGGGCCATGCGTGCCCCTGTCTGCTGTGCCAGCTCAATGGTTGTCGCGGCTGTGACGCCGCGACCGCCGCCTGAGACCACGATTACCGACTGGCTGTCGACCACCAGTTGGCCGCCTTCGGCAACTTTGGCGACCGACTCAAAGCCGAGTCGCTCGCCGTCTGCGGTCAGGCCGATCTCCAGGTCGGCGCCGCCGGTCAGCAACTCGGTCGCCAACCGCTGGGCCATCTCTTCGACAGAATCGCCGGCGGCAATGTCTACGCTGCGCACGACGGCCAAGGGCCATTCCTGAGCGGCGGTCTTGGCCAGACCGGAGAAGCCGCCGGCCCATGCCTGCCGGCCGATGTCGCTGTTCAGTCCGTGGTCGCCGCCGGTTCTCTGGACGGTGACGAAGAGGCCACCGTCCTGTTCGAAGACGTCCGCGATCTTGGCCGCAGTAAGGAACGCCTCGCGATTGGCTGCGTACGCGTCTTCTCGGCCGTCTCGCAGGCCGGCCAGGCAGATGACTGCCTTGGCGTCGTCGGCCACCTCATCGACGATGATGGCATTGGCGCCGGCAGCATTCAGCTTCTCGGCAAGGGCCGAGGCAAGACCGGCGCCGTCATCCGTGATCTGCACGGTTGTACCGTCCAGTAGGAAGGGCGGGGCCAGGCCGGGTGCAGCCTTCGGGACAACCTCCAACACGTAGCGGCCAATTTGGCCCGCGTCGTTCTGATCAGGTGCAGGCTGGGTGACACTTGGCGTGGCTGCGTCCGTCGCCGGATCACCACCCAGTTGGGCGTCCATGTAGTCGACGATCTCGCCCAGGGTGTTGAGGGCCGTCATTTCATTGGGGTCGAACTCGGGCAAAGTGGGCACCCGCTCGCGCATGGCGGCCAGGATCTCGACGCGTTTGATGGAGTCGATGCCCAGGTCGGTGTCCAGCGCCATGCCCATCTCGAGCATCTCGGTCGGATAGCCGGTCTTTTCGGTGACGACTTCCAGCATGATGGGCGTGAGATCGGGGGCGGGTTGCGTGGGGCGCGGGGCGGCTGGTGTCGCTGCTGCTGAAACCGGCGCTGTCGATTGGCCACCCAATTGGGCGTCCATGTAGTCGACGATCTGGCCCAGGGTGTTGAGGGCCGTCATCTCGTTGGGGTCGAACTCGGGCAGGGTGGGCACCCGCTCGCGCATGGCGGCCAGGATCTCGACGCGTTTGATGGAGTCGATGCCCAGGTCGGTGTCCAGCGCCATGCCCATCTCGAGCATCTCGGTCGGATAGCCGGTCTTTTCGGTGACGACTTCCAGCATGATGGGCGTGAGATCGGGGGCGGGTTGCGTGGGGCGCGGGGCGGCTGGTGTCGCTGCTGCTGAAACCGGCACTGTCGATTGGCCACCCAATTGGGCGTCCATGTAGTCGACGATCTCGCCCAGGGTGTTGAGGGCCGTCATCTCATTGGGATCGAACTCGGGCAAGGTGGGCACCCGCTCGCGCATGGCGGCCAGGATCTCGACGCGTTTGATGGAGTCGATGCCCAGGTCCGTGTCCAGCGCCATGCCCATCTCGAGCATCTCGGTCGGATAGCCGGTCTTCTCGGTGACGACTTCCAGCATGATGGGCGTGAGATCGGGGGCGGGTTGCGTGGGGCGCGGGGCGGCTGGTGTCGCTGCTGCTGAGACCGGCGCTGTTGATTGGCCACCCAACTGGGCGTCCATGTAGTCGACGATCTGGCCCAGGGTGTTGAGGGCCGTCATCTCGTTGGGGTCGAACTCGGGCAGGGTGGGCACCCGCTCGCGCATGGCGGCCAGGATCTCGACGCGTTTGATGGAGTCGATGCCCAGGTCGGTGTCCAGCGCCATGCCCATCTCGAGCATCTCGGTCGGATAGCCGGTCTTTTCGGTGACGACTTCCAGCATGATGGGCGTGAGGTCGACGGTCGGCTCTACTATTGGTGCAACGACCGGCACGCCTGTGACCTTCGTGACAGACACTGATCTCGCGGCAGATACGCTCCCCTGGCCGTTGCGAGCCGGCAGCTCTGTCTCGATTGCCGTCCTGGCGGTTTCACCGGACAACGGTTGTGCTGGAGCGGGTTTCGGAGCCTGCGCCGGTGGTTCCGGCGCAGAGGGCTGAACCGCCGGCTGCACAGGTTGTGTCGGCGGCGCAACAGTCGACTGGACCGGCGTCGCAGGAGCAGCAGGTGCTGTACCCGGCTGGCCGGAGAGCATCGCTTCCAGGCTCTTCATTGACTGCTCGGCGACTGACAAGAAGGCCACGTGAGCGTCAACGGTATTCTGTTGGATCTCCTGGAAGGCGCCGACCCACTGCAATGATTCTGAACTGGACCTTGAGCCCGAATGCTGGGTCGGATGCTGCGAACTCGTCGCACTTACGGGAGTCTGAACGGCGAGCGGCGATGTCGCCGGTTCAATCGCGGCCGGGCGGTTGACGGGAGGCACGGCAGGCGCAGGGGCCATGCTCGATGTCGGTATGGCCGGCTGGGTCGGAGCTGTCGATTGAGAGGGCGTTGACATCGAGGGCGTTGGCGTCGCCGGCGATTGAGCCTGAACGGCGGCTCCTGTGGATACAGCGGCGGGCGCTGCCACCGCCGGTTGAGCAACGCTTCGGGCCACGGCAGCGTGAGTCTCTATTGCCGGTTGCGGAGCGGGTGTTGGACGGCTACCTGAGCCACTGCTTCCGCCCGCGTGGCTCGACGGTACCTGTGCCCGCGGCGGGTTGGGAGCCGGGAGTCCGGCCGCGCCATTCTTCGGTGGATAGGGTTTGTTGTAGTTGACGCCGCTGATGTTGATGGCAAGCTTGGGCACGATCTTCAGACGGGGATCCTCGCCGCAGTTGATGCCATCCCAAAGGCGCTCCAACTGCATGGGCACACCGGCGATGGCCAGCTGGGCGATTCCGTTCCAGAAGCCGGTCAGACCGTGCTGGCCCTTGCGGTCCATGGATATGGCGGCATGGGGTCGTTCGCCCAGAATCTTGGTGACCAGGTTGCCCAGCACGGTGCCGGGGCCGACCTCCACAAAGGTGCGTACGCCGGCCGCGTACATGGCTTCAATCTCTTCGGCAAAGCGCACAGGGCGAGCAATCTGACGGGAGAGCGTCTCGCGCATGGCTTCGACACTCGCGGAATAGACTGCGGCCGAGCTGTTGGAATAGACCGGCAACTGCGGACTCTCCATGGGCACATGTTCCAGGAATGTCTGGAACGGTGCGGCTGCCGGTCGCACGACGGCGGAGTGGAAGGCGGTCGATACAGGCAGACGGCTGAAACGGATGCCTGCGTTGGTCAAGTTCTCCTCAACCGCTTCGATGGCGGTCGTGATGCCGGAAATGACTACCTGTTCCGGACTGTTGTGGTTGGCAATCACCACGCCCTTGTTCCATTCGCCGAGCAGATCGGCTACGGCGTCGGCATCGTGGAAGACGGCTGTCATGGCGCCGGGGAACATGCTGGCCGCTTCGGCCATCAGCTCGCCGCGTTTGCGGGCTACGGAGAAAAACGCCTTGCGATCCAACGCTCCGGCGGCGTGCAATGCTGTGACCTCGCCGAAGCTATGGCCCGCGACGCAATCGGGCTGGATGCCCAGCCTGTCCATGATTACCAACTGGCTGAGACTGGCGACGCCGATGGCCGCCTGCGCCCAATCGGTTGAGCGCAGGCGTGTCTCCTGTGCTGCACGATCTTCAGCGGTGAAGACAGGCGTAGGAAAGACGACTTCGTGCAATTTCTGCCCCAGCTCAAATTCGAGATCTGCTGCTTCGTCCCAGACCGCCTGGCTCTCTGCAAAGCCCGATGCCAACTCGGCGCCCATGCCAATATACTGGCTGCCCTGGCCGGGGAAGAGGAAGGCGAGTTTGCTATCGGGATCCGGTGATGTGACGCCGGAGTAGGTCCAGCCCTGAGGCGAACGCTGCCCCTTGGTTGGCTCCATGCCGATGGCTTTGATGGCCGCGTTGAGGTTCGAATGAAGGTCGTCGAAGTCTTTTGCCACGATGGAGAGTCGGCATGGAAGTTCACCGTTGAAGGTCAACTGTGTTTCACGGGCCAGGAACTGGAAGCTGTTGGGGTCGCTGAATTCGCCAGTGAGCGTTGTGCATGCGTTGATGAGATCTTCGGCGGTGTCGCCGCTGACCAAAAAGAGTTCAGTTGGCGACGGGCGGAAGCGATCCTTTCGACCCGACCGGCCGGTATATTCCTCAAGCGCAACGTGGAAGTTGCTGCCGCCAAAGCCAAATGACGAGACAGAGCCACGCCGAGGGTGATCGCTGCCGCGCACCCAAGGTCGAGTCTCGGTGCTGAGATAGAACGGGCTGTTCCCAACATCGAGCTTGGGATTTGGACGCTCGACTTTGATGGTTGGCGGCAGCACCTTGTGGTGCAGCGCCATGACGATCTTGATCAATGAGGCGGCCCCGGCCGCGCCCTTGGTGTGGCCGATCTGGGACTTGACCGATCCGAGCCCGCACCACTGGGTGTCGTTGCCGCCGGCTTCGGCAAAAACGCTGGCCGCTCCCTGGAACTCGGCCAGGTCACCGGCCTTGGTTGCGGTGCCGTGGGCTTCAAGCAACTCGACCGTACGTGGGGTGTAGCCGGCGTTGTCATAGGCGCGACGCAGCGCGTTGGCCTGGCCGGAAGCCTTGGGCGCATAGACGGCCGTGCCCTTGCCGTCCGAGCTGGAGCCGATGCCACGAATCACGGCGTAGATGCGGTCACCGTCTCGCTCGGCATCTTCCAGACGGCGCAGGGCCAACATGCCCAGGCCTTCGCCCATGATGGTGCCGTCGGCCTGGTCGGAAAAGGGGCGACAGTCGCCGGTGGCTGAAAGCGCAGGCGTTTTGCTGAAACACATGTACATGAGAATGTCGTTGAGCGTGTCGACGCCGCCGACAATCACCATGTCCGACTGTTTGAGGTAGAGTTCGCTCAGGCCCATGGATAGCGCAGAGAGTGAGCTGGCGCACGCTGCGTCGACCACGCAGTTTGTACCGCCCAGGTCCAGCTTGTTGGCGATGCGTCCGGCGACTACGTTGCCCAGCAAGCCCGGGAAGGACGCCTCGGTCCAGGGCACATAGTTGTCGGCAATGCTCTGACAGATTGCCTGAGCCTCGTCTTCGGGCACGCCGTTGTCACGCAGTGCCTTGAGCCAGAGGGGTCTCTGAAGGCGCGAGCCGAGGTGCACAACCAGTTCGGTTGTGCCGGTGGCGCCGAGAATGACGCTGATGCGGCTCTTGTCGATGTGCTCAAATGCGCTTTCCGCCGCATCGTCCAGCACCTTCTGTGCGACGATCAACGCGAGAAGCTGGCTGGTGTCCGTCTGTTGGATGATGTTTGGCGGGATACCGAAGGCCATAGAATCGAAAGGCACTTCGTCCAGAAAAGCCCCGGTGTTGCCGTAGGTCTTATCCGGCGCAGTCGGATCAGGGTCATAGTAGTCTTCGAGCAACCAATGATTTGGTGGGACTTCCCTGATCTGATTTTCACCCTCGACAATGTTCTGCCAAAATCCTCTGGCGTCGGTCGAACCGGGGAACAGGGCGCTCACACCCACGACTGCGATTTCTGGAGAGACGTGCTCTCGGTGTTCTCTTTGGATACTCATCGGGCTATTCTGTCCTTTGCAAACGGATCCGAGGCTCTAATGAATCCCGACAGAACTCTTGGTACAGATCCTCGTCACGATGCGGCAACTGGATTTCTGTCGTGGTATTCACGCCAAACCGAACTAGCGCAGCTCTCTCGGTCGAAAATGGAGTGCTGCTGCAGGAACGGGCACGCCATAACTTCGCAGTTGCAGGCCACGAGTCATGTAGGCAGCGCCTTCCAGTAGATTGCGTGCAACTTGTACAACGGTGCGGTTCTCCGGGGCTTCCAAGAATGAGCCCTTGACCCATTCGTTGAACGCACCCATGGCTGGACCGCACCAGATCTGATAGTCGAGTCGTCGGTCGACTGTGCCGTCTATGGGCCAGCGGCTTGATAGGCCCAGATAAGAACGGAAGACCAGCGCCATCTTGTGTTTGGGATCTCGCTCGGCACGCTCTGCCTCTGCGGGATTACGGGCTTCAAAGAAGGAACGTGTGTCATTCCAGACTTCCGCCAGCGAACGCCGGAAGATCTGCTTTTCCAGGCGATCCTTCTCATCCTGTGGTATGTCGTCCAGCGAGTTGAATTTGGTGTAGAGCGCGTAGAGTCTGTCAGCCCGCGAGGCAAACATGGTACCGCGCTTGAGCACCTGTACCTTGACGCCAAGCTCGAACATGTCGGCTGACGGGCACATGGTCATGTCGGCCAATTCGGCTTTGGCCAGCATCGCCCTCGTGTCGTCTGAGACGCCGGACTCGATACAGCTCTGGTTGATCGAGCCGGTGAGGACGTAGGCTGCGCCAAGGCCAAAGGCTGAAGCCACGGCTTCGGGCGTGCCCAGGCCGCCGGCCGCGCCTAAGCGAAGCGGGCGCACATACTCGTATTTGGCAGTCATGGCGTCACGAACCTGGGCAATGGTCGGGAAGAGGGAGCCCAGCGGGCGATTGTCGGTGTGTCCACCCGAGTCGGATTCGACAGTGTAGTCCTCGGCGATGGGCAATTCCATAGCCAGATCTGCTTCTTCGCGGGTCAGGTCGCCGGTTTGGACCAACGCTTCGACCATCTCCTTGGGCGGCGGTGACATGAAGTGCTCCGCTACCTCGGGCCGGGAAATCTTGGCGAAGATGTGGTTCTCGCGCACAATCTGGCCGTCGGCATCGCGGTGCACGCCTGTGTAGGCGTAGCGCACGACCGCGGGCGTCAGGCTCATGAATGCAGCGGCTGAGACTCGTCGCACCTTGAAGCGCAGTAACAGATCGACCATACGGTTTTCGAGTTCGGGTTCCTGGGGAGAGTGGATCAGGTTACAGCCCCACGGTTGGCCATCACTCAGCGCTTCCTCGATGGATGCCAGCGCGCTTTCAACTCGTTCGATGCTCAATCCGCCGGAGCCAAAGAATCCGAGCATGCCGGCCCGCGCCATTTCGATTACGATGGTAGCGGAGGCGATGCCGCGCGCCATTGCCCCGGTGACGTAAGGAAAACGGAGACCATGGGCTTCCAGGAAGGAGCGATCTCCAAGCCACTCTGGATAGAGCGCAGGCAATATGCCAAGGCAAGGATGACCGCTCTCATCTTTGCTTGCTCCATTGTCGGTCGCCGAGGCAAATCCTGGCTGGAAGACGCCATCCTGCGCAACGCCAACGCGTCCATTTTGCCCTTCGCGGACAATGTACGCCGGGGAGCGATAACGGGCGATTGCTTCAGCGAGCGCTGCTGCCGAAAAGGAAGCGCCGTTGCCGTTCCCGAACCAGGTACCAATTGTTTGAAGTCCCATGCTCAAGACCATACTCTCCATGATATTATCGGCAGATTGCAGGACGATGCCAACTCATTAACGCATCTTTGCCGGAGTTGTTTCCCAAAAAGACAAATTGGTCCGAACCAAGCTGTTTCAGTCTGCTTTTGGACAAGAAACGTGCAGTTGCCAAGGCGCTCGACTCTACGTCTCGACTGGCCCGGCGATACGCTCAGCTTCATGCCCCAATGTCGTTCGTCAGAACCTGTTTCCCACTACTCAACTGATCAAGCGCTTCGCGCGCTTTTAGAGCAGCCCTACTACATGCACTCCGTAGCAGTGCCGCTCTCTGTACCCGCAATGGCGCCAGATATTCATCTGCAGTAGCCAAGACCTTACCACACTCCATCCTAAAGCCAGATTCACGACATTTCGAAATCCGACCCCGTTCTGCAATCTGAAGTGAAAGTGCGCCTTAGCTCTCTCGACTCTATTCTGATTTCGCTCTTTCTAGGCCACTGAATTACGACAACAGACGACCCCGATAATCCGGCAAATGCACATCGTGTCCGGGCCCAGGCAGGGATTAGGCCAGACTTTCACAGCATAACACAGCCGGTATTTCTTGGTAAACTATTGGGCCATGGAAACGGTATACAATGTTGTCCCATCTACGCGGTCTCTTGTGGAATCTGGCTGGTTGACTTGCTTGCGGAGTCATGATAGACAGTAGGTAAGCTTTCGTCAGCAGACCGGGCCAACGACTTGCTTGTGGACAGGCGCGATCTACCGGAAATGTGGTGACTTTCGATAAGCGTTGATGCCTGCAAGCGGGTCAGAAAATGGTACGGACAAACTATGGTGGACGGAAAAATGTATTCTGATCTGATCCCCTTGTTCATTTCGCTACTGCTGTCCCTCGCGCTGGGCGGTTGTGCCGTGCCGCTACCAAGTGAAGTTAGCCTCGCCGACAATGTCATCCTCTGGCATAGCTGGGACGAGGCGGAGGCCGAAGTGCTGGACCAGATCCTGGACCAGGTGACGGAGATCAGCCCAAGCACAACTGTTATCAGCGTTCACGTGCCGCAAGACGAATTACTTGATCGCTATATTGACGCCACGCTTCAAGGGATCGGTCCCGATCTTTTGCTTGGTTCGAGTGAATGGATACGCAAACTGGTGGAGACAGAAACGATCCACTCAGTTGATGCGCTCGATTTCGATAGGTTCACATACTATGAAAATGCGGTCTCAGCAGTAAGCTATGAGGGAAGGGTCTTCGGCTTTCCTCTTTCCCTCTACCCGGTGGCTCTCTACTACAACAACTCACAAACTCCATCGCCGCCGACTTCGCTTGAAGCGTTGCTGACACAGGCCGAGGCAGGCAATCGGGTTGCGCTGGTCCCCCGTTTTAGGCTCTCCTATTGGGGTATTCAGACCTTTGGCCATGGCCTGTTTGACGATGCAGGCCGTTTTACACTGGACGGAAGCGGTTTCACTGAGTGGCTTACATGGCTCAATGACGTTCAGGATGATGCCGGCGTGATTCTCAATACAGATGAAGCGGCAATGGAGGAGATGTATTTAAGCGGACAGGTAACCTATTACGTGGCAGGTCCTGACGAATTGAATCGCATTGACGGGACTACGGCCATTGCATACACCAGCGTCGCACCGCTTCCATCGGGGCCGGATGGACCGTCCGGCCCGCTCCTGCCTGTGGAAACGGTGATGTTGAGTACTGCTTCGTCTGCGACGCAGGCTAAGATAGCGTTGGCTGTGGCACGATATTTGACGAACGCTCAGCAAAATACGACTTTGATGCGAGACTTGGGTCGAGTGCCGGCCAATCGCAATGTCAATGTCGATCCGCGCGTCTATCCAATGTTGTCGGGATTTTCGGCCCAGAGCGTGACTGCTGTCACGTTGCCCAACACTCTCTACCGAGAGGAATTCTATGAGGCCGGAGATCGTGCCTATGCCAATGCCGTGACCGGCGCCCTGACGCCAGCTGAATCAGTCTGCCGGTTTGGGCGTGAAGTGATACTGATTCAGAACTACACGCCTGAGGAAGTTGACATGCCTGCCGATTGCGAGGAGGAGTGACCAGATGGTTTCAGAAGAAGTCTTGCAGGCTGTTGATCTTGCGATTCAGCAAGTTCAGATTTTCTTCGTCCTGTTGGCGCGTCCCATTGTACAGCGAGAACTCATCGCGCTCATTGCTATCTTTCTCTTCTCTTGGATGGTGTCGGTCATCCTACGAGGCTGGTACGAGCGAAGAAGTCGGATGGCGAAGCGAGCGGAGGCATCGGCTGGACGGCAATCGCTAAAGCACTCTATCTTCCTGCTCTTGGCGCCGATTCTTGCTCTAGTGCTGTTGAACCTTGTTGAACGGGTTTTCGTGAAGCAGGGGTATCCTGCGGGGCTTATTGCTGGGTTCGAGCCGCTGGCCTGGGCATGGTTATTCTATCGAACGCTGTTGGCGTTTCTCTACCATCGCTTCGGTGCAGCCATGCGCCCGTTTCATCATTGGGTCTTCATGCCTCTGTTCCTGTGGCTTGTGGCGACCAGGCTGCTCGACAACTTCGTCAGTCTGCGTCCACTCGCAAGTATTCCACTGTTTTCGCTCTTTGGAACGCCGATGACCGTCCGCAATCTGACAGCGGCATTGCTGGCGATCTATTGGTTCATTGTCGCCGCCTGGCTCGTCCAGGTGTCTGTGCGCCGGCTACTGGCGTCCAGGCCATCGGTTGAGGCGGGCGTAGTCGAGTCGGTTGTTACGATCAGTCGCTATGTCGTGCTGGCTATCGGTTTCTTACTGGCCCTACACCTCCTCGGTATCGATCTATCGACTCTGGCACTGATTGGTGGTGCACTGTCGGTTGGCGTCGGTTTTGGTCTTCAGAGCATTGTGGCCAGTTTTATCAGCGGGATTGTGCTGCTCTTTGAGCAGTCGCTGTTACCAGGCGACGTGATCGATGTCAACGGTGGGATCGGCACGGTTGAGAAGGTCAATATCCGCTCGACAACGGTAAGGACCAACGACAATGTTGAGGTTGTCATCCCCAACGACCTGTTTCTTACGAGTGAGGTAACGACCTTCACGAAGACCAACAATCGCATTCGCATTCAGCTGCCGTTTGGGGTTTCCTACGCCAGTAGTCCCCATCGCGTGAAGGAAGTCGCTCAATCTGTCGCTGCCAAGCATGACCGAGTGCTGGCAGAACCGGCGCCCCATCTCTTTTTCCGTGGGTTCGGCGATTCCAGTCTTGACTTTCAACTAGCCGTCTGGATTGAGCAGCCCGAACATGCCAAAGTGATTGAGAGTGATCTCTACTACATGCTCTGGGATGCGTTTGAGGAGCATGGCATCGAGATTCCGTTCCCGCAACGCGATCTCAATCTCGGTCGAGGCTGGACCGAGGTGCTGGCGGTCTCCTGATCGAGAATTGTCGCCCCAAGTTGAGTGGTGCGGCTGTTCAACGATCAAACACACATGATCACATCTTCATCAAAGGACATTCCGATCTGTTTTCCCGGTTCGACGACAAGAAAATCTTCGGCCCAGTCGCCATTTAGTAAGCGCCGGATCAAGACAATGTCGCCGGTCATTTTCTCGAATGTCCAGCCCCGTCGGGCTGCCTCGTCCTGAGTCTCAGCCTCGACCGCACTGCCGTCGCCGATACCGACGTCAATGAAGACGGCCCGTTGGTAGTGGCTCTGCCAAGCCCCCATCACCTCCATCAGGTAGTCGGCGTTGTCCTGACCGAACTTTTCCACATATTCATCGTAGACATCCTGGATGTTGGTCTCCATGCCGGCGCCGAGCGAGAGCGCGGTCGCACTGCTGTCACGGCGTTCAATATAATCCTGAACATACCAATAGGTGCCTGGCTTATTCTCAAATTGATCCTTGTATCGTTGGCGTCCGCCCAGGAAGAGCGTGATGCAGTCGTGGGCCCGTGGGATGACCAGGGGCACATCGCGTGCGTAGAGTCCCGCGGTTGCTTTGCCGCATAGACCGTAGGCCAGCACGATGGCATCGTAATCTTGGCCGGATGCTGCATCGATCTGCCCCTGCAAGCGTTCGCGGAGGCTATCCGGTTGGTTGTGCAGGCCGATGGGATAGACTTCGACATCAACCTGGTGGGGGGAGTAGGCGGCGCATAGGTAGGAGATGCGGGTCAGCGCTTCACAGCTGAGACATTTCAGTTTCATGAATAGGGCTCCATGGTCTGATTCGTTATGATTCGGGTCTGTTCAATATCGATTGAGATGAACGAAAACGGACGGTGGGCGGCCACGATGTGGGCGGCCACGAGGGCACGCCCCTACAGGATCAACCTGTTTTGGATAGATCCGTTTTATTGCTGTTGGCTTGCCGGCACAACCGGACCGAACGCTGTAACGGCCTGTTTGATCGAGGCCAACCGCTCAAGATTGGCGTCGGGCGGCACATTGTCTGAGACGCCAAGAATCAGCCGATCTCCGCGTCCGATGGAATCAAGCAACTGATCCATGTAGTCGTCGAATTCAGCGTTTGACGTATAGTCCTCTAACAGGAGGACGGATGGAATGCCGCCCCAAATCGTGGTGTTCGGTCCCATGCCCTCACGGATTTGGGCCAGCGTGCAGCGCGTCATCGGACTGGGGCAGACAGACTCGGCCACGTCAAAGCCGCAGGCCGGGTAGAGCGGCAGCAGCGCCCTGTTTTCGCCATCGCAGTGGGTGAGCAATAGCTTGCCAGCCGCGTGCGTCCGGTTGCTCACCCTCTCCAACCAGGGTGCGATCTCTTCTTCGAAAAAGGGCGGCCAGGTCACATCCTGGTCGTAGTTGGCGCCCCAAAAGATCACTTCGGCATCGCATTCCAGCAGCGCATCCAGCGAAGCCTCGAAAAACGGCTCCATGCGAGCGGCTAGACTGCGCAGGCCTTCGCGGGCATCTGCATAGAGATAGAAGAAATTCTGCATGGCGGTCAGCTCGTGCAGGATGAGGTGCATCGGCGAGGCTGCAACCGGCCCACGGGCTACGGCGACGCCTTGATCGCCGACGCGGGCATCAAACGCCCGGTACGCATCCGGCGTCGGGATGACCGCCAAATGCTCGAACACAGTGGCGACAGCGTCGAAGTCGTCGGGCGAGTTGATGGCATACGACTTCACAAAGGGAAGCGAGATCCCGTCACGCGCCATCTGTTGTGAGTGGTGTAGATGCAGATTGACAGGACCGGATGGCGTCTTGATGGCAGTGATTGAGTCGGTATCGTCATGGCTTGACTCAATGGGCAGGCCGCGAAGTTCGACCCGATAGGGGTAATCACGATGGTTGTCGATGCCGAGCCCGCGGAGACGCACGTCACGGTCGCCAGGCAAAGAGAAATCGCCGCCGACGGCATGGCAAGCCACACCCAGCGCCCTGGACAGATCGACCATGTTCATGTCGGCGTACTCGGGCGGCAGTAGGCCGCGTTCGCGTTGGGCGATCATCCAGAGATCCATGCGAGGGGCCCACGGTATCTGATCGGTTGGCCTGCCGCGCATGGTCGCCAACATGCGTTGGCGGTGGCTCATCGAAGTTGTTCGTTCTATCGGGGAGCGATCTTCTGATTCAGGCGGTGTCGACATGGTGCACCTTGACGGGCTGGTTTGAGCGCCAATGTGAGAGTAGAGAGAAAAACTTCGTTTCTACCATGGGCTGGTACTGTACAAGGATTTCCGTCTGGATTCACTCGTCGATCACTTCTCATACATCTCATCGATTTGATCCGCATACTCGTCCAGGATCACCTGACGCTTCAGCTTCAAGGTGGGCGTCAGTTCTCCGCGCTCTATGGAGAACTGGTAGGGGGCAATATAGAAGTTGCGCACCTGTTCAACCCGGGCAAATCGAGTATTGACTTCGTCGATCCTCTCTTGCACTGCTTCAACAAGATCCGGATTGGTAGAGATGCCCTCCCGATCCGAGATGTTGTGCTCAGCCACGAACTGATCGAGCATCTCTTCGTCGAGTGTCAGCAATGCGGTGATGTAACGACGTCCCTCGCCGATGACAATCGCATGGGAAAATAGATCGGTGCCCATGAGTGCAGCTTCAATGTTCTTGGGCGCAATATTCTTACCGCCGGACGTAATGATGATGTCCTTTTTGCGACCCACAATGTTTAGAAAGCCTTCTTCATCATATTGACCTAGGTCGCCCGTATACATCCATCCGTCTTTGAGCGTCGCGGATGTGGCCTCTTCATCCTTATAATATCCGGCGAAGATATTCTTACCCTTGGTCAGAACTTCGTCGTCTTCGGCTAGCTTCAGTTCGGTTCCGGGGATGGCCTTGCCGACGGTGCCAAACCTTGTGCTTCCACCCCAGTTGACGGCTACGGGTCCGCATGATTCAGAGAGTCCATAGATCTCCCAGATGCTGATATCGAGACTGCCCATGAAATCGAGGACATCCGGTGAGACCGCTGCCGCGCCGACCAGGAATGTCTTGGTGCGCTCAAATCCCAGCGCTTCTTTGACCTTGGAAAAAACCAGGCGGTTGGCAATCTTGTATTTTAGCGCCAGTAGACCGGAGGGCTCTTGGCCCCGGTTGCGCAGGTCGGTGACCTGCGTACCGACGCCGCGGGCCCAAGTGGCAAGTTTCGCCTTGAGGCCCGTCGCCTCTGCAAATCGTTCAGAGAGACCCTCGACGAACCGTTCCCAGACGCGAGGAACGCCGAAAAAGCGGGTGGGCCGGATTTCCTTGATGTTTTCGGCAACCGTGTAGGGCGTGTCGGCGTAGGCTACGCAGAAGCCGCGCACGGCCGGCGCGTGGATGCAGAACATCTGCTCTGCAATGTGGGATTGGGGCAAATAGGAGAGCAGCACATCTTCAGAATCCAACTCCCAGAGATTGAGCATGGTCTCTGAAGTCCACTGTAGGTTCTCGTGAGTGAGCATGACAGCCTTGGATGGACCCGTCGTGCCGGAGGTATAGATATAGGTCGCCAGCATCTCAGGCCTCAAGGAGGCCAGGCGATCATCGAGTGTTGCGTCGTCCACATCGTTGCCAAGAGCGGTGAAGTCTTGCCAACTCAGGACAGTGAGATCGTCCGGTACATCGGCGGGGACTGGAGATTCACGCATCATGATGACGGTCTTTAGGGAAGGCATCTGCTTGTGCACTTGGAGCACCTTCTGCCACTGAACGTCATCCTGGATCAGTAGGGCAACGGCTTCTGCATGATTGACCACGTGCTGGAGTTCTTCCGGCGAGTTCGTCGTGTAGACTCCCGCTGGTACGCCTGCCGCCGACATGGTCGCAACATGAAAAATCGTCCACTCCGGCCGGTTGAACCCAATGATCGACGTCGCCTGGCCCGGCTGAAGCCCAAGCGCAATCAGCGCTTTGGCCGTCTGTCGCACTTCGCCGCCATACTCAGTCCAGGTGGCGGACTGCCACTCACCTGCAACTTTGACCTTGTAAGCGAGTGCATCACCGCGACGTTTCGCGGTCTTCTGTAGGGTTACAGGAATTACTGGTTGATCCACTGTTTTGCTCCTATCGGCAAGATCCTGATGAGGATCCGAGGGCGCGTAAGCGAATTCAAGAAGACGCGGAAGCGCAGCAGAAGTTCGACTGAGTATAGTCCTCGTGTTCGGTGCTGTCAATCTGATTCGAACGGTTGGGTAGCATCTCAATCAGGGTCTCGACTACAGCGTCTGGCTTAGGCAATTCGTGATAGGCCATCTTCTGATCCGAGGCGCAAAATCTTGCGTCTCTACGTGAGCCATGGGCGGTATTCATGGGCTGTCTCGTACATGGCAATGATGTTTTCGGGCGGCACGTCGATCATGTGATTGCAGGATGCCATGACATAGCCGCCGTTCTTGCCAAGCACATTGATGCGCTCCCGGACCTCGGCAATCAAGTCGTCCGTGTTCCCCTCCATGCCCTCGATCGCGCCGTGGAAGGCGAGCTGATCACCGAACTGCGCCTTGAGGTTGCGGCCGTCCATACCGTTCGACGATGTCTGGACCGGGTTGAGCACGTTGACGCCGACCTCAATAAGATCGGGCAGAATCTGCAAGACGTTGCCATCGGTGTGGTGGATGATAAATGCCCCAGGCGCCATGTCGTGAATGCGCCGATAGAGCGTCTGCTCAGCCGGTTTGATGAACTGGCGATACATGGCCGGCGAGATCAACAGATTCTGTTGACCGCCCAGGTCATCTGCTACTTCAACCATCTGGACGTACGGTCCGACGGCTTCCATGAATTTCGTGTAAACGCCAAGATAGATGTCGAGCACTCGGTCGACAATATGTTTCGCAACATCAGGCTGATCGAACATCAGCATCATAAACTGGGCCATGCCAACCAGGGCGCAGCCTCGATCGAGGAAACCTGGGGAGAGGGGATTGCGGGCCACCAGTGCATAGCTGGTCTGCTCGTACATCCGCTTGGCTTCCTCAGCCAAGCCTTCGGCGCTGTACAGATCGTCGGCAGTGGGCCAGGGGTAGGCATCGACATCGTCGATAGACGCTGCGTGGGCTAGGGGATGCTCGATCGCGTTGACGAAAATGCCGGCTTCGATGGAGCGCACGCCCCAGGCGTCTGTGAAAGAGCCGTCGTCGTGTCGAACAGTCTTGTTGCCGGCCCCGCTTTTCAGGAAGATTCGCCTGAAGTCTACGCCGAAGTGTTCCAAAATCCGTTCATCGTAGTAGTTGGCGCTGTTGCCGGAACGCACCGGCGGAATGGGCGCCAGACCGAGATGGTCGCGCAGTCGCAAGTAGGTCTTGTCGAGCAACATGGTCGCGTTGCCCATCATGTCGACCGGCACACGGTCCGGCTGCTGGTGGCTGAGCGCCATGACGACGCGTTCTCGATGGGTTAGGTTCATCTGTATTCATCCTTTGCCTGCCGGCTAGCCTAGCGGCGTAATCTCGACAGGCTTCTGTTTTGGCGTGCATCTGTTTCTGGAAGCCACAACGATTGCTACAGTATACAACAAGGGTTATTACAGTTACAGGATTGCGAGTGGACCTGGGTCTGAGATAAACTGAAGGCATTCGAAAGCCGGCGGGAGCGCCTGCGATATTTCTCACTGCCGTCAGCTCACCAGTCTGGGCAGTCATCAATCGCAATATCCTGGAGTTGAGTGATGAATCAGAGCCGCCCATCTGTTGTTGCGGTAATTCTTAAGACCATTGTGACACACTCAGTGACCTACTTCATCCTGGGGCTGATCTTCTTGAATGTGTTTGACTATGGTCATCTTTTCTTGGAGACGCAGCTCCGCCACTTTATGCGACCCGTCAGTGACCCGCTGGTTATGGCCGGGGGGCTCTTTCAGCCGATCAGGGGCGTACTCTTTGGCATCGTCTTCTACCTTCTGCGCGACACATTATTTGGTCGCAAGAATGGCTGGTTGTACATGTGGATCATGTTGGTTTGTCTCGGCATCCTTTCCACATTTGGTCCGTCCCCTGGCTCGATTGAAGGAATGATCTACACAGTATTGCCGCTGGGAATTCACCTGATTGGCCTACCAGAGGTGTTAGTTCAGGCATTGGTACTCTCTGCGATCCTCTGCTATTGGGTCGATCACCCAGAGAAGAAGTGGCTCACCTGGCTTATGGGTGGATTGTTTTTCATCTTCATGCTGCTTCCGGTGCTGGGCCTGATTTATGGACCGCAAGCATAGTCGATCTGCAGCAGTCGATCTGCACAGTCGATCTGCACAGTCGATCTACCGACGTCTCCGTGTATGTCGACTTGAGGATCTGAATTTGTCACCCCATCTTGCAGAATGCTGACGCGGGGTCTACAATCAGACAGACCGTCGTCGTTCGTAGCACAGAAGGGCGAGCTGAACTGAGACACTTAATTTGGAGGAAGAGATGTCAGAGAATCTAAATACACAGGTCATCGTAGCATTTTTCGAAAGCGGCAGTGCTGCTGACAGTGCCGCCAAGGCGCTTATGAATTGGGACAAAGCCAATGACGACATCAAGCTAGGCACCTTGGGCCGTTTGAGCCTGTCGGACAGCGGCAAGTTGGACAGCAAGCGATATGGCAGTTCTCGCACCGGCCGGGGCCTGTTGATTGGCGGCGCGCTGGGATTGGTGACTGCCGGGCTAACCGGCGGCCTCTCCTTGCTGGCAGGCGTAGCTGCCGGCGGCGTAATCGGCGGCATCACGGGCAAGGCAACCACCGGTTCGCTCGGCCTGAGTGACAATTCGCTCGATGAGATCAAGGGCAAGCTGACCGGTGATGCTGTTGCCGTTGTCGTCCTGTGTGACGATTTTGAGGTCAAGCCGACCATGGCCGAACTGAAGAAGGCCGGCGGTACGCCTCAATCCTTCGGCGTCTCGGCGGATTTATTGGAAAGCATCAAGCAGAACCACGTGGACAGTGTGATGGAAGCAACCACCGTTCACAACATCGACGAGAGCGGTGGGTACCAAGAACCGCTACATCATAGCAAAGATGGTTAGGCCCTGGGTTCCCACGGTAAGTCGACAGTTTCTCAGCAGGGATGGCAGCTTATGGACGTTCGCATCATCCGCAGCCGAAATCGGCGAAAGACCATCCAGGCTCGCAAAGTCGGTGATGTGCTCGAGGTGAGGGCGCCGGCGACGATGTCGGACGCTGAACTGGATCCGCATGTCGCGAAGCTGCTTGAACGCATGGAACAGCGTACGGCCAAGGCCGAGTTGGATGATGACGCTTTGGAGAGACGGGCGAGCGAGTTGAATCGGCGCTACTTCGACGGCAAATTGCAATGGGAGTCCGTCCGCTGGGTCACCAACCAGAACAAACGCTACGGTAGCTGCACACCGACCCGCGGCACCATCCGCATTTCTCATCGGCTTGCCGATATGCCTCGCTTTGTACAGGACTATGTGATCGTCCACGAACTGGCCCATCTGCTTGAAGCCAACCACGGACCGAAGTTCTGGGCGCTGGTCGATCGATTCCCCAGAACCGAGCGTGCCAGGGGCTACCTCATGGCCGTTGGCATGGAAGAGTTGGAGTCCGATTCGTAGTTGCCTGCGCTTATTACCGCGTTGCTTTTTTCGATGCGTTCTTAGGAGTGTCATAATGGGCGTGTCCAAAACCATCATTCTACTATGTCTGACCGTGCTGGTGCTCTCTGCATGCGGACGTGGCGCCGTCAGGTCTGCTGAGAGTGATGCCGACATAGCGGTTAATTCGTCGACTGAAGTTTCAGCGACGTCCATGCCGGATGCGCCTACACCCATACCCACTGCTAAACCCATACTCACTGCCGAACCTATGCTCAATGCGTCTCCGCACTCGGCCGTCATGGAACTCCCGCCAATCTCTGGTGATGCCCATGATCGACTCTCCGGTTTTCTCGACGACCTTGTCTACCAGCCTGGCGATCCGCCGCAACGCAAGGCCCCGGGCGCAGTTCTGCTTCTCGATCTGCCTGAAGGACGCTTTCTGGAAGCCGCCGGCTCGGCAGATCTGGCTGGAAAACGGCGGGCAGACCCGACGGATGTCTTTGAAATCGGCAGCATCACCAAGGTGTTCACTGCGGTGCTGCTGCTCCAATTTCACGAAGAGGGTATTCTATCGTTGGATGACAAGCTCAGCCAGTGGTTGCCAGCGGTGGCTGCATCCATCCCAAATGGCGAAGCCATGACCTTGCGCCAACTGGCGTCCCACACCGCTGGACTGAACGACTACGAACGCGACCTCTATCCCATGCCTGCGCTTCTGACCGATCAGGCGTTGCTTGAGCGTGGCTTTGAGCCGGCCGAAATCGTGGACTGGGTTGCCCGGAACAGGCCGCCGCTCTTTGAGCCCGGCATGCCTGGGGCCTGGCAGTACAGCAACACCGGCTATGTTTTGCTCGGCATGGTTTTGGAGGCCGCAAGCGGCCAATCCATTGGCGAGCTCTATGCCACGCACATCTTTGAGCCGTTGGATCTTGAGAGTGCATTGTTGCTTGACGGAGTCCCTGTCGCCGGACAGATCGTGAATGGCTACAATGCCATGAACGGCGACTACGTCGATCTGACTCGATGGAACGCGTCGGGTGCGTGGACGGCTGGTGCACTGGCCATGAATGCACTTGACCTTGCCACATTCGCGCATGCCCTCGTGGCCGGGAATCTGTTCCAAAAGCCCGAGACGCTGGCGACGATGACTGACTTTGTCTCAACCGGCCAAGATCGTGGCTTCACCGGCTACGGGTTGGGACTGGCCCAAGTCCAGAGCGGTGAATGGGGCCATGCCGGTGGCACACCGGGCTTCGGGTCTGGATGGATCATTGATCCGGAGAGTGGGGCCGTCGTAGTCTTTCTGGGCAATAGTGGATCGTTCAACGTCAATCCCATGGAACTTGCTGGACTCCTGCGCGGTAACGTAGTCCCGCAAAATTAACTCGAAAGGGCACCTATGAACATTGCCATCGGCGGCGACCATGCCGGCTTTCCAATGAAGGATCCGCTCATCGAATTGCTGGAAACACGTGGCCATATTGTGACCGACTATGGAACCCATAGCACTGAACCGGTCGATTTTCCCGACATCGCCGCCCGTGTGACCGAGCAGGTGCGCACAGGCGCTGTCGACCGCGGGATCCTGGTCTGCGGCACAGGTGTGGGCGCAGCTATCGCCGGCAACAAGACGCCGGGCATCCGGGCTGCCGTCTGCCATGACACATACTCCGCACGGCAGTGCGTCGAGCATGACGATGTCAACCTGCTTTGCATTGGCGCCTGGATTGTCGGAATTAAGCTTGGCGGCTGAGATCATCGACGCTTTCTTGGCGGCAGAGTTCAGCACGCAGCCCCAATTTCGCCGTCGCGTTCAGAAACTCCATCACGCTTGAACTCAACTCGGCGAAGATGGTGATTGCGGAACGGTCATGATCGCGTGATCGAAACGGCCCCGGATTCGTTTGCGAATCCGGGGCCGTTTCGATCATTTGGCACTATCCGCATCCGCCGCCGCCTGTCGGCGCCTTCTGCTCCATGATGACCTTGGACTCATACTCAATGCCGTCATCGTGTTGGTGGGGCGTGGCAATCTCTTCCTGATCACCCAGCGCAGCGGCGAATACATAGCGTAGCGCCTCTTCGTCTGCAGCGGCAATCTGCTCGTATTCGTTCTCTCCGTAGACCGCCAGCCAGTTGTTGATGCCGCCTTCCAGAATGTAGACGTTGCGGACATCACGTGACACCAGCGATTTCCAAGCGGTAGTCGCATCTTCCTCGTCATTGCTCATCAACACCACGACTGTGCCCGCAGGCGCGGCCTGCAAATCCGGCGTGATCTCGACAATCTGCTCTGGGGCGATGCGCTCGCTGTCGCGGATGTGGAAGACGTTGTAGTCCGATTCGTCGCGCACATCGAGCATGACCAGGTTGACCATGGGGTCGTAGTAGAGATGGCGCAACTCCGCCGGGTGGATCTGGACCAGTCGATCTTCAAGCGCCTGCTCCTTCTCGTCGGCAACGCGTAGCCATAGGTCGTCATCGCTGGGCTGACCCAGCAGAAAGACGCCGAATGCCGCAGCGATCAGCGCTCCGGCCCCGACGAAGCGCCACTTGGAGGGCGTCCCTGCCTGCTTGTTTTCATCGTCACTGCTGGAACGCTCGCTCCAGATGTTCCGACTCCCCAGATCAACAGAACGGCCAATACGGTCACGCCAAAGACGACCACGCTGACGGGTAACCCCAAGCCATTCAGGAATCGTCAAGCGGCCCATGTAGCCCGCTGAATTGAAGAAGTGGTCGAAATTGGTGAAGGTTTCGCCGAAAATGACGATGCCGGTGAGCACGCCGCCAATGAAGAAGAATGCGTCGATTTTTCCGGTCGCCATGCCCACGATGGACGTGCCGGGGCAGAAGCCGCCGATGATGAAGCCGATGCCGATCATCAGGCCGCCCAACATGCCGGACCAGAGGTAGGTCGGCGGTACCCAGACGCGGTTGAAGTCGAGTAAGCCCAGCCCGACTGCGCCGAAGGTCAGCACCATGGCGACGATAACGCCGGTGAACATGACCTTGAAGACGGTCTGATCTTTGAAGTAGAACTGGCCGGTCAGCTTGGTAGAGATGGCGAAGCCCGACATCTCAAGCGCCACGCCAAAACCCATGCCAATGAGCAGATAGATAATGTAAGTGCCGTTTTTTCCGATGAAATCAGCTAATGGATAAGGCGCCATGATGGCCTCCTGAGGTACGAGTCAGAAAGTAGTGATGATGGCCGGGATAGGGACTGAGTGATTGGGTGATTGGGAGATTGCTCTGTCTGAGAACGGCCGAATCTCTGGCCGTAGGCCGGAATCTCTCAATCGCCGTTTCTGCTCTACGTCCACAGCCTGCGCAGGAAATAGGCCAGCATGTAGCCGCCGGCGAAGAAGGCCATCAGGAAGGCCCAACTGCCGACCGAGAGCGTGGCCGCGCCCGAAAGCCCTTGTCCGGACGTGCAGCCGCGGGCCAGCCGCGCACCGAAGCCGGTGATCATGCCGCCGCCGAACGCGAAGAGCCAGCGCTGATGCACGCTGATGCGCGGCCCCTTGATGGTCTCGAAACGCAGGCGATTGCCGAACCAGCCCGAGAGCAGACCGCCCAGGAAGATGCCGACAGTCATCAGCACGATCCAGTGGTCCAGCGCGTTCTTGTCGCCGCCCGCGTAGTTGACTAGGTAGGCGACCCGGTCCACATGCAACGGCGCAGCCAAATCGACAAGGCCGATGATCATGCGGTTGAGGCCACCGGACGCCCCGAGGCCATTGCCCGTCAAGTAGAAGGCGGAGAAGAGGACGAGGCCAAGGAGCACGCCGCCCACGTAGGGGTTGGCAAATGGTTTGGGCGCGACCCTTGCCTCTCGTTGCCATTGTTTTTTCGGATGGAGCCATGGTGGTCATTGGTGTTTCCCTTCTGTGGGTTGGAAACCCACAGCTAACAGCTGAGAAGCGCCCTCAGGCGCTGGCTTGAGTCCGTCTTGCCAACAGATGAGTCGCCGGTGAAGTCGCCAGGCGACTTCTCGCCGTTAGCAGCCGGCTTCTGCCGATGCTGCAACCGTCTTAGCCTTCGACCTGTTCGCCGGATGGTGACGGTTCTGCCATCGCCCACCTCAACCTCGTCCCAGCCGATCGTCATGGCTTTGAGGTTGGCTGTGGGTGTATGGCCAGTGGTGGTGAGGTAGATGTGGAGCACCAGGAAGGCGGCGAACAGCCACGCGATTAGCGTGTGAAATGGCGCCAGCCAGGGCAGTCCGCCCATGCGGGCCACGATCTCAGGCCACCGAAGCACGCCCCACATGCAGAATGCCGGTCAAGATTTGCAGGGGCAGCAGGACGTTCAGGATTCCGAAATAGGTTGCCTGTTGCAGCGGGTTAAGCTTGCGCTGCGGCGTCTTCTCGAACGGGTGGGGCGCATCGCTGAAAATGCCACGCACATAGTAGTCAGCCTGGGCCATCATCTGGCTGAAATAGCCCCGCGGTTCCGGCAGGTACTGGCGAATTTCTCCGCTGGCAAAGTGGTAGAAGACCGAGAAGACTGCGTTCGCGACCAGGATGAAGGCCAACACGTTGTGCAGCGGTACGGCGAGGCCGAAGTCGATGCCGCCCAGGGTGTCCGGTCGGTGGATGACAATGCCGGTGGCCATGAGCAACATGATGGTGATGGCCTGGAGCCAGTGCCAGGCCCGCTCGTACATGCTGTACATGTAGACCGTCTGCGTTTGGGGCGCCTGGTGTGGATCTTTGGCACGACGTGCATCCTGCACGATGCGCAGGCCGCCATGGAGGACCACCACGCCGATTGTGCCCAGCAGCATCAGCAGACCGATGGTCCCCACCCAGTCGACACGATCGTGGCCCGGGATGTAGAGTCCCATGGCAGCCGTGTTCAAGCTGAAGTTCAGAAGGCCGTCGCTATCGGTTGACAGATCGTTGTTGAACGCAGAATCTTCGCCAAGAAAGGTTGGCTCAACGTTGCCCGGCAAATACGAAGCCAGTGCAAACGGGCGACCGATCCTCGACTCTTCGTTGTGGCATGTGGCGCAGTCACTGATGGCGTTTTCGCCGGTCGCTACGTCGTGATTGATGGGGTACGAATCGATATCGCCGCGAATCCGTGGATTCGCGAGGCCCAGGGTGACTAGGCGCGATGCTACGAGTTCGACCTTGGTGTCGGTGCCAAGGCGCAGTTCATCGACATCTAACTCGCCATCGTCGTTGGCGTCAAACTCGGCTAGGATCTCAGAGCGATATGAGCCGTCTTCCAGATACGCAGCTTTCAACTCTTCGATGCGTACCGGGCGCTCTGGGTCGCCGTGGATCCAGTAGTGGGTCGTGATCAGATCGGCAGGCATCAGTTGCGAGTGGCCGTCGACATCCGTTTGCGAGATCAGCGCCGGCTGGTAGCCGGTGATCAATGAGCGTACATCGTCAACCGGACCGTCAACGCCGCGGTAGGTCACGTTGGCCTCACCGTCCGGCGTGATCGCAGTCCAGTCGACCTGCTGGATGGCCGGCGCGTAGATTTGCGGGATGTGACAGCTTTCGCAGCTCAGCGTCTCCATGTGTAGATCGGTGTAGGGGAGCCAGTCGTGGGTCGTCTCGGTGTTGTGGCAGGAATCGCAGCGGCGCATGGCATCCTTGTAGATAGGGGCCACAGCAGATTGGGCAGCCTGGCCGCGAGCGAAGTTGTGGTCAGGACGCTCCAGATATTCGCCGAAATCCATGCGGCGCGGGTCGAAGTCCAGATGTTCGGGTCGGGACTCGACCGGCTCCTGGTAGTAGATGGGGTTGTTGACCGAGAAATGGCAGTCAGAACACTGGACATTGCGCTCGGCGTGAATGTCCCACGAGCGGGCAAGCTCGTCCTTGCCGGCCAGGTTGAGTCCTGAATCCTTGAGGCGCTGGCCTGAGAAGATCTGGCCGGTGCGCTGGGTTTGCTGGTCCCCGGCAATAATGTCGGCGGGCAGCAGCGGGTCGGACGACTCGTGCACTGTGCCGTGGCAAGCACCACAGTTCTCCGGCGACGGTCCCTGGAGCGTGACAAAATCGGCTGCTAGCTCGCCGTTCTCCTGGAAGGCATCCTCGTTCCAGCGCCAGCCGTCGGCCGACTGCTCAACAATGCCCGTGCCCAGCAGCGTGGCGGTATTGGCCCATCCAAACTCGCCGGATTGCAGCGTTTCGATGCGTGCCTCATTGTTGGGATCGGGCATGTGGCAGAGGAAGCAGTTCATCTCGACACTGCCGGATTCTGTCCAGTCCCAGGGCGTCAACTCACCAGTCTCGGGATCGGCGCTATGTGTCTCCGGATCGCCTGTCTGCACCGGCAGATCGACCAGCGGCTCGCCGGAGCGACTGACCATCGCCGGCCCACCGCCCACATGGCGATCGCCGAAGACCTTGATCCGATCGGGCGTGCCTAGATCGACGATCTCGTCACTCGCTGGTGACAATGTGCGATAGGTCAACGGATCCCAGCCGCCGAAGAGGCCGGGGCTCATCTCCCAGGGGCGGCTGCCTTCCAACGCACCCGGCGCACCGAAGTTTTCAAGGCCGACCGAGGTGTGGAAGCTGTGGTCGGCGATGAAGTCGGTGTCATGGCACGTACCGCAGGTCTCCATCGTGGAGACAGGTCCGCCGGAATCGAGCACGTTTTCGCCTGCCTCATCCAGCAGCGGAAAGGTTGGGTGTAGGGGCGATGCCTGCGCGTTGGCGACGCCGGCCGTCAGGATGACGGCCACTATAGCTATGAGCAGCGCAAGGATCAGGTCGGCGTTCGGCCCCCTGACCCACGATCCTGTGGGAGGCTGGGTCGAGCGTTGCATGGCATGCAGGGCGTTCGCCCCAAGATTGGGGGGCTAGGAGGGCTGCGTTTCGCCAATTAGGTCGTATCTGTTTCATGGCTACCGGCCCTCGCCATTCATGTTCATGCTGGTCTGCTGGAAGTCCGGGTCTTGCTCGCGACCGCCGTAGAACATTGGATCGCCGTCGTAGCCGAGTTGTTCCCAGTCGAGGCGTCCGGGCGAGCCGTCCTTGGTGTGGCAAGCGTCACACTGGAGCGCATCCTTGGCCGGGGCGACCATGTGGGTCGTCGGCCAGTACATCTCGGTCGGTGCAAAGTCGTACTCGCCCGAGTACTCCATGCCCACGATGTCGGAGCCGAGCTGCGCAGCCTGGTCCCAATCGAACTCCGTCCAGTAGCCGCCTTCGCCCACAGTCTTGGGCTGGAGGAGGTAGTTGTTTTGGGTATCGTAGATCTGGTCGGCCTCGTGGACCTTGAAGGGGAAGATCTGAGCATCGCCTTCCTCGTAACTGCCGTGAGGCATGTTCATGATTGTCGGCTCGCTCGGGTCGATCTCGTCGCCCAGAATGTAGCGGTCGGCCGTGCCCGAGTACCAGGTGTAGGTCGGGATCACGTCCTTCTCGTAGACAAATTCACCCTTGATCTTCAGATATTCGTGGGGGTCTTCCGGGCGATCCTGGCCGGCCTGGGACCAGTACCACTCGGTCTTGGTGGCTTCCTTGCGCGCGAACTCGGGGATGTGGCACGTTTGGCAGGCCACGGCCGCGGTGTGGTCGTTGAGGCGCTCGTCCGTATGGGGTTCGTTGGCGTGGCAATCGGTGCAATAGACCTGATTCTCGTCATCCATGCTCACCGTGATCGACTTGCCGGCGATGTCATGATGCTCGGTACGATGGCAGTCGGTGCAGGTGAAGTCATACTTGCCCATGTGCACGTCCAGCTCGTCGCTGGGGTGCAGGAGCGAGTTGTCCAGATCGCCATGCTTGACCGCATCGCCGCCGCCGCCCTTGAAGTGGCAGCTGCCGCAGTTGTCGCGTGTCGGGTTGCCGACGCTCTCGGCCGCAACCAGCAGATCGACGCTCTCTGCCGGGTAGCCGGCGTTGGCCTTGATGTAGGTCCCTGAGTTGTCGTGGCAGGCCAGGCAGTCGACGCTGGTCTCCTCGGTGAAGTCGAAGGTGTCATCTTCCCAGCCGTAGCCGATGTGGCAGGCGGTGCAGGGCGGCTCATTGCCGTTGATGCCGATGCAGAAGTTGTTGATCAGGTTGGCCTTGCCGCCATAGACGGGCTCGTCATGGCCTGCCAACTCGTAGGGACCGCTCTCCCAGGTCCAATGCGATGTACCCATGACCTCCTGTGCCGAGTCCGGATGGCAGTCTAGACACGCCTGGGTGACATCGTGGCCGGTCTCGAGGACATCGCGATAGAGGCCGGCATGGTCGGTATGTTCAGGGTGTTGGGGCATGTTGACCCAGGGGTTGTCTACAGATGCCGCCGGTTTGGGAAGAAAAATGAAGACAGGAATCGCAATTATCAGGAGTGTGACAATCGCTCCGAGCACCCAGGAAATCCGGGAATTACGCATGATGCACTTTTTCAGAACCTTCCTGATTGTCGCCTAGGGCGTCTGTAGAAAAAGACGATCCACGAAGGAACACGAATAGACACGAAGTTTCACAAAGGGTTATGAATTTTCGTGACTCTTCGTGCTCTTGGTGGATCATCATTCCCTTGAAGATGCCTAAGCTTTCGTTTGTTACAAAAAACACAATCAAATGTCAAAAAAAGGCAGGCCCTCGTGTGGGTCCACCGAAATATCAGTCGGACGGTAGCTCGCTGAGCAGATCCGCCTCTTTGTTGACCCGGTCCTGCAGGATACTGCGCAAGATGTCCAGCGCTTCGATCACGCGGTCATCGGTCAACATGTAGTTGACCTGACGTCCGTCGCGCTCTGTGACCACAAGGCCCGTCTGGCGCAGCACAGCCAGATGGCGAGAGACAGTAGACTGGGGCAGCCCCAGCGTCTCGGTCAACTGGGTGACATTGAGCGGCGCTTCGGCCAACGCATAGAGAATCGTGATGCGGATCGGATCGGAGATGCCGGAGCAGAGCCGGGCGTGCAGTCGGTTGATCTCGCTAATGGAAGGAATCATGGTGGGCCGTTGCTTTCAAATCATTATATCCGGTTATCCGAATATTATGCATTGTAGCGCTGAGTACATTGGCGTGTCAAATTCAGTGACTCTACTGCAAAAAGCCTTTTGCGCCACAGATTCACACAGATGAAAAAGGATAAGACACCGATGGTACTGGGATATCTCTGAACATCTGCAAGACATCTGTGAAAATCAGGTCTTTATCTGTGTGAATCTGTGGCAGATTCTGGTTTTTACAGTAGAGTCACTGAACTTGGGGAGGGCTGACTCTCGGCGGTATGAACGCCGGCGCACACCTGATCGCCCGGGTTGTTTCCCCTGGTTGTTCCCCCGGCCCAAGATGCAGTATGCTTATGAACGTGTCATCAGACCAACAGCCATTTCCACACAGGAAGAGATCTCATGAACATTCTAATCGGCGCCACGCCGATGGGGCTGGAAACCGCCATCCCTGACTTGCAAGCGCGCTACCCAAACCTGACCTTTACCCACTGCCCCACCCGCGAAGAGACCGTCGCCATGATCGGCGATGCTGACGTCTACATGGGCTGGATCAGCCAGGAGGCCTTCCTCGCGGCCAAGAAGCTCAAGTGGATCCAGTCGCCCAGTTCCGGCATCAACTACTATCTGAACATCCCTGAATTGGTCGCCTGTAATGTGATCCTGACCAGCGCACGCGGCACCCATGGCGCCTGCCTGGCCGAAAGCTCCATGGCTATGATCCTGGCCTTTACCCGCGGCATCCGCCACAGCATTTTCGAACAACAGAAGAAGCGATATTCCATGTGGGAGGTGCGCGCCCCGCTGGTAGAACTGACCGGCAGCACCATGGGCATCATCGGCTACGGCGCCTTTGGCCGTGCCCTGGCCAAGCGTGCGTCGGCCTTCGACATGCGCGTCGTGGCCGTCGATCTCTTCCCCAGCGATCCCGGCGAATTTGCTGACGAACTCTGGGGGCTGGATCAGCTCGACCGCCTCCTGGCCGAGTCCGACTATGTGGTCGTTACCGTGCCCCACACGCCGGACACCGACGGTATGATCGGCGCGGAGCAACTCGAACGCATGAAGCCGACGTCCATTCTTCTCGGCATGTCACGCGGCGGCATCATCGACCAGGCTGCCCTGGCCGACGCCCTGCGCAGCAAGCGCATCGCCGCGGCCGCGCTCGACGTCTTCAAACCCGAACCGCTGCCCGCAGACAGTGAACTCTGGGATCTGGAGAACCTGCTCATCACGCCCCACGTGGCAGGCGGCACCCAATTCGAACGCCAGCACATCCTCGACATCTTTAACGAGAACCTGGACCACTTCCTGGCCGGCGAGCGACCGCTGCGCAATGAGATCGATATGAAGCAGGGGTTTTAGGTAGCAGGGCTGTCGTCTAGAGGGGAAAAGAGAATTTGTCACAGATGGACACAGATGTTGGTGGATAACCACAGACAAGAATTGATAACATTGGAGCAGGTGTGGAGTCATCTGTGACAAACCCCCACTTCCACCCCGTGAACTATGTGGCCAAGAAAGGAAGCGTCTTATGGAAACACGACAATTCGGCGACAGTGATCTGACCTGTTCGGCACTTGGTTTTGGGACCTGGGCCATGGGCACGACCCAATACGGCCCCATCGACGTGGAGGAGGTGACGCGGGCTGTGCATGCCGCCATCGACCACGGCATCACGCTGATCGACACCGCGGAGGCCTATGGGCCTTTCATTGCCGAGGAGATACTGGGCAGGGTGCTGGGGCCGCGACGCAAGGACGTGGTGTTGGTGACCAAGGTGGGCTTCCTCTACGGGGAGGATTCTGAGACCGGTGGGCCAAAGATCATCGGCCGGGATTCCAAACCGGCGTCGGTCATCAGCCACACCGACGACTGTCTGCGCCGCCTCAATACCGATTACGTTGACCTGATGCTCATCCACTGGCCGGATCCCGATATGCCCATCGCAGAGACCATGGGCGCGCTGGAACAGCTCAAGCAGGCCGGCAAGATTCGTCACTACGGCGTCTCCAACTACACCGTGGATATGATGGCCCAGTGTGAGGCGGTCGGCCATCTGGCCGCAAACCAGGTCGGCTACAATCTCTTTGACCGGCGCATGGAAGCTGCCGTCCTGCCCTACTGCCTGGCGCAGGGCATTGGTTTCATGGCCTACGGCTCGCTGGGCTTTGGCTTGCTAAGCGGCTCCTTCACGCCGGAGACGACCTTTGTGGAGTGGGACTGGCGGTCCAAGGGCAACGCCTTCGGACTGCCGCTCTTTGAGCGTGAGAACTTCCTGGCTGAACTCCGGGTCGTCGAGCGGCTCAAGGGGTTGGCGGGCGAGGCGGGCAAGAGCGTGGCCCAGTTGGCCATTGCCTGGGTGCTGGGCAATCCGGCTGTGACCACGGCGCTGGTCGGCGTGCGCAACGACCGCGAGCTGGCCGAGAATATCGCCGCGGCTGACTGGCGGCTGGACGATGTCATGCGCGCAGAGATCGATCTCATCTTCGAGGAAGAAGGCGTGCCCACCTACGTGGATGCAGAACAGGCCGTCTGAATCGGAATCGAAGTAGGTGTGTT
This sequence comes from uncultured Chloroflexia bacterium, assembly GCA_963848115.1. Lineage (GTDB taxonomy): Bacteria > Chloroflexota > Anaerolineae > Caldilineales > Caldilineaceae > JAWKOK01. The sequence continues at coordinate 745,631 of CAWKCP010000007.1, read as the reverse complement.
GACCGTGGGCCTGCTGCGCACATAAAATCAGTTGAGATGTGTAGGGGCATGTGTACGGGCGGAAACCGAATGTTTGATTTCTCCCGAACGCTCCATCCGCCCGTTCACATGCCCGTCGTTGCGAACCATTGTTCGTACCTATTGGGACCCGTCTCGACCGTTTGTTACACCGCTTCACATCGCCTTTCTATCTGTGGGTGAAGGTTAGCCCCAGTCCAGGGGGCGGCTGGGAGGCGATAAGCCGGACAGGGATCAAGCGATAACCTGCAAGTCACTTGACCGCTACGACGCCGAACGCACGTGGGCGGCGTTGCACCTTGCGAAAGCCGACGGCTTGTAGCCGCCTGATAGCGCCGCGGGTGACATTGGCGCCCGACCTGCTGTCAGGATCGCCGATGTAGTGAAACAGTTTGCCGTTGCGCCGCAGCACGCGGTACAGCTCGGCGTAAAAATCCTCGCTGTAGAGGTGGCCGGCCAGATTGAACATGGGCGGATCGTGGATGATGCGGGCAAAGGCGCTGTCGTCGAACTCGGGGATGACGTCATAGCTGTCGCCCAGCCGTTGCGTGATCTTGGGGTTGTCAAACAGGTGTCGGGACCAGGGATTCAATCTCGCAACCTCAAGGGCGGCGGGATCGAACTCGATGGTTGTGACGTGTTCGGCAGTTGCCGCCGCCGCAATGGCTGTATAACCGAGTCCGGTCGCCGTATCGAGCACCGGGCCGAAGATCGGCTTGGCGGCCTTGATCTTTTCGAGCGTATCCTTGTGCGGATCGGTGTCCTTGATGCGATGCATTGGAATGCCCGAGATGAGCATGGTGGGCGCGCCGGATGTGGGCATCAGACTGTAGAAGCGCTGGGTCTCTTCCGAGAATGTCCGGATCTTGTGCGCTTCGCCGTGTTCCGTCACGAAGCAGCTATTGGGGGTCTCTTCGATCTCCGTCAGAACTGCCCAGGAGAGCCTGCTTTTATCGGGTAGGACGACGCCATCAGCCGTCACTGCGAGGGTGTCGGTGCTGATGTTGAGGTCCAGACTGCACTCGGCTGCGGCCATGCCTGCCTTGCGAGCTTCCAGCAGCGTTCGCGCCTGAAAATGCGAGAGTACGCAGTGGCGGTTTGGGTCAGTTTTGACGGTTTCGATCTCGGGTTCTGCGGCCATCATATCGTCCTGTTCACAGGTCTGGGCGAGCGTTTGCAGCAGACAGTGTACCCTTCGGCCATGATATCGGCCAACGGCTGGTTTTGAGCGTCAACGGAACCTAGATCAACCGCAGGACCACGCCTTCGTTTGATCCAACTGCCAGCGCACTCAGATCGACCGCACCCGTGCGATCCATCGTCGTATTGATCGCGATGGATGCGGACGACGCGATCGTGCTCAAATCGATGACATGCTCATTCGCGCCAAAATTGAGCACAACCAAGAACGAATCGAATGGCTCCCTGCGCCGTGTGTACGCGAAGATGTCATCTTGTGCCACGTCGATGGATGCGTAGTCGCCTACCATGAGTGCCGGTTCGGTCTGGCGCAACGCGGTCAATGCCCGGAAGAAGGAGAGCATGGACTCAGGATCCCCGGATCGGCCGGCAACATTAACTTCCGCGTAGTCATGAGCAAGCGGCAACCACGTCACGACACCAGCTTCTGCAAAGCCGGCATTGGGGGAGTCGTCCCATTGCATCGGCGTTCGCGCAGGATCGCGGCCGACGATGTGGGCGATCTCGGGCTGGTTGACCGCAGGCGGATCCTGGACGAACTCGAGTGGGATGGACACGTTTTGCATGCCGATCTCATCGCCATAGTAGCAGGTGGGGATGCCGCGCAGGGTGAGCAGCAGCATGTTGGCCACACGTGCCTGCTGTGGGCCGACCCGGCTGGCAAGTCGATGCTGGTCGTGGTTGCCGAGCACCCAGTTGGGCCATCCCTGGTCAGGCAGGGCTTTCTCGTAGTCATCGACGGCTTTGCGTACGGCTGCCGCTTCCCAGGGCGTCAGAATCAGCTGAAAATTAAAGGGCAGATGGCATTCGTCGTAGTCCTGGCCGTAGTAGGTCATGAGTTGCTCGTTGGATAGGTAGATCTCTCCGACCATCATGCGGTTTTCGTATTCATCCAGCAGCCCACGCATGCGTCGGATGATCTGGTGAACCTCAGGCAGGTCGGCCGTGTAGATATGTTGGAGGCTGAAGTGTGGATTGACGCCGTCCCAGTTGGGATCGAGCGGTTCGTCGCGCAGTCGTTCGTCCTTGATCATCAGCCAGATTACGTCCACTCGGAATCCGTCCACGCCACGCTCTAGCCAGAAGCGCATCTCGCCCAAGATGGCCTCCAGGACCTCGGGGTTCCGGTAGTTGAGTTCGGGCTGCTCTGTCACGAACTGGTGCAGGTAGTATTGCTCAGTCTGTTCGTCGTAGGTCCAGGCTGGACCGCCGAAGAAGCTGAGCCAGTTGTTGGGTGGGCCGCCGGCTGGGCCAGGATCCGCCCAGATGTACCAGTCTCGTTTTGGATTGTCTAGACTGCTGCGGCTCTCGACAAACCATGCATGCTGGTCTGACGTATGATTGGGCACGAGATCCAGCAGTAGCTTCATGTCGCGCGCGTGGGTTTCGGCCAAGAGGCGATCAAAATCTTCCATATCGCCGAACATTGGCTCGATACTGGTGTAGTCAGCCACGTCATACCCGAAGTCGGCCATGGGTGAGGGGAAGATGGGCGAGAGCCAGATGGCGTTCACCTTGAGACTTTTCACATAGTCGAGTCTGCGGAGGATGCCGTTGAGATCGCCGATGCCGTCGCTGTTGCTGTCCTGAAACGAACGTGGATAGATTTGATAGATGATGCCGGTCTGCCACCACTTGTCGGGTTGTCGGGTTGCACGATTCATGGATCACTGCTCCTTGCGCCGTGAGAATCCGGTTGGGCTTGGACTCATCAATGTATGGTTTGTCATCAGAGTCTATGATTACACAGGGGGATTCTCTATGAGTTACAGAGAGATTGCGACATGGAGATGTCGCATCAATCTTTACTGAAGCCTCGTGCAGCCCAACGGAAATCGGCCCACGGATCAGCAAGTCGTCGCGTGTCATTCCGAACGCAGTGTGGAATCTCGACGTCACGGACCGCAGGATTCCACACTGCGTTCGGAATGACAAAGTGACTTTTCGATCCCAAGGTCGCAGGGCCGACCTGTAGGCTCTGACCGTATCTCAGCATAGCAATGAGGAGCCGATTCGATTATCGGGAGCCACCGGTCTGGAGAAGATGCTGGAGGCGAAATAACAACAGGGCCGGCCGATTACGGCCGGCCCTCTTTCGAGAGTGTACGGTTGCAGGACAATGCGCTATTCGTCGGCTGCGCCGTCCTCCGTTCTGTGCAGTTTGAGCGATGCCGAGTTCATGCAATAGCGCAGGCCCGTTGGCGCAGGCCCGTCGTTGAAGACGTGACCGAGATGCGCATCGCACTTGCGGCAATGAACCTCCGTGCGCGGCATGATTAGCTTGAAATCGGTCTCGGTTTCGATGTTGTTTTCATCGAGGGGGGCGTAAAAGCTGGGCCAACCACAATGTGCATCGAATTTGGTCTCGGAACTGAAGAGTGGTTCTCCACAGCAAACGCATACATAGACGCCTTCATCGGTGGTGTCCCAATATTCGCCTGTAAAGGGACGTTCGGTCCCCTGCCTTCGTGTGACGTTATACTGCTCACTTGTAAGTTGGGCCCGCCACTCGGCATCGCTCTTGTTGATCTTTTCGCTCTCTTTGCTGCTGGCCATATTCGTCCTCCCCAGGCTTCAACCTGAACATGTTGAGTGATTTTTGGCGACACTCGCCCTGCTGCCGATCCCTGAAGTGGGGCGTGGACTACCTCGACTGAGGCATGAGTGTCAGGCATATATCATGCATGATAGTATTGAAACGTCGCTGTAGTCGATCTCCGTTGTCGCAACGGGAATCTCCAGCGATTCTTATGCCGGACCGGGATGCGCTCAGGCGTTCGGGCAACCATCAGTATTGGGGATTTCCACGCTATCGACACGCATTGCGGCTGCGCATGAACTGTCACCTTGATCTGAATTGCTGATAGTCAATCCGGCGACGAATCGGTCGAATGATGGAATTGAATACTTGCGCTTGCGAAGTGCACAGAACAGGGTACAATATAGAGAGCTATACCGTCTGATTGTGACCGCAGTTCCGATCTCATATTCGTATACGCTCACTTTTTTGAAGACCGTCTGCCGGCGAACTTTGTGTTCGATTTTGGCATACGCAATTTTCTGCTTTCTCTAAGGCTCGATAAATCACTGACGTCAACAGATTCATATTGTCTCAAGGAGTAAAACACTATGATGGAGTGGCTTCCACAAACACCGGTGGATTGGGTTCCCCTGATTGTGGCATTGGTGCTAGGTCTTATTCTTGGATGGCTCTTTACGCGGATACCGGCGAAACGCCACAGGGAGGAACTCGAGAGCGAACTCAATAGTACCAAGGCCAAATTGAAGACAAGCGGCGATGATCTAGCGAGTGCGCAGCGTGAGACTAAGTCGGTGCAGTCGGATCTGTCCGACGCCCAGTCTAGTCTGAGTGATGTGCGCAAAGAACTGGACGACGTCCAGCAGCAGCTTCAATCCATGACGGACGCGAAGGTTGCAGGCGATGGTGAATTGGCGGCACGTGATGATGAACTCTCCAGGGTCCGCACCGAACTGGAAGATGCCCAGACGACGGCGGCGACCGAACAGGATGCTTTACGAGCAAACCTAGTCATGGCCAATGATCAGGCTGCGTCGCTCAAAGCAGAATTGGATGCGGCGACTCAGGCGAATGCCGAACTTGCTGAGCAACTGTCGAGCCTCTCAGCTGCCAATGCCGAGCTTGAATCCGAACTCGCAGCCCAAGCCGCACAGTTTGATGAAGTGAAGCAGGTGGCCGAAGCAGAGGCTGAGGATATTGAACACAAAGTGACGGCCCTGGATGAAGCCTTCGCCCGAGCAGTTCAGATTCGGAATCAGCTGGAGCAAACTCAGGCGGAACTGGCGATCACCAAAGCTGATCTGGCCGAGACCCAAGAGCACCTGGCGACGGTTACATCAATGAGAGACGATATGGACGCCAAGCTGCAACATGTCCGCGGGGATGTTGCCGGTGAACTGGCATTGCTTACTTCAACCATGATTCAGTTGAAGGACGAGCAGATCGTCCAGGCGAACACACGCATCGCGGCACTACAAAGTGAATTAGATGCACACACGAGTGGCGCAAGCAACGAAACCTAGTCCGGGAGGATTGCAATGGATACCGTACAGTTGGGATATCTGGCAGCCGCTCTCGTTGTCGGATTCATCGTCGCCTGGCTAATCTGTCGATCGCGAGCAGGCCGCAAAGCCGACGAGCTTCAATCAAATGCCTCGGCTTTACAGCGCTCGCTGACGAAGAGTGAGCGAGATCTGAAGGAGAGCCGGGACAAACTCAAGGATCTACAGACTCAGCTCGATACGCAGCAGAGTGACTATGCGACGCTCCAAAGCGCGGTCGCTTCGTCCGAGGACTCGTTGGCCGATGAGACGGCCAGGGCCGATGACTTGCAGGCACAGTTGACGGCGGCGCTTCAGGACGCAGATCGGGCGACAGAAGTTAGGTCTCGCCTAGAGAATGAAGCTGCCGATCTTGCCGGTCAGATCAATTTGCTCAACCGTGAGATGTCGCGTGGCCGGATTGCGCTGGCTGAAACAGAAGAAACGCTGGAAGCGACGCGAATATCGTATAGTGATCTTGAAGCAGTCTGTGCCGAGAAGGTCGGCGAATTGGAGATTCTCTCCGGACAGGTAGAGGCCTTGACCGATGATCTGGCTGCGGCCCGGGACGAAGCGGCCCGACTTGCCAAAGAGGTCGATGCTGCCAAAGCGCTCCGGGATGCCAAGGCATATCAGAGCAGCAGCCCAGCCATTCAGCGCCGCTCATCAGTTGACGACATCGTTATCACAATGACCGTCGACGAGGAGATCGCGAAGCGTGACAGTCTGTTAGCCGCAGCGCAGGCTGAGAACGAGCACCTGCGGCGCAGCCTTAGTACGATGACCAATGTCGGCGTCGAACTGGCCAGTAATCTTCAGTACAGCAACAAGGCCCGTCGATCAAGCTTGGAGCGTCTTGCCCATTCCCTCGCTCAGGATGTCGAAAACGTTGAACGGATCGATACTTCCGCTCTGGAGGCGGCGGTATCAGAGGCTGTGAACGCATCGCCGTCAGAAAATCTGGGTGCACCGACTTCTGCCGACGATGGGCCGGACAATGACGATGGGTCGGATAATGACGACGCAATTGAGTCGCTGAGGGGGGAATTGGATGCTGCCAAATCGAAGAATGAAGAGCTTCTGTCGTCGCTGAAAAAACGTGAGCAAGAGCTTGGCGACCTCAAGAATTCGTTGGCTGCTGCCGAAACCAGGCTTGAACTCGCCCAACAGGATCAAGCAGATGCTGAAACATCTCTCAATGAACGAGATGCTGTACTGGCTGAACTGCAATCGAAACTCGAAGAAGCCCAGTCCGAACTCGATGCTCTGATCGCACAAGGTATGTCGACGGCCAGCGAGCTGAGTGAACGAGAGACGACGATTGACGAACTGCATGATCAGTTGAGCGTCGCACACCAAGATCTTGAAGCGGCCAGGGCAGAACAGGCTGAATCCCTGGCTGCACTTGCCGAGCGGGAAGCTAGGATTGGCGCGCTGACCGATCAATTGGGCGTTGCGCAGCAAGATCTTGAGGTGGCTGGAACCGAACAGGCTGAATTGCAGGCTCTACTTGCTGAACGCGAAGTTGGGCTGGCCGATCTTCAGAGCGAGTTCGATCTGATCACGGCCGAGGATGCAGCAGCCAAGACCGAGCTGACTGACGCGCTGACTGCCGGCAAGCAGAAGGTGGAGAGTCTCCAGGAGCAGCTTGCCCAAGTCACCGTGGATCTGGAGGATGCTATAGTTGTTAGGGATCGGTTTGATGCGGAGCTTCAGGCACGCAACGAAGAGTTGGAGGACTTGCAGCCTCGATATCAGAGCTTGGAGCAGGCGCTCTCCCAACGTGAAGATGAGATCGCAAACTTAACGGAACAACTTGATGCGCTGCAGTCTGACCTGGAACTGAGCGCATCGCGTCAATCTGATTTCGAACTTCAACTTGCCGAGCCCAATGCTGAACTCGAGGAAGCCAATCAGAAGCTTTCTTCGCTACAGGAGGAGCTGGATCGGCTGACGACCGAAAAGAACGACCTCTCGACCCAGATCCAGGCAACAGAAGCCCAGGTTGCAGACCTGAATGACCAGGTCGGCCGATTGACTGCGGAACTTGCGTCCGTGAATGATGAAAAGAGCAAGCTTGAAGCGGACCTGGCATCAAGTGTTGCTGAGGTGGACGCGATACGTTCTCAGTCCCAATCGGATCAAGAAGCGTCAGCAGCCGATCTTGAAGATAAGGCCAAGCAGATCACGTCACTTGCTGCCGCAGTATCGGCGACCAAGTTCACCCTGGAACAGCGGACTGCTGAGCTGGAAAAAGCCAACGGTCTGGTCGCACAACTTCAAGAGGCGTCAAGCGCGCTTCAGAGCAGCCTCGATGAGCGCACACAGCAGCTTCAGGAGACGAAGGACAACCTACAGCAACAAATTGAGGATCTGGCAGAGCAGCGCAAGACGCTTCAGACTGCGCTGGAGAGCCAGACTGCCGGGCAAGCAACCCTTACGGCCCAGGTCGGCGAGTTGCAGGAAAAACTGGCAGCTGTCCAAGAGGACCGGGCTGAGCTGGTGAAGAATCTACAGATCCGGGAGGCTGTAGCGGCGAGGCTGCAGGCTCAGTCAGGCGAAGTCGAGGACAAGCTGACCGCGCTGCAGGCTGAGCGGAATCAAGCCGTGGAGCGGCTGCAGCTGGCTGAGTCCGACCTGTCTCAAGCCAAGGTGCGGCTGTCAAACGTTGAAGGCCTCTTTGACGTGGCGCCGGATGGCAAGGCTCCTGAACTGCCGCTGGGCGGTCTCACACCGACGAAGTCGTCGGCAGCCAATGCTGCCATCGTTACCGGGATGCGGCCCGTTTGGGTGCCGTTGCCGCAGAACCTCTCTGACGTCAAAGGGGTTGGTCCAACGTATCAGCAGAGACTCTACAACATTGGCGTCGGCACGTATTGGGAACTGGCGACGATGACCAATGCGGATATCATAAAAAGCCTGAATCTGAGCGAGCTGCAACAATTGCGTGTCGACATGACTGCAATTCGTGCCGATGCCATGCGTCTGGCCGAGGAGACCGGCACAACCGGCTATCTCTGGGATGGTCGGTTGATGGATGATTTTGAGCCGATCCAGGGGATAGGCAAGACCTACGAGCATCGACTCTATATGGCCGGCATTCGCACGTATGCCGACCTCATGGAAACTACGGTCGAACAGCTGAGTGACATCGTCCAGGCGCCGCCGTTGCGGACACCGGACTTCGCATCCTGGATTCAGCAGGCGGCTGCCCTTGCTGATGCATCCGGAGAGAGCGGACAAGTTGGTGGCGAAGCTGATGGTGAAGTCGATAGTGAAGTCAACGATGGATCCATCAACAAGGATGTGGCTGACTCATCTGCTCCCACCGACGAAAGTGATGAGGCTCAGTCGGAGGAGACAGACGACGGCTAGAGTGCTGTCAGCGAGAACACCGTCATTTCAATCGGGGTGTGTTCAAAACGAGTTGCGTACGTAGAGGTGTGCCCTTGTGGCCGCCCCCAACCGCCAAACGATTCACGCCATCTTGAACATACCCATTTCAATCGAAGCGAGTCCCCAATCCGGGATTGAGCAAAGCTATAGCCTCAAAATGGTGTTTTGAGTGGCTCAATCCCGGATTGCTCGCGCAGATGTGCGGGCCTTTCCAATACTTCCTAGCGCTTCTCATCGCCACTGTAGAGCGCCAATCCCAACGGCAACGTCTCACCAAAAATCCAGGCCTCTTCTTCGCTAGAGCGGTTGCTTTCTGCGTTGTCCAAGAGGTCGCGGAAATGGGCTGCATTGGTCAGCGGTGTCAGCCAGGTTGCGACCCGACTCCGCATGGCCGGCGAGACGTCTCGCGCTCGGTCGCCCGTATATTGGGCAATGTGGACTAGCGCGTGTGCGGCGCCTGTAGTCACCCCAAGGTCCATCTGTAGCAGCACCTCCAACCACCCTTCGGCTTCTGCTGCCGGAATGATACGATCGAGCGGCCCGTAAGCCGTCTCTCTTGCGCCAAATCGACTCAGGGCCCACAGTTCCTGGGCCTGAGGCTGTCGTTCTCTGATGTCGGCCAGTAGCAGGCGACCAAGCTCGATCTTGACCTGAACGGGCAGTCTCTCGAAATTCGCCAGCATCATCCACACTTCAAGCGCTTCGGCCGGTCCCAAATGGAAACGTCCGCCTTTGCCGCTCTTCTTTCGGCTTGTCTTGCCGGACGATTTCTTGCTGCCTGTCTGCTTTGCAGAACGACTCGATTGCAGGCTCGGCAGAATCTGTTCGTAGATCTGCAATTGTTTCCCGGCGCTAAATCCCGCGGCCACACGGCGCCAGAAGACCCACCATTCGCTTCGGCACTGAGTTTTCTGAGGAAATGCCAGCCCGTTGAGATAGATCCCCCAGATCTTCTTCATGCGCAGTTCATCAGCGGCATCACCGAATCCTGGGCGTTGGCAGTATCCCAGCAGATTGATCCAATACGCCTCGTGCTGGAAGGTAACGCCGCGATACTCGGACTGTTCCAACAGCACGTCAGCCAGCGTGCGGATGATCGGCGCCGGCCAGTCCTCTTTGGGCAATTCGAGCGTTGCTTCCAGTTTTTTTCGAATCTGCTCCGGCGGATACTCCTTTGAAGAGCCGGCCTCATGAAATGTCTGCCGGATGACTGTTTGGGCTTCATCAACGTGCTGCTGATCGACACCGCCGAGCGTCGGCAGGTCGCTGTCGGCACCCTCTTCATCCTCAACTGCTGATTCTCGAATGTCAAACTGGAGCAGCCATCGATGGTCCGTCTGAACTGATTCGCACCAGAGCCCCAGCGTGCCTGTCTCGTTGAGGCGTACGGCAAGCCGGACCGGGATGCGCGTTGCCGTCCCGCGGCGTCCATAGCGCAGCACACTTGTGATGGAGGGCAGCACGGAGATCTCACTGGGTGCTAATTCAATGATGTCGCCGGGTTGATCTCCTGTCCGGTCTGCCGATGTGAAGATTTGAAACGAGACAGGTTGATTGGTCAGCGCCTCAAAGGTCGGCGTCTGTAATCGGGTGTCAAACCCCTCCTGTGCGCCGCGAGGAACGAGGCAGACCCCTGTGTGCGAGCGACCGATGCCGGCAGATGCCACTTCGACGTAGTAGGCGCGTGGACTGCCGCTGCCAATGCGTACGCCTTCACCCAATCGGACAAGGCCGTAGTAGGCTCCGCCAATGGCCACAGCCAACTCGGGCCGCGGGTTGCATAGCTGAGCCGGCCGCCAACTCTGCCCTGCCAGCGGCTGGAACCATCCGGAGACCACTTCGGTCAGGCGCTCCTGCAAGACCCTCGGAGCCAGTGTGCCGCCATTGAATAGGATGAAGTCCGGATAGACCTCATCGCGTCCCGTCTCGTCGCGCACTAGTGTCTCATAGCGTCGCCAGAAGGCGGCCAAATGGCGGGTGATGGCCGGGTCCTGCACATAGGGCAGGCCGAGTTCAGTCAGCCCGGATCTGGGCGCCGAATTCATAGAAGCGCCAATCTCGACCTTGGGGAAAAAGCCTTCCAAGATCAGGTCGTCGACCTCATGCTCGGTCAACGTGGTCGTCAAGCTCCCGCCGATCAGGTTGCTGCCGCCGCTGACGATCGTGATCTCTGCTGTCGCGGGACCCTCAGATGTCACGTCGAGATCAGTGCTCAGCAACTGTTCTTTGGCCTGACGACAGCGATAGACAACTTGATGCCAGCGTGCCGCATCCAGTTTTCCCGGCTGACCCAGAAGGCGCGTCTCAACGTGCCGGCCCAACGTCAGATCCATGTTGTCGCCGCCCAATAGGAGATGCTCGCCGACGGCCAGGCGCTCCAACTTCAGACCTTCTCCGTCGGACCGGACAGCGACCAATGAAAAGTCGGTTGTGCCGCCGCCAATGTCGCAAACCAGGATCAGTTGACCGTCGAATATCTCTGTCTGCCAGTCGTCTTCGTGGCGGCTGATCCAGGCATAGAATGCCGCCATCGGTTCTTCAAGCAGAATCGCATTGTGGATGCCGGCCGCTTCCGCTGCATTGACCGTGAGTTCGCGAGCAACCTCGTCAAAAGAGGCCGGCACGGTCAACACGATCAACTGCTCTTCGAAACGGATCTCGTCGCTGCCCAGAGCCATGCGTGCGTTCCACGATTCAGCGATGTGCTCAAGGTACCGCCGGCTGGCTTCGACCGGCGAAATGCGCTCGATCCCCTCACCCGCACCCCACGGAAGTATCGGTGCTGTGCGGTCGACGCCCGGGTGACTCAGCCAGGACTTGGCTGACGAGATCAGACGTTCGGGGACGCGAACTCCCTGTTCGCGCGCGAATTCGCCGACGAGATAGGATCGGTCCGGGGCCCAAGGCAGCGCTGTGCTGCCTGCAGGCAAATCGTGGACGCCGGGGATGTAGGTGAATGAGGGGAGTACAGGGCGCGGGGCAAGCTCATCCAGAGCGACAAACTGTGGTACTTCGAAGAAGCGAATAGGTGGCTCGGATGAGCTGCGCGCCTGAGCCAGATCGACATAGGCGACCGCAGAGTTGGTCGTACCGAGGTCGATGCCGATAGCGTAGCGAAAGCCGCTAATGGGTCACACTCCTTGATGCTAGGCTTCTGTACGAGGCTGTCTCAACGCCGTCAAGGCGAGATTTCTCGCTTTGCTCTAAATGACAGGCTCCTGCCAACAATGCGCTATTCTGAGTATGGCTGTTCCTCAGGCCGGCTGGAGTCGGCGGGAAAGCCTGGTGCGTCAGATGCATCCGATTGCTCCTGGGATTGTTCCCGGATGTTAAACTCCAGTTTCCATCGACGGTCGCTGTCGCGGGCGACGCACCAAAGCTCAAGTGTGCCGATCTCGCTGACCCGGCTCTGTAGCCAGACGGGCAAGATGGTGCCGCCTGATTCGTTCTCCGTCGCAGGGAGCAGAGTCTCCAGGGCGGTCACCTCTTGTAGATCGCCGCCCCAGTCTTCGATGATCTCGCCTGCCCGGTCTTCCTTGTTGGTTGTGGAGGCCAGCAGTTGGAAGGTGGCCGGTTCGCCGACCACGAGACCAAACTCTTTCTGGCGAATGTCGGCCTCGGCCCCTTCTTCCATGCCGAACGGAACGACGCATAGCGCGTTGATCGGTGTCGGGATGCCCGGCACAGCGGGCATTGAGCTTTCGACGCCGATGTAGTAGGCGCGTGATGTGCCCGCACGGATCCGCAGCCCGTCGCCTCTCCTGGCCAGCCCGTAGTAGGTGGCGCCAATCGCGACTGCCTGGTCCAGATCGACTGCATCGAGTTCGGCCAGTGGGCCGCCGTCATGCCATTGCCCAAGGACCTTGAGCACTTGCCTGCGCAGTGACGTCGCCTTCATGACGCCGCCGTTGAAGAGTACCGCCGACGGATAGGCAACGATGTTGTTGTCTCGGCCAAAGGCTTCATTGCTGAAGCCTTCATTTCCGAACCCATCATTCCCAGCGCCGGCAGGTTCGTTGAGGTCCAGCTGACTGACATGGCGGCCAAGAAACTGGGCAAGATGATGGGTCACGGCAGGGTCTGATTCGTAGGGAAGGCCCATCTCGCGAATACCGACACGCGGCTGCTGCGTCGGGTAGTCCATCGGCCCGCAATCCGGAAAGAACCCGTTGCCCAATATTTGCTCGATCTCGCTTCGAGTCAGTTCACTGCGGATGGTGTTGCCGATCAACGACGATCCACGACCGAGAATGACGAGCGGGTCTGTCTCCAGATCGGGGTTGCTGAGCAGACGCTCTTTGGCCTTGCGACACTGATGCCAGAGCGTTCGAAACTGCCAATTGTCGATCTTGGTGCCGGATTGAGCCAGCTTGGCACGCACGGCATAGGCCAGCGTCAGGTCCATGTTGTCGCCGCCCAGCAGGATGTGATCACCGACGGCTACTCGATGGAGTTGTAGCGTCCCCTCTTCGTCCACGACTTTGATGAGGCTGAGATCGGTCGTGCCGCCGCCCACATCGCAGACCAGGACTGATTCTCCGACCCCGATGATCTCGCGCCAATTTTCTTTGTTGGCATCTAGCCAGGCGTAGAACGCGGCCTGGGGCTCCTCCAACAAGGTGAAGTTCTCCAGTCCGGCTGCGCGGGCTGCTTGCACGGTCAACTCGCGGGCGACCGCGTCAAATGAGGCCGGCACGGTGAGGTAGATATCCTGATGCTCAAGCCGCTGTGCCGGATCCTGGGCCGCCATTTCATAGTTCCACGAATTGCGAATGTGGCGCAGGAACTGGGTCATGGCCTCGACCGGTGAAACGCGCCGGGAATCCTCGGGCGCGTCCCAGGGCAGGATCGGCTGGGTGCGGTCTACACCGGTGTGACACAGCCAGGACTTGGCCGAGGCCACAAGGCGGGCAGGCAGTTCTGAGCCGCGTTCGCGAGCATATTCGCCGACCGCCAGGTCGCTCTCCGGATTCCATGGCAGCGCGAGACCACCCTCAGGAACGTCGTGGGGTCCCGGCAAGAGGAGGAATGACGGCAGCAGCGGCATGCTGTTGATCTCTCCGGCACTGACAACCTGCGGGATCGGCAGCAATTTGATGTCAGGATCTGAGGTGTTTTCGTCTTGGTTTTCCGCGTCGGCATAGGCGAGCACACAGTGGGTCGTGCCCAGATCGATGCCGACAATATATCTAGAGTCGTTCACGCTATTCTCTCCGTCAAGAACTTTCGCTGAGCCGTTCCAAACAAATGGCGATTCAGAAGTTCCTGGCACCGGCCACGAAAATCTGGTCCAGCCATCCCACCTATGGCCAGTGCCGGGAACTTGCGCCCGGATAGCCATTTTTCTGCAACGGCCCTACGTGGCCATTGACGCCCGGGTGCAGGCTACACTTCGACTTCAGCGGCAGCAATGATCATCTCGTCGTCGCGCTCACCGGTTCGTTCCGGCAGGTTGATGCTGGCTGCCCGCCAGCCCTTGTGGCGGAGCACTCCTCTGAACGGTGGCTCGTCGCTCACGCTGCCCACCAGCCGGATGGCGTGGCTGTCAAAGCCCGCTTCGATGGTGATGTTGCTACCCTCAGCCTCCTGGAATATCGGCTCTAATTGAACGGTCTCTGCCAGCGCTTCGTTGCAGCCCTGGTGGATCGTCCGCACGGCCGCCCCGATCTGAGCGTCCTCATATGCGGTCAAGTCCTCCTGCAAGAAGTCGATCAAGCGCCCCTTGCGCTGAAGAATTGCGAGAACCTGGATGGCAGGCGTTTCGTCTGCGGCTTGGGGCATGACCGGCTCTGGTGTTGGTGCTGGCTCGGGCTCCAGCAGCATATTGTCTGCCACGACTGCGGGGTCCGCAATTGGCGGAGGTGCGGCCGGCACTGCCGGCAGCACCCGGGCACGGGCAGTGTCAATGGCTCGTCCGCCGACCCAGATGATGATGAGCCAGAGCAGCATCGTGAGCAATCCTGCAATGCCCAGTATCAGGCTTGACTGGACTGAATACGGCTCAGGCGTTAGAAAGTAGAAGGTGGCAACCAGTGCTCCGTTCACAAGCAACACCACGATCAGTGATGTGATGGTAAAGCTCCGTTTTTCGTGCATGACAACCCTCTCCACAGTGGTAATTCCGCGAATCATAGTCACTGCACGATACCAGCATGGTGGCGCTGTTGGCAAACGAAGTGCATGTGAGGACTGTATTGAAGATTCCGGATTGAAGATCCCGGTGGGGCCGTGCGAGTGGAATCTCGTCGGACGCGCAACTAGACGTGCAAAACTGTAACAGAGGGAGGGCTTCACGAATTCCTAGTACGCGACGGCGTAAGTAGACCCATAGACTGTAGGTCACGCTATCAGCGTGACAAGCCTCGCCAATCAGACTGCCCGAAAGGTACCGGGAGTCGTCCGGCTGATAGCCGAACCTACGAACCGTGGCCGCATTTCTGCCGCGCTGTACTAGGAGCAGACCAATTCCTCTTCGTGGTATACTCGGGTAAAGATACGACGGTCCACTACAGGAAGCTGAATCGGCTCAAACGCAGGGATCCACGCTTCTGGAATGCTCAAGCGACTTTTTTGGGAGGGGGAACCATGGATATCGCCATCATGATTGAAGGACAGAACGGTTTGAACTGGCCGAGATGGAAACGGATGGCTCGCGCAGTGGAGGATCTCGGGTTTGCCGGTCTGTATAGATCGGATCATTTTACCAACTCAGCAGCGCCGGATATCGACTCTCTCGAATTGTGGGTCTCGCTGACCTGGCTGGCAAGCCACACAAGTCGTATTGAGTTTGGCCCTTTGGTTTCGCCAGTCTCCTTTCGTGATCCGGTCTTCACGGCGAGGATTGCCAAGGATGTCGACGACCTTTCCAATGGCCGCCTAACTTTGGGCGTCGGCGCAGGCTGGCAGGAACGTGAACACCTCATGTTTGGCTATGAGTTGCTGGATGTCGCCGAACGCTTTGATCGCTTTGAAGAGGGTTTGCAGGTCATCTCAACCCTGCTTCAGAATTCTGAGCCGGTCGAATTCGCAGCTGACTACTACCGACTTCGGCAGGCAGCCCTGCTGCCGCGTCCAAAGCGGAACGGCGGTCCGCCGTTGCTGATCGGGGGCAATGGTCCAAAGCGGACGTTGCCCTTGGTGGCGCAGTATGCCGACGAATGGAATGGGGTCTTCTTGACGCCGGCACGATTTGTCGCCCTTTGTGAGCAGCTTGACCTGTTTCTGGTTGAATATGGTCGCAGACCCGAAGATGTTCGTCGTTCGGTGATGACCGGGCTCAAGTTTGGTCGCACCGAATTGGCACTGAGTGAACAACTCGGCGATCAAACAGCGGCAGAAGCGCGTGATCAGGGCATGGTTGCCGGAACGCCGACCCAAGTGGCGGCTCAGGTGGCCGCGTATGCCGAAGCCGGAGCGGAGCGACTTATGTTGCAGTGGATGGATCTGGATGACTTCCATGGGCTAGAGGCATTGGCAAAAACGGTGCTCTAGGAGGCTGCCGGAGAGGTTAGAAGGATAGACCGAAGATGCAGCGATCGGGCGGAAACAACCCAATATTCTTACGATCCAAAAGCGCCTGGCCGAATTCGACCAGGCGCTTCTCTTTAGAAATAGATAAGGTTGGCGATGTCCCCCGACAGCCGGACCTGGCGATCCGGTTAGCGCTTTCGCGCCACCGCCAACCTCGTGGACCACTATAGCACTGAATTGATTGTCTGGCAAGCCCCATTTTTTTTCGCAGGCTTCGACAATTCTCAATTTCGTAAAGCATAGACGAGTCCACTGCAAAAAGCCATTTTCGCCACAGATTCAAACAGATGAAAAAGGATTAGACACAGATGGTACTGGGATGCCTCTGGACATCCGCAAGACATCTGTGAGAATCATGCCCTTATCTGTGTGAATCTGTGGCGAATTTTAGTTCTTGCAGTGGACTCATAGACAGCCAGGGATAAATCCCGCCGCTAACAACGAAAAGCGCCCTCAGACGCTTGGCTTCTGTTGCTGAAGCGGCTTTGCGATGTAGGTCTCGTGGACGTGTAGCCAGCGGACACCGTTTGGGGCGTCTTGGTTCTTTTCAAACAGGACGGTCGACCGGCGAACATTTCGGCCTCCTGTCCGTTCTTGCCACTCTTGATAGGTCAGCAGTGCCACGGAATCGAAGATCCCGTGCGGCTCAATCACCTCAACCCATAGGGCGAATTCGGGTTCACTGCCGTGTGCGTTGTAGATCCAATCGACCAGTTGGTCGTAGTCAAGAACTTGACCGTCGGTTGAGACGAGCATCATGCCAGGGGCGGTGGCGTCGATGAAGCGGGTGAAGGTCTTCTTATCCTTCGGCAGTTTTCCGCTAATCCAGTCTTCGAAAAACTGATGGAGTTCGACGATTTCTCGACGACAACACTCTGCGAAATCGGCGGCCGTTGTATCGGTAAAATCAGCGGACTGTTGCGTCATTGTGGCGTTGTCTCCCTGGGCTGTGAGGACACTCTACTGTGTATTGGCGGATTCCAGCCGCTCGGTGGCCGCTTGAGTGTCAAAGGTACCTGTGCTGTCGACTTCGCGCAGCATCGTGTTCAATGCCTGACCGAATGCTGTCTGCATCGTTAGGGGGATGCCAAAGATGTAGGCAACATCGACCTGATCGGCGTTTTCAACGATCTCGAAACCGCGTCGCATGCTGTCCGGCACACTGTTCGAGCGCGGCCAGACCTGCAGCCGGGACAAGCTCCTGGAACTGCGCCTGGCTGGCAAGCACAGACATGCCTTCCTCGGAGGTCACGAAGGCCAAGAATTCCAGCACTTCTTCCCGATGGGGGGCCCGGCTCGGCACCATATAGCCGCTGGCGATGACCACTTCGCCGACCGGCAGCGACTGATCGACCGTGGGGAAGGGAAAGAAGTCAAGCTCGTCGCGGAACTTATCCGGGAGATCTTCCATGAATGAAGGACTGGCCAGTACCATGGCCGTCTTGTCTCTGGCCACTTCGCCGTTGTCACCGCGAATTGTGGACATGAGGCCGGTCAATGAATCGATCTGTCCGGCATTTTCGGGAAAGTAGCCCTGTACAAACATCCAGCGCCAGTACTCGAAAACGTCCACGACCCGACTATCGGTGTACGGAATATCGCCTGCCATCAGTTCGCTGTGGAACTCGGGACCGTTCAGACGATAATTCAAATAGCTGAACCAGAGTGAGGTCAGCCAGTCATCTTCGCCGGCCATCGCAAATGGGGTAATGCCAGATGCCAATATCGTATCTGCAACCAGAATCATCTCGTCCCAGGTGGTGGGCGGTGTCAGCCCGAGTTCGTCAAAGACGGCTTTGTTGTAGTAGATGCCGCTCCACTCATAGCCGATGGGGAAAAAGTACTGCTTTCCCTCTTGAGCGCTGAGATTCGTGACGCTGGACGGAAATGCGTTTGTAAGGCCGGTCTGTTCCCAAAGGTCGCTAAGGTCGGTCAGTTCGCCTGTCTCTGCCGCGCTGTCGAGGAAATACCCAGGTGTGATATACATTAGGTCGGGCGTCTGGCTGTCACCGCGTAGGTAATTGGCCGGCGGCATGCCGTAGCTCACCGAGTCAATCTCGATGCCGGGATTGAGTTCAGTGAAGCGTTCGGCAAGTAGTCTCTCAACTGGCGACTGATTGAGCGTGACAAACTCAAGCGTAATCGGTTCGGGAGTCGGCGCCGGCTCCGCACCGCGGCCGAAACAACCGCCCAAGAGCAGGGGCACGACAAGAAGCAGAGCGGCAAACAGCGGACGCTTTCTTTTCATGAAATGCACTCGATCACCAATCTCTATTCGCATCGGTTTTCCTCTCCTCTAATCTCGGCGGCTACTTTGGCCACCATCGCTCATTCGATTGCCAGTTTTCCGATCGTGATATGGTCGTCGTACATAGGCAATCGGCCCCGCTTCGCTTTGATCGGTAGTCCGTCGCTGCTCCGTTCGACGCTGAGAACCACCGAGTAATCGCCTGCCGGAACGGCATTCGCTAAGGGTAGCATACGTGTTTCCATGACCGGAACCTCTGGGGGCCACTGGCCGCTGGGGTAGCGCGCGCCGCCCAGGGGTTCTGACCAGGAGCCTACGGCATCGCCATTCTCGTCAAGTATTGTAATGGTGGCGACATAGTTGTCACGGTAGCCATTGGGGCGTGGCCGCCAGACCAGGTCCAGACGAATTTCACTTTCGGGTGTGGCCGCATCTGGGGTCACAGCGGCCTCGAGCAGGTCGATGTAGTCAAATCTTGCCAATGAATCCGTCGCAAGCTGGATGGCCTCTGCCGGCAGGATATCCACTAGGCCCAGCCGCAGGCGTTGCCCCTCTACAACCTTCGGCGTTTCCGGCAATGACAGGGGCGTGCCGTCATCTTGACGATAGACAACCAACTCCAAGCGATATTGTCCCGGGCGGACCGCAGCGGGCACCGCCAGGGCAAGTGGTTGCCGCACCTCCTCTCCCGTCTGCCACGCCTCCGTCGATGGCAGGGGCGCCTCATCTGCCTGGGCGATCAGGTCTTCCTCCGAGTTGTAGAGGCGAATGCTCGTGGCCAATCCGGTTCCCAGACTCGAAAAAGTAGGCAAGGGCAACCACTCCAAGTTAACATAAAGTTTTTCGCCGGCATTCACTGTGCTCAGGGATGTGGCCTGGGCGAGACGCAGAGCTTCGCCGAAGTCGATTGCGGTTTCTGACGTAAGTGCACTCTCTTCTTTGAGTTGGTCAGCCGTATTGGCAAACAGCTGGACCCGCAAGTGATCCCGTCCGGCGTAGGCGGTCTCCCAGATCGCCTCGCCGTTTTCGGCGAGGCGATTGCGTATTATCGCTTGGGGGTCGTTGACGGTGTCGTAGATGCGATAATGCCAGATTCGCGCATAATCGTGGGCCAATGCATCCAGGGCGGCGATGGTTTCGCCGCGCGTAACGGCAAAAAAATCGCTGTCAGGATCGCCCCAACCCAAGCTTTCTTCGCCGTCGACGCTTCCGGTTACGGCTGCAATGGGCTGATCAATGACGGCCGGATCGGGCATATCACTGAAGCGCCAAACGCCGGCCAATTGGGGCGGTCTGGATCCGTGCGGACCGTCGACTTGCTGTGGCCAATAGGTGTCGATCGCTGTGTACGCCCAGCCTGCATTGACTAGAATCAGATCGTCTGGACGCCAATGTTCGGCGAGATCTGCTACGGCTGTTCGATGATCATCGGCTCGGTAGAGGGGATTGAACCAGGCCTGTTGCAGCCCGGCGAAACTGATGCCGATGACCAGGGCAAGCGAGCCGATGCCCAGCCAGCGCCGTTTTGCCCATAGCACAGAGACTGACGACGCCACGATCAACATGAAGGGCGGCGCGTACGTATAGAGATAGCGCACGTGATAGACCGGCGTCAGCAGAAGCGTCGCGATGTATAGGATCCCTATCGGCAAGAAGACGTAGGACAGGATGACAGTGCGTGCTTCAAAGCCCTTCCCGCGTGCCATACCTGTTCCTGGCCTGGAGTCCAGGGGTGTGGATTCGATTGCCGGGGAGAGTACGAAAATCGCCGTAGCCGCAAGCGCAATCAGCGCCCAGGGCCATTGGATTCCTCCCGGCGGCGCTTGGCCGGCGAAGAGGCCCGAAAGGCTTTCGCCGACCGTTGCCATGAACTCCGGCAAGGTGGTCCAGGGCTGTCGCCAGGGGGGGACCGGCGGATTGCTTGCCTGGCGCCACAGAATCGGCAGCCAGGGCGAAAAGAGCAACAGCACGCCGATTTGGGCCGCCAGCCATGTCAACACAGAGTCCCTGAAGGCGCCATGGGAAGCACTGGGGTCCCGCCAAAGCAGGAGCAGTACAATCAGATTGATGGCCACAAGAAGCAGTGCGAAATAGTAGAGTGTGTAGAGGCCGCCGGCCGCACATGCGACATAGAGTGCCAGAAAGATCCGGCGGCCTGACCCTGCTTCACGCCATTTGAGCGCAGCCCACAGGCATAATAGCCCCAGTGCTGCGCCCATGGTGTACATCCGGACTTCCTGGCTGTACCATACGTGGAACGGGTTGACGGCCGCAAGCCAGACGGCGATCACGGCAGATCGTCTGTCGAGTAGTTTGCGTCCAAGCGGATAGAGCAGCGCGACCACGAGCATGCCCCACGCCAGGCTGGACCAGCCCAGCAGGTACTCCAGGCCGTGGCTCAAAGTCGGATCAACGATGGTGCGCCAGGCCAGTAACATCAGATAGTAGCCGGGCGGATGGATGTCACCGGCTGTATGCCGCATGACCTCTTGTGGCGTTAAGCTTGATAGGTAGGCGCTGACCGTCTCGTCGTACCAGAGGGATTCCAGACCCAGGCGATAGACGCGTAGCGCCAGAGCCGCCAACAGCCCGGTCAGGAGCAGCAGCCGATACGTTCTGTTCCAGTCATGCGGATTTCGGTGATTCACAATACTGGATGCTATCACACAGCGCAACCGGCGAGCAAAGCCGAGACGCCACTCCATATCCTTTGGCGATCAGACCGCAATTGGATACAATTGCTCCCATGTCATCGCTTGTAGCAGGAGAACAGAGGAGCGTCAGATCGGTCGGCAGACTTTCGTCGTTTGTTGTCGATCTCATCGCAATGATCGTCGTCGCTGCATTGCTTTTCGTGCTTGCTTCAGGTACGGCACGGCCGGTCAGCGTTGAAGTGGACGGCATCACAGATACGGTCAGAACCCATCGACGCGATATTGACAGGCTGCTGGTCGATCTCGGATTGACCGCTCAGGCATCGGCGCGGGTAACGGTGTCTAACCCCGAGACTGCTTCGCAGCCAACGGCGCTGCGCGTGGAGCGGCCCCGGCCGATACGAGTGCTCGCTGACGGACGAGATCTACGCGTTGCTGTTTGGGGTGAAACGCCCGCCGACGTGTTGACCGCTGCCGGAGTCAGCTTTGATCCGGCAGATCGGGTTGTGGTCGATGGCCTCTCCATAGGCCTTGAAGATGCATTGCCGCCGCCGTTGCTGGTCCAGAAGCCGCGTGGCTTCAACCGTGGCTATGCATGGAACGATATCCAGCACACTCGGTCTCAGTTACGGTTGACCCGCTCGACCCCGATTGTCATCGAAGACGGCGGGCTTCCTTTTGACATACGATCAACCGCACAGACGGTCGGCGAAGCGCTGCGCGACGCCAAGATTACGCTTTACCTGGGCGATAGGGTCCAACCGAGTTTGGGCAGTCCAATCAGCAATGGTTTGCGTGTCTCGATTCAGCGTAGTACGCCGCTCAGTCTTGAGGTGGACGGCGCCTTCATCAAGACCCGCTCGCGTGCCGAGACAGTTGCTGATCTATTGAGCGAGATGAATGTCGGGCTGTTGGGCCTGGATAAGGTGACGCCGCCGCTTCAGACCGCAGTTTACGACAACATCGCCGTCAAAGTGACCCGAATCAGTGAAGATGTTGAGGTCTCTGAGGAGATCGCGCCGTTCGAGACGGTCTTTGAACCGGACGCAAATCTTCCGATAGACACCCAGCAGACGATTGCGGCGGGGGCTGAAGGAATCACCCGGACGCGCGAACGGGTTCGTTATGAGAATGGTGAAGAGGTGGATCGTCTGTTTGAGGACACCTGGATCGCTCAGCAACCGGCGCAACGCGTGATCGCCTACGGGACGCAGATCACACCAAAGACAATTACAACCGACGATGGAGGGCTGATTACCTACTGGCGAAAGATCAGAATGCGTGCGTCGAGTTATAGTGCGGGAACGGCCGGACTTTCGCCGGATCATCCCTGGTACGGGAAGACCTACAGCGGCGAGCCAATGCGTAAGGGCGTTGTTGCGGTGGACCCGAATATCATCCCGCTGCGTTCACAGGTTTATGTGCCTGACTACGGTATCGGTGACGCCCTGGATACCGGCTCTGCCATTCGCTCCCGGCGTATCGATCTTGGCTTCGATGATGCCAACCTGGAAATTTGGGGCGCGTGGGTCGACGTCTATTTGCTGTGGCCGCCGCCGGCTGACTATCAGATCACCTGGGTGGTACCCAATTGGCCGCGGGTACCCCAGTAGGTTGCACTGTCCCTATTCCCAGCCCTCAATTGCCGGTGCTCCATGGAGCCTTGACCAAAACGGCAAACAGATGCGGGCTTCGTAAACAAGCACAAGATTGCGCTATTGCCGTTCATGTCGGTTCAAAATAGAGTTCGACCGAACCAATTGATGCTCTACCTTCTGCTTGCGCTGATTCTAGCCGCCGGCTTTGCTTTGCGTACCTGGAACATCAATTTCGATCGCGGCATCGGCAGCCATCCCGACGAGCGCAGCACAGCGTGCTTCTACGCCCCCACGATTCATCTCCCCGATAGTTGGGAATCCTTCAAAGATCCGAGACAGAGCCCAATGAACCCACTCTGGGATGTGGCGCGCCAAGAGCGGCGTGGGTTCACGTATGGTCATCTGCCCCTTTACATGGGCGTGGCCATGGGCGAGTTGTTCCATCGAGTCGCCCCGATCGCTGAACGACTGGGCGCGCCGGCGGAGACTGTCTCGTTGATGGCACGTGCTGATCACGCCTGCGACGCCATTGCTGTTGCGGGCCGCCTGACCATGGCGCTGCTGGATACGTTGACGATTCTGCTGCTCTTTCTGCTGGGTCGCAGGATCTACTCGCCGACCACCGGTCTGATAGCGGCCGGCTTCTATGCATTCACCGCACAGGCCATTCAACTCAGCCATTTCTTTGCCATGGATCCGGCCAGCACGACCTTCACGGTTCTTGCAGTCCTGGGTGGCGTCAAGATGATCCAGGATCGGTCGATTGGGGCCGCGTCGCTGACGGGCGTGGCGGCCGGGTTAGCCATCTCATCCAAGTTCAGCGCGCTGCCCGTGCTGGCAGTGCCTGTCGTGGCTGCTGTCATCGTCTTCTGGGATGTGGCCCAGCAACGGGCGGTCTCGGGCGTGACTGATAACGCCAGCCGTGACGAACTTCACGCCCTGGCCGGTCTGCCCATCGCCTTCCTGCTTGCATCCATGACCTTTGCCGTCACCAGTCCTTATGCCGTGCTGGACTGGATGAGTTTTGTCAATGCGACTTTGGTCGAGCAAGGTCGCATGGTGCGCGGGGTCGCCGACTTCCCCTTCACACGCCAATATCGCAATACGGTGCCCTATCTCTACTTCATCGATCAGCAGTTGCGCTGGGGCATCGGTCTGGCATTGGGCAGCGTGGCGGCAGCCGGCGTGTTGGTCGCAGGTGTCGAACTTGTGCGGACCCTGTACGCCATGGCCGTAACCGTCATCAGTCGCATTTTCGCCCGCCGGCGATGGAGAGCCGTCCCGGCCGAGCGACAGGCCGAGTTGATCGTCTGGGCCTGGGTCGTTCCCTATTTCGGCCTGACTGGGGCCTTCCTCGCAAAATTCAACCGCTACATGTTGCCCCTACTGCCTTTCGTCATGTTGTTTGCAGCCGGGATGATTTGGCGGTTGTGGCGAATAGGAAGCGGGGAGCGAGTGTCAGAGAGCGGCGAAACGGCAGCAATAGAGGCCGACGAATTGACGGTTGTGGCGTCGGAGGCGGGAGCTCGTTCTGAAATTGACCGCGACGGCGACGTCGATCTGGTTGTGGCCGGTGATTCGCTCGATGTCGAGGCCCACTCGCTGGATCCCACAGCGATTGCCCTAGCTCACGCAGCAAGCAGCACGCAGCAAGGTCGATCCCCAAAACAGCGCGCGGCTCAGATCCTGGCCATCGCGTTCACTGCTGTGGGCCTCGCTGGCGGCCTGTTCTGGTCGTTCGCCTATGTCAACGGCGTCTATGGCCGTGAACACACGTGGATCAGCGCCAGCCGTTGGATCTATGAAAATGTCCCGCAAGGCTCCGCCATTCTTTGGGAACTGTGGGACGATCCCTTGCCCAAGAGCATTCCCGGCGAAGCAGGCATGGATATGGGCTCGACCGGTCTCTACAATATTGACTGGAGCCCGTACGAAGAGGATACGGCACAAAAATATGAAGTGATGCGTGCCAAGCTGAAGGAGGCGGACTACGTCGTCTACAGCTCCAAACGGATCTATGACAGCGTTGACGAGCTGCCCGAGCGCTACCCCATGACGAACCTCTACTATGAGTCGATGTGGGACGGCAGCCTTGGTTTTGAGCTTGCGCTTGATCAGACGTCGCCGCCAAGCCTCTTCGGTGTCGAGTTTGACGACCGTCACGCCGACGAAAGCTGGAGCCTCTATGACCATCCCCAGGCAACCGTCTTCCGCAAGGTGCGCCAGCTGAGCGATGCTGAATACGATGCCATCTTCGCCGGCACATGGGACGAGGCAGTTCCCTGGTACCGCGGCAAGGACTCGCCACTGAGCCCGTTCCTCAGCATGATCGGTCTGGGTAGTAGTCCGGAGAGTGAGAGCGAAGGGCTGTTGAATCGGGTCATTGGCCTGGTTTCCGGCCAGGTTTCCGGCTACGAGAGTAGCGTGATTGGCGGGGCGGAACTCGATGCCGATGACCGTGCCTCCTTGGATCTGGCGACGCCCCTGGACCAGATGCCCGTCGTTGACGATTACCGCTGGAATCAGCTCGCCAGCGGAAACAGCGGTATCGCCGTCATCTGGTGGTGGTTTGTCGTGGCTCTGCTGGGTTGGATTGCATGGCCCTATGCATTTG
Organism: uncultured Chloroflexia bacterium; assembly: GCA_963848115.1. Lineage (GTDB taxonomy): Bacteria > Chloroflexota > Anaerolineae > Caldilineales > Caldilineaceae > JAWKOK01. The sequence goes on along the minus strand of CAWKCP010000007.1, from coordinate 720,293 downwards.
GCATCTTCAGACCGTTGCGTGATCGGGGGTACCTGTTCAGCCGTTCCCTGGGGTGGCTGATCAGCGGCTGGTTGCTCTGGTGGTTGGCGAGTCTCGGTTGGATTCAGAACTCGGTTCGCAGCGCCTGGAGTGTCGTTCTGCTGCTTGGCATTGGCGGAGCGTTCCTGGCCTATTTTCAACGCCGGAGTCTATTGCGTTATCTGCACAAGAACTGGCCGTTGATCGTTTGTGCAGAGCTGATTTTCGCGATTGCATTCGGCCTCTTTGTGATGATCCGTCTCTTGAACCCGGATCTCTGGCAGCCCTGGTTCGGCGGCGAAAAGTTCATGGAATTCGCCTTTCTCAACGGCATCCTGCGCAGCCCGACCTTCCCCCCGGTCGATCCACACTTCGCCGGCGGGCAGATCAACTACTACTATTTTGGCATCTACCTGGTCGCGTATCTGATCAAGCTGACGGGGATCTATGCCGAGGTCGCCTTCAACCTGGCCATACCCACGCTGTTTGCACTGACGGTGAGCAACGCCTTTGCTGTTGCCTACTCGGCTGTCCGCGACCGTCGATCGGCGGATTCCGGTTTGATAGCCTCAGATCCTGGTTTTCCCGATCTCGCACCAGCCGACCAGCCTGCCGATGACCTCGCAGAACCCGATGACACCGGGGACTCGATCGGAAGTCCTTCGACGGTTCAGGAACCTATGTCGCTTGTGGATGAGCCGCCGGCATCGTCAGACGCCGAACTCGCGACCGACGTACCGACGGCTCCGTCGTCGCAATCGGTCGAAGCGGCGATGGCGGAACAGGTTGCGGATCAACCAAACAGTGCAACTGAACTGGTCGACCCTGCCGGATGGCGGCATGGAATCGTGATCGCTTTGCTGGCCCCGCTTTTTGTGACCATCTTGGGCAACCTGGATGGATTTGCCCAACTTGTGCGTAGCTTCGCGCGGACAGGCGAATCCACGTTTAGCAGTGCCGTTCCTGGGCTTGATGGCATCGTGCGTGCCGTCTCGGCGATTTCATCCGATCCCACTCTTCCATCCTATGACTTCTGGGGTCCCAGCCGCGTCATCCCCAGTACCATCAATGAATTTCCCTTCTGGAGTTTTCTCTTTGCCGATCTGCACCCTCACCTGATCGGCATTCCGTTTTCGCTCTTGTTTCTCGGAATTCTACTTGCGCTCTTCCTAGAGCCTGCCGGTTGGAGTGAACACCGTCTACGCGGCAGCGCATTGCTGGCCTTGCTTTCGCTCATGCTGGGCACATTGGCTACGGTCAATCTTTGGGAACTTCCGACTTACCTTGGACTGGGTCTGTTGGCCTTCATGGTCAGTCAGTTCTATCGGGACGGGTATATCCAATGGGGTCGGACGGTCGTGTTCGGCGTGCTCTACCTGTTCGGCGCCTTTCTGGCCTACTGGCCCTTCTTCAGTACGTATCAAAACATCGGTGCCAGCGGCGTGGGAATGGTACGAGCGGGAGATAAACTGGGCATCTGGTTGTTGATCTGGGGACTGTTTTTCTTTGTGCTGACAAGCTGGATCTTTTTTGCCGCTTCCCGACCGGCAGGCCCGCGTCAGGTAGAAGCAGGGCAGCATGTACGTCCCACGGGGGTTGAGCGGACGCTCAGTATGAGCCTGCGCCGGTTCGACCGACTGCCACGCGTGCTTTACTTGCAGCGCCTGATTGTCAAGCGGTCGACGCTTGCCTATGAACTGGCTCGTTGGATCGTGCCATTAGCGTTGCTGGCCGCAGCGGTTGCGCTCTGGATGGACCGGGCTGTGCTTGCGCTCTGTCTGCCGCTGTTGGGCCTGGCATTTCTGCTGCTCTGGCGACGCGGCCGCGAAGCTGACGCCGGAAGCATCTTTGTCGCTCTGCTCGCGGTCACCGGGTTCGCGATTCTTGCCGGCACTCAGGTTGTCTATCTCAAGGATTTTCTCCAGGGCGGCGACTGGTATCGAATGAACACGCTCTTCAAGTTCTTCAGCCAGGTCTGGGTTATTTGGGGCGTTGCGGCCGCGATTGCACTGCCGCGGCTCTGGCGTGGATTCGTGTTGAGACAGCAGACCCCCGTAGCGGATCGCGACGTCAAGTCAAAGCGAATTTGGCGTTACGTATGGGCCGGCCTGCTTGTGCTGCTGATCGCGGCGAGCCTTGCCTATCCGCTCTTTGGCACACCTGCACGTGTCGATCAAAGATTGATCGGCTGGCGGCCACCGCTCGGCACGCTCAACGGGCTCGCGTTTATGGAGAATGGAACCTATACGTGGCCGGATGCCGGCAATGTGGTCGAGTTGGAACATGACTGGGCCGCCATTCAGTGGTTGCTGGAAAACGTGCGAGGCAATCCTGTCCTGGTTGAGAGCGCTGAGGTCGACTATTATCGGGCCGGCGGTACGCGTGTCGCCAGCTTGACGGGACTGAGCGGGCTGCGGGGTATGCATGCGTCAGAACAGCGCTACGGCGATCTCGTGGGCGAACGAGACGGCCTGCACCGCGAGTTTTGGAACACAGCCGATGTGGATCGGACGATTGAGTTGATGGATGACCTGGATGTGGCGCTGATTTATGTCGGGCAGTTGGAGCGACATCAGCATCGGGCGGGCGTCGAAAAGCTGGAACAGATGGCAAGTGAGGGCCTACTCATTCCCATCTACGGCAATGATCGTGTCACTATCTACGCAGTGCCGGGTCAACTTGCTCAGGATGACGATGGGAGGTACCGACCCTCATGATTGCACAGTTCCTATCCTGGTATCTGGTCATGCAACTGATTTCCCTGGCCGTGCTTCCTCTTGCCCTTCGCCTTTTTGCCAATCTGCCTGACAGGGGCTATGTCTTCGGCAAGAGCCTGGGGATACTGCTTGTCGGTTTCCTCTTTTGGTGGGGCTACAGCTTCGGGTTGCTCAGCAACAACACCGGTGGCGCCTGGCTTTCTGTGATCATCGTCGCGGTGATCAGCTATTGGCTCGGACGCTCGATCTGGCAACAGGTCTGGCAGCAACGGCGTCTGCCCGTTTCACTCTCCTACATAACGCTGGTGGAAGGTCTGTTCCTCATCGGCTTTGTGACCTGGGCGATCGTGCGTGCCTATGACCCTGCGGTCAACCATACCGAACAGCCCATGGATCTGATGTTCATCAACAGCATTGCCGGCAGCGGAGAGTTCCCGCCGCGTGATGCCTGGCTGGCCGGCTACGCCATCAGCTACTACTACTTCGGCTACTGGCTCCTGGCGCTATTGGCAGACCTGTCCGGCCAACTGCCTGAAGTCGCCTACAACCTGGGGCAAGCAAGCTGGTTTGGGTTGCTGCTGTTGGGGACGTTCGGCGTTGCCTACAATCTGCTGGCGTGGAAGGGTGAGGCGCTAGACAGTGATGCGCCGAATGGTGCTGCGTGCTGCGTGCTGCGTGAGGTTTCTGGAAAGGAACTGCTTGCGCAGTCTGAAGCCGCTTTTGAAGCGGAAACCACATCACCAAGCGAACGTTACGTAGCACGCAGTACGCAGTACTCTGCCGTTCTCGGTGGATTCCTTGCCGTCCTCATGGTCGCGGTGATGGGCAACGGCCAGGCTCTCTTCGAATGGCTCTACGCCAACGGCTACCCGCTCGAAAGCCTGGCGACCTGGTTCGGCGTACACAACTTTCCCGAGAATGCCGCCGTAACCAATCAGTGGTACATTGGCTTCGATTGGTGGTGGTGGCGTAGCAGCCGCGTGATACAGGACCTCGATCTGTTGGGCAATCACATCGAGGTAATCGATGAGTTTCCTATGTTCAGCTATATCTTGGGCGATAACCATCCGCATGTCCTGGCCATGCCTATGGTGATACTGGTCATTGGGTTGGCCCAGAATCTCTTCATGCAGCCTTGGGGCGCTGAGAGTGACAGCAGTTCTACACCCAACAATCCTGGCTCGAAGTCCGGCGGTTGGCGCATATTGACGATCGTGCCGATGGAACTTGCCGGCCTGCTGACCCTCGTCGTTGCCACAGGCTCTCTGATTTTCTTCAATACATGGGATTTCCCGCCCTATCGGGCGCTGGTCGTCGTCTCAGCATTCATGGTAGCTTGGTCCGTGAAGAGTCGAGCGGGCACTCGCCCCTGGGGAAGCGCAGTCACAGGCGCAACTGTGATGGGGCTGACGCTGATTGCCGGCACTATTTTGTTGTACCTGCCCTATTTTCTGACGGCCCAGAGCCAGGCGGGCGGCGTCATCCCCAATCTGTTCCATCCGACCCGCTTTCCACAGTTCTTTCTGATGTTTGGCGCCGCATTGTTGGCGCTGACTGCCTTGCTACTCCCTGCATGGCAGAGCCTTCGGCCGCGCTGGACAGTCCTATTGGTGGCAGTGGTGCTGATCTATGGCCTACCGGTGCTCTTTTTGGGCTTGCTGACAGGCATAGCAAGTCGGAGCAGTTTCGGCATCGAACTGTTGGCCGGCGTGCCGTTGCCGGCCGGTGTCACGAGCCATACTGAGATTATTCTCCAACGGTGGACGAGCGAACCCTGGACATTCCTCGTGGTTGGCGGATTGCTGGCCGGCGTGACAACCTTGGTCTGGACCGGCCTCACGAATGACCCAAAGCGCACGGCTTCGTTTTCACGACCGACGTTCTTTGCGCTGCTGCTGGCGGGTCTTGGGCTCGCACTCGTGTTTGTACCGGAGTTTGTCTATCTACGCGACAACTTCGGCACGCGCATGAATACGATCTTCAAGTTCTACTACCAGTCATGGCTCTTATTTGGGCTGAGTGGCTCCTATGCTATTGTGCAGGCGTTGCGCCCGCGACAAGCGCCGTTCAAATTTGGACGAGTGGCGGCCGGCGCAGCCGCTGTCTGTGCGCTCTTGATGGTGCTGGCAGGGCTTATCTATCCTGTGGCGGGCGTCTACAGCAAGACTGCCGGCTTTCGCAGCGAATCGCCTACCTTCGACTCCACTGCCCATCTGGGCATGGAAGCCCCGGCTGAGCTGGCCGCGGCCAAGTGGGTTCGAGCGAACACGGCTCCCGACGCATTGGTGCTCGAAGGCAAAGGAGCGAGCTACCGGGCGAATACGAACCGCATAAGCACCATGACCGGACGGCCTACGCTGCTCGGTTGGGACGGGCATGAGGCTCAGTGGCGCGGGCGTGCCTATGGGGAGATGGCGGCCGGACGGGCCGAGGCTATCGAAACGATCTATCGTGCCGGCTCGGCGGATGAGATCATACAGACGTTGACTTTCTGGGACATCGACTATGTCTATGTCGGGCCCCATGAACGGCGAGAGTATGGCGTTACGCCGGTGGCTGAAGAACGTCTTGCAACCGCGATGGAGTTGGTATTCTCTGATGGTGATGTGCGGATATACAGCCGACGCGGGAGTGATTCGATTAGATGATTCTGGACATTTGCAGGGCAGGTTGGGAAACTTGCCGTTTAATGGGCCCACCGATGGACCAAAAAATATTGACATGATGACAACCGCGAATCTGAGTCGATCCGAACTAAATAAACGCAGTGGCATCACGCTGGAAGGTCTCTTCTTCGGCGCGATTGTGGCCATCGGTGCAGGCGTTCGCCTCTTTGGGCTGGCCGCGCAGCCTCTCTCGCCGCCGGAGTCAGCCAATGCCTGGTTAGCCTGGATTCAGGCTTCAGGCCTGGCTGACTCTGCGCGCGTGGCTGGGGTGGAAGGTCAGGCCAGTGCCCTGCTCCATTCTTTGCAGGTGCTGATTTTCTGGCTGGCTGGCGGCGGCGATGCGACGGCGCGCATCATTCCGGCGCTAGCGGGGATCGGATTGGTCGCGTTGCCGTGGTTCTGGCGGCCCTGGTTGGGGCGAACGGTTGCGCTGATCCTGTCGCTGCTGTTCGCCATCGATCCTTGGCTCGTGGCATTCTCACGTCGGGCGGATGGCCCCATGTTGAGCTTACTGCTCTTCGCACTACTCCTCACCGTCCTCATGTACTTAGAGCGTTCGCCGCGGTTAGGCACACAACAGAGGCGCGCCTGGGCTCTGCTTGCGTTTACCAGCGGTCTGTTTCTGACCAGCGGAGCACTTGCATTTAGCCTGATACCGGTTCTGCTGGTTTTCATTGCCTGCTACGGGCTGCCGATTGGTGTCTCCGCCCTGAAGGGCTTGTCGAAACAGGAACAGGCGTCAGGCGAGCCCGCGCAGGGCGACCCCGGGCATGATGATCCCGCGATGAACTGGCTTGCTCTGACGGGTCTTTTTGCGGTCGGTCTTTTCCTCGGTTCGACCGCCTGGTTCTCCAATCCCCAAGGATTGGCTGCGGTTGGCAACAGTGTCGGCATCTGGGTTCGGCAGTTTGGCAGTCCGCCGGTCTACCCGTTCTCGTGGGTAATTCTGCGCTTCGTCGCAGATGGGGTACTCGCGCTACTCTTGGGTCTTGTCGGATTGTGGCTGTTGTGGCGAAACTGGGGACCGGCAATCAATGACCAGGCGACCACGATCCGCGACAACGAGGCAGATGCTGCCGACGCCCGCAGACGGTGGGCGCTCTTCCTGACGATCTGGGCGGCCTGGGGTATTGTGTTGCTCATAGTGCCGGGGCGCACGCCATCGTCTCTGCTCGTGATTGCTGTTGCGCTCTTGTTCGCAACAGCTCATTTTGTCGGTGCTTTGATTAAGGCCTATCCAAAAGGGTTGGATTGGACTGAAGCCGGAATCGCACTTGCTGTCGCATTCGTTCTAGTCGTCGCGGCCCTATTCTGGCTGCGCATACTGGTTGCTGCGCCCGACTTTTCATCTCGCGTGGCCGCAATCTGTCTGCTGATCTTCGCCGCACTGATGTTGCTGTTTGCGGCGTACGGCGTCTGGGTCGGATGGCGCCAAAGCCAGTGGCTTGGCGGACTGTTGATTACGTTGCTGTTGCTGGCAGCCGATCTCTCCAGTCTGGTGCAGCTCAATCATATCAGCGACGTCACGTTACCTGATGGCCTTTTTGCCCGAGAGACGGATCCCGATGTGCGCCTCTTGAGCATGGATGTGGCCACACTGAGCGCTCAACGCGTCGGCGATCCCGGCGAGATTCCCGTTCAGGTGCAACGGAACGCGTCAATTGACCCGGTCCTGGCGTGGTATCTGCGTGATATGCGGCGTCTGACCTGGGTGCTGGCTCCTGATGTGGAGGCCAATGGAGCGTATGCGCCGCTGGCACTCACGCTGGCCGCCGACGTTGGCGGCTCGGTCCCGGCTGCTGCGACAGATTCCTATCTCGGCGGCGAATATGGTCTACGAACTGCCTGGCAACCGGCGATGCTGTATGATCTGCCCGTCGTGGTGCCGGAACTGGTGGAGCAAAACGGCGGCGGTGATCGTTTTCAGGGGACTGTGAATGCGTACTGGGCACAACGTTTCCAGCCGCTGTTGCGCTGGTTGTTGTTCCGCGAGGTGAAGGGGAGCGCGGAGTCGAAGTCAGTGATCTTGTGGGCTTCGGCCGAGTAGAATTTGGATGTAGCGAGTGGGTTGGCGCCAGTTTGTGCTCTGATTGAGAAGCCTGGCTTTTGCCACAAACCGGCGGCGTACCGTAGGGCGGTATCCTTACCAAACGGCATCAAAACCAATTATCGTAGAACGGGCACGAAGAAGGCAATGACTGAGAACAAGCTGGCATCGGAAGAGTTGGTGCAAGAAGATGATTTGCAGCGGTCTACAGCCAAAGACAGAGAGAGCGGCGAACGCTTTCTGGACAGGCCGTTAGCCGAGATGGTGAAGTTGAACTGGGAGAACCTTGCCTGGATCCTCCTATTCATGGTTGCGATTGCGACTCGTTTCTATGCCCTCGGCGCGCGCGCCATGTCCCATGACGAGAGCCTGCACACGCTCTACTCCTACTACCTCTACAATGCAGGAAATTACGACCACAACCCGATGATGCATGGTCCATTTCTCTTCCATGCAAATGCCCTCATCTATAGCCTCTTCGGCCACACAGACGCAACTGCTCGCATCATGCCTGCGCTTTTCGGACTCGGCGTAATCTGGATGGCTCGCCTGTACCGGCGTTACATCGGGCGAGTCGGCGCGTTGCTGGCTGGGCTGATGATTGTGATCAGTCCCAGTCTACTCTTCCACAGCCGATACATCCGCAACGACATCTACATTGCGCTTTTCACGATGATCTGGATCTACGCAGCCTTCCGCTATCTGGATACGCGGCGCTTCAAGTGGATCCTCGTGATGGGCCTTGGCATGGCCATGGGCTTTGTGACCAAAGAGAACCACTTCATGAGCGGCGCGGTGATCGGCGCATTCTTTGCGGGCCTCGCGCTCTGGCATATCGTTCGTTACAAACTCTTTCTTGTCATCGCACCCCTTGCGATAGCAACGCCGATCTCATTCTGGCTCCATGTCGAAGATCGTAACCAGGTGGCGGCAGCCGTTTTGGGTGTGGCCGCTGTCATCGCCTTTGGCCTCACCGTCGCCTTTCTGACTCGTCCCTCGATCGCGAAGAACTGGCGTCGCATCCGTACTGACGCCGCTGCCGATCTGGCGGTCATCATGCTGACCCTCGTCCTGCCATTCACCGCACCGTTTGGTCATCTCGCTCTCGGTTGGGATGCCATGGCCTACGCATCCCGGACTGACATCCTGCGCTCCACTTTGCTTGTCGGCGTGGTCACGCTGCTCTCCGTCATGATCGCCTACTACTGGTTCGCCATGCGACCAAAGGCAGATCCTGAGAATGAACCTGCCCTATCTGAGCTGGGAGCAAGCCCACTTGAGGTCGAATCCGCTACTGTAGATAGTGTATCGGCCGGTGACGCTCCTCTCGATCCAGCGCCGGGCGGGCTATTGACATTTGGCGGTTGGGGCAAGGTGATGGCCTTGTTCTGGACCATTCAGATTCTCTTCTTTACCACCTTCTTCACCAATGTAAAGGATGGTTTGGCCACGGGCATCGTCGGGAGTCTGGGCTATTGGCTGGCCCAACAGGAGGTCGCACGCGGCGGTCAGCCCTGGTACTACTACTATATGCTCGGTGGCCTGTATGAGTTTCTGCCCATCCTCTTGAGTATGGCCGGCGTTGTCGGGGTCGTCTACTGGCTGATCCGTGATGATCATTGGGATCCTGTGCCGGCCCAGGATCTTCCGGATGTTGTGGTTGGTGAGACCGCCCACGATGACGCTGGGAGCGAGGGAGGCTCGCTGTGGGAGCAGTACCGGCTGAACCGGATCTACTTCGTCTCCTTCACGATCTGGTGGATTCTGGGTTCGTGGAGCGCATACACCATTGCCGGCGAAAAAATGCCTTGGCTCATGACCCATCTCGCGCTGCCGATGGTGGTCTTCGGCAGCTGGATGCTAAGCCGTGTGATCTATGCGGTCGACTGGCGTCGTGCGTCCCGCACCCATGCGGTCTGGCTGATCGGTGTCACGCCTGCCTTCATTTTCGGGCTGATATTGCTCTTTGGCAATCTGCCGAGCTTCGGGCGCGAGGTGCAGGATATTGCCAGTATCACCGAGTGGCTCGTTTCGCTGGCCATCGTTGCCGGTCTGACATTCGCCATCGGTTATTGGGGGATGCGCGGCGGATGGGCCAATGCCGTCCGCTTGCTGGGCCTTGGCGGCGTCGCTCTGCTCTTTCTGTTGACCGTCCGTTTTAGCTACATGCTCAACTACATCAACTATGATATGGCGACAGAGTACCTGGTCTATGCCCATGCCACGCCGGATGTGAAACGTGCGCTCAATGAGATCGACCTGATCAGCGAGCGGACAGTGGGCGAACGCAACTTGATGGTCGCCTACGATGATGACACATCGTGGCCCATGAGTTGGTATATGCGTCTCTATCCGAATGCCCGCTTCTATGGGTCCAGCCCAAACAGTGATTCCATGTCTGCGCCCGTGATCATCGTTGGCCCCAAGAACTATGACGCTGTACATCCCTATGTGGTCCGTGACTACGTCAAGCGCAGCTATCGGTTGATCTGGTGGCCGGATCAGGGCTATTTTGGCTGGACACCGCAGCGCATGGTGGAGACGCTCCGTGATCCGCAGAAGATGGAGGATCTGCTCCAGATTATCTTCTATCGCCGGTATCCGGGTGGAGAAGGGGACGGCGAGTGGCGTGACCTGACCAAGTGGCCCAATCGTCACGAGTTTGAGATGTGGGTGCGCCGCGACATCGCAGCAGATATCTGGGACCTGGGCGTGGCGCCTGTCGCTGCGGTGGAAGGCGCAGCATCAAGCATTCCAGAAACCGATAACGTTGCCAAGACGATGTATGACGGCGTCTATGACGGCATGCCGTTGCTTAACCTGCGTGCGGTGGCCGTGGGCACAGATGGCCGTCGCTATATTGCCGACACCGACAACCACCGTGTTGTCGTGCTCAATGCCGCCGGCGAACTCGTGAACGCGTTCGGCTCCTATTGCCAGCTTGCCGAAGCGGACTCGGACACCTGTATCGACCCGGACGGCGATGGCCCCAGAGATGCAGGCGACGGACAATTCTATGAGCCGTGGGGCATTGCCGTGGATGACGACGGCACAATCTATGTGGCCGATACGTGGAATGGTCGAATTCAAGCATTGGACATTGACGGCAACCTGCTTCGTAAATGGGGCTACTTCAGTTCAACAAGCGGAGAACTCGGTGATGCCAACGCACTCTTCGGACCGCGCGGGCTGGCTGTAGACAGGGACGGCAATCTGCTGGTCGCAGACACGGGAAATAAGCGTATTCTGCATTACCGGCCGGATGGTTCTCTGATACAGCAGATTGGCGGCGGCGGCGTGATTCCGGGCCGCTTCGAGGAGCCGACGGACGTGGCCATCGATCCGAACGATGGTAGCGTCTATGTCGCGGATGCGTGGAATCGGCGAATTCAGAAGTTCTCGACCGATCTGTCGTTCGTCGCCGAGTGGCCGGTCAACTCCTGGGAAAGCCAGGATCGTCTACACAAACCCTACTTGGCGGTGGTCGGATCGGGCGATGTCTACGCATCGGATCCGGCCATGTATCGCGTGTTGGTCTACGGATCAGACGGCTCCATCAAGACCTCATTTGGTCGATATGGGACAGAGATGGATCGCTTCAGTCTACCCACCGGTTTGGCGACCGATCCAACCACCAACGAACTGGTTGTGGCAGACGGCGGCAACAGCCGGGTCATGGTCTTCCCTGTGATTCCGTAGATGAACACGTTGCCGAAGCAGGACTCGTATGCAGGATCGACGTCATCTGCGACGCCCCGGTCCACGCTACGGCCCTTCTTCTTCGGGAGTCTGGCCATCGCCTCAGCCGTGTGGGGCCAGTTGCGCTTGCAGGGGGGCGCCAGCGGCGAGGCGTTGCTTCTGTATGGACTTGCACTGCTGCTCTTTCTCCGGGCGTTTTACCGGTTCGACCGATGGTCTCCGCGCCTCTTGCATGAACGGTCTGACCAGTTGCCCGGCTATTTTGGCCTCTTCTGTGCTCGTCGGTCTTTCCGTTTCTGGCTTGGCGTCGGGTTCAGCCTGGGGGCGATCGCACTCTCGGGCCTGGCGCTGCACCAGTTCCACGGCTCGATGATGCCACCCCTGTCAGCCTGGATGCGCTATCTCGTCAGTCCGGCTGCATTCCTGATCGCACTCTACCTGCTCAATAATCGCACGTTTCCGGTCATGCAGATCGCCCACGACGCAGACGATCTGCGCATTCTTGGGCAGGGCCGACTGCTCTTGCTGCTTCTGCTCATTCTTGGGCTTGCGCTCTTCCTGCGGCTCTATCGCATTGGCGATCTGCCCTTTGGCACCTGGTACGACGAGGCCGAGAACGGTCTGCAGGCGCTACGCGTCTTGGAAAACCCCAACTTTCGCCCCATCTACGTCCAATCCACCCACGCACCCGCCCACTACGTCTACCTGATCGCGGCAGCGTTCAAGGCGTATGATGTCTCGACTCAGTCGATACGGCTTGTCAGTGTTGCCATGGGGATGGGCACGGTGCTGGCCGGCTATCTGCTCGGCCGTGAGTTCTTTGGACGCATCGGTGGTCTGTTGTTGGCAACGCTGCTGGCCGTCTCCCGGTGGGATATCAACCTTAGCCGCATCGGCATGTATAACATCAGCACGGCCCTCTTTGCGCTCCTGACGATCTGGCTTTCTGCTGCGCGGGATCCGTCGCCGCCGTCTCAGCGATTTCGGGCTTGCCGGTCTTTCGCTCGGTCTCGGTCTCTGCTTCTACGCTGCGTTTCAGCTGTTTGTGATCGTCGTTGTGTTCTTCGTCTTGGCCTTGGTGTTAATGCGCCGGGGCTTCTTCCGCCAGTATTGGCCCGGCCTACTGGTCATGGCCTTGATGGCTCTGTTGGTCTTCGCACCGGTGATACTGTTTGCTTACGATAACCCTGATGACTATTTTGGGCGCACAAGAGACACGTCGCTATTTTCCGACAAGCCCGCGGAAAAGCGCATTGCGGCCCTGATCGACAACACGGCCAAACATCTGGCCATGTTCAATATCGAAGGCGATCCCAATGGGCGTCATAACCTGCCGGGGGCGCCCATGCTCGATCCCCTCTCGGCGGCATTGATGATCCTTGGCTTGGGGCTGGCCGTCTGGTATGTGCGCGAGCCGACATGGTTGCTCCTACCGGTCTGGTTGGGCGTCATGCTCTTGGGCGGCATTCTCTCGCTGGATTTCGAGGCCCCTCAGTCGCTGCGCGCTGTCGGCACATTGCCGGTTGCCTATCTGCTTGCCGTGGTGCCGCTCTATCTGCTCTGGCGCGCTTGGATGAGCAGCGACGGTCGCTATTTCCCATCATTCTATGCATGGGTTGCACTTCTGTTTCTGGTTCCTATCACAGTTCTGAACTACCGGATGTATTTCTCCACCTGGGCAAACGATTTTGCCAGTTGGAATGCTTTCTCGACACCCGAGACCATCACGGCCAATCTCCTGAACGAACGGGACGAGTCGATCGATGCGCGTGTCATTTCGTTCTACGATGGCCATCCGACCGTCAATTTCTTGGCCGGATACGATCAGGAATACGAACGAGTTGAGACCACCGATCACCTTCCGTTTCCGGCCTCTGGGGATCGAGATCTGCTGCTCATCCTTGACGGTGAACGTCAAGAACTCTTCGAAGAGGCTCGTCGGCTCTATCCTGAGGGCCGATTTGTCGAGCACAAGCCTCCATTCGGCGGGCCGACGGTGGTCTACTCGACGCTCCTGAGCGCCGACGACGTCCGCTCGGTTCAGGGATTACAGGGACGATATTTTGCCAACGACGATTGGTCCGGTGCGCCGGTCCTGACACAGCAAGATCGGACACTGAACTTCGACTGGGCCTTTGACGCTCCTTTGTCGCCGCCCTTCTCTGTTGAGTGGGAGGGTGTGCTGCGGGTTGAGGAGTATGGCCTCCACCAGTTTTCGTTCGCTGGTTCGGGCGTCTCGGAGCTAAGCATCGATGAAGACCTGATCATCGGCGGCAGCCCTGAAGGCGCCGGTGACGACATTGATCCTGTCGACCGCAATGCCGCTTCGAATGCTGAGTTGAGCACGGCTGTTGTCTTGGCAAAGGGCAATCACACGATCCGAGTTCGTACGGCCGTGCTTGATGAGGGTGCGACAGGGCCCTTTCAGTTTGTTTGGCGTCCGCCCGATCGAGGGGCGGAGATTGTACCCGCCCATTCACTCTACACATCGCCTGTCAGCGCCAATGGTTTACTCGGGCGCTACTTCGCCAATGATAACTGGTCTGAGCCGGAGGCGTTTGCTCAGATCGATCCACAACTGAATCTCTACTTTCACATCATTCCTTTGCCCCGTCCCTACACGGTTGAGTGGACCGGCATGATTGCAATCCCCGAGGATGGTCGTTATGGGTTTGGCCTTGAATCGATCGATGAGTCTTGGCTTTCCATTGGCGGCGAGGAAGTGACAGCCAGCTTGGCGCCCAATGAGTACGCTGTGGGTGGTATCGATCTGACCGCCGGTTTCCACGAGATTGTGGTCCGTTTTGCCGATCGTACCGACCATACACACATCAGCCTGACGTGGAACCCGCCGTGGGGCCGAGGCTCGACGCCGGAGCCAGTGCCCTCTAGCGTACTCTTTCCGCCCCAATCCAGCTACGAACAACTGGCGACGCCGACGCTGGAAACCTTGGGGTTCGTACCTGAAGGACCGGGGCGCATTGGTAACCAGCGGGCCGCGCCTTTCTCTGTAGTCGACGTATTGGCCGACGATCTTTTCTTGCCGAAGGGATTAGCTGCCGAATCCGGCGCTAGGTCAGATGGTCGCACGTACGTTGCCGAGCCGGAGACCAGTCGTGTGGTCGTGCTCGACGCTGATGGCGAAAAGATCGATGAGATCGGAGGGCACGGCGCAGGCGAGCGAGGCGCCTTCGTTGCCCCTTTCGATGTTGCGACTGATTCCGATGGCCCCGTCTATGTCTTGGATTCAGACGCCGCGCAAATCAGTCTTTTTGATGTCGATGGAGTCTTCATCCGAAACGTAACGTCGGACCCGGCCCTCCTGGATCGGGCGCGCGGCATTGATGTGGACGGCGAAGGAAATATCTGGGTCGCCCATACGCCGGGCGGGCGTATCGTGGGCCTGACGCCTGACGGCGAATTGCTTCGCGAGTTCCCTGTCTGGCCGGGCAGAGATGCTCAGCCCGTGGATGTGCTGGCAGCGTCAGATGGAGACCTCTACGTCACCGATTCCGGTCTTCACAAGCTAATCCGCTATGATCGCTCCGGCCGGCGCTTGCTGGCCTGGGACATACCGGTTGCCAATAGTATCGATGGCTCGCACCTGGCCGAGGGCGCCGAAGGCCGCATCTATGTGACGATCCCCGAACGGGCCCAGGTCTGGATCCTCGATCCCGTCGATTCTCAGATTGTGGAACGGTCGATCATTGCGGAGGACAATCGGCCAGTCAAGCCCGTTGGCATTGATGTCGCTGCGGATGGCAAGATCTTAGTGGCTGATACCAACGCAGGCAGGGTTCTCAGATTGTCGGATTGATGCGTCAAGCTGCCGACGAAGGGCCGTCCGGGTACAGGTTTCACGCAGAGGTTACTTTGTGCTAGAGTGGGCAAACATACGGCTCACAAACTGGTTTAATTTCGAGAAGATATGGATAGCAGGCAAGGTCGGTCCTCTTTCTTCAAGGTACAGACGGCACGATGGCGGGCAGTCGCACTGCGTGTACTGCTGATCGCCCTGCCCATGGCGTTCGTTGCCATTCACCTGGCTGCCCATTCCGTCAACGCACAGGCGACGGCGACACCGCTGGTCATCACGACGCCAACCCCGGTAGTGCCTACGCCCATTCTGCCTACACCGACACCGGAGCCAATGCCCACATCGATTGGATCGGCTCCGAATGTTGCTGCCGAATCAGCCCCCGTCAATGGGATGCATCCCCATGCCGCGGACTTTCGATTCTATAGCGTGCAGGCCGGCGACACGTTGCTAGGTGTAGCTCTCGAAGTTGGCCTCGATCTTGAGCAGGCATTCTGCCTCCTCTATCCCTCTTTCACATGGGATCAGCCGTTGGTGATCGGGGACCGACTGCCCATCCCGGACCCCGGCACCATCTGCCATGAGGTAAAGGCTGGTGAGACCATTGAATCTATTGCCGAGGAATACCAGCGATTGCCTGACCAGATCTTGAGCGAGCCATGGAATGAGCTGCTGGATCCAGCCGGCAGCCGTAAACCCTTGACCGTCGGCCATCACCTGCGCATTCCTCCCGAGAGGGGCCAGGAGTTCGCAGGGCATGAGGCTGCTTCTCTGGATTACGCCGAGGGCGTTCTTCCGTTGATCCTGAACCAAGGACTCGATGCTGACATCGATCATGTCGTGACTGTTGGCAAGGTCTTTTCCACGGGAGAGGCTCCGGTCGTCGGGAGCGTGAGAAAGCCTGCTGCCGCTCCCGTCCCAAGCGACTGGATCTACGGCAGCGGGCGTTTTTCGTGGCCCATCTATGGTTGGCTGACTCAGGGGTATAGGAACAATCACCGTGCGGTGGATGTCGCGGCGCCAACGGGCACGGCTGTAACGGCTGCCGATCGAGGTGTGGTCATCCGTGCCGGTTGGAACAGCCAGGGTTATGGCCAGTTTGTGATCGTCAATCACAACATTGACTACATCACGCTCTATGCCCATCTCAGCGAGGTGTTGGTCGAGGAAGGCCAGATTGTGGCGGCGGGTCAAGTGTTGGGCCGGGTCGGCTCAACAGGAAATAGCACCGGTCCGCATCTGCATTTTGAGATTCGTGATTTCGGGCGACGAGTGGACCCTCTCGAATTCTTGATGCAGTGACCGGCGCTTACCTAGCGCCCAACGAGTCGCGTCAAGTCCATCACCGGTCCATGGACGCAGGCGCGCGTTACGCCGCCGTTGGCCGCAGGGACGACACAGGCCAGGCATGCGCCGGCGGCGCAGACCAAGTCGGCTTCGACGAGCATCTGGACAAAGTCCGGTTCCAGCCGAAAGCGCCGGCGCCGAATGGTTTCGGCCAGGCTGAGATAGGTTGATGACGGCAAGGCTGCGCAGACCTGATCGGTCCAAGGCACTGAATTGTCGATCTGCTGACGCCATTGATCGAATGAATGGGCGAGGTGGACTTCGACTGCCAGTGGAAGCATGGCCAGCAGGGGCGTCGGATTGGATCGCTGAAGATCATGCAGGATCAAGGTCACGCGGCCATTTTGGTCGAGCATGTGGTCGATAATCGGCAGTAGAGGCGCCATCCGGTCCGGCTCAGTCAGCACCAGGAGGTTGCGGGTCTGGGCCGATAAGTCGAATCCCTTGCCCAGCGGTCCGATCAGGTTGATGGAAGAGCCAGGGCTTAGCCTTCGAAGCCACCGGTAGCCGGGATCATCGTCCGGCGGGATCAGAAGATCCCATCGGTCAAATCCCTCAACGCCTTGATTATGCGCTCCAGCCGTTTCATCGTTGACAGTGAACTGAGGCCGAAGTCTGCTGACGAATAATGGGCGGCGCAGATAGATCTGCCAATTTTCCCATCGTTCGTCAGGCGATTGTGCGCCGCACCTGGCCAGGAAATAGCGTCCGCCGGCGTGCGTCTGTCGCAAGGTGCCGGATAGCCCGACGGACAGCAGGGCAGCTTCTCCGATTTGACTCGGCGCTTCCAGGACCAAGGACTCGATGGTGCCGTCTTCCGTATCCGGATCGAGTTGTGGGTTCCCGACCGAAGTCGACTCCCCTTTGGTTGAATTTGCACGCATGTTCTCTTGGCCGCCAATCGTGGATCTCATCTGAAACTACTGGGACTTGACATCAAGGCTCTCTCGGATCTCATCGGGTTGACATTGCATCGTAGAGTGGGTTCCCTTGCCCATAGGCTAGGCATCAAGCTAAGCATTATGTCTAGCGTCGCCGCCGGTGCGGCAGGGATGAATCCCGCCGCTAATAGCGAAAAGCGCCCTCAGGCGCTGCGAGTTGAGCCGCTGAGGCGGCTTCTCGTTGTCAGCAGCCGGCTTTAGCCGTTGCTGCTTGCCGGTTTGAACCGGTGGCGGGTTTAACATAATCCTTAGCTTGATGCACATGGGTTCCCTTTCCCGCCGAGCCATGCCGGCCAAGCTCGGCGGGTGAAGAAACCCGCCCTGCTACATGAGAACCTGTGGAGCCGACATCAATTGGTATGCACGCCTATGTACAGAACTCGTTTGGGATCGTACACTGAGGACTGTTCCTGCCTGGGACAGGATTTGATTGCGTTCATATGAGTGCGTTCATGTATATCACGCAAACGGTTTGAGATGCAACCTTTGAGATCTTGGTACAATCGCTTCACCGCCGGTTTGGATTCACTGCTGAATCGTGGGTTGGAACCTGGACGGGAGGTCTATCTTCGCCTGCGGTGGCCACTCTATCTCCTCCCGATTCTGCTGTTGAGTCAGGTCGTTACGCCCCACCCTGTTTGGCTCATCCTTTCTATCACGTTGACTGGTTTCTACGCGCTAGGCTATTTCTGGACGCATTCGTTGGCTGGTGAAGTGAGGCTGTCCCGATCCCGTTTGGGCACGATTCTTGTCGCAGGCGATTCGTTCTCTGAAGAGTTCACATTGGCCAACGGCAGTCGCTTTCCGCTGGTCTGGGCTGAATTTGTCGATACGTCGGACCTGCCGGGCTACAATCCAAGCCGTATTGTGGCTTCGGGCGCCGTCTCAAGTTTGCGCTGGAAAACCGATGTCGAGTGTGAGCGGCGTGGGCTCTATCGTATCGGCCCCCATCGACTCAACTTCGGCGATCTCTTCGGGATCTTTGCCGCCACGATTGACTTCCCCGAAACTGACATGTTGCTGATCTATCCGCGGTCGTGCAGTTGCCCAGGATCGCCATGCCACGAGGCAACGCGGCCGGTTCGGACCGTCGCCGCCGGTCGATGCACGGTGTTCAGCCCGCCGCCAGTGTACGCGACTATCAGATTGGCGACAGCTTGCGCTACATTCACTGGCCGAAGAGCGCCCATCGGGGTGATCTGGCCGTCAAGGAGATGGAGCTTGAGCCTAGCGGCGATGTTTGGATCGTACTCGACCTTAATCGTCAAGCGCATAGCGGGCAGGGCGCTGAAAGTACATTGGAGTACGCCATCGTTGTGGCCGCCAGCCTGGCCGCAGCCCTGCTCGATTCCAGTGAACAGCGCGTGGTTGGCTTGTTGGCCGCATCCGGCATGGCATCTTCGGAGACTCTCTCAGGAGCCGGCGCCAATCAGTTCGGAGACCTAGCCTCAGACGGCGCATCAAGCGGAAGTTCATACGGGGGATCAAACAGAGAAGACAGTCTAGTGGTGCTCTTGACACCGCAGCGTGGACGCGCCCAACTATGGCGGATTCTCTCTGCGCTTGCTCCGGTTGAGCTGTCTAGTGTCCCGCTGGCTCAGCTACTGCGCCAGAGTGCGTCAGCGCTGGGCAGGCGGCGTTCAATGGTGGTCGTCACGCCGGATCTCTCCGGCGAGGTCGGCCCGTCCAAGGTTCCGGATGGGCAGGCGGCTGGTGGCCAGACCACTGGTCCGATCAACGACCGGGTCAATGGTGAGTTCAGTGATGAGATCGAAGAACAGGCCGGTGCGATAGATGAGGTCGGTGAAGACGCAGATTGGGCGGCGGAATTGCTCCACTTGCAGGCGCTGGGCCTGCACAGCAGCGCGTTGCTGATAACACCCCATGTCGATTCTCCGGATGACATACTGGATGGGTCGCAAAAACCAGCGTCGATGCCCGAGGGGCGAAGTCAGCGCAGCGTCGAGGAACATGCAGCATTGCGGGCGTTGCTCAATCGCCTGGACGTGCCCGCCGAGTTGCTTGCTGTCGACTCAACCTTGCCGCCGCTTCTGACCTACCGTCGCACGCGACAGGACATCGTATCGACGCCCACCGGTGGCGTGATCGTGCGCGAAATCGAAGAGGATGTGGGATAGTGGAAGAGACTTCCTATGCCGCCCCTCTGGAAACTCAATCCTCCTGGGCGGTGCGGTTTGCTCGTACGGCAATCAGGCGCTTGCGGCCATTTCTCGGATGGTCTGCGTTGTTGGTGCTCCTGAGTTTGACCGCGATGCCGGCCATGGCCATTGACGTTCACGAGTGGATCGGCGTTCGGCGCATTCAGAACGGCCTCCTGCTTGTCGGGCCACTGGCCGTTCTGACTTTTTGGCTCATTGCAGGATGGAAACGGCCGCAATGGAACAAGATGTCAGGGGACACGCGACGATGGGGCCGCCTCACCGCCATTCTACGTTTCATCGGAGCGTTGTTGCTGTTCTCTGCGATCGGCTTGGGGGTGCTGAGTCAACTCTTCTTGCGGTGGCTTCCTACCCTATCCGATGTCTGGCAGGCTGCGGTCTCGGGTAGATGGGTAGAGCTTGGACAGCAGTCCACCTCTGACTTCCTGCGTCTGTTTGACCGCTACGCCATCTGGTGGAGCGGCATCCAGGCCGGCGGTGCAGCCCAGGATGATCTCGTTTTTGCCGGCATGGCGGGCATGGTGCTCTGGTCAGCGGGGCTTGTGACCGCGTGGATGGCCCGCCGCGGGATGTCCGGTTTTGCGGCAGCTCTTCCCTGCCTCTGGCTGACGGGCATGCTGCTGATCTATACGCGAGAAGGCCGGTTTGTGATGGCAACAGCCCTCTTGCTGGCAATTGCGCTCCAGCTTCTCTTGGATCAACGCCGGCTATTGGATCGATGGACGCGTCGCGGATATGACTACAGCAGTGATGTGATGCTCGACCGCTATCTCATGGCCGGAGCGCTCTCTCTGCTGCTGGTCTTGTTCTCGGTATTTCTCCCGAACCTATCGATCGATCCCATTGCACGTCGCTATTATGAATTTCTCGCACCCATCAACCAGCAGGCGGAGACCATCACTGACCGACTCTTTCCGAGCATTGACGGCTCAGGACGGCGATTCGGTCGTGGCGTGGCCGGCGGCCTGCCCAATGAATTTCTGCTGCAGGGCGGCCCGGATCTGGGCGAAGATGAAGTCATGCGTGTGCGAACCAGTGACGTGCTGATCGAGACGGAATACGGTGAGACGCTTGCACCGCCCGGTCATTATATGCGCAGTGCAACCTTCGCAATCTATGACGGGCTGGGCTGGGACAATCCGACCATGGACGACCGGACAGCTTTGGCGGCCAATCAACGCTGGACCGACATTGAATGGACCCAGCGCAGGCAATTGGTCCAGAGTGTCGTGCTCACCTTCAACTCCACCGTGCTCTTCGCCGCGCCGGAGCCGATCGAACCAACGGCTGATTACAATGCTCGTGTCCGAGCAGACGGCGATCTCATCGCCCTGACCGCTCGAGCGCGTAGCTACAATATTGTGTCGGCGGTGCCGGCCGTCAGTGATGAGTTCCTAGACGCACTACCGGCCTGGGGTGACGAGGTTCCCCTGCCCGCCGAGTATGGCCTTCACTTGGAACTGCCGGACACAGTCACAGAGCGCACACGCCAGCTAGCTGAGGATCTCACCGACGACTTGGATTCGCCCTATGCCAAGGCCCAGGCCATCGAGGCCTATCTGCGTACCTACGAGTATGACCTGGATGTGCCTGAACCGCCGCCGGATGTTACGGACGTGGCCGACTTCTTTCTCTTTGATCTGGAACGAGGCTACTGCGACTATTATGCTACGGCATTCGTGACGTTGGCTCGCCTGGCCGGGCTACCCACCCGTTTCGCGACCGGCTACGCGGTGGGGACATGGAATGGATATGACCGGGTCTGGGTTGTCAGCGAGGCGGAAGCGCACTCTTGGCCTGAGGTGCTCTTTCCTGAGGTGGGCTGGATCCCTTTTGAACCGACGGCCGGACGGCCTTCTTTGACACGCGTGGGTCTTCCTCAAGGCTCAAGCGGTCAGACCGGTGCTGTGCCTCAGCCGACGGTAGAAGAGGTTGAGGAGCCGGGTATTGACTGGAATTGGCAGATGCTCTTCTGGTTGCTCCCGCTCGGCCTGCTGCTTTGGGCAGTGACGAAACTGGTTGGCGGCTGGCATCGCAGCCGGCAGGACCCATGGGAGGCGTTATTGCGGTGGGGAAAAGGGGCTGGACGTCCGATGGGTGACGGCGAAACCGCCCTCGAATATGGTGAGAGATTGGCTGACTACGTCATCAGCCATCAGACAAATGAGCCGGATATCGGGCGACATGCCGCCGGCGAGGTACAGGGCCTCAGCAGTGACGTCACCGCTGTCCACTACGCACCACAAGGGCAACGTCAGCCTGCGTATGAGCGCGCTGCCGAGCGATGGGAGCATCTGAGAGGGTACTTGCGGCAGTTGCGGATAGCAAAGCGTTGACGGCTCTCCCTGTGCTATCTTGGAGATCCTTCCACAAATTCCTTCAACTCGCGCATCGCGTTCTCCAGATTTTTCTGTTGTCTTCCACCTAACAGACGCAACGCCAGTGTCGGCATGCCATGGTATGTATGCCGTGCGCTCAACTTGCAGCCGCCGACTTCGTCGGAAAATGACGCGCTGTTGACCACCGTGATGCCGCTTGCGTTGCTCTCCCAGACGACAGTGGTCGCGGGCACGCACATGCGCACAATGGCAGGAGTCGTCGTCTTCATGCCCATCAGACTTTTATGCCGGATATGAAAGATCGATCCTTCTTGCCAGTGTGCGCCTTGCACCCAGTCTGCGGATATGACTTCGGAATTCCATCGCGGCCAGTCATCAAGGCGACTGAACTTCTGCCAGACTGTGTCACTGGCCGCGTGGATATAGAGCTCATCTTGTACTTGGAATGAAGGATTGATCATGGGCTAGGGCATGCCCGCCATGAATCCGCCGTCGACGGGCAGTGCGATCCCTGTGATGAAGGCCGCTTGCTTGCCGCACAGATAGGTGACGGCGGCCCCAAACTCCATTGGGTCGCCGATTCGGCCAAGCGGTACCGTCTCAGCCCACTTGGCGTAGGCCTCCTCCAGAGTGATGCCCTCGCGTTCGGCGTCCTGGCCCGCAAGCTGCGTGATGCGATCGGTGCGCGTGGTGCCCGGGCAGACGGCGTTGACGGTGATGCCGGTGGCTGCGATTTCACGGCTCAGCGTCTTGATCATCCCATGGACGCCGGCGCGGGTGGCATTGCTGAGCACCAGATTCACAAGCGGCTGTTTGGCGCTGATGCTCGTGATCGCTACCAGTCGGCCCTGGTCGCTCTTTTCGATATGGGGGATCGCGGCCCGAAACATGCGTACGGTCGACATCATGTTCTGCTCGATGGCCAGCGCCCACTGATCGTCGTTCATTGTCACGAACGGTCCGCTGGGCGGACCGCCTGCATTGGCGACTACTATGTCCAGCCGGCCGAAATGCTTGGCCGATTGCTCCACAAACTGAGTCGGGGCTGGGGCTTCGCTCATGTCCAGTGGTACCGCCAGTACTGCTACGCCGGTTTTGTCGCGTATGCTCTGGGCCGCCTCTTCCAGCTTCTCGACACGGCGCCCGCAGATGGCGACGTTGCAGCCTTCTTGGGCCAATGTCAATGCACTGGCATAGCCTAATCCGGCGCTGGCAGCGGCTACGGCCGCTACGCGTCCTGCAAGATGTAGATCCATTTCTTCTGTCCTTTTTTGTAGACCGAGCCACTGGCAGAGGGAGAATGCGACAGGCCAGCCGCCTATCTTGCATTGCGGGCCATCGTGTCGATTTCTTCTAGGCCGAGCTTCCCGCCTGATTGCGCTGATATGGGGCGCCGTAACAACCACCCAAACGACTGGCCTCAATGAAGCGGGCAATGCTACGCGCAGTAGGGAGTTCGGAGTATTTGATAAAGCTGTGACGAGCAATGGTGTCCACACCGGCAAGTACTGCGCACTCTACGGCTTCTGCTAGAAATCGTTGAGCATGTTCGCAAAGCCGAACGCGAGCTTTCTTGCTGGGGAACGTCTGTTGTGTCAATGGTACGTCGCGCTGTCTAAATTGACAAGTTTGCCATGTGAAAAAGGGGCAGTTCGGTTTCTTTCAAACCGCTCATTCCTTGGAGTGGCATGAGAAGTAAACAATTGTATCCAAACAGACATCGCGTCCCACCCTACCGTGACGAGACTGGGAAATAATGCATATCACACCACAGTGCACTGTCAAAAGCACACGAATTCGAGTCTGGCACGCGGTGGCAGATCTGTAGCTTGGGGTGCAGATCTGAGTCGGGGCTGTTTGAACTGGTGAACTTTGCCGTCCGTTTCACGCCGTCCTGAACGCCAGTTAGCAAAACTCCATAGACAGAGCCATCGTCCCACGCTGGAATCAAGGAGGTAACATCCCAACTGATCCACGTATTGGCATCTGTAACGGTGGCCATCGCCGCTGCGTCGGGATCAAAATCGCCGCCGGGTATGCTCCATGTAGGCGATGGGGCCACATGCCGATCATTCCAAGTTACTTCTTGTTCGGCCCAGGACGAGCGCACTGCATGTGCCTGGATGTCGAGCGGCGCGTCTTGAACGGCTCCAGCCCATAGGGACAGAGAAGCGCTCTCGATTACAATTTCCGGAGGTAGGGGAGACAGATCGAATGCCAGGAGTGATCGATGTTGTTTGTCTGGCTTCGTCTTAATTTTGAGTTGCTCATCATTGCCCATGTTGTTTGATGGTTCGTCCTCTTCAATGTAGGTATCCGTTGCCGGGTTCAGGTTGACACAGATCAAGGAATCTT
Source organism: uncultured Chloroflexia bacterium (assembly GCA_963848115.1). Taxonomy (GTDB): domain Bacteria; phylum Chloroflexota; class Anaerolineae; order Caldilineales; family Caldilineaceae; genus JAWKOK01. The sequence goes on along the minus strand of CAWKCP010000007.1, from coordinate 696,167 downwards.
TGGGGATCTCCCTGTCTGATAGGGAATCTCTGGCAGGATCACCATCTGAAATTGAATAGAACTCATATTGGATGCCGATATCGCTGGCGGTTACCAGCATGGCGCCATAGTTTTCGTCATAGTGTGCGACCGACTCAGGCAACGGTGAGCCAATGGCATACAGACTATCCCCGCCCACACCGTTGACAAAATAGGGAATGCCGCCGACTTGCAGGCGTTCGTATGCATGGACATGTCCCGCTATGACGACATCAGCGCCCCACGACTCGAAGGGCCACTGCATGAAAGGGCTGGATCCGTGAACAATACCTGAAGAGTAGGCCGCGTAGTGGAAAAAGACAACCTGCCATGGCGATGTTGAACCGGCCAGCGCTGTTCGTAGCCAACGCTGCTGAACGGCGAGATCGATGCCGTTTGTCTTCGCTTGTTCGCTATCCAGGGCAAAAAAATGGACTGGTCCGACCACGAATTCGTAGTAACGCTCGTTGCCTGAGCTAAAGGTGCTTGTAACGCCGCTCCCTGGCAGCTGGAAGTAGTGCAGGTACTCATTGAGTCCGCCACCGTCCGAGTAGTCGTGATTGCCTAGTGTGGGAAAGAATGCATTGGTTGTTGCGTTTCCGCCTGGGCACATAGGCCCGCTTTCGACGTCCTTCAGGAAGTCACAGTAGAATTGGCCCACTACGTGGTCGTAGGAAATCTCGCTGTAGCGATTGTCGCCGACCGTAATCACGATATCCGGGTTCCACCTATTGATCATGTCAGCGACTGCTGCTTCATTTGAAGTGCCGGAACCATAGTCGCCAATAACGGCGAAGCGGATGGCTGTCTGCGATTGGGCTTGGACGCGAGAGTCCTCAGCTTGTCCGGCCTTTGGCAGTAGAATACCGAGCGCGAGGACACCGAAGGCCAGAGCGATAATCTGGACGGCAAGGTGTTCACGGCGTTGAGGGCAGAGCGGTCGGACAGACTTCAATCGCGTGGCCCTTTCTGGTCCCGCGCAAATGCCATCCTGAGATCATTACATACAGTGACAAACGGCAGTCGACAACAGAACCCGGTGCATAACTGAGGAGCGCATGATCACAACGCCAACAGTTTCCCCTTGAGGCGCATGATGCGCTGATAGGAGGCGTCGATGCGCGATTCATCGATGATCCCGTCTTCCAGCAACTGGGAAATGGCGGCCGCAGCACGTGCGGCAGAGCGTCCAGTGTAGGTAATATTGTTGCCCAGCGCAATGATATCCACGCCGGCAAGTACCGCACGCTGAACTGCGTCTTCGAGACGATATTGGTTCGTGATGGCACGCATCGACATATCGTCTGACATAATCACGCCGTTATAGCCTAGTTGCTCTCGTAGGATGCCAGTGATGATCGGTGGCGAGAGCGTTGCGGGCACTTCGGCGTCAAGGTTATCGTTGTAGATATGGGCGGTCATAATCACGTCGGCCTTGTCGGCTTCGATCAATGCTTTGTAAGGCTCCAGTTCCTGTTCGTCCCAGGAGTCAGTTACATCTACGAAACCATAATGGCTGTCTTGTCGAGAACTGCCGTGCCCCGGGAAGTGTTTGAGTGTGCAGAGTACATTGTGATCGTGGTGAGCCTGTACAACCGTCGATGCATGGCGGACGACCCGGGCTGGATCGGACGAGTAGCTGCGCTCAAAGCGGGCGATGACCGGATTGGCTGGATTGGTATTGAGGTCGACCACCGGTGCAAGATTCAGGTTGATGCCTAGATCGGCCAATGTCTCGGCGGTGGCCGAGGCATAGCGATAGGTCTCCTCCGGATCGTCGACGAAGCCAAGATAGGCTGCCGAAACCGTCGGCGGAAAGCCATAGGCCTCGTTGAGTCTGCTGACGATTCCGCCTTCCTGATCAATCGTGATGAAGAGAGGCAGGTCACTTGCGGCCTGCAATGACGCTGTCAGGGCCTTGACCTGTCTTGGAGCGAAAGTACTTCTTTCGATGTTGTACGAAAACAGGACCACCGAGCCAATGTGGTGCTCGTGAATGTCCTGAAGGATTTGGCTTTCTTCGCTGATGATGCGCCCTCGGAAGCCGACCAGAAGCATCTGGCCAATCTTCACGTCTAGAGGAGGATCCGGGATTACTGTAGGATTGAGCGCATTCATGGGAAGCGGCGGAATCCTGGGGAAGGACAGGTGTTCGGCGCTTGCCTTGGCAAAGAGCAGGGGCGCAACCGGTGAGGTACAGCCGGCCAGCAGGCCAACTGCAGCCAGCTGACTACCCTGCAACAAGAGTCGACGGCGCGAGATTCGCCTGTTTGGTCGAGAGTCGGTCATATTTGTAAACCGGAGACAGGTCCCAGAACAGCAACAACAATACGGATGACACCCGAAATGGTACGTCGCCGCGCCGAATTTGACAAGTTCTGTCAGAGGAAAGAAAAAGGACGATCTGGTATTGATCCAGATCGCCCTTCTGTTTGGTGGAGATGGCGGGAATCGAACCCGCGTCCGAAACATTTGTCCAGTGACGTCTACAGGCATAGTCACTCATTTGGTGATTCGCCGGAGGGACTCGGTGTGACGCGATTCACATCTCCGGCTAGCCGATAGCCTTAGGCAACCTTATCGGCGTACAGTTGCCGCAACCCTGCAGTATATGACGGTTACCGTTCGACCTGAGAGTACCATCGAGCCGGACCGTGACTCAGGTTAGTGAGTCAGATGCCTAGCTTACGCAGCCATCGCAGCAGGTGCGGCGACGGTCGGGAAAGCAAAAGCATTGCCATTTGAGTTGGCATTTATATGGTTTTGAGCCTTTTTAACGTAGTCGACACTCTACGGCCCGCAATCACTGAACTTCCTGCCCCGTCGAAGCCTGTCATCCCCAAACTACAGTTGTAGATTAGCACAAATGGTCGAAAAAGTAAAGATCCGTGGAGCGATTTCTGATGGTATCGATCAGTCCTTCCTTTCATTGACCTGTGGGAAATGGATCCGATGCGGGTTAAGCAGGATATCGACTTCCGCATGGTGGAGTATCTCGTGGTCTTTGCCTGTAGTCTCGGCCGCCAATGTGATCTGATTCATGGCGACATTGCCCGGCGCTACCCTCAGATCGAAACGAATCGTGACGGCGTTCTGCGAAGAGATCGTGCCCTCCCAGACGATAGTCTGGACGTTGCCGTCCGACGTCATCTTGGCGTCGCCGCCAGACGAATGGAGCGAATCCGGCACGAAGGCCAGTTCCACTGGGACAACGCTCACGAAGGTCATTCCTGCTTGCGACGAAGGCGAAGTCGAGTTCTCGATCACTGCAAGCACCTGGGTGGATTCTCCATTGGCGACCATCTCAGGTGTCGCCTGCAGGTGCAGAGGCTTCTGGGTCATGAAGCGCTCGTCGGCGCCGATGTCAGCCCTGTAGAGGCCGTCACCGTTGCCATCCAGCGGGCGCGGCTCGCCGTCGATATCCGGCAGGCGCGATATTCGACCGTAGTCACCGGCTTGATCGATGAGTTTGGAATCCGCGTTCAGATGAAGATCTCCGTTTCCTCCGTCAACGAAGCTTGGGTCCACGTAGCGATCTGACTTGGACGAGCTCACTCCACTCACGTCGATGACGTTGGCCCAGAAATTATTCTGTTCAAGAACGATGGTGCCACCCGAATGTGAGAGCCCGACCTCGTGGCCCGTCAGAATCGTTGCCGCCAAGTGGACGTTGCTGCCCGTTGATTGCAGACCAACACTGTGACCGTCTTCGCCGTCTGGGCTGCCGCCTGAACCTGCCGAAGTTGTAGCGACCGTGCTGTGGACCAGGGAAACGTTGGAATCTAGAAGAGCGAGACCCGAAGCATTGCCGCCCGGGTTTCCGGTGCAGTAACTACAGTCCATGGCTGTTCCAGTGCCTGCGCTGACTCGCCAGACGGTTACGCCGACGACCACGCCGGAAGTTATGTTGCTTGCCGTAAGCCCAGTAGCGCCGCCGCCGTCGTCGCCGAAGTAGGCGTAGTAGAACTGACGTGGCGCCGACTGCGCGCTGACCGAGCGAATGGCGGTGGCATTGATTTGCATTTGCTCTGTGTCGGTAACGTGAACACCGTGGGCTGTCAGCCGGCCATACCCGCCCTGCACGTTACTGATCACGCTCTTGAGCAACGAGAAGCTGTTGGCATCGTCGATAAACAGGCCAATGCCGTCGGCGCCTGCACCCTGGCCAATCACATTTCGTATTTCGATCTCATCAAGCTTGATGTCCCCTGCCTGCCGAAGGGATATACCGTGCACAGCGAGTGGTGGCGGCACACAGAAGGGAGAGTCGGGTGACGCCGCGCCAACCATCTCGGCCGACTCCATGGCTTCCGGTGACATGCCAAGATCTATGTGTACATTTTTCAGCCGAACTGAGTCGGTGTCCTCGGCCAGGATTCCGCTGTTCAACGGACTGTCGTGGCCGGCAAGGGCATAAAGAGGGCCAATCGTTGCATTGTGGACAGAGATCTGACCACCGCTCGTGCGTACGCCTGCAAATGTTCCGGCCCCGAAATCACATTTCCGCGCCGCACCGGAGCAGGGCGCACCGGCGCGCAGATTGCGAATTTCAATGCCATCCACCTCTAGCGTGCTATTGCGGGCATCGATTCCAATTGCCTGCCCACCGCTTCCTTGGCAGTAATACGGGTCGAGACCTTCGCCGGCATCACCCGCCGTCAGATCTATGAAGGCAGAGGAATCGATGGTGATCGAATAAGTGCCGTTCACTGCGATTCCGGCAGCGTTCCCACCTCTAAATTTGCCTTGGCCTTCCTGGGGATAGGATTCGGGGTAACCATTTCCGGCAGCTAGATGCCGGATCTGTAGATCGGTTGCGCGCAGGGTTCCTCGTCCCGACAACGATAGCGCTGTCACATGTTCTCCATCTAAATGGGTGCTTGATCCGGGCTCACCGGCAAGGTCTCGGATGACGATGTGCTCAAGCGCAACGCTGGTGTTGGATATCACCAAGCCGGAGGTCAACACGCCGCGACCGTCAAGCACAAGATGGCTGAGTGTCATCGACGGGGTCTCGCTGGCCTGTAGAATCGGCCCGCTTGACGCCGTCAGCGTGGTTGTTGCCACGTCTGAGCCACGTATGGTGAGTTGATTGTGCACGGTCAGTGTTTCAGAAAAGACGCCGGCGCCAACGATGATTTCGCCGCCGGTTGCCAATGCGTCTATGGCCGGCTGGATCGATGCATAATCGCAGGTTGGCGGTCCAGACGTGCAGACTGTCAAGGTGGTAGTGCCGTTCGCTTGCACGAACCCCGTCGACAGCAGTGTCAAGGCTCCGGCCAGAGAGGCTACGATGGTTAGCAGGAAGAGAAGGTTGAAGTTCGAAGGCGAACGGCGAGCGAGAAACCCTGGGCGAAGCATAAGCGACCTCCAAGATAAGAATTTCGCTGAAATCATTCGTGCCGGAGTGACAAACGCGTCAGATGCAGCTTGGTTGGGCTTTGAGAATGTGGCCCTTGTAACTATAGACGTTTGGAGGCTCTTTTTCGATACGAAATTTCTGCTGTCATGGCCAGCTACCGTCCATTTTCGAAATGACATGGCGAAAAGCGTACCTCAACCAGGGTGCGATCCGTTGATTCGTGAGATTCTGTCAGCGCTTGCGGTAGGGTCGAAACTACGATCATCCCAACGATCGAATCTCTTCGTCATCGCAGATCTGGCAGTTGAGTGAATGGCCAGTGAATTGAGCGCGGCCTTCTTCGGTTTGCACCCAGGGCCGGTTATTGAGGGGCGGATCGTGGCGGACGTGCTGACCGTGGCCGCATTCGAGCATTGCCACCCAGTCGTTGACTTCATCCTGTCGATAGCCGATGATTCTGCGGATCATTCGGGTGTGGTGTCCGTCGACGGGCCATCTGGATCGGCCAGGGCTATGGCTATCTCCCGATCCAGGACGATTTCATGCGTTGAGAGCCTGCATGTGTAGGCATAGATCTCGACGCCGGCCTGCTTCGCTGCGCATAAGGCCCGGGCAAAATCAGGATCAGTATCCGGATTGGCTTCGAGGCGGTCGGCATCAGGTCGCTGGATGATAAAAACGACGGCAGCACGAACGCCGGCCCGAACCAGCGCGGTCAATTCTTCCAGATGTCGGCGACCGCGCTCAGTCGGCGCATCGGGAAATCGCGCCACACGATCCTCGACCAGCGTGACCGATTTGACTTCGATCCAGCATGGATTCCCCTTTCGATCTGTGAGCAAGAAATCGATACGGCTGCGAACAGTGCCTGGCTCGTGCTGCGGCAGGCTGACTTCTGCCTGAATGGAACGGGCTGCGAGAAACGGCTTGAAGAAGTCTGAAGCCAGCCCGTCTGCGAAGACTTGGTTGGGTAGCCGCGTGTCAAGACTGATGAGTTGGCCATGCTCCGGATGTTCGACAAAACGCAGGTCATAGCCGGTCTTGCGGTTCGGATTAGATGCCTTGCTGACGTGGACGGTGACGCCGGGAATCAGTAACTCTCGTAGGCGCCCCGGATCGGCGCAGTGCGCGCTGATGGTCTCGCCGGTCGCATGCAGCTTTGCCTCGACGCGGAAGCGATTGGGGCGGGCCAAAAATGTAGCAGGTTGGGTTGTGAAGGTGAATTTCATGGCGACTCGTGGGCGGTGAATGGGGGTATGGCTGATAATCGTTTAGGGATTTAGGGATTTAGGGATTTAGGGATTTAGGGATTTAGGGATTTAGGGATGGGTATTAGGGATTTAGGGATTCAGGGATGCCGTGTACCATCGCGCTAGTCTCCTAATCCCCCATCTCCTAATCTCCTAATCTCCTAAACCCCGATTCTCTTGTAACACTTTCTCCAATCCCTCCGCCGATCGAATCCCGCGTACGGCTCTCAAGAAGGCCTGAACGTCTGGAACCTGAGTGCGCAGCGCAAACAATTTAGGCGCCAACGGATTGGTGCTGGAGGGGCTTGTGCCGTAGGAACCGTGGAAGGCGAAGTAGGCCTGGTTGAGTACGCGTAGCGGGTAGCCATTGGCGATGAAGAACTGACGACGCGCTTCCATGTACGCTTCGGCGGTCTCGACCTTGCCTTCGGCCAGCAGTTGGTCCACGATCAGTCGAGTGCGTCGCATCTCTGTCCGGAAGTCAAAGGGCATGGGGCCGCTGGGTGGGATCTCGATGCGTTCTCCCTCTGATGACTGCGCCGCAGAATCGTCGGTGTTATCAGACGGCGGCAACAGTTCTGGATAGTAGGTCTCCAGCACCTTCATTCCGACTTCATTGCCGACGATTTCGGCCACAGTCTCGTTGATGATCGTCAGCTCCGAGCTGACATTGTAGCTCAGGCCGAGAGGAAAGAGTGTTAAATAATTGTGGGTCCACTCATGTGCAACCGTGCTAAGTACCCAGGGCAGACTGGCTCGATCCACCACCATGGACGGGTAAGCGCCCAGGCCGCCAATGTTTGTCACATAGGCAATCCGATTCTGCTCTTCCCGGATGGTATTCTCGGCGACGCTTGCCATGTCCGCGCCAAACTCCGGCACAAGCATGCGGTAGTCAACAGTGGCGATACGTTCGCGGGGACTGACAACCATCTTCTTTGGCGGTTCAGTGAACGTAAACTGAACCGGCGGGAAAACTCGATCGGCAAGCGTGATCCCGAGCTTGAACAGTTCGGACGCAACCTGTCGCTCAATCACCTGCTCAACAGCAGGGCGAATGGTCTGTTGGCGAGATCGAAGATCGTCAACCTCGCTTTGCAGCGGGCCGACCTGTTCTTTCTCGTCAGCGTCATTGAGACTGAGTTTGTACTCGATTTCGCCTTCGAGACGGGCGATTTCATGGGCTCGGTCCAGATAATCACGCACAAGTTCGACGCCCTCGGCTACGCTGAGCGTCTGGGCGGGTTTGGTGACCGCGGCCTCAATCTTATCCGCTACCGCATCGATTTCCCAGCGCACCAGGTTGAAGGTCATGCCGGATACGGTTTTGGAAAGGCCAGCGCTCAGTTGCTGGGCCGCCGAAGGTGCGCCGGACCCCAGCGAAGCCAGGACAATCAACAGCAGGCAGCCAATTACCAGCGCGCGACGAAGCGGACGTATGAACGAAACCCTGGCCGTCGGCAAAGGATCGTCTTGAGGTCGAGTTGGTCTTGCAGTTTGGTACGCGTTCATAGTCATCCAGCCGGTGGGACGAGCGCCGGGTTCGGTACAATCTCCACCATCGGTTACAATTGTCAATCTATAGTTTCACCTTCAATGATGAATGTCAACTTAAAGCTTCAAGAATATCGGAAAAGTGTGAGCTCATGTTGCAACCGACAGGAACCGAACTGCTGGGTTCCTATTCAGAGACCTTGGACGCAGATTTTATGGATTACCTGGTGAACCTGCCAAAGGCGGAGATTCATGTTCATCTGGAGGGAACGATCCAGCCTGAGACGGTGCTGGACCTGGCTCGCCGCCACGGTAGGCTGGATGCGCTTCCGGCTGATAACGTGGCCGGCCTGCGCCAGTGGTTTACCTTCACTGGATTCCCCCATTTCGTTGAAATCTACTTGACGATCTCTGATCTTCTGCGAGAGCCGGATGACTTCGCCCTGATCGTCCGGGCCTGCGGCGCGGATATGGCTCGTCAGGGAATCCGCTATCGAGAGCTGACCTTCACGCCGTTCACCCACACCGACTTGCAGGAGAAAGGGCTCTCGTTCGACGACTTGATGGCGGGCCTTGAATTCGGTCGACACCAGGCCAAGGAGGAATTCGGTGTTGAGATGCGTTGGGTCTTTGATGTGCCCCGCAATGCCAGTTTCTCCAAGCGCTATCTTTCGGGCCGCAGCGCGGACTACTCGCCGCTTCCTGCGGAGCGGACACTCGAATATGCGCTGGCCGGCAGGGATCGGGGCGTGGTCGGATTTGGGCTGGGCGGCTTTGAAGTGGGAGCGCCGCCTGAGCCATTTGCCCATGCTTTTGCCGAGGCTAAGCAAGCAGGTCTCCTGTCCGTTCCGCATGCGGGCGAAACTATGGGGCCATCCAGTGTGCGCGGCGCGGTGATTGACCTGCACGCTGATCGGCTTGGCCACGGCGTGCGCGCCATAGAGGACCCGGAACTGCTGGCCATCATCAAAGAGCGTGGCATCCCGCTGGAGATCAATCCGACCAGCAACATCTGTCTGCATGTCTATCGACGAATGGCCGAGCATCCGTTTGCCCACCTGGATCGCATGGGGCAGTTCGTCACGGTCAACAGCGATGATCCGCCACTTTTTAACACCACGTTGGTGCAGGAATATGCTGTGCTGGCCTATGAGTTTGGCTACGATCGAGAAGCTCTGGCGCGCATCGCCCGCAATGCCTTTGTTGCCGCAGGCGTGGAAGCGCCTGTGAAAGTAGCGCTGCTTGCTGAATTCGACCAGTGGCTCCAAGGCAACGAGTCCGTCCAAATGAGTTGATTGTGTAGGCGCGACCCTTGCGGTCGTCCGCCTCTTGTGGGTACCTGCATGGGTACCTCTGCAAACCCACTTTGAACAGGCTAAGTCGATCATGCGCTTCGTGAGAATTCGTGTCGGGACGGGTGTTGGACCGTGGACCCATCACAGCCGCCATCGGAGAGACGGCTACGAGGTATGCTCAGTGTAGACAGTGGCATTCTCATCCAATGTGTCAAGGATCTCCGCAAGTTGATGGCCGAGGGCAGGGCTGAGCAGAGCGCGGGCATCGTCGATGCTGAAGAAGCCGAATTCGCTAAGTTCTTCAGCCTGCAGAACGATGGCGTCTACCTGTTGTTTGGCGAGCATGCCGCCGAAGAAGATGAAGCGCAGCATATCGAAGTTGCGCTCCGGCCTGGCATTGTAGTCGACGCTCAGCAGCCGTCTCGGCTCAATCTGCAGCCCGATCTCTTCCTTAACCTCACGGATGCATGCGTCCCGCGGCGGCTCCATTGCCTCAACCACGCCGCCAGGAATTTCCCAGACCTCTTTGTAAGTCGGGTTGACCAACAGCACTTGCCGCTCTTCGTTCAGAAAGAGCATGCCGGAGGCGACAACCTTGCGAGCAAAACTGCCGGAGTAGTCCCCGTCAGTCGGTGTGGGCTCAGAAGGTGCGGCGCCGGCCTCCAAACCGTCGACGGCAGAAGTGCTAGCCATTGTCATTTACTCCTCTAGTCGGTTGAGTACGTCAATCAGATCCGGCGGCAGTGGAGCCACGAACGTTCGCTCTCCACCTTCATCGCCATGATTGCCCGGCAAGCGCAGGCGCAGCTTGTGCGCGTGAAGGAACTGCCTGTCGATGGGGATGCGCTGCCGCTTGAACCCATAGACCGTGTCGCCCACGATTGGATGCTTGCGCCACGCGAAATGGACACGAATCTGGTGGGTGCGGCCGGTGTGCAAGATGACGCGCAATAGGGTGAACTGGCCATAGCCTTGGGAGCGTGGCAACTCGATACCGTAGTTGCTCACCGTATGGTACTCGGTAACTGCATCTCGGCCCGGCGAAATGCCGGTGATGGGATCCGGCGGCAAAATTGCTTGCTTTTTTCGATCAACCGGATGTCGCCCCATCGGCGCATTGATGCGTCCCTCGCTTGGCTCCATGCGTCCCTCGACCAGCGCCAAATACTCTTTATAGACCGTTCTGGCTTTGAATTGGGCCTGTAGGTCTCTGTGGGTGCGATCGTTCTTTGCGATCACGATTACGCCGGATGTCTCCTTGTCCAGGCGATGCACCAGGCCAGGACGGCGTTCACCACCGACGCCTTCGATCTCCGGGCAATGATGCAGGATGGCGTTGACAAGCGTGTCGCTCGGGTGGCCGGGGGCTGGATGCACGACCATGCCTGCCGCTTTGTCCACGACCAGTAGGTTTGCGTCTTCGTAGAGCACGCTCAGCGGCAGGTCGGTGGCGACGAGGGGCGTATCTTCGCCGGCGACAAGAATCTGGATGACGATCGTCTGTCCACCTTCCAATCGAAGGCTAGCCCGCGCCGTGCCGTCGTCCACCGTCACTTTGCCCTCTTTGATCCAACGCTGGATCTCGCTTCGGCTACGCTCAGGCAGTGTCGTGGTCAGCCACCGGTCAAGGCGTTCACCGGTGACCTCTGAGGGCACGATCAATGTCGTTGGCTGGCTTGATTGATCAGACGAAACAGTCATGGAGGCGCCCTTGTGAGCCATTGAAGAAAAAGTCGCAGCGGAGCCGAAAAAGAAGTCGGCTAGCTGCGACCAGGAGATTTCGTGCGCTGCGTCGTAAATCTAGGAGGCGCGTCCAACAAGGTGCTAGGTCGATGCATCGTTCTCCATGACAGAGGCATCCTTGGCAGAGGCATCTTTGGCTGCCTCCTTTTCTGCACGTTGGGTCTTCATGTCTTCCCAGAGAATGTAGGCGCCCAGGCCGATAACACCGACGACGATGGCACTATCAGCGATATTGAAGTTTGGCCAATAATAGACATCCGGAACGCCGATCTGGATGAAGTCGGTCACGTAGCCACGCCCCATTTCGTCCTTCTGGAAGGCACGGTCAATGAGGTTGCCGATTGCGCCGCCCAGTTGTAAGCCGAGAAAGACTCGCACCCAAAAGCGATCCATGGGTAGGTAGCGAACGTATGTCAGGATTGCGATGATGACGACGGCGGCGATCACAAAGAAAAGTATTTGCTGATTCTGTAGGATGCCGAAGGCGGCGCCGTAATTACGCACCCGGTTGAAGATGAAGTACTCGCCAAACGCAGCGATTGGTATGGTTTCGACATATTCTGGCAGCTTCTCGCGTACGAGAATCTTGGTCCATTGGTCGAGAAAAATCACGACGCCGGCGATAACCAGAACCAACCATGCGGAACGAAACCAGTGGGTTATTTTACTCATGTTTCTCCTCACAAAATTGATATTGGCTGCATTGTAACTCAAGAGAGAATAAATGGTGAATTCGCACAACTATGCTATACTTCTGCCGGATAAAATCCGAGCTGTAGCACACCAAGCTTGTTGACTTCTCGCCTACAGTTTGTCAGACTGCAAGTGTACGGCGTTTGACTGTGTGCAATGAGCAGATGCCTGATTCATGACCTCGAATCAGTTACTTGATGAGGAGCAATTTTCAATGGCACGTGAAATCACCGTAGCGCTTGTACAGATGGCCCCAGAGTTGGCAAATCCTGAAGCCAACCTGCGCAAGATGAACGACTTCGTCGAGCGCATCTGCAGTGAGCAGAATACGGACCTGATCATCTTTCCTGAACTGAGCTATACAGGTGCAGAACTGGGCCTGCGGGCAACCGATTTGGCAGAGCGTGTTCCCGGGCATGTGACCAATTCCCTGTCCAAGCGAGCCAGTGACTTCAACACGCATATTGTCTTCGGCTTGGTGATCAAGGAGAAGGTCGAGAGCATTCTCTACAATGGATTGGTCTGCATCGGGCCCGAGGGCGACTTGGCCGGCGAATACCGCAAAGTGCACCTGCTGGGCGAAGAAAGACAGGTCTTTCGCAATGGCTTTCGCTTCGTGACGATTGAGGCCGAGTGGGGTCGCTTCGGGCTGACATCCGGCACCGATCTGGCCTTTCCCGAGGCGGCTCGCAGCCTAACGCTCGAAGGCGCCGAGTTGATCGTCGTCAGTGCCAACTGGGAGGAACAGTTCCAGGATTCATGGCGTGCCCATCTTGTCAGTCGAGCCTGTGAAAATGCGGTCTTTGTGGCGGCGACCAATCGTGTGGGCGAAGAGCCGACCATGCGTTTTGGCGGCGATAGCCTGATTGTGGGGCCATCGGCCGAGCTCTACACGGTTCTTGACGAACCCATTGAGGGATACGCGGTGGCAACCATCGATCTGGATAGAGTGCGAGTTGTGCGTGAAGATCGGCAGCTCATCCAGTATCGAGAGCCTGCTGCCTACCGTGCGATCGTAAAGAAGTATTAGCATTCTTGTTGGAACTATGTCCAAAGAGATGATCCCCGGCCAATGGCGCGCCGTCGAACATATGGTTGATTACCGCGTCGAGCGTCTTAGCAACATGCTGGTCGAACGGGCGACCTGGGACGAGACAGCACCAACGCAGGTGCTTTGTGGAGCAGAAGTGGCTGGGTCGGGCTATATCTGGTTTCGGTTTTGGATATTGGAGACAGAGCAGATCGTGCAGAAGTATTTTGACGAAAACGGCCGTATGGTCGGCATGTTCGCACCAGTCTGCATGCCTTTTGCAACCGGCGGCGATGGGCTGAGAACCAACGATCTAACGCTGGGACTTTGGATCAAGGCGGATGGCCACGTGATGGTGCTCAATGAAGCGGAATATGATGCGGCCGTGCAATCTGGGGCCATCACCTCAGACGAGGCGATGGAGGCTGAACAGCGCATCCGTGAAATGACGCTGGCTACCGCAAAGAACGCGTTCCCGCCCGCCATCATCCGCAATTTTGAACTTGAACTAGGGCAACCCGAATGATAGCGGTCCTCGATTACGGTGTGGGCAATCTACGCAGTGTCCACAAAGCGTTTGAGTCAATGGCCGCGCCTCTGGGCATTCCCGTCGATATCGTCGACACACCCACCGATCTGACGCGGTGGCATGCAGTCGTGCTGCCCGGGCAGGGCGCTTTTGGGGACAGTGTCGATAACCTTCGTCAGCAACACTTGGAGGAACCCTTGCTTGATGCCGTGGCAGCAGGCCTTCCGTTGCTTGGTATCTGTGTCGGCATGCAGCTGCTTTTTGATGAGAGCGAAGAAATGGGGCAGCACGAGGGTCTCCATATCATCCCCGGCAAGGTCAAACGTTTTCCGGAGCAGATGGCCGATCCTGCTCACCCAGGTCGTACTCTCCGTATTCCCCAGATCGGCTGGAACCAACTACATCGACAACATGAAGACTCGCTGCTTGCCGGCGTGCCCAACGGCGCCTATGCCTACTTCGCTCACAGCTATTATTGTGATGCTGAAGATGAGGACGCCATATTGGCCACGACCGACTATGGTGTCGACTACCCAAGTATCGTGCGCTACAAGAATGCCTGGGGCATCCAACCACATCCCGAGAAAAGCCACACCGTCGGTCTACGGATCCTCTCCAATTTCATGCAGATGGTCGTGGATGGGGCGGCAACCCCTGAGTAGTAGTATGCGGCATGGCCCTCGCCACTACATTTCGAGACGCGATAAATGATCACAACCCTTTCTATCGAATTCCTCGGCAGCGCCGGCGCTATCCGCACGCCCCGCCCTGGCTGCCAGTGTGAGCTTTGCCGTGGCGCCCGTCTCCACGGGGTTCCCTGGGCCAGGACTGGTCCGAGCGTCTTTGTCCACGGCCCTGATGTGTTGATCGATACACCCGAAGAGTCGGCGTTCCAGGTGGATCGTGCCGGCATTCGCCACATCGCCGCCGGCTTCTACAGTCACTGGCATCCTGATCATACGGCAGGGCGACGTATGTACGAGACGCGCAATTGGGACTGGCGCGGTTGGCCGCCCGAGCATGAGTGCACGCCAATCTATTTGCCGGCTCAAGTCGCTGGCGACTTCGAGCGGTGGATGGGGCTGGCGGAGAACTTTAGCTACCTCCGATCTATTGGGTTGGTGGATGTGCGTCCATTCGACGAACCGATAACGCTTGGCGGCTGGACGATAAGCGCTCATTCCGTCACGTCCGACTACACCGTGGCTCAGGCCTATGTTTTTGCATTTCTGTTTGAGGAAAACGATGGCGCCAGACGCGTTTTGATCGCTATGGATGAGCTCTGTGGCTGGTCGCCGCCCGATGAGTGGCGTGGTGTGGATCTGGCTGTGCTGCCGACCGGCGTCTTCGAGTTTCATCCGCTGACGGGTGAGCGCCTGATTCCCCTCGAGCATCCGGTTTTGCAGAGCGAAGCCACCTTTGTCGAGACGCTGGCCATGGCCGATATGCTCGCTGCCAAGCGTCTTGTCTTTGCCCATATTGAGGAACCTGACACGTTGACGCCTGACGAGTATGAGGCAGTGGCCCAAAAACTGCGCGCCGATCGAGGATGGGATGTTACGTTTGCCTATGACACTCTTGTGGTAGATTGTATCTGAATCATGGCAAGAACGAAATCAAGGCAATCATCTTCTTGGGAAGCGCTGAGGTCTGTAACATTCTATGATAATCTTTCCTGTAATCGATCTGTGGCAAGGCCGTTGTGTGCGGCTGAGCCAGGGCAATCCTAGCGCCGAAACGGTTCTCGGCGAAGCTCCTGCCGACATAGCGCGCCGTTGGGTTGGTCAAGGCGCTGAGTGGCTTCACGTTGTCAACTTGGATGGCGCGCTAGAAGCTACCCCGGATCAGTTAAGCACCCTGAGATCGACCAAATTCCATCAAGATTCAGTATCCCGGCTCCGAAAGGCCCGTCAGCCCCCGTGAAGATCTCATGGCCACACTACCCATCAATCTACGGAGGTTGGCGGAAATCCGAAAGGCCGTCGATGTGCCGATTCAATTTGGCGGCGGACTGAGTACGCTGGGCGATATTCGGCTTGCGCTTGAGCTTGGCGCCGATCGTGTCGTCCTCGGTACGGTCGCTGTCCAGAATCCCGGCCTGGTCAGCGAGGCCATTCTTACCTGGGGGACGGATCGCATTGTCGTAGGCATCGACGCCCGCGATGGTAAAGTCGCTACTCACGGTTGGCAGCAGACTAGCGACGTTGACATCGTTGATTTTGGGCACCAGATGCAGGCCTTGGGCGTCAAGCGGGTGGTCTACACAGATATTGGACGCGACGGCAAGGGCGTCAATGCGGAATCTGCGGCTCGCCTTGGCGATGTCACGGGATTGCATGTGATAGCCGGCGGTGGCGTCGCAGGCCTCGAGGATGTCGAGCATCTCAAAAATCTTGAGCATTTTGACATTGAAGGCGTGATCACCGGCCAGGCAATCTACATGAATAACCTCGACCTGGCAAAGGCGATTGAGGTCGGCCATCGACCGTTGGTCGCTCGTAGTGCCGGCATCATTCCTTGTCGTATGGGCGAAGAGGGGCCTGAGTATCTGATTCTCTACAACTGGTACTATGAGCTTTGGGAGTTCCCGCGTACGCCGGTTGTCAGCCAAGAAGATATTGTCGAAGCGGCAACTCGCGGCGCGTTTGAGGTGGCCGGTCAGCGCATTCTGAACTTCCATGAAGATTGCTGCTCCACGCTTGAGTATGTTGCCCAGGTGCGCGACTATGAGATTCAGCATACGGTCGTGTACTATTTGGCAGAGGTCGATCAGTCCGAGGTTGTGCTCGGCGATGAGAACCACTGCGAGGCCCAGTGGGGGGATTACGACAGTACGTGGGAATTGCTGACTGAGACCGCGCCTATGTTGCTGCCGGCGCTGGACCAAGCGGCATTTTGTCTAAGTAATCGTACGGCAGATTAAGCGGAGCTTCTTGCCCTATGCTCGCCAAACGAATAATCCCATGTCTTGATGTCAAGGATGGGCGAGTGGTGAAAGGCGTCAATTTCATCGATCTGGTCGATGCCGGGGATCCGGTAGCGCAGGCGCAGGTCTATGATCGAGAGGGAGCCGATGAATTGGTTTTTCTTGACATAACGGCTACGCATGAGGCGAGAGACATTGTGATTGACATGGTGCGTCGTGTGGCCGACAGCGTCTTCATTCCCTTCACCGTTGGCGGCGGACTTCGCACCGTGGACGACATGCGTGCCATGCTGCTGGCCGGAGCCGACAAGGTGAGTATCAACAGTGCCGCCGTCAAGAATCCTGCATTGATCAGTGAAGGAGCCACTCGGTTTGGCAGCCAATGTATTGTCGTTGCCATCGACGCACGCCGCCGGCAGGGGAAAGACCTTGCTGAGCGCGGCGGCGGATGGGACGTTTTCGTCAGCGGCGGACGCACCAACACCTTCATTGATGCGGTTGCATGGGCCAAGGAAGTTGAGCGACGCGGCGGTGGTGAAATCCTTCTGACATCGATGGACGGTGATGGCACCCAAGAAGGCTATGATGTCGAATTGACTCGGGCCATCAGTGATGCTGTCACCATTCCGGTGATTGCCAGCGGTGGGGCGGGCCGGCCCGATCATTTTACCCAGGCGTTGACCGACGGCGGAGCTGCGGCAGCGCTGGCCGCCAGCCTCTTTCATTTCAAACAACTGAGCATCATGCAGGTCAAAGAACACCTGCTGGCCGATGGTGTCTCTGTCCGTATTCCGCCTGAGGATCTACTGGCCTGACCTCTACTGTAATTGCAGTTGGACCGCCTGATATTCCGTAGAACCGACAACCGGTAGGGACGATCCATGTGGTCGACCGTCTGTCTGTTGATACATTCCCAATCACACCCCAGTTGAATCCAACCAAAAAGAGCGAATTCCAATGAGTAGTATTGTTGAACAGCTGTTTGCGACAATTGAAGAGCGCAAAGCGTCCATGCCGGAGGGATCGTACACGGTTGAACTTTTTGAGGCCGGTGAGAACGAGATCCTGAAGAAGATCGGCGAGGAGGCCGTCGAGGTAATCATTGCGGCCAAAGCTGAGGGCGACGATCGGATCCTCTATGAGATGGCCGATATGCTCTACCACTGCCTGGTGCTGCTCTCTGCCCGTGGTCTCTCCTGGCAGGAGTTAGAGACCGAACTTGAGAAACGCTTCTAGTGTCCCCGCAGCAAATGAGTGTTTCGCCTTTTTCCAGTTCGAACTTCACGTCCGCCGTTGAGCCGCCTCCTACGCCAGGTGGGCCGGCCTATTGGCTACTATTTCAGGGTGACGGCTTGATTGTTCAGGACCAGGGTAAGCGATTCTCTTTGCCAAAGGTCGAAAAGCCTGGCGAGCTTGGGCTGGACCCTGTCGGCCTTCACTACCTTGGCTATCTCTCAGAGGGTGAGGATCTGATCCAGTGCTACTCTGGCGAGGCGGATGCTGAGCAACAGCTTCCCCGCGGCTTTGAAGTGAAGGAACTTCGTTCGCTCTTTGGCCGAATGGATGACGTTGCGCTCGCATTGGCTGGTCGTGCCGTTCAGATCATCAACTGGGAACGCACTCATCGTTTCTGCGGGCGCTGCGGCTCACAGACCGAAGCAGTAGCCGGTGAGCGTTCCAAGCGGTGTCTGCACTGCGGTCTGAGCAACTACCCGCGTCTTTCGCCCGCCATCATCGTCGCCATCACGAAGCAGACTGAAGCGGGGCCGCGCATTCTCCTGGCCAGAAATCATCGCTTTCCAAGCGGTCGCTATAGTGTTATCGCCGGGTTCGTTGAGCCGGGCGAATCGCTGGAAGATTGCGCGCAGCGGGAGGTCTTTGAAGAGGTAGGCCTGCGCATTTGCAACCTCCGCTACTTCGGCAGCCAGCCCTGGCCTTTCCCCAATTCGCTCATGGTTGGTTTCATCGCCGAGTATGCCGGCGGCGAAATCGTCCCTGAGGAGGGTGAGATCGCCGAAGCGCGCTGGTTTGCGCCCGACGACTTGCCGCAGGTGCCGCCCCGTGCAAGCATCGCACGCCGTCTGATCGACTGGTTCGTCGCTGAACATGCTGATGCCCAAGAAGACGCTGTTCATCCCCCAGGTTAGACTGTCGAACGGAAAATCTTTTTTGTGTAGCAAACAGCAGCTTGTAGAAGACCTGTTGTAGCTGAACCATTACATAGGGGCCGCCACCATTGGCGTTGATATCCTCGGTCCCGCCCCACCACTCTTTAGTCAGCCCGCACATCTTAGAGGATGCTTGGCGCCGTTCCTTCCAGAATTAGCCATGGCTGCTGACCGTGCTCAGCAGCGTGAAGACCATGATGATGGCGTAGAGCGAATCGGCTGCACCGATGATCCAATCCTCTCGGGTTAGCAGACCAAGGATGCCAATCAGTAGCAGGCCGTTGCCGAGGATGCGGATCACAAACTACGAGAAAAAGTTGGAAAGTTAGCCGATCATGCCGAAGAGCAGAAGCGCCAACATGGTGATGCGTCTCCAATGTGGCCGAACGAGGAGATCAAAAATGGCCACGGCGCTGCATGCCCTTGGCCTGCCGGCGTGAAGGACGCCTATGTACTACTGACCACCAAGAAGCGCCAGGTGCGGATTTCTGCGATCGATTGAACGAGAATCGTCCGGAAGTGGTAGAATGACGATGACATTCCTATGCCCAAACCAACTTCCATTCCTGCGGAGGAAAAAATGTCATATTACGCGAGCGAGAGCCGCTACAATTCGATGATCTATAGGCGCAGTGGGCGTAGCGGGCTCAAGCTTCCTGCTGTCTCCCTGGGCCTCTGGCACAATTTTGGCGGCGTTGATACGTTGAGCGATGCTCGATCCATGGTGCATCGTGCCTTTGACCTTGGTATTACTCATTTTGACTTGGCCAATAACTATGGACCGCCTCCGGGGTCCGCCGAGGAAAACTTCGGAAGGATTTTCGCAAAGGATCTCAAGCGCTACAGAGACGAGCTAATTATCTCCACCAAGGCCGGCTACCTGATGTGGCCAGGACCTTATGGCGAGTGGGGTTCGCGTAAGTATCTGTTGGCTAGCTTGGATCGCAGTCTCAAGCGCATGGGCCTGCCCTATGTCGATATTTTTTACAGCCACCGCTTCGATCCGGAGACGCCACTGGAAGAGACGATGATGGCTTTGGATACGGCCGTGCGTTCTGGCCGCGCGCTCTACGCGGGCATTTCATCCTACGGCCCGGAGCAGACCAAGGAGGCCGCCGACATACTGCGTCAATTGGGCACGCCCTGCTTGATCCATCAGCCGGTCTACAGCATGTTCAATCGCTGGGTCGAAGAGGGCCTCATGGACACGCTGGATCAGGAAGGGATCGGCTGTATCTGTTTCTCGCCGTTGGCCCAGGGGATGCTCTCTAATAAGTATCTCAAGGGAATTCCGGCAGATTCCCGCGCGGCTAAGCCCCATGGGTTCCTCAAGGCAGAATCAATCTCTGAAGAGCGGTTGGCCACGATTCACGCCTTGAACGATATCGCTCAGGAACGCGGCCAGACCCTTGCACAGATGGCCATTGCCTGGGTGCTTCGCCATCCCGGCATGACGTCCGCCCTGGTCGGAGCCAGCCGTGTCAGCCAGATCGAGGACAATGTGGCTGCGTTGGACAATCTGGCGTTCAGTTCTGATGAACTCGTGATGATCGATGATCTGCTGCCGGGCTGATTCGTTGACGGTCGCCTGTGATCCGTTTATCCGTTGAGACGATAATCGATTTGTCGTTCTGAAGAAGGAGGAATTATATGTCAAGCGTCAGCAAGCTCGTGGCTGGAGATCCGCTTCACGATCTGGAAATTGCCGAGGCGATGGTCGGCGAGCTGGAGGACTATATTGTCGGTGACGATCTATATCGAACTGTGCTGATGCGCACTGGCCGAGGTGACGAGCGGCTCAACATGAGCGGGGCAAATCTGCTGACGCGCCTCTATCAGTTGTCCGCTCAACGTGAACAACTTCCACCGGAGCTGCATGTGCGAGCGGACGGAGTACAGGTCGAGGCGAATGCAATCATCTACAGCCTCAAGACACGCTTCGACGAGCGCCTGCATCGGGAGATGAAGGCCCGACTCGACAGCCTCCGATGGTTTCTGGACGAGTCCCTCAGTGATCCGCAGCGCGGCCCTGCCAACTATCCCTTTGAGATTCGCAATCGACAGCGGATTGAAGAGATCCTGAAGCGCATCGAGCCGACGTTGAGTGACGAAGAACGTAAAGCGCTCAAGAGCGTTGATCAGCGAATCCGCCAGCTTACCCACGGTTGCCCCTTCATATGGGACGAGACCCTAGAGCCGATCTACCCGCGGTCGCCCTACTGGTATCTCTACGTCACGCCCTGAGGCCATTCATGACTCCACTGCAAAAAGGGACTAGACACGAATTTACACGAATTGTCACGAATTTTCCCCTCTGGTACCATGCCATATTTCGTGTAAATTCGTGATTCGTGTCAAGATCCGCTTTTTGCAGTGGACTCATCTGTGTCCATCTGTGACTCTGCTGCAAGAACTGTACATTAAGAACTGAAGCATGAAATTCGAGTGCGACAAAGATGTCGCTGATGAACCCGTCGATGAAACTGACCAGAGGCCATTGTTCGCCAAGTAATGGGCGACAGAAGCCTTGACAGGGGTCGACAAGACGAGATTATCGAATGAAAGGGGCGAAAAGGGCCATTTTTGGCCAGATATCGCTGAATGCGGCGCACATTGCACATGGCAGCGGAAGCCACAAGCATACAGGTGACGCGGAAGATGCCCCGCACGGGTACTTTGCCGTTGCGGAAGGGGTGTTTGACGGAACGAACGCTCGATTCGACGGCGGCTCTGGGGTTGCCGGGTGAATCGAGAAAGTCCTGATGTCGCCGTCGGCGTTGTGCCCGAAAGACTTCCTCTTGAGTAAAGCTGATGGTGTAGCGGAGATCGCGCTTCTGCGGTTGTGCCCGACAAATGGCCTGCAAAGGGCATCCGGCACAGATGTCGAGGTCGAAACGAACGAGAAATCCGGTGGTTCGTCCCGGTTCCACCTCGATCCGCTGACCTTGTGGACAGGTGAAGTGGGTCGGTCTGCCCTCGGCATCCTGTTCGATTTCATAATCGGCCAGAGATAACTTGTCGGGGTCGGGGGCATTGCCCCGGAGAGCACTCTGAATCTGGACCACCTGATGCTGGTTCAGCACTCGGTCCGCATCATCACTGCCAAAGCCGCCGTCCGTATAGAGCTTGTCGACCTCGGTGCGTTCCACCAGGTTGGGCATAGCCTCGACCAGCAAAGCCGCATCGTCGGTGTTGTTGGGCGCTGCCTGGACCTTGAGAATCAATTGCACGTCGTTCTCTTCATCACAACTCTCGCTGATGTTGGCGACATAGCCTTTGTATTCCTCTCCGTTCTTGCGTCGAAAGCTGGCTTCCGGGTCATCCAACGACTGCAAGACGCCTGAACCGATCTCGCTGTTGGCTTTGGGTTCAACCCCATCCGACTCCAGGCAGTAGTTCTCGTCAAAGAGTCGTTGAACCGTCTGGTAAGCGCTATCTGTGGCGTACTGTTCTTTGAGGCCAGAGAGCATCTGGGCCAGCACCAGACCGACAGCCCGCAGGGCAGCATCGGTTGCCGCTCCACCTCGAACACCGTACACATAGTGTTTGGAACCGGTCTCAATGTACGCTTCACACAAGGATGCATAGCTTGCCTGGTCTGCGCTGTCAAGCATGCGGTAGAGTCGGTTCACTCCATCTACCAACAGGTAGAGTCGATTGCTGTCCCTGATGTTGCTGGCAATCTGCGTACTGTCCATGCGTAAGGTCTTGGTGCGTATCTCCAGCCTTTTGACCTGCTCATCCGTGATGGCTTCAAAGGCCACATCCAGCAGGTTGATACCCTGTTTCTGATTGTAGTTGGTCAAGCGTTCTCGAAAGTGGTAGAGCGAACGGATGGAAAAATAGCCGTCATTCAGGCTCTCGTAGCCCAACGCATAGCGCACTTGCATATCAAAGAGAAAGGCGTCGTACAACTCGGCATCGCTCCAGCCCAGGCCGCTCTTCAGAATCTCCAGCCCGACCAGGACATTGACCGGCACATTCGGTCTCGACGGCTCATCCGTATACAATACGGCGAAAATCTCTTCGTCGATCTGACGAAAACAATATTCAAAGAACACGGGCGCCCATGATTCTTGCAGCCGCTTTCGCTGGGCATCCAACATCATCGATATGTCGCTCATCAGGCTCGGTTGCAGGTGCTTCTCATTCGCTCGAAACATGCTTCAGTTCCCTTGATAGACTGCCACAAATTGGGTCTATGACAGTTTACCAAGAAATCGTCTTTTTCGCGACCCTTTTTGCAGTAGAGTCATTCGTGTCCAGAAAAACCTTTTTGCAGCAGAGTCATTCATGAACCATGATTTCTTAGGGGCGGGGTTGGCCCCCGTCTGCCCTCTGTGGTGAGCGGGCGGGGCAAGCCCCGCTCCTGCGAACCATGTATCTACTTTCCTGGATTGGCTTACGTGCCTTCACCAGATCCATGTGCCTGGCCCCGATGAAGGCACGACCAGAAGCGGCGCCACCTCTAATTCGGTGCATTTACGGATTCACTCGAGGCGTCCAGTCCACCGACTGATGCTTTGGTCGGCGACGAGGCGGACTCATCAATCTCGTCCGATTGACGACGCCATTCAGCAAGCCGTTGCCACCAAGACGTGGCCCGATCAGGGCGAGACAGACCGATGGAATCGAAATATCGTTCAGCGGCCACCATGCCCAGTTCCATGAGCCGATCCGCTTTGTCGAAGTCCAATGCGTCAGGTGACTCCTCAATGGTCAACGGGATGTAGTGCAACTTGACACGTCGAGCCACTTCAGCCAATAGCAGGTCGTGTTCTGCTTGCAGACGAAGCATGGTGTTGATGCTGGTTGTGGCCACGGTGGTGACGCCCCGGATGGCCTCGGGGTTGCGAATCGTGTCGCTGCTGACGACGTGCAAAGCATAGATTTCAGTGGCCCCACGCTCCAGCGCAACGCGCAGTGGCAGTGGCGTGATCGTGCCGCCGTCAGTATAGAGTTCGCCGGCTACCTCCCAGGGCGGGTGCATGGGAGGCAGCGCTGTGCTAGCCATCAGTGCATCGATGAGACGATCGCTGGGATTGTCGCCAAATACGTGCAACTCGCCTGCCGATATACGCGTGGCCGTGATGTACAGCCGTATCGGCAGATAGTGGGCGAATATGACTGCAGGCGTGATGCCGCCCCGTTGCAGAAAGTCGAAAAAGGGACGATTGTCGTAGAGGCTGTCCTTGCCGGTGACGAAGCGCCAGAATGCCCCCAGCCGCGTGCCGGGATAGATAACATCTCGGGTGATGGCTCGCCAGATCTCTGCCAGCTCCTCAACGTGCTGGGCCGACACCTCGCGGGCAAGAAAGGCTGCATTTAGCGCTCCCGCAGAGCAGCCAACGATCATTTCTGGTATGATGTTCCGTTCAATCATGGCCGACAATGCGCCAACCTGTGTCGCTCCTAAGTTGCCACCGCCGCTCAATACAAGGGCTTTCATATAGGTCTCCTTCTTTTTCGAGTTGATCCTATCATGCCTTGGCGGGTCGGGCAATGGTCTTTCCACCCGACTAGAGACCTGAATGCCGGATTACTTCCCTCGTTCCATTCTATGCTATACTCATTTTGTCAATAATAGAATTCAGAGAAAACGATGTGGTTTTCAGCCGGTCCAACCTTCGTACCGGCGATTAGGGGGGAGCTCGGAAGTACCGGGCTGAGAGGGTGACCAAACTGTCACCGACCCGTGAACCTGATCTGGGTAATGCCAGCGTAGGGATGGATGTGAGTCAAAACGCCAAGCCTTACCCGACACGGGTAAGGCTTTTTTGCTTCTCGATTTCGAATAGCGTAACAGAAGGAGGATCGAATGCGTCGACCGATTGTGCTGGGCTTGCTCAGCTTGATGATGATGGTTGTTGCGGCCTGCCGGCCAGCGGCCGAGACCGGCCAAGGCCAGGCAGGTAGCCAGACAGCTGCCAATGACAAGCCAACGCTGGTCTTGGCATCCCACGATTCGTTCAGCATCAGTGAAGAGGTGATCGCACAATTTGAAGCGGAGAGTGGCGCTACTGTGCAGTTTCTCTCATTAGGCGATGCCGGTGAAGCGTTGAACAAGCTGATACTGAGCAAAGAGGCGCCCTTGGCGGACCTCTTTTTTGGCGTGGACAACACGTTTCTCAGCCGCGCCTTGGATGACGATGTTTTCGTTGCCTATGATTCCCCGCGTCTGTCAGACCTGCCGGATGACGTCAAGCTGGATGCCCAGAACCGGCTGATTCCGGTTGACGTCGGCTATGTCAACATTAACGCCGACAAGGGCTGGTACGACGAGCGAGGGCTGCCCTTGCCTCAGACGCTCGAGGATCTAGCCCTGCCCCAATATGCAGGGCAATTGGTTGTTCAGAATCCGGCCGCCTCATCGCCCGGTCTGGCCTTTCTGCTAACCACCATCAGCCATTTCGGTGAGGACGGCTACCTTGATTTCTGGTCTGCACTGCGGGAAAACGACGTGCTGATCACCGATGGTTGGAGCGAAGCCTACTACAATCACTTCACCGTCGGCTCCGGCGGATCTGGTGATCGTCCTCTGGTCATCAGCTACTCGACGAGTCCACCCGCCGATGTGCTCTACGCGACAGACGGCCGTACCGAGCCTGCCAGCGTGAACATCAATCCGCCGGACGGCACGTTCCGCCAGATCGAATTCGTGGGCATCATCAATGGCACGAATGAGCGTGCGTTGGCTGAGCAGTTCATCGATTTCATGCTGAGCGATGCTTTTCAGGAAGACCTGCCGCTGCAAATGTTTGTCTACCCGGTCTCGCCAACTGCTGAATTGCCCGATCTTTTTGTTCAGTACGCTGAAACACCTTCTGATCCTGCCGCAGTCGACCCTGCTGCTATCGAGGCCAATCGAGAGGGCTGGATCCAAGCATGGACCAACACCATGCTGCGTTGAGTAGGACGGACAAGTGTTATGAATTTCCGGCGCCGGCACGGACCAGAGTCTCTCTGGTTGCACCAGGAGCTTGTGATTCGTGCCGGCGCCGTTCGAAGGATCCGGTTATTTGCGCTTCCAGAAGTCGAGTCGATACATGCAGGGAAGAGTGTCGGCGATGGAAAGATCGTCCCGTTTGGTGGCATCAATCACCGCCGTAGGCTTTCTATCCCATGCCCTGCTAAGGAATAATTTGATGATGTCCGGTAGACGCCAGATTGCTCGCAGTGCGTTCACCTATTTGCTCTACTCAATCCCGTTGCTGTTTTTGGTTCTGTTCTTCTTCTATCCGCTGGCCAGTATTCTGCAAACCAGCTTCGTTGTAGATGGAGAACTAGATCTCCGCGGCATTGGTGAAATGGTGCGCGAGCCCTACTTCTGGCGGTTGCTCTGGTTCACGACATGGCAGGCCCTGGCGTCAACATTGCTGACACTGGTCCTGGGCCTGCCGCTGGCCTATGCCTTCTCCCACTATGAGTTTCGGGGCAAGTCGGTGCTGCGTGCCTTGACCACAATCCCCTTCGTGATGCCGACGGTTGTCGTCGCGGCTGCGTTTACGACACTCCTGGGCAACACCGGTCTGCTGAATCGTACGCTGCAGTCGATCTTCAACCTGGACGGTCCGCCGATCCAGATTCTTCAGACGGTCTGGATCATCATCATCGCACATGCTTTCTTCAATGTTGCCGTTGTCGTACGCACAGTGGGTGGTTTCTGGTCGAATTTGAGTCCAAGCTTGTCCGAGGCCGCTGCCGTGCTGGGGGCCGATCCCAGGCGTCTATGGCGAGAGGTGACACTGCCTTTGCTGACACCGAGCATTATCGCGGCCTCATTACTCGTCTTCCTCTTCTGCTTCACCAGCTTTGGTGTTGTGCTCATCCTGGGCGGTCTGCGGTTCTCTACACTTGAGGTTGAGATCTATCGGCAGGCGGTCACGTTCTTCAACCTGCCGTTGGCGGCCTTCCTCAGCCTGATCCAGATAGCCATCACCTTTGCCGTCATGGCTGTCTACACTCGCCTCCAGGCGCGCGCCAGCCTGCCGCTGGAGATGCGACCGGTTCGAGGAAGCAGCCATCGCCCCGAGTCGATGAGTGAACGGCTGTTACTATACTGCAGCCTTGCCGTGATCCTGGGGCTATTGCTTGCCCCGCTTCTGGCGCTGGCATGGCGAAGCGTCACGTTGGGCGAGGCTACCTTCACATTGCGCTACTACCAGGAGCTAACCGTCAACCGGCGCCAGAGCGCCTTCTTTGTTGCGCCGATCATTGCTGTGCGCAACTCGCTTGTCTTTGCTACGATGACTATGTTGCTCAGCCTGACGCTCGGCATTATCAGTTCCTACATGTTGGCAGGACCGCAACGGCGAGTCACGGCAATGCTCGATCCGGTTTTTTTGCTGCCGCTGGGCGCCTCTGCAGTGACATTGGGCTTCGGCTATATTATCTCAATGGGCAGCCTGCGCACGTCAATTCTGTTGGTGCCGATTGCCCATACCTTGATTGCGATGCCCTTTGTGATCCGAACGTTTCTGCCCGCCTTGCGTAGCCTGGATCCGCGACTTCGCGAATCTGCGGCGGTCATGGGGGCGCCTCCGTTGCAGACGTGGTGGGAGATCGATGTCCCCATGCTCTTTCGAGCTGTGTTGGTGGCCGCAATCTTTGCCTTCACCATCAGCCTGGGCGAGTTTGGGGCTTCGTTGCTGGTCAGCCGCCCGGATATGCCCACCATGCCGGTGGTCATCTATCGGGCGATGGGGCAACCAGGGCTGGCGAACTACGGACAGGCGTTGGCCATGAGCACCGTTCTAATGGTTGTCTCGGCCATGGCCATCATCCTGATTGAGCGATTCCGAATCGGCGACATTGGCGAGTTTTAGCGGAGCAACCATCCATGCTGAAAATCAAGCATCTGCACAAGCGCTTCCAGCAGGACCAGCCGATCTTACGCGATGTTTCCCTTTCGATTGAAAAAGGCGAGATCGTCTGTTTGCTGGGACCTAGCGGCTGCGGCAAGACAACCTTGTTGCGTATCGTCGCCGGACTCGAGACAGCCGACAGTGGTGAAATTGACTACGAGGGTAAAGATCTTGCCGGCATCCCCGTTCATGAACGCAACTTCGGCTTGATGTTCCAGGAGTTTGCCCTCTTTCCCCACCGCACGGTTGGAGAGAACATCGTCTTCGGGTTGCGCATGGCCAAGTGGTCACGGGCAGCTATTGACGCCCGCGTCATCGAGATGCTGGACTTGATCGATCTGCCTGCACACTATGCCGGTCGGTCCATCTTTGAGCTAAGCGGCGGCGAACGCCAGCGTGTGGCACTGGCTCGCAGCCTCGCGCCGGGTCCCGAGCTGCTCATGCTTGATGAGCCGTTGGGTAATCTGGACAGGGCGTTGCGCGAATCGTTGATGACTGAACTACGCGTGATCCTGAAGCGCCTGGACGTCACGTCCATCTACGTAACCCATGACCAGGCGGAGGCCTATGCCGTGGCCGATCGGATCGTATTGATGGATCAAGGGTCGATAGTACAGATCGACGCACCGCAGACTGTCTACACGAGACCTGCGACGCCATTTGCCGCCCATTTTCTCGGTTTTGACAATCTGATTTCGGCCTGCGTGGACGAAGCCGATCCGCACACAGTTCATACATCCATCGGGCGCTTCAGACTCGTTGCCGGCTCTCAGCGCAACAGATTTTCCGATCGGGCGCTTCTATTGGTCCATCCCCAGGCAGCAACGCTTGTCGACGCTGACACCGATATCGGCGCGGACATCACCGGCACGGTGCAACGGGTCTCGTTTCGTGGCGATCATTTTGAGATCGTCGTCGATGTCGATGCGGATCTAGGGGATGACAGGCCGGCACACGGGGGCGCCCGCCAAACGGGACAATCTCTGGTCTTTGAAATCTCGACCTATGCGCTTCTGAACGCGGATGGAATGCTTGCAGCCGAGCGCCTGGCTGAGGGTGCAGTAGTGGGGCTCGCCTTGAATCGAAGGATGATGTCATTGCTCTACGCAGAGTAGTGCGGGCCTCGGAGCGATGTCTAATCTTTTGGCACTACTCTTCTGGCACTAAGAGTGTGAACTGGCTGGTGTTGGCGGGAACCCAGCCCTCGACACCGTCGTCGCTCATGATGCGCCACCAGACAATCGTGTCTGATGTGCCGGGCTTCATGACTGGTCCGTCCACGAGTAGCCCCGAATCGCCGTCCTGGAAGATGGCCATGTTTTCCCCGGCGACCGCATCCGGCTCGGTACGAATGAAGGACTGGAGTCCGGGCAGGATGGAGGCACGCATGCCCACGGCGAGATCGCTGCGTGCGTTCGTGCTTTCAGGCAGGTTGCCTGCTTGCATCGGCGTCACCTCGGAGGCAATCGTAGACTCTTCTGTCTCCGCCGGTGTTTCGCCGGTTGCGTCTCCACCGGCTGGCGTCTCCTGGATTGGCGCCTCAGCAGCTACCTGAGCATCGGAGCCGCCGTTCAGCATGCGGCTGGCGGCCCACCCAATGGCGATCACCAGCACAACGGCGGCAGCGACGGCGGCAATCGTCTTCCAGTGCGACTTCTTCGCCGCAGGTTTTTGATCTGTCATGTTGCCAGGCTCGGGCAAAGTCACATCATAGCTGTTACGGTCCTGGAAAACATACATGACGCGCAATGTCACCGGTTCGCGGCTGTAGTATCTTTCTTGGAGGATGGCCTGTGCTTGGCGAATCGTATTGTCGCGTAGAAATCCGTCTATCTCTTCATAGAAATGCAGTTCCGCGCGTACGGGCCGATTCATTCGATCGAGCAGCAACATCAGGCCGGCGATTGCGCGGCCGTTCGTGTCGGTGAGGTTAAAGAATGTGGCGTCAATGGCTTGAAAATTCGTGTGGGCACGAATGTTTCCGATCTGGCTGGTGGTACTTGGGTTGCTCTGCTGCTCAGTCATGATTCACGCTCGTTTCCACGCTCATGTCAGTTGTTGGGTAATGAGACTTTGACGACACCGCCGATGCGTGCGCTATTTTCTCCATATAATAGCATACGTGCTGCGTACTCAACAGGAATGTCCGGGCGTAATTGGCCGCGCCATCCAACGCTGTCGCCGACCTTCCGATAGGGGTAGTCGCCTGCTGGTAGGCCGGACAACTCACCGCCACGATCAGTGCCTCCCACATAGCCCAATGTCATGCCGTCAAAGCGTTCTCCCGATTCTGCGCCTGACGAGTAGAGGAAGCGGGTCGTGTGATCGCCCATTCCCACGTTTGTGTCAGTCGGCGAGATGCGTTCAATGGCGAGTTGGTGAACCCCGGCGGCCCGAATATTCTCGCTGCCGATTCGATAGATGCGTGTCCGTAAGTTGTAGGTGACGCCGTCAATGCCCGGCCAGTTGCCATCGAAATCGAGAGAATCGCCGATTGCCCGGATGCTGCGCAGATTCGCGATCTCAAATTCTGCGCCCTCATCAGTGATCGCGACGAAACGAATATCGGTTCCGGGGATGGTGTCACCCGGTTTGAGTCGATACTCGGTCGGGCCGTTGAAGATGATGCCTCCTGGCGGCGATTGCATGACCGGCAACTCGTCGATTTGGGGCAGATTGGCAATCTGGCTGATGTCCGGCAGACCGAGGTCGTCAAGCATCCCCGGAAGTTCCTCGAGCAAGGCTTGGGCGCCAGGCAGTTCATTGATGCTGTCAGGGCTCGCCGGTCTCGCCAGGGGCTGCTCCGCTGTGCAGGCCGTGAAGACGATCAATGTGGTCAGCAAGAAGGTCATTCGGACTAAATTGTGCAAATCGGGGCGAATCAATCGAGAAGATTTGGCGTGCATGGCAGGCCTCTCTGGTTGCATGCCGGCGCCCTAATAGGCGCCAAGCTGATGTAGACGCTCATCGCTGATGCCAAAGTGGTGAGCGATCTCATGCAGAACGGTGCGACGCACCTGCGCTCGAATCGCATCTTCGTCACCAGGCGCACAGACACGCAGGATCGGTATGCGAAAGATTGTGATCTTGTCAGGCAGCACCAGTCCGTAGTTGTGGGAGCGGGCCGTTAGTGGTACGCCTTCGTAGAGTCCCAACAAGATCGAACTACCGTGCTCCAACCCGACGCTGGTCATCTGGGCAGGGCTGGGCCAGTCTTCGACCACAACACCTACGTTTTCGATAGCATCCCATAGTGCTTGAGGAATGCTATGGAGTGCCTCTTCGACTAGTTGCTCAAATCGCTCTTTGGAGATCAAATCCATTTGGCTTCTCGGTAGAGACCATGCAGGCTCTTCGGCCTGGGTTGCGACGTCGTCTGCGTTCCGTCTCTGCCCCTCAGGGGAACTTCGGCGCAGTTGTCGACCGTTGAGAGAACTGTTCCGTTTTACTCTCAATGGGGATTCCCCAGTCATGCAATATAGTATATAGGCAATCGAATCGAAGCGTCAATGAGCGAACGGAAGTCTGGTGCAATTGCGAGACTTGTATGAAAACGTATAACCTGGGAACCGTGCGCTCTTTTGCGTGTTGTTTTCCCCTAATGTAGACTATCGACACTATGAGTTTTGTCATCCAGGCAGTCGCAACCTACGCGCCATGGATCTATGCAGCATGTGGTCTCATCGCCATGTATCAGTTGTATCGCATATGGCTGGTACGTGGTGAGCGGCGGCAGGCTGTCTTTTCATTGGAGCGTGAGAAGGCTGTCAGCGATCTCTATCGAATTTTCTATATCGCGCTGCTTCTGGTGATGGCAATGGGGGCGACTTATTTCTTCAGCAACACGCTAGCGACGGCGGTTGAGCCATTGGTTGTGGAGGCGCTTCAGCCGACGCCCGAACTGCCGTTTATGCCTACGCCGACCAATACACCGCTTCCCTCTACGCCTACGCCGACGATTACACCGACCCAGGTCCCGACGACATTGGCCGAGCCGACGGTCGCTGAGGAAGGTGAGTCGGAGCCTACGGCGGCAGTGCCCACGCCCCAGCCCGTCATCCAGGCGCCGTCATGTCCGGATAATCGTTCCTTGTTGTTGCGGCCGGGAAACAATGAAGTGGTTCGCGGCAACGTGACAATTGTTGGGACGGCATCGCACGAGGAATTTCAGTACTACAAGATCGAATATGCGCCGGGGGCGAATGCCGACCAAAACTTTGGATATCTGGCGGGCGGAAACAGCCCGGTCAACAATGGCGTTCTCGGCAATTTCGATAGCAACGTGTTGGGGAATGGAACATGGACGCTACAGTTGATAGTGGTCGACAGGACCGGAAACTTCCCGCCACCATGCAAGGTGACAATTGTCGTGCAGAACTAGCGTCGTTCAGAGTTAGCCGCGCACTTTTGGGACGGTGAATCTCACCATCGTCACTCAACTTCACTCGTCATCTCATCGTACACCATTGAAAATGGGCCATGCAGAATCGTTCTCAGAACATCCTAGTCGGCATTGTTGTCATCGCAGCCCTGTTCGTGCTGGCAGTCACCTATTTTGCCGGATTTCAGCGCGGCAATATCCGTGTCGAGCAGATCCAACTGACTGCGACGGCTGAGCAAGCGTCGCAGGTCAGCGTGCGTGTCGAAACGATCGAGCCGACGCCGACACCCTCTGATACGCCGACGCCCACCAGTTCGCCTACGCCGGTACCTACGCTGACGCCCACGCTAACGTTTACCCCCACACCTCTGCCGGCTTCGCTCGAAGAATGGTCGGCCCGCTTTCAGGAGCAATCCACGGCGGGCCTCAATAGTATGACCGCACTCGACTTCAGCCCACAGCGAGCCCAGGCGCTTCTTCGACGGATGGCGCAGGCGCAGAGCCTCGTCTACGTTCCCATCAGCTATAACGAACTGAGCAGCACGCCCTGGTCAGCATTGGTCGTGCCGCGCACACCCAACGGCGAAGCGATCCCCGTTCTGTTCTGGCAGGAGCCCAATGCAGGCAATCGCGTACAGAGCCAACTCTTGCTCAACCTGTTTCCGCTGGTCGACGGCAGGACGGACTACACTCGATTGCTCAGCGGGCTGAGCCAGGGATCAATGGTTCTCGATGATGACGGACTCTTCTACGCACTGTTGATCGAGCGTCCAGGTCGGGTCGCCGGGCGAGGTGCCCTGCTGACGGCCTATCTGCTGAAACAGACGGATCCGGCAGGCGGTTTCACCGCCGAATGGCGCAGTGAGGATGACGGCTCCTGGAATCTGGAGGCCGAGGGCAGCACCGTGCTGCTTGAGGATGTCGATGGCCAGTCCCTGCCGGACATCGTCGCCTCCGCTCCCCTGGCAGGATCCGATCTGAGATCTCAGCTCAATGCGTCGAATGCGTGGGTAGAGCATCCCCTGTTTGCACGCCAGCAGGTCGTCACGCGTTGGTCTGCTGTCAAGGAAGACGGGGAGACAGGTGGCGACGGGATGGTCGCCTATCGACTCAAGGACGCCGAACTGGCGCCCTCGCCGTTGACTGCATTCGGTCTTGCTCTGGAGAGACTCCAGGCGGGTGACGTCACCACTGCTGCCACCTACGCCAATCGAATCGATCTGATCCAGCGTGCCTTCGAATTGGGCATGGGATCACCTGGTGCGTGGTTGGCCTCTTACGTCGACGAGGATGGCGAGCCGGTCCCCGACACTGAAGTGACAAACCGGCTGCGTATTTTTGATAACGCCGATCGCTCCCGGATCTATGACGCAACCTTTGAGAGCGACGAAACAGGCGATCAGATCGTCTACAGATTGAGTGAACTTGCGCCGGCGTCGCCCTATGTGGGATTCAACTGGGTGACACCGGCGCCGGCACTGCCGACGCCTACCGCAACTGCCACGTCCTCACCGACGCCTGTTGCCGCCGGTTCAGACGGCCTTCCCATCGATGCCGAGGCGGCCCTGAGTGAGACGCTGCCTATCGGCGGAGCAATCGGTGCAGATGTCGATAGTGGGGTGCTGGTCCCTACGGTCACACCGGAACCGACCTCAACACCGACCGTCACGCTGACGCCAACCATCACGGAGACGCCAACGCCGGCGCAGTCGCCCACGCCGACGCCGTCGAGAACTCCCACGCCGCCCCCTACGCCGACAGCAACGGCTACGGCAACAGTGACGCCGACGCCGACCGAAACGCCGCTGCCCATCCCGCAGATTCCCCCGGATCTCCCCGCGCCGCTTACGGGTCAGATGTATCTGTTCGAGACTGCCCGACTGCGCGGCTCCCCGGGCCTAGATTCTGTGGTGCTGGCGTCGGTTGAGAATGAGACGCCGGTCGGCATCTTCGGCATTACCGAGGCCGGCGATTGGTATCTCATCAGAATTCCGTCACAGGGCAACGTACTGGGCTGGATGTTTGGGGAACTCGTCTTCACAATCGGTGATCTGAGCGTACTGCCGCGATATCGTGCGGATGGCTCGCCATTGATTCCACCGACCCCTGCGCCAAGCACGCCGACGCCGACCCCGACGGCCACGCCACGAACGACGCCGCAGGTTCGCATGCCATCCGTCCAGAACGAGGATGTTGCCCCTGCACCTGTTCCAGCGGTAGGCGAGTTTGTCCTGGAGCTGTCGGCTGATACGGATGTAAGCAACGTGCGCTCGCCGATGGATGTCATCGACGTAAATGGCAACCCAATGCAGCTCGACCTTGCTGAGGCTCAGATCGAGATGTGGTCCAGCTTGGCGAGTCCGCAAGCGGATGGGTGGGCGCCGATGGCGGCTCAGTTGATGCCGCCCGGCGCCCAACTCTACGCAGCCTCTTTTGGTTCATCGACTGCTGAACGATCAGACTCCGGGGCGGTACCGCTTGTCCTGGCCGACCGTGTCCGAGTGGTCGGCGGACCCGACTCGCCTCGTGTCGAGATGCTGGACGGGAGCGACTTGGCCGGGCTGGTTGCGGACGGCAATGCCGTTGCGCTGATCGGGGGCAAAGAGCTGCCGGGTCTTTTTTTGCTTGACGCACTGGGTACCTTGCAGCAACGCTGGCCGGAAGTGAATAGCGCGGCCTGGGTCAACGGTGATCCGGCCGCCGGAATCGTTCTTGCTTCGGTCGACAGCCAGGTGGGGCTGGACGGGTTCAGCTGGCTGCGCCTGGACGGCACAGGCCTACGTATCAAGGCCCAGTCCTTCCATACGATTCATGGCATCGCGGGCGATCCCTATGGCGGACTCTGGTGGATCGAAACGCCGCGCGCAGACGTGGACGAGTGGCAACTGTGGCACTACGATCCGATTGAGGCCAAGGTCACGCGTCGCCTGGTGGCGGATGGTCGACTGTTCGACAACGCCAATCCTGCGGTCTCACCAATTGTGCTGGCTGTCACGCCATCTTTTGGCAAAGGGGATCCCGGGCGAATTGAGAGCGTTGAGCTGATTGTGGACACGTTCGATCGTGTGAGCCAGGCATCTCATATGGGGGTGCAGCGCTTTACGGTCTCGATCGATGAGGAAGGTGTCGGTAAGGTGGAGGGGCTCCCTCAGCAATTGGTGGCTAATGGAAGCTATGCCGATACCCCCCGCATCAGTCCCTATCAGGACCGGATGGCCTTCTTGGCTCATGACGCCGCTCGACCGGGGCTGACCGCGGGCCGCATTGTCCCGCCGAATGTGCTCAAACTACTCTCGCTTGACCCTGAGGGTCCGAGCATCGTGCGGACGCTCTACTCTGTCGGCACTGATTTCGAATTCTTGGCGCCGAATATCAAATGGCTGAACAATGATCGCCTCTTGCTGGCTCGTAGCCGATTTGGGCTCGATGAAGGTTGGGTGACGGACCCGTTCTCACTCGTGCAGGTCGATCTAACCGAACAAGAGGGGCGCTCTTCCGTCACTATTCGCAGCGCTCCTTTACCCGCGCTGGGGAGCCTTCGCGACTATGTTGTCTGCCGATTTGATCAGACTGCACTGCTGATGCTTGAGGAGGCCGAAGAGTCGTTGCTACTGTTGCGGTGGGATGGTGACGATGAGCAATCCTTGCGTCCCCTATTTCGATTGCCGACCCCGTTCACGCAATCTCACCTTTGCTGGCAGACACCGGATTGATGTCGGCGTTCATGCTGCTCCTGAAATTTTCGTGTAGTCAGAGAAAGCATTTAACAGACGATGGAATCATTCTGGCCCGACACATGGGCCAATTTTGCTAATTGGCGGGACTTGGCGCTTGCAGTTGTTGCTCTCCTACTAATCGTATTGATCAGCATCTGGTGGCGACAGCAGACCCGCAACTGGTTCAGGATCGTCAATGCGGCATTTCTTGCCGCATTGATTCTCT
The DNA here is from genome assembly GCA_963848115.1 of uncultured Chloroflexia bacterium. GTDB lineage: Bacteria > Chloroflexota > Anaerolineae > Caldilineales > Caldilineaceae > JAWKOK01. The sequence continues at coordinate 660,472 of CAWKCP010000007.1, read as the reverse complement.
GCATCAGCAGTATCTATGTTTTCCAGGTTCCGCCTCACCAGGCCGGCTGTGACGGCATCTGCCCGGGATGGGCTGGATATCCGCTCGCTGTAGCCGCACTTGAAATTGACGGAACAACGACCGTCGCTCCGCTTGATTTCTTGCTTAATCTACTGCTGCTCTGGCTGATACTGTTGGCGGCGACGCTGGTCTGGTCTGCGTTGGCCGTCGTCTTCGAGTGGTGGAAGCGCCCCGTGCGATTACGAATGCTCTTCGTTTTTCTCATCGTTCTGTTGCCTTGGGCGCTACTCCCTCGGATTCTCAGCCCGCCTCAGCCGCAGACAGTCGGCGAAGAGTTGAGACTCGCCAACAACGGGCGGCGCGGCGGCAGAATTTACCTATCGGATTACCGGCCTCTGGATTCAGCGTCTTGGATTTGAGGATATTCGATATACCGCGCGTGCTTCCACAGATGACAACTCGCTTTCTCGGCCGTTGACGGAGGTCTGCTTGCGTGGGTATACCTATTTCTATCTGCCGTGGCGTCGCTATCGCATCACCTTGGATACCAGCGGCGCCACAGCGCTTAGCTTGGTCGAACGCCCTCTGACAGGTTCGTGTTGGGGGGAGTGACGGTTGAGCAGAAGTTTTCAGGTGGTGCGAATCACTGCAAGGGACCTACGCAACCAGTCGAACAGGCGCACCCTGATTTTCCGCTCCAGCATTGTGGTCTCCCCGGTAGTTTCGTGTAACGACTTACAGGTCTTCGCTTAGCTTCCGTCCTCTCCGTACAGGACGGTATCGGGGAAGAATGCTGTCCAGGCAAACCAAAAATGATCAAAGGAGAGGGCCGGGTCAAGGGACTCTCCGGCCAGATTGCCGTCAATTGCCTCGCCCAAGATATTCCACGTACTGCCAGTCTCGACATCCTTGAAGGTTCCGTCACCGTTCGATTCGAACGTCAGGACCCGATCGCCAAGCCGCCTATCGAATACGCCGACACTGCCGACATCTCGGCTCGTAGCGATCTCGCGGGCGTCCAGCGCACTCGCTGTCCCCGACTTGTGCATGATGGCTACCGGGATTCCACCGACCTCATCGTTGATGACCCCCGTCTCTTTGACCGCCGTAAACGGATAGGCGACAACCTCTCCATTCACGTCCAGGCCGACAATTCGTTCTGTCGGGTTGAGGCGTTCGTCGAGTTCACCTGTGAACAGAAACGGTCGTTCAGTACCGCTGTCGTATCCTACATAAGGATTGTTGCCATAGCTGCGTGATGCGGGTGGCCTCGCAAGCACCTCGCCATCCGGGAATTCGGCGGCAAAGTCGCCGAAGCTGATCACTTGGCTTGACAAGAAGTCCAACTGGCGTCCTGCATGTGTGCCGACGATCCCTTCGCCTGTGAATTGCTGCCACCAGGTTTCGCTCTGCCTGTCATACATGATCAGATCGCTGTTGCGCAGGTTGCCGGTCGTGCCGAAGTCGAGCTCTTCACCGTCGAGTAGACGTTCAAATACGATGCTGGCATTGCAAAGGGGACAGAAGGTTACCGCCACTGGTGTATCGCCCACTGTGTCATTTACAATCTCGTGCCAGATCAAGATCGATAGGGGGTAGCCGCGAACATCGCCATTCTGTTGAAGAAGGATGATCGGATCGGTTGCAGCCAGCCATTCACCGGCTGATGCTACATCCTCGAACGTCGGGTCGTCGATGGCGGGGATGCCATCTTTGGGTACGCCCCCCGACATAATTTCCGACCAAGGAACCGTGCGTTTGCTGAATTCCGTGGTCCATGAGCCCGTACTGAACGGAGGAGACTCCGGCGGCAGCAGGGTGACGGAGGCATCAGGAGCCGCCGTATCTGCCGACTCTGATGCTCGAGTGCTTGCCTGTTTTTTGCTTTCTCCACCATCGGTCGCTTCTTGCCCAACGGGCAGTGCAGTTGCGCAGCCTGAGATCATCAGTACCGCTGCGAGGATGATCGGGATCAGATGTGTGACTCTTCGGGCCCCCATGGCAGTCTACCTCCAGATTCGACTTCGATTTGGTTTACGTGATTTCTCTGCGATTGGCAGTGTTTGTCAACTTCCCCACTGTCTTCGATTTCGTCTGCAGAGTGTAGCCCCACCTTGCCACAGCACAAACGTCGTGACTGTAGCGCCTCCTACGTCAAAGGAAACCCGCCCTGCGAAATAAGATCCTGTTGAACCGAAAGACGCAGGGCGCTGTCGAATTCTCGACAGCGCCCTGCGCAGGAGTCACACTATTTTCTATCACCGACTGAATTGTGGTGGCTCGGGAAAGCTCACCGTTATCCGATTCAGGCAGGAACAGCTTGAGGCGCGGATTCTGCTTCTCCTACCAATTCATCAAGCGCTTGTTCAATCGTTGGATACTGAAACTCGAATCCCATGTCTTCCAGCTGTTTCGGCAAAACACGGGGCCCCTTGAGTACCATGTCAGACATCTCGCCAAATGCGGTCTTCACCGCAAAGGAGGGTACTGGAATTGCCGATGGACGACCCATAGCATCGCCCAGAGCGTTTGACAACTCCTGATTGGTAACCGGGTTGGGCGCAACCAAATTGAACGGTCCGTCTGCCGCATCATTTTCCAGGAGAAAGATCATTGCCCGAATCTGATCCTGCATGTGAATCCACGAGAACCACTGGCTCCCGTCCCCCAGCTTACCCCCGGCATAAAACTTGAATGGCAATTTCAGTCGAACAAAGGCGCCACCGTCGTTGCTCAGAACCACGCCCGTTCGGATGACCGGGCGGCGGACGCCCATATGCGAAGCAGGGGCCGTCGAAATCTCCCAGTCAAAACAGACTTTTGCCATGAAATCGTCGCCGGCCTCACTCGCTTCAACCGAAATGGTGCCACCATTGTCGCCGCCGTAGTAGCCGATGGCTGATGACTGAATCAAGACCTTCGGCTTGACAGCAGCCTCTCTGATTGCCTCCATCACTGCCAAACCTGCATTGAGACGGCTGTCGCGTATGAGCGCCTTCCGCTTTCTGCTCCATCGCCTGTCGCCCATGCCGGCGCCGGCCAAGTTGATGATAGCGTACGCTCCGTCAGCTAGATGTCCCCAGCCATCGGCAGTCTTTCCATCCCACCGATGCAAAAAGACGCCTTCGGGCATCGGCTCGGCTTCGATGGGATCTCGACTGAGTACAGTGACTTCGTAACCCCGCTTAACTAGTTCGGTCGACAATGGGCGACCTATCAACCCTGTGCCACCAGTGATGATAATGCGCATGGCGATCATGCTCCTTTGATTTCTATTTTCTAGTCGTTATCTTCAACAGTTCAATAACTGTTTGTTGTCGTTGACTTGTATCTTCCGATACGCCACTGAAGAACTAGCGGTCAGCCATAGGGTGTGTGATGTCAGGCTCCGGTTGATCTTCGCTTTCGCTTAACAGGTTTTCAAACCAGGCGGTGACAATCGTTCCATTGTTGCCTAAACGATTCTTCGCTGCTTCATAGTACGCATGAAGATATCGATTGACCACAACATCGGGCATCTCATAGTAGTTCACCAGCAGCTCTTCCACCCAAACCAAATCTGGACCGATGTAGTCCAGATTGCCCAATGCCAGGGCGGCACGAATGTTCTTGCCCATAAATCTGTTGGCGACATCCAGTTGGCGGGCAGGCACTGATTTGCCGGACAATTCTGCCCAAATGTCTGCTTCGATCTCTGACTGGTGATGGTGAAAGTGATCTCGGGCAGCTAGATTCTCTGGAGGAATGTTGACGCCGGTCTCTCGATATGTCGTCTCCGCCATTATCTTATGAACGGTCTCCAGCCCGGCTTCAAAGCTGTCTCCAAGGAAGATGCCGGGAATAGCGCCGGCCAGCGCAGGAATCCTATTGAAGATCAGGCCTCCAAATGCTAGCGTAATCCTTCTCTGTTCGAGTAACAGAGCCATGCCAATGAGGCTCGCAGCCGTATAGAGCTGTTGAGCCGTCATGATGACCAACTTAGGTCGCGTTGCGTTAATTGTGACCTCCATGCTGCGCAGAGGCACATTCGCTCCGAGATAGACAACATCGTATCCATGTCGGCGTAGGAGGACTGAGAGCAGCAACGGCGGAAAGGTGTGATCTTCTTCAGCAGGGCAACCAATCAGGATACGGCCGCGTTTGTGGGGAGCCGGCATGGCGGAAAGTAGTGATTCGAGCCTTCTCATTGCCAGTTCAGAGGCGAAATGCTCTTGCTGAACAGTGATCTTGCCTCGATGCCAACCTGCTCCAATTTCAGCCAATCCTGCCTGGAGCACGGATAGACAGACTGTCTCTACGGGGAAGAGGGAAAACGCCTGTGATAGTGCATCTTCCGCGCTCTGTTCATCAAACTGGAGACAGGCAGTGACCCATTGTTGACGCAGGCTCTCTGCATGGCTTGACGGCATCGCTTCAGCAATGGGCTGCGTATCGACTATCGAGGAGCCGTTGCCGTTGAGCCCCTGTGAGTCCAGCGGATCGGACGCGTTCGCAGCCAACTGATTCCACAGATCTACGGCGCGTCCAATGCTCATGCCTTCCTGTTGACGTTCCATCAGCCACTGGATGACCTCAACATCATGGGCAGAGTAGAGGCGGTGACCGCTCTCGGCTCGCTGCGGATTGGGAAGACCGTAGCGACGTTCCCAGGCTCGCAGCGTGTCCGGCTTGAGTCCGGTCTGCTGTACCACAGCCTTCAAATTATAGATCGGTGTCGTATCTGCGCTATACATGGGCAACCCACCTAAGAGATAACTTTTACAGCTCATTATGGTCTCGTTAGGTGAAAGTATAGCATTGGTTTGTTTAATATGTCAAGTATTTGTCCATACTTTTTCCACTAGATTATCTGTTCGAGGCGAAGCCGTCTGATCTCGGCATCATCATAGCCCAAAAACTCCTGCAAAATCGCCTCTGTGTGTTCGCCGAGGGTGGGTGGCGGGCTGCTGATTGCCGCCGGTGTTTCGCTCAGCCTGGGGACGGGGCCGAGCTGGGGGATCTTGCCCGTGGTCGGATGCTCGATCGTCTGTACCATATCGCGTGCCACTGACTGGGGATCGGACAGGGCGGTGGGAATATCGTTCACGGGACTGCAAGGTATGCCGGAAACCGGCAGGGTATCCATCCACTCTTCGGTCCTCTTGGTGTGGAAGACCTCTTCAAGCAAGGGTATCAGTACCTCACGATGTTTGACGCGTTGGGGATTGGTGGCGAATCGTTCATCTTCGGCCCAGTTTGCGTGTTCGATCAACGTGCACAGGGCATGGAACTGACTGTCATTGCCCACCGCCAGCATCAGCCAACCGTCTTGTGTGGCAAAGGTCTGATAGGGCACGATAGATGCGTGTCCATTTCCAAAGCGTTGAGGCGATTCCCCTGAAACGAGGTAGGAAGATGCCACATTTGCCAACCAACTCAGTTGTGTGTCAAACAGGGCGATGTCGATCGCTTGACCCTGACCAGTGAGCATGCGATGGTGCAGCGCCGCCAGTATCGCAATCGCTGCATGCAGCCCAGTCGAGATGTCGACGATAGCAACGCCGACCTTGCTGGGCTCACCATCTTTGCCAGGAGCGCCGGTGATACTCATGATTCCTCCCTGCGCTTGGATCGCGGTGTCGTATCCGGGACGGTTGCGATAGGGTCCGGTCTGCCCATAGCCGGTGATCGAACAAAAGATGAGTTTCTTGTTTATTTCGTGTAGCGATAAATAGCCTAAACCCGATCGCTTCATTGTACCCACCTTAAAATTCTCAACCAGCACATCGCAGTGACAAACCAGATCGCGCAGGATGGTGCGTCCGGAAGGATGCTTCAAATTGATGGTGATACTCTCTTTGTTTCGGTTGGCGCAAAGAAAGTAGGCGCTTTCGCCATTTTCTGTGAAGGGAGGACCCCAGCGGCGGGTGTCGTCACCGCGGCCGGGCTGTTCGACTTTGATGATACGGGCGCCCAGATCGCCTAGGGTCATAGTGGCGTAGGGGCCTGCCAGCACGCGTGAAAGATCGAGGATGGTGACTCCGTGTAGTGCGCCGGGTTTCATAAGACTTGCCCTTTCTTGCCCTTGCACCCATCACTGGTGGATTTCTTGTAATCAATGATTCTGTGTATGATACGAACTGTGACCGAACTGGGCTTGAGCCGTCTTGTCTGGTTCAAGTATCGGAGGAAATATTCGTTTGTTGTGGGCCGGCAACGATTGACGACGCGGAACTTGTTTGGCGCTGCCGGTGTTCGTACAGTTGCATTATGTGCGGAATCTGGAGACTCACAGACGAGTGTCTGCTGCTCTTTGGACTGCCATTACTCAAACTATCGAAGGAAAACTTACATGAAACTATTTGGTGTGGAGACGCGCGGTTTCCAGTTTGCTGTGCTCTTTTTGCTTGTGGCGTCATTGTTGATCGCTTGTGGTGGCGGGAAGGATGAGCCACAACCAACTGCAACGACTGCTGCGGCCATCTCGGCACAAGAGGAGCCGACGGCAACCCCGACCGCTATTCCTGAGCCGACTGAGTCGCCCGTTGAGGAACAACCCGAGTCGCCTCTTGGGCAGGTCGTATCTCCACTAGCCCAACCTGAATCACCTTTGGCCCAGCCTGAGTCGCCGCTCGACGCCTCTAACGACTAGCAGTCAGCATTCCCGAACCACAAAACTCAGTTGCAGAGGCTTCATGGCAGCAATTCTCACTGGTCCTCTCGCAGGGCGGGTAAGGATACCCGCCCTGCGATGCAAAGTGCCGTTGAAGCCGACTCGCAACGCCATATTTAGAATTGCTGGCGTCAGAGGTTCTGCAGGCGGATATTTTTTACCGGCGCTTGATTTGCCATGGTTCTACTTGGGAGGAAGCGCGGCTGAAACGATGATGCCCCGTTCAATCCAGGCTGCCAAATCATCATCACGCTCAATGCCCTCCGGTTGGACTAAGACCCAGCCGCACATCGGCCGTTCGGGCGAGCCGAAGATTGTCACGTTGGGCATGGCCAACGCCTCCTCGTAAGCATCCCGCCCAACTCTCGCCATTAGGCCGTTACCACTGGCGGGACTACTGACGCCGCAGATCATGTTTCCCGCAATCATAAAGCCCAGCCTGCTCCCCAATCTCCCGATCGCTGCCGCTCACTACTACGCCCATTTACTCAATCCAAGCTCATAGGGGTGGATCAAGTCCTTGTGTGTCGGTCGTGCGCGAATGCCGACGGCGATCTGGCCACTGTTCTCCGGACTCAACGAGCCCTTGTAGAGAACGGCCGCGTCCTGATGGCCGGCCTCCGCCATTGCCGAAACCGAAGGCTCGATCATGGCTCCATCCTCATCAAGCAGTCCGGAGACGATCTCGACCGCCACCTGCTCTTCCGGAAGACCGCCTAGCCAGACCCGTGCGCCTAATTCCAGTGACTGCCCGACCGCTATCTGCATCTCGCTGCTTTCCGTCGACTCAACGCTGACATTTGTCCATCGCCGGCGTATCTGGTCCTTCCAGGCCGCCATTTCTCTGGCGACGACGTAGTCGTTCCCCTGGTACCCAGCGCCAGTCCTGGCTGCCGGTAGGTAGAGCATGTTCACATATTCCTTGACCATGCGACTCATGCTGAATTCGGGTGCACAGGACGAGATCGAGTTCTTCATGATTTGTACCCAGCGGTGGGGGACGTCATCAGGTCCGCGGTCGTAGTAGGTTGGAATGATCTCATCTTCCAAAATGTGGTAAAGGCTGAGAGCATCCGCCTCGTCCTGCGTCTCCTCGTCCTTATACTCACGCTCCTCGCCGATTGCCCAGCCGTTTTCGCCATTGTAGCCTTCCACCCACCAGCCGTCCAACACGCTCAGGTTTGGCACGCCGCTGGCTGCCGCTTTCTCACCGCTCGTGCCGCTGGCCTCGTGGGGCCGACGGGGATTGTTGAGCCAGACATCCACACCGGATATCAAATGACGGGCGATGTTCATATCGTAGTTTTCCACGAAGACAATCTTGCCGGCGAATTCGGGCTTCTGGCTTAGATGATAGATATGCTGGATCAACGCCTTGCCGGGCTCGTCAGCGGGGTGGGCTTTGCCGCTGAAGACGATCTGGAGCGGTCGCTGAGGATCGTTAAGCATGGCCGATCAGGCGATCCTCGTCTCGAAAGATCAGGGTGGCGCGCTTATAGGTCGCGAAGCGACGTGCAAAGCCAATGGTCAAGGCGTAGGGATCGAGGAGCGAGTCGACCGCATTGATGCGCTGCGGACCCTCACCGTGACGCAGGTACTGTTTTCGTACCCGGTCGCGGACGAAGCGGACCAGCTTATGTTTGCGAGCCACATGGGTCGTCCACATTTCTTCATCAGGAATAGCGTTTACTTCGGCCCAAATTTGGGGATCATCGACCTCTTCTCGCCAGTTTTCGGCCAGGTGCTTGGCGTACAGGTCTTTGATCTCTTGCACCATCCAAGTCTTGGTATGGACGCCGTTGGTGACATGACCGATCGGCACTTGCTCCACCGGTGTGTCCGGCCAGAGGAACTCCCACATTCTGCGGCTGACGTGGCCATGAAGCTCGCTGACGCCGTTGTGATAAGCGCTCAGTCTGATGGCCAGTACAGTCATGCTGTATTGCGGTCCCCAGTCAAGCTCCTGGCGTGCGAAGTTGATGAAACGGTCGCGGTTGATGCCCAGTTGCCCCCAATACTGCCAGAAGAATTTCTCGACCATTTCAAAGCCGAAAGTGTCGTTACCGGCCGGCACCGGCGTGTGAGTCGTGAATACGCTGTTCGAGCGTACGGCTTCGACCGCCTCATTGAAGCCAAGGCCTTCGCCTTGCACCTTCTCTCGCACTCGTTCAAGGCCAAGGAAAGCGCTATGGCCTTCGTTCATGTGCCACACAGATGGGCTGTAGCCGAGCGCACGCACAGCGCGCACCCCGCCAATCCCGAGAACGATCTCCTGACTGATACGCATCTCGCGATCACCGCCGTAGAGACGGGCACTCAACTCGCGGTCCTGGGGTGCATTTCGTTCGACGTCCGTGTCCATCAAGAAGATGGGGATGCGACCAACCTGAATTCTCCATACCTTGGCATAGACCGTGCGTCCAGGCAGGTCGACGTTGATGAGGATCTCGCTGCCGTCCGGCCCCACAGCCCTGGTGGCGGGCACTTCGGCAAAGTCAACCTTCTCGTAGATGGCCTGTTGCATGCCGTCGGCGTCGATGCGCTGGATGAAGTAGCCCTGAGGATAGAGGAAGCCGACGCCGATAAATGGCAGATCCAAATCGCTGGCCGCCTTGCAATGATCGCCGCTGAGGACGCCCAGGCCACCCGAGTAGATGGGTAGGGCTTCGTGCAGCCCAAACTCGGCGCTGAAATAGGCAATGACCTGATCCGACTTCGCAGCATGATCGCGCTTGAACCAGGTATCGGCATCTGGTGACATGTAGGCGTCAAATGAGGCAATGACCTGGTCGTAGGCGCCCAAGAACGTGCTCTCTTCCGCTGCTGCATCCAATCGCTCTTGGCCCACGCTGCGCAGAAATTTGACTGGATTGTGATTGGTTTCGTCCCATAACTGCGCATCAATCGATGCATAGAGCGCCTGGGCTTCCGTCTCCCAACTCCACCACAAGTTGTAGGCAAGTTCATGCAGGCGAGCGATGCGATCCGGCAGCTTCGGAAAGACTGATATTTTGCCGATGAGTTTCATCCGTTAATTTCTCCTTGCAATCAGGTTGGTCCTAAGAGGAGTGAATATGACATTCCAATGCCGACAATCTACGACCAATGACTCTATTACAAAAAAGGGACCCGGACACGAATTCACATTTTTTGTACTGGCCTAGGATTCCTCACTCTTCAGCGCGATGTCAGATTCAATTCTAGAAAAGGCATCCGAGTCGACGAGCCACACAAGGTTGCCGGCGATGAGGTGGATACTCTGGCTGGGGAGCCGATCCGCGTCGACCGGGCCGGTCAATACCTCTTGGAGTTTTTCCGCCTTGTTCGCACCGCTGACCAGTACGAGCACGCGCCGGGATGCGTTGATCAGGGGGATGGTGAAGGTCAGGCGTGTGTCGTTGAGCTGCGGCACGGAATTGGCCACGACATAGCGACTCTTTTCGTGGAGCGCCGCCGTGTTTGGAAACAGGCCGGCCGTGTGCCCGTCATTGCCCATGCCTAGCAGAATCATGTCGAACCGGGGTGTCCCGGCTGTCGGGGAATGGTAGTTGGCCGGGATCAGTTCCTCAATGGCCGCTGCGTAACTGGCGGCGGCGGCGGCCGGGTCAGCCTCGCCCAACATGCGCATCACGATACCCGGCTGAACCGACAGCTGATCCAACAGCGTCTCCTTGACCGTTCGATAGTTGCTCTCCTGAGCATCTGGGGCGACCGTGCGTTCGTCGCCCCAGAAAAGGTGCCATCGCCGCCAGTCGATGTCTCGATCTTGGGCCAAAGCAGCATAGACGGCTCTGGGCGTCGAACCGCCGGACAGCGCAATACGAAAGAAGCCGCGTCGTCCAATTGAGATAGCGGCAGCCGCGGTGATCAGCTCGCAAGCAACGTTGACGAGTGATTCCTTGTCCGGGACAACTTCCGTATGTTCGTGACGTTTTGATGGCATGAGATTCTATTTCGTCTCTTGGAGCCTAGTCGTCAATCCTCGGATTCCGCCATCGGCGTGCATCACGAGCCAGCAGCTCAACGGCCTCCATTGGTCCCCATGTTCCGGGTTGATAGGTCGGCAATTTGGTGCGGGAACCGCGACGCCTCGCACTTTCATCCTCCGCGCTCCAGGCATCCAATACCCGTGTGACACGATCCCAAGCGACCTCGATCTCGTCACGGCGGATGAAGAGGGTGCCATCCCCCATAAGGGCATCGTGCAGGAGTCGCTCATAGGCGTCGACATTCTTGATGCCAAAGCTGTTGCCGTAGGAGAAGTTCATGGTCACAGGCTCTACCTCGATGACGGGGCCCGGCCGTTTGGCGTCAAAACTGAGCGAGATGCCTTCGTCTGGCTGAATGCGAATTGTCAGTGCGTTGCGCGGCAACTCATATTGATCGTCCAGATCGGAGAAAAATGTCAGTGGCGGCCTGCGGAAGACAATGACGATCTCCGTAATTTTGGCCGGCAGCGCTTTGCCGGTGCGTAGGTAGAAGGGCACGCCGTTCCATCGCCAGTTGTCGATTTCCAGACGCCAGGCAATGAACGTGTCGGTTGTGGAGTCCGGATCGACGCCCTTCGCTTCCAGATAGCCTGGGATATGTTCGTCATTGAGCGAACCCGAGCGATATTGGGCGCGCACGACATTACGGCGCACCTCCTCGCGGCTCAACGGCTTGATGGCCCTCAACACATTGACTTTCTGATCGCGCACCGCCTTGGAATCGATGGCGACCGGCGGCTCCATGGCCGTCAAAGCCACCAACTGCATCAGATGGTTCTGAACCATGTCACGGATCGCGCCCGATTTGTCGTAGTAGCCGCCGCGGCTACCGATACCCATGTCTTCAGAGACCGTGATCTGCACATGATCCACATAGTTCCGGTTCCAGATCGGTTCGAAAATGCCGTTGCCGAAGCGAAAGACCAGAATGTTCTGTACGGTCTCTTTGCCCAGATAATGGTCGATGCGGTAGATCTGGTCTTCGTCAAAGTGCTGCAACAGGTGTTCGTTGAGATCGGCAGCGCTGGCATAGTCGTGCCCAAAGGGCTTCTCAATGATAATGCGCGCCCATGAGCCGTCTTTCTGGTTCGCCAATCCCGTTTCGCTGAGTAGGGTGGAAATCGGCTTGAAGACGCTGGGCGGCGTGGACAGATAGAAGATTCGATTGCCGTTGGTTGGGCGGCTCCCGTCAAGCTCCTCAATCCGCTCGCCAAGCGCATCAAACGCCTCCCGGCTATCATAGCTGCCCGGTTGGTAAAAGAGGCACTGTGAGAACTGGGCCCATGTCTCGTCCGAGATGCGCGTCGGCATGTATTGACAAATACCTTCGTAACAGAGTTCGCGGAACTCCCCATCGCTGTATTCCGTGCGCGCAAATCCGAGCACCGTAAAGTCCGATGGCAAGAGGCCATGGTCATAGAGGTCGTAAAGCGCCGGAATCAGTTTGCGTTTCGCAAGGTCTCCCGATGCGCCAAAGACAACGACAATGGCCGAATCGGCAACACGTTCTTCCATCTTTAAGAGATTCATTTTTGCTCAATTCTGGGATAGGCCATGACCAATCCTGTGACTTCAATACTCACCGGCTGCCCGACAACAAAATTGTACATCGGCCCCACACGAGTCGCCAGCGATTTGCCTGAGGCAAGCTCAAGGGACACGAGCTGGTCATGCCCGAAGAAGCGAATCTCGCCCACTCGCGTATCCGATGTGCCCGGAGCCGGTTTCACTTTGACGTTTTCCGGCCGTACCAGTACATCGACAGGTCCTTCGGTGGCATATTGTAGATGCAACGTTCCAAGCTCGCAATTCACATGGTACCCGTGTGCAATTCCAGGCAGAAAATTGGCATCTCCAATAAACTCGGCCACATCACGGGTAGCAGGCTGGTGGTAGAGCTGTTGCGGTGAGGCAATCTGTAGTACCTGGCCATCCATCATCACCGCGATCTGATCGACCAGAGAGAGCGCTTCTTCCTGGTCATGGGTGACGAAGATGGCGGCGGCGCCCGCTGTTTTCAGGATGTCGCGCACCTCTGAACGCACCCGGACGCGCAGCCCGGCGTCCAGGTTGCTGAATGGCTCATCCAGGAGCACAAGATGCGGTTCGGGCCCGAGCGCCCGCGCTAGGGCAACGCGTCTGCTGCTGTCCGCCGCTGAGCTCATGGGGCATACGTGCGCCCAGGCCTGTAAGCCCAACGAGTTCAAGCACTTCCTCAGCGCGTCTCACTTTATCGCCTTCGTAGCGATGCAGGCCGAAGCGAATATTATCGTCTACGCTCATGTGCGGAAAGAGTGCATATTCCTGGAAGACCATGCCGACCCGGCGCTGTTCCGGCGGCAGATGTGTACGCTCACCGGCCACCACCTGGCCTTCGATGCGGATCTCGCCGGCATCCAGATGCTCGAATCCGGCAATTAGCCTGAGCGTGGTCGTCTTGCCGCAACCGCTAGGGCCGAGCAGGGCGAGAAGTTGGCCCTCTTGTAGCTCAAGAGAGACGCCGTTCACGGCCCCGACGTCGTCAAAATGCTTGTGTAGATCGCTTAGCTGGATGCTCGGGTTGTCAATAGTCCGGCTAAGCCTCACACCTGTCGATTTGGCTTCGCTTCTTCCGGCGCTCAATTGCGACCTCGTTCTTCCTGGCCCAAAATTATGCCGATGCTGAGCGCCGAAACAGCTAGTAGCAGCAATGACGGCGCCGCTGCTCTTGCAAAAAACGCTTCATCTGCCGCAGACCATATCTGCGTGGCCAGGGTCGTAAAGCCTGTCGGGCCGAGCAGCAGCGTCGCCGGCAACTCCTTGATGGTTGACATAAATACGAGTGCTGCGCCCGCCCAGATGCCTGGCTTGAGCAGGGGGATCGTGATGTTCCACACTGTTTGTCGGCGATTGAGGCCCATGCTGCGTCCAGCTTCTTCCAGGCGCGGGCTGATCTGGAGCAGGCCGGAGCGAACGTTGCCCACGGCCTGGGGCAAGAAGCGTACGTTGTACGCGAAGACCAACATGATAAAGGTCTGATAGAGGGCCGGTGCATAGTTGGCGCCAAAGAAGACCAGGCTGAGCGCAATCACAATGCCCGGTAGCCCGAATCCCAGGTAGATCGATTGGCTGACGAGCAAACTGTAACGCCCTGGGTAGCGTACGACCAGGTAGCCGACGGGCAGCGCCAGGAGGATGGCCGTCACGGCCGCTGCCGTGGCGGCCTTCATGCTGTTGAGCATCGGTTCCCAGATCGGGAGCAGCGATTCACCGGCGGACAGGCCGCGCACGAGCCAGTAGATGACAACACTGGTCGGCAGCACCAGGGCGATTGTGACGATGAGCGCGCAGAAGGCGAGGGCAGGCCAGGTCCAGTGGCCCAACGCGATCCGCCGGGCGGCCCGCGCCGTGCCCACGCCGGTTCGGTAGAGGCTCTGGCGGCCCTGGAAGCGCTGCGCACCGAAAAGCAGCAGGATGGTCAGTATCACCAGAACCAGAGAGAGCAACGAGGCTAGACTGCGGTCAAAGCTGCTCAGGTATTGCATGTAGATGACACGTGTGAAGCTGTTATAGCGCATGATCGAAACGGCGCCGAAATCACTGAGGACGTAGAGTGAAACGAGCAGCGAGCCTGCCACGATGGCTGGTCGCAAGGCAGGCATCGTTACGTTGCGAAAGGCCTGCCACGGACCGTAGCCGAGATTACGCGCAGCCTCTTCAAGCGCCGGGTCCAGATTGCGAAGGCCGGCGCGAATGCTCAGCAGAAGATACGGGTAGGTGAAGGCGGTCAGTACCCAGGCTGTGCCCGGGAGGCCATAGATCGACGGGAGTCGCTCAATACCCATGGGTTCCAACCAGCCCTGGACCATTCCCCTGGGCCCGATCATGGCCACGAAGGCATAGCCGCCGACATAGCTTGGAAAGACCAGCGGTAGAGCGGTCAGAACGCTCCAAATGCGGCGTCCGGGCAGATCTGTGCGCACAGTGAGCCAAGCCAGCGGCAAGGCGACCACAAGAGATATCGCTGTGACGATGGCCGCTAGCGCAATACTATTGAAGAGAACGATGGGTGTGCGTCTTTGGAACAGCAGGCCGAAGGCGTCGACACCGATGCCGAATGAACGGAAGATTAGATAGGTCAAGGGAAGCAGCATGGCGGCTGCGATGAGTCCGGCCAGGAGATTGAGCAGCACGTGGGCTTGCGATATATGGGTAGCGCGAACTCGACGCAACAACGGCGTCGTCAAAGTGCTGTTACTTTGCATGGGAGGCGTCGTAAGATTTTGATGTTGCATCCTTGTCGCTGCTGCGATGGATACCATAGGCGCGCATGGTGGCGGGCCAAAACAGCCAAATCAGGCCAATAATTGGCTGAAAGAAGGGAAAGTAGCCGTAGTCCTCACCAAAATGGCGCCAGACTGTGCTTCCAACTGCGACTGGATCAACGTAACTCCAGATCCCGACAACCAACGACATGGAGGTCTCAAACCCGAGAGCGGCGACAGAGAGCCACCAGGACCAGCGTCGCCGGTACGCGAAGCCGATGGCTGCAACCAGATACGAGAACGCAGCGACGCCGCTCATCAATGAAGGCAAATAATAGGTGACGCCTTCTTTGAAAAAGAGCTGATAAATGGCGCGTACGCCGGTCGAGAGTGCCAGAACGGGATATGAAACAGCCAGGATGTAGCCCGCAGCGCTGACCAGACTCGCCATGAGCGATTCTTCAGTCGCTCCGGCTTCCATGTGTTGGCGTTCAGATGCTCCGTTTTTCGGCACACTCTGTGACGCTGGGCTCACGTTCTGATGATCTGGCGGCTTCATGAGCGGGATTAGCCTTCGGAATTGAGAAAACGATCGATGTGAAGCTGAAGCTCATCGTATCGGGTGGTGACAGGAAAACCGGGGAAGTCTGCGATGACGTTTTCCGGTGGCCGAAAGAGAACGCCCTGATTGGCCACACCCAGCATCGTAGTGTCGTTGTATGAATCACCAAACGAGAGCACTCGGAAACCTGTTTCACGCATCGCTTCCACCGTGCGTCGTTTGCTGTCGAGGCAACGAAGATGGTACCCTGAGAGCATCCCCTGGTCGTCAGTGACCAATTGATGTGCAAAAATCGTCGGATATTCGAGCTTGGGCATGAATGGCTCAACAAACTGGTAGAAGCTATCGGTCAGAATGATCAACTGGGTCCGCCGCGGATCCAGTTGATGAACTCGACCGCATTGGGCAGTGGCTCCATCCCGGCAATGACATCCTGAATGTCTCCCAGCGTGAGGTTGTGTTCGCGCAGGATCGCCATTCGATCGTTCATTAATTCATCATAGTCTGCAATGTCACGCGTCGTGAGCTTCAGGCGATCAATGCCTGTCGCTTTGGCCACGGCGATCCAAACTTCGGGAATAAAAACGCCTTCAAGATCCGCGGTGACCAAGGCTGGCAATTGGGATGCCATTCGATGATTCTCCAGATTTCTAAAATTCAATGTGTGATTGCCAAGTTCAAACTCTGGCCAGGTTAATGGAGCAGTCTACCAAATCCACATACCATATCCCAATCACGTGCACACTGATTTGACACCTGGCTCAGATTCGGTAAAATTTTCACAAGTACTTAGATTTCCTTAGATTTTATCCCTTTTCATACGGTTTGTGTCGCTTATGCGAAAACCTCAGCTCTTTTGCCTCGGGCTTAGCTATCAGACTGCCTCTGTGGAGCTACGTGAACAGACAGCTTGCACGCTTGATGACCTTCGTGTTGTCCAAAGCGCTGTAGATCTTCGCCATGACGGCTCCAATGACTTCTCCGAGATTCTAGAGTTCGCGTTGCTCTCGACTTGCAATCGATTTGAGCTCTATGCGGTTGTCAGTGGTTCTGTTGCCGATGTGCGCTCCCTGCTTCTGCGGTTCGCCACTGCAACGACCATGGTCGATCCGGATGAAGTGAACGAGCATATTTATTGGCTCGAAGGGACGGCGGTGGCCGAACATCTGGCACGAGTGGCGGCCGGTATAGAGTCGTTGGTGCTGGGCGAATCGCAGATTCTGGGCCAGGTTTCTCGGGCATATTCGGTCGCGGTTGCGAAGCGAACGCTGGGCCCTATCTTGGATGCGACCCTACGCATGGGCATCCGTGTCGGAAAACGTGTTCAGGCTGAGACGATTATCAGTAGCGGCTCAGTTAGCATCAGTTCGGTTGCCGTCGGCACTGCCGACAGTGTGATGGGCCCGCTAAGCCGTCGACGGGTGCTTGTCATCGGTCTCGGTGAAATGGGTGTCCAGACACTCAAGGCACTGCGCGGCCGGGGCGTCACCGATATTATTCTGGTCAATCGTACATTGGCACGCGCCGAACGCCTCGCAAAGAATCAAGGCATGAATGTTTGTGAACTTTCCGATCTGCCCGATGCGCTCTCGTCTGCCGACGTCGTCATCAGCGCTACCGGCGCTCCCGGGTTCCTCATCGATCATAAAATGGTTGAAGACGCACAGGCCCGGCGAGGCGAGAGACCTCTTCTCTTCATCGATATTGCTGTGCCACGCGATATCGATCCAGCGATTTCAGAACTTCCGGGTGTTCATTTCTTTGGCATCGACCATCTAAACCGGGGCGTTGACGATGCACTTGCACTTCGGCAAGGTGAGATTCCAAGGGCCGACGTCATTGTTGCCGATGAATGCGCCAAATTTGAGGCTGAGATGCGACGTCTTGCTGTTGAGCCCATCGTCGCCGATTTCCGACTTAGAGCCGAGGAAGTGCGCAGACAAGAGCTTGAACGGACACTGCGCTTCATCGGCCCTGATCTGGATGACGCGACACGGGACCATATTCAGCATCTGACGCACGCATTGGTCAACAAGCTGCTGCATGAACCCACGATTCGCCTCAAGGAGAAGGCGACCGATGGGGAAGCAGAGGAGTTCTTACCCACATTCCAAGATCTGTTCGGGCTACCGGTCACGAATGGGTATGCCATCCAAGATTCTAACGATTCCGCTACCGACTCCATCACTGGCGGCGCCAATGGGCATCAGTCAAATAGCCACGAGCCCATTGACCTCCCACGGGGCCACGATATGGACAACGAGACCCCGCAGCATCAACCCGTCGAACCGCAAAGAAATGGAAGTACGCTTCAGTGACAACTGTGTCGTTGCGCGTGGGCAGCCGCATGTCCGCCTTAGCCATGTGGCAGACGAGACGCGTCATATCATTGCTTGAGTCGGCTTGCCCGCAGCTGACCTGTAGGATCATCCCGTACAATACAAAAGGTGATCAGGCGCTGGATAAGGCGTTGCCTGCCATCGGCGGCAAGGGCCTCTTCACGGCCGAGTTGGAGGCAGCTCTGCGTGACGACGTTATCGACATCGCCGTTCATTCGTTGAAAGACCTGCCGGTTGAAAACGCGCCCGGTACGCAACTGGGGGCCATCTCAGATCGCGCCGACGTGCGAGACTGCTTGGTGGCCCGCAACGGATGGACACTGAACACGCTGCCACGGGGCGCAGTCATCGGCACTAGCAGCACGAGGCGACAGGCGCAATTGCTGTCGCTCCGTCCGGATCTGGTCGTGCGATCAATTCGCGGCAACGTTGAGACACGCATACGCAAGGTGCTCGAAGATGAGCTCTATCACGCCACTATTTTGGCCGCCGCCGGCGTAAGACGTCTGGAGAAGCAGGCCGTGGTCACTGAGTGGCTCTCGACTCAGCAGATCCTGCCCGCACCCGGCCAAGCAGCGCTGGCCATTCAGTGTCGAGAGGGCGATGAGCAGACACGTGATCTTCTCTCCGCCATCCACAGCCAGGAAGCTGCCGATGCGGTCACTGCCGAGCGGACATTTCTTTCGGCGTTGGGTGGTGGTTGCTCATCGCCGGTAGCTGCTTACGCTAGGTGGGACGGGGATATGATGATCTTGGAAGGCCTTGTCGGGTCCATCGATGGATCCCAACTCATTCGAGCTGAAGGCTCGGGCGTCAATGCAAGCGTGCTGGGGACTTCAGTAGCGGTTGAGGTATTGGCTGAAGGTGCAGCGGAGTTGTTGAGCGATGGCTAGTTCACTGGCCGGCAAGCGGGTCGTGATCACACGCAGCGTGCAGCAATCCGCCTCACTGTGTCGACGGATTCGCGCATTGGGTGCCGTCCCCATCGCCTTTCCTACGATTGAAACAGTGCCGTTGCTCTCACCCGAACTCGACGATGCCCTCGCCGGCATCGACCAATTTGACTGGTTGCTCTTCACAAGCGTCAATGCGGTTCGTTTTTTCTGTCAAAGAATCCCCGCACCCACACAAGCTGATCATCTCCCGCAGATCGCGGCCGTTGGTCGGGTCACAGCCGAGGCCTTGCATGACCAAGGTCATCCATCCTGCGGTCATGCCGTCGGTCAACACCGGTGTGGAATTGGCACGCTCGCTGGGCGAGCTAACCGGCAAGAAAGTCCTGTTGCCGCGTGCAAAAGAGGGACGACCCGAAATTGTTGATGTCTTGCGTTCGTTGGGCGCAACAGTCAGCGACATAGCACTCTACGAGACGGTCCCGGTAGAGCCTTCCACCGAGGCCATGGCTGAAATTACGGCAGGCGTCAACGTACTCACCTTTACGAGTCCTTCTACTGCCATCAATTTCTACGACATGGTTGATCGAAGTGCCGTCGCCTATGCCGTTGTCGCCTGCATCGGTCCAACCACCGCAAACGCGGTCCGTACGTTGGGCGTGCAAGTCGATGTCGTGCCGTCTAGCTATACCGTGAACGATATGGTGGATGCCTTGGTAGACTACTTTAATCACGATAATCAGCGGCCCGCCGGATGGCGCGCTATCGCATGAAGGAGTCCCTGAACATGCCGACGAACCCGCCGGCTCAATCCGACCTGATTTACCGTCCTCGACGGCTGCGCCACTCGTCCGGTCTGCGCTCAATGGTTCGCGAGACTGAATTGTCGCCGGTCGACTTTATTTACCCGCTCTTCGTGACCCATGGCGAGGACGTGCGAGACGAGATCGCATCCATGCCCGGCGTCTATCAGCTTTCGGTGGACCGGTTGGCCGGCGAGGCGCATGAGTTGGCCGCGCTTGGCATCCCTGCCGTCGTGCTTTTTGGCCTTCCGGCCTCCAAGGATCCTGTTGGCCTGGAGAACTTCTCGCCTGACGGCATCGTCCAGCAGGCGACGCTCGCACTCAAGGCGGCAAATCCCGACCTGATCGTCGTGACGGATGTCTGTCTCTGCGAGTACACGGACCATGGGCACTGCGGCCTCCTCCATCATCATGATGACCGCAATGCTCCTGGCTCGTTGGAGGAAGGCTATGTTCTCAATGACGAGACGCTGGAAATCCTCATCGATGTCGCCGTCTCCCATGCCGAGGCGGGGGCCGACATCGTAGCGCCGAGCGGCATGATGGACGGCATGGTTGCGGCCATCCGCGGCGGGCTGGACGGCGCCGGGTTCACCCACATTCCCATCATGTCCTATGCCGTGAAATACGCCTCGTCGTTTTATGGTCCCTTTCGAGACGCGGCCGACGGCGCGCCCAAGTTTGGCGACCGCAAGACCCATCAGATGGATCCGGCCAACGTGCGCGAGGCCCTGCGCGAGGCAGCGCTTGACGTCAACGAAGGAGCAGATTTCCTCATGGTCAAGCCTGCGTTGGCCTATCTGGATGTGATCAGCCGGGTCCATGAGGCTTTTCCCCAGTTGCCCATGGTTGCCTACAACGTGAGCGGCGAGTACGCTATGCTCAAGGCAGCTGTCGCCAACGGCTGGCTCGATGAGGCCGCCATTCTGGAGACGCTGCTCTCGTTCAAGCGAGCAGGCGCCGATCTGATAATTACCTATCATGCGAAAGAAGCAGCAGGGTGGTTGGGGAATGGGGACTAGGGATTAGGGATAAGGGACTAGTGATTGGGGATTAGGAGATTGATGACTTGAGGCCCTTGCCCAATCCCCAATCCCTAGTCCCCATTCCCCATTCCGCCAATCACTTCATCAGGAGAACACACATATGATTCCAAAAGGTACGCTCGACCGCCAGGCGGCCGGCGGTGACGAGATTCTCGATATCAGTGAGCGCGGCCGCAATGCCGACGGTGAGGTGATCTACTCAAATCGCCGCCTCTACGTTCAGATGTTGGCCTTTGGCGACTGCACGGATACGCAACCGCTGGTCGATGCCCTGGCCGATGCGGGCTTGCCTGCGACGCTCTATGTCGATCTCAACGACCCGCGCGGGGTCGGCCTGATCAGCTACAGCGAGGACCCGACTTTTTTTGTCGACGCGCTGCGCAACTTCTTGTTGCAGCCGCCTTTTCTCGATCTGACGCCAAAGCCTGAGTACACCATGTTTGGTCGCACCTACTCAATCGGCTATGAGGCCGACCTGGATGAGACGCTTGTAGACCGACCTCGCCGCCGCATCACGGATCCTGAGCTTCCATGGGCTGTCTGGTATCCGCTGCGCCGTTCGGGAACCTTTGAACAGCTTTCGGGAGAGGAGCAGCGTAAGGCGCTCATGGAGCACGGTGGAATTGGCCGAGCCTATGGGCGAGCAGGACTTGGTACGGATATCCGACTGGCTTGCCATGGATTGACCAAGGACGACAATGACTTCGTGGTGGCGCTGATCGGCGGCGAGTTGATGCCGCTTTCATCCATCGTGCAGCGCATGCGCAAGACGGTACAGACATCCCAGCATATGGAAAAGATGGGCCCCTTCTTTGTGGGCAAGGCCATCTGGCAGAACGAGGTCAAGTAGAGAACTCATGACACATCCATTCGCATCAAGATCCACGCCCAACCTGGCCGACTTGCCGGAACCGACGGCCCCGTTCCTGCGTGCTTGTCGTGGTCTAGAGACCGACTACACGCCCATCTGGTTCATGCGCCAGGCCGGTCGCTATATGGCAGAGTATCGTGCCCTACGCGCCCAGCATGACATGCTGGAGATGATCTTCACGCCGGAGCTGGCTGCTGAGGTCACGCTGCAGCCGGTTGACGCCATCGGCATCGACGCAGCCATCATCTTCGCCGACATCCTGCCGCCGCTCATTGGCATGGGGTTGAACCTCGAGTTCGTGCCGGGCAAAGGCCCGGTCATCGACAACGCGCTCAGCACGACCTACGACATCGATATGCTGGCCACGCCGCCGGCTGAAGAGACGCTCGCCCCGACGCTCAGGGCCATCGAGATGGTGGCTGCCGAATTGGCGCCCAAGAACATTCCGCTTATCGGTTTTGCGGGCGCGCCGTTTACGCTGGCCTCCTACGCCATCGAAGGGGGCGGCAGCAAGAACTATGCCAAGGTCAAGACGCTAATGTACAGTGAGCCTGCCGCCTGGCGACGACTCATGGACAAGCTGGTGACCGTCCAGGCCGACTATCTGATCAAGCAGGCGCAGGCCGGTGCTCAGGCGTTGCAGCTCTTTGATTCTTGGGCCGGCCTGGCGTTGGGCGAGTCGGACTACGTACGCTTCATTGCGCCCTACAACAGCAAGCTCTTTGGCATGCTCAAGCGCGCCGGCGTACCGACGGTCAATTTCAGCACCGGCACCACCGCCTACCTGGAAGAGGTGGCTGCCTGCGGCGGCGATGTCGTCGGCGTCGACTGGCGACTGCCCATCGACAAGGCATGGCAACGCATCGGCCATGATCGCCCCATTCAGGGCAACCTGGACCCCATCGCGCTACTGGCCCCATGGCGAGAACTCAAATATCAGATCGACGACATCCTGGCCCGTGCCGCTAGCCGACCCGGCCATATCTTCAACCTTGGCCATGGCATCCTCCCCAATACGTCACCGGATCAGGTTCGGCGCGTGGTCGACTATGTGCATGAGAAGACGGGAAATTAGGGAATGGGGATTGGGGAATGGGCGGCGAGCGTGCCTGTCCCCCAGTCCCCGATCCCTGATCACCAATCACCCCAAACGAAAGCAACCAACATGACTCAAATGACCCAGATCAACTACCCAATCGGCGTTCTCATCATGGCCTACGGCGGGCCAAACTCGTTGGAGGAACTGCCGGGCTACCTGGCCGACATCCGCAGCGGCCGGCCGACAACACCTGCTGTGCTGGAAGAGATCTCCAATAACTATCGCCAGATCGGCGGCAAGTCACCGTTATTTGAGTTCTCCAGCGCACAGATCGAAGCAGTGCAGGCCGCCCTGGATCCGGAACTCTATCGTTGCTATATGGGCATGCGCCACTGGTCACCCTGGATCGAGGACGTTGTCGGCCAGATGCTGGAGGATGGCATCACCCATGCCGTGACCATTGTCCTGGCTCCCCACTTTTCCAAGCTCAGCGTGGCCAAGTATCAGGGCAAGGTTGCCGACGGGCTGGAGATGTACCACGGCGATATCGAATTCGAGCATATTTCCAGCTACCACGACGCGCCCAAGTACATCCAGGCATTGGCCAACCGGGTGCAGGAGGGCCTGGGGCGCTGGCCGGAAGATGAGCGTGACGACGTTCACGTCATTTTCAGCGCCCACAGCCTGCCGGTGCGCATCATCAAGATGGGCGACCCCTATGACGCGCAACTGCGCGAGACTGCGCAGTTGGTCGCGGACAAGGCCGGCTTGAGCGACGAGCAATGGTCGTGGAGCTATCAGTCGGCCGGACGCAGCCCTGAGCCGTGGCTGGGTCCCCAGATCGAGGAATACATTCCCGAGTTGGCGGCTCAAGGCATCAAGAACATCATCAGTATCCCCATCGGCTTTGTCTCGGATCACGTCGAGATCCTCTACGACATCGACCTGGAGGCCCAGGCCGTTGCCAAACCCCTGGGTGTACGCCTGGAACGTCCGCCCGCACTCAACACCGATCCGCTCTACATTGAGACATTGGTGGAGTTGATTGAGTCACGTGCGGCGAAATGGATGGCAAAAAGATAGGGGGATTGGTGACCTGGGAATAGGGATTGGGTCGACGCATCTCATGGTCGCCCTACCCAATCCCTATTCACCGATCCCCATTCCCCAATCACAGGAGATGACTTCATGAACAATACCAAATCCCAGCAACTCTTCGCCGAAGCCCTTGAATTATTGCCCGGCGGTGTCGATTCCCCGGTGCGGGCCTTCAAGTCGGTGGGCGGACAACCGCTCTTTATCAAGCAGGGTCAAGGCGCCTACATGATCGACGTGGACGACAATCGCTATATCGACTACGTCATGTCCTGGGGACCACTGATTTTGGGGCATGCCAACCCGCGTGTGATTAAGGCGCTGCAGGAAACCGCGGCCAAAGGCACAAGCTTTGGGGCGCCGTGTGCTCAGGAAGTGGAGCTGGCCAAGCTGGTCACAGAGTTTGTGCCCAGCATCGAGATGGTCCGTTTCGTCAACTCGGGCACCGAGGCGACGATGACAGCGCTGCGCCTGGCACGAGCCTTCACTGGTCGCACCAAGATCGTCAAGTTCCAGGGCAACTACCACGGACATGCCGACATGTTGCTGGTGCAGGCCGGCTCCGGCGTGGCTACGCTGGGCCTGCCGGACTCGCCCGGCGTGCCCGCGGCCACGGTGGCCGATACGTTGACCGCGCGCTACAACGACCTCGAATCGGTCGAACGTCTTTTCGAGACCTTCCCCGGAGAGATCGCCGCCATCATCGTTGAGCCGGTCGCCGGCAACATGGGTTTGGTTCCACCGGTGCCCGGCTTCCTCGAAGGGCTGCGCTCGGTGACTGAGGCCGACGGCGCACTGCTCATCTTTGATGAAGTCATGACCGGCTTCCGAGTTCATCCAAACGGAGCACAGGCCCTATTTGACATAAAGCCTGACATCACGGCCCTGGGCAAGGTCATCGGCGGGGGGCTGCCGGTGGGGGCCTATGGCGGACGACGTGACATCATGGACATGGTGGCCCCCGTCGGTCCCATGTATCAGGCGGGCACGCTTTCCGGCAATCCGTTGGCCATGACCGCAGGCATTGAGACGCTCAAGGCGTTGAGAGAGCCGGGCGTCTGGGACGGCATGGAAGCCCAGGGGGCTAAGCTGATGGACGGGCTGGGAGCGGCCGCGCGGGGGGCTGGGATTGACGTTTCGTATAGCCGTCTCGGCACCATGTTCGGCATGTTCTTCAATCCGGGGCCGGTGACCGACTGGGATTCAGCCGCTGCGTCGGATACGGAACGCTTCGGCAACTATTTCCGCGGCATGTTGGAGCAGGGCGTCTACCTGGCGCCGTCCCAATTCGAAGCGGGCTTCCTTTCGACGGCCCATGGGGACGTTGAGATCGACAAGACGATTGCCGCGGCAGAGATCGTGATGGCTGATTTGGCGTAGAAAATCCATTTTGGGATTGATTTCCGTCGCCTCCCTGAGCAAAAGTTGTAGCCAATCCAAAAAGTCCGCCAGATCTGGCGGACTTTTTGGATTCGGCTACAACTTTCCGGTAGCGATTGCGCTGTAGAAGGCGAAGTATTACGAAACGGTCCACACTCTAGGCAGATCAGCGCAGCGAGGCGCCAAATGCGTCGCCGGCTTCTGCGGCGCCCAGGACGGAAGGTGTGCCCTGGTCCCAGATCTGATTGCCGGCTGCGGTAAGGCCATTGGTGGAACCGTAGATGACATTGACCGCGCCGCCATCATCTTCGTTGTTGTTATCAATATCTTCGAACGGTACACCGATGGCCAGATCGGCGTACCCGTCGCCATTGTAGTCGCCGGCGGTCAAGGCTCTGCCAAATCGATCACCGGCTTCCGGTGCGCCGGCAATGGAATCTGAGCCCTGGTCCCATCGTTGGTTGCCGGCAGCAGTGAGGCCATTGGCGGAACCATAGATGACATTGACCGCGCCGCCATCATCTTCACTGTTGTTCACGATGTCTTCGCCCGGTACGCCAATGGCGAGATCGGCATATCCGTCGCCGTTGAAGTCACCGGCGGTCAACGCCGCGCCAAACAGATCGTCTTCTTCCGGCACGCCAGCAATGGAAGCCCTGCCCTGATCCCATAGTTGTCTTGATGCTATGCCATGAGCGGAACCGTAGAAGACGGTGACCGCTCCGCCGCCGTTCTCGCCGCCGCCGGCATCGGCCTCCTCACCCGGTGCACCGATAGCAAGGTCAGCGTACCCGTCGCCGTTGAAGTCACCGGCGGTCAAAGCCGCACCGAACAAATCGTCATCTTCCGACAAGGATGACCGCAATAATTCGTTGTCCGCTTCGGTAAGGCCAGTGGCGGAACCGTAGATGACGTTGGCCGCACCGCCTCTTTGACCACCACTGATGTTGTCACCCGGTACACCGATGGCAAGGTCGGTGTACCCGTCGCCGTTGAAATCGCCGGTGGTCAAAGCCGAGCCAAACCGTTCATCGGCGGCCGGTTCGCCACGGATCGAATCCGGCGAGCCCTGATGCCAGAACTGATTGCCCGCCGCGGTGAGGCCAGCGGCGGAACCGTAGATGACGTTGACCGCACCGCCATTCTCCCTCGTGTTATCCACGATATCTTCACCTGGCACGCCGATGGCGAGGTCGAAATATCCGTCGCCATTGAAGTCACCGGCGGCAAGGGCGCTACCTAGTACATCAGATGTCTCCGGTGCACCCTTGATCGATGCCGGCGTACCTTGGTCCAGTATCTGATTGGCTGCTTTGGTGAGACCGCTAGAAGAGCCGTAGATAATATTGACAGTGCCGGCGTTGGCTACGGTGTTGTTGATACTGTCTTCAAATGGTACGCCAATGGCCAAATCGGTGTATCTGTCCCCATTGAAGTCACCGGCGGTCACTGCCCAACCAAAAGCGTCACTGGTTTCGGGTGCGCCGGCAATGGAATCCGAGCCCTGATCCCATTGCTGGTCACCGGCTGCAGTGAGGCCGCTGGTCAATCCATACAGAATGTTGACAGCGCCCCCATTCTGCTTGCTGTTGTTGTCGATGTCTTCAAGGGGCGCGCCGATGGCCAGGTCTGCACAACCATCCCCATTGAAATCCACGGATATCGGTTTCCACATGCCATTGGATTCACTACCACCGCTCTCGCCGCCAATCGCAATCGGTAGGTAGATGGAAACCGGCAGGCAGGGTTCTGCCGCTTTGGCTGACGCTGAATGAAGGATTGCCGCGGACACAAAAAATAATGCAGCCAGTGCGCGCAGAGACTTTCTATTTTGCATAAGGCGTGGCTCCTTTTCAAAAAGGGTGTGAGGTGATTATCGAACCGAAGTCGAACAACTGACGCATCAGAACGTCTATTCGGCTCACGGATCCTACCGCAGAATCTAGGTTACGAACTGTGTGTTACATTCCTTTATTTTTCATTTTTCATGACCATAAGATTGAACTACGATCCGATGCCTGGTCTCCGGGGCTGTAGCAGATACCAATGATGGGTCGATTCGTTTTCCACTTCGGCCCTCGAAACACCCCCTGTGATCCAAGACACACTTTCGCAATGCGGCATCGCATAGCTCTGCGCGTTCTCGCCGTCTACACTGAGCACAAGGGTTTGCAGTACCCCTCATCTGCGTGCCTCGACAGCGTTCACGTCAGACTACGATTTCTCATGCGAAAGGAAAAGACCATGATCAGACCACGCAAGATCCGTGTGCCATCTCATGCGAGGACCCGGCGATCTGCCCGGATGCTCGCCGGGATCATCTGTGCTGCCATGCTGCTGGGGATACTTCCCATGGCTGCGCCTACCTCGGCCTATGCCATGCCTGCCCCCGAGATGCTGCCGGCAGTACCGGCTGCACCCAATGCCTGTCCGGCCAGCACCTCAGGCCTGCCCAATGTGGTTGAACGGGCCAATTTCTGCGTCTACTACGACGATTCCAACATCACCGACGCCCAGGCCGATGACGTGGCCGACTTCACCCAGGCCTACTGGGATCGCTATGTGACGGGCCTCGGCTTCCAGACGCCGCTCTTCACCGGCAAGCTGGTGGTCGAGGTGCGCGACGCCGCCAGTTGTAACGGAGCCACGGGCCCTGGACTCGACTACATGTATGTGAATGACGAATGCTTCAGCAGCGACGAGCAGATGCGCAAGGTCGTCGGCCATGAACTCTTTCATCGTGTGCAATACAGCTATCACGGCACCGAAGTGAAGTGGTTCAAAGAAGGCACAGCCCGCGCCATTGAGGACAACGCCTTTGCCGACATCGACAACTGGCCCAACGCTCTGTCCTCATCGTCCTCCTTCAACACCGAGGCCAACAACTATTTGGCCAACACCAATGCCGACATCACGTCGATCCCCATGCGCTACATGTCTGCGCTCTGGTGGAAGTACTTCATGGAGCAGTTCGGCACGGACCCGGACGAGCCGGAGCTGGGCGTTGACGCTCTGCTGCGCCTGTGGGAAGCCGCTGTGGCATTGGACGACATTGCCGCCCTCAACTCAGCCTTCTCCACGCTGGGCACCGGCACCAGCTTTGATCCGGCCTTCCGCAACTTTGCGGCAGCCAACTGGATCAAGGATCTGACCAATCAGCCCGGATCCGCCTACAACTACGTGGACGAAGATCAGGCCGGCAATCCGGCTGGTTACGGGCCGATCTTTCCGACAAACCTGGGCACAATTAACGATGGCTCACCAGGCACGAGCAACAACCAGTTCGTTAGCCGCTACGGCACGCGCTACTTCTCGGCAACGCCCGGCGCCAGCTGCCCGGTTGTCAATGCCACGTTCCACACGGACAGCGGACCGGCTTTCTACCATGTGGTCACCCAAAAGGGGACGACCCTCGATTCCTTCAAGAGTATCTCGGCTGCCACGGACTGGTCGCAGAGCTTCTTCAACGATGGCCTGACGCGCATCGTTGCTATGGCCGGCAGCACCAATGCCAACGCCCAGGTCGATGTGACCCTCCAATGTGTTACCCCGACCATCAACATTCAGATGCCCAATAGCGGGGCTATCTCCCACGTGGGTCCTTTCAACGGGCCGGGCAAGTTCTTGGCCCAGGTGCTGGTGACCGACGGCACGCCCAAGGGGCCTGTTGTCGCCGGACTCTCTATCAACGATTTCAAGGCCAAAGTCAATGGCCAGAACGCCCTGGTCACCGGCGGCGGCTTCATCCAGGAACAGTACTGGCTGGTGATTCAAGCGCCGAACCAGGTCGCCGATGGGATCTACGATCTTGAGGTCAGTCTCGAGCAATCCGGGACGGCCACGACGATCGCAACTGATACCAACACGGCCAGCATCGAATACAGCGGCAACAATCTGGACCATGTGTTGGTCATCGACCGCTCCGGCAGTATGGGCAGCGACAGCAAGTTCATCGCGGCCAAAGATGCGGCCAAGTTCTACGTCGACATTACCCGCAATTCGGACGGCCTGGCCGTTGTCCCCTACGACCACGATGCCACGCCCGCAGCCTTCGGCATGAGCGCTGTGACGACTGTTCCAGACGTGCGCGGCAATGCCAAGAGTTACATTCAAGGCCTGTTGTTGGGCGGCGCCACCAGCATCGGCGACGGCCTGGACGAGGCGGTCGTTCGTCGCAATGCCAGCCCCACCGGAAACACGCTCTGTTCCTTCGTGCTGCTCTCCGACGGCATGGAAAACAGCTCCAAGTTCTGGACCGATGTGCAGGCCGACGTGGTCAACACCGGTTGCCCGGTCACGACCATTGCATTCGGCGCCTCGTCGGATGAGACGTTGATGCAGAACATCGCCACGGCCACCGGCGGTCTCTATCTCTACAACGACGTCTTTGTCAGCTCTGCGGTCAGCGCCGCCGGTGTGGACGCGGTCAGCGCTGCCGGCGACACGAATCTTGACCTTGGCGGCAGCTACGAGTATGCAGCAAGCGATTCTGAAGGCCGCCAGCGCCTGTTCACCGAAAAGGGTGTCGTGCCCATCTTCCAGAGCGAGTTCGAACTGCCCGCCGATCAGGTGCACGACGTGCTGATCGACTCGTCAGTCAACGAGGTGGTCTTCTCACTGGACTGGGTGACGCCGCTCTACAGCAAAGATTTGGAACTGAAGCTGCGTACGCCGGACGGCGACCTGATCACGATGAAGGATCGACCGTACACGTTCGAAGATCTCGACAGCGAGCACCTCGGATGGCGTATCTCCAATCCGAAGCCGGGCAAATGGCAGATGATCGTCAACGCCCGCTCAGCCTATGTGCCCGAGAACATCCCCTACCAGGTTCTGGTCAGTGGCCGCTCTAACCTGACGGCCCACCTGCTCATGCCCGATCGGTTGGGGTCACGCTTCCTCACCGGCAACCGCATGCCGATTCCCGTCTTCCTCACCGGCAAGGGACCGATTCCTTCAGCCAAGGTGATGGCGAAGGTCACAGCGCCAGACGGCCTGACCACCATGGTACCGCTCTTCGATGATGGCGAACATGACGATGGCCAGCCCAACGACGGCTTCTACAACGGAGTGTACACGAAGGTCAACAAGGCCGAGCCATCTCCGATCACTGAAAAGGGACGCGAGCCGACTGAGCCCAAGGACGAAGGCTCCTATCGTGTACAGATTCTTGTGAACGGCGAGATGGACGGCGACAACTTCCAACGCGAGGCCCTTGGTTCTTTCTCCGTTCAGGAAGGACCGGACGTCAACGTCAACGGCATCGCCGACCCATTCGAGAAGGAAGCCGGACAGGATGTGGATAGCGCCGACAGCGATCTGGATCAGCTCGATCTGGCCAGCGAATATCAGATCGGCACTGACGCCAATAATTCAGACTCGGACGGCGGCGGCGAGAATGACGGCTCTGAGTACTTCCAGGGCAAGGATCCGCTGGACCCGAGCGATGATGAGGTAGCGGCGCCGGACTATCTCAAGGTTGAGCCCAACGTCGGCTTCAACAGCATCTCCTACCATGTGCGGGACTCCTATAACCGGATGATCCTCTATCGAGCCACATCGCCTGATGGACCATGGGAACTGCGTCAGCCGGAGTTACCGAAGGACGGTCACTACAAGGACGATGCCGACAACGGCAAGACCTACTTCTATCGCTATCTGGCCATCGACGGCGACGACAACGGCACGGAGATCATTGGCAGCAGCCCTGTTACGCCCAGCGAGGATCCCTTCCCGCCGGAAGCCAAGATCCTGATCGACAACGGTGCCCCAACGACGACGGATCTGGACGTTGCACTGAGCTTTGGCGAGTATGAGGAGCCGGAACCCGGCGATCCAAATACCTTCGACGACATCACGGAGATGAAGCTGAGCAACGCTGCAGATCTGGATGGTGCATCCTGGCAGCCGTTCCAGCAGAACGTCCCCTGGACGCTGCCGCCGACAAACGTGGGCGAACAGGCCCAGGTCTACGGCATGTTCAAGGATGGAGCGGGCAACGAGTCCCTGATCGTGACCAGCGCGATTTTGGTAGACGAGGAGGAACCAAGCACGCCGATGCAATCGATTTACTTGCCGCTGGTTGTCGGTCCGTAGAGCCACACTCAGTAGTCGCTAGACAAAAAATCCGGGAAGCTTAAGCTTCCCGGATTTTTTGTCTAGCGAAAATTAGGCTGTCGGTTTCGACATCATCGGCGGCAGCTTGATTTCTTCGGGAATCGGCGAAACATAGGGGTGGCCCGCCATGCGGACGTCAAAGTCGCTGCGCGCCGCTGCGCGGAATTCAGCGTCGGTCAACAAGTCAGCGGCCATCAGAGCCAGGCCCTTAGCAGCCTGCACAGCCGCCTTGTGACCGATGCTGGTGCCGTGACAGGCCGTGGCGCCCCAGGTGTGCATGGAGACGCCAGTGGGCACCGAGGGCATATGCAGCCCCATGGTCGGCACCAGCTTACTGATATCGCCGACGTCTGTCGAGAATCCCTCGACTTTCTCGGAGGGAAGTGGCGGCACTTCCATGTCGAGGCCGGTGACGGGCAGACCCATCTCAGCCTGAACCTGACGGGCGAAAGCCTGCTCCTCCTCATCAAAGAACGGTGTGCCCAGGTCCTCCAATATGACCTGGAGCCGCTCGGCCAGCGGCCGGTTGGGCATCAGGTCATGAACGGATCCCTGAAATGAAACCTCAGTCCGTGTCTGAGTCGCCAGCGCGGCACCCTCGGCGATCTGGCGGATCCAGGCTGCGTATTCCTCGACCAGATCCAGATTCTCGTCGCGGTAGGCGATCTGCACGCGCGGCATACTCAGGAATGATGTTGGTGGCTTCGCCGCCCTGCTCGATGATGTATTGAACGCGCCCGCTGGATCGCATCTGCTCTCGCATGAGATTGACGCCGTGGCAGAATAGCTCGACTGCATGTAGTGCGCTGCGCCCTTGCCAGGGCTGGCCGCCGGCGTGTGCTGTGATGCCAAAAAACTCGACGTTGAGTTTGATATTGGCTGCGCTGCGCACGTTGAAGACCGAGGCCTGATCGTTGGGATGCCAGTGCAGGCAAACATCGAGATCCTCAAAAACACCGGCACGCGCCATGTAGACCTTACCCTGGCCGCCTTCCTCGGCAGGCGTTCCGTAGAGACGCAGCGTGCCCGGCAGCTGCCTGCCTTGAATGGACCTCCCGACGGCCAGGGCACCGCCAACCGCGCCGGATCCAATCAGATTGTGGCCGCAGCCATGGCCACTGGTCAGGCCATCGGCACGCGGCTCCTTGCGCGGCGCGGCTGCATTGCCCAGGCCGGGCAGCGCATCGTATTCGGCCAGGATGCCGATTACCGGCTCGCCGCTGCCAATTTCGGCCACAAACGCGGTCGGGATGCCGGCGACTGTATCATGGGTGATCGTGAAGCCATGCTCTTCAAGCATTTCCTTCAGGTAAGCCGACGAGCGCGATTCCTCGTAGCGCACTTCGGCAAAGTCCCAGAGCGTATCGGCTGCCGCCTCGATGACGGGCGAGAGATCGTTTACTGTCTCGATGATATCGTTGCTCGTTGGTCTCATCATGATCCTCTTGGGTAATATTTTTGGAAATCGGTTACGATACAATGGCTCATCTGAAAACGGTCTCATTCACCTCACAAGCACCGAGGGGACACAGAGGTACACAGAGGAAGAAATCTTTCCGTCTGAGCTTATCTGTGTCCATAAAATGCCTCTTCTTGACACGAATGACTCTACTGCAAGAACGGGAAATCGCCACAGATAGCCACAGATAAGGAGCTGATTTTCACAGATGTTTACCAGGTGTCCAGCGTAATCTCGGCACTATCTGTGTTTTATCCTTTCTCTTATCTGTGTAAATCTGTGCCGAAAAAGGCTTTTTGCAGTAGAGTCACGAATGGACACGAATTTGCACGAATAGAAGCGGTCTATCCTGTAACAAGCGCCATGAAAGGGGTCTGTATGACCATCCAATTTGATCCGCTTTCGCCGGAATTCCGGCGCAATCCCTATCCCTATTATGACATGTTGCGGGCCAATTCGCCCATCTATTTTTGGGAGGAGTGGTGCGTCTACTTCTTGACGCGCTGGGCCGACTGCAACGCGCTTCTGCGTGACAGCCGTCTGGGCCACGGCGTACCGGGAGAGCCGCCGGCGTTGCAGCAAGACCTGTACGCCATGCAGTCCAACTGGATGCTCTTCAAGGATCCGCCCGATCATACGCGACTGCGGGGATCGGCACAGCGTACATTCACCCCGCGTCGGGTGGATCAGATGCGCGATACGATCCAGGAGTTGACGGACAATCTGCTCGACGACGTTCAAGGCTCCGGCAGTCTGGATGTGGTCGCCGACCTGGCCTATCCGCTGCCGGTGACCGTGATTGCCCGTCTGTTGGGTATTCCCGAACAGGCCTATGACACCTTCCACGCCTGGTCTGCGGCCTTGGCCAAGACATTGGATCTGGTGGAGGGCGAGGAGGTCTACAATGAGGCCTCCCGTGCGGCCGCAGCCTTCACCAGCTTTCTGGCCGAGTTGGCGGGCCGACGCCGGGTTGAGCCGGGTGACGATCTGATCTCTGCCCTAGTCGCAGCCCAGGAAGACTCAGCAGGGGGCGATCGATTAAGCGTTGATGAGCTGTATGCCACTTGTGCACTGCTCTTGGTTGCCGGTCACGAGACCACAGTCAATCTGATCGGCAACGGAATGCTGGCATTGCTGCGCAACGCCCGACAACTCGAACTTCTGCGCAGCGACCCTGCGCTCACGGCCGGTGCTGTGGAAGAACTGTTGCGGTTTGATAGTCCTGTTCAGTTGACCAGCCGAATTGTGCATGAGCAGGTGAGTATCGACGGGTTTTCATTTCCAAAAGGCGCTGAGATTAACTTTGTCGTCGCTGCAGCCAACCACGATCCGGCAGTTTTTGCGCAGCCGGACACGCTTGATATTGCCCGCAAACCCAATCCCCATCTCGCCTTCGGCAGCGGCATCCACTACTGCCTGGGCGTGCCTCTGGCCCGTCTTGAGGCCCAGATTGCCTTTGCGACGCTCCTTCGTCGATTCTCCCGCCTAACACTACTTGAGGACGATCCGCCCCATCGCGACAACTATTTGCTGCGTGGTCTGGAGCGACTGCCGGTCAGCGTGTCGTGAGGGACTGAGTCAAGAACCTGGCTGGCACACGATAGCCTATTTCAGTAGTTCACGAATTGGGGCAAAACGAGATTATTCACTGGTGTTTCGCCAGAGTGAGAGTCGCCTCGTTGACCCGTCCAGAATGGCAAATCGTGAAGTACTGTATTTGTGTTGTGGGTCATTTTGCACCCCGAGCCGAATGCTGATATCATTCAATTAGCTATTTAGCTAAATGGCTAATTGGGTGAGGGGGAGTTCACATGGCCGGGAACGTCTACAAAGCGCTTGCTGACCCGACAAGGCGCAGAATTTTGCAACTGCTGCGTGAGCGGGATATGTCGGCGGGCGAGCTTGCCGAACATTTTGACTTCGCCAAGCCGACACTATCGCGCCACTTTTCAGTGCTGCGTGCCGCGGATCTGATCCGAAGGGGACAAGCGAGGTTCGACCATCACCTACAGGCTCAACGTAACCGTGCTGGAAGAGGCGATGATGTCGATGATGGAAATGTTTCGCCTAGAAATCGGCGACCGGGAAGAAGAGGGCGCATCCGGGCAGGCTGAGGATGGAGGGGGGGAGAGCCATGAGTGAGCAACCATCTGGTTTCGAGAGCATACAGCGGGACAGGTCCGGATTGATCTTCGGCATTGTGATCGTGATCGTCATGTTTGCTATTTCGGCATGGGCCTGGGTGCAGTTGCCGGCCGGTGCACAGATCCCGGTTCACTGGGGTGTCGACGGACAGCCGGATCGCTACAGCGGCAAAGTGGAGGGGTTGCTGTTGATGCCCTTGATTGCCGCTGGCCTTATGGCGCTCTTTGAGATCATCCCAAAGATGGAGCCAAGGCGGTCGAATATTCTACGGTCAGAGAAGGCCTACAATGCTGTACGGATTTCTCTGCTACTCTTCCTTCTTGGGCTGTACATCGTCATCGTGGCCAACATTCTCGGCTACCCGATCGACATGAATTTCATGGTCGCTCTGGGTACCGGTCTGCTCTTCATCGTTCTGGGCAACTACCTGGGCAAGGTGCGCAGCAACTACATGTTTGGCATCCGCACGCCGTGGACGCTCACGAGTGATCTGGCGTGGAACAAGACCCACCGGCTGGGTGGACGACTCTTCATGTTGAGCGGCGCGGTGATCATTCTCTGCGGCATCTTTACGCCACAGTGGATAGTCGGCGCAATTCTGATCGGTGCCTTGGGCACGACAGCGGTGACCATGATCTACTCCTATCGAATCTGGAAGTCGGATCCGGATGCAATAAGAGAGTGAGGTAAGCGAAGGCCCTTCCCGATTCACCCGGTCTTTTTATTTGATGACTCTACTGCAAAATGGCGAATTTGCCACAGATAGCCCACAGATAAACAACTGATATTCACAGATGAACTCTGAGTCACTCCTCTGGGTTCAGATAATATCTGTGGTTATCCAACTCCATCCGTGGCTATCTGTGGCTGATCTTTTGTTTTTGCAGTAGAGTCTTTGATGGTTTCGAGTTCAGGGATCGGATGGTTAAACGACCAGCGAGAACCATCGGGGGGCGGCGTCCGATCCTGATACTGCATCGACTGGAACCCGGACAGATGCGGTAGCACTTCGCTTGCCCAGATCGATTCGATATCCATGAAGGTGAGCGGCCGTACGACGCCCATCTTGTCCGCTCAACCTGGGCCTCAAACTCAGCCAGCAACGCGCTGGCCTTTTCGCCAAGCCAACGCACCTCATCATCCACCATGCGCTCACCCACGCGGCGATCGGCCAGGCGGGCATCCTCGCCCATGGCGAAATGTGGCCCGTCTGCATCCTCGGGCGGGAAACGGGAGACATCGACACAGTCAGGTTCCACGGCCCAGAGCAGCGAAGTCTCTACCTTGCCTGCGTGATCGCCGGTTGACTGGCCGTCGTTGTCAAAACCGGGTGAGTTGGCCTCGAAGTCCGGCAGACCGTAGAGTCGCATGGCCATGTGTGGCTGCAGGATGTTCGAGCAGCGTCTTGAGATCCTGCCAGTTGGGACCGTAGTGGCCGGTCACCAGAGATGGCGGCATGGAAGCCGAGTGCATCGGCTGCACGCAGGTGGTAGCAGATATTCTTGAAGTGGATCCAGGGCGGCACGGCCGTCAGCCAGGGCCGTGCTTCGCCAACCATCTCAGCGGCCCAGGACGCGTAGAGTCCGATCTCGTGAATGTGCCAGTAGTCGGGCGGGGCCACGATGCCGCCATGGGCACGTGCTGCACGACAGCAGATGGCATGGGCCTTGATCGCATCCAGCCCCACTGCGTTCTGCGGCCCATGCGGTTCGCATAGTCCATAGGCGAAGTAGACGACAGGGCAGGCAGAAATGGCCGCCTCAAGTTGATCGGGGAACATCCGTTCCCATTGAACCTCTTTCATGGCTTTCCTTCCAAGATGTGAGACCCGGCTTCGACAAGCTCAGCCTGCGCAGGCTGAGCTTGTTGAAGCCGGGTCCAGTTGTGATTAGTAGAGCATTTGTTCTACTCTTGTAGCTCTTCATGCTGAAGAAAATCGAAGTCCATGCCCAGGTTGGCCTGCATGACCGACTGCTGAAAGAGCCGGTCATAGCCGCGCGGGGCAGGGGGGACGGGGGAGGCCCACTCGGCACGGCGTCGAGCCAAGCTCGTCCTCATCGACCAGGAGATTGAGCTCACGCCGATCCACGCTCAGCTCGATGCGGTCGCCGTGGCGAATCAACCCCAGCGGACCGCCGATGGCCGCCTCGGGCGCGACGTGCAGCACGATGGTGCCGAAGGCTGTGCCGCTCATGCGTGCGTCGGAGATGCGCACCATGTCCTTGACGCCGGTCAGCTTGCGGGGGATGGGCAGATAGCCGGCCTCCGGCATGCCCGGCGCGCCGATGGGACCGGCGTTCTGCAGCACCAGGAAGTCATCGGGCAGAACATCCAGGTCCGGATCGTCAATTCGCATAGCCATATCTTCGAGCGACGAAAAAACAACGGCGCGTCCGGTGGTGTTCAGCAGGTGGGGGCTGGCCGCAGAGCGTTTGAGGATGGCTCCATCGGGCGCAAGATTGCCGTAGAGAACCACCTGAGCGCCATTCGGACGCAGCGGCGCGTCGGCTCGATGGATGACCGACTGCCAATCCGGCCAGGGCTTGTCATCCGCCAGCAGATCGGCCAGCGTCTCGCCGGTGACGGTCATCGTGTCCAGGTTGAGCTGCGGCTTCAGCTGTTGCAGCACCACGGGCAGACCGCCGGCCCGGTAGAAGTCCTCCATGTAGTACTCGGCCCGATGGCTTGAGGGCCACCAGCACGGGCGTCTCGTTGCCCAGGCGATCGAGCTGATCCAGGTGCAAGCGGATGCCCAGCCTGCCGGCGATGGCGGTCAGGTGAATGATGGCGTTGGTCGATCCGCCGATGGCATGCAGCACGCGCAGGGCATTTTCGAAGGCCGTCTGCGTCATGATCTGAGCCGGCGTTCGCTTCGCATAGGCAATTTCCACCGCTGCAATGCCCGGACGTTCGCCGTGGCGCAAGCGCTCGGCATGCACTGCCGGCACGGCCGCGCCGCCGGGCAACATCATCCCTAGCGCCTCGGTCAGGCAGGCCATGGTGCTGGCCGTGCCCATGACGCCGCAGGTGCCCACAGTCGGCGCCAACTGATCTTCGACCTGGTCGATGACGTCTGCGGTCGATCTCGCCACGGCGATAGGTCGCCCAGAAGCGACGGCAGTCTGTGCAGGCGCCCAGGCGTTCGCCCTGAAAGCTGCCGGTCAGCATGGGGCCGGCAGCCACCACGATGGCCGGGATGTTGGCGCTGGCCGCGCCCATGAGCATGGCGGGCAGTGTCTTGTCGCAGCCGCCCAGCAGCACGACCGCGTCCAACGGTTGGGCCGTAAGCATGGCCTCCACATCCATGGACATGAGGTTGCGGTACATCATGCTGGTGGGCGAG
Source organism: uncultured Chloroflexia bacterium (assembly GCA_963848115.1). Lineage (GTDB taxonomy): Bacteria > Chloroflexota > Anaerolineae > Caldilineales > Caldilineaceae > JAWKOK01. The sequence continues at coordinate 622,495 of CAWKCP010000007.1, read as the reverse complement.
AGGAAGATCTCGCCCAGCGAGATGGTGGGGAACTCCAGCGGCAGCCCGCCGGCCTGATAGACGCCGCGCTTGACGGCCTCCGACACTTCCTTCAGGCCACGGTGGCAGTTGTTCAGTTCGCTGTAGTTGTTGAGGATGCCGACGATGGGTTTGCCCAGCGAATCGCCGGTATAGCCCATGGCCTTGGCAAATGAGCGGCGCATGTAGACAGCGAAGTCACGGTCGCCGGTCTCCGTCAGATTGCGGGAGAGTCCTTGGGGTGCGGTCATGGGTGGGTTGGTTCTCCTTTTGTAGCACGACATTTATGTCGTAGCCTACTGGACCGTCGGTCAGCACGGTACGGCGCGAGCCGTCGGAGCGCAGTAGGGCGTATTGCAATGAAGGCAGGCGATTGGATAGTTCGAATTCGCCCAGCGGGAAGTTCAATTCGCTTCGCATAGTACCGGCGGGCGAACTGGCAATGGAGAGTGGAAAGGTTACGTTGTTGCCTGAGCCGATCTCCAGTTCGAAGTCGAGGTATTCAATGTCCATGGTGCGTCCTGGCGACGGTGAGGATCATTGTTGCTTTCCTAGATCAGTGTACTTGGAATTGGAGCAGCGGTCAAAGCGATATGAGGAATCTCGTGTTCGCCCAACAGTATTGCTTGGCAGCGCAAGATTCCTCGCTGGAGAGGTTCTGGTTTGGATATGAATGCACGGACCCACTCGGAATGACAGATGGTGTCTCAGGTGACGGCGATGTCTACTCTGATGGCTGCATACCTGGCGCCCTTCTACCGAGGCTCTATCACTACACGCAGTTTGATACGAATTAATAGCGCGATTAAAGTTCTCTTTTATTACTCTATAGCTAAAATCAACTTACATTCGCATAATAATTGCATGTGATTCAGGTGCCCACAGTTGGGGCAACCGTGCATGAGTTCTCTAACGCTTCGCCACTCAAGTCGGCGATCATTTCGGCGACCAGTTTGATCTTTCGCCAAGCCTATGGCACCAATGCCAGGGTTGCCCAGGCAGTTCCACGCTGGTCTAAGACTTTGCTGGCCGTGATGTCTCCCAGCCTACTTGGCACTCCCGATCAATCTGTTCCGTTTACTTCACTTCGTTGCTCTCCCCCTCCCTTTTCCGAATTATGTCAATTTATCAATCGCTATTGACATTCGGATTCCCGACCTGTTACAATTAGCTTAATTAAAAATGGAGAAAATGATATGCCGATTGCTAAAGCAAACCCTATCAGCGTTGCGACCGAACCGGTCGCAGAAACAGGCGCAGACTTGGTCGCCACGACGGTTATCGACGTCAACAAACAGATTGTCCCCTTCGACACCGCCCTGCTGGCAGGTCAGCTGGCCCCCTCCAGCATCGCCATGTACGAACGCGACTTTCGCGCCTATTTGCACTACGCCGGCTCGTTTGACAACGCGGTGCGCCCCGCTACGCTGGCGCGTTGGCGCACACATCTTGCCAGCGAGACCGAGATGAGCCCGAACACAATCAACCGCATGCTCAGCGCAATCAAGCGACTGATCAAAGAGGCGGCCGTCCAGGGATATCTGCACTATGAGGTGGCGAGCGAGTTCAGCCAGATTGCAGGCGTCAAGACTGTCGCCCTTAAAGAACGCACAAAGGACAACGCACGCGTACGTATTGAACCAGAGGATATGAGACGACTATGCGAAGCGCCTGATGCATCGACCCCGATTGGCCTGCGCGATGCCGCCCTGCTGGCTACGCTGGCCGGAAGCGGCCTACGCGTCAGTGAATTGGCGTCGCTGAAGTTTAGCCACATTCGCCGCCAAGCCGGCGGATACTTGATCACTGTCCGCGGCAAGAACGACGTCGAGTTCCGAGATGCCCCGCTAAGCAGTCGAGCGTATGCAGAGATACGCGCATGGGTGGACGAACGTCCGTTGCCGAGCGACTTTGTCTTCACAGCCTTTGATGGTCGCGGGGCGCGGCCTACAGCACGCCCCCTCTCTGCGGTGGCCGTCTGGCGTATCGTCCGCAAATATAGCATCGAAGCAGGCCTGGTTGATGTGAAGCCGCATGATTTCCGTCGCTTTGTCGGGACACAGCTTGCCCGCATAGACATCCGCAAGGCCCAGAAAGCGCTCGGACACAAACGGCTTGAAACGACCGCCCGTCACTATGTACTTGACGACCTTGAAGTGGGATTGACCGACGATCTGTACTAGCGGTGCTCAAACGCAAAAAAAGGGGGGGCAGGGTGATGATCATCACCCTGCCCCCCTTTTTTGTCTACGTCTGTTTACTTGCGTCGTCGCAAGCGACCAATGCTAACATAGCCTGCAAGGAGCAGCAGCACGCCCCCGGCAGTGCCAAAGGAGGGCAAACTCAGCGTCAGATTCGACACGCCGGTCGGTGGCAGAGCATCCGGCGCCGCTGCTGCGGGCGGAACGTCGGTAGGCTCCTCAATCGGCATCTCGGTGGCTTCTTCAACCACTTCTTCTGCCATGGAGGTTTGGTCTTCCGTAGCGGTCGGTTCAGGTGTTGCTATCGAGATCGGTTCGTTCACCAACAGAAAGGCCGGCATGGCAACATTGATGATCTCGCCGTTGCTGTCAAGCGCACGTGGCACCGATGGCGTAGATCCCTGGGTCGGACAATTGGATACTGAAACGCCACTTGCCATCTCGTCCAATCCGTGTCGAGCCGACGGACTGATTGTTCGCAAAAATCTCCACGCGCTCACCAGGCTGACCTGTGCCGCGAAGATTGATATCTCCAGCAGAGGTAGCGCCCGGCAAGACCATGGTCAGAGGTGCAGGACGCGGCGTGTATGTGGCTGTGGGTCGGGGTGTGCTCGTCGGCCTGGCCGTTGCGGTCGCAGTCGGCACCGGCGTCTTCGTGAATGTTGCCGTTGGTTCTGGCGTATTGGTCGGTGTGCTGGTCGGCACCGGTGTATTGGTCGGTGTGGCCGTCGGCACCGGCGTCTTCGTGAATGTGGCCGTTGGCTCTGGCGTATTGGTCGGTGTGCTGGTCGGCACCGGTGTATTGGTCGGTGTGGCCGTCGGCACCGGCGTCTTCGTGAATGTGGCCGTTGGCTCTGGCGTATTGGTCGGTGTGCTGGTCGGCACCGGTGTATTGGTCGGTGTGGCCGTCGGCACCGGCGTCTTCGTGAATGTGGCCGTTGGCTGCTGGCGTATTGGTCGGTGTGCTGGTCGGCACCGGTGTCTTCGTGAATGTGGCCGTTGGCTCTGGCGTATTGGTCGGTGTGCTGGTCGGCACCGGTGTATTGGTCGGTGTGGCCGTCGGCACCGGCGTCTGTCGTGTCGTGAATGTGGCCGTCGGCACCGGCGTCTTCGTGAATGTGGCCGGTGGCTCTGGCGTATTGGTCGGTGTGCTGGTCGGCACCGGTGTATTGGTCGGGACGTCCGTTGCGGTTGACGTGGCCGTCGGTTCGGGCGTGCTAGTCGCTGTGCTTGTCGGCTCAGGCGTTGATGTCGCAGGAACCGTCAGAAATACTGGGACTGCAATGCTTCGGATCGATCCATCTGGATTCAGTATGCGAGCGCCCAAAGCATAAATGCCGGGCTGGGTGAGATTGGCGTCGTACGCCCAGTTCCCGTCCTCGTCCACGGTGGCTTCACCGATTACACGACTATTTGCGACAATCTCAACAACCGTGCCGGGCTCTCCACTTCCGCTCAAACCTCTCGTGCCTGCCATACCCTCAATAACCGACGCGTTTAAGATAAGAGGCATGGCTGTACGAGTCGGCTCCGGCGTATCAATCGGCGTACTGGTTGGTTCCGGCGTATCGGTCGGAACGTCTGTCGCCGTTGCCGTCGGCTCCGGTGTATCAGTCGACGTGCTGGTCGGCTCCGGTGTATCAGTCGGAACGTCTGTCGCCGTTGCCGTCGGCTCCGGTGTATCAGTCGACGTGCTGGTCGGCTCCGGTGTATCGGTTGATGTGCTGGTCGGTTCAGGTGTATCGGTCGGAACGTCTGTCGCCGTTGCCGTCGGCTCCGGTGTATCAGTCGACGTGCTGGTCGGCTCCGGCGTATCAGTCGGAACGTCTGTCGCCGTTGCCGTCGGCTCCGGTGTATCAGTCGACGTGCTGGTCGGCTCCGGTGTATCAGTCGGAACGTCTGTCGCCGTTGCCGTCGGCTCCGGTGTATCGGTTGATGTGCTGGTCGGTTCCGGTGTATCGGTCGATGTGCTGGTCGGTTCAGGTGTGTCGGTCGGAACGTCTGTCGCCGTTGCCGTCGGCTCCGGTGTATCAGTCGACGTGCTGGTCGGTTCCGGCGTATCAGTCGGAACGTCTGTCGCCGTTGCCGTCGGCTCCGGTGTATCGGTCGACGTGCTGGTCGGCTTCAGGTGTGTCGGTCGGAACGTCTGTCGCCGTTGCCGTCGGCTCCGTGACGTGATGGGGCGTCGGCTCCGGTGTATCGTGATGCTGGTCGGTTCAGGTGTGTCGGTCGGAACGTCTGTCGCCGTTGCCGTCGGCTCCGGTGTATCAGTCGACGTGCTGGTTGGTTCCGGCGTATCAGTCGGTGCGGCGATACGAGCGATGAGCGCCTGCGCTCCGGTTACAATTGTGCCGTCGCCGCGATCCGCCTGGACATTCAACGCATAGATGCCTGACTCGTCCAGCGTCACTTCCGCCTCCCACTCACCCTCTTCGCCTACGTCGACCGTTGTGGCCACGATGCCGTTGACAAGCAGATCAACCGATGTCATAGGCTCCCCAAAGCCACTCAGCGGTATGGATCCGGGAAGCATCTCCGCCGGAATCGATTCGGGATCGATTGACGGCGGCAACGGCGTAGCCGTTGCGGTGGGTGTATCCGTTGCGGTGGGTTCCGGCGTCGGCGTCTCAGTCGATGTCGATGTTGGCTTCACCGTGTTTGTGGGCTCAGGCGTCTCAGTCGGCGTACTCGTCGGCAGGGCAGTTGGCGTCGGAACCAGGATGACGCCACGTACTACATCGTCTTCCTGGGCCGGCCGCACTTCCAGAATGTACTCACCCGGATCGTCCAGCGCCAGATCCAAGGTCCACTTACCGGTCTCGTTTACGTCAGTCGTGCCCGCCGGCCGTCCGTTGACCAACAATTCGATCATGGTTCCAGGTTCGCCGGCTCCGGTGATACTTGTAATCTCATCACCGAAATCCGCAGCCAGGGAAGACGGGTCGATGGCAGGCGCGATCGGCGTTGCCGTAGATGTCGGTACCGGCGTGTTGGTCGGTTTCTCTGTCGGCGTCTCTGTCGGGACCGGAGTATCCGTAGATGTTGAAGTCGGAACTGGAGTCTCGGTAGAGGTTGCCGTCGGCTCCGGCGTTACGTCAGTAGCCGTGGCAATTGGCGTAATCGTTTCTGTTGATGTCGGCTCAGGCGTAACCGTCGGCGTCTCGGTCGACGTGGAGGTCGGCGTCGGCACCACGTTCACTGTGACCGGGGCAGATTCTGCCAGCAGATCGCCGTCCGCATCCAATGCCCGCACATCAAACGTGTATTCACCGGACTCCTCAATGGGAACGACCATCGACCAGCGGTTGTCGGCATCGACGGTAGTCGACACAACAGTCGAATCGTTGAGTTGGATTTCCAACACGGAATCAGCGATTCCACTGCCCTCAAGCTGAACCACATTGCCGTCCAGCCCCTTCTCCAGCGAGAAGGATTCGATTACCGGCGGGATTGGCGTTGCGGTTGGCGTTTCAGTTGGTTCCGGCGTCTCAGTGGGCACGGCAGTATCAGTCGGCACGGGTGTATCGGTCGACGTCGATGTCGGTTCAGGTGTCTCCGTAGGCGTCTCTGTCGGGACCGGAGTATCCGTTGATGTTGAAGTCGGCTCCGGTGTATTGGTCTCTGTCGCCGTCGGCTCCGGCGTCACGTCTGTGGCGGTCGCGACTGGCGTCAACGTCTCGGTCGACGTCGGCTCAGGCGTAACCGTCGGCGTCTCGGTCGACGTGGCGGTAGGCGTCGGCACCACGTTTACCGTGACCGGCGCGGACTTTGCCAGTAGATCGCCGGCAGCGTCCAGCGTCTGCACATCAAACGTATATTCACCGGACTCCTCAATGGGAACGACCATCGACCAGCGGCTGTCGGCATCGACGGTAGTCGACGCAACAGTCGAAGCGTTGAGTTGGATTTCCAACACGGAATCAGCGATTCCACTGCCCTCAAGCTGAACCACATTGCCGTCCAGCCCCTTCTCCAGCGAGAAGGATTCGATTACCGGCGGAACCGGGGTAGCGGTTGGCGTCTCAGTCGGAACGGGCGTGTCGGTGGACGTTGACGTCGGCTCAGGTGTCTCAGTGGGCGTCTCGGTTGGCACCGGGGTATCCGTTGGTGTTGACGTCGGTTCCGGCGTGTTGGTCTCTGTCGCCGTCGGCTCCGGCGTCACGTCTGTAGCGGTCGCGACTGGCGTCAACGTCTCGGTCGACGTCGATTCCGGTGTGCTCATGGGAAGCGGCGTGTTTGTGGATGTAGCCGTCGATTCCGGGGACAGTTCGGGTGTGACGTCTGTGGCTGTTGCAACGGGTACGAAGCGCGCTTCGAGCGTCGCCGTGGACGTACTTGCCGGTATTGCTGATTCTTCACCAATCTCGTCTTCAGGAGCCTCTGGCGTCTCCCCTGGAAGGGGAGGGGTAGGCGCGACGACGACAAGCGCCCTGTCTGGCGTTGTGGCAGGCACTGCCGTGGCAAGAATAACCTTCTCGACCACTTCAACCACAACCGGCTCTGATGACATGCCGTCGTCATCCGCTACGGCAACCTCATAGCTTCCGGGGAGGTTCAGCCGGGTGACGAAGCTCCAACGACCTTCAGCATCAGTCTGGGCGCGTCCAACAGCCGCCTTCTCGATCAGTACCTGGACTTCGGAATCGGCCGGACCGAACCCTGCCAGGGTCACAAAACCGGCGGCCAATGGAGTGGCGCTCAGGTCAGGGTCAACCTGCAGGTCACCCTCGATCACCGGCCCCAGGCCGACAACATTATTCCGATCTGTGGCGTCAACGGGCGTCTCGTTGGCCTCGTTGTTTGCCTCCACAACTGGGGTTTCAACAGTTGGTGCTGCGGTCACCGGTGCTGCAGCATCTGCGTCACCCCCGTTCTCAGCTTCACCGTTTGCAGCAGCTTCGACATCATCGACAATCTCAAGCTCTACCGGTGAGGAACGTGTCCCGTCCTCGTCAATGGCGCTGACAGCGACGGTTCCCGGCAGGTCCAACCGTGTGACCAGATCCCATCGGCCATTCGCATCACTCGTTACGCGCCCAACAACAGACTCGTCGATCAGAACCTGAATGACTTGATTGGCAGGCCCGGAGCCGCTAAGCGTGATAAATCCGACTGGCTGTGGCTTCTGCCCTAGCTCGGCATCAACTGAGGATGTCACTACGTCTGCAGAGTCGACTGCATCGTCGCCTGTCGCTGCAATGTCGGACGCTTCGATTGATTCTGCAACCGAGGGCGTCGAAGTCTCTTCTTCAACAATGGTCGGCGGCGCATCTTGTACGAGCGGCAAGACCAGAACAAAAGGCTCAGATCGCACGCCGTTCTGGGATGAAGCAATGATCGAATATTCACCAGGCTGGGCCAAACGAGTAACATACTGCCAGGTCGCGTCCGTGTCAACAAGGGTTCGGCCAACGACACCTTCATCGATCAACAGGCTCAATTCGTCTCCTGCCGTGCCGCTGCCGCGAATCTCGACAAAGGGCTGCGGCTCTGAAGCATTGCCGGCGACGTTGACTCCGTCAATGGACGGCGCTTCGCTATCTAAATCCGTATCGGATTCTGAATCTCGCCGGCTTTCTGTGTCTTCCGGAACAATGGCAACCTCAGAGGGACGGTCGGCTGAAACGGCTACTGAGGCGCTTGCACCGTCGGCCACGGTCAGTACTGCGGAGGCAGATGATATCCCGGCACTGTCAGCGGCGCTGATCATATAGTCGCCAGGTTCGTCGATTCGCGTGACAAGCATCCATGTGCTGTCGGGCTCAACGGTAGCGCGACCCACCACAGTGTCATCAACGCTGATGGTTACTTCATCCTGAGGACTGCCGGTTCCGCTCAACGTGACAAACCCGGGGGGGACAACGGCGTCCTGCACCTCGACAGTCACCGGCTGGTCCGTGGGCTCAACTGCTCCCGCATCGGCACTAGTCTCTTCGGCACCAGTCTCCACCATGGCCGGCTCGGCAGTCTCTTCCACATCCCCTTCAGCTGAAAGCACATCGACTGAGACGGCCGTGGCCATGGCAGCCACAGAACCGCTCTCGTCGAGCGAACTCAAGCTGACCGCATACTGGCCCGGTTCGGCCAGCCCAGTCTGGACCGTCCATTCGCCGTTCTCATCCACCACAGCGGTCTCGGCCAGTTCACCGTTCACCAGGACCTGAAGCTCCGTGCCTGGTTCGCCGGTTCCCTGAAGTGCGATCTCTCCGCTTGTGATCTCGCTTTCGAGGATTGACAGATCGAGTGATGGCGGCTGCACTTCGACCACTGGAACTGCGATCACGAGACGGATCGGCTCTTCGCTCGTATCCAGATCTGTCGCCTGGACGACGACTTCGTTTTCGCCGGGCGTCATTAACTCAACTTCAGCTTGCCAATTTCCATCGGCATCACTGGTTGCTTCAGCAACGATCGATCCATCAACCACAATCTGAATGGGCGCATCGGGCGCGCCCGTACCGACCAGCAGCACGACGCCGGCTCTGATCTCATCACCAGGCGCGGGGGAGATCAGTACAGGACGAACAACATTGCCTGCTGCGGTGTAGGTGGGAACCGGCGTCAATTCCAGTTGTATCTCAGCAACAGGCTCAACGCCTCGGAGGCCGTTTACGATAAACAAGATGATGAGAACAACGGCGAAAATCAATAGAACCGTGTACTTCCGCAGATCATGCTGACGCACGTCTCCAGAGGTGCGATTGCGCGCCATAACTATTCACCTTTTTCAGGTTGGTTGAGTTTCGATTGCGCAGCAGCAATCCAGGCTTCGGTGTTTGCAGCCTGCCATGCCTCAGCACCGAGCGCCCGATGTAGTTGCTCCGGCGTCGCAGCGGCAAGATCAGCCAACGTCACGATACCGGCATCACGCAAGCTTTGCGCGTACTCAGTACCGATGCCATTGATTACTTCAAGATTCCCTGAACTGGACGGCTCAGGGCCTGTCAGCTGCTGTTTGAGCGCAGAAATCTCAGCCTGCGCCTGTCCAAGTTCCTGTCGCAACTGGCGTTCCCGTGTGACGGATTCGTCCGCTTCCGAGCGCCAGAACTGCCAGTCAATGATCCATTCGACGACCCAACCAATGATTAGGCCGGCAACAAGACCAAGGAGAAATGTCACTGTGCACCCTCCTGTGGGTATTGCTGAGTGGCTTGATCGATAAACTATGCGATCTGAATGAAGGAGTGTTAGAATTCCAAAATTAGTGTTGAAGAGCTGATGTTCGTCTACCATTTTGTACCACACTTCCTCGGTTTCTTCAATCTAGACTCGGGCCATTTTTTCGGCAACCCGTTGATCCTATTTGCCCACAACACACTGCGGATATCCATGAGTGACGAACCATCAAATCCAGGTAGGCAAGAGCCGAATCCGCAAGAACCCTCGCCCCTATATCTTGCCAAGATACGCCTAAGCAGTTCATCTAGGTTCGTTGACGACAATGGTTCACCGTCCTCGCCCAAGGCTGGACGCCGACAGGCCGGGGATCGGAGGTCCTTCCTCAAAGGGCCCTGGGTTCTAATCGTTGGATTTGCCCTGATTATCGCCATGGGAACGGTCATGTTGAAGCTGCCCTGGTCCGCAGCCCCCGGCCATACAATCACTTGGGGAGATGCGCTCTTCACTTCGACCAGTGCAACGACTGTCACCGGACTGGCCGTCCTCAACACGGCCACCGATTTCTCGATCTTCGGGCAGTTCGTCATCCTCTTTTTGCTGCAGGTGGGAGGGGTCGGGTTTATCGCCTTCAGTGTTCTGTTCTTTCGACTGATTGGCCGTCGAATCACCCTGCAGAATCGCTTCATGGTCCAACAGACCATCGGCACTCAGGAGGTCAGCGGCGCCTTGAGGCTCGCACTCTATGTCCTCGGCATCACACTGGCCGTGGAGGCCGTCGGCGCCGTGTTGCTTTGGCTGCGCTGGCGCACATCAATGCCCGAATTGCAGGCAATCTGGTACGCACTCTTTCACTCAATCAGCAGCTACTGCAATGCCGGCTTTGACCTCTATTCCGGCACAGATCAGGGCGCGCTTTTCGGCTACGGAGCAGACTGGTACACATTGGCTGTCATGGGTACGCTGATCTTGCTCGGGGGCTTCGGCATCACCGTCATGTATGACATGTGGTCCTTTCGCCTTGATCGCAACCTGAGCATGAACACGAAGATCACATTGGCCATGACAATTGGTCTAACCGTTGTCGGCATGGCGATTTTTCTGGCCGATGGCGAATTCCACAGGACGATCTTTCCGGCTCTACGTCTTGATCAACGTTTTGCCGTCGGCTTCTTCACGGTCGTTTCCGCCCGTACCGCCGGTCTCACCATCTTGCCGATACAGACGCTCAGTGAAGCAACGCAGATGATGATCATGATCTGGATGTTTGTAGGCGGAGCCCCGGCCAGCATGGCCGGTGGGGTCAGCACGAGCACGCTGGGCGTTCTGCTGATATCTGTGATCGCGACCTCCCGCGGTATGAACTCGGCCACTGCCTTTCAGCGTACGCTCCCCTTCGAGACTATCGCCAAAGCCGTCGCCATCATGACGGTGAGTACGCTTCTCGTCGTGATCGTCACACTCTTTCTTTCTCTACGCCATGAAGGGGCCATCTTCACTGTCGCCTTCGAGGTTGTCAGCGCCTTCGCGAACGCCGGATACTCGCTCGATTTCACTAGCGACATGGACAGTGTTGGGCGCATGACGATTGCCTTCACAATGTTCTGGGGCAGACTGGGACCATTGACCATCGTTGTTGCGCTGGCCCAGCGCCAGCAACCGACGCTGCTCCACTATGCGGACGAACGTGTGATGCTCGGCTAAGGCCATTCCAAAGAAATAAATAACCGCTGCAAGGAAATCTTTGCCTGGAATGGCTTGAGGCTTTGCCAACTCCCGTATAGTTACTAGTTTGCGAAAGCCTAAGTGCTTGTCCGCAGTCAAGTTCGTAAGTAGAACCGAGTCTATATGTCCGTTTCGTCACCGCCTACAACAAATCCCCTGCCCGTGATCCAGTTTTCCCCTCATGCAGGCCTTCAGGCGCCGACTGAAGTTGAGGGCCTACTCCAGATCAGCGAACGAGAGATCTACAATGACGCAGATCTCTGGGCCGATCTGCACTATGATTTTTCTCATCCGGATTTGCTGCCTTGGAAACCCGACGGAGTTACCTTGGGTACGCTCTCCACGATTGAAACGACCATTGCACGAGCCCTGGTCGATGTCAACCGCCTACCGGTGCTCGACGACAATCCGGATGGCGCCGTTAAGATGCGGACAAGTTACGGCGCCCAACTCTATCGCGAACCCCTTGCGAATTCCGTTCGCCGAGTTCTGTTTGATCGATACTATCGTGACTATCATTCGCGGGCGTGCGCGGCATTGGACATCCATTTGAGCGAAGCCAAATTGTTGCTCGACTGCCACAGTATGGCGCAGGTCGGCCCTTCGGCGTATGCGTTCGCCGGACGACCCCGCCCCCTGCTCTGCATATCGAATGTGGGCGATTGCAACGGCGAAGCCATGCCGGACCTCGGAGAGACCTCATGCTCACCAGAGCTGCTCCACTTTGCAGCCGAGGCCGGCGCAGAACTCTTCGGCGACATGAAACTCCTAGTTCCCGGCCCTGCGGAGGGACGCAACCCGCCCGTCGTTGCGCTGAATTGGCCCTTTCGCGGCGGATACGTCATACGCAATTACTCGCGAATCGGCACACCCGGTCGCACCGTTCCCATGATGATGATCGAGGTGAATCGCGGGCTGTTCATCGGCAATCAGAGCGGTGATTCGCCGATCGCACCGCCAAACCTTGAGCGGATCGGCCAAGTGCGAAGGCGTCTCTATCAACTGACCGCTCGCATCGTCGAATACATCATTCAAACAATGTCAACCACTTGAAAACCGGAAGAGCCACAGACGATAGGAGATCTGCCAGAGATGAGTCCGGAACTTACTGAGAAGCAACTGAGAGAATTCGAAGCATTTGCGGTCGGCGTGGCTGAAGAGGCTGCAGCGATGGCTGCCGATAACTACGGAAATGCGACCGCCCAGCGCAAGTTCGACGGATCACTCGTCACCGAGATTGATGAACGATCTGATCGGTTGATTAACCAGCGGATTGCCGCCGCCTATCCGGACCACAGTGTATTGAGCGAGGAACAGAGCACCTTTTTCGATCCAAGCTACGACTTTGTCTGGGTCGTGGATCCCATCGACGGGACCACAAATTTCGCCCGCGGTCTGCCGATCTGGGGTGTGAGCGTCGGCCTCTTTTTCAAGAGGCGTCCGGTTGTTGGCGTGTTGACCTTTCCATTGCTGCATGAGACGTACAGAGCTGCAGAGGGATTGGGCGCTTTCCGAAACGGGACACCCATCCACAGTACAGACATCTCCACGCCCGAGAGCGAACACCTGATTGTAACCTGCACACGCACAAGCAATCGATACCGCCTCGCCTCACCGCTCAAGGCGCGTATCCTGGGCAGCGCCGCCTATCATCTGGCAAAGGTCGCTGACGGGACCGCCCTGGCGAGCATTGAGGCGAGCCCCAAAATCTGGGATCTTGCCGGTGCGGCTGTGATCCTTCAGGAGGCCGGTGCTCTCTTGCGGACAGATGAGGGTGGTCGGGTCTTTCCAGTCGAAGATGCATTGTTGGACTACAAGAGCCTCTCCATGCCGATTACGGCCGCCGGCAATGAAGCCATCATGACACACGTGATGGACGCGTTGTCGATTCGAAGAACGTGAGATAGAATTGGTTGTTCGCTGTTGATGGCTACACGAAGCATAGTGCTCATGAAGTTTGGTCAACCAGTCCGGCTGCGGCCAGTACCTGGCACTTCAGTAGGGACGTCCATTTATCAAGAAGGGCCGCAATGGCCCCAGGCTGATGGAGAATCGGTATGACCGACACAAACATCTATAAGTTCACACCGTATGGTGAGCAGCAGCTCGGGTACGTTACCCCTGACGGCCAAATCTTCTCATCCACCGGACAGAACGCAACCGTCATCGGACGGTTCGATTCCCTGGGGCGCATCTACCGCGTCATGCAGCATGACGAACGCGAGCTTGGCGTCGTAGATTCGGAAGGCGTCGTTCACTCCCACGGCCTCTTCGAGGGCGGCACGCTTGGCTGGCTGGAAGCAGACGGTGTCGTGATGCAAGGCGGGCTAATCTTCGATGAGGACGACGTCGGCCGCGTCGACGCGGCTATTGACGGCCGTGACGCAAGAGCCGCTGCTGCAGCCCTGCTGCTCATCTTTCTCCCAGAGGAAGCAGAAGAGAATCGCAGGATGTCGCGGTAGACCGGTGGTCGGACAGGCAGGAAGTGAGGATAGTCAAGCAGTGTCCGAACTCAATACAGATCGCATGCATTTTCACTATCGGACCCATGGCAACCGAGCCGGTCTGCCCATGCTCTTGCTGCACGGCAGCCATGCAAGCAGCCGATGGTGGCAACGGTTCTTCGAAGTGTTGCCTGATGACATCTACGCCGTAGCGCCCGACCTGCGTGGCTGTGGCGAGAGTGAAAAGGCCGGGAGCGATTTAAGCATCGAGGGCCAGGCTGAGGATGTCTGGTCCTTGGTCGAAGCGCTGGAATGGCGAGACTTCGACCTGGTCGCCCATTCGAGCTCGGCGGCCATTGCCATCGAACTGTTACTCGCTCACCCGGCCGTTGTTGCCAATTTGATTCTTATCAGCCCAGCCCCTGCTGAAGGCCTGCACACGCCGGTCGAGGCGCTTACGCTACTCAGCGATATGAAAGATGACCGGGCGCTGCACAGCCAGGCGCTAGCCTCGCTGATGGCGTCATTCGATATCGAAACCTCAGCTGTCAATCGCCGATTCTTTGACCAACTTCTGGACGACGCGCAAGGCATGGCGCCGGCCGCCTTCACCGAGACAGCGGTTGCACTGGGTCGCTGGAACCGCTTCGCCGATGTCCAGCAACTGACGCTCCCCGTCCTGCTCATCTGGGGCGATTTGGACATGATCGTCGGGCGCGATGCCGTCACACGCACGTTCATTGCCATTCCCGGAGCCAACAACCTGGAGATTCTGGCCGGAGTCGGCCATTCCCCCATGATCGAAGCGCCCTTGCGACTCGCCGAACGAATCATCAACTTCATCACAGACGACACCAGCGATTATGACGAGATTCGTGGCCAGGCGTTCGATCACGACGAGTAACGGTAGCGGGCGACCTTTTCAACTACCATCAGAGCCGCTCTGATGGTGTAGCGGCGAATTGAACGACAGCCATCCCATCCTCTTCGTCGAACGTATACGGGGTAGCGGCAACCAGCAACATGTCGCCGGCCGCCATTTGAATCGTCGAGCCGGTGGGCAACAGCAGATCGAAACCGAGCACGCGGCCGAGATCGGTCGTTGGTGCGCCGGCGGCCGGCGCTTCTGAGGCGCTCCCTGCATCAACGCTCCCGATATCCGGCGCCTCGATCAGAAACTCGCTATTGAAATCCGATTGACAGTGGCAAACGCTTCATGCTACACTTTGCGCACACGTATGCTCAGCTCACTCCAAACCCATACGTCCTAAACTCCAGCCTGACCATTGAAGCGACTGTGTCGTGGCGAAAAAACGTGTCTCCATCAAGGACATAGCCCAAGTTGCCGGCGTCTCCCACCCGACCGTGAGCCGCGCGCTGCGCGGCGAAGGTCGAATGGCCGAAGAGACCCGTTCTCGGATTCACACAATCGCCAGAGAACTCGGTTACTCACCCAGTATGATCGCGCGCGGTCTCGTGTCAAAGCGCAGCTACACTGTGGGCCTGGTCATCAACAATCTGGCCGATCCGTTCAACAGCGAAGTGGCCGAAGGGCTGGAGCATGAGGCGCTGCGCAACAACTACAGTATCCTCCTGGCAACGGCCACCCTTAATCCCGAACGCGAATTTGAAGTTGTACGCCACTTCCAGAGCCGGCACGTTGACGGCATCATCGTCGCCTCCAGCATGGTCGGCAATCCCTATGCCGAGCTGCTGCAGGAGACCGGCATTCCCATCGTGCTGATCAACACCCAGGCCGAAGGCGACAACATGCACGCCATCCTCCACGACGACTATGGTGGGATGTGCAAGATCGTACAACACCTCATTGGCCGCGGCTATCAGCGTATTGCCCACATCGGCAATGCAAACGGCGGCAAAACACTGAACCAGCGTCGCCAGGCGTGGAAGGATACGCTGGCCGGTGCCGGGCTAAAGCCTGAGCTATTTGTCATCGGCAGCAACGGACGATTTGAGGGCGGCGTGGAAGGGGCAGAAATGCTCCTGCCCGCTGCAGATCGGCTCTGGGGGAGACCGCCCGATGCCATCTGCTGCTACAACGATACCATGGCGACCGGTGCGCTGACGGTGCTGCACAACAGAGGCTATCGCATCCCTGACGAGATCGCCATCACCGGATTTGATGATGTCGAGTTCGCGGCCTACCTTGAACCGCCGCTCACGTCGCTGAGACAACCTCGTCGCCAAATGGGCGAGACTGCCATGCGCCTGATTCTGGATCTCATCGGTTCTAAAGATCCAACGGCACGGCGCGAACAGATGATCCTACCGGGCGAGTTGGTTGTGAGACGGTCGACAGCTGAAGTGCGGTTTGGGTGAGAAGGTGACAGGGTGAGGGGGTGACGTGAGAGCGGTAGCCTTCTTGTCACCTTGAACGCCTAGTTTGTAGCTTGACATCGATGTCGAGCTACAATTCTCGCCGGCGTCAACCCGAGGCAGCCTTTCGCATTACTAGAACAAGTCGGAACCAGAAAGATAGGAGAGCTGTCCATGCAATACACAAGCGAAAACATTCTCGTCCATCCATTCGAAATCGGCGCCATTGGCGACCGGGACCTGCTTCTCTCCATCACGCCGGAAAATGCCGGCTGGGACTACATCTCATTCCAGGTACGGCGCCTGGCTGCGGGCAAGTCTTGGTCCTTCGAGAGCGGCGAGAACGAGCTGGCCATCGTCAATCTGACCGGGACCTACAGCGTGACGTCGTCACGCGGAACTTGGAATGGGATCGGCGGACGCCAGAACGTCTTTACCTCTGCAGCCCATGCGCTCTACCTACCGCGGCGCACCGAGTTCACCATCACGGCGGAGGTTGGGGGCGAATTTGCCGTGACCTGGGTGCCGACTGACGAGGACCACGAGCCATGGCTGATTAAGCCTGAGGATGTGCCGGTGGCCATTCGTGGCGGCGACAACGTCAGCCGCCAGATCAACGACCTGCTGCCGCCCGGTTCGCCCGTCCACCGCCTGGTGCTGGTCGAGGTCTATACGCCCTCGGGAAACTGGAGCAGCTATCCGGGCCACAAGCACGATATTCACATCGAAGATGCCGACGGCAATTTGATCGAGGCCGATCTGGAAGAGGTCTACTACTACCGAATCGACAAGCCTGAAGGTTACGCCTACCAGCGGGTCTACACCGATGAAGGGTCCCCGCTGCACCAGGCCGGCTATCCCATCGACGCGCTGGTCTGCGCCCGCGACGGTGACGCCGTGCTCGTGCCCGAAGGCTACCACCCGGTCACCAGCGCCCCCGGCTACACCACCTACTACCTCAACGTCCTGGCCGGCAGCGCCCAAAGCCTGGCCAATCAGGACGATCCGAAAGCGACCTGGGTCAAGGGGACGTATCGCGGAGTGGATGAGCGATTGCCGTTGTATTGATGGATCGGGGACTAGGGAATAGGGATCGGGGATTAGGGATCGGGTTGGACAGTCAAGAATTACCCAATCCCTAATCCACCAATCCCCGATCCCCATAACTGGAGATTCACACAATGAACCGAACCTACGACTCCCTCCACATGGGACGCTCTTCTATCGACCTGTACAGCAACGATGTGGGGGCGCCATTTGAGGAGATCAACAGTTTCGCCGCGTATGTGGGCGGCTCGCCGACCAATATCAGTGTGGGCGCACGGCGGCTGGGACTGAAGTCGGCGCTGCTGACCGGCTTCGGCGTCGACCCGGTGGGCGATTTCATCAAGCACTTTCTGAACAAGGAAGGTGTGGTCACCGAGTTCTGCGTCGACAAACCGGGCCATCGCACCAGCGCGGTTGTGCTTGGCATCGAGCCGCCGGACAAGTTCCCGTTAGTCTACTATCGAGAAAACTGCGCCGATATCGAGCTGACCATCGATGACGTGTTGGCTGCGCCCGTAGCCGACGCCAAGGTGCTCCAATTTGCGGGCACCAACTTCTGCAAAGAACCCAGCCGCAGCGCCACCATGTTTGCGGCCGAATACGCGCAACAGGTCGGCACAGAGGTCGTGCTCGACATCGACTTCCGCCCCGACCAGTGGCACGATCCCCGGGCCTTCGGCGTGGTGATCCGCTCGGTGATGCCGCTGGTCGACATCGTCATCGGCACAGAGGACGAGATCAACGCATCCATGCTCACCGACCCGGCCCAGATGCTCCTTACTCACTCGCAGGTCTCGGACACCAAAGTGACCGGCGATGTCAATGCCGCCATCGACAAGATCCTCTCGCTCGGCCCCAAGGCCGTGGTCGAGAAGGTCGGAGCCTTGGGTGCACGCGTCCATCTTGCAACGGGCGAGAAGATCGAAGTCCCCGGCTATCCGGTCGAAATCTATAACATTTTGGGGGCAGGCGATGCCTTCGGGGCAGGGTTTTTGTATGGCTACACGAAAAAATGGGGGTGGAGAAAATCAGCCCGGCTGGGCAACGCCTGCGGAGCCATCGTCGTCACCAAGCATGGCTGCGCGAATTTTACGCCGACGTATGAGGAAGTGATGTCGTTTGTGGAGGAGCGGGGCGGGTTAGTGTGAGGAATGATGAATGGGTGAGGGGGTGACAGGGTGACAGACTATTTGAAAGTTGGCGTGATCGGGACTGGCGGCATGGGCGGGCGGCATGCGCGCAATCTGGTATTGCGCACTCCGGGCGCTCAGGTGGTCGGCATCATGGACGTAGACGAAGCACGCGCGATGGATGTCGCTGAGGCGTGTGGCGGCGCCAGGGTCTTCACCGACGCGGACAAGCTCATTGGCGATCCAAGCGTTAACGCGTTGGTGATTGCATCGCCCGATCATACCCACGCCCGCCTGGCAACTGCCTGCATCAATGCAGGCAAGCCGGTGTTGTGTGAGAAGCCGTTGGCGACTAGCGTTGCGGATGCCGAAGACGTAGTCAAAGCTGAGGTGGCCGCAGGCAAACGGCTGGTACAACTCGGATTCATGCGCGAATACGATCCGTCGCATCGTCAGATCCACAACGCTGTGTTATCGGGGCGCCTGGGCAAGCCACTTTATTTTTCGCGGCACCCACACCAATCTGGGCAGCGAGTCGCCACGCATCGTTGACGATGTGATCATCAACTCGGCGGTCCATGACATCCATTCGGCGCGCTGGCTGCTGGGCGGGTGCGTGACCGACGTCTCCACGCGCCACATCCCCGCCGATCCGGTTTCGCCCGATACGTGCCGGCTGGCCGTCATCGAGATGGTCTTTGACCACGGAGCGCTGGCAGTCATCGAGCTGAACGCCGATGCCGGCTACGGCTATGAGGTGCGCGTGGAGGTGGTCGGGGAAAATGCGTCAGTTGCAGCCGGCGGCCTGCAAGAAATGCAGTTGCGCCAATCCGGGGCTTTGTCGCAGACGATTGAAGAAGACTGGCTACAACGCTTTGAGATCGCCTACATTGAAGAAGCAGCAGCATGGGTGAGGGATCTGCTTGCCGGGCAACAGACCGGTCCGTCGACATGGGACGGCTACATCGCCATGCTGATCGCGGAAGCCTGCATCGAGTCTGCGCGCAGCGGGCTGCCGCAGGCGGTCGACGAGCCGGAGCGGCCCGCGATCTATCAGGAGAAGATGTGAGTGGGTGAGTGGGTGAATCGCTTTATGTATTGAGAATTCACCTTGTCACCCCCTCACCTTGTCACGAAAACAGGGGGAAGAATGGACAACAACACAACAATACGCTTGACAATGGCCCAGGCCATTGTCCGATTTCTTGACAGCCAATATTCGGAGCGGGACAGCATTCAGCACAAGTTCTTCGCCGGCTGTTTCGGCATCTTTGGCCATGGCAATGTGGCCGGAATGGGCCAGGCGCTCCAGCAGTATCCTGCCTTCCGCTACCACCAGACGCGCAACGAGCAAGCCATGGTCCACACTGCTGCGGCCTTTGCCAAGCACAGCAATCGCCTGCGCACGCTGGCCTGCACCAGTTCCATCGGCCCCGGCGCCACCAACATGGTGACCGCGGCAGCAGGGGCCACCATCAACCGGGTACCGGTCCTGTTGCTGCCCGGCGACATCTTTGCACGGCGCAACACGGCCCCCCTGCTGCAACAGGTCGAGTTCGAGCACAGCCAGGACATCTCGGCCAATGACAGCTTCAAGCCGGTCAGCCGCTACTGGGACCGCTTCTACCGGCCCGAGCAGATCATCACGGCGTTGCCGGAGGCCATGCGTGTCCTCACCAGCCCGGCCGACACCGGCGCAGTCACGCTCTGTTTGCCCCAGGATGTCCAGGTCGAGGCCTACGACTATCCCGTCGAACTTTTCCAGAAGCGCGTCTGGCGTGTGCCCCGCAACAGGCCGGATCAGGGCAGCCTTGCGCAGGCCGTCGAGTGGATCAAGAACGCCAGTTCGCCCATGATCATCGCCGGCGGCGGCGTCCACTACAGCGAGGCCGACGACGCACTAACGGCCTTTGTGGACCAGACCGGCATTCCGGTTGGAGAGACCATGGCCGGCAAGGGCAGTCTGCACTTCGACCATCCGCTCTGTCTGGGCGCCGTGGGCGCAACCGGCACCTCTGCGGCCAACATCGTCGCCAAGCGCGCTGACCTGATCATCGGCATCGGCACGCGCTACAGCGACTTTACGACCAGCAGCAAGACGCAATTCGAGCATCCAAACGTACGGTTCATCAACGTCAACGTGGCCGAATTCGACGCCTACAAGCACTCGGCGTTGCCGCTGGTGGGCGATGCCCGGGCAACGCTCGGCGAGTTATCCAAGGCCCTGGAGGGCTTCGTAATCGATGAAGCATACAGTGCCGAGGCCCGTCGACTGCACGACGAGTGGGAAAGTGAAGTCGACCGACTCTATGCCATCAAGGTCGCCGAAAGCGGCCTGCCCTTCCAGGGCGCGCTGATCGGCGCGGTCAACGACACCGGCGATCCCGACGCGGTCATGGTCGGTGCAGCCGGCAGCCTGCCCGGCGATATGCACAAGCTCTGGCGCAGCCGCCATCCCAAACAGTTCCACCTCGAATATGGCTACAGTTGCATGGGCTATGAGATCGCTGGTGGCCTGGGCGTGAAGATGGCCGACCCGGAGCGTGAGGTCTACGTGATGCTGGGCGACGGCAGCTATCTGATGATGGCCCAGGAGATCATCACCTCGGTCCAGGAGAAGCAGAAGCTGACGATCATCCTCATGAACAACAACGGCTTCCGCAGCATCGGCGCGCTCTCCCGCTCGCTGGGCCAGGAGGGCTTCGGCACCCGCTACGCCTTCCCCAACGAAGGGGTCCTGCCGACCGACGACGGCGGCTACGATGCCGTGGAAACGCTGCCCGTCGACCTGGTGGCCAACGCACGCAGCCTGGGCGCCGTCGTCATTGAGTGCAAAAGCTACGAAGATGTGGTGGAGGCGCTCCAGGAAGCCAAGGGGATCGAGCGCACCACTGTGATCTATGTCGAGAACGACCGCTATCTAGGCGTCCCCGGCTACGAGTCCTGGTGGGATGTCCCAATCGCCGAAGTCAGCGAATACGATTCGGTCAACGCCGCACGCGAGGAGTGGGAAGAGATGCGGGATAAGGAGCGGTATTTTCTGTAGAAGAGAGAAATGAGCGAAGAGCGAAGAACAAAGATCGGCGTGAGCAACAGGCATGTCTCGAAACAAGCTCCAAATGATCACATAGTTCTTCGATCTTTGTTCTTCGGTCTTTCATTTGAGAATCGAGGTTCAACTTGACCAACAAACAACTACTCAACTTCATCGGCGGCGAGTGGAAGCGTTCCAGCGCAGCTGACTTCATCGACATGATCAACCCGGCCTCGGCCGAGACAATTGCAGCGGTGCCCATGTCGCCGGGCGGCGAGGTTGATCTGGCAGTACAGACGGGACAGACGGCTTTCCAGGAGTGGCGGAACACGCCGGTTGTGGATCGCATTCAGTATCTCTTCCGCTTCAAGATGTTGCTGGAAGAGCATCTCGATGAAATTGCGAGGCTGATCACCATCGAGTGCGGCAAAACGTTGGCCGAGAGCATCGGCGAAATGCGGCGCGGCATCGAGAATGTCGAGGTCGCTTGCGGCGCGCCGATCCTGATGCAGGGCTACAACAACGAGGACATCGCCCAAGGCATCGATGAGCACATGATTCGCCAGCCGCTGGGTGTGGTGGCCGCCATCACACCGTTCAACTTTCCGGGCATGATTCCGCTCTGGTTCTTGCCCTATGCGGTGGCTTCCGGCAACTGCTTCATTCTCAAGCCCAGTGAAAAGGTCTCTTCCTCGAGCCAACGGCTCTTCCAACTGCTGGATGAGGCCGGCTTCCCGCCCGGCGTGGTCCAGTTGATCAACGGCGGTAAGGAGACGGTCGATGCCCTGCTCGACCATCCGGGCGTGCGCGCTATCAGTTTCGTCGGCTCAACGCCCGTGGCCAAATATGTCTATGGACGGGCCACAGCCAACGGCAAACGTGCACAGTGCCAGGGCGGGGCCAAGAACCCAGTGGTCATCATGCCCGATGCCGACATGGAGATGACGGCCAAGATCATGGCCGACTCGGCCTTCGGCTGTGCGGGCCAGCGCTGCCTGGCTGCCTCGGTCGCCATCACAGTGGGCGAAGCCAAGCGGGACTTCACCGAGATGATGGCCGACGTTGCCACCAGTCGCCAAGTCGGCTTCGGCCTGGATGAAGGCGTGCAGATGGGGCCGGTCATCACATCGGAGAGCAAGGCGCGCATCGAGGGCCTGATCGGGAAAGGTGCGAGCCAAGGGGCCGACCTCCTGGTGGACGGTCGCGGCAAGTCAGTCGGTGACTACGATGACGGCTTCTGGGTCTTCCCGACCATTCTCGACAACGTAGACCCGCGCAGCGAGATTGCATCCACCGAAATCTTCGGCCCGGTGCTCAGCCTCATGCACGCGGAGACGGTCGACGATGCCATCGCCCTGGTCAATGGACGAGCATACGGCAACATGGCCTGCATCTTCACCAGCAGCGGCTTTGTGGCGCGCAAGTTTCGCAATGAAGCGGACGCGGGCAATGTCGGCATCAACATCGGTGTGGCCGCGCCCATGGCCTTCTTCCCCTTCAGCGGCTGGAACGAGAGCTTCTTCGGCGACCTTCACGCTCAGTCCCGCCACGGCATCGAGTTCTACACCCAGACAAAGGTGGTCGTGGAGCGCTGGCCGAGGGATTGGAGTCGGCAGTTTTGAGAAAACGGTGGGGCAGTAGGGATGTAGGGTTGTGGGGAAGTAGGGGGTGGCCAATGTCGTTGGCGTCATCCCTACATCCCCACTACCCCACTACCCTACATCCCCACTCTTTGGAAAGGCACGACAGACATGACCCACAACATCGGCATCGGCGTCATCGGCATGGGCTGGATGGGAACGGCGCACAGCCGGGGATACCGGGCTGTTGCCGACCGCTACTACGATAGCGGGATTCGCCCCCGGCTGGTCATCTGCGCCGATGATCTGGAGGAGCGAGCGGTTCGCGCCAAGAATGCCTTAGGTTTTGAAGAGTATACGACCGACTGGCATGACGTCATCAACCACCCCGACGTGCAGGCGGTAAACATTGCCTCACCCAATTTTTTGCATCTGGAGATGGTCAAGGCGGCGACGGCAGCGGGCAAGCATGTCTTCTGCGAGAAGCCGGTCGGGGCAAGGCCGGAGGAGACCATTGAGATCGAGCATCTGGCACGCCAGGCAGGCGTCAAGAGCTTCGTTGGCTTCAACTACCGCTGGGCGCCCATGGTCCAGTACGCCAAGCAGCTCATCGACGAAGGCAGGCTGGGCACGTTGACCCACTATCGTGGACGCTTCTTCTCCATGTACGGCAGCAACCCATATGGCCTGCTCTCCTGGCGATTCCAGTACGAACAGGGCGGCCTCGGCGTGCTGGGCGACATCATGTCACATGTGACCGACATGGCGCACCTGTTGGTTGGCCCTATCGGCAGCGTGGTCAGCAGTCGACACACATTCATCACTGAGCGCCCCCTGCCCAAGCCGGGCGGCACCCACTTCTCGCTCGGCAACAAAGACGATCCGACGGGGCCTGTGACCAACGAAGACTATGTCGGTGCGCTAGTGCGCTTCACAGATGGTACGCAGGGCTCGTTCGAAGCGTGTCGCGCCATCTACGGGCCCAAGTGTGAGATGTCCTTTGAGGTCAACGGGACCAAGGGCGCGCTCAAGTGGAACTTCGAACGCCTGAATGAGCTTCAGGTCTATCTGCCTGACGAGGAGACCCATGACGGCTATACCACGCTGCTGGGTGGTCCAAAATATGGCGATCATGGACGTTTCAATCCGGGCGACGGCATTGGCGTCGGGTATGAGGATCTGAAGACTATCGAAGCATACAATTTCCTACGATCCATTGTGGACGACCGCCAACGAGAGCCGAGCTTCCGGGCGGCTCTGTATCTTGCCCAAGTCCAGCAGGCGATGATCCGGTCGTGGGCAAGCCAAAAATGGGAAGATGTCAATTATTCGTTCGCAGAAGGAGCAGATCAATGACGATCGGACCACCGGTTCGCAATGCACAGGTTGACGCCGGCTCAGTTCCAGTCGATGGAAGAGCCGGCAGGATTCAGATAGGCAACGCCCCCTGCTCGTGGGGCACGCTGGAATTTGGCAGTACCAAGGCAGATCGCTTCACCTACGATCTGATGCTGGATCAACTGGTCGAGAGCGGTTACACCGGCTGCGAATTGGGCGACTGGGGATTCATGCCCACCGATCCTGATGAGCTATATGCCGCGTTTTCGTCACGTAACCTCACAATCACCGGAGCGTATCTCGGCATCCGGTTTCGCCTGACCAGTGCACACGACGCGGGCGAAACAGAAGCGCTGAAGATCGCACGCCAGTTGGCCCGTCTTTCGGATCGGCTTGGCGCGTCGATTCAGCCGATTGTCGTACTGGCCGATGACAACGCAACGGTTCCCATCCGAACCGAGAATGCGGGGCGCGCAACCGATGAGATGACGTTGTCTGATGATGAGTGGACTATCTTTGCAGAAGGCGTCAACCGTGTAGCCCGGGCAGTGCAGTCGGAAACAGGTCTACAATGCGGCATCCATCACCACTGCGCAGGATTCGTCGAGCGCCCGAACGAGATTGAGCGCCTACTGGCCTTGACCGATTCGGAAGCGGTCGGACTCGTCTTCGATACCGGCCACTACGCTTTTGGCGCGGGAAGCTGCGACGGAGTTATGAATGCCATGGTGCAGTTTGCTGATCGCATCTGCTACGTCCATTTCAAGGACTGCCACCCAAAGGTAATGGCTGAGGCGAGCAAAAACCAGTGGGACTATTTCGAAGCGGTTGAACACGGCGTCTTCTGCGAACTGGGAGAGGGCTGCGTCGATTTTGACGCCATCGCAACGTGGCTACGAGAGCAGGGCTACAGCGGCTACATCACGGTCGAGCAAGATATTCTGCCGGGAATGGGTCGACCACTGGACAGCGCGAGGCGAAATCGAGAATATCTAAGGTCGTTGGGGTTGTAGCAATCGAACGCCAAACAGGACAACACTATGTCAACTCAACTAAATCTAGGATTGATCGGCGCGGGTCGCATTGGTCGACTACATGCAGAACACATTGCCACGCGGATTCCCAATGCCCGCTGTCTGCTCGTGGCCGATGTTGATGAAACCGCCGCTCAACGTGCGGCAGACGAGTTTCGCATTAACTACGCGGTCAAGGACTATCGCATGGTGCTCGACAGCCCGGCTGTCGATGCCATCCTCATCTGTTCAGCCACCTACACCCACGCCACGATCATCATGGAGGCAGCTGCGGCCGGCAAGCACATCTTTTGTGAGAAGCCCATCGACCATAACCTGACCGTCATCGATCACGCGCTGACTGCGGTCAAGCAGGCCGGCGTTAAGTTACAAGTCGGCTTCAATCGCCGCTTTGATGCCAATTTCATGCGTGTGCGCCAGGCCATTGCTGAGGGTGAGATCGGTCAGCCGCGACTCATGCACATCATCAGTCGCGATCCTGCCCCCCCTCCCCTTTCCTACATTGAGGCATCCGGCGGCATCTTCATGGACATGACGATCCATGACTTCGACATGGCTCGATTTCTGATGGGATGCGAGGTGGAGGAGATCTACACCGCGGCCGGCGTCATGGTCGATCCGGCCATCGGCGAGGCGGGCGACCTGGACACGGCCATGATCACGCTCAAGTTCGATAATGGCGCCATTGCCACCATCGACAACTGCCGCGAGGCTGTCTACGGCTACGATCAGCGGGTGGAGGTTCTGGGTGCCAAGGGCAGCATCAGCACCGAGAATAACTTTCCCAACAGCGCCGTGATCAGCACCGGCAGTGAAATTCGACGCGATCTTCCGCTCAACTTCTTTATGGAGCGCTACATAGAAAGTTATGTCAACGAATTGCAGGCGTTTGTTGATGCCATAATTGCAGACACCCCCGTACCGGTAACCGGCGACGACGGCCGCATTCCGGTGGTCATGGCAGCGGCGGCACGCCGATCCTTTGATGAAAATCGACCTGTGCGGCTGGATGAGATTTGATTTCGTAGAGACGCATGATTTCACGATGCAAGGCGTTCAGCATCTTGTTAAACATCACAATTTCACGTGAAAAGAGGGGTGGTGCAGGGTCTCTGCACCACCCCTCCTTCGTTGACAGTGCCCCAATAATCAGCCGATAGGCCTGTCACCACCATCTGGCTAGGCGTCTTGCTCGTGATTCTGATGTCCGTTGGTCATCAAAGAAACAACGTAGCAAGTCAGAAAACTGAGCGGTATGGCGACGATGCCGGGATTGTCCAAACCGATCAGCGCATTCTCAGCCGGCAATCCGTAGCGGGTATACATGGTGGGTGAAACCAGGATGATACCCAGAGAGACCGTGATACCGACAACGATGGAGGCGGCGATCCCCTGGGAGGTCGTCCGCTTCCAGAAGAGCAGCATGATGATGGCCGGAAGATTGGCTGCTGCCGCCACCGCAAAGGCCCACCCCACCAGGAAGGAGACGTTCACTCCCTTGAAGACGATGCCGAGGATGATGGCGATCAGCCCGACCAGGATGGCCGCAACCTTGCCCGCCACGACCAACTGTCGATTGTCCATTTTCAGATCGAGATAGCGATCCATCAAATCGTGGGCCACGGCGCCCGACGCGGCGATGATCAATCCGCTCACTGTACCCAAGACGGTGGCAAAGGCGACAGCCGAGATGCAGGCGAAGAGCAGGACGCCAAAGGAACGGGCCAACAGCGGGGCCGACATGTTGTCGCTTTCGAGGTTGACCACTGCGTTCGCCATGGCGCCGAGTCCCATGTAGAGCGTCAAGATGTAGAAAAAACCAATGGCGGCGATGGCCACAATCGTCGATTTTCTGGCGGCAGCCGGCGTCGGAACTGTGTAGTAACGAATAAGGATGTGGGGCAAGGCCGCGGTTCCGCAGAAGAGCGCCAGCATCAGCGAAACGAAATTCAGCTTCTGCATCGACGTTCCTTCGACTTGGAATTTCAGACCGGGACGCATGATGCGTTCGCCACTGGTGACAACCGGATAGTAGATGACCACACTGTCCTCGCCATCGATGAACTTGTAGGAGCTCCAGCGTTTGACCACCGTCTCCTCGTCACCCATGACCGCCAGAAATTTGGCCAGGCCGATGTTCCCGGTATCGACCGCGGCTCCGGACTCGCCCTGAATGGCTTCCAGATTGCTGACTTGCCGCAACTGGTTCTCGGCTGAGGCAGGTGCGCCGTTGATCCAGACACCACCGTTGGCCTCGGTCGTCTTCCATTGGGTTTCAAGAAGCGCGGCGTCGCCATCGAGGGATTGCAGATACCACCAGTTGAGCTGTTCATCGTTGGCCATCTTAACAAACTGGCCGTCGGGCGAATAGCCAACCACCGTATATGCCGGGTCATCGGGCGTCACCTCACCGCCGGAAACAGACGCCGCCAGCGTCTTGTACTCATAGAACGGAACCTTGCCGCCCTGGTCGGGTTCGGTCGACAGGCCGCGAATGAGTACGGCGACGACCAGGGTGAGCGAGAAAAGGATGAGCAGCGTCCCCTTTAGGAACTGGACCCATGTCGTTGAGGTCATTCCGGCTGTAGCGACGATGAGAATCACGATAACGCCAACCATGATAACGCCCATGTAATGCGGCAGCCCAAGCAACGGCGTCACCAGCACGCCGGCGCCCACCATCTGTGGAATCAGATAGAAGATCGAGACAATCAGCGTACTGATGGCGGCAGTCAACTGAATCGCCTTCGAGTCGAAGCGGGAATCAAGGGCGTCGGTAAAGGTATACCGACCCAATCGTTTCATCGGCTCGGCTACGACAAAAAGCGCCACAACCCAGCCGGCCAGGTAGCCGATGGAATAGAGGAAGCCATCGTACCCGGCGACGGCGATCATGCCGGCGATGCCGAGAAAAGAGGCTGCCGACAGGTAGTCGCCGGCAAACGAGATGCCGTTGACGCCCCAATGGATCTGGCCGCCGGCAGCATAGTAGCCGCTGGCCGATTTCGCCCGGCTGGACATATAGAAGGAAATGCCCAGGACAAAGGCCACAATCACGGCAAAGATGATAATCGCTAAGGGTTGAATAGTGGCCGTCATGATTCAACACCTTCCGTTCCCTGCTCTGCAAACAGTTGCTTCTCCTTCCGAGTACACAGCCAGTTGTAGATCAGCGCTAGGATCATGGCAAAGACAATAAGCCCAAACCCGTAGACAACTGCCAGGTTCAGACCGGCAAAGATAATGGTGCTCATCATTTTTGGCCACAACACGTTGATCAGGACAAATCCCGCGTACACGATGGCGTAGATCCAAAACATCCGCACACCGAGACGGCTCTTGTACAATGACGCCAGGTCATCGCCACTCTGTTTCGCCGGTTCGTGAAGCATCTTTTACCCTCTCTATTCGATTAGCAGCCGGCAGACACTGTCGGCTGCGGGTTGACGCGTCGATAGGATATCATGTTGACCAGACTGAGGAGCGCCAAACCGGCGAGCCGTCAACAATGTTGAGTATTGGAGATGGTTGGATTGTAGCCTATTGCTCCACATTTCACAATCGTGCCAAATCGATTGATGGAGACGCATCCTACTTCAGGATAAAGACCCGTCCAAGCGAATGAGTTGACCTCCTCGATGGTTCCCAGTTACGTTTTCTGATTCCAAACTTGAGAATTGTTGTGACGATTTTCAGCCCCTTGTCCTTGCCGACAACCTTGGATATAATGTCGGCGCATCGACGGCCAAGCGAAGTCGCCCAAATCCGCCGCAATTCCATCGAAACAGCCCATGCCTAATCGCCGCTATCGCAACTTCGACATTCTCATCCATGACGGCAGCGACTCGTACATAGCACGCGTGCTCGACTCTCCCGCCGGACAGGCGTCGACGCCATTCCAACTCCCCTTTTCGGCCAATCAGCTTGACGAATGGCTGGGCGATTCCAGCCTTCCCTTCCGGAATATCTCGCCGACTGGCCTGCAGAACGCCGGGCGAGTATTCGACGCTCGTCAGTTCGGCACAGCACTCTACGAAGCGGTCTTCCGGGATTCGGTAGCCATGGCCCTTGTGCGCAGCCTGGACCGGGCCGAGGCCGACGGGCAAGGGCTGCGCATTCGTCTACGCATCTCCGATGACGTGCCGGAACTTGCCACACTTCCCTGGGAGTATCTCTATTCGCAAACGTGGAATCGCTTCATCGCCTTGTCGGGCAGCACGCCGCTGGTGCGCTACATCGAAGTGCCGGAACCGCCGGAGCCGCTGGATGTAGCGCCGCCGCTACACATTCTGGCCGTGGTTTCAGACCCGCAGGATGTGACCCCGCTCAACGTCGACCAAGAATGGCATCAGCTCCAGAACGCACTGGCTGACCTGCAAAGTGCGGGCCAGGTCATGTTGGAACGGCTTCCCGTTGCGACCTACGCCGGCCTGAACGAGCGCCTGAGCGGCGCTCCCATCCACATCCTGCACTTTATCGGCCACGGCTATTTCTGGTATGATCCGGAAAAAGGCACCGAGACCGGCGGTCTGGTCTTTGAGGATGAAAACCGTAACGCCCACCAGATCGACGCCGCACAATTGGGCGCCTTGCTCCACGATCACGGATCGCTGCGCCTGGCCTTCCTCAACGCCTGCGACGGTGCACAGGGCGGAGAGAGCGATCTGTTCGCCGGGGTCGCCCAATATCTGGTACAACAGAAGGCGCCGGCCGTCATTGCCATGCAGTTCCCGGTCAGCGACACTGCGGCCATCACCCTGTCGAGCACGTTCTACAGCCGCCTGGCAGATGGCGACCCGCTCGACGCAGCATTGACCGAGGCGCGCAAGGCGCTCTTCGGCCAGACGAGCGGCAGCGAATGGGCCACCCCCGTGCTCTTCAGTCGCTCGCCGGACAACCGCCTCCTGCGGCTGCCCGAAGGCGATGCCCGACCGACCATCGAGCGCCGCGGGTGGGAGCCGGAGACGCTGCTGGTCGACGCCGGGCCTTTCACCATGGGCAGCGAACTCGGTCCCGGCGTGTCCGACCACGAGACACCGGCCCATTTGGTCGATCTGGCTCAGGCCTATCGTTTGGGCCGAACACCGGTCACCGTCGCCCAATACGCCGAGTTTATCGCCCAGTCGCCGAATCAGCCCACACCCCAGGATCTGGTTCCTGCGCCGCCCGTCCGAAGATCGCCTGGACCACCCGGTCACCGACGTGAGTTGGCACGATGCCATGGCCTACTGCGCCTGGTTGAGCCAGCAGACCGGCCGGCGCTATCGCCTGCCCAGCGAAGCCGAATGGGAGAAGGCGGCCCGTAGCGTCGACGCCCGCCCCTATCCCTGGGGCGATGAATGGTTCGACCAACGTTGCAACGCAGACAGTGGGGAAACCACGCCGGTCGAGACCTACCCCGAAGGCGCCGGACCCTACGGCAACCTCGATCTGCTGGGCAACGTGCAAGAGTGGACTTCGACATTGTGGGGTGGCGAGTTGCAGACGTGCCAATATCCTTACCCCTACAGACCGGACGATGGCCGTGAGGACCCCGAAGCCAGAGATCACCGCGACAAGGCCTACCGCATTCATCGCGGCGGCTCCTATCGGAGCAAGCCGGCCACCCTACACACCGCCAAGCGCAGCCGTGCCGAGGCCAACAGCCGCTCACGCGGACGTGGATTCCGGGTATTGATGGAGTTGTAGTTGTAGTCAATAAGGACAACCGCCATGCCAATCTGGGAAGACGACACCGCCGCGGCTCCGGCCAAACCACGAACATTCACACAGCAGGTGCGCGCCGGCAATGCCCTGCCCATCATCAGCCACACCGCCATGTTCGACCTGGTGCTCTTCGGCTTCGAGCGCTTTCGAGATTACTACGCGCAGCGAGTCGGCTACCCTTTCCCCAGGCCGCATCGTTCGGCCCAGATCGCCAACTATGATCGACACACCAATCGCACCTCCGATCTGGAGTGCAAAGTCTTCTACCTCGATTGCGTCAAGAACTACATTTATCGCGAGGCGCGCAACGACGGCGTTGACGAAGATCTGCTGGACGAGGCCGCCGAACAGGTGGACAGGGTCGGCGTCTCCGCCTTCGCCAATCTTCTCGGCTATCCTCGCTTCGATCAAGAACGCGCCCACCCCCTGCTCGTGCTGGCCGACCTGCCCTTCAAGACCTACCTGACCATCAGCGCGTCGACCTTTCTGGAGGACGCCCTGCGCCGGGCCGGCAAGAACCCGGTCACCAAGATCTGCCGCTGGCGCGGCCCGGTGGAAGCGCCTGAACAGGAACTGTGGACCATCCCCAGCACCTATACGCCGAGCAAGGAAGAGCCGCTGGTCTATCACCTCTGCGGCGTGGACAGCCATCCGGACACCGGCGAACCGGTCCCCAATTCGCTGGCCCTGACCGAGGATGACCATCTAGAGATGCTGGTCAACCTGGCCCAGGATCGGGGCAAGGACGGGGCAGATCGGTTGCCCGCGCTGGTGCGCGGCGCGCTCTACGAGGATGTGGTCCTGCTTGGCTTCACGCTGGATAGCTGGGCCTTCCGCGCCCTCTACTTCGGCCTGATCCGCTCCTCCGGGCGTGACAAAGACCGGCGCGGGGTCTGCAGCGTGCAGTTGCCGCCCGAAGAGCGCGAGCTACAGGAGAAGTACCTGAAGGGGTACCTTGACCGTGAGGCTCGCTTTGACATTTTTTGGGGCGACATGCATGCGTATGCACGGGAGTTACGGGCGTGACAGGGTGAAGGGTGAGCGCGGATTCACCGTGATCACCTTGTCACCTTGTCACCCTGTCACCTTGTCACCCATTGTAGGAGCAGCAATGACCGAAGAGACCACAATCGCCAACCCCTACGTGGGGCCACGCACGTTCAGCTATGAGCAGCGTCACCTCTTTTTTGGACGCGAGCGAGAGGCGCGCGATCTGACGGCTCGTTTTCTCTCCGAGCGGCTGTTGCTCTTCTACGCCCAATCCGGCGCGGGCAAGAGTTCGCTCCTGCAGACGCGCATCATCCCGCAACTGCGTGAAGAGAA
This sequence comes from uncultured Chloroflexia bacterium, assembly GCA_963848115.1. Lineage (GTDB taxonomy): Bacteria > Chloroflexota > Anaerolineae > Caldilineales > Caldilineaceae > JAWKOK01. Next base: position 590,462 of record CAWKCP010000007.1, on the reverse strand, counting down.
GAGCTTCGGCGTGTTGCCGGTGGCCCGCGTAAGCGGCGAACTCCTGCCCGGCATCGAAAAGGTCGACAATATCTACGCCTTCAACCTGATGACCAGCATCGATGACGGCGAAGATCCGTCTCGGCTGGCCTCGGTTTCGATCAGCGACTTTTTGGCCCGGCTGGTCTTCAAGGAGGGCAAGCACTGGGTATACGATGCGACCATCGTGCCGGAGCCGGCGGTCGACCAGCCGCGGCGGCGCTACGCCCTGATCATCGACCAATTTGAGGAGATCATTTCAGCCCACCCCAGTCGCTGGAACGAACGCGAGGATTTCTTTCGCCAGCTTGAAGAGGCGATGAACGGCGATCCCAATCTCTGGGTCATGCTGACCCTGCGCGAGGACTACGTGGCCCAGCTCGACCCATACGCCAACCTCATGACCGACCGCCTGCGCGCCCGCTTCTACATGGACCGCATGGACGTGGACGCGGCCATGGAGGCTGTGCAGCGTCCGGCCAATCAAGCGGGCGGGCGTCCGTTTGCTCCCGGCGTGGCCGAAAAATTGGTCGATGACCTGCGCCAGGTTCGCAGACCGGGCCAAGAAGAGACGGTCCCCGGCCAGCATGTGGAGCCGGTGCAGCTTCAGGTCGTCTGCTATCAGTTGTGGGAGAAGCTCAAGGATCGCCCCCTGGGCCCCATTTCCATGGACGATCTGGAAGAGGCCGGCGATGTCGACCGTGCCCTGGCCGGCTTCTACGAGGATGCCATCGAAGCAGTGCTGGCCGATCCGTCCGTCAGAACGACGGAGGGCGAGCTACGCAACTGGTTCGATGTCAACCTGATCACCGAAGCCGGCACACGCGGCAGCGTCTATCAGGGCCGCTACGAGACCGCGGGCATCCCCAATCAGGTCGTTCGATTGCTGGCCAATCACTTCCTCCTGCGCAGGGAACTGCGTGCCGGTGGCGCCTGGATCGAATTAGTACACGATCGCTTCGTCGAACCAATCCGCCGTGCCAACCGGGAGTGGCTCGACCGACAGAGTCCGTTTGTGCGTGCGGCCCGGGACTGGGACAGCCGCGGCCGGCCGACAGATCTGTTGCTGGCGGACACGCAGTTGGAAGCGGCCAAGGTTGAAGTAGCCGACAACCCCGATCTCGTGCTCAGTGAGTACCTGAAAGCCAGCGAAGAGATGGTCCTCGCTCAGGAGAGCGATCGACGCCGGCGGGCCGAGTTAGAGCGAGCACAGTCGGTGGCCGTTGAAGCCAATGCACGCCGCGAGGTAGAGGCGCTGCGCGCCGAGGAAGCCGAGGCCCGCCGAGCTGAACAGGCCAAAGACGCGTCACGGTTGCGTCGTCGGGCCACTGCCTTGATCATCGTGAGTCTCTTCGCCGGTGTGACCGCGGTTGCCGCCGGCGCGTTCGGCTACTTCGCCCGTGACAATGCCAGGGTGGCCACGGAAAACTACAATCAGGCCGTTGCCTGGCAGGCCGCAGAGCGCGTGCAGCGAATGACGGCAGAGGCCGATCTTGTGGCTGCGTCGCTTGCAGAAGACGAAGCCATTGCTGCGCGTGAGCAGGCCGAAGCCAACGCCACGGTAGCCGTCGCCGCGCAGCGCACGGCAGTCGCAGAGCGAGAGAGTCTGGCGACGGTGGTCACAAACCTCAACGACGTATTGAATGTCAAAGCAGATCCCACTGTAGAGGCTCCGACTTCCACGCCGCAGCCCTCAAGTCTGTCCGTTGTGCTGACCCTCCTGCCCGATCAACCCCTGGCGGCTCAGGTTCTTGATGCCGTACTTTTGTCTGCACCAACCCCCACACAGACGCCATCACCTACACCTAACGCCGAGGCGACTTCGGTCATCGCAACGGCTGAGGCACAGCTTGCACAGGTGCAGGCAACCCAGACCGTCGTTGCTGTGGACGGAGATCTCGCCACGGCTGCTGCGGAAGCGGTAGATCCTCAGCCGACATCGGCGGTCACCGAAGTGTTCGAATTGACGCCTCAAATGCCTGAGCAACTGACGATTGAAGATTTTGAATCGGGAAGCCTGGAGCATCTCATCGTGAATGGGCCCGCCATTCGGAATGGCAACAAGGGCGTCTTGAGTTTCATTGAGCCGCCCGACGGATTGGAAGGTTCACAGGCACTGAGCTTTGATTTTGGAATCTTTTCTGAGGACCCGGAATTCAACTATATTGGCTTCGGGGCAGCAAACTCGACAAGTTTGGATTGGTCCGGTTACACAAGGATCTGCTTCTGGTTGCGTGCTGATCTGCTCAATGCACCGGAAGATTTCGGCATCCAACTTCAGATCGGCATGTCAGATAACCAGGTTTCCGGCTATCGGATACCTGAATCATACTTTTCGGATCCTGGTTCGGAAATTCACTGTGTCTCCCTGTCAAGTGACCAATGGCTTATACCTGAAAACAAGACAGATCTGACTTCTATCAAACATTATGCGATCTACGCCGCCGGCTCGAAGGATACCCAAGGCATCATCTACGTGGATGATATTTATCTTGAGTGATTGGCCCGTGGACTTACAAGTGGTTCATCCCGCTGAACTGACGCCAATGGATTAGGCATACAGATCGGCATTCCGGGATTGAGCCAGAAGAAACTTCGATTTGGCTATACTTTCTGGCTCAATCCCGGAATGCCGAAGCGAGCCTTTTCCCAGTCAAACAACTTCTCAGAGAGCAAACGTAATGACCAGCACCCAAGGTGACATCCTTATCATCGGAGCAGGCATGAGCGGACTCATGGCCGCCACGACACTGTCCGCGGACCGACAGATTACGATTTTGGACAAAGGACGCAGCGTCGGCGGTCGCCTGGCCACGCGCCGCCTTGAAAACGGTCGAGCCGACCACGGCGCGCAATTTTTCACCGTGCGTGACGAGGCATTCGCCCTGCATGTTGACCGCTGGCTGAGCGATGGTCTCGTCTTTCGATGGTCCACCGGCTGGGGCGATGGCAGTGCAGATGCCACACCGTCCGACGGCCATCCACGCTATGCCGTTCGAGGCGGCATGAACGCCCTGGCAAAGCATCTGGCCGCCCAACTGACGGAGCGCAGGAGCGTCGAAATCCAAACCGGCGTCACCGTGTCGTCGATTGCTCAGGCAGATGAAGGATGGAAGGTCGTCGACCGTGACGGACAGGCTTACCAGACGGCCCAGCTTGTGCTCACAGCGCCGGTTCCGCAAGCGTTGGCGCTGCTTGACGCCGGCAACACACAGTTGTCGACAGCGGATCGTGCTTCGCTCGAACGCATTGCGTATGCGTCATGCCTATGCGCAATAGCAGTGATTGACGGAGAGAGTACATTGCCGGAACCGGGCGCTAAGCAGCGGCCTGAGGCGCCGATCAGTTGGATCGCAGACAATCGTCGCAAAGGCATCTCGCCCGATCTGACCGTCTTGACCGCCCATGCCGATCCGGCGTTCAGCCAACGGCTCTATGACGAGCCTGACGATGCCATCATGCCAACGTTTGAGGAAGCCTTACACGCCAACATAACGCCAGGCAGTCGAATCAAGGCGATACAGATCAAGCGTTGGCGCTATGCGTTGCCGTTGGTTCTTCATCCCAACCGGCGCCTTCAGGCGACAGGGCTCCCGCCGCTCTTTTTTGGAGGCGACGCCTTCGGCGGTCCTCGTATCGAGGGGGCCGCGCTCTCCGGCATGGCGATTGGAGAGGTCATCTCGACATTGTAGAGGCGACACCGCAGGGGCAATCGGCGACAGCGCAAGTCAGCACAGGAGTGAAACAGTGAGCAACCATCAGAAAACCGCACGGGTCGCCGTTATCCAGGCGGCTCCGGTTCTTTTCGACCGTGAGGCAACCGTAGAGAAGGCTTGCCGGCTGATCCTCGAGGCAGCAGATCAAGGGGCAAAGCTGATCCTTTTCCCCGAAGCGTTCATTCCGGCCTATCCACGCGGGTTCTCGTTTGGCATGGTGGTCGGCAGCCGCAGCCCAGAAGGCAGGCAGTTATGGGAACGATATTGGGCCAACTCAGTCACCGTGCCGAGTGCGACAACCGATGCCATCGGCGAGGCGGCCAGGAAGGCAGGGGCGATGGTCGCCATCGGCGTTATCGAGCGGGACGGCGATCTGAGCGGCGGCACACTCTACTGCTCGCTGCTCTATTTTGGTCCCGACGGCACGTTGCTGGGCAAGCATCGCAAGCTCAAGCCGACGGGATCCGAACGTTTGATCTGGGGTGAAGGCGACGGCAGCACGCTGGCGGTCGTAGAGAGCGAGTTTGGATCGGTGGGCGGGCTCATCTGCTGGGAAAACTACATGCCGTTGGCGCGTATGGCCATGTACGGCAAAGGCGTGGACATCTACCTAGCGCCCACAGCCGATGCCCGCGACACGTGGCAGGCCACGCTTCGACACATCGCCAATGAGGGCCGCTGTTTTGTGCTCGGCTGCAATCAGTTCGTCACCAAGGAGATGCATCCGTCGGATCTGCCTTGTCTCGAAGAACTGGACCATGCGCCCGAGGTCATGTGTCGAGGCGGCAGCGCCATTGTCTCGCCCACGGGGGAGGTCATCGCCGGACCGCTCTATGGCGAAGAGGGCATTCTCTATGCTGACCTCGATATGGGCGAAGTGGTGCGTGGCCGCCTTGACTTTGATGTCGCCGGCCACTATGCGCGTCCGGACGTATTTGAGCTGCGTGTCAACCAGACCGAAAGGCGTGGCGTGAAATTCTAGCGTATATTTACCGCCCTCTTAAACCATCTTAATCCTCGGTTCATATTTCCGGCCTATAGTAGCGGTGCGCTGTTGTTCAAATGCCGACAGACCTCCTTGTCGGCGGAATAGGTCCCGATGTTGCCTCTCTTCATCGGGACCTATTTTTTTTCGTTGCCATTCCCGAAAATGGAGCTTCACACTAACGCTACTCGACGGTTCCACCCACTTGAGCTATACTACGGCACGCTCACAGCCCCACGAAACCCGTCTAGTGAAATCGTAAAAGAAGAAGTGTCTGCGTCCGCGTACCCAGACACGCACTGCCTGGACGCACCGACCGTCCCGTTTGGCGTCCGTCTGTCCGATCTAGCGATTGGACGCAGTGTTGTCTTCCCGTATCCGATCCAGCCTATCAGGAGGAACAGCATGCTCAACCTAGCCGTGATGCTCGAAGAAAGTGCACGCCAAGTCCCCGATCGTATCGCCGTGATCTTCAACGAGACCAAGCTCCCCTACGCAGCGGTCAATGCCGCGGCCAATCAGGTAGCCAACGGCCTGTCAGAACGAGGCATTGGCCTGGGCGACAAGGTCGCGCTTACGTGCCCCAATCTCCCCTATTTTCCGATTATCTACTACGGCATCCTCAAGACCGGCGCAACGGTTGTACCACTGAACGTGCTGCTGCGTGACCGTGAGATTGCCTATCATCTGGAAGACAGTGATGCCACTGCGTTTTTCTGTTTCCAGGGAACGCCTGAATTGCCTATGGGCCAATTCGGCCATGAGGCTTTCCAGGCGGTCGATGCATGCGAACACTTCATACTGATTACGGCGGATCCAGCGGCGCCATCACCGATTGCAGGGGCCATGACGCTAGGACAATTCATGGCCAACCAGACGCCCACGTACAACACAGTGATGACAGAAGAGACCGACACGGCCGTGATCCTCTACACCAGCGGCACCACGGGGCAACCCAAGGGCGCCGAATTGAGTCACTCCAACATGGTCATGAACGCGCGCGTGGTCACCGATAATCTGATGATCCGGCGCGATCATCATAGACATCTGGTTACGCTGCCCTTATTTCACTCTTTTGGCCAGACCGTGAACATGAATGCCGGCTTCTATCAGGGCGCAACGCTTTCACTGCTGGCTCGTTTCACGCCGGGTGATGCCCTTGCAACTATGGAGCGCGATGAAGTGACCATCTTTGCCGGCGTGCCCACGATGTTCTGGGCCATACTCAATTATCCCCAAGCCAATGACTACGATCTGAGGAAGATTTCCGACAACATGGTGATGGGCATTTCCGGCGGCTCGGCATTGCCGGTCGAAGTCATCAAGGACTTCACCGAGAAATTTACGGTCAAGATCCTGGAGGCATATGGCCTTTCCGAAACAAGTCCAGCCGCCACGTTCAGCCGTCCAGATCGACCGACCAAGCCCGGTTCAGTGGGTCTGCCTATTTGGGGTGTCGACATTCGTGTTGTGGACGTCAACGACGAAGATATCCCGGTGGGTGAGATGGGCGAGATCCTAATCCGCGGCCACAATATTATGAAGGGCTACTACAAGCGACCTGACGCCACGGCTTCGGCCATGCGCGGTGGTTGGTTCCACTCGGGAGATCTGGGGAATCTCGATGAGGACGGCTACCTCTACATCACTGACCGGGTTAAGGACATGATCATTCGGGGCGGCTTCAATGTCTATCCGCGCGAGATCGAAGAGGTGCTGATGACGCACCCGGCCATCAGTCTCGCGGCAGTGGTCGGCATCGGCGATGACCAACACGGAGAAGAGATCAAGGCCTATGTCATTCTCAAAGACGGGGCCTCAGCCACGGGCGAAGAGATCATTGAATGGTCCAAGGAGAACATGGCGGCCTACAAGTATCCACGCATCGTAGAAATTCGTGAAGCTCTTCCCATGACAGCAACCGGCAAGATCCTAAAACGAGAGTTACGAAGTTAGAGCGAGACGGGAAAAAGGGCGGCTTCCACGTGGAAGCCGCCCTTTTTCCCGTCTCGCAGCTATGGCTTCTCAGACCAACCAGGCGAGAAAGTACGTGGCCAGCCCAAGGAAGATGGCGAAGCCCATTATATCGGTGCTGGCCGTAACAAAAACGCCGGAAGCCAACGCCGGGTCGACGCCGACACGCTTTAGCGTGGTCGGAACAAGCACGCCCATGGTCGCCGCAATCAATAGGTTGAGCACCATCGACACGCCGATGATGATGCCCAGCGCCACATTGCCCTGCCACAGATAGGCGAGCAGGCCAATGGAGATGCCGAGAATCAGACCCTGCAGCAGATCGACGGTGATCTCGTGGCGCCATGCCGCCCAGGCATCACGAAGCTCAATCTCGCCCAAAGCCAGCGAGCGCACCATAATGGTCATCGTCTGGTTGCCGGCGTTGCCGCCCTGGGCCGCTACAATCGGCATGAACGCGGCTAGCACGGCGGCGGCGGCAATGGTCCCGGCGAAGTACGTAACGACGGCTGCCGACAGTAGCGCCGTGCCCAAGTTGATGAAAAGCCACGGAAGCCGGTTGCGGATCGCCCGTGGAATCGGGCTAAATATCTCGGCATCTTCGCTGACCTGGGCCAGGCGATAGATGTCTTCCGTTGCCTCATCCTCAAGCACGTCCACCACGTCGTCCACGGTCACGATACCGACGAGTCGATGGCCGTCGTCCACGACCGGAATCGCCAACAGATCGTAGCGAGCCAACAGCTGTGCAACTTCCTCCTGATCCGTGCCGGCATCAACCGAGATCACTTCGGAATTCATGATCTCTTCAACCGTCTGCTGCGGCTCGGCCAGAATGAGCATGCGCAGATTGACAACGCCAATCAGCACTCCGTGGCGATCAAGCACATAGAGATAGTAGAGTTCGTTCTCGCCGGCATACTGCTCCTTGATGAAACGCAACGCCTCTTCCACGGTCATCCAGCGACGTAGACAGGGCGGCAGATAGTTCATGATGCCGCCGGCCGTCTCCTCATCGTGGATCAAGAGCGGCTCAACCTCGTGGCTATCCTCCATCTCCTCAAGCAGTTGGCTGACAGCCTGGTCATCGTCCATCTCACCCAACAGATCGGCGGCCATGTCCGGCTCCATGGCATCCAGCACGTCGGCCAAGCGACCTGTGTCCAGGTGCTCAGAAAGTTCGAGCATCTCATCTTCATCAAGCTGCTCCAGAATGTCCGCCAGTTGTTCAGGGTCGAAGAGCGGAGCAAGCGATGCCTGAGTTTCGGGTTCCAGCAAGGAGAGCACTTCGGCTGCATCCGCCGGATGCAGGTCGCGCAGATAAGACGCTGCGCCCTCAAAATCATTGTTTTCTACAAAATGATGCGTTTGCGCCAGGGCATCGCTGACCTTGATAGGGTCGACCATGTCGCCCTCCTTCTTTTTGATGAGTCCACTGCAAAATGCTGCAGATGGACGCAGATAAACGCGGACAGCAGAAGAATGTCAATGATTGACCACTAGAGCCCACTAGAGGTCAATCAGCGTCACTATTCAGACAGTGCATCGATTTTGGGCAGCGCTGAGAAAAAAAACGCCTGCCGGAGAAAGGGCAGGCAAGCGGGTCAAGAAGAGGTAGTCACGTCCGGGTAGTTCCAGACGTGTCGGAATCGCTACGACAGAGAAGTCTCGAACTGGCCGAACGCAACATTGCTCCACATGGGTCCCCGCGGCGTGCTAGCCTGCACTCTGAACCGGTCCGGTACCTTCGCACTGTCTGCGTTACAGATCGCGTATATTCGGCATGTGCCGTTGTTGTTGCCGGCAACCAATTGCCTGCTCCAGGATTGTCGGGCCCGGTCCGTTCGCTCGTTGTCGTAAGCGAATAAGGGCACAGTACTGTCTGGATCGGGTTGGCTGTCGGCAACCGTTTGAGTCGTACTCTGGGTAGTACTCTGCTTGTTCATTGGTTCTCAGGATGTGGGTTCAACAGACGATTGTTGAACCATCGGTAACGGTCGAAGGGTAGCACCAGAGGCGGCTTCTGTCAATCCGTAATCTCCACGAAAACCGAGCGGCTACTGGTATTCCGCCGATTACAATGCCTGGCATGGTCGGCGAGTGTTTTGGCGATTGAGAAAATGTGGTTATCCGACAGCTACTCGCCTGATCCTGCCAGTGTGTAAAACGTACTGCGGCCTTTGCCGTGTCGCTGGAACTGGCCGCTTTCAACCAATACCGCCAGCTTACGGGTGGCGGTCGCCTTGCTGACACCTGTCATATCGATCAATTCTGCCGTCGTAATCCGCCCGGTGATCACGACATGGTTGATCGCCATCTCCAACTCACGGTCGAGATGAACAACAGAATCGGCCACAGTCCCAACCTGAAGTGCGGGCGGCTGATCTGTTGCGATGGCTCTATCACTGCCAGGCTCATCGACCAGGAGTCTCAACGCAGGAAACTGGCTCAGAATTTCCCCATAGTAGGCGATCTCATCCTCTAGGCCGGCATCGCTACTGAGGCTATGGCCTTGACGCCAATGGCCCGCCGCCGCTTCAAGCTCGCCGCGCTCCGCCAGCGCCTCGACCAGATTCGAGTGGCTTCTCGACTGGGTCAGGGTCCAACCGCCTTCCTCGCAGAGCCTCAGGCAACGGCTGTAGGCATTGATCGCATTTTCGAGATCGCCGCCGAAATGATAGGCTGCGCCCATGTTGAGCAGCGCCACCGCCATATGCTCGCCGTTGGCCAGTCGATCGAAAGCATCCACGGCCTCGGCGTGCGCCGATACGGCATTCGATGTATCGCCCATGTTGGCGTAAATCAGGCCAAGGTTGCTGAGCGATTTCGCAATGCCGAACGGGTTGCCCGCCTGTTCTCGTAACATCAACGCCCTCTGGGCTTGATGCAAGGCAATGTCATATTGCTCCTGATGCCGGTACAAGCTGGCAAGGGCATCGTGGATCCTGGCTTCAGCTTCCGGTTGATGGATGGCCAACGCCAGAGCGCGTTGGAGATCTTCCTCCGCCTCCGGCCATTCACGTCGCTCAATTCGCACCCAGGCCCGATCTTTGAGCATTTCAACAAACTCAGTCAACGCACCGGCATCTACCGCTTGGCCGGATATGGGAATGGCGTTACTGAAATAATCCGTGGCCTGTCCATAATAGGTGAGAGCGTGCAATTGGTTGCGCTGCTCGTAGATCTTGCCCATTCGCCGATAGATCCGTCCACGGCGTAGATCATCCGGCGCAACCGTTGCCGCCGAACGTGCGGCGACAAGCGCATTTTCATGGCGCCCGGTGGCAAGATAGAGATCACACAACAACAGTTGGATCTCACACCAGGTTTCGGGTTCGACGCTCTCGCGGTCAAATTGCAGTAGGGTATCGCAGAGTTCATCAGATGCCAGCTCTGCGATCAGTTCCTGAGCGGTTCCGAGCAACAGTGCAGCTGCACGCTCCGCCTCACCCGCCTGTCGAAGATGATACGCGGCGTTTAAGGGCTCGCCGGCCTCGACATAGAATGAACCGATGCCGAGATGCCGAATGCGTCGTCGATGCTTCTCCTGTCGATGCGTGACATAGGTTCGCAACGGCGGCGAAAGCCAAAGCGTAGCACCGTCATCACCGACCAGCAGGCAGCGCCGCGCCACAAGCAGATCAATCGGATCATTGACATCGGCGATACCTTCTGACTTGGCGATATCGGCCAGCAACGACCGGGGAAAGACATCGGTGAATGTGGCGGCTATACCGAGGATGTGCTTGGCAACCGGAAATGCTTCGAGCGGCTGGTAGACTGCATCCAGCGCCTGCCGCTGGATCGTGGCCGTAGCAGCACCGGCGGCAGCCTGACCACGCAGCCAGTGACCGATGTCCCGAATGGCACGGTTTCGCTCATCGAAAAAGGCGTCCTGGCTGGGAATTCCGGTCAGCGCCATCAGCGTCTCTGTGTAGCGGCCTCCTTCAACGAACTCATCGGGATGAAGCGGCTCGATGTAACGATGGCGCAGGATATTGTAGCGCCACCATGCGGGCTGAATCCAGGTCGGATCGTCATAGGGTCGCGCCTGCCCGAAGGGATAGAGAATCTGTCCAGGGGCCAGACATTCGACGGCCCAACGAAGGATGAGTCGCAAACCATTGCCCCGCTCATCCGCCGTGGGCGAGACCTCATCACAGACCAGCGTTGGCGTCACCAGCGTTGAATCGGCCAGAGGAGACCTCGAAAGCAGCAACACGTTATGGTATTGTTTGAACGCATCACTGACCGCTCGGGTCAGGTGACGTTCCGTCATGTCACGAATGGAAAGAGCCGGTGTCATGCGAAGTCCACTTGAAATTGAGCCGATTTGAGCCGATCTCTACCAGAAATTGGCTGAGCCAAACAGTACACTACGATTGAAGCCGAGTTCAAGTTAGACACAGATGATAGCGAGGGTACCTATGAAGCCATTCAAAAAAATCCGCCGCACAGTGCTAAGCCATAAGCGGGGTGGGTTGACCCGACTTGCGACAGCGCTTGGGCTGCCGCTGCTGCTGACCGGCGCCCTGTTTGCCATCGTCACAGTGGATGCTATAGGCGTTCGGACCTCAAAGGTAGGGACTGCCATCGCCGCAGGCGCCGTCCCCTCAAATTCGATAGAGGACTGTGATGCCGTAACCAATATTCCCTCATCGGAATGCCTCGCCCTCGCCAGTCTATTCACGCAGACCAAGGGCACCAAATGGCTGGACAACTCAAACTGGCTCACGGTGAACGAGACCATCTCGCCATGCGACTGGTATGGCGTCGGCTGCGCCGGCGGCCACGTCACCGAACTGGTTCTAAACAACAATGGCCTGGGGGGAACACTACCATCTTCACTCGCCGACTTGCCGTTCCTGACCCGCCTACTGGTAGATCGCAATGCCATCGGGGGGCCGATTGGACCCGGCATCTGCAACCTTGTCGACACGCTCCAGCAAGTCGATCTAGATTATAACAGACTCTCGGCTTCGGGCAATCGATCACGCACCTGCCTGGACCAACTAGATCCCGGCTGGTCGGCAACACAGACCGTTGCCCCAAGCGGCCTGACTGTGGATTCCATGACAGGCTCGGCTCTGACCCTAAGCTGGACGCCCATCGAGTATGTGGGAGACGGCGGCTACTACACTATCGGATTCTCGACAAAGGCCGATGGCCCTTACACCGTTCATGGAACGACGGCAAACAAAGAGGCATCCAGCTATTTAGTCGATGGCCTCGATCCGGGTCGCACCTACTATGTGCGGGTGCGAACCTACACACCTGCCCACGACGGTCAACCCAATGACCTTGTCAGCGATTACGTTTCCGTTGCAGCGGTGACGACCGCACCTCGGTCGATTCTGCTGGCCGTCTACTTCGGCGCTGACAACGACCTGGATTCATACGCAAGAATCATTCAAGGCCGGCTGGTGCGTGGCACCCTCAACAACCCCAACCTGACCGTCGTTGCCCTGATCGACCGGCTGGGCGAAGAAAACACGCAGGTCTGGACCGCCGCCAACGGAGTCGCCACGGTCGATAGTGGGTTTCTCGCAGCGTTAAACAGCAGTGAAGTGGACACATCCGATCCGGAGATCCTCAGTGATTTCCTTGACTATGCGAAAGGCCTAGTGAAAGCCGACGTGACCATTGCCTCGATTATCGGCCACGGCGTCGGCCTTGCGCCAGAGTTGACCGAGTTCGTCGAGGGAGGCGAAACGATCGCGGCGGCCTCGGCCAACCAGGGCATTCCCGCCCTGCCCCGACAGAAGGACCACACGCCCACCGACGTCACCAACCGTAGCTACATGAGTACACCCGAGCTGGGTCGAGCCCTTGCCGCCGCCACCGACAACGGCGCCGATCCGTTCGACCTGATCTTCTTCGACCAATGTTTCGCCGGCAATCTCGATGTGCTTTATGAGGTGCGCAGTGCAGCCAAAGGTCTTTGTCGCCTCTCCCAACTATGCCTGGTTGGTGGCGCCCTATTCGCGCTACATTGTAGAGTTCAGCCCAGCACGCTCCGCGGAGCAGATGGCCGAAGGCATCATTAACATCTACCAGCGAACGCTCAACGATCGGCACCCCAACGCCATCCTCGCCATACGCAGCGCGGATATCACCGCAGTGGCCGGGGCCGTCGACACAATGGCAATGACACTGATGCAGGCTGTGGAGGCCGGGGAGGCGAAGAAGATCGGCACGTCATCGGTCAACAGCCGATTCGCAGACACGACACAATGCGGCGCAGGCAACCTTGCCCTCGGCCCACCCGATGAGATGATCGGTGCGGAGAGGTTCGCAGCCAATCTTCAACGAGCCTTTGGCCCCGGCGATGCCCACGGCGTCCACGCTGCCGCAGGCGATCTCATCGTTGCATTGGAGCAAATCCGCAGCACCTATCGGGTCGGCGCCCCCTATCTTGAGCCCGACGAATTCTGGGATTACGATGACACCATCACGCTCCTGGCCCCACTGGATCGTGCGACAAGGCCGGGCGTCGCCTGGCGGGCAAGCATCTACCGCGAGATGGAAGGGGAGTCGGCCATCTGGACGCCGATGCCCGGAACATCCGTTACCCTGGGCAGTTCGTTCGCCTATGTAAAAGAGGGCAAGTGGGACGAGTTCATTGATCTATGGTATACGGAGCCGATGACCCCCACCGTCGGTCAGTGGTGCAACTATACACCGCCGTCGCTTGTCATCTCGGACACGGTCGAAAGTATGCTGTTAGACGTTGACGCCATCACGCAGACCGACCTTCAGCTGACATGGTCCGAGCCACCCGGCACACCAGTTGTCGACTACCTGATCCATGCCCGTCAACCCGGCGACATCAGTTGGACGCAACTAGCCTCGTTGCCCACATCAGAGACCGGCTACAAGCTGGCGGTCGATCCGGATGGAAAGCATCGCTTCATCGTCATTGCAATCGACATCGATGGCACAGTCGTGGCCAAGTCGGACACAGTCGATTGGGAAGGCGAGAGTCCGCCTCAACAGATCTACCTGCCGATCGTTGCCCGCTGACGGGATCACAACTGAAAACGGTTCTGATTCCCCTGCTTAAAGAACCCGGTCAATCCACGGCGGCGCGTATTTGAGCAGCCATAGCCCGCGCCCGTTCGGTGGCGTCACCGACGTGTTCGCCGGCCTCCATCATCGAAGGCACGTCCGCAGCCGGCAGCCAGCGAGTGACACGTTGGTCGCCCGCCAACAGATCGGAGAGTGGATTCGGCCGCCCGTCCTGGAGTGCGGCCCAGGCCGTCAGGCTGTGCTCGCGAATCACCTCGTGCATTTCCTGACGATCACCGCCCGCTTTGACTGCGGTCATCAACACCCGTTCGGTCGCCGCGAAAAGCCCATAGTCATGCAGATTGCGAGCGATGGGTCCCGACCAGAAACGCATTCCATCCACAAGGCGAGCCGCACGTGACAGGATTTCATCGGTGATGAGAAAGGCCTCCGGCAACACGAAGCGCCGATTGGCCGAATCATCCAAGGTGCGCTCCAACAAGCTAAGCGCCGCATTGTCCCACATGACCCTTGGCAGAGCAGCCACCAGGCGGGTCAGGCTGTCGATATTCTCAGCTGCAATCGGATTGCGCTTGAACGGCATGGCGCTGGACCCGACCTGCTTGGCCCCAAATGGCTCGCTCCACTCGCCGAAGGGCGGACTCTGCAATATTCGCAGATCAAAGGCAAACTTGTGCAGGCTAGCGCAGACGCCGGCCAGGGCATTGAGCACAAACCAGTCTTGCTTGCGCGGATAGGTCTGGGTCGCGACCTCGAAGGCCTCCAGGCCCAGTTTCTCCATGACACTGGCCTCCAGTTGGCGCGCGGTCATGTCGGTATCGGCCAGCAATTGAGTGTAGCTGGCGCTTGTACCCACCGCCCCCTTGAGCCCCTTGCCGAGAATGTCGCCACGGACCCGTCGCAGTTCACCCAGATCGGCCAGCAGATCCTGCCCGTATTGGGCCAACCGGTAGCCCACCGTGGTTGGCTCGGCCGGCTGGATGTGGGTAAAGGCAATCGCTACCGTCTCCGCCTCGGCGTCAATACGCTGAGCCAGCCGAGAAAGGATCCTCTCTAGCTGCTCGATGACCAGATCAAGTGAACGCTGCAAACGAATCGCATCGACATTGTCGAGCGCATCCATCGATGTCGCGCCCAGGTGGATGATTGCGCCGCCCACCGGACACTGCTCCGCATAGGTCTTGATTTCCGCCATGAGATCATGGCGGATCTCGCGCTCGATTTCCGTCGCACGTTCGATGTCGACATCATCCTGATGCGCGATCAGATCGGCCACTTGCTCCGCCGTGACCAGACCGGCGTCGGCCTGTGCCTGGGCAAGCGCAACCCAGAACCGGCGCAGTAGGCGTCGTTTCTGCGCTTCGCTCCAGTTCGAGCGCATAGCC
Organism: uncultured Chloroflexia bacterium; assembly: GCA_963848115.1. GTDB lineage: Bacteria > Chloroflexota > Anaerolineae > Caldilineales > Caldilineaceae > JAWKOK01. The sequence goes on along the minus strand of CAWKCP010000007.1, from coordinate 575,355 downwards.
TCGCCGCCATAGCGCCAGGTGATCGGTGAAATGTAGGTCTCGTGGGTAAACTGGGTCATGGGTGCGGGTTCCAATCTGAACGTGTGGGTTTGCGACTCGACTGCATCCCATTCTAAGGTCAAGCGCTTTCTCAGCCAATAGCGAATGTCCGTTGAATCAGCCTTGAATGAGGAGCAGAATGCCGTTAGAATCAGAAGAGGTATCGATGGTAACGATCGAATGCCATAACTTCCCCACCAAGCAAGAAAATAGGAGCACACCCGCATGCTATACCCGCAACAGAACGACAAACGCAATCTCCTTGATATCTCCGGCATTTGGGACTTCCAGATCGATCCCGAGGAAGTGGGCGAGGCTGAAGCCTGGTTCAACGGGCTGACCGAGTCTCGCCCGATGGCCGTACCCTCCAGCTGGAATGAGATCTACGACGACATCCGTGACTACTTGGGCGTGACCTGGTATGTGAAGGAGAGCTATGTGCCCGTGGCCTGGCAAGGCCAGCGCGTGATGCTGCGCATCGGTTCAGCCAACTACGCAGCCAAGGTCTGGATCAACGGCGTGCTGGTCGGTGAGCACGAGGGCGGACATCTGCCCTTCGAATTTGACGTAACTGACTCGGTTGCCTGGGGTTCCGCCAACACCATCGCCGTCCTGGTCGAGAACCATCTGGAAGGCACACGTGTGCCCGCGGGCAATGTACGCAGCCCGATCGGCGGCTTCATGGGCAATTTCCCCGCCACCACGTTCGACTTCTTTCCCTATTGCGGGCTTCACCGTGCCGTGCAGCTCTATTCCGTTCCCCAGCAAGCCATCGAAGATGTGACAGTAGCAACCGATATCAATGGCGCAAACGGAATTGTTACGGTAGACGTCATTGCGTCGGGCGCAAGCGCGGGCGAGATCCGGATCGAAGGCGAGAGCGGCAGCTGGACCTCCGCTCTGAACTTCAGCGATGGGTGCGCCCAGGCCGAAATCGTTGTCTCGAACGCACGGCTCTGGTCGACGGACGATCCCTACCTCTACCGGTTGACAGTGACCGTTGGCGACAGTGAGGTCGTTCATGATCGCTACGCCATGGATATCGGCATCCGCACCATCGCCGTCGAAGGAAGCACGATTCTACTCAACGGCCAGCCAATCTTTCTGAAGGGGTTTGGCAAGCACGAGGACTTTGCGATCAGCGGACGGGCCAACTTCAATCCGCTGGTGGTGAAGGACTACGCCCTGCTCAAGTGGATCGGCGCCAACTCCTACCGCACCGCCCACTATCCCTATTCGGAAGAGCAGATGATAATGGCCGACCGCGAGGGAATTCTGATCATCGATGAGATCCCCAACGTCAGCCTTCAGTTTGGCGGCGGTGAAGAGGCGGTTGCCGAACGACTGCGCGTCTGCAAGCAGCAGATGGCCGAACTGATCGCCCGCGACAAGAATCATCCCAGCGTGGTGATGTGGAGTATCGCCAACGAGCCGATGCCGCCCGATATGATGAAGCGCTTCATGGGCGGAGAAGTGGATCCGACCGACCCCGCCACTACCGCCTTCTTCCAGGAACTCTATGATCTATGCCGTGAACAGGATCCGACCCGGCTCGTCACCCTGGTCGGCGTGGGCGGCGGCCCGGTGGAGTGGCTGGAATCGGCCGATGTCGCCTGCATCAACCGCTACTACGGCTGGTACAGTGAAAGCGCACGCCTGGACGACGGCAAAGCCGCATTGGAGAGAGAACTGGATGCGTTGCACGATCAGCTTGGGAAGCCGATCATCGTCACTGAGTTCGGCACCGACACGCTGCCAGGCAATCACAGCCACCCCCCAGCCATGTGGAGCGAGGAGTATCAGGTCGAGTTCATCCGTCGCTACCTGGACGCAGCGGCCGACCGACCTTTTGTCGCCGGCATGCACATCTGGAACTTCGCCGACTTCAAGACGGCCCAGGCCATCATGCGCGCTAACGGCATGAACTACAAAGGCGTCTTCACCCGCGACCGCCAGCCCAAAATGGCCGCCCATTTTCTGAAAGAGCGATGGAATCAACCCGGTTCAGACAAACCCGGCAACCAGGTGTAGCCCATGTCAACACGGGACATTCGGTAGGGGCGGCCCTTGTGGCCGCCCGCATCGGGCCAACCACACACATTTCCGTTAGCGACAGGCGGCCACAAGGGCCGCCCCTACCGAATCCGTCTACGGCGTCAGAATCACCTTTAGCAAACCGGCCTCGCCCGCGTACAACCGATCAAACCATCCCGCGCCGTCGGCCAACGGCGCCACCGCGCTCATCAACGGCTTGACGTCGATCGCGCCGCGCGCAATCAACTCCAAGCAGGCGGGATACTCGCCCTGGGACGCACACGATCCGTAGAGCGTCAACTCTCGGGTGACGACTGCCTGCAAAGGCAACTCGGCCTTGGCGGCAAGATTGCCGACCAGCGTCACCGATCCACCTTTCTTGACCGACCCGACCGCCAACTGAAGAGTCGGCGTGATGCCTACAACCTCGAAGGCAAGATCCGCACCCCGGCCCTGAGTCCGCTTCATCACCTCAGCCGGCACGTTCACTTCATCCGATCGCAGGCCTTCATCCGCGCCCAATTCGACTGCCAGTGCAAGCTTCGCCGGATCCAGATCGACAGCGATGATGCGTCCGCAGCCGGCAGCGCGCAATGCCTGAATCACCAGCAGGCCAATCATGCCGCTGCCGACGACCACCGCCGTGTCGCTCAACGAAATCGGCGTGCGGTCCACGGCGTGCACGGCGATGGAGACCGGCTCTACAAAGGCCGCCTCCTCAAACGAAAGCTCGTCTGGCAGTCGATAGAGAATACGCGGCGGAACGACCACGTACTCGGCAAACGCGCCGTGTTGCCGGTAATCGTCACAGGACACGCCCAGGACGCGCCGATCATCACACAGATTGATCTCACCCCGGCGGCAGAAGTAGCACTCGCCGCAGGAAATGGTCGAATCGAAGGTCACACGGTCGCCCACCTGCCAGTTGTCCACGCTTTCACCCATGCGTTCGATGACGCCGGACGCCTCATGGCCCATGATCAGCGGCGGGATCCGGCGACCGCTGCTACCATCCATGCCGTGAACATCGCTACCGCAGATACCGCAGGCGCTGACTCTGATCAACACTTCATCGGGTCCCACCGCGGGGGACGGGACCTCAGTGAATTCGAATTGCTTGTACTCGGTCAGAAGTAGGGCTTTCATCATTCGCTCCATCTCGAAAATTGCTTTGCAGGGATCGGGTCCATCGGCTACACCTTCTGAATTATACCTTGAATCGCCGGCTTACCTCATAGCGGCTTCGCGCGCCATCACCGTCCTCATGATTCGTGGCGAGTTGACCCGTAGAGACGCAAGATATTGGTTCCCTACGCGCACTGAGGCCTCCAACCGACACAAACATTACGAAATCACCCAATTTTGTCGCCACTTTGTAGCCTTGCTGTCGCCACGGTGTCGACATCTTGTCGCCACAGGTGGGATAGTCTGTGACTGAACGCGTCAGATTTACCGTTTCCATAAACCGCCGGATAGAGAATCGGCCTAAAGCTCAGTCTGCGCCTGCCCGATCAACACGAATGGGTAGAAGCCAGATTAACGAACACATCTATCATTCATTTGTGAAATTAATCACAAATTTTTGCGGTATGTCGTTGGCAAGCTGCATGAAAGGAGCATCTGCCTTATGGAATGGCAACCAATTGAGAAGAGCCCTAGTGATCGGAAGGTCGAACCGAATTTATCGGACTATGAAGCCACCCGCGCCGAATTCTCGTGGGAGGCGATTCGGAAGGAGCTCGATGGGCTGCCCGATGGGCAAGGGCTGAACATCGCCCATGAAGCGGTCGATCGCCATGCCAATGGCCCCAAGAAGGACAAGGTGGCGATCCGCTGGCTCAGCAAGCGAGACGAAGTGCGCGATATCACCTACGGTGAGTTGAAGGAAGAGAGCAACCGTTTCGCCAATGTGCTTCAGAAGCTCGGCATCGGCAAGGGAGATCGCGTCTTTGTGCTGGCCGGGCGCATCCCAGCGCTCTATTTCGCAGTGCTGGGCACCCTGAAAAACACCAGCGTGCTGGCGCCGCTCTTCTCTGCCTTCGGCCCGGAGCCGATTGCGCAGCGCATGGCCATCGGCGAAGGCAAGGTGCTGGTCACAACCAAGTCACTCTATAAGCGCAAGATTGCCAAGCAGTTCCACGATCTGCCGGACCTACAGTTCATCCTGCTAACCGATGTCGACGAGGATATCAACGAGGATGTGCTCTCGCTGCCCAGGCTCATGGCCGAAGCGTCGCCCGAGTTCACCATCCCCCCCACCGATCCTGAGGATATGGCACTGCTCCACTTCACCAGCGGCACCACCGGACGTCCCAAAGGGGCAATCCACGTTCACAACGCCGTCATCGTTCACTACATGACCGGCAAATATGCGCTGGATCTCCATCCGGACGACATCTTCTGGTGCACGGCCGACCCGGGCTGGGTCACAGGAACATCCTACGGGATCAGTTCTCCACTGACCCACGGCGTCACGATGATCATTGACGAAGCCGAATTTGACGCCGAGCGATGGTACAACACGTTGGCGGAACAGAAGGTAACGGTCTGGTACACGGCTCCCACGGCAGTGCGCCGACTCATGCGTCTCGACATGGATCCGCTTGAGGAATACGACCTGAGCAACCTGCGCTTCTCGGCCAGCGTCGGCGAACCGCTCAACCCGGAGGCCGTCATCTGGTCCAAGGAGACCCTGGACCTCTGCATGCATGACAACTGGTGGCAGACGGAGACCGGCGGCATCATGATCTCCAACTATGCATCGATGGACATCCGACCGGGGTCCATGGGCAAGCCGTTGCCGGGTATTGAGGCCGCAGTCGTTGAGAAGCTTGAGAACGGTGGCGTGCGTGTCATCGAGGAACCCAATGTCGAGGGTCATCTTGCCCTCAAACCGGGCTGGCCATCCATGCTGCGCGGCTATCTTCATGACGAAGAGCGCTACAACAAGTGCTTTATCGACGGCTGGTACATCTCCGGCGACCTGGCCGAGATAGACGAGGACGGCTACTTCTGGTTCATCGGCCGAGCCGACGACATCATCAAGACAGCCGGACACATGGTGGGGCCATTCGAGGTCGAGAGTGCGCTGATGGAGCATCCCGCGGTCGCCGAGGCCGGTGTGATCGGTGTACCGGATGAAGTTATCGGCCAGATCGTGAAGGCTTTTGTTTCGCTCAAGCCACCCTATGAACCGAGCGAAGATCTGCGGCTTGAACTACTGGGCTTTGGACGCAAGAAGCTCGGCTCCGCTGTGGCGCCGAAGCTGATCGAGTTCGAAGAGAATCTACCCAAGACCCGCAGCGGCAAGATCATGCGCCGTCTGCTCAAGGCACGCGATCTCGGTCTGCCGGAAGGAGACACATCGACGCTGGAGACGGAGGAACCTGGAGAGGATCAGGAGCTGGAGAAGGCGTAGGGCGTACTGCGTAATTCCGTAATGCGTAAGGGGATCTGCTACGTGCTGCTTGCTGCGTGAATTTTCCGCTACCGCCGGGGCTGTCGCTCAGGCAGGCCAATCAAGCAGCACGTAGCACGCAGCCAACACAATTATTACGCAGTACGTTTTACGCATTACGCACTCCGCCCTACTCTCTCGTTCGGCCACACTGTGCGGCGGGCTCCTCTCAACAGGCGGAACTGAGCGGAACCAGCGCTGCTTCCTAAGCAGATTGCCAATCCTCCCGTTTGGTTTTGCCGTGGGAATCTGACGCAAAGTCCGCCGCACAGTGTGTTATCGAGGTGACGCTATGGACGAAGGTATTCACCACGGAGAACGCACAGAGGTCACGGAGGGAAAGCCACGAGAAGCGCGTTGTATTTGCATTGGCAAGACGTCCATCTCGTGATCATTGACGGCTTTACAAACGAATTATTAGCAGGCACGTGAACAAGTGGTTGCGAAGAGCAAGAGAAATCGAACATTGGCTGTCCCCCGCTCACATGTCTGTACAGATTCTGGCTTATTGTGACTACACGCAACACAAACAGGAGGCGCAAGATGTCAGTTCAAACCATTACCCGCGATCCGCCGGTCGAGAGTGCGATGGCAGAAAGTGGGATGACCGTGGATCGCGAACGTGGGCTCTTTCTGCTGAAAGAGATGATCCGCATCCGCAGGTTGGAGGAAAAATCGGCCCAGCTCTACAGCGCAATGAAGATTCGTGGATTCCTGCACCTTTACAACGGCGAAGAGGCCGTCGGGGTCGGTGTACTGCAGGCGCTGACGCCTGAAGACAACCTCTTGTCCACCTATCGCGAGCATGGGCAAGCTCTACGCCCGCGGCATCTCGGCCAAGTCGATCATGGCCGAGCTCTATGGCAAGCAGGAAGGCTGTAGCCGCGGCCGTGGCGGCTCAATGCATCTTTTCGACAAGGAGACGCGCTTCTACGGCGGAAATGCCATCGTTGCCGGCCACCTGCCCCTGGCTGTCGGCATGGCGCTGGCGGACAAGATGCAAGGCATCAATCGAGTTACCTGCTGCTTCTTTGGTGACGGCGCAGTCGCAGAGGGCGAGTTCCACGAGGCAATGAACCTCTGTGCTCTCTGGGAACTTCCTGTGCTTTGGGTCTGCGAGAACAACCGCTACGGCATGGGCACGGCACTGGAGTTTTCAGAGTCGGAGACCAACATTGCCAAGAAGGCGGCCAGCTACAAGATTGAGTCCGCCTCAGTTGACGGCATGGATGTTCTGGCCGTCATGGAATTGGCGGCTCGATTCGCCGAAGATGTGCGCAGCGGCAAGGGGCCGCGTTTCATCGAGGCCAATACCTATCGCTTCAGGGCCCACTCCATGTTTGACGCCGAACTCTATCGAGAGAAGAGCGAAGTCGATGACTGGAAACACCGGGACCCGATCAATTTTTTCTACAACTACCTCAAGGAAAACGATCTGGCCAACGACGAAGATGTGGCGGCGATAGAGGCCGCAGTCGAAGCGGAGATCGACGAAGCCGTCGAGTTTGCTGAGAACGGCACGTGGGAATCGCCCGACGAATTGACTCGCTTCGTCTACTCCGAAGAGGAGCCGGAAGATCTCTACCCGTTCATGTCACCCGACGAATCGACAGAAACAGTCGATATGACCTACCGGGAGGCAATCCGCGCCGGCGTGCGTCAAGCCATGCAGACCGACGAACGGGTCTTCCTGATGGGTGAGGATGTCGGCTGCTACGGCGGGGCCTTTGCCGTCAGCATGGGACTGCTCGAGGAATTTGGACCAGAGCGCATTCGCGACACGCCATTGGCCGAATCGGTCTTCACCGGCGCAGGCATCGGCGCTTCGCTCGTCGGCATGCGCCCCATCGTAGAGGTGATGACCTGCAACTTCAGCATGTTGGCCGCCGACCAGATTCTCAACAACGCAGCCACATTGCTGCACATGTCGGGCGGCCAGTTCAATGTGCCCGTTGTCATTCGCATGTCGACCGGAGGCGGCAAGCAGCTCGCCGCCCAACATTCCCACACGCTGGAGGGCTGGTACGCCCACATCCCGGGCATCAAAGTGATCACGCCGGCCACGGTTGAGGATGCCCGCGGCATGATACTGGCGGCATTGGAGGATCCGGATCCCGTGCTGGTGTTCGAAAACTCGCTGCTCTACAACATGAAGGGCAAAGTGCCCGTAGATGGCGGCAAGGTCGACATTTCCAAGGCGGCAGTGATGCGCGAAGGCGCCGATATCACAATTCTCACCTACAGCGCCAGCCTGTTCCGCTCGCTTGAAGCCGCCGAAACGCTGGCCGCCGAAGGCATTGACGTCGAGGTGATTGACCTGCGCACACTGCGCCCCTTGGATGACGTGACGATCATGGCCTCGGTGGCCAAGACGCACCGGGTGCTGATAGTCGACGAGGGTTGGCGCAGCGTCGGCATTTCCGCCGAGATCGCTGCCCGCATCATGGAGCAGAGCTTCTACGAATTGGATCAGCCGGTCGAACGGCTCTGCGGCGTGGAAGTGCCCATGCCCTATCCAAAACATCTCGAAGAGGCGGCCATGCCCTTGGCGCCGGACATCGTCAACGTGGTAAGGAGGATGATCAATGGCTGAGTTCATTATGCCGAGCCTGGGCGCTGACATGGAAGCGGGCACCGTGCTCGAATGGTTGGTCAAGCCGGGCGCAGCGGTAAAACGCGGCGACATCATTGTCGTGGTCGGCACCGAAAAAGGTGAGATCGAAGTCGAGATATTTGAGGACGGCATCATCGATCAAGTGCTGGCTGAGGAGGGAGCCGAAGTGCCTGTCGGTCAGACGCTGGCCGTCATTCGCAAGGAAGGCGAAGTCGTGAGCGCCCCGGCTAAGGAAACGCCCGTGGTTGAAAAGGCGGCTGAGCCGCTGGCAGAAGCGGTATTGGCAGGTGCATCAAGTGCTACACCAATTGCTGCTTCGGGTGGGCCCACGAGCAATGGACATCGCATTCGAGTCTCGCCCATCGCACGTAGGTTGGCCGAGGAACTGGGCGTTGACCTGTCGTCTATCGAAGGTTCCGGCCCTCATGGAGCCATCAGCAAGTCGGATGTTGAAGCTGCAGCCGAAGCGTTGAAAACCTTACCGCCGGCGCCTGTCGAACCGCAAGCGGAGGCGCCCAAAGTGGAGACGCCCGCCAAAGCGGCGGACAAGAAGGCGGACAAGGCAGCCAAGACGGCGGCGAAAAAGGCAGCCGCCGACGCCTTCCAACTCAGCATGCGCAAGGCCATTGCCGCAGCCATGTCTCGTTCCAATGCCGACATTCCCCACTACTACCTGGAAACACGCATCAACATGAGTGCAGCGCTCTCCTGGTTGGAGGCCGAGAATGCGCAACGCTCGATCAAGGATCGGGTGCTGCCTGCGGTGCTATTGATCAAGGCCGTGGCGCTGGGTCTGGCCAAGGTACCCGAACTCAACGGCTTCTGGATCGATGACCGGCTGCAACCGGCCGAGGGCATCCACATCGGTTTCGCCATCGCCCTTCGTCAGGGCGGCCTGATCACGCCCGCCATTCACCATGCAGATCTACAGGACATGGACGAACTAATGGCTTCCATGCGTGATCTGATCATGCGCACCCGGGCCGGCCGGCTGCGCAGTTCCGAGTTGACCGATTCCACCGTTGTCCTGACCAGCCTGGGCGACATGGGCGTCGAGAAAGTCTACGGCGTCATCTATCCGCCCCAGGTGGCACTGGTCGGATTCGGCAAGACCAGCGACGAAGTCTGGGTCGAGAACGGCCTCATAGGTGTTCGACCCGTTGTTCACGCCACTCTAGCCGGCGACCATCGGGCAACCGACGGGCGCACGGGCGGCGAGTTCCTGGGGATTGTGAACGAGTTGTTGCAGGAGCCGGCGAAACTGTGGGAATGAGAAAAAACGTGCTGCGTGCTGCGTACTGCGTAAGGTCTCTTGGACATCGGCCTGATGATCAAGCACAAGTTACGCAATACGCAGATACGCAGTACGCAGCACATACGACACCACACCCGTCCAAGTCGACAATCACTACCGAAAGGATCACAACCATGCCAGCCGTCAAGACCTACACACGGGACGAATTGAGAGAGATTATCTACGACACGCTTGGGCAGATTGCGCCTGAAGCCGAATTTGATGATCTGGAGGACGATGAGGATGTACGCGAGGCGCTGGATATCGACTCGTTCGACTTTCTCAACTTTCTGATTGGCCTAAACGAGCAGCTTGGCGTTGATATTCCCGAATCCGACTACGGGAAGCTAATCAGTATGGACGACCTGCTTGACTACCTGACGGCACGTGTCGGATAGATAGACCAACTTGTTTGTCATCACACAGACCGGTTGCGGATTCAGATACGGGGCTGAATCCGCAACCGGCCTGTGAAACCACCGTTTGGTGGACCGAGATAGTGTCTAGTTTGGAGCGCCACAATGTTGTGGTTTATCGCTATCGGGCTGATCGCAATCATTGTACTCATCATCTACGATTTGACGCAGAAGCAGCGCGCCATTCTGCGCAATTTCCCCCTGCTCGGTCATTTCCGCTACTGGTTGGAGGCGATCGGGCCGGAACTGCGGCAATACATCGTGACCAGCAACGATGAGGAGCGCCCGTTTAGCCGAGATCATCGGCATTGGATCTACACATCTGCCGAACATCGCAACAACTACTTCGGCTTCGGTTCGGACAACGAGATGGACCAGGTCTCCAACTACTTGATTGTTAAGCAGAACGCGTTTCCGCTGGCTGACCCACGGCCGGAAAGCCCAGACTTCAATCCCGAGTACCGGATTCCCTGTGCAAAGGTGCTTGGTCAGCACCGACAACGAAGACGGCAGTTTCGCGCTGTATCGTGCGTCAATGTTTCGGCCATGAGTTTCGGATCGTTGAGCGGCCCAGCAATCGAGGCGCTCAATCGGGGGTGCGCCTTGGCAGGCTGTCTTCACAACAGCGGTGAAGGCGGCATTTCGCCCTACCATCTCCAGGGCGGCGAGCTCATTTGGCAGATCGGTACAGGCTATTTCGGCTGCCGCAACCGGGATGGCAGCTTCAGCAAGGAAAGACTGCTGGAGACCGTACTTGCCTATCCGCAGATTCGTGCGATCGAGATCAAGCTCAGCCAGGGAGCGAAACCGGGACTGGGCGGTATATTGCCGGGGGACAAGGTGACGCCCGAAATTGCAGCCATCCGCGGCATTGAGGTCGGCAAAGACTGTGTCAGCCCCAACAGCCACAGCGCCTTCCACGACCCCGACAGTCTGTTGGACTTCGTTGAAGAGATTGCGGACGCCAGCGGATTGCCGGTGGGCATCAAGTCTGCTGTGGGCGAATCGGACTTTTGGCGCAAGCTGGCACTGCTCATGGCGACCACCGAACGGGCGGTCGACTTCATCACGGTCGACGGCGGCGAAGGCGGCACAGGCGCTGCGCCGTTGGCCTTTTCCGACCATGTATCGCTGCCCTTCAAACTCGGGTTCACTCGCGTCTATGGCGAACTAGCCGCCCACGATTTGCACGAAAAACTGGTGCTGATCGGTTCCGGCAAACTTGGACTGCCGGAGAGTGCATTCTTCGCCTTTGGGTTAGGCTGCGACATGGTCGCAGTGGCAAGAGAAGCAATGCTCTCTATCGGATGCATCCAGGCCCAACGCTGCCACAGCGGCCACTGCCCGACCGGGGTAGCGACCCAAAATCGCTGGCTCGAACATGGACTGGATGCCACAGTTCAGTCCCGGCACTTTGCCAACTACATAATGGCGCTTCGCAAGGAACTACTGCGACTGAGCCGGGCCTGCGGCGCGCCTCATCCATCGTTGGTCACCATCGATCATTTTGAAATCCTCGATGGACACTTTGGCGCAGAAGATCTGGCAGAGATTTTCGGCTACGGACCAGAAGATGGTCTGCCTTCGTCGGCAGATCGGCTGGAAATTCGCTGTCTGATGAAAGGTGCGGGCGCCAAACATGGTGCAAACAGAGATGGATCGCAGTTGATGTCGATTAGATAACTGGAAAGACACTTCGGCCACGAAACGGATCACCACAATCCAACGCAACTAGAACGGAGGCAGCGATGTTGCCAACAACACTTGAAAGGGAAGTCGCCGAGTCACCCACCCGCGAGGCAAGCGTAATCGCAAGCGACGATTTTCAAATTCTTCTGGACGCCTTGCGGCGCCGAGGGTACCAGACCATCGGCCCAACAGTACGGGACGGGGCCATCGTGTATGAAGAGATAGCCGAGGTTCGCGACTTGCCGGTGGGCTTGTCGGACGAGCAAGGCCCTGGTCATTACAGATTGGAGCAGCAAAACGATGGAGGCTTTTTCGGCTACACCGTAGGACTCCACGCCTGGAAGCGCTATCTTTATCCGCCCGTCACCTGCCTCTGGCGAGCCGTACGCAACGGCGATGGCTTCACCATTGAGGAACCGGACAAAGCGGCGCCCAAGATGGCCTTCATCGGGGTCCGTGCATGCGAGTTGAAAGCCATCAAAATCCAGGACAGGATCTATCTTAATGGTCCATACAGTGATCCCGACTATCGAGCTCGTCGAGCAAGCACCTTCATTCTGGCCATGAATTGTACACGAGCAGGCGACACCTGTTTCTGCACATCGATGGAGAGTGGGCCCGCTGTCAGAGACGGCTTTGATTTGGCCATGACTGAATTGTTGCCGAAGGACGACACAGGCGAACATACCTTCATCGTCGAAATCGGCTCGGCCCTCGGCGCTGACCTGTTGGCGGACGTTCCCCACCGTCCGGCCACGCCTGACGACCTTGCAGCCGCCAAGTCCGCCGTTGAGGAGGCGGCAGCCCACATGGGGCGCACCATGCAGACCGAGGGGCTTCACGATCTGCTCTTTGACAACCTTGAAAGTGCTCAATGGGACGACGTCGCCGAACGCTGTCTGACCTGTGGTAACTGTACCATGGTCTGTCCCACCTGCTTCTGTGTCACAGTTGAGGATGTCACAGATATCACCGGCAACAGCGCAGAGCGTTGGCGCAAGACAGACTCCTGCTTCACATCGTCCTTCTCCTACGTCTATGGCGGCAGCATACGCGCCTCGACCAAGTCTCGCTACCGCCAATGGATCACCCACAAACTGGCCGGCTGGATCGATCAATTTGACGTCTCGGGCTGTGTCGGCTGTGGTCGCTGCATTACCTGGTGCCCGGTTGGCATCGATATCACTGAGGAAGTGAAAAGATTGCGTAAAAGTGAGACGGTAGAGCGTGCAAAAGCAGAGAAAGAGCGAGGTGAACGTCATGCCGTCAATTAGTGGTCGGATTCAGGCACATACGCTCTTCAAAGGATTGGACGAGAAGTACGTGAAACTCCTGGAGGGCTGTGCTTCCGAGGTGAGCATGCTGCGTGATCAGATCGTCTTCCGATACGGCGAACAGGCAAATCGCTTCTACATCATCGAAGGAGGACGAGTTTCGCTGGATATCGCCATTCCAGGTCGGGGAATCATTCCCGTACAGACAATCCACGCGGGCGAGGTCTTGGGCTGGTCCTGGATCTTCCCGCCCTATCAATGGCAGTTCAACGCTCGGGCGCTCGAGGAGACCATTGCCATCTCGTTCGATGCCGATCGCGTGCGCTACGCCATTGACACAGACCATGAATTCGGCTTCCAGATGATGGTACGCTTCTCGACGGTAATGATGGAACGACTACAAGTAACCCGTCTGCGGCTGGTCGATGTCTACGGTCTGCCAGTGTAGATCAGTTTCCATAGCACGGAGGTCCACTATGGATGGAGCAATGATTAGCAACGGAAAGAACCCAATGGTACCCCACCTCTGCCGTGTGGTTGATCGGTACCAGGAGAACGACGATACATTCACGCTCTATCTCAGTCCGATAGACGAATCGCCGTTCGAGAATGGTTTCGGCGCCGGCCAGTTTGACATGCTTTACGTATACGGCGTCGGAGAGATCCCGATCTCAATCAGCGGCGATCCGTCACGGCCTGAACAGCTGGTACACACCACACGCGCGGTCGGCACCGTGACGCGGGCCATGGACAAGGTGCGCGTCGGCGACATGCTTGCCGTGCGCGGACCCTATGGCAGTGAATGGCCGGTCGACGAAGCGGTCGATCATGATGTGATTCTGGTGGCCGGGGGCATTGGCCTGGCCCCACTGCGCCCTGCACTCTATCGTATGCTCAACGACCGCTCGAACTACGGCAAGATCGTCCTACTCTACGGCGCACGCACCCAGGAAGATATGCTCTATCGACCCGAGCTTGAACAGTGGCGGGCGCGCTTCGACCTGGACATCTACGTCACCGTCGACCGGGCCACGGGCGATTGGTACGGCAACGTCGGTGTAGTCACCGGGCTGATTCCCAGAGCACCGTTTGACGCACGCAACGCTATCGCCATGATCTGCGGTCCCGAAGTGATGATGCGCTACACGGTGCAGGCATTGCAGAACCGCGGTGTCAGCGATGAGAGAATCTATCTATCCCTGGAACGCAACATGAAATGTGGCACCGGCATGTGTGGCCATTGCCAGTATGGCTCGCTCTTTATCTGCAGAGATGGGCCGGTCTTCAGCTACGATCAGGTACGGCGTTTCTTCGGCAAATGGGAGGTCTAGCATGTTGACAGAATCCAAACCCAAACTAGCCGTCTGGAAGTTCGCCTCCTGTGACGGCTGCCAACTAAGCCTACTCGACTGTGAGGAAGAGCTGTTGTCGGTCGTCGGCGAGATCGATATCGCCTATTTCTTGGAAGCGACCCGCGTCGTCAAGGAAGGGCCCTACGACCTATCGCTGGTTGAGGGTTCCATCACGACACCGGAAGACTTGCAACGTATCCGCCACATCCGTGACGTCTCCAAGATGCTGGTCTCCATCGGGGCCTGTGCAACGGCCGGCGGCATCCAGGCCCTGCGCAACTTCGCCGACGTGGACGAATACATCTCTACCGTCTATGCACATCCCGAGTATATCAACACGCTGGAGCGCTCTACGCCCATCGCCGATCATGTCTTTGTCGATTTCGAGCTGCGCGGCTGCCCCATCAACAAGTATCAGTTGATCGAAGTCATCAGCGCCTACCTCAATGGTCGCAAGCCCAACATTCCGACCCACAGCGTCTGCATGGAGTGCAAGCAGCGCGGGGCCGTATGCGTCATGGTGGCCGATGCCATCCCCTGCCTCGGCCCAGTGACGCAGGCCGGGTGTGGGGCCATCTGCCCGGCCTATCGCCGTGGCTGTTTCGGCTGCTATGGCCCGATGGAGACGCCCAATCCGCCCGCGCTGAGCCAATGGCTTGATCAACACCTGGCCATGGCTGACGACGACCTGGTGCGAATCTGGCGAACATACAACGCCTTTGCCGAGCCATTCCGCAAGGAGAGTGAGAGCCATGAGTACACTCACAACTAAGACCATCAAAGTCGATAACCTGGCCCGAGTGGAAGGCGAGGGCGCGTTGACATTGCGCATCAAAGAAGGCGTCATCGAGGAGGCCCGACTACGCATCTTCGAGCCGCCCCGCTTCTTTGAGGCCTTCCTGGAAGGGCGTCGCTACAGCGAAGCGCCCGACATCACGGCACGCATCTGCGGCATCTGCCCTGTGGCTTATCAGATGAGTTCGGTCTACGCCATGGAGGATGCACTCGATGTCATAATCGACCCGCCGATCCGGGAACTGCGCACGCCTGCTCTATTGCGGCGAATGGATCGAGAGCCACGTGCTACATGCCTTCATGCTCCATGCGCCCGACTTTCTGGGCTATCAGGACGCGATTCAGATGGCCGAAGATCATCCGGACATTGTCGTGCGCGGATTGGAGCTCAAGAAGACCGGCAACGACATCGTGGCGCTGCTCGGCGGGCGCGAGATCCACCCGATCAATGTGCGCGTGGGCGGCTTCTATCGCCTGCCCAAGCGCAAGGAGTGGAACGAACTGGTCGAGAAGCTCAAGGTCGCCCGCGAGATTGCACTGGAAGCCGTTAAGTGGACGTCCCAACTGCCATTCCCAGACTTCGAACAGGATTATGAATTTGTGTCGCTGAGCCACCCTGATGAGTATCCGTTTTGCGAAGGCAATATCGTCTCCAATCGCGGTCTGGATATCCCGATCCAGGCTTACGAGGAGTTCTTCATCGAGGAGCATGTCGACTACACGACGTCACTGCACTCGACCATCCGGGACCGGGGCAACTACCATGTCGGGCCACTCGCCCGCTACAGCCTCAACTTCGACAAGCTGACGCCGCTGGCTCAGGAAGCGGCCAAGGAAGCCGGGCTCGGCCCCGTCTGCCGCAACCCATTCAAGAGCATCATCGTACGCTGCGTCGAGACACTCTACGCAGTCGAGGAGGCGCTGCGCATCCTGGAGAGCTACGAAGAGCCGGAGAAGCCGGCTGTCGACTACGAGGTCAAGGCCGGTATCGGCTGCGGCGCGTCAGAAGCGCCCCGCGGGACTCTCTACCACCGCTACACTATCGACGACGACGGCATCATTCGGGATGCCCACATCATGCCGCCCACGGCTCAGAATCAGAAGACCATCGAGAGCGACCTGTGCGCCTACGTGCCGCCACGGGCGAATCTGCCGGTCAACGAGCTGCGCTGGCAATGCGAACAAGCCATCCGCAACTATGACCCGTGTATCTCGTGCTCGACACACTTTCTAAAACTGACGGTTGTCAGTGGTTGAAACAAGGACGTTTCGTCGCAAGGATGCGAAACCGCAATGGCGCGGAAGACAAGGCGGGCGACATCTTGCCAACTTCGCCCCAACGACAATGGTTGTCGATCGTGCCGGGGATCTTTCAGCGATCCCCGGCACAAGGATACAGACGAATCATTATGTCAACCACACAGAATACACCCATCTTGGTCGTCGGTATCGGCAACGAATTCCGAGGCGATGACGCGGTCGGCCTGCTTGTGATCGAACGAGTACGCCGATTGAATTGCCCGCGCGTCGAGACCATCGTCCTCAACGACAATCTGGACAGCCTGCTTGACCTCTGGGCTGACTACGAACTCGTGGTTCTAGTCGATGCGGTCTGCACGGGCGCGGAGACCGGAACCATCTACTGTCGCGATCTGCTTCGTCAGCCACTGCCCCACACCGTCACCACAACGTCCACCCATTCTCTGGATCCACTACAGCTGGTGCAGATGGCTCGCCTTCTCAACCGGTCGCCACGCCGGCTCTATCTCGTGGGTATCGAAGGCTGCGACTTCGCCATCGGTGCATCTGTATCCCACGACGTGCATGCGGCTCTCCCCGTAGCCGTCGACAACATCCTCTCGCTATTCCACCAAGTAGGCGTCAATGCTGTAGAATAAGCCCCACGTCATGGTCTGGCTTCTAAAGCGATGCATCGATAGCACGCCGCCGCGACTACAACTCAGCATAGTCAAGATGAGAGAGGAATAGCATGCGAAAAACCGGCGCGCTGCTCGCGCTTGTCTGTTTGATGTCGATGCTTGGCGGCTGCGGCCGTTCTGCTCCGGCCGAGACACCGACGGCTCAAGCAACAACTACACCCGTGGCAGAAGCAACGACATCGTCTGAGGCCGAGCCGGCAGAGAGTGAAAAACCCACCGAAGAGCAGGTAAACGATGAGGAAATCGTCATCGAACCCCTCACGGTCGAGATCTGGACCGCGGACAACCAGCCGGAACGTGTCGCCGGCTACACAGCGGTTGCCCAGGCCTTCATGGATAGCAACCCGAATGTCGCCGTTAAGATCTTGCCGGTCGAGGAGTCGTCTATCACCGTTGACCTCATGGCTGCGGTGCAAAACGATGCGGCGCCTGACCTAATTTTCGCAGGACTGGAACGCACCGTCGAGTTGGAAGCAAGCGGTCTGCTTGACCATGGGGCGGCTTCTGCCGTCATCGATCGGGTGGGAAGAGACGACTTCCGCGAGGGGCCGCTCGATCTGCTCACCAGCAGCGTCGACAATCTGCCGGTAGCCGTGCCCTACACCGGCTGGATCCAGGCGCTCTGGTATCGCCGCGATCTGTTCGAAGAGGCGGGACTCAACATGCCGGTCACGTGGGACGACATCAACGCAGCGTGTGACGTTTTGGCCGCCGGCGAAACGCCTCGCTATGGCATCATCTTGCCCACAACCGGCGAGCAGAACTACGTTCATCAGGTCTTCGAACAGGTGGCCATGTCGGGAGGCGCATGGCCGTTTGACGAGATCGGCAACGTCACCATGGACACGCCGGAGATGATCGAGTCCCTGCGCTTCTACACGGAGCTACAACGTTGTTCACCGCCCGGCGCGCAAGATGTCTTCGACGCCCGCGAAGCCTATCAACGCGATGAAGCGGGCATGCTCTTCTACAGTACCTACATCATGGACGATCTGGTCGATGGTTCGGATCTACCGGATGGAGGTAAGGTGGAGATCGCCGTCGAAGATCTGCCGGGCAAATCCGGATTCTCGGCCGGCATGGTCGGTCCCGGTGGTGCAGCTACCTACGGACAATTGGTCACGTTGGCCTTGATGGATGGCGGAGAACCTGCCGCACAGGACGTGGCTGTCCATTTCCTGACCGACGGCTACGCCGACATTCTCAGTTTGGCGCCACTGGGCAAGGTGCCCATGCGCAAGAGCATGGCCGAGCAGTGGACAAGCATGAGTCCGGTTTTTGAGAACTATTCCGCACCGACGTTGGGCCACATCGCCAATGGATTTGATACCATGCAACGCTGGCTGTTCAAGCCCGAGTACACACTGGAGCAGCGAGCCACGATCGCCGACATGGAAGCCTTGCTGCTGGTACCTAAGGCCATCAACAACATCGTCAGCGGCGAGATGACACCCGAGACCGCGGCTGCATGGTTGCAGGACGAGGTCGAGGCCGTCGCCGAAACGCGGATCTCGGAATAGGAAGAGCTTAATCCACGAAGGGGCACGAAGAGCACGAAAAATGCCTTCAGCCTTCGTGCTCTTCGTGCCTCTTCGTGGATCATAGATTTTCAGATTTTCACCCCAACTTGACACAGGACAGACAAGAAACTATACTTTCCCTCAGACACGCGGGTGTAGCTCAATGGTAGAGCGAGTGCTTCCCAAGCACTAGGTTGAGAGTTCGATCCTCTTCACCCGCTCACAACAGATTCTCGTATCGAACCCGTCCACGCCTATGCGGACGGGTTTTGCATTGGCGACTTTCCACTTGGAGACAATGCCGAAGGCGAACAGACCATGACCAATCAGATCCTCCGCATCCAGTCGGCCGACCGATCGGATTACCCTCAAATTGCCGAACTGATCGCCCGACAGAACAGCCTGGAGCGCTTCCGCTGCCTGCACAGCGACGAGGGATCGGCCTCAGGCGTGCTCTTCACCATGAACAAGGGGACGGATGAGGACTCCATGGCGTTCGTATACGCTGAGGATGAGAGCGGGCAGACCGTCGGCGCGTTTGGTGCTGAATACGACAGCGACCTGAGACGAGTCTGGCTCTGGGGTCCGTTTGCGACAGACGGAGATGACCAACCGGACGAATGGCTGACGCTCTGCGAGCGGATGTACGGTCAGTTGCTGTCATTTCTGCCGTTTGAACCGTTATTGCTCGACGGGTTCATCGATCAACCCTTTGCACTGGGCGCAAAGCTATACGAACGCTGCGGCCACCACCTGGCCAAAACGATCTATGTTTTCACCGCCCAGCGTCCGGCAGTTCCGATCGCTCCTGCGCACCGGCTGCCCAGCCTTTCGTCAACGTTCGAAGCCGGATTTCCCGCGCTTTTCGACACCATGTTCCCTGACACCTTCTATACCGGCGCGCAGATCGTCGATAGGGTGAATGAGCAAGAGCAAGTCTTCATCTTTCCCGAAGAGGGCCAAGTGCTCGGCTTCTGCCACGCCTGCGTCAACGAAGGTGCAAATGAAGGTTACATCGAATTCGTGGGCGTAGACGAGCGGGCGCGGCGCCGAGGCATCGGTCGGCAGTTGCTGGAAACAGCCATGCATTGGCTTTTCGTCGAGCGAGACATGCCCAAGATCGGCCTCACCACCGGCGACGATAATGTAAATGCCCACGCGTTGTACCGAGGACTTGGTTTTGGATTGGGGCACGTTGGTCTAGCCTATCGAAGACGCATAGATGGTTCAGGATAGATGGCGTAGGAGCATCGAATGGAATTCGGCTCCTAACAGCGAGAAGCACCCTGAGGCGCTTTGTCTCGAGCACCGTTCGCCGCGAATCGAAACGTGTTCGGGTGTCAGCTGCAGCCGGTCAGAGCCTACCCTATGACCACCACACGAGCAGCGCCTGATGGCGCTTTTCAATGTTAGCCGTGGAATTTATTCCCACGGGTTCAGGCGCTTTATCTCACCCACCGTCTGCCGCGATTCGAAACATGTTCGGATGTCAGCCACAGCTTACCGCCCACGTCTTGCGTGATGTACAATGGGCATCGCACTTCTGCACCGGCGGGCGGCCAATACACTGCGCCCGATTGATTCATCATTGGAATCGAAGACAATGACAGAGAACATGTTCGTCCCAAAACCTGAAATCATGAGCCCGGCCGGCTATTGGCCACAGCTCCTGGCAGCTATCGAGGCCGGAGCCGATGCCGTATACTTCGGCCTGAACCACTTCTCAGCCCGCGGCAAGGTCGGTTTCACACTGGTGGAACTGCCCGAGGTAATGCGCACGCTGCACAAGCGAGGCGTCAAGGGCTACGTGACCTTCAACACACTCGTCTTCGACCACGAGTTGAGCCAGGCGACTGACGCCCTGGCTGAGATCGCAGCCGCCGGCGCAGATTCCGTCATTGTCCAGGATGTGGCCATTGCCCAGCTGGCAGGACAGATTGCTCCGGACCTCGCAGTCCACGGCAGCACCCAGATGAGCATCACCAGCGCCGAGGGCATTGCGTTGGCCCAAAGCTTCGGCGTCAGCCGAGTGGTGATGGCGCGGGAACTGTCGCTGGCAGACGTACGCACAATCCGCGCACAGACGGATTGCGAGCTGGAGATGTTTGTCCACGGAGCGCTCTGTATCTCCTACTCGGGGCAGTGTTTCTCGTCTGAGGCGTGGGGTGGGCGCAGCGCAAACCGGGGCCAATGTGCACAGGCCTGTCGCCTCCCATACGAGATGATTGTCGATGACGAGATCAAACCGTTGGGTGACGCTCGCTACCTGCTCTCACCAGGCGATCTGTATGCCCTGCAACAGATGCCGGAGATCGTTGAGATCGGTATTTCTGCGCTTAAGATTGAGGGGCGCTACAAGGATGCCGACTACGTGGCGCTGACTACCCAGGCCTATCGACAGGCCGTTGACGAAGCCTGGGCGGGACTACCGCTCAGCATCAGTCCTGCCGAAGAGCTGCAACTGGAGCAAGTCTATTCCCGCGGCTTGGGCCCCCATTTTGTAGGCGGGACCAACCACCAGGCTGTTGTCAATGGCCGCTTCCCCGGTCACCGTGGCGTGCCCATGGGTCAGGTGACCTATGTGGGCGACAGGAGCATCCAGATCGAACCCGAGGCTGCCAACGACATCGCGCCGCTCAAGGCCGGAGACGGCGTCGTCTTCGATGCGGCCGACTGGCGCAGCCCGACCGAGGAAGAAGAGGGCGGCCGCATCTATCACGTCTGGTCACTGGACGATGGACAGTTGGAACTGGATTTCGCCTACGGATCCATCGATTTCAGCCGAATCCGCGTAGGAGACCGGCTCTGGCGCACCAACGATCCGGACCTGGACAAGGACGTAAGGCAATACACGCAGGCTCCGACGCCGGTCTACCGGCGCCCTGTCTCCGTACAGATCACGGCCCACGAGGGATCGCCGCTGATTTCGCACTGGACACTAGATGAACATCCCGAGATCCAGGCAACTGTTCAATCCGACGGTCCACTCACGGCGGCGCGTACACAAGGACTGAACGTGGAGTTTGCCCGTGGGCAATTGGGACGCCTGGGCAACACGCCCTACAAGCTGGCCGGGCTGGAACTCGACATAGAGGGCAACCCGTTCACGCCCAGTTCACTGCTCAACAATTTGCGGCGTACGGCTGTCGACCAACTCAAGCAACAGCAGAACGAGTCAAAGCCGGTTACCTTGAACGATCCAGTCGACGTATTGGCTACGGCGGCACGTCAGCCTAGACTCCACGCTCGACCGGCCGCTGCGACTCAGGAGACGACGCCGCAGTTGCATCTGCTGGTGCGCACCGCGGACCAGCTTGATGCCGCCATCGAGCTTGCGCCGGCCAGCATCACCCTCGACTATCTGGATCTTTACGGTCTGCGGCCGGCAGTCGAGCGGGTCCAGGAAAAGGGCATCACTGCTCGTGTGGCCAGCCCGCGTATTCTCAAGCCAAACGAACAGCGAATCGTCAACTTCTTGCTGCGGCTAAACTGTCAGATTCTGGTTCGATCGGGCGGGCTGTTGCAGGCGCTGCGGGAGAATGATCACCCCGAGCTGATCGGCGACTTCAGCCTCAACGCCGCCAACGCGATATCGGCCGACACATTCCTGGAGCTGGGATTGCACCGATTGACGCCGACCCATGATCTGAACGCCGATCAAGTTGCTGACCTGGCGCGCATCGTCGGTCCCGAGCAATTCGAGGTGGTGGCCTACCAGCATTTGGCGGTCTTCTACACCGAACACTGCGTTTTCTGCCGCTTTCTGTCAGAGGGAACGAGCATCAAGGACTGCGGCCATCCATGCGAGTCGCATCGAGTGGCGCTGCGCGATGTCCACGGGCGCGCGCACCCGGTTTTGGCTGATGTGGGCTGTCGCAACACGGTCTTCGGGGCTGAGGCCCAGGAGGCCAGCCTCTATCTCGACCGCTGGCAAGGGGCAGGCATTCGCCACTATCGGTTGGAGTTTGTCGATGAGGATGGAGAGACGGTCACCAAGGTCGCTCAGCTTTTCCGCAAGGCGCTAGACAACGAGTTGACGACTGAGGAGTTGACCATCCAGCTCAGCCGGATCGCTCCCCAGGGCACGACGGAAGGAAGCCTCTTCGTGCCCAATGACTTCATGGAATTGCCCGTCCTGTAGCCTCGATACACTGCTCGCCCTCGTTGCGCGGGTTGCAGACACACGATCGAACCTCCTTGCGGCACAAGTATTTTTATACAGAACAGCTTGCAGCTCCCCAAACAGCCTTCCTCTACGGCGACCAGACGGGATCACGGTCAGAATATCGCGGACTATTGGTGAGGTTTGTCTGACCAGTGCCGTCGGCGTTCATCACGTAGATTTCGTCATTTCCATCTCGTGCGCTGACAAAGGCGATCTTGCTGCCATCAGGTGACCAGGCAGGATAGATGTCCACGCCAGGGCCATTGGAAAGGTTTGTCTGACCAGTGCCGTCGGCGTTCATTGCGTATATCTCATAATTATCGTCTCGGTCGCTGAGAAAGGCGATCTTGCTGCCGTCAGATGACCAAACGGGTTGGCTGTCGTCGCCCGAATTATTGGTAAGGTTTGTCTGACCAGTGCCGTCGGCGTTCATTGCGTAGATTTCGCTCTTCCCGTCTAACGAGCTGACAAAGGCGATCTTGCTGCCGTCAGGCGACCAGACCGGGTTGTAGTCGAAGCCAACACGATTGGTAAGGTTTGTCGAGCCAGTGCCGTCGGCGTTCATCACGTAGATATCATCATGATCCCCGTCCCTGCCGCTGACAAATGCGATCTTGCTGCCATCAGGGAACCAGGCGGGCCAGTCGTCGGAATGTCGTGGATTATTGGTGAGGTTAGTCTGGCCAGTGCCGTCGGCGTTCATTACGTAGATGTCGTTGTCATCGTCCCGGAATCTGACAAAGGCGATCCTGCTGCCATCAGGGGACCAGGCGGGCAGGGAGTAGAAGCCAGGGCGTGGACTATTTGTCAGGTTGGTGTGGCCGGTGCCGTCAGCATTCATCACGTAGATATCAAAAATACCATCTCGGTAGCTGACAAACGCTATCTTGCTTCCGTCGGGCGACCAGGCCGGGTTGTGGTCGAGGTCCGGATTATTGGTGAGGTTAGTCTGGCCAGTGCCGTCGGCGCTCATTGTGTAGATATCCGGGTGGATATCTTGATCATCCGGTGGCTCGCTGATCAAGGCGATCTTGCCACCGTCTGGCGACCAGGCGAGGCCGTAGTCAAGGTGACGGAAGGGGTTCAAGAAATTCAAATCAAGATCGGCGTTCAGGTTTGTCTGGCCAGTACCGTCAGCGTTCATGACGTAGATTTCACGATTTCCAGATCGTTCGCTGACATAGGCGATTTTGCTGCCATCAGGTGACCAGGCAGGATCGGTATCATAGCCCGGATTATTGGTGAGATTTGTCTGGCCAGTGCCGTCGGCGTTCATGACAAGAATTTCCGGATTTCCGTCTCGGTCGCTGACAAAGGTGATCTTGCCGCCGTCAGGTGACCAGGCAGGGTCGCTGTCGTCGCCCGCGTTATTGGTGAAGTTCGTCTGATCAGTGCCGTCGGCGTTCATGACATAGACTTCACGGTTCTCATCCCGGTCGCTGACATAGACGATCTTGCTGCCGTCGGGTGCCCAGGCGGGGGCGCGGTCGTAGCCCGGATCATTGGTGAGCTTTACCTGACCGGTGCCGTCAGCGTTCATGACGTACAAGTCGTAACTACCGTCTCGTTCGCTGACATAGGCGATCTTGCTGCCGTCAGGTGACCAGGCGGGGTCGCGGTCGTAGCCCGGATTCTTGGTAAGGTTTACCTGACCAGTGCCGTCGGCATTCATTGCGTAGATGTCGGTTTTTCCGTCCCTGCTGCGGACAAAAGCGATCCTGTTGCTGCTGAACGACCAGACGACGTTGGAAACGTAGCCCGGATCATTGGTGAGTTTTGCCTGGCCAGTGCCGTCGGCGTTCATGACGTAGATGTCGTTATCTTCGTCTCGCTCGTTGATGAAGACAATCTTGCTGCCGTCAGGTGACCAGGTGGGGTTGCTGTCGTAGCCCGGATCGGCGAAGGTGATCAGACCAGAGGCATCGGCGTTCACCAAGGAAATATCGCTCCCATAGTAATGTGGGATCGGGTTGCTGAAAAAGGCGATCTTGCTGCCTGCAAGCGGTCTGCTGTTCTCGATCATTGGCAGGTATACGACTCCCTGTCCTTGGGCTTCAGCCCAGAGTGTAACGACCGGCACAAGGAGCAGCATCAGCACGATAGGGATAAGTAACGGCTTACGCATAAGGGGCCTCCAGTCTTCCGTGGTGCGAATTATTCAACACTTCAGCAGAGCAGTCGCTGGCGGTTGGAGGTTTTCGATGGGGATGGAGCGGCGGGCACCACGGCCACTCAGCTATTCTGAAAGGCGCTGGACACCGAGTTGAGAACCGAGGAGTTGACCATTCAGTTCAGCCGGGCCGTGCCCTGAGGCACGACGGACGGCAACCTCTTCGTGCCTAACGGCTTTATGGAATTGCCGGTCCTACAGGCTCGATACACTGCTCGCCCTCATTGCGCGGATTGCTGACGTAGGAGGAGACGGGGACGCCCTTCATTTTGCCGGCGTCGAACGGACGCAACAGATGGCGGATCATAGAGAGATGCTCCCTGGGGTCATCTCCGCCACTACCCAGCCAATCCTCGTAGTCCAGTGGATCGACGATCACGGGCATACGATTGTGAATCGGCTCGACCAATTCGTTGGGCGTGGTCGTAAGCACGGTACAAGTTTCCAGCTCGGATCCATCCGGACCAATCCAATGCTCCCACAGGCCCGCGAAGGCAAACGGGCTGTCGTCAGCCATGCCGAAATAGTAGGGCTGCTTGCGTGAACCAAGCTTCTGCCATTCGTAGAATCCGTCTGACGGAATCAGGCAGCGCCGCCGCTTGTAGGCGGCCCGGAAAGAGGGCTTCTCGGACGCCGTCTCTGACCGGGCGTTGATCATACGCGCGCCGATGGACGGATCCTTGGCCCAAGACGGAATCAGACCCCAGATCGTCAACGCCCACTCACGCTCTTGGGTCGCCCTGTCCATGCGCACCAGCCCCACCGGCTGGGTCGGCGCAATGTTGTATCGTGGTACGAGAACCGGCTCGCTGGACAGGCCGAACAGCAACGCCAACTGGTCTGCCGGCGCCCGTAACATAAATCGTCCACACATGATCGAACCTCCTTCTACCCAATTGTATCCTTTTCAGCGTAGAACACCCAACCTCAGCCTGCCACGGCCCAGAGTCAATTGAAACCATTGATCAACTCACCAGAATTTGGGTTCCGCTCCAAATCTCTGGCATACTGTCGTAACGATGATCGAACAGGAAGCGCTACCTCAAAACGTTGCCCATATCCCACGCGGTGTCGCCGATTACTTCTGGCAAGAGGCTCAGGAGCGGCGCGCGCTGGAAGCCGAATTGCTGGAGACCTTCCGGCGTTGGGGCTATGGCGATGTGATTCCGCCCATGTTTGAGTTTGCCGACGTGCTCAACGCCCGGGCCAGCGCAAAACTTCAGTCCCAATTGATTCGCTTTCTCGACCGCGACGGCAGTACCGTGGCCCTACGCCCCGACATGACCATCGCCGTGGCACGGCTGGTGGCCACACGGCTACACGATCTGCCCATGCCTCAACGCTTCTGCTACGCGGGCAGCGTCTTTCGTCACATCGAAACCCAGGGCGGCCGGCAGCGAGAGTTCCGCCAGGCCGGCGTCGAACTGATCGGCGCGGCCAGGCCCCAGGCCGATGCCGAGGTACTGGCATTGACCGTCGAGGCCATGCGCGTTGCCGGCCTGCACGACTTTCGGCTGGTCATCGGCCAGCTTCAATTCTTCACCGGGCTGCTCAAAGATCTGAACCTGAATCCAATCCAGCAGCAGGCATTGCACCAGGCCATCAATCGCAACAGCGCGCCTGCGTTGGAAGACTTTTTACGCGACGTGCCCCTTCGCACCCAGCAGCGACATTCGGTTGAGGCACTGCCCTCTCTTAGCGGCAGCGATCCCGAAATCGTGATTGACCGGGCCGACCGGCTCTGTCTCAACTACACCATGCATGCAGCGCTGGAGAACCTGCGCGCCATCGTCAACAGCCTGGACGCTTTTGGCATGGCCGACACCGTGATCCTCGACCTCACCGAAATCAACGATCTCGGCTACTACACCGGTCTCACGTTCGAGGCGCTGGCCCCAGGCCAGGGATTCTCGCTGGCAGGCGGAGGACGATACGATCATCTGGTCGGGACGTTTGGCGATCCGCAGCCGGCTGTGGGTGTGGCGCTTGGCGTAGATCGCCTGCTGCTGGCCAACCGATCGCAACTGGGTGCAGCGAGAAGCGCAGAGCCGTATCCACCGCAAATCCTGGTCAACACCGGCGACAGCGCAGCCTGCCTCCAATGGGTACGCGGTCTACGCGAGCAGGGCCTCAGGGTCAAAGTCGATGTCTGCGCTCTGGATGGTTGCGAGCTTTGGGCAGCCGCGCAGCGCATGGAAATCCCCACAGCGCTGGTCTGGAGAGAGGACGGCATTGAGGTCTATGAGGGAGATGCACAAGACCAACCTGCCCGCTTCCTCACTGCTGAACATGCCGCCACACTGTGGCACCCTAGTGGGGAGCAAACTGGTGGCGGCAACAATGCAGACTGAAGAATTGCTGGTCGCCTTGCCCAAAGGGCGCATGGCAGACCAGGCCGTCGAACTAATGGCTGATGCCGGCCTCTCGCAGCCGAGGGGGGACATGGGGCGCAAACTCGTCATCCCCAGTGAGGACGGCAGTTTGCGCTACATCATGGCCAAACCGAGCGACGTCCCGACCTACGTCGAGTATGGCGCCGCCGACATCGGCATCTGTGGATTGGACACATTGCGCGAAGGCGGTCGAAAGGTCTATGAGCCGCTGCTGCTTCCCTTTGGCCACTGCCATCTCAGCCTGTGCGGGCCGGCGAATCGGACCGATACGCCCCTTCGCTATGAGAGCCAGCCACGGGTCGCCACCAAATATCCCAACTTGACGATCGATTTCTTTCGTGAACGGGGCGTCAACGCCGAGATCATTGCCCTCAACGGGTCGGTAGAGTTGGGACCGTTGGTCGGGTTGGCCGATCTGATCGTGGATCTCGTCGAGACCGGCGGGACGTTGCGGGCCAACGGGCTGGTCGAGATACGCCAGTTGATGCAGAGTCAGGCCGTCCTGATTGTCAATCGTGCATCATTTCGATTGAAGGCCGATCAGATTCGTAACGTGATCGCCTCATTGCGGCGGGTCATTGACGACATACAGACATAAGAACACGGGAAAAGCCAAATGGCCAAGATTATCGAGTCGGATCTGATTCATGGCGTGAAATTCGCCGAGTTGCAAGCGTTCAGCGATGAACGGGGTCGCTTCATGGAGACCTTTCGTACGGAATGGTTTCCAGAGCGCAGCTTCGACATTGTGCAGACGAACCGCAGCGACAGCATCGCCGGCGTCTTGCGCGGCCTCCACTACCACTTCAAGCAGATCGACTATTGGTACGTGCCCAAAGGCATGATCCGGGTTGGCATGGCGGATCTGCGGCGAGGATCGCCCACATTCGGAAACAGCCAGGTGCTAGAGATCGGCGACGAGAACCAGACCGGCATCTTTATCCCAACGGGTATTGCCCATGGTTTTCTGGCGCTGACTGACGTCACACTGACCTATCTTGTGGACAACATATTCGACGGCGGAGACGAACTAGGCGTGGCTTGGAACGATCCGCAGTTGGCCGTGCCCTGGGGCGTCAGCCATCCAATTTTGTCTAGGCGGGACATGGAAAATTCGCATCTCGCAGACATTGCCGATGAAAAAATTCCTCGCTTCATGCCGGGCTAGCTTGCCGGTCGAAAAAACACAAAACGGGTACGAATGGCGCAAGTTTCGGCAGATATGAATATCCGACCTGTA
The DNA here is from genome assembly GCA_963848115.1 of uncultured Chloroflexia bacterium. GTDB lineage: Bacteria > Chloroflexota > Anaerolineae > Caldilineales > Caldilineaceae > JAWKOK01. Next base: position 546,963 of record CAWKCP010000007.1, on the reverse strand, counting down.
AGGGCGGGGCTTGTCCCCGCCCGCACTTGGCCTGACCGAAACGGGCTGGGGGGGGCAAGCCCCGCCCCTACGAGACATGGGTTCCAGTCCTTTGGAATCGCCTAGAATCATGACTACCATCAGAGGAAGGAGTAGCCTTCAATGAGTAAGAAGATCCGATTCGGCGTGATTGGCGGCAGCGGTGTTTACAAAATGGAAGCGTTTGAAGATATCGAAGAGATCACGCTTGACACGCCCTTTGGCCCGCCGTCCGACGCCTACATCGTCGGCACGTTGCATGGCCAACGGGTTGCCTTTCTGGCACGCCACGGCCGCGGACACTCGATCAGCCCTTCGCGGCTTAACCAGCGCGCCAACATCTACGGCTTCAAGATGCTCGGCGTCGAATACCTGATCGGCGTCAGCGCCTCGGGCAGCCTGCGCGAACGGATCGAGCCGGGCCACATCGTCATCCCGTCACAGCTCTTTGACCAGACCAAGGGACGTGCCTATTCGTTTTTCGACGATCCAGCAGTCGGCACACAGGGTCTAGTCGTCCATGTGGGCGTCGCTGACCCTTTCTGCCCGGTGCTCAGCCAGGTCTGCTATGAGGCCGTTGCCGAAACGGGCAACCCGGTTCACATGGGCGGGGATTTTATCACAATCGAGGGGCCGCGCTTCAGCACCAAAATTGAGAGCGAGGTCTATCGCAGTTGGGGCATGGACCTTATTGGCATGACCACGACGCCCGAAGCCCAGCTCGCCGGCGAGGCCGAGATGAGCTATGCCGTCATGGCCCACATCACGGACTATGACGTCTGGCATGAGAGCGAGGAACAGGTGACCGTCGACATGGTCGTGCAGACGGTACGGCGCAATGCCGATGTTGCCAAGCAAGCCGTTGCCAACGCCATCCGTCTGCTGGCGGATGCAGGTCCGTCGCCGAGAGAAGGGTCGCTGGCTACAGCCATCATCAGCGACAAGACCCAGGTCGATCCGGCAGTGGTAGAATGTCTGCAGGCCATTGTTGCACCTTACTTCGAGTAGATCTCCTCAAATTTGTGGAACCAGAACGGATGCGCTATACTACTGTGAGTTTTTGCGGCAGAAAAAGTAGAATTGAAGGGAACTGAAAAATGGCCAAAAGAGGACCCCGCGTGCTGGTAAAAATGCGCAGCACCGAAAGCTCTCACATGTATCTGACGTCGAAGAATCGACGCAATGATCCGACACGACTCGAACTGAAGAAGTTCGATCCGACGCTGCGTCGACATGTGATCTACCGAGAATCCAAGTAGCAGTTTCCGGTCACGAAATCAGCTGGAAAGATCAAAAGCGTAGCGGCAGTTGCCCTACGCTTTTTCTATTGCCCGGAATTCCCGACAGATGCACAGAGATGATCAAAACGTCCAGCATTTGCAATTCCGTACAGGGACCGTATTCTCCGTGTCGCCTAAACGCTTAGGCATGGGAACAATCTTGGTGTATGATCTGTTCTTATGACAGGGTAAATGGAAGATATGGAAACACTGTGATATGGAAATGCTATCTTTTATGTCAACCCCAACGAGTATACTGCGGCCGTTTCATCATAAGTTGACGCTCGCGAGCTTGCTCGTCTAATGTGTTGTCGTAGTTGGAATGAGACTCAGTCTATGCTAAAACGCACACTCATCTTCATAACAATCTCGCTTGCCAGTTGGGCAGTTTTCCAGTTGGCGCCGCAGAGGTTAATTCCGCAGGAGATCGCGGGTCCACTGGACACTCTGATGCCTGTAGCCCACTCGTCGGGCCTCGCCTGGCACGTTCACGCCCAGGAAGGCGAGTCCACGGAACCCCAGTCCAGATTTTCCACAGGGACATTTACGCGAACACTGTCAATCAAACTTGGCCAGCGCCTTACGGACACGACGCCTATCAGTATTACATCGATTGTCACGCAGTCAGATAGTGTTACTGCGGATGATCCCGACAGCGAACCATCGGTCGATGCAGAGAACCTTGAACCGGAACTCTCCGAACCTGGAAGTCAAGCTGCCGAAGAGCCGACTGAGTCAACCGAAACAACGGACGAATCCTCGACAACGGATGACACAGCCACTTCGCCCGCAGCCGACTCAGTAGCCGACGACGCACTTCCGCCGGGGCAGGCCGACTTGAGCGAAGAAAACCCGGTACTAGGCATCGTGGACGGCACGATCCTGGCCAACCGAACGCAAATGACTGTCAAGTTCTTTGTCGAAGGTCAGATCTATGAGGTAGCCACCCTTCGCTCATTGGGGCTTGATCTCCCTCGTGCCAGCACCGTTCTCAACCTCTACAATTGTGACGCGGCGATTCCCGAAACAGAGGAGGAGTGCTACTGGGATCCATACATGGTTGATCGAGATGGATTCTACGATATTGTTTTAGAAGACGGTACGGGTAGCGCCGGCAAAGTTACGCTGAACGAAGCCGGCGGCCCGACAGGAGCCGCGATCTGGATCCAAAATCGATCCCCTCAAGCAGAGCTTGTCGTCTATCGGAACGATACATTTGACCTACTGCCGGGCGCACTTCGCGAATTCACCGTAGGTAATGATGCCCTGCCCACATTCTTCGTCCGCTCATGTCTTGAGGTTGAGGGCGAAACGGCATGCGAGTGGGTTCCAACTGTGGCTATGGTAGGGGCTCGCTACGCGCTGGTAGAGGTAGAGACAGTGGGCGGTCTACCCAATAGCCGTGTTTCGCTGCTTGACCTGCTGCCTTTGGATGAGAATGGTGAAGTGATCATCGCAGCACCCGAGGAGAACAATGGAGAGCCAGTAGAGGCTGAGGCCCCGGATGAGGCTAATCCGGTACCGGTCCAGGCTTCGGAATCAGTAGGTTCGCCGGGCGCCCAGATGCTCTGCACGCTGCTTGTGCCGGTGCTAAACGTGCGCAGCGGCCCGGGTCTGCAATATGAGATCATCGCCAAAGTCCGAGGGACGGAGACCGAAATCGGCACAGTCCTGATTATCGGGCGTGACGTCACGCTCGAATGGCTCGCTGTGGATGAAGTCGTGGCCCCTGGCGGGTGGATCACCGGTAGCGCCAATTTTGTCGCTTGTGAAGGGGCGATCTCCGATCTGCCTGAGGCCGAGATCACTGACGGCCGCCTGGCCCCTGTTGCCTCGGTCGAAGCCGAAGCCCCAGTGACAGATGACGAGTCAGGACAGGTCGATGACGCAAGTGGCGTTGAAGGCGCCGAAGGTGAAGCGGCAGCAGTCGAGGAAGTCCCGGTGGAGGTCGTGGTGCCGAAAGGTCAGGCGCTGCTAAATATCAATAACGGATTCGACCAGGAGTTGCGCTTCACCCTCGACCAGAAGTATCGAGTTCAAGAAGGACCCAGTGAATATGACCTTGGACCCGGCGATTCGATCCAGATCTTCGTCTATCCCGGTCTGATTGGCTTCAGCGCCAGTACAGCGTGGCGCGGTCTTTCAGACAACAACGATTTCTTTATCGAAGAGGAAGAATCCCGCGAACTCTGGCTATTTTTCATGCCGGATCCAGACGGTTCGGGACGATGGATACTACAATACTAGACATGACCCAGACACGCTATCCACTCATCATCGATGGCCACAATGACACCGTCCTGTCGCTGCTGGCAACCGATCCGGACAAACGGCGCACGTTCTTTGAAGAGAGCGACAGCGGCCACCTGGACTTCCCGCGCGCCAAGCAAGGCGGGCTGGGCGGCGGCTTCTTTGCCGTCTTCATTCGCCCGCCGGATCATCGGCCTAGTCATGCGTTCAGGTCGACGAACGTGCCGGGCGCGACGCTGCCCCCGGCTCTGGATCCGGCATATGCAGCCAAATTTGCCATGAAGGGCCTGTCCAAGCTCATCTCGGTTGAAGCCGAGTCCGAGGGCCACGTACGCATCGTGCGAACAAGCGACGATCTCGCCACGTGCCTGGATGAACAAGTCTTGGCAATGATCCTGCATTTTGAAGGGGCCGAGGCGATCGACACGGATCTGGATGCGCTGGACGTCTTCTACGCCGCCGGACTCCGTTCGCTCGGCATTACGTGGAGCCGACCGACGGCATTCGGCACGGGCGTACCCTTTGCATTTCCGGCCGGCCCCGACATTGGCCCAGGCTTGACGGATGCAGGTAAGGCGCTGGTTAAGACATGCAACCGCCTGGGCATCATGATCGACCTCTCCCATCTCAATGAAAAGGGATTCTGGGACGTGGAAACAATCAGCGATGCGCCTTTGGTGGCGACCCACTCCGGCGCACACGCGCTTTGCGCCTCGCCACGCAACCTCACCGACAGTCAGCTGGATGCCGTACAGGCAACCGGCGGCGTCGTCGGCGTCAACTTCCATATCGGCTTTCTGCGCACCGATGGCCGAACCGATGCAGAAACGTCGTTGACGGAAATCGCCCGCCATGTAGACTACATGGTGGAGCGGATGGGCATCGACCATGTTGCATTCGGCTCGGATTTTGACGGCGCACTGATGCCCCAGGATCTCAAGGATGCTGCAGGTCTGCCCAAACTGATGGCGGAGCTGGAGAACCGTGGTTATGACAACAGAGCGCTGAGCAAGATTGCCCACGGCAATTGGCAACGTGTTTTGGGGTTAACTTGGCGATAGAGTGAGTCGCAGATACCGCAATAATCGATAACGCAAAAGACGGGCCCAGTCTTGAAGACTGGGCCCGTCTTTTGCGTTATCTGCGCCGTGGCAAGTGCTGCGATCTACCTGCTCTTGTAGCGAACGTAAAGCTCACGGGTGGTCTCGTCGGCACTCAATGTGAAGGAGGCCGGAGGCCCCACCGGCGAGCCGGACGCATCCACCAGTTCGACGGTCCAGTCACCGGCCTGGGATTCTACGAATATGGCATCCAGATTGGAGAATCGGGTATAGGGTCCGGGCTCGTCACGCGTCTGCGCCGGCAATCCGGCAGTCGTCACACCATCGACCGGCAAGACCGCACCGTTGTGGATCACCCTGATGCTGTAGCCCCCCGAGCCAAATTCTGAAGGCGAGTACGCGTAGACAAAGACTCGCACCACGTTTTCCGCCAACCCCTCAGTCGGCAGTTTCTCTGCCGCTTCCAAATCGAAAAGAAACGACGGCGTAGGCGTGGGCGTAGGCACCGGCGTCTCGGTTGGCGTGGCAGTGGGTTCAGGCGTCGGCGTATCCGTGGGTACCGGCGTCTCCGTCGGAGTAGGCGTCGGTGGGATGGGAGAAGGCGTGTCCGTGGGAATCGGCGTCGACAGGATGACCTCGGCCTGCAGAATGGCCGGATTCGACGCAGGAGCCGGCTGATTGGGTTGGGCCGGTTGCGCGCCAATTGGCGTCGGCGTCCAGGTGGGTACCGGCGTTCTGGTGACTGTACTTCCGCCACAACCGGCCAAAAGGAGTAGAACAGACATTGACGCCACAACAAGCCAGATCCTTAACCCAGAAAGGTGTCTCGGGAATAGGGCGACGCTCTGTTTCGATTGTCCCTGCGTCTTCTCAACCATAAACGGTCCGTATCCGTACCAACAACGCTTGTACTTGCCCCTATTCCAATAACGTCGGTCCATTTTCATGAAGCCAATCGTATCCCAAGAGGAACTTTCGAGCAAGGCCGAGAGCCATCTTGGCAGGGCAAACAGGCGGCAAACAATGAATCGAATGACAAGAGGCGGCAAGCCGCCTGAGTAGCGACCGAAACGGAGCGTTCTCAGATACTACCCCAACGACGCCTAAGCCGTTGAGCGATCCATTTGTGCAGACGCCTCCCGCTACTCAACGGTAACGGATTTCGCCAGGTTCCGCGGTTGATCCACGTCTGCACCGCGCCGAACAGCCATTTCATAGGCAAATACTTGCAGCGGAATGACAGCAATGATCGGCGCAAGCAGATCATCGACATCGGGAATGGGCATGACGAAATCCGCCTTCTGCGCAATCGTAGCATCATTTTCATTGGCTACGGCCAGGACGATGCCGCCACGTGCTTTCACTTGCTCGACTTGACTAATCATCTTGTCGTAGACATGATCTCTCGGGGCGACAACCACGGTCGGCATCTGCTCATCAATCAAGGCAATGGGGCCATGCTTCATCTCGCCCGCAGCATATCCTTCGGCGTGGATGTAGCTGATCTCCTTCAGTTTGAGCGCTCCTTCACGGGCAATCGGGTAGTTGAGTCCCCGGCCCAGGTAGAGGAAATTATGATAGCCATGAAAGCGTTCAGCCAGGTCTCTGTAATGCGACCCTTTCCAGGCGCCTTCCAGAACCTGCCCGGCTAGACCAGGCAGTGTCGACAGCGAGTGGATCAGCTGACGGCGCTTCGTTCCGTCGAGGACGCCTCTCTGCTGGCCCAGATAGATGGCAAGCAGCAGCAGGTCGGTGGCCGATGCGGTAAATGCTTTGGTGCTGGCGACGCCAATCTCCGGCCCGGCCTGCATGTAGATGTGACCGTCGCAGACACGCACGGCCTGGCTGCCCATGGCGTTGACAATTACCGCAGTGAGGGCACCACCCGACTTGGCTTCATCCAGCGCAGCCAACGTATCGACCGTCTCACCACTCTGTGTGATCGCCACCACCAGGTGATTGTCCCCGATCAATGGACTTCGATATCGAAACTCACTGGCATAGTCGATCTCGGTTGGGATTCGGGCCAAACGCTCCAGGTAGTACTTGCCGATCAGTGCCGAGTAGTAGCTCGTGCCACAGGCGATGATGGTGATCCGTTTCAGGCTCTTTGCCTGGTCGTCATCGATATTCAGTGTATCGAGCTCGACACGGTTTTGTTGGAAATCCAACCGGCTACGCAGCGTATCTGTCAGGCTGCGACCCTGTTCGAAGATCTCTTTCTGCATGAAGTGCCGATATTCGCCCTTTTCGGCCGCCATCGGATTCCAATCGATCAAGACCGGCTTCTTGTCGATCTGCTTGCCGTCAAAATCGAAATACTCAGCCCCATGCCGGGTCAGCACGGCCATCTCCCGGCTGTCCAAAAACGTCATCTTACGGGTATGGCGAAGGATAGCTGGGATATCGCTGGCGATGAACATCTCGCCCTCACCTGTGCCGACCACGACGCCGCCTGCGTTGCCCAACCGCGCGGCAATGAGCAGATCCGGCCGGTTCTTGGACATCACAACGATTGCGCTGGGCCCTTGTAGGTCGGCGATGGCACGGCGAATTGAAGACGCCAGGTCGACATCACCGCTGCTGTAATAGCGATGGATTAGGTGGACAATGACTTCGGTATCGGTATCACTGAGGAACTCATAGCCTTCACTCTGAAGGAGTTGGCGCAGTTGCAGGAAATTCTCAACAATGCCGTTTTGGACAACAACAAGTTCGCCATCCGTGCTGCTGTGGGGATGGGCATTGCGCTGGTTGGGCGGCCCGTGTGTCGCCCAACGCGTATGGCCAATGCCGATCCGGCCGACCAGTGGCTCACTCTCCAGGCGTTCGGCCAAGTTGACCAGTTTTCCTGCCTCTCGCTGTACCTGAATACGGCCATCATCGCCGATAACAGCCAGGCCGGCAGAGTCATAGCCCCGGTATTCGAGTTGTCGCAAACCGTTTAGTATAATCGGTGCTGCCGATCTCTCGCCGATGTATCCCACGATCCCACACATAGAGGGTTTGCTCCTGCTTGAGAAAAAGCTCTCTGGTATCACAGAGGTGGGCAGGTCTACTTGCCTGCCCACCTCTGGCGCGTGCAGGGAACCCTGCCCTACGTCTCTCCGGCACCCTACGAGATCCCAAAAGTCCGAAAGAACCTACGCCCGCATCACCGTATCGAAAGCATCAAGGGCGTGCTCGATGCCCGACGTCGTCACGTCGTTGTGTGTCACGGCCCGCATGACCTGCCCGCCTGTGCCACTCAGGAGCACACCTTCAGTCTTGAGGCCCGCAGCCACGTCCTTACCGCTCATGCCCTCTCGCGTCACCTCGAAATAGACCAAGTTGGTCTGGATCGACGCCGGATTGACCGAAATGCCGTCGATCGAAGCCAGGCCCTGGGCCAATAGCTTGGCATTGGCATGGTCCTCGGCCAGACGCTCGACCATCTCCATCAGCGAGACCAAGCCCGCCGCGGCGATGACGCCGGCCTGGCGCATGCCGCCGCCGACCTGCTTACGCATGCGTCGTGCCCGCTGTATGAATTCGTCGCTGCCGGCTACGACCGAGCCGACCGGAGCGGCCAATCCCTTGCTCAGACAGGCGCTGACACTGTCAGCATGTTCCAATAGACGTGCCGGTGAAACACCGAGCGCCACAGCAGCATTCCAGATGCGTGCGCCATCGACATGCAATTTCAGGCCCCGGCTATGGGCCAATTCGCCGGCTTTATCCATGTAGTCCACAGGCAGCACCGTGCCGCCGCATAGGTTCTGGGTATTCTCAAGCGCCAGCAGACGCGTGATCGGCTGATGGGGATCGTCGCCACGGATTGATGCCACAACCTGTTCGAGATCCAGTGTGCCGTCTCCCCGGTTGGGGATGATTCGCGGTTGAATGCCGCCAAGTGCAGCAGCGCCGCCGGCCTCATACATGAAAATGTGGGCCTTGTCGCCCAGAATCATCTCATCGCCGCGGCCGCAATGGCTGAGCACCGAGATCAGGTTGCCCATGGTGCCGGAGGGCACAAAGACGGCGGCCTCTTTGCCGAGCATGTCGGCAGCCAGCGCTTCAAGGGCCAAAATGGTGGGGTCTTCGCCGTAGACATCGTCGCCGACTTCAGCCTTGGCCATGGCCTCACGCATGGCCGGCGTGGGTTTGGTGACGGTGTCGCTGCGTAAATCGATAAGTGCTTCTGGTTCAGGCATGGTTGATTCCTTTGATTCGGTTGGCAGGTGAAAGAACGGTCTGACTCTGGGGAGACTTCTCAAATGCCGGCCATATATTCATCCATTGCAGCAAAGAGACGAGTCATGTCAGCATCGGTGACCTCGCCCATATGAGCGATGCGGAAGGCCTTGTCTTTGTAGACGCCATACCCATTGGATATCTGCATATCATACTGAGCAAGGTACCCGTTGAGATCGGTGACGCTGATATTCAAATTGTTGGCCACCGTGGTCACCGTAGGCGATCGGTAACCCTCTTCGGCCATGAGCTCAAATCCGTTGGCGACAGCCCACTGTTGTGTTCGTGCGGCCAGACGACGGTGTCGCTGATGGCGTCTCTCGATGCCTTCAGCCGAGATCACGTCCAGCTGGGCGCTCAGTGCGCGCATCAAGGAGATGGCCGGCGTCGCTGGTGTGGTGCTACGCGCCAGGTATTTCTCCAATACGAGGAAGTCGAAATACCAGCCACGCCCTTCAACGGTCTTGGCCCGCTCCAGGACCCGATCGCTAACGGCGCAGAATGAGATGCCGGGCGGCAGGGCCATTGCCTTCTGTGATGAGGTCAGGCAGAGGTCGATGCCCCACTCGTCTACCGGGATCGGGGTTCCGCTAAAGGAAGAGACCGCATCGATGAAGACCAGCGTGCCGGGGCTCACTTCATGCACCACAGCCGCAATCTGATCCGCGGGGCTAACGACGCCGGTACTAGTTTCGTTATGGACGACGGTAATGGCGTCGACTGGGCCATCCGCCAATGCCTCCGTCAACGCGGCGCGGACGATATCGGGCTTGACAGCCGTGTTCCATTCAACATCAATGCACACGGCTCGCTTTGCGCAGCCGACTGAGACTTGATGCCAACGCTGGCTGAACGCGCCGTTGACGAAGTTCAACACCTGATTGGCGCCGACGCCGTTGCGGATTGCTGCCTCCTGGAGCCCCGAGCCCGACGAGGCAACGATATAGACCCTGTTCCGCGTATCAAAAAGTTCTCTGAGCTGCGTTTCGCACTTGGCGAAAAGAGCCTCCATCTCCTTGCTACGATGACCGATCATGGGTGCGGTCTGCGCTTCCAAGACTTCGGGCAACACATCTGTCGGTCCTGGGATAAAGAGTCTCTGGTCTGGTTTCTTTGGCATGGTCTGAACTTTCATAGCAATCAGTTGAAGGGTTATTCGAACAGATCCATTTTGCCATCGAACGAAGCGAATCCCAAAGGTGACAGCGGCGCATACGCTTGCACTTGCTTCATGAGTCGGCTAAAGTAACGATGTGTCGAATACAATCTGCAACAGAGACAGGGTCTTTCATGCTAGAACGACCAAATCTTGATGACGACGTCATCATTTCTGCGTTGCAACACGCATATGGTGTAGAACCAACGGGCGTCCATTTCCTGCCTATCGGCTATGACGCCAATGCCTGGGTTTTCAGAATCGAATGCCGCGACGGAAACCGCTATTTTCTCAAAGCACGCCAAGGCACGCTGTATGCGGCCGGCCTGACCGTTCCCAGCTACCTCCATGAGCTAGGGATGAGACAAGTCATTGCACCGGTTCGAGCTGATTCAGGCGATCTCTGGACACCTGCAGACGGTTTTACACTGATCCTCTACCCTTTCATCGATGGGGGCAATGGAGCGGACGTCGGCATGGCCGACGATCATTGGCGGGAGTTCGGCGCGCTCGTCAAACAGATCCATTCAACAACGTTGCCGTCGGATCTTCATGCCCAAGTACGCAAAGAGACTTTCGTCCCACAGTGGGCCGAAATGGTCAGCAAACTTCAAGCCAAGCTTGTTGCCGGCGACTATCGCGGCCAGCATCAAGAGGCATTGGCCGCCTTCTGGCTGGATCGCCGCGCGGAGATCCAGCGCATCATCGAGACGACAATGGAGCTTGGCCGCAATCTGCATGCCCGGCCAATGGAGAGCGTGCTCTGCCACGCCGATGCACACACGCACAATGTACTGATCGACAAACAGGAAGGTTTCCACATTGTCGACTGGGATGGCGTCACTCTGGCGCCCAAGGAACGCGACCTCATGTTCATGCTCTCCAGCGGCAAGACTGAACATCCAGACAATCGGGACGCTCGCTGCTTCCGTCAGGGGTATGGAGATGTTGATATTGACCCAAATATCCTGGCCTATTACCGCTACGAATGGGTTGTTCAAGAGATCGGCGATTTTGGTGAACGGGTCTTCCTGACCAAGGATACCGGCGACGTCACTCAACTGGAGTCAGTGGCGGGCTTCATCGAACTGTTCGATCCTGGGGATGTGGTCGAGGCGGCATACGCTGCGTACTCGTTGAGGTAAATGATTTCACCACAGAGCCACAGAGGAAGCACAGAGATCACAGAGGAAATAACGGGTGAAGCGCTGGTTCCGCAAATTTATTCATGTTCGACCGTTGGGCAAAGCGTCCATTCCTTTTTCACTCAAAAACGGAGCACAACATGAAACATCGTGAACGTGTTGAGATGGCGCTCAACCATGAGCGTCCGGACCGATGTCCTATGCAGGTCAGCTTCACCCCCGAATTTGCGGATCGATTGGCTGTTGATATGGGCATCGATCATCAGGCGCACAATCCCCACGGGGGCGGCAACACGTATGAACTGGAACGCAGGCTGGGCCAAGACATGCTGCTGACCTCGGTCGGCTGGGCCAACTCATATTACAGCGCCGATGGAGCCGAAGAGTACACGGATGAATGGGGCGTCACCTGGCGCAATGTACCCTACGACACGCCCTACGGCACAGGCCACTATACAGAAATGGTCGGACATCCATTGGCCGATGACGCAGCCATTCACACCTACCAAGCGCCCGACCCAAACCGCCCCGAACTCTACACCGAAGCCGAGCACATGCTACGCAATTATAAAGACGAGTATTGGATCGTCGGCGTCACCGTCACGACGATCTTTGAAACGGCATGGGCACTCCGTGGCTATGAACAGTCCCTATTCGATCTCGCCCTCGATCCGGATTATGTCAACAAGTTGTTTGACATCCCGTTCAACTATCACCTGACAGCAGCCAAGCGCCTGGTGGAAATGGGCGTTGACATGATCTGGACCGGCGATGACATCGGCGCGCAGCACCAGATGCTGATCTCGCCTGCGACCTGGAGAGAGTTTTTCAAGTCAAGAATGGCCACACTCATCACCGAACTGAAGCGTATCAATCCGGCGGTCAAGGTGGCCTACCACTCCGACGGCAACATCATGCCGATCATACCCGACCTGATCGAGATCGGGCTGGACGTGCTCAACCCAATTCAGCCCATGTCCATGGATCCGGCAGAGATCAAGCGCAAGTTTGGCAAGGAACTCTGTTTCTGGGGTTCGATGGACGTGCAGAGCACGTTGCCCTTCGGCACGCCGGTCGACGTTGAAGCCGAAGTGCTGACACGCCTCAAAACCATCGGCAGCGGAGGCGGACTCATCATTGGCCCGACCCACCACGTACAACTCGACACGCCGCTGGAAAATTTCTGGGCCATGGTCAACACGATTCGAGACACACAATACAGCTCGCTCTGAGGCCATTTCTACCAGCACCATGTTCCACTCCATGACCAACCCAAACAAATCATGATACTCAGCGCTAGGGAGAAACCATGAGAATTCATCTCGCCTACGGCAAGGGCGGACTCGACATTGATGTTCCCGATCACGCTACAGTCGTCGAAGCGGCTTTTGTACCCGGCCTGGCAGACGAGCCTGAAGCGCTAAGGCAGGCTATGCGCGCGCCAATCGACTCGCCGCCTTTGCGGGAGCTAGTCGGCCCAGGGCAGACTGTCACGATTGTCCACAGCGACATTACGCGGCCCATGCCCAACGATCGCGTGCTGCCTGTACTGATCGCCGAGTTAGAAACTGCCGGCATTCGCAGCGAGGATATCACGCTCCTCAACGGACTAGGCACCCACCGCCCCCAGACTCGCGACGAACTGATCGGTATGCTCGGCGAGGAGATCGTCGCCAACTATCGCTGCCTGCAGCATGACTGCTGGGATGATGAAAACCTCGTCCCGCTGGGTGAGACGCTTTTCGGCAATCCGGTTCGAATCGACCGGCAATACATGGAGGCCGACATCAAGATTCTGACCGGCTTCATCGAACCCCACTTCTTTGCCGGCTTCAGCGGCGGCCCAAAGGCGGTCCTTCCCTCCATTGCAGGCATCGAAAGCGTGATGAGCAATCACGGAGCAGGGATGATCGGCGCGGCCGAGGCCCGCTGGGGCGTGACACGCGGCAACCCGATTTGGGAAGAGATGCTTGACGCGGCGCAGAAAACAGATCCGACCTTCTTGCTCAACGTGACCATCAACCGCGACAGAGAGATCACTGGCATTTTCGCCGGTGACCTCGAAAAAGCGCATGCACAGGGATGCGAATTTTGTCGCCAATCCGCCATGGTGCCGGTTCCGCATGCCTTCGACATCGTCATCACCAGCAATTCCGGTTACCCCCTTGACCTGAACCTCTACCAGTCAGTCAAGGGTATGTCGGCTGCATCGGAAGCGGTACGCCAAGGAGGAAGCATCATCGTGGCCGCCGAGTGCTGGGACGGTCTGCCCGATCATGGTGAATACGCCCGTCTGCTGCGCTCGGCGGATCAGCCGGCCGACTTGTTGGCTCAGATTCAGCAGCCTGACTTCCACGCCCACGATCAATGGCAGGTGCAGGTCCAGGCCCTGATTCAGGCCAAAGCAGATGTCTATGTTTTCAGCGATGGTCTAAGCGATGAGCAGATCCGGGGGGCCTTGTTGCATCCTAGCGCCGACATTGAAGCCACGCTGGCCGAACTGATTGCACGCTACGGACCGAATACCTCTATCTGCGTGCTGCCGGAGGGACCGATGACGGTTCCGACGATTGCTGGCGACAGCGAGTAGGGCGCCTGCGACGTGTGATCGCGTGGGGGGCAGAACGTGCGATCTCGCCCCAGCGTGAATTACACCCGACAACGGGGGTGCTTGGCAAAGATGCGCATCACTATTCGTACGGGAGGAAATCCTTGTGGTGATTGACACATCACGGCTAGTCGAAACGGTATCAGAGGCACTTCTGCGCGATCTGGGTCAGGAAGTCGACCTCATTTTTCGCTATGGCTCAATGCTCAAGGGCACAACCCACGCCTATTCGGACCTGGACATCTCGTATACGCCCCGCCACGAATCAACGTGGCATAGTATCACGGTGTTAGTGGACGAGATGATGGTCGACCTCTATCCCATTCACTGGTCGAAGTTGGAGCGGATGGCCGAGTTTGACGATATTTCCAGTACGGTTCTTCTAGGAAACGAGGTCGTCTATCAACGCTCCCAGGACGTCGGAGACCGCTTTCGGGCGTTGCCGGCAAAGCTGTTAGCGTTGCAACAGCCGGATGCGCGCCCGGCCATGCTCAGCAAGGCGCAGGCGATCTTCCAAAGGACCGGCTATCAATACTACCTGCTGCGACAACGGGTGCTCGATGGCCATCAGCTCGCCTGCATGCACCATGCGCGCAACATTCTCCAGACAGTGTTGCACTGCCTGGCCGTGGCCAACCAGGCCTGCATCGATACGCGCAAACGCGATCAGGTGTTGACTTTGCGTTTGCTGCCGGAAGCATTCGCCGGAACTGTTGACCGAGTTATCAATGCAACCGATCCAAAGGATGTGCTGGCGGCCTGCGAGCTGCTGCTAGGCAGTTCCCGGGCTCTGCTGCTGGCAGAGCAACAAGCAGTGCTGCGAAAAAAGACAACGTTTCCGGCGGTTTTCGATAGCGCCTATCCCGAGCTGAAGGGCGATCTGCAACATCTGATGCTGGCATGCGAGCGACAGGATCTCTTTGGTTCCACCTTGATGTCGCTCTACCACGAACTGATGATTCACATGGCCCAGGCGACCACCGGCGTCGAGTATTCAGACTTCAACAGCCTGACAGAGTACGAGCAGGATCTGACTGCCTTGGGGTTTCCCGAACTGCTGCCATTCGTAGTTGACAGAGACTTCTCGGGGCTGCACCGCCGGTGCCAGGCATTTGACCGGCGGCTGCAATCGTATCTCACCGAGCACGCCGTTCCACTCAATGCGTTTCCCAACGTAGATGCCCTGCAAGTACATCTGAAACTCACAGAGAGCCAAGGGTAGCGAAGCGGAAAACAGGCAGGGGCAGACAAAGATGAACGGAAACGATCCGACCATGGTTGCTGCAGTTTTCGGCGATCTGCTCTTGGATGACGAACCCTACAGCAAATGCTTCAAAGATGTGCGCTTTTCGGTCATCAACGATTCAGTAGACTTGGCAAATTTCACGGCATTTTCTTGCATGTTTTCCACCGACTACTGAACCAGCAAAGAGAGGAACTATCATGAAATTGGGCGTCTTTGCATCACTGGAGGATGCGCCGCTCCTGGCGCAAGCCGGCTATGATTACGTGGAGATCAATGTCGTCCGTGATCTCCAACCACAGTTGGAGCAGGGCGAAGTCGCAGAGCGTCTTGCTGCGATACAGTCATGCGCATTGCCGACACCCGTCGCATGCATCTTTCTCCCCGGATCGTTCAAACTGACCGGCCCCGAGGTCGACGAGGCGATCCTGGAAGCGTATGTGCGGACGGCTTTTGCCCGAGCAGAGCAGACGGGCGTAGAGATCGTTGTATTCGGATCCGGCGGTGCGCGCCGGATACCCGACGCGTTCGATCACGCGCAGGCTTGGGCGCAGTTGGTTCGATTCGGGCGCATGATCGGCCCCATCGCCGTCGATCACGGCGTCACGGTTGCGGTAGAGCCTTTGCGCCATGCAGAGTGCAACGTACTCAACACCGTCGCCGAGAGCGCCCAGTACGTGCGCGACGTCGATCATCCGGGCGTACGCCTTCTCGTTGACGCTTATCATTGGGCGCAGAACGGCGAGCCCGCCCAATCCATCATCGATGCCGGGCCGCTGCTGGTGCATGCCCACATTGCAACCTACGAAAACCGGCTGCCGCCCGGCCAGGAAGAGTGCGACTTTCAGCCGTTCTTCGACGCCCTCGGAGCGGCAGGGTATGGAGGACGACTCTCCATCGAGGCACAGTGGGAAATCGATGAGAGGTCGGCCCTGGCCGCTCGCACAGCCCTGCGTCGGGGACCAGCATGACCTACACGATACGACGCTTTGAAGAGGACGATCTTGATGACCTGGTCACACTCTCGGTGGCCGCATGGGAGCCTGTCTTTGTGGCCTGGGAACAGATTCTCGGTCCGGAGCTATACCCCGTCGCCATCTATGCGGACTGGCGCGTCGGCCAGGCAGATGTGGTTAGACGGATCTGCAGCGAACCAAAGAACATCACGTGGGTCAGTGTCGTGGACGGCAACACCGTGGGCTTTGTGGTCTACGATCTGAACCATGAGAGCAAGACTGGAGAAGTCCAACT
Source organism: uncultured Chloroflexia bacterium (assembly GCA_963848115.1). Taxonomy (GTDB): domain Bacteria; phylum Chloroflexota; class Anaerolineae; order Caldilineales; family Caldilineaceae; genus JAWKOK01. The sequence goes on along the minus strand of CAWKCP010000007.1, from coordinate 530,718 downwards.
GCTTGCCGTCCACCCCGACCACCAGAACGATGGCCTCGGCACAGCCCTGAACGAACTGGCGCTAGAGAAGATGTCCGAGGCCGGCATGAAGCTGGCTGTGGTGGGCACCGGTGGCGACGAAGGCCATGCGCCGGCACGGCGTTCGTACGAGAAGGCCGGATACACAGGATTGCCACTGGTTCGATATTACAGGAAACTATAGAGAGGCAGGCCGGATCATGAAACACGATGGAACGAACCAAGATCGAACCGCCTACCTATGGTTGGCCCTATATGCGCTGCTCAGTCTTTTCACGGTCAAATGGACCATAGTCGCCGCAGTTTGGCTGGCCCCCGTCTTCGCGCTTCGCTTCTTACGCAGCCAAAAGACAGGACGCGGTTTCCTGCTCCTCTTTGCGGCAGCCTATATTGCCATCAGTATTGCCTGGTACGAAGTCGCGCCCATCCCCATGCCGATCTATCCGATCTTCATGGCGATCAATGTGCTGCTCGGCAGTCTACCCTACCTGTTCGATCGCCTATTGACACCCCGCTTTGAGCAAGGCGGCAGATCCCCGTTTTTCTCAACACTTGTCTTTCCATTGGCCGCAACCGCAGCCGAATACATTCTGATGGCCGACGGGCCGCTAGGCAGTTTCGGGGCGTCGGCATACAGTCAAGCAGGCTTCCCGATGCTGGCTCAGTTGGCCTCGATCACGGGGCTGTGGGGCATCACATTCCTGGTTGCCTGGTTTGCCAGCACGGTGAACTGGGCATGGGAACGCGGCTTTGCCTGGAAGAGCGTGTGGCGCGGTGTTGTCATCTATGTAGCCATCCTCGGCATCGTCCTAACCTACGGCGCCGTGCGATTGTTCACTGCCCCAGATGTAGGCGACACAGTGACAATCGCCTCGTTCACGGCAACTGAAGTCCATCCCGAAACCCTCTTTCCCATGGTCGAGAATGATCTAGAGGCATTCCGTGCCGAGACAACGCAAACACATCAGCGCTATCTGGATCAGACGGTTCAGGCAGCCCAAGAAGGAGCCAAGATCGTGCTCTGGCCGGAGTTGGCAGGAACCGGCACGGCCGATGATGTGCGGACGTTGCTGGAGCGCGGCCAATCCGTTGCACAGCAGGAGGGCATCTACTTGGCAATGCCCACCATGACCTTGTACCCAGGGGAAGAGCGTCCTGCCGAGAATATTCTCTACATCGCCGACCCCCAGGGCGACATTGTGCTGGAACATGTCAAATATGGCGGCAACATGCTGGAGGGGACGTTACTCGGCAGTCGGGAGCTACAGACCGTCGAGACCCCCTACGGCACCCTCTCCGGCGTCATTTGCTGGGACACTGACTACCCAACCGTGATGGCCCAGGCCGGGCGACAGGGTGTCGACATTCTGCTTTCGCCGGCCTATATCTGGCCGGCCATCGGCAAGCTGCACGCTGACATGGCCGGCTTTCGCGCCATTGAAAACGGTATGTCGGTGATTCGTCAGGCTGATCAGGGCGTATCGCGCTATATCGACTCCATGGGACGAACCGTGGCCTCGGCTGACGCTGCCGACAACGAGACCGCCTTGCTGGCCGACGTCTCGACGGCCGGTGTTTCCACGATCTATCCGCAACTAGGCGACATCGCCGGGCAAGCATCTGTTGTCGGCTTTCTGCTCATTGCCGTGTGGGCGCTGGTGGCTGGACGCAGGCGCAAAAAAAGCGCAGAGGATCTTGAAACCTCGAACGGTGACCAAAAGTCGTGACGAAACCTCGATGGCGCCTACGCAGCTTGAATCGTGGGCGTTCATAGGCTATTGTCGATTCCGAACGCGACTACGCATGGGCCAATACAGAAAAATAGTTATTCACGAAGAAACACGAATTCTCACGAAGGGCGCATTGCTTCGTGCCTCTTTGTGCGTCTTCGTGTTCAGCAATCCTCGCCTTGTTTGAACCCGTCCTCTGTAGACATTTTGTAGCCACCTGCCAGTCATGATGGCCCCACTCGCCAAAATCTTCAACCCAATCGTAAGCCATACGACGAGAGTCAGGACCCGCATTCAAAGCGAAGGGAGAGCCGGAAATGGTTACCGAGTACATTCAGAAGCTGCGCCTGTTCGGACGCGACGTGTGGCTCTATCTCGCCGCCTGGTCGTTGGTGGGATTCGCCTACCTGGGCATCTTTATGGTGTTGTTCAACCTCTATCTGCTGCGCTTGGGATATGGGCCCGAGTTCATCGGCTTGGTCAATGGCGTAGGGTTGTTCGCACTGGCCATCTTCTCCATACCCTCCGGCGCGTTGGGGAGAAAGTGGGGTTCTCGACGCATGATGATCATCGGCATGGCGCTGATGACAATCGGGTTCACAGCTGTGCCACTAGCTGAACTCGTTCCCGCGAGTTGGCAACGTGGGTGGTTTCTGGTGACCTGGTCTGTCGTCTCCTTCAGCGCTCCCCTATATACAGTCAATGCGATGCCGTTCCTAATGAGCGTTACAGGTCCAGAGGAGCGCAACTACGCATTTTCCATGCAAGCGGCACTATTCTCGCTAGCCGGTTTTGCGGGCGGCATGATGGCAGGATTTCTGCCCGGCATCTTTTCCGGCATTCTGGCGATCCCCACAGATCTGCCCGCCCCATTTCGCTATCCACTCTTTTTTGCTGGCGCACTGATGTTTGTCGGTCTGCTCTTGACAATAGCCATGCGAGAAGGAGAGGTGGAACAAGAACAATCTGAAAAGAGTAGTGCGATGGCCGGCGGCCCGATACCGCTGGTGCTGATCACCGTAATGGCCATCGTAATGCTGCTACGGGTGACCGGCGAGTGGGCCCCCAATGTCTTCTACAATGTCTATTTGGCAACCGAGTTGCGTACATCCACGGCATTCATCGGTTCATCGATTGCCGCAGGCCGGCTGGTGGCTGGCGTCGCTGCACTGTCCATGCCGCTGGCTGTCAAGCAGTGGGGCAAAGAACGCGTCATCGGTTGGGGAACGATCGGCGTAGCGCTCTGCCTGCTTCCGTTAGCGCTGATACCTCAAGCAGGGGTAGCCGCAGCCGGCTTTGTCGGCGCCATCGCCCTCACGACGTTGGTGAACGGAGCGTTTTTCGTCTATAGTCAAGAACTTGTATCTCCAAGCTGGCGAGCGGTCATGTCAGGCGCAACCTCGATGGGGATGGGCGTGGGCGGTTCGCTCATGCTGATCGCCGGGGGTCGCATCATTCCGATTGCAGGCTTCAGCGTCTTCTTTCTGATAGCTGCCGGTTTGACGACAGCCGGGGCAGTCCTCTTCCTGACCTATTTCCATGTGCCTCGGGGCGAGATCGCGGATCTTGCTGTCCAGAGCCCTAGCACATAACATCATTCTGCCGATCTGAGATTCCTCCTCCATCCGGTCATGACGCTTTGCGCCCGCGTCGTGTTTGGCCACAGGCCCAAAGCGTCAATGGAATGACAAGTCGTCAAGGATCGAATCTGTGGAATCCATCGCCTGTGATGCTACACAACCGGTTGTTCCCAAGTTTACTGAGATGGTACACTGAGTATTGATTTAGACGCGTCAGATACTGATCACAGTGAGACCATCCGATGTCCCAAGCCCTTCCAAGCAAGAAGCATGCGCCCGTCACCCTGAATCGGGTCACCGGCGACAATTGGCGCGACATTGCCAAGCTCAAAGTGACCGAGCCACAGCGAAGATTCGTAGCCGAACCACTCTACTACCTTGCCCTCTGTAGCTACGGCGACAATGGCATCCGTTGGCCATCAACGTGGACGAGCAGGTGATTGGCTTCCTCATGTGGGCCATCAACCCGGCCGACGAGAGCGGCTGGCTCGGCGGCATCATGATTGACCGCAACCACCAGGGGCAAGGTTATGGCCGGCAAGCCGTGCAAGCAGCAATCAGGCTGCTGGCCGAGGAGCAGGAAGTCCAGCACTTCGCCCTCTCCTATCAGCCGGCCAACGTCGTGGCCAAGCATCTCTACGGTAGCCTTGGTTTCGTGGAGGGGGACGAATGGGAAGATGATGAAATCGTGGCGCGCCTCACACTGCAAAAGGTCCGCTCGACATGAACCTACGTGAAGTTGACCAGTCCAAAGTTCCATGGTTGACCGCTACTCAAAGGACGAGATCTGGCGAGATATGGGTCGGGCGGTCTCTATCTCGAGAGCGTGCGACGCACTGGGCACAAATAGCTGGTTTGAGGAAGCATACCCGCCCAGTGCGTCGCACGCGGGCGGTTCAGGATTCGGACAGATCTGAGACCTGTCCCTACGATAGTCGGCGTTCTTCTCAAGGTAAAACGAAAGCGAAGTCGAAAGAAAAGGATTTCAACAATGGCTGGGCAAATCATCGATCTGACACGCATCATCGAACCGACGGACGCGTCGGCGACACGCAAGTTCGTCGTCAATATCCACGACGCACTTGAGGAGATTCCCGGCAATATTCGGCCCGAAGGCGAATGGTATGTCATGTCCGACGTCGAACTGATGAACCATGTGGGTACCCACATCGAGGTGCCGTTTCACTGCCTCAGGGAGGGCGCCGACCTGGCTCAGATCCCCATCGAGCAACTCGTGGGCGACGCGGTGTTCCTTGATCTAAGTGAGGCTGAGGCAAAGGGCGGCGTGACGCTCGGCCAGGTACAGGCAGCGGCAGAGCGTGCCGGAGGCGTTCGCTCCGGCGACATCGTCTTCGGAAGGATGGGGCCCACACGCTACTTCTCGACGGAAGGACTACAATGGCTGGTCGACCAGCGTATCAAGCTGATGGGTGTCGATTCCGGCGGCGTCGAACTTTCACACGATGAGACCCACGCCAACATCAACCATCTGGTGCTCTTCCGCGCCGGCATTCCGCTGATCGAGAACCTGACCAATCTGGACCAAGTGCCCCAGCCACGGGCCACGGTCTACGCCCTGCCGGTGCCGGTCACCGGACTGGACGCCTTTCCGTTGCGGGTGATTGCCGTGGTCTAGGATCCTGTCGGGGTGACACCCAATAGGACGGAAAAATCCGGCTTTTCCGCTACATCCGCATAATCCGCGTTCGATTGGGTGTCACCCCGACAGCCTGCTAGTGAACAAACAGACGAGCAAGCAACAATATGGCAAAGAAAAATCGCAAGTCAAAAAGCAAACGTTCGCGAACCGGCTCGCCGGAGACACTCCACGTCGTACAATACGAAATCACGGATAAGCCTATCGAGGACCGTACCTTCCGAAAACTGCCCGGTTCCGTCAAAGAACAGCTTGAAGGGCCGCTAAAAGATGCCCCGCGGAAGCCGGAACAAGCGATTCCACAACTGCTTGAGTCAAAAAAGGTATCCCAATATTCCGCAAATCTACAAGTCTGTTGAGACGATCGGCGAAAGAGCCGCCAGCCGATCCCCAGCCATGACATCCTCAAAGTACTTCAGCGAACCAACCCGCGATCTCGAAATCGCAGACAAAAGCGTCAAAACATCAGAAATCCAAGTAGATCCCCACAATGAAACCAGACATAAAACAACCGATACTAGCCCCGAAGATGAAAACCAGCACCCTTTCCCAAGAGACGTTTCAGTCCGATGAGTCGTATCGCGGCACGCTTTTCATCGGCGGTGAGTGTACCGACAGATCGCTAGAGCATCTGGATCTGCAACAGATCGAATTTCGACAGGTGACGCTGGATAATTCAGAGATGTTCGCTGCAAGAATGACGGACGTCCGGCTGAACGAGTGCAGTCTGTCCAACCTCATCTGCGAGCGACTGCTCGTTCATCGAGCCGAATTTTTCGGCTGTCGTCTTGTTGGCCTCAATATCACAGATGGCCATTTACAGAATGTGATTTTCCGCGATTGTGATGTGCAACTTGCCAGGTTTCGATTCTCCTCGTTCAAGTCGGTCATCTTTGAGGGGTGCAATCTGCAGGATGCCAACTTTCAGGGCGCCGACCTTTCGGGCGTGCGCTTCCGGAACTGTGACTTGAGCACGACTGAGATGTCACAGGCCAAGCTGAGCGGTGCCGACTTTCGCACATCGGTGATTGAAGGAATGCGCGTTGGGCCAGTTGAGGTCGTCGGCGCTATCGTCGACCCTTTCCAGGCCGCCTACATGGCAAGCCTGCTCGGCCTAGTCATCAAGAATGAGGATGAAAATTAATGAACAACGACATCACGCACCTACGACAGGCCATTCGCCTGGCGCGCCAAGCTGAGCAACTCGGCAATCTCCCTATCGGCTCAGTGATCACACTGGACGGCAATGTGATTGCCGAAGGGAAGAACTCCATCTGGGTCCCCGTGGTCAATCCCGGTCGCCACGCGGAGATCGAGGCAATGGCTGCGGTGCACGCCGAACTGTGGACAAGGTCAAACGAAATGACTTTGTACACGACGCTTGAGCCTTGTATGATGTGTATGAGCACAATCCTCATCCACCACATCGGGCGAATCGTCTACGGTTCATCCGATGTTCGGGCAGGCGCCTCGTGTGTCTTTGGCCACATGCCGCTGGCCTTCGAGAAGATCGCTCAGGCGACGAAACTGATCGGGCCGGCATTGCCGCAGGAGTGTGATGTGCTCAACGAACGCGTTGCTTCATTGCTGGAAGAACGAAGATCGATTACAAAATCGACTCCCTGATCTATTTTTGGGTGCACGACCCGACCTCCGGGAGGTGTCTGAGGAACCTCTGCTCAGGATGCCATTTGTGGACACCTCCCGGAGGTCTATTCCCACAATTCCTCAGAGAGCCGCAAAACAAGTCCAACCACAGTCCAAAAGGGAGAAAGAGCATGCTGCCAACTGTTGATTTTTGCGGACTTGATGTGACACGCCTGATCATCGGCGCCAATCCGTTCGGGGGCTACAGCCATCAGAACCCGCAGCGTGACGAGGAGATGCGCACGTACCACACCGTCGAGCGCATCAAGGAGACCTGGGCGCTGGCCGAGCAGGCCGGCATCAACACCATGATTACCAACAACGAGACGCCCCATGTGCTTCAAGCAGTGCGCGAATATCTGGACGAGGGCGGGTCATTGCAGTGGATCGCCCAGGTCAACAAACGTCAGCAAGCCGACATGGCCGATGCAGTGGCCCAAGCGGTGGAGGTTGGATGCAGCGCCATCTACTTCCACGGCGCGCTGGTCGACAGAGCCTACGCTGAACAGGACGAGTCCACGATTCGCCAGTGGTGCGACATTGTCCGCTCCCACGGTATCCCCGTCGGCGTTGCCGGCCATAGCCCCAAGGCCCATCTATGGGTCAAAAGCCTGGATGTGGTCGATTTTCATGCCGTCTGCTTCTTCAACTGCGGCAGCCTGCATGATGGAGAGGGCGAGAAGTTTCAATTGAGCGATGTAGAGCGGGCAGTGCAGTGCATTCGCGAGATCGAAAAACCGTGCATCGGCTACAAGATCATGGGCGCGGGTCGCATCGATCCGCAGATGGCCTTCGAGTACGCGTTTGAACAGATCAAGCCAGGCGATGTGGTCAACGTGGGTATGCATCGAGGCGATGTCGCAGACATTGTCGAGCAGAACGCCGAAATCGTACGCCGTATGCTGGGCGTTCCTGTCCTGGCATGATGAAACGCTGGGTAATCAGGTGGTTACGCCAGGTATTTGTGACATCTGCCATGCCCTCTTTTCGAAGCTCTCCGACAAGACAACGTGGCTGATCAAGCCGCTCGAAGGAAATATCCAACGTGGCCTCAAAAGATCCAATCGACTTGCCTGACCTACTGGTTGCTAGAGATGGACAGGCCATCCAAAGTGCCGATCAATGGGCGAAGCTGCGTCGTCCCGAGATTCTCGAACTCTTTCGGAGTCATGTCCACGGACGCTCTCCTGTTGGACGGCCCGAGCACCTCACATTCGATGTCGTGGAAAACGACACGGCGCTTGGCGGCATGGCCACGGGCCACGAAATCCGGATCGGATTCACAGGTCCGGGCGGTCAGGGATCCATCAACCTCACGCTCTTCATGCCCAACAGTGCAACGAAACCGGCGCCTGTCTTCCTGCTGATTTGCAATCGAGCCGCAGAGGATATCGGCCTCGACCGTGCAAAACCGAGCCCATTCTGGCCAGTCGAACAGATCGTGGGGCGGGGCTATGCTACTGCCGCCTTTCAGGTGGGCGATGTCGATCCGGACGACTACGACGGCTTCAAGAACGGCGTCCACGGCATCTTCGATGATCCGAACAGGCCACGATCAGCCGACGCCTGGGGAACCATCTCCGCCTGGGCCTGGGGAGCAAGTCGCGCCATTGATTATCTCGAAGAGGCGGATGGCATCGATGCGAGCCACATAGCCGTCATCGGCCACTCGCGGGGCGGCAAGACCGCTCTGTGGTGCGGAGCACAGGATGAACGGGTGACGCTCGCGATCAGCAACAACTCGGGCTGCACCGGCGCAGCCCTGTCGAGACGCAAGATGGGCGAAACGGTGGTCGATATCAACACACGCTTTCCCCACTGGTTCTGTGAGAAATACCGTCTCTTCAACGGCAATGAAGATGCCCTGCCCATCGATCAGCACATGCTTATCGCCCTGATGGCGCCGAGACTCACCTATATCGCCAGTGCAACTGAGGATGCGTGGGCCGATCCTGAAGGCGAGTACCTTAGCGGAATCCACGCTCAGCCGGTTCTGGGCCTCTTCGGTCTGACCGGTCTCGATGCCACACAGATGCCCCCGACCGACACACCCGTCCACGGAGGACGCATCGGCTATCATCTCCGCGCCGGCAAACACGATCTGACCGAATACGACTGGCATTTTTATGTCAACTATACAGATAGGTGGATGACGTAGATTGCAGAGGAAATCTCCGATGAAAAAACCACTATCAGGACGCACGGCGTTGATTACCGGCGTGTCCAGGCAGATCGGCATTGGTGCAGCCATCGCCAGGGAACTTGCGGCCAATGGTGCGAACCTCTTTCTCACCCACTACGCGCCGTATGACGCGGACCAACCCTGGGGCATAGAGCCGGACGAGCCGACCCGGCTCGCCGATGGACTGCGGTCAGGGGGCATCAACGTCGTTGTTGAGCAGGCCGATCTCAGCGATCCCGATGCCCCGGACGCGCTGATAGACCGTGCCGTGGCCCATTTCGGCCAGATCGACATCCTGGTCAACAATGCGACCTACTCACAACGTGACGGTATCGATGGGCTGAGCGCCGGGGAGATCGACCGTGCGTATGCGGTTAATCTCCGCTCGCCCATGCTGCTCTGCGCCGCCTTTGTTCGGCAGTACGCCGGCGACCAAGGGCGGATTATCAACATCACGTCGGGGCAGGGCCACGGTCCCATGCCCGGCGAGTTAGCCTACGTGGCGACCAAGGGCGGCATCGACGCACTGACCGTCACGCTGGGCGCCGAACTGGGGCCGCGTGGAATTACCGTCAACGCCATCGACCCGGGCGTGACCGATACCGGTTGGATCCCGCCCGACCTGAAACGAGCGTTCGAAGAAGAATCGCCCATGGGTCGTGTTGGCCAGCCGGAAGACGCCGCCCGTCTCGTCCGCTTCCTGGCCTCGGATGATGCGCGTTGGATCACCGGGCAGATCATCCGCTCGCGGGGGGCTGTAGTGACAGGTCTCAGACCTGTCACTACGCGAATGGCAATGCGGACTGGCATCCGCAGGTCTGGTCCGCACCGTAGGTCGGATTGGGTATCCGACCTGTTTGGCCCTGCTTAGCCCAGCCAGGCGGACTGGCATTCCGCCCTACATAGTGCACATCTGTACTGGATTGGCGTACAGACATCGTTCAATCTCCTGAAATCATCGAAAGGAACCTGCATGAACTTACGGGAAAGATTCACCGTGAAAGGAAGGCGCTCCTTGGTCACCGGCGGCTCCAAGGGCATTGGCGCGGCCATCGCCATCGTGCTGGCAGAAGCCGGCGCCGATGTGGCCATTGTCGGCCGCGATGCCGGCGATCTGGCGAGCACGGCACAAGCCGTGCGTGCGATTGGCCGTGATTGCCTGGAGATCATCGCCGATCTAACCACGGTCGACGGACCGGCGGATGCAGCAAGCGCAGCCTTAGCTCACTTCGGCACGATCGACATCCTGGTCAACAACGCAGGAATCTCGCGCCCGGCGATGATCCTCGATGCCACCGCCGCCGAATGGGACGAGACCATGGCGGTCAATTTGCGAGCGCCCTTCCTACTGGCTCAGGCCCTCGCTCCAGGAATGATCGAACAGGGTTTCGGCAAGATCATCAACGTCTCCTCCCAGGCGAGCGTGGCGGCGCTGGACGAACACGCCGCCTACTGCGCGTCCAAGGGCGGCATGAACATGCTCACCAAGGTGATGGCCGTGGAGTGGGGCCGGCATAACATCCAATGCAACGCGGTGGCCCCCACAGTGATTCTGACGCCCATGGGCGAGGAAATCTGGGGCGATCCGGCCAAGGGCGATCCCATGAAGGCAAAGATCCCGTTGGGCCGGTTCGGCATGCCGGTCGAGGTAGCCGATCTCGTGCTCTTCCTGGCCTCGCCCGCCTCCGATCTGATCACCGGCGAGGTTGTCATGTTGGACGGCGGATACACGGCGCAATAGGGATTTTCGACGTCAACCTCGTTGGACGGTCCGGCTCTGCATAGGAGCCGGACTATTTTTTGGTTCGCTGAGGAATTGTGAGGCTAGACCTCCGGGAGGTGTCCGAGCAACCCCTGCCTTGAATGCAATTTGTGGACACCTCCCGGAGGTCTGGCTTTGTACCCCTCAATGACCCAGAGAGCCTTTTTGTTCACAATCATGTAAGATTTCCGGCACCCAATCCGTGCTACCATAGCGAAGGGCAAACGCTTCTGCCTGCTCAAGAAGCGATGTCGGCCACATCAGGTCTACAGGATCCCGCTATTTCATGAAGGGAGTCACTATGGATTGGAAACCAGGCTGGACGCTTGCATCACTCCTTCTGATACTCGCACTAGCCGGCTGTATCGCGGCAGAACCGGCGTCGATTCTGCCGCCGACGACGGCGACAACAGAGCCGATAGCGGCTGAACCAATGGCTGAACCAGTAGAACAACCAACAGAGGTTGCCCAGGGAGTTTCCCTCATGCCGACGCCCACAGCCGAGCCGGAAGCGGTGACTGACGAGAGGTTGGAAATGCCAAGCCTGCTCACGGCAGAGCAAGAGGCGATTCTGGCTGGTCTCAAGAATCAGGGCGTTGCACCCGAGCTGACCAACGATACGTGGATCAACTCTGAGCCGATGCAACTTGCCGACCTGCGCGGCAATGTGGTCATCGTCGAATTTTGGACCTACGGCTGAATTAACTGCCGCAACGTGATCCCCTCGGTGAGGGGATGGTATGAGGAATATGCCGATGACGGACTGGAGATCATCGGCGTGCACACGCCCGAATTCAAGTATGAATATGATGTCAACAACGTGCGCCAGGCCATAGTCGATCTGGGCGTGAACTGGCCTGTGGCCATCGACAACGAGTGGACCACATGGCGAGCCTACAACAACCGCTACTGGCCCGCAATGTATCTCATCGACAAGGCCGGCAACATCCGCTATCTAAAGATCGGTGAAGGCCAGTACGAGCAGACCGAGGAGATCATCCAGGCGCTGCTGGCTGAGGAGTTGTAGGACAGCGCAGCGAAGACGGCGATACTGGGAGATTGAGGGATTGAGGGGTTATTTTGCAGTCCGTAGTCCCGCAGTCTCCCAACCCCTGGCCGAAGGCCAGAATCAGACCCATCATCCAGACGCCATTTGACTTGCTGCCTACTCTGCCGCCCCATCACCCATTCGATCGATCAGCGGCCCCACATAGGGCGACTCAAACTCATCCGCGAGGATATCCATGAAGACGGCATCATAACGCCTGCCAGCGAGAAGCCGGGCCTGGCGGCGCCGGCCAATCTCCTTAAAGCCGACCCGACGGTAGCAGTTGATGGCACGCTCGTTGAAGGAAATTGCGCCGAGCATGATGCTGTGTAGATTCAGTAGGTTGAAGCCATAGTCAAGCAGTAGACGCGTGGCCTCAGTACCAAAGCCGTTGCCCCAGTGGTCATTCTCGCCGATCACGATGCCCAGCATCGCCATCTGGTTAATGTGGTCAACACTGAAGAGGCCACAACGCCCAATCAGTTTATCGCCGTCCACAGCCACAATGCTAAAAAAATGCTCGCCAAGCCGGATCATGGATTCGATCGACTCGGTCTCACGCAGGAGTGACGTGGGCACATACGCTTCATCGCCCAGTGGGATGCAAACAGACAGATCGTTGAACCACTCAGCCCACTTCGTGGCATCCTGCACCACGAGCGGAGAGAGATAGCACTTTTCACCGACGAGTTTTCGATTGCGTAACATGATGTATCGTGAGTCCTTTGGTTTCTCGTGGGCTTACGTGGTCGCCTCATATCAATTGCGAACAACGCCTGCTCAGAAGTCTAGGTCACTATGTTTACAGCTTTGTTGCTGCCAGAGAGGGTGTCATACTCGCGAAGGCGGGTATCCATTTTCGTGGTCAGAGTGGATTCCTGCCTTCGCAGGAATGACAGGCAAAAAGTGCAAAGATAGTGCCAGGTGAAGGCATAAGCTTCTGAACTGCGTGCTGCTAGATCAGCAACGCCCCTTCATGCCGGAGTAGCCACTCCTTGCGCCATAGCCCCCCTCCATAGCCAATCAGTCGTCCATCACTGCCGATGATGCGATGGCAGGGCACGATGATCGAGATGGGGTTCTGTCCGTTGGCTGCGCCCACAGCACGAACTGCGGTCGGATTGCCAAGGGCATCGGCAATAGACTGATAGCCGACCGTTCGCCCGTACGGAACGGTCAACAGTTGATTCCATACCTGCTTCTGAAAGTCGGTGCCGCGCAATTCAAGCGGCAGATCGAACGTAGTTTGGCCGTCAATGAAGTATGCGGCCATCTGATCGATAGCCTCATCAATGAGCGGCGCAGAGACAACATCGGCCCGGTAGCTCTCGACGAAGTAGAGACGAGTGATAGCGCTGTCAGTCCCACCGATCTCGACTGTGCCGATAGGTGACTCATAGTAGCCAAAGTAAAGATCTGTCATGTCATCCGCCTCACGAGAAGTGCATCAGATCACCGTTTCGGGGAAAAAGAACCATCTCCTCGATCGCCCAGCACTTTATTGAAATCACCATACGGCCATGCCGGCTCGCGTGCCAAATAACGCCGAAGCTGCTCATTCTGGGGCAGATCATCGCAAATCACCGATTAGATCGCAAGTCTCGCTGAGCGCGTCAATGAAGTTCACGCGCTCTCTCAATTCACGGCAACGCGCTTGAACATTGCTGTCCCCACGCAAAAAAGCCAATGCCTCTGCAACGCGCTCGACTGTGAAATCCTTGGGCGGCAACGTCTTGCCCACCCCCAGCCGCTCCAACCGCCGCGCATTGTCGGGCTGGTCGTGACCCATCGGCATGACGAGATGGGGCACGCCCGCTGCCAACGCCTGGGCCAGGGTGCCGATTCCGCCGTGATGTACGAGCGTGGCGGCATGCGGCAAGAGCAGATCAAATGGCGCAAATGACCAGTGTTGCACATTCGCAGGTAGCGAACGGGGAAGCTGTTCAGGATAACGCGCAATCAGCACACCGCGACACGTCTATGCGACGACAGGCATCAACCGCAGTCTCGAAAAAATCCTCACCGAGTCGCATGGCCGATCCCGCTGTGAAGATGACCGGCGGCGGTCCGTCAGCAAGAAACGCACTCAAATCGTCAGGCAGAACGGCATCCTCATCCGCTGCATGGACAAAACCGGTCAGCCGCAGCTGTGGCGGCCAGTCGGGTTGGGGCGGTGCAAACCAATCCGGGAAGAGGCCGACACTCAACTGGGGCGCGTGGATGTAGTCGCCGAAGAAGTGTTGAGCGGGCGCAAGTCCCAACTCGGCTCTATAGGCGTTGACGTCCGGGCCAATGGCTCTGTCGATCACCGCCCGATCAAGAAAACCGATCCAACCGCGCTTGAACCAGACGGGCGCCCAGGGCGGCAGGACCATGTTGCCCTGAACCGGCATCTCATGGACAGTGCGGAGAATACTGGGGGCGAGTTGAATCGTGGCATAGGGGAAGCCATGGGTCTCGTGGGCCAAACGCGCGCCAAAGATGATGCCCGGTGCGGCGATGGTGGTTTCTGCCGGATCAAACTGAAGAATCGTCTCATAGACCGGCCGCAGCATGCCCAGAATGGCGTACTCGACCAGCTTGTAGAACGAACGGGTCGGGTGCCAGAGATCCGGGTCGTTGATGGCATCGAGGTATTGTTGCTCGGTGCCGATGCCGATGAATTCCAGGCCCGCCCGCTCGACCTGCTCCTGAAAATAGGGATTTGTGATCAGGATAGTGCGATGACCGCGGCGTTGCAATTCACGCCCGATGGCCACGAATGGATCCACATCGCCTGAACTGCCAAACGTCGGCAACAGGACCGTGCGCTCAGTACCCATGATCACCTTCCGGAAAGAATGTGATACCGGCCAGTTCCTCCAGCATCTCTGCGATATCACCGCCCGGCCACGCCAGAGCACGGGCTACGTAGCGACGCAACTGTAGATTCTTGGGTGAATCGTTGATGGTCCAATCGTCGAGCGTTCCAGCCTCTGCTCTGGAGACTCCGACGTTGAGCAGAATCGCCAGCCAGAAGATCGGGAATATGCCCAGATAGAGATTCATGCGCTCACGGATGGTCGAATCGACTGGCTCACGTCCGGCCAGATAGAGTTCAAGAAACGGCTGCCAGGCAGCCATATCGAGTAGATCTTCTTGATTGGGGTGGGTAAGCAGATCACCAAGATCGCGGGCCGGATCGCACAGACCGCTATCCTCCCAGTCGACCAAACCTAGTCGTCCATCCGGTCGGGCGATGATGTTGGCGAAGCGAGGATCAGAGCGGCAAAAACAGTATGTCGGATCGTAGGATGTTAGCTCAGTGGCAATCCCATGGAACCGGTCGAACTCCGGAAACACCTCGACCACGGATTGGCCCTGCGGGAATTCGGAGCCCACCCATTCAGCATAGCGGCCAAGATAGCGCTGTAGGCTGCGTCCTACATCCTCGATAGTCTGCTGCCCGCGTGAGAGCCAGAGATTGTCGGTCGGCAGTGCATGTTGCAGCAGCCAGAGATCGGCCAATTTCGACAACTCGTCCGCCGATGGCAGACGCCGATCCCACATCTCTCCTGGCATGAATTCATAGATGACAACCGGGCCAACTGCGGCATCATAGAAGACCGGCTGCGGTGCGATGTCGTGTGGGGCAAGCCTGAGCAAAGCGCCACGCTCGCGTGCCGGTGCGTCGACCAACTCGTCGGGCTTCAGAAACTCTTTGACGATCAGATGGCGATCATCAACGCGCAGATCGTAGAGATTGTTACTCTGCGCGTCAAGTGGGCAACGCAGCGTAAGGCGAAGCTTCTCCACCGGCAAACCTGTCGTCTGAACTGCTGCGGCCAGAACTTGCGGATTGATCTGTGGGGGATTAGGCCGTGCTGTGCTAGTCAAAGAAGTCATCCTCGCCGTCGGGCAGATACTTGCGCGCTTTTTTGACGTTGAACTCAACGCCCAGTCCCGGCCGATCCCAGACGTCGATATAGCTGTCCACCACTATGGGATCGGGCAGACCTTCGACAATATCATACCACCATGCCGGCGAACCCGTGGGGTATTCGAAGGCGATGTAGTTCTGGGGCAGCGCGGCCGAGACTTGCACCAACGCGGCCAGGCCGATCAGTCCGTCGCCTGTCCCGTGGGGCGCCATAAGGATGCCGTGCAGATCGGCGTACTCGGCCACCCATTTGAGTTCAGCAATCCCGCCCACGTCAGCCGGATCCGGCCCCACGATATTGATGGCCTTCTTCTCGAAAAGCTCCATGAAGTTCTGGCGCAGGTAGATCTGCTCGCCGGTGTGGATCGGCGTCGACGTGCTCGTCGTCACCTCCCGGTAGAGATCGGCCAGCACCCATGGATTGTAGTCGCCAGTGATCAAATCCTCCAGCCACATGAGGTTGAGCGGTTCAACGGCCTTGGCCAGACGGATGGCATCGGGCACGGTCCAGCCCGGCCCGCAGTCGAGAGCCAGGCCAACCTTGTCGCCGGTCACTTCCTTCATGGCCTCGATACAGGCGATGGTGTGTTTCATGCCGCGCTCGGTCAACAGGCCACGGTTGGGATGGCGACCGATGGTCTCAATTTCGCCCAGGAAGTAATCGGGCACATCGCGCGCCATCTGGCTGTGGAAGCCGATGCCCTGTTTGATGATGGAGAAATTCTCCTTGGACTCCATCATCTTGGCCATGTTCTCGGCGAAATGTTCGGGCTCGGACCCTGCCATGGCGAAGCGAACCGAGCCGTTGTAGACGCGCACCTTGTCACGCACCTTACCGCCCAGCAGTTTGTAGACCGGCACGCCGGCCGCCTTGCCTGCAATGTCCCAGAGGGCCATCTCGATGGCGCTGACTGCACTGCCCCACGGCTTGAAGGCCCCCATCCGTCTGATGCGCAGCATGACGCGTTCGACATCGGTGGGATCCATGCCGAGAATCAGATCTTTGTAGAAAAGAATGTGGGGCTTGAGATAGGGCTTGTAGGATTCGACCTGGCCCCAGCCGTCAATGCCTTCGTCGGTGACAATGCGCACGATTGGGTTTTGGCCAAGAACAGTGACTTTGAGATCGATGATCTGCATGGGCGGTGCTCCAAGAATTGCCGTAGGTAGAAAAGAGATGAGGGATAGATCCCAAGATCCGACACTATCGAAACTACAGATGCCGTGAATTCTACGTCTTCAATACGCTCTTTCGCAACCAAGCCAAATCGAAGCGAGCTACGGTGACGAATCGGGTGTCAGTCATGCCGTCAAGCATTCCATCCTCGTAGATGCACAAAATCGTGCCGTCTGCCGTTGACGCCATGTCCGAATAGCCCGAGGGACCAGCCTCCACCACACGTGATGCGAGCCAAGTCCGTCCGTCATCCCCGCTCAGTTTGACAGTCAGTCGCTTGCGATCATGGCTCAGGTGGCCGCGGCCGGACGTCAGTTCATTTTCAAGGTTGTCCGGATTGGCAAAGAGAATTGGGCGAACCCCAGTGGCAGAGTCGATATCCACGCGCACAATGCTGCCCATGCAGACCGGCTCCAGTAGCGTCTCGTCCCAGCCCTGAATCTGCCAATCAGTAGCGCCATCGGGGCTGACAGCGATGAGACGTCGGTGAGGAGTCGACTCAGAGCGGATGTTGAATAGGACATGCCCGTCGCTCAGCTCGATCGGAACCGTCTCACTGGGGTTGCGGATCGTCTCGCCATACGCGACCTGCCCATCCGCAACAACTGTCTCTCCGCACCGCCACGTCAGGCCGTGGTCATCGCTGTAGATGGACGCAACATCAGAAGGACGATGGCCCAGTTTCCCGGCGCCGAACTCGCCGGTCTCGCCGCTGGACATCCAGATCGGGACGACTAGCCGGCCGGTTGCCAACTGAATGCCGTGGCCAGGTCCTGTGGCAATGACGCGCCAGGGATAGCGTTGACGGAGTGGCTCCAGATCAGCCGTGATCTCCACAGGCTGACTGAATGTGAGGCCGTCATCATTGCTACGCATCCGGAACACCCGCGCGTAGTTGTGGCAGAATAGGGCGTGGAGCGTGCCATTGGCATCAGCGATCATCACAAAATTGCTGATTGGACCATCGCCGTAGTCGGCTTGGGCGACGACAAGCTGGCGCGGCAGCCAGCTGTCGCCGCCATCCCCACTGCGGCGCAACAGAATGTCGTTGTCCGACCAGTCGCCGCCGGACTGGCGACGGGCTTCGACGCTTGCGATGATCACACCACTCTGCGTGCAGACAATACCCGGAACGCGATAGTTGTGATAGCCCGCGGCACGGGCCTCGAAAAGGACTGTCTTGTCGATCATCGATCGGGTCTCCTTCACGAGATAGGGACAGGTCTGAGACCTGTCCCTACGCGAGCTGCAATGTCAAAACGGCCCATCTATTCGTCGGTCACACAGCCCTCAGAGGCCGACGAGACTGTCTTCATGTACTTGTAGAGGACACCCTTGGTAAATCGTGGAGCCGGGGCAGTCCATGCAGCTTTGCGGTTAGCCAGATCCTCGTCACTGAGTTCGACATCAAGTGTGTTGTCAACGGCGTCAATGGTGACAATGTCGCCGTTCTGAATCAATGCGATATTGCCGCCCACCTGAGCCTCAGGCGTGATGTGGCCGACCACAAAGCCGTGACTGCCGCCGGAGAAGCGGCCGTCAGTGAGCAACGCCACGGACTTACCCAGCCCCGCGCCCATGATGGCCGAGGTGATAGAGAGCATCTCGCGCATACCCGGACCGCCCTTGGGCCCTTCATAGCGGATCACGACCACGTCGCCGTGGGTCACAGCGCCCGCTTCCAAGCCGGCAAGGCAATCCTCTTCCGAATCGAAGACCTTGGCCGGGCCGGAGAAGCGTTCGCCTTCCTTGCCCGTGATCTTGGCCACGCAGCCTTCTTCAGCCAGGTTGCCGTAGAGAATCTGTAGATGGCCGGTCTCCTTGATGGGATTGGAGAGCGGGCGAATGATGGTCTGTCCCTCTTTGAGATCGGGCAGGTCTTCCAAGTTCTCGGCCAATGTCTTGCCGGTGACCGTCAGACAGTCTCCATGGAGGAGACCGGCCTCCAGCAACGTGCGCTGTACAGCGGGCACGCCGCCCACATCGTAGAGGTCTTCCATGACATAACGGCCGCTGGGCTTGAGATCGGCCAGCAGCGGCGTGCGCTCAGAGACAGCCTGGAAGTCGTCGATGGTCAGCGGCACGTCAGCGGCCTTGGCCATGGCGATGAGATGGAGTACGGCGTTGGTCGACCCGCCCAGGGCAATGGCCACGGTGATGGCATTCTCAAAGCTCTTGCGCGTGAGGATATCAAGCGGCTTGATATCCTGTTCCAGCAGCAGATGCATGGCCTCGCCGGCCTGGCGACACTCCTGACGCTTCTCGCGGCTGGTGGCCGGAATGGAGGAGCTGTACGGCAGGCTCATGCCCAACGATTCAATGGCCGAGGCCATGGTGTTGGCCGTATACATGCCGCCACAGGCCCCAGCCCCCGGACAGGAGTGCTTGAGCACCTCTTTGAGTTCCTCTTCGGAGATCTCCTTGGCCATCCATTTGCCATAGGCTTCGAAAGCGGAGACGATGTCGAGCTTTTCGTCGCCCAACCGACCGGGGCGGATGGTGCCGCCGTAGACAACGATGGTCGGCCGGTTGAGGCGTGCTGCCGCCATGATGGTGCCAGGCATGTTCTTGTCGCACCCAGGCAGCGAGACGTTGCCGTCATACCACTGGGCGCGCATGACCGTCTCAATCGAGTCGGCGATCAGGTCGCGGGAGAGCAGCGAGGCTTTCATGCCCTCGGTGCCCATGGAGATGCCGTCCGAGACACCGATTGTGTGGAAGATCAGTCCAACCAATCCTGCCTTGGCCGTACCGACCTTGACCTCTTTGGCCAGGTCATTGAGGTGCATGTTGCAGGTATTGCCTTCCCAGCCCATGCTGGCGATGCCGATTTGCGGCTTCCTCATGTCGTCGTCGGTCAGGCCGACGCCATAGAGCATGGCCTGCGAGCCGACCTGGGAGCGTACCTGGGTGAGTTGGCCGCTATATTTATTCAACGTTCCGTTGACAGTGGTTGTTGCCATGAACACTCTCCTATCGATTGATTTTCCAGAACAAACGTGCTATGATTTCGTCAGTCGCTGATTAGTATACATGCAAGGAGCAACGCAAATGGGTGTCCTCGTTTCCAAGACAGCAGTCGATGCCCAAAAAGGCGGCTCGACCAAAAACAGAATGTACACGGCAGAGGAGTTGCTGGAAATATCAACTGATACTACTCACCGCTATGAACTGACAAAAGGAATTCTGACTATCATGTCCCCCGCTGGTAGTGCTCATGGTAGTCTCGCCTTGCGAATCGGCGCCCGAATCCAAGTACATGTCGAGGAACATCATTTGGGTGTCGCTTTTGCGGCCGAAACCGGCTTCAAGCTGGAATCGAATCCTGACACCGTGCTTGCACCGGATGTGAGCTTCGTCGGCCAGGATAGGATCCCTGACAATGGTTTACCAACTTCTTAAGTTTCGTGCGGCAGACCGCCTGTTAGTGCCAAAAACGATTGGACATGGTTCCAAGAGCACGTTGATAATTGGATGGTTTGGAAGGCTTCCTTACACTATGATTCCACCACGAGCCATAGGGAAAGGAAAACCTTCCAATGTCATTGTACCCGCAGGTGGCCAGAGAGGCCACGAATGACACAACAGAGAGAAAACGCTACCCCTCTGATCTGACGGATGAGAAGTGGGCCATTATCGAGCCACTCTTACCGATCAACACCGGTCCCGGTCCCCCAGTTGAGACCGACCTGCGTGCTGTCATTGACGCGATTCTCTATCGGGTACGCACAGGTTGTCAGTGGCGATATCTCCCCAGTGACTATCCTCCAACAGGGACTGTCTATTACCACTTTCGTAAGTGGGCCAAAGATGGTACCTGGTCTCGTATCAATAAAGCCCTACGTATCCAGGACCGAGTCAAACGAGGCCGTACTCCTGAACCCAGTGGAGCGATTGTCGACAGCTTCCCCGGCCCGCCTGACCTGGCAGTCGAAGTCGTGTCACCGGGAGATCGGGCTTCGGAAGTACAGAACAAGGTCCAGACATGGTTGACGCACGGAACCAAGCTGGTCTGGATCGTCGAGCCGGATTCACAGACTGTCAACGTCTATCGGGCTGACGGCAGCGCTGCCTTGCTTGACAATTCGGCCGTGCTCGATGGCGAAGATGTGCTCCCCGGCTTCACGATGAAACTGAAAAACCTCTTTCGCCAAGGCGATTCCAAGTAAAAAATATTCAAACATTTGGGTCGTCTCGGCTGGGCCACGGGTCTGCGGCATAAACGTCGCAGTACAAGATCAGTCACCCGCAGCCACCGGTTCCAACTCACCTGATTCGGCAAGCTCCTGCTGGATCTCCGCATCACTGAGCAAATAATACTCAACCGAATCCATCATCGCGGTCCAGCTGGCCTCGATGATGTTGGAGCTGGCGCCGACGGTCGTCCACGAGCGCTCTCCATCGGTATAGTCGATCAGCACGCGCACGATGGCCCCGGTCCCCGACGCACTATCCAGGATACGCACCTTGTAGTCAGTCAGGTGCATCTCGCTCATGCGCGGATAGAACTTCTGGATGGCCTTGCGCAACGCCAAACTCATAGCATTGACCGGGCCATTGCCCTCGGCCACTTCATGGAAAATCTTGTCGCCCACACGCACCTTGACAGTGGCCTCAGAAAAGATGCCGCGCCCGGCTCGATGTTCAACATTGGCGGTGTAGTCGATCAGCTCAAATGGCGCCTCATAGTTCTCGTCGACACGGCGCAACATGAGATCGACGCTGGCCTCGGCGCTCTCGAAGGCGAAGCCTGCGTTCTCCAAGTGCTTGATCTGGCCTAGAACCTCTCGTTCCTGCTCCTTGGTCAGTCCCTCCAGCCCAAACTCCTCGCGCTTGTAAGCAATGTTGTCCTTGCCGCTCAGTTCGCTGACCAAAATGCGCGTCTCATTGCCGACCCAGGTCGGGTCGATGTGCTGGTAGCTCATGGTGTATTTGCGCACGGCATTGACATGGGTGCCGCCCTTGTGAGCAAAGGCGCTGGCACCCACGAACGGCTGGTGCGATTCCGGATTCAGATTGGCCAGCTCGCTGACATAGCGGCTCAGATCGGCAAGTTGTTTGATCTTCTCCTCGCCGACCAGATCGTAGCCCATCTTGAGCTGAAGATCAGCGATCACGGCGATGATATCGGCATTACCACAACGCTCGCCGTAGCCGTTGACGGTGCCCTGAACATGGTTGCAGCCTGCGCGCACGGCCTCCAGCGTGTTGGCCACGCCCGTAGCGCCATCGTTGTGGGCGTGGATGCCCAGAGTCACTTTGGCCGCTGGGGGAGCCGTGTCCGTATCGTCGTCTATGCCCAACACCTCCCGGCGCACAGTGCGTACCGCATCAGCCACCTGCCAGGGCAGGCCGCCGCCATTGGTGTCACAGAGGACGATACTGTCGGCGCCGCCGATGATGGCCGACTGGAGCGTGGCCAGCGCGTATTCCGGATCGGCCTTGTAGCCATCAAAGAAGTGCTCGGCGTC
Source organism: uncultured Chloroflexia bacterium (assembly GCA_963848115.1). Taxonomy (GTDB): domain Bacteria; phylum Chloroflexota; class Anaerolineae; order Caldilineales; family Caldilineaceae; genus JAWKOK01. Next base: position 508,527 of record CAWKCP010000007.1, on the reverse strand, counting down.
GTAGATGATCTCCTTGCCATTGCTTTTGAGAAAGGCCACTGAGTCGCGAATCATACGCAGATTCTCTTCCAATTCGGTGCGCAAGACTTCGGTCACATGCAGATCCCATGACTTACCGAAGATGGTCACAACCGGCGTACTGGCTTCGATCAGCAGCTGGATCTGCGGATCATCTTTGGGATCCAGGTGGGCGCGGCAGGTCGATCCAAAGGCTGTGACCTTGGCGTGGCTGAGCTTCAGCTCGGTCTGGGCACGCTCGAAGAACTCCATGTCCTTGGGATTCGAGCCGGGCCAGCCGCCTTCGATATAGTCGATGCCAAAAGCATCGAGCCGACGGGAAATGCGCAATTTGTCATCACAGCTGAGCGACACGCCCTCACCCTGGGTGCCGTCGCGCAATGTCGTGTCGTAGAGTTGGATCGTTGGGTTGTTCATGGTTTGCCTTTTCAGGAAGTACTGCGTAAAACGTACTGCGTAATTTCTGGTTGGCGGACCGCCAAACGTTTCAAGCAGTCATAGGTGTTACGCAGTACGCAGTACGCAATTAGTCTCTCGCAATCAACTCGGAAACGTCAGCCAACACCCTATCCGGCCAGATCCCCTGGCCCAGATCTTCCTTGCGGAAGCGACCGGTCTTGACCAACCAGCCCTGCATGCCCATCCGCTGAGCGCCACGGACATCGATCTCGATGTCATCCCCGATCATAGCGACTCGCTCGGGCGGCAGATCCAGTTCATCGAGAACCAGGCTCAGGTAGGACTCACTGGGTTTCCCCACCACCACACTGCTCTGCTGGGCGGCATACTCCAACGCTACAACAAACGGTCCGGCGTCTAGATAGAGACCGTCCTCTGTGCGCCAGAAACGCTTCTTGTGCAGCGCTACCAGTTTTGCTCCGTTGAGGATCGCACGGAAGGCCGTGTTCAAGCGCGGGAACGTGAAGCTTGCGCCCATGTCGCCAACAACCACATACTCGGGCGAATCGGCCTTGACCTCGATGCCGTCGAACTCAAGTTTAGCGTCCGGCAACAAGAGCGGATAGTAACTCTTCGCTCCCTGCTGACGCAGATATTGAGCAGCAGCATAGGTAGCGGTGAAGAGTTTATCCACCTCAATGTCGAAGCCCAGGGCTTGCAAGCGGTCAACAAGCGTATAGCGGCAGTAAATGGTGGAATTCGTAATATAGCGATGTGGAATACCACGGGTGCGCAAGGTATCGATCACCTCGTGCGCACCCGGCAGCACCTCATTCCCATGCATCAACACGCCGTCGATATCAATTAGAAACCCATCGACAGACGTTAATATATCAGTCACAAGTCAGTAATCCTTACCCAGTATTTTGAAGCCCCGTAGCGATGCCGTTCACGGCCAGGAGCACAGCTTCCCGCCACTCGTCGGCCTCGGGCGCATTGGGGTTATCACGCAGTTTGCGCATGAGAGCGATCTGCACCAGATTCATGGGATCGACATAGGGATTGCGCACCCGAATGCTGCGTCGTAGCCATACGTCGTCCTGAAGCAGACCTTCTGTCTGCGTGACAGCGAGCAAGCCTGACCGTGTTCGCTCATATTCCTCGCGGATATCACCGAAGACAGCCGTGCGCACATGTTCCTCCGCCAGGTCCGCGTAGAGGGATGCAATATCCATGTCAGCCTTTGCCATCCCTAATTGTACGTTATCGAGGACAGTTCGGAAAAACGGCCACTCCTGGTACATTCCACGCAGTTCAGCCAGACGCTCTTCATTCTCCGCTCCATCGGTCCATGCCGCAACTGCACTGCCCACGCCGTACCAGCCGGGTAGGTTCACGCGCGTCTGCGTCCAGGCAAAGACCCATGGAATGGCACGCAGATCGCCGATATCCTGAGTTGCACCGCGGCGCGACGGTCGCGAGCCGATGTTCAGAGCATCGATATGATCGATGGTGGTCGACTGGTGGAAGTACGGGATAAATTCAGGTTTCTCTACAAGGGACCGATATTTTCGATAGGCGATATCACTGAGTGAATCCATGGTCGCATTCCACTCGGCCTGTCGATCATACACCGGCCGCCGTCCGCTGGTCAGTAGGACAGCGTTAACCAGTTGCTCTAGATGCCGATGCGCGATGTCTCGGTTTGCATAGCGGCTGCTAATGACCTCGCCTTGTTCGGTCAACTTGATCCGGCCGCGCACCGATTCCGGCGGTTGCGCCAGGATCGCCCGATTGGCCGGGCCGCCGCCACGCCCCAAGGTACCGCCACGTCCATGGAAGAGCGTGAGCCGAACGCCTTGCCTTTCACACGTGTCGGCTAGTTGCCGCTGAGCCCGGTAAAGCATCCAGTTGGCCCGCAGATAACCGCCATCCTTGCCTGAATCGCTATAGCCGATCATGATCTGCTGCTGACTGCCTCGCTCGGCCAGGTGGCGACGATAGGCTTCATTGCCAAAGAGTTCGGTCATCAACGAAGGCGCATTCTCCAGATCGCCCACCATCTCAAAGAGCGGAACGATATCAATCTGCCCGAAGAGACCGGCATCCTTGGCCAGCAGCAACACCTCAAGCAGGTTGCTAACCGAGGTTGTCATGCTGGTGATGTAGGCAGTGACCGCTTCCGGATCGACCTCTTGGTGCGCCTGACGAATCAGTCGGAAGAGCAGAACCGTCTGATTGGTCTCATCTGAGAAGACAGGAAGAGCGGTCAGAGGCCGTTCGCTCAGGATCTCTCGGGTCAGCACAGCGATCTTATCCGCTTCGGCCAGTGCCTCATAGTCTGCAAAGACCTTGAAGCGGGCGAATATCTCGGAAATCGCCGCCCGATGGCGGCGGGCATGTTGGCGAACGTCCAACGATGCCAGATGGAAGCCGAAGATCTCGACAGACCGAATCAGGCGGGCGAGACGACCATCCGCCAGCCGTTCACCTTTGTTGGCGCGCAGGCTGTCGTCAATCAGTCGCAGATCGGTCAGAAATTCGCCCACGTTATGGTAGGCGCGCTGGTTGCGCGCCATGTCGTTCCACGCCTGCTCATTTTCGGCACGGGTGGCGCGCAGACGGCGAAACATAAGGATCAGTTTCTGTCGATAGGGTTCGAGCTTGAAACGCTCCAACACCTCGATCTCATCCTCAGGGACGAGTCGGAAATCCTGTTCAATGCTGTCAAGCAGCGCCTGGCTGACTTCGACCCGCCGCACAGAGGGGCTGAGGTGGTTGTAGAGCTGATCAACCTCGATATTGTAGAGACGAAGAATGAACTCTTTGTGGGTGCGCAGGGCCTCCTCAGTCACGTCCAGCGTGACAAACGGGTTGCCATCCCGATCGCCGCCGATCCAGGAGCCGTAGCGTAGAAAGGTGGGGATATCAAACGTTTCCCCTGGGAACTCCTGGGCAAGCGCACGTTCCAGCTCGTCATAGATACGCGGCACCAACTTAAAGAGCGTCGCCTCAAAAAAGTAGAGGCCGTTGCGCACTTCATCGAGGACAGTCGGGCGGCGATCACGCGTCTCATCGCTCTGCCAAAGCAACACGATGTACTCTCGCAGCAGACCCTGCGCCCGGTCGAGCTCGCGCAGCGTGAGGTTTTCCTGCCCAAGCAGTTCCAGTACGTCAGCCAGCTCCTGCAGCTTGTTGAGCATCGTCCGCCGTTTGGTCTCGGTCGGATGGGCAGTGAGCACGGGTGAAATGAACAGCTCTGAGAGAACGCCACGCAGATCATCGCCGGTCAGCCCTTCAGAATGCAGACGCGACAGCGCGTCGGCAATGGTCTCCCGCATGGGCACGCCACGCTCGTAGGCAGCATGTTCACGCTCGCGCAGGACGTGTACGCGCTGCTCCTCTTCCGCCAAATTGATCAGCTGGAAATATGTGATGAAGGCTTTGAGCACTGCAAGCGTGCGCGGCAAGTCCTCGACCAGCTCAGAGACCAACTCGTCGATTTCCGCCAGAGATGCACCGTCTCCCGTACGCCACCCTTTTGCCAGTCGACGCACCTCCTCTTCCAGGTTGAAGAGATCGACGCCTTCCTGCTCAATGATGGTTTCGCCAAGCAGGTTGCCGAGTGTACGAATGCTCGTGCTCAATCTGCGTTGCTGTTCATCGGCTGTACTCATGATTCAGATACCCATTTCCCTTGGAGAAACTCTAACGCGGCTTCTGCAGATCGTTCAGTATATAGCTGAATCCCATTGACAGACACGAACTGATCATCACTTGACGTAGATGCTACGTGCATCAATACTCTCCCTTTTCGCAAGACAACCAAGATCCCGATCTGGCTCAACGTCGCAACCGGTCCGCCACAAGGTCGCCCATCACGGTTGTGCTGACGACTTCAGTGCCGGTGGCCGCGATATCCGGTGTACGCACGCCTTCAGCTAAGACCGAATCTACCGCCTCTTCGATGGCCGCTGCTTCATTCTCCAGCCCTAGGCTATGGCGCAGGAGCATGGCAGTGCTCAAGATCATGGCCAACGGATTGGCGATGCCCTGACCGGCAATATCGGGCGCACTACCATGGATCGGCTCGTACATGCCCAATGGCAACTGTTGGCTGTTCATCAGGTCCCCGAGGCTGGCCGAGGGCAACATACCCATGGATCCGGCCAGCATGGATGCTTCGTCGGTGAGGATGTCGCCGAAGAGATTGCCGCTGACCATGACGTCGAAGGTCGCCGGACGACGGATCAGATGCATGGCCATGGCATCGACCAGCACATGCTCAACCTCCAGTTCAGGATAGTCGGCCAGCACTTCCGTGGCCACGCGACGCCAGAGACGGCTTGATGCCAACACGTTGGCCTTGTCGACGCTGGCCAGCTTCTTGCTCCGGCCCATGGCAGATTCAGCCGCCAAGCGCACGACACGCTCGATTTCAGGACGGGTATAGAGCATCGTGTCGTAGGCTTCTTGGCCATCTTCGCCGGCCTCCTGTCGCGGGCCAAAATAGACGCCGCCGGTCAGTTCGCGGATCACCAGGATGTCCACACCCTGCAAGACCTCTTCCTTGAGCGTGCTGGCGCTGATCAACTCGTCCTGCAACTTGACCGGACGCAGATTGGCGAAGAGGTTTAGCGCCTTGCGAATTGCCAGCAGGCCCCGCTCCGGCCGATCCGGTGCATTGGGATCGTCCCACTTGGGACCGCCCACCGCGCCGAGGATGACGGCATCCGCCTGCAAGCATGCTTGGACAGTCGCTTCAGGTAGGCTTGCACCCACAGCATCAATCGCGCAGCCGCCCATGAGCTGATGGTCGTATACAAAGGTGTGGCCGAATTTCTCCCCGATCACATCAAGGATCTTGGCGGCTTCCGTGGTTACTTCAGGACCGATTCCATCACCGGCGAGTATGACAATTTTGGCTTCCATTTTTTTATTCCCTAGATTGTTTTAGCTCTTTGCCCAATTGTGGGGTGCACAATCCGACCTCCGGGAGGTGTCCGAGGAACCTCTGCCCTGTAACCCATTTGTGGACACCTCCCGGAGGTCTAGCCTCACAATTCTTCATAGAGCCGATTGTTTTGGTCGAGCAGCCAGCTTGTAGAAACACCAAATCTGGCGATTCTACGCTCCATCAGTCGGTAGCGGCTCTGGCTTTGTTTCCCACTCAAAAAAGGTCGTTTCACCCAAAATTTCAGCAGCCAGTTTCTTGGCCAACTCGAACTGGGTATCGACATGGCTCGCACCGTAGAACCTGCGCGCCAGCGCTCCGGCAGCCGGATTGCACCGTTCGAGCGTACGCAGTGTCTCTTTCTGACGCGGCAGAAACTGGCCATCTGCTAGAAAGAAATAGTCAATCATATCCCTGACGGCCTGATGCAAGATCAAAGTGGCGTTCCCTGGATCCGCCTCACGCACATCCTCGGCATTGTCAAGCCCATCGACCGCAAAGTAGCGAAGGAAAACGGCCTTTGACTCGGGAAGTTCATTGGGCTGCGCCAGCAACAAGCGCGCTTCATCAATCAGTTGCTCAATGATCGGATCGCAGTCGAATACCACATGTCCGGTCGCCAGCATGTGGGCCGTGAGTGGCCGGCCGGCCGCTTGTTCCTCGACAAAATACTTCCGGATCTGATGTGCCGGATTGACGAAGATCTCAAATGGAACCCCTGCAAAACGCCGCTGAATTCGCTGGCGGAACGGGTCAGCATTGACAACGTAGAGATCAATGTCGCTGAGCGGATCGCCATCCCCGCGGAGGATGCTGCCGCAGGCGAATATGCCCAATATGTTAAAGCGTTCAACAACGTAGGCTGACGGCCTCACGCAGGGCTGCATCATGCGGTTTGGTGAGTTCCGGCCACCAGTATTCGTCACTCATATCGCTCTGATGATCCCGTTGCAGGGGCGACCCTTGTAGTCGCCCGGCATGGTCACGCGGAATGGCCGTCCGCTGGAATTGCCCACGTGGTCAGCTGTTGCGGGCGGAGAAAAGCCCCGGCCCCTAGTACGCCGGCTCGGCCTCATGCGCAGCAATAGCCTCTTCTTTGGACAGCAGATATCCCATATCGTCCAATCCCTCCAGCAGACACATCTTGCGGAAGGGATCGATCTCGAAGCCGAGCTTCTGCCCGTCGGGCAGCGTGACAGTCTGTTTGACCAGATCGACGCTGATCCGTGTGTTCGGCTCCTCTTCGACGAGATCGAGCAGCATGTTGACAGTCTGCTCAGGCAAGGTGACCGGCAGCAGTGCATTCTTGAGGCTGTTGTTGAAGAAGATGTCGGCGAAGCCCGGCGTGATCACGCAACGGAAGCCATACTCGGTCAGCGCCCAGACGGCATGCTCGCGACTTGAGCCGCTGCCAAAGTTACGCCCGGCGACCAGGATCTCGGCGCCACCGAATTCCGGCTGGTTAAGCACAAAGTCTTCTTTCGGGCCGCCGTCGGCATTGTAGCGCCAGGCAGAAAAGAGGCCGTCGCCCATGCCGGCCTTGGTCACGGCCGTCAGATAGCGGGCCGGGATGATCTGATCGGTGTCGACGTTTTCAGCTCGCAGCGGCACCGCCGTGGCTGTAAGTTGTTTGAAAGGGTCCATTTAATCTTTCCTAATTCTATGACTCAAATCCAGTCTATGAGTTCTAGTCCATGGACTCGAGCAAAGTGTCGAGTATTATGCGTTGCCAAAGGCAACGCACGACTTAATGCAATGCTGGCAATCTGTAAATCAGGTTCAGCTAAGAGTTGCCCTGTCCGTCGCAGCTTGTCCTTGAGTTGGCCATAGCGATGGCCTGCGTCATGATCATATGACAATATGGTCACACTATCCAGCAACCTCTGAACCTGAGATAGATGATACTCGGGCCGATCCGATTTGCATGCACCGAAGACAAGCTCTCCGACGGTCACGGCTGTTACGTACAACGACGTCCCAGGTGAGACGCGCTGATTCATGTCAAGTCGACCCCGCAAGACTTCGATACAATGATCGGTGTCCAGAATGAGACTCATAGCGATACATCTCGCCCGGTCGCAGTCTGACGGTCTGCATAAATCTCAGTGACCAGTTCATCGAGATCATCACGATCTGCCCACCCCCCGAAAGCTCGCATGATAGGATGGCTCGATGCGTTCGCTTCGTATGCTTCTGCATCAAGTGCTTCGAGGCGATGTAAATCATCGACGCTGACCAAGGCTGCAACGGGTTTTCCGCGACGCAAAACCACGAGTCGTTCATTCTTGAAAGCGACACGATTCAACCAAGCAGACAGATGGGCCTTCACTTCGACAGTCGATATGGATGAAAGCATCTTTTCAACCTCCATACACACTCGTGACAACAAAAGACATGGTCATAATGACCATACTCAGCTTATCATCCAACGTCAAAACCTACAAGACCTCTCTCACATCCACGACCTTGCCGTTGACCGCCGCAGCCGCGGCCATGATCGGGCTCATGAGCAGGCTGCGTGCACCGGGACCCTGTCGGCCCTGGAAGTTGCGGTTGCTCGTGCTGGCGACATACTTGCCCGCGCCGGCCTTGTCATCGTTCATGGCCAGACACATGCTGCAGCCAGCGCCGCGCCACTCGAAGCCGGCCTCAGAGAAGATGCGATCCAGTCCTTCGGCCTCTGCCTGCGCCTTGACGGCCTTGGAGCCGGGAACGACTAACGCCTGCACATTGTCCGCCACGCGTTTGCCCTTGGCAACCGCGGCGGCTTCACGCAAATCCTCGATGCGGCCATTGGTGCAGGAGCCGATGAAGACGACGTCGATGGGCTGACCTTCGACTGCCTGGCCCGGCGTGAGGCCCATGTACTCCATGGCGCTCAACAGACTACGGCGTTCGGCCGCGTCCTCAAGTTCGTCCGTTGTAGGGATGCGACCGGTCACGGCAACGCCCTGGCCTGGATTGGTACCGTAAGTGACCATCGGCGCCAGAGCACTGGCATCCAGCGTCATTTCCCGATCAAATTCAGCGTCATCGTCGGTAACCAGCGTCCTCCAATACTCGACAGCACGTTCCCATTCCTCGCCTTTGGGCGCATAGGGACGGCCCTCAATATAGTCGAAGGTGGTCTGGTCCGGGGCGATCAGACCGGCGCGTGCCCCGCCCTCGATGCTCATGTTGCAGATGGTCATGCGGTTGGCCATGCTCAACTGGCGGATGGCGCTGCCTCGATACTCAAAGACATAGCCGGTGCCGCCGGCCGCGCCGTTTTCGGCGATGATGGCCAGAATGATGTCCTTGGCGGTCACCCCGAAGCCCAACTCACCCTCAACGTTGATAGCGAAGGTCTTGGGTTTGGCCTGGAGCAGACACTGGGTGGCCAGCACGTGGCTCACTTCGCTGGTGCCGATGCCGAAGGCCAACGCCCCGAACGCACCGTGGGTGCTCGTGTGGCTGTCGCCGCAGACAATGGTCATGCCCGGCTGGGTCACGCCCATCTCGGGTCCGACCACGTGCACGATACCTTGAACATCGCCGTCGATGTCCCAGAGCGTGATGCCGAAATCCTCACAATTTTGGCGCAGCGTGTTGACCTGCAGCGCAGCATCGCTCGGCCAGAGCGCGATTTCGATATTGCGTGTGGGGATGGCGTGGTCCATGGTGGCGAAAGTTCGATCCGGTCGCCGTGCAGGAAGGCCTCGCTCGCGCAGCATGGCAAAGGCCTGTGGCGACGTGACCTCATGGATCAAGTGAGCGTCAATATAGAGCACAGCCGGCGCCCCCTCATCCTGCGCAACAACATGCGTCTTCCAGATTTTTTCAAAGATTGTTTTGCCCAATTTTCTCTCCAATATCGGTAGCTGCTTTTATGGCAGTGAGTGCTTTTTTGCCACAGATTCACACGAGATAAAACGGGATGGGACACAGATAGGACTAGGATATTGCCAGATATCTGAAAAGACATCTGTGAAAATCACTGCTTCATCTATGTCTATCTGTGGCAAATAGCATTTTATAACCACAGTTCGGCGTTTGGCTCACCAGATTATCAATTGCATCGGTTGTCAGTGCAAGCTTTGCTCAGTCTGAAATTTCTCAGTCTGAAACCTCATAGAAGGTCAGACGATTGCCGAAGGGATCGGTGATCTTCATTTCCAGCGTTTCCCAAGCAGTCTCCTCAAGACCGGGTCTAGCATACTTGTAGGCTTTGTCCTGCAGTTCCTGATTGTAACTTCGCACATCGTCTGACTTAATCCGTATTGCAGCGCCGGGTATAGCGTCGCCGTGGTGTTCCGTGAGATGAATCAAGCAGTCGTCACGTGAGATCCCCATGTAGACTGGAAAGTCGTCGCCGTAGCGATGCTCCCAATCAACTGAGAATCCTAGAAAGTCAACATAGAATTCCCGGGCTTTGGTCTCTTCAAAGACGCGCAATACTGGTGTGACTGTTGATAGTTTCATGGAATTCTCCTCTACACGGCGAGCACATCCTACAAAAAGACATCCTTTATTGAGACCACAACAAGTATGCAATCTGTTCTGCGCTCAGAACGGTCTCGGCGGCCGTCAGGCTATCCTGCAACTGCGCCATCGTTCGGCAACCGACAATCGGCGCCGTCACGAAGGGTTGCGATTGCAAATAGGCCAGCACAATCTGTGTGATCGACAACCCGGACTCATGCGCAAGCTGTTGGACTCTTTCAAGTCGCCGTCGGTTCGGCTCAAGCGGGTACGCACGGCCAATGGCCGTGTTGCCGCTTGCCAGCTTCTGAAAGAGCCCGCCTGCCTGCGACGAATAGGCCATGACCGCCAGACCCGTCGCTTCGTGGTAGTCAAATAGCTCGTCATCCATGGCAACCGTGGTCCTGTCGCCATTCGCTCCGGATCGATTACCGCGAGACTCCAATTTACCTGGTTGGCAACAAAGCCATCGATCCCATGCTCAGCTGCCCAACTCTGCGCCTTTTCAATTCTTGAAACCGACCAGTTGGAGCAGCCGAAGTAGCGAATCTTGCCTGCTTTCACCTGGTCGTTCATCACTGTCAAGATCTCTTCGACCGTTCGTGACGTGTCATCGCGGTGAAGGAGGTAGAGATCGATGACATCGGTCTGGAGATTGCGCAGGCTGTCATCCAGGTCGGACTCGATCTCCCGGCGAGACATCCGCGGTTTGTGCATCGTCTCCAGCTCAGGGTGTGCGCCCTTGGTAGTCACGACCATCTGGTCACGGACACCACGTTCGGTCATCCAACGGCCAATGGTCTTCTCGCTCACATTGCGCTCGCCAGGCAGCCAGTTGGCATAGACGGCCGCAGTGTCAATGAAATTGCCGCCGGCTTGCGCGTAACAGTCGAGCAGAGCGAACGATTCTTCAGCGCCGATTGCGCTGCCAATGCCGGTGGAGCCTAGCGAGATCGTCGAGACTGTCAGTTCACTATTTGGGATCGTTCGATAGTTCATGCGTTGTCAATTCCTAATCCGATCGTTTTCCGCTCAATTTCGATTCCATACGTGACTCCACTGCAAGAACAGAAAATTAGCCACAGATGGACACAGATTAACGCAGATGAAGAGCATTTTTCTCCGTCTTTCCTCTGTGGTCTCTGTGCCCTCCTCCGTGCCTAGGTGGTGAATCAGACCTTTTTGCAGCAGAGTCATACGTTGCCACTGATCCTTGACACCGGCGAAGCGTCGCCTCTATCCCTAGATCCCGTCTTTCGCTTCAAATCCACTTCAAACTATCACGCCTGCGATCCCTCAACAGCGGACTCAATTGCCACGACATTCTCCCGAGGGGCCACATGCCAGAAAAACTGGCGCTGAACTTCCCAGTCGTCCAGGATCAACCGCGCACGCGGTGAACCGGTCTTGCCCTGATGCTCCGAGATCAGATCCCGAAGGCGCTCCTCGTACTCAAGGCCACGCAGACGGCGAATGTCGATCAACTCGCCGTTGTACCGCTGTTGGAACTTCTCGTTGACGTCGTAGACATAGGCTTCACCGCCCGTCATGCCGGCGCCGAAGTTGCGGCCGGTCTCGCCCAGCACCACGACTGTTCCGCCGGTCATATACTCGCAGGCATGCTCGCCCACACCCTCGACCACGGCAGTCGCGCCGCTATTGCGCACGGCAAAGCGTGCGCCGGCCACGCCGGCCGCAAAAAGCCGGCCACTGGTCGCGCCGTAGAGCGCCGTGTTGCCAAGAATCATATTTTGGTGCGGCACAAAGCGAGCATCCTCATCCGGATGAATGATGATCTCGGCTCCGCCCAGGCCCTTGCCCACATAGTCGTTGGCATCGCCGACGACGGTCAGTCGCAGGCCGCGGATGCCAAAAGCGCCAAAGCTCTGGCCTGCCGTGCCGGTGAAAGTGACGCTGACATGGCCGTCATCGAGGCCATCATCGCCGTAGCGAAGGGCCAACTGGCCCGACAACCGCGTGCCGACCGAGCGTTCGATGTTGCGAATCGGGTGGGTCAGGCGAACCGGTGATTCCGGATTGGCCTGTAAGCTGGCCAATACCTGCTCGACGATGCGATCGCCCACCGTCGGGTTGGCGATGATCTCATTGCTGGGCAGCACGTTACGCCGCGCGCTGCCTGTGTCCGGCACGTAGAGCAACGGCGACAGAACCATGAAGCCGGCCTCGCGGCCGGAGACCACTTGCTCAAGCAATTCGGGATGACCAATGACCTGGTCCAGGCTGCGGAAGCCCAGCGATGCCAGCACCTGACGCACTCCCTTCAGCGACATTGGTCATGAACTGGATCACCATCTCCGGCGTACCGTCGAACTTGGCCCGCAGGTCCTCCCGCTGGCTGGCCACGCCGACCGGGCAGGTGTTCTTGTGGCAGACCCGCGCCATAATGCAGCCTTCGGCGATCATCGCGCTGGTGCCGAAGCTGAACTCGTCTGCGCCGAGCATGGCGGCCATGACGACATCGCGTCCTGTGGCTAGCCCCCCATCGGCACGCAGTGAGACCTGGGTGCGCAGACCATTGGCCAGCAAAGTCTGGTGGATCTCAGCCAGGCCGATCTCCCAGGGCAGACCCGCGTTCTTGACGCTGCTCAACGGGCTGGCTCCCGTACCGCCCGACCCGCCGCTCAGATGGACGACATCGGCAAAGCCCTTGACCACGCCGGCCGCCACTGTGCCCACGCCCATCTCCGAGACCAGTTTGACGCTGACCTTGGCGTTGGGATTGATGGTCTTGAGATCGAAGATGAGTTGCGCCAGATCCTCGATGCTGTAGATGTCATGGTGGGGCGGCGGGCTGATCAGCGGCACGCCGGGCGTGCTGTGACGCAGGATGGCGATCTCGGCCGTGACCTTGTGGCCGGGCAGCTGACCGCCCTCGCCCGGTTTGGATCCCTGGGCCATCTTGATCTGGATCTCTTCGGCGCTCATCAGATACTCAGGCGTCACGCCGAAGCGGCCGGAGGCCACCTGTTTGATCTTGCTGGCGCGCTCGGTGAAGTAGCGATCCTTGGCCTCGCCGCCCTCACCGCTGTTGCTCATGCCGCCCAGCCGGTTCATGGCAATGGCCAGCGTCTCGTGGGCTTCCGAGCTCAGAGCGCCGAGGCTCATGGCTGCGGTGCTGAAGCGCGCCACAATGCGCTCGACCGATTCCACCTGCTCGATGGGTACCGGCGGACGAGTGGGGCGAAAATCCAGAAGATTGCGCGGGGCGATCTTCATCGCATCGACCAAATCTGCATAAACGGTGTACTTTTCGCGAGCAACCACGTCGCTGTCGGCTCGTGCTACCTCAGTCAGAGCGTGCACAACCTCCGGGCTCCACGTATGTAGTTCACCGCCGCGGCGCGACTTGTAAAGACCCCAGGTCTTGAGCTTGACGGGTTTACCGTCGCCGTCATCCGGATAGGCGTATGCATGCCAGGCCAGCACATCGTCGGCCACGCTGTCGAAGCCGACACCGCCGATCAGGCTCGGCGTCCCCCGAAAGGCGACATCGAGCAACTCAGGGCCAATACCAAGGGCCTCGAAGATCTGCCCGCCGCAATAGCTGTCCACGGTGCTGATGCCCATCTTGCTCATGATCTTGAGCAGACCACTGTTGACGGCCTCGGCAAAGTTCCTACGCAGTTGGGCCGCCGTGTAGTCAGCCATACGGCGATCGGTATCTGCCTGATCTTCGACCGTGGCATAGACCAGATAGGGGTAGACGGCATTGGCCCCGTAGCCGATCAACGCGGCAAAATGATGCACCTCACGCGGCTCGCCTGAGACGCAGATCAGGCTGGCCTGCATGCGCAACCCCTGCTCGATTAGATGGTGATGCACGGCCCCCACAGCCAGCAGCGACGGAATCGGCAGGAGGTGACCGCCCGCCCGCTCATCACTGATGTACAGAATCGTGGCCCCTCTGACGATCGCCTCCTCTGCCGTCTCGCAGAGACGAGCGATTGCCTGCCGCAGTGCGATGCCCGTCTCTTTGCCTATAGCGGAATCCGCATCAACAGAATTGACGTCCGAAAAATCAGCCGTCGTCAGGGTTCCCGGGAGTGCCCAAACGGCGTCGACGGTGGCCTGTCTGAACTCAGGCTCGGACATCGAACGCAATGCAGACAACTGGTCCGGCAGGAGCAATGGCGAGCCCAGCTTGATCAGCCGCGTTGCTTCCGGCGTCTCCGCAAGAAAGTTGGCGCGCCGTCCCAGCAGCGTGCGAGTGCTCATGACCATGGCCTCACGCAGGGGATCTATGGGTGGGTTGGTCACCTCGGCAAAGCGTTGCTTGAAATAACTGAAGAGCGGTCGCGGTAAGTCGCTCAACGCGGCCGGCGGCGTGTCATCCCCCATGGCTCCGACCGGCTCCTTGCCCTCCGTCACCATGGGACGCAGCACAACGACCATCTCTTCGCTGGTATAGCCGAATGAGGCCTGGCGGACCGCCAATGGGATAGATGAGTTGTGATCACGCGACGCCTGGTCTGTGGGCACATCGTCTGCGGGCATATTGGCAGCGTGCGCATTGTCCGAGGACGGATCAGAGTGAGTGCGACGCACGGACGTATCCAGATCGATGAGATTCTCTTGAACCCAGCGAGCATAGGGCTGGCGACTGGCAAAATGCTGGGTGATCTCTTCGTCTTCCATGATCATGCCACGGGCGGTGTCAACGCAGAAGATCTGGCCTGGTCCCAGACTACCTTTTTTAACGACACGCCCTTCGTCGTAGGCGACAGCCCCGACCTCGCTGCTGCTGATCACGTAGCCGTTGTCGAGCACGACGTAGCGAGCCGGCCGCAACCCGTTGCGATCTAGAAGCGTTCCCACGAAGCGACCGTCCGTGTATGTGATGGCGGCCGGTCCATCCCACGGTTCGACCAGCGCGCTGTGGTACTCATAGAAGGCGCGGCGTTCCGGCGTCACCTCTTGCTCAGACATGCGTTCCCAGGCCTCGGGAACCATCATCATCAACGCATGGCGCACGTCGCGGCCGCTGCGGGTCAGCAGTTCCAGTTCGTTGTCCATCTTCGAGCTATCACTGCCTTGCGCGCCGATGATAGGCTTCAGTTCGTGGATGGCATCGTCCCACAGCGGGCTTGCCAGATCATCCTGCCGTGCGCGCATCCAGTTGACGTTGCCCTGCACGGTATTGATCTCGCCGTTGTGGCAAAGAAGGCGAAAGGGCTGAGCCAGCTCCCAGCGTGGAAAAGTATTGGTGCTGTAGCGCTGGTGGAAGACAGCGATGGCCGTCTTGAAATCGGGATCACTCAGGTCCGGATAGAAGTGCTCCAGTTCCTCGGCCAGGACCAGCCCTTTGTAGACGATGGTGCGGCTGCTCATGCTGGCAATGTAGAGACGATGCACGTCAGCGTCGCGTGCGCGGCGGGCAATCTTCTTGCGTGCCAAATAGAGGAGCCGTTCGAAGGCGTCACCGGCCTCGCACGCTGTCTCAGTGCGCCGAATGAGGACCTGCTCCATCCAGGGCCGGCTCTGCTCAGCACGACGGCCCAACGCCGCCTCGATGACGGGCACTGAGCGGAAGGTCAAGACCTCGACCCCCAGTTCAGTCAGCACCTCACGCACGATCTCCCGTGCCTTTGCCCGGTCAGCGCCGTTATGTAGATTGAGAAAAAGTTGGCCTACGGCCAGATCGGCTGCATGGGGCGGCTCGATGCCCATGCGTAACAGCTCATGATTGAAGAATTCGTGCGGCAGTTGAGCGAGAACACCCGCCCCATCGCCGGACTTGCGGTCATCGGCAACGGCTCCGCGATGCGCGTGGTTGCAGAGCGCCTCCAGCGCCATCTGGAGTACGCGATGGTTGCGCCGTCCGTCGACATGGGCAACGAAGCCAATGCCGCAGGCGTCGTGCTCGAAGCGCGGATCGTAGAGGCCATTGGCGACAAGATCGGCCAACATCTGGTCATGGTCAAATTGTGAAGTCCGGTTTGGCATCGATTCAACCTCGCTCAAGTCTGCATGGATTGCTCAACCATGTGTCAGTAGGCAGTGCTGAAACGTCCCCGGCACAATGGGTCCATGCCGGGGACGTCTATGTCATCAGGTTCAACGGTTAATGGTGAAATCAACCGAGTGCACTAGAAATGAATTGGTAGGGGTACCCACTAGAGGCGGGTGACCGCAAGGGGTACCCCTACCAACCCATTTTGTTTGCGCAGCAGGCACTCCGCGCCAATAGACCCAAGATGATCATCACTACGGCAGGTTGGTCTCGCCCATCAAATAGCGATCACACTCACGGGCCGCGCCGCGCCCCTCATTGATGGCCCAGACGACGAGGCTCTGGCCACGCCGCATGTCGCCAGCGGCAAAGACGCCTTCGACGCTGGTGGCGAAGTCGCCATGTTCGGCCTTGAAGTTTGAGCGCGGGTCCAATTCCAGGCCCAGTTGCTCGGCCATCGTCTCTTCCGGCCCCAGAAAGCCCATGGCCAGCAGCACGAGCTGCGCCGGCCAAACCTTCTCGGAACCCGGAATCTCCTTCGGGAAGGGACGCCCCCCATTCTCAGGGAAGACCCATTCGATCTCGACCGTGTGCAGCTCTTTCACATGGCCGTCGTCATCACCCACCATCTCCTTGGTCATGATGAGATAGTTGCGCGGATCTTTGCCCTGGAGTGCGATGGCCTCTTCCTGGCCATAGTCGACGCGCAGCACCTTGGGCCATTCCGGCCATGGATTGTCCGGCTGTCGCTCCAACGGCGGTTCGGGCAGAATCTCGAACTGAATCACGCTGTTGCAGCCCTGGCGCAGCGACGTACCGACACAGTCGGTGCCGGTGTCGCCACCGCCGATAACGATGACGTCCAGCCCATCAGCCGGCAGTTGTCGCTTGGTCAAGTAGCCTTCCTGGGCATCGAGCAGATATTTGGTGTTGTCGCGCAGGAAGTCCATGGCAAAATGGACGCCCTTGAGTTCGCGGCCCTCGACCGGCAGGTCGCGCGGCTTGGTCGCGCCGCCGCAGAGGACTACGGCGTCATTCTCGCGGGTCAGTTTGGCGGTCGGCATATCGACGCCGATCTCGATGCCGGTGACGAACTCAACACCTTCAGCCGCCATGAGATCGATACGTCGCTGCACGACAGCCTTATCCAGCTTCATGTTGGGGATGCCATACATGAGCAGACCGCCGATACGGTCGGCCCGCTCGTAGACCGTCACACTGTGGCCGGCCTTGTTGAGTTGATCCGCACAGGCCAGGCCCGCCGGGCCCGAACCGACCACTGCCACCTTCTTGCCCGTACGCTTCTTGGGCGGATTGGCCACGACCCAGTCGTTCTCAAATCCTTTGTCAACGATCGTGCACTCGATATTCTTGATCGTGACCGGCAATCCGTTGAGTCCAACCGTGCACGACCCTTCGCAGGGAGCCGGGCAGACGCGTCCGGTGAATTCAGGGAAGTTGTTGGTCGAGTGCAGGTTGTCCAGCGCCTCACGCCAGAGCCCATTGTAGATCAGATCGTTCCACTCGGGGATGAGATTGTTGACGGGGCAGCCGGAGGCCATGCCGCCGATCAAGTACGCCTGTATGGCAAAACGGAATGCCGCAGTCCATGCAGCGGGCGCCCTGTTCCTGTAATTTCTCGTCCGCCATGTGGAGATGGAACTCATTCCAGTCCCCCACACGCTCCCTGCGGATCCCGATCCGCAGGCAGCTGGCGTTCATATTCCATAAATCCGGTTGGTTTACCCATGATTGCTGTACCGTTCTCCCACGTATGTTTGCAGGTGAATGGGGATTGGTGATTAGGGATCGGTGATTAGGGATCGGTGATTGGTGATCAGGATCCCTAGTCCCCATTCCCCAATCCCTAGTCCCCATTCCCTAGATCCCCAACCCCTAATTCCCACTCACCCGGCTCAGGTCGTTCTTGTTGCGCTCGAAGGCGGCCATGAGCGCATCATCACCGCTGAGTCCTGCAGCCTCGACCTCGGCAAAGATCTCAAGCATCCGCTTGTAGTCCTGGGGAATGACCCGCACGAACTTGGATACCGTTCCCGCCCAGTCTTTCAGAAGCCTGCCGGCCACTGCGCTATCGGTCAGCTCATGATGACGTTGCACTAATTGCTCGACCTCGGCGATGTCATCCGGATCGGACAGCGGCTCAACATCAACCATATCCAAATTGCAGTGTTCCCGGAAGTCGCCTGCTTCGTCCAGCACATAGGCGATCCCGCCTGACATGCCCGCTGCGAAGTTGCGCCCAGTCTTGCCGAGCACAACGACGCGTCCGCCGGTCATGTATTCGCAGCCGTGGTCGCCCACGCCCTCGACAACGGCTTTCACACCGCTGTTGCGGACACAGAAGCGCTCACCGGCCATGCCGCGGATGTAGGCCTCGCCACCGGTCGCACCATAGAAGGCAACGTTGCCGATGATCACATTCTCCTCAGGCACAAAGGTCGCCTCATCGGCTGGATAGACAATGACCTTGCCGCCCGACAGTCCCTTGCCGAAGTAGTCATTGCCGTCGCCTTCAAGCAACAGCGTCATGCCCCTTGGGACAAAGGCGCCGAAGCTCTGGCCGGCCGAGCCCTGGAACTTGAGCAGTATCGTGTCGTCCGGCAGCCCCTTGGCGCCGTAGCGCCGTGTGACTTCGCTGCCCAGGATGGTGCCGACGACGCGGTTGACATTCTTGATGGGCAGTGTGGCCGTGACTTCCTCGCCACGCTCCAGCGCCGGCTCACAGAGGTCCAGCAGGGTCGTTATGTCGAGTGACTTGTCGAGCCCATGGTCCTGCTCAATCTGCTGATAGCGTCCCACGTCTTCGGGCACATCAGGCCGGTACAGCAGTGCTGCAACATCGATTCCCTTGGCCTTCCAGTGGTCCACAGCGGCGCGGCCTTCGAGCTTGTCGGTGCGTCCGATCATCTCATCGACGGTGCGGAAGCCCAGCTTGGCCATCTCCTCGCGCAGTTCCTGGGCGATGAATTGCATGAAGTTGACAACGTGGGCCGGTTCGCCCGTAAACTTCTTGCGTAGCTCGGGATTCTGGGTGGCGACGCCGACTGGGCAGGTGTCCATATGGCAGACACGCATCATGATACAGCCCAACGCAACCAGCGGCGCCGTGGCGAAGCCATACTCCTCAGCGCCGAGCAATGCGGCCACGGCCAAATCACGGCCCGTCTTCAACTGCCCGTCGGTCTCGACCACCACGCGGCTGCGCAGGTTGTTGATCACAAGCGTCTGGTTGGTCTCGGCCACGCCCAGTTCCCACGGCAGACCGGCGTGCTTGATGCTGCTCTGGGGCGACGCGCCCGTGCCGCCGTCGTGACCGCTGATCAGAATGACATCAGCATGGCCCTTGGCCACGCCCGCGGCGATGGTGCCGACGCCGACCTCGGAGACCAGTTTGACGTTGATGCGGGCGTGCCGATTGGCATTCTTCAGATCATGGACCAGCTCGGCCAGATCCTCGATGGAGTAGATATCATGGTGAGGCGGCGGCGAGATGAGGCCTACGCCCGTCGTCGTACCACGAACCTTGGCGATCCAGGGATAGACCTTGCGTCCGGGCAACTGGCCGCCCTCACCAGGCTTGGCCCCTTGCGCCATCTTGATCTGGATCTCCTGGGCGCTGACCAGGTATTCACTGGTCACGCCGAAGCGACCGGAGGCCACCTGTTTGATGGCGCTGTTGCGTTGATCGCCGTTCTCGTCCGGTGTGAAGCGGTCCGGATCCTCACCGCCTTCGCCGGTATTGCTCTTGCCACCGATGCGGTTCATGGCGATGGCCATGCTCTCGTGGGCTTCCTTGCTGATGGAGCCGTAGGACATGGCGCCCGTCTTGAAGCGACGGCAGATCGACTCGACAGATTCAACTTCGTCGATGGGAATCGGCTCGTCGAGATATTTGAACTCAAGCAGGCCGCGCAGCGTCGCCATGGCCTTGGATTGATCATTGACCAGCCCGTATAGACCTTGAAGGCGTCATAGTTCTGGGTACGCACAGCCTGCTGCAAATACGTGATGGTCTCGGGGTTGAACAGATGGTACTCACCATCGCGTCGCCAGTGATAGTCGCCGCCCGAGGGCAGCACTTTGCCGTTGGTCTCCCAGCGCGGAAAGGCCCGCTGATGACGCATCAGCACTTCGTCATAGATCTCAGACAGCCCGATGCCCTGGATGCGCGTCGGCGTCCACGTGAAGTACTCGTCGACCAATGCCTGGCTTAGGCCCAGCGCTTCAAAGATCTGCGCACCGCAGTAGCTCTGGATGGTCGAGATGCCCATCTTGGAGAGCGTTTTGACGACGCCCTTGACCGATGCCTTGATGTACTGATCACGGGCCTTGGGGTATTCGATGTCGGTCAGCGTGCCCTGCTGAATCATGTCAGCCAGGGATTCGTAGGCTAGATACGGATTGATGGCGGTGGCGCCGTAGCCGACCAGCAGCGCGAAGTGATGCACTTCCCGGGCCTCGCCCGTCTCGACGATCAGTGCCGATTGGGTGCGCTTCTTCTCGCGGATCAGATAGTGATGCAGGCCGGAAGTCGCCAGCAACGCCGGGATCGGGGCATCGCCGGGGCTGATGCCCCGGTCAGAAAGGATCAGGATGTTATAGCCGTCTTCAATGGCCTTTTCGGCCTTGGCGTAGAGCTCTTCCAGCCCCTTGCGTAGACCGTCGACGCCCTCATTGACCCGGAACAAGATCGAGAGTGTCAGCGCCCGGAAGCCGGGCTCGTCGATCTGGCGGAACTTGGCCAATTCAGCATTGGTCAAGATCGGCGTCTTGAGCTTGATCTGGCGACAATGAATCGGCGTGGTATCAAGCAGATTGCCCTCGGTACCCATCATCACTTCGGAGCCGGTCACCAGTTCTTCACGGATGGCATCGATGGGGGGGTTCGTTACCTGGGCAAAGAGCTGCTTGAAATAATTGTAGAGCAGCTGAGGCTGATCCGAAAGCACGGCCAGCGGCGTATCGTTGCCCATGGCGCCGACCGGTTCGATGGAGTTGGAAGCCATGGGGCCAAGCAGCACCTTGAGCGTCTCGGATGTATAGCCGAACGCCTTCTGCCGCTGCATGACCGTCTTGTGGTTGAACTCAGGCACGGTTGCCGGCTCCGGCAGATCGTCCAATGTCATCAAATTTTCGTCGATCCACTCGCGATACGGATGCTCTGCGGCCATGCCGTGCTTCAGCTCTTCATCATCGATGATGCGTCCTTGTGCGGTATCGACCAGGAACATGCGGCCCGGCTCAAGCCGGCCCTTGCTTAGGACACGAGACGGCTCGATGTCGAGCACGCCGACCTCGGATGCCATCACCACCAGATCATCCTTGGTGACATAGTAGCGCGAAGGCCGCAGCCCGTTGCGGTCCAACACCGCCCCGACCACGGTGCCGTCGGTAAAGCCCATGGAGGCGGGACCGTCCCACGGCTCCATCAACGTGCTGTTGTATTCGTAGAAGGCCTTCTTGTCGTCCGGCATGCTTTCATGGTTGGACCACGGTTCAGGAATCATCATCATCATGACGTGGGGCAGGGAACGCCCGGCCAGATAGAGGAATTCAAGCGCCTCATCAAACATGGCGGAATCACTCCCATCCTGATTGACGACGGGCAGGACCTTGGGCAAGTCGTCACCGAATGCCTCTGAGATAAAGGTAGACTGCCGGGCATACATCCAATTCACATTGCCGCGCAACGTATTGATCTCGCCGTTGTGAATCAGATAGCGATAGGGATGGGCCCGTTCCCAACTGGGGAAGGTATTGGTGCTGAATCGCGAGTGGACCAGGGCCAGCGCAGACTCAACATCCGGATCATAGAGGTCAGCGTAAAAGGACATCTGCTCGGGCAAAAGCATGCCCTTGTAGACAATGGTGCGGCAGGATAGGCTTGGAATATAGAAGCCGTCGGCGACACCGGTCTCAGCGTAGCGGATCTCTTGTTCAGCACGCTTGCGGATGACGTAGAGCTTACGTTCGAAGGGCAGGTCATCGACCGCAGACCCCTTCACGTTGCGGCCAATGAAGACCTGGCGCACATAGGGCTCGCCGAGGATGGCCGTATCGCCCAGAGCACCATTGTCGGTCGGCACGGTGCGCCACCCCAACACCTCCTGGCCCTCGTCACGGACAATGCCGTCAAATTGCTCTTCACAGGTCCGGCGTTCGGCTTCGTCCTTTGGCAGGAAAAGCATGGCAACGCCATATTGCCCCGGCTCGGGCAATTCAATGCCGAGATCGGGGCAGACCTTCTGGAAGAATCTATGGGGCAGCTGCAAAAGAATACCGGCGCCGTCACCGGTATTGTCCTCGGCCCCACGCGCGCCGCGGTGATCGAGGTTCAAGAGCACGGTCAGGCCTTGCTCAACGATTTCGTGGGATTTCTTGCCCTTGATGTTGACGACAAAGCCAACACCGCAGGCATCATGTTCGTACCGGGGATCGTACAGACCTTGCTTGGCCGGCATCCCGACCGGACCGCGTCTGTTGCGACTATAGTCAGGGTCGAGGGAAGAAGATGAGTTCTTCTGTTGATCCTTCAACGTGGTACTCCTCTCTGTCGAACTTGGGGCAGCGCGTAGGGGGTAGTGCAGTCGGCTACGACCAGGTCCTTCCACATCGAAGGGTAAGGCCATTCCAGAGAGATAAATATACGTTGCAAGGAAACCTTTGCCTGGAATGGCTTAAGGTTTTGCCAACTCCCGTATAGTTACTATTTTGGAAAAGCCTAAGCAAATGCCAGGGGCGATTAATCCTCCCTGGCACAGTTGAACAATCTATTCCATCGCGATGCTCAAAAATCACGCTCGAACAATTAGTGCTGCCTACGTTTTACAACACTCCAGCCGCCCAATGCAAATGCAGATATTGCCAAAACGACACTTAGTAGGATCGCTGCGACCAAAATACTGTTCTGTCTCGAACCCGAATCGGCCTCAGAATCTGAACCTGAAACCAACATAGCGTCCATGATTGATGGGGCGTTGACACCGGCACTTACCTGGCCGTTAACGGGCTTGTCGAAGATATACCCCGAAGGTTCTCGAAGAGATGCCAGCGGCTCAATGCCATTGGCTACCCGATAGGCAAGCGATGCGGCATCCGCAGACGGTTCGCCGGCGAGAAACCCGACCAGCCAATCGACATCGGCAGGGTCAAGCCGCTCAAGCAAACCTCTGCGTGTTGAAGGCGGCAAGGCAAGAAGCGCCTGGCGGGTCTCGGGCGTGGTCTCAAAATAGTGGGCTATGGCGGCCTTATCGTTGAGAGAGATCAACGCATCGACCTCACGCGAGTCTGTTGCGGCGTAGTCAACTGACTCATACAGTTCGAGCCGGACAACATCGTCAATGTCGTCTCCAGCCAGGTCAGACCAAGCGAGCACAGGTTCGGGAGAACCCGTCGCTGACAGGATCTGATGGGCTTGCCCGGAAAGATGCAACAACGATTCGAAGGCGCCGTTTTCCAGCGAAAGGGCCAATTGGGGACGCCCGAGGTCCCTGATGAACAGATCGACCAGCCCGGCAAGTTTTTCCAGTTCCTCCACAGGCGTGGCATCGAGAATCTCTCGAAAAATCGGACTTTCATCCGGCATTGAACAGAGAGTTGGATGCCGTTGACAAAATGCCGCCCATTCGTCCGTCAACTCATCCGCGATCTGGACAGCCATCACCTCGATCTCATCGTCCAGACCTGATTCGACCGCGGCCGCTATCTCGCCACGCAAAGCGGCTTTGATCTCCTCTCCCTGCAACGAATTTTCGATCTGCGGCAACGAGCCCTTGCCGCCTTCAATCAGATCCCAAACGATCAGGCCACCGCCCACGATCCAACCAGCGATGGGGATGAGCGACGAACCGAGCTTGCCCACCACCCTGCCCACGATGCGGCCCGCCACGCGGCCCGCGACCTTCTTACCAAGCTGAACGCTGATCCGTTTGACGACCTGGGTGGCAATGATGATGCCGACGCCGGTTGCCGCCTTGCTATGGGTGTCCAACTGGGAAATGCTGAGTTCGTCCGATGTGGCTTCAAGGTCGGCCACCTCAATGTCAGCGCGAATCTCGCGCTCGAATAGGGTCAGCAGACTTCCGGAATAGCGTTCGCCGACATACTGCTGCATGCACAGAAACGACGTGGAAGCCGAACGTGCAGCCATGGCTTCCAGTTCAACCGTCACCTCATCGGCAATGGCAGTGGCCAATTCGTCCAGCTTAGCCGCAAAGAGTGGGGAAGAAAAGACCTGATCAGTGACCAAAACAGCGAATTCTTGCGCTTTGTCGCCGGACCAGCCCGACCAGAAGCGCTCCCAGTAAGGCGCGTCCGCCATCAATGCTTGGATCGCCCGTTCCACCTCGCTATCCAGCACCGAGTCCATGTCCACAGCGATCCATTGGCGTTGGACGATGGCACTGATGTTGAGGCTACTCCGCTCATCCATCAATACAGCGCGGGCCAGCGTCTCGATCTCCATCTCCAGGGCCTCGGCTTCGACATTGCTGCATTCGCCGTACGTGTAGTCTTGAGCCAGAGCCGGTGTCGGAAGGAGCATGGAGCTCAGCGCCAGCCAAAGCGCTATCAAAGCGAAGGAGGCGCCGATGCGGTGGCGAGTTCGGCGCCTGAATGGAAGACCGAGTTTTCGATCAGAATTGCAGTGCAGCATCTTGGGACCTTCAGCGTCAAAATGTCGAGGCACAGATGGATGAATCGTTTACCTCACCCGCCGGAAACCATTGCCATAGACGACGACTTCGACGCTGCCGTCGACCACCATCGGATGGGAGATCTTGAGTCCGAGCACGCCATCGTATCCCCGATCCTGCGCCTTCGATCCCAGTTCGGCGACGGCTTCTTCGACCGCATCCTGGATCAGGCGCTCATAGTGCTGCATGCGGCCGCCGGTCAGGTTGCGGATGTTCTCACGGATATCGCGGACCACATTGGCCGCCTTGACCACGGCCACCACCAGAAAGTCACCAACCTCAATGTCGGCTTCGGGAAACGTATCCAGGCTCATCAGCAACGCCTTGCTGATCTCCTTTCTATCTTGCGTCGAATCAACGTCGAAAATCTGCATTCAGGAACTCCAAAACGATATGCCGGGCTATACCCTCGGCCGACGAAAAAACAGATTGTAGATCCCGACCAACGGCCTTGCCATCAAGCTCAGTAGCGAATAGCCGATGCCGAGCACCAGCATTAACGGCAACAGGAAAATCAGCAGCGTGGTCATGCCGCCGTACTTCTCGCCAAAAAGGCGCAGCGAAACAGAGCCATTGATCACGTTAAGGCCATCGGTTGCGATGCTGTAGCCGTCTGCCGGGCTATTCAGGAAGGCGATGGCCGCAGGAATGTCACGGCTGGCCAGCACGGACGACCCTGCGCCCCGGCGCACGATCGCCTCCATGGCATCCGGGTTGTTGAGCAGCGCCAACACGAGTTGGTTGCGGCGCTCCGGTTCCAGCCCATCCAGCAATCGGCCCAAAACGCTGAGCTCGGATGGCGTCATGAGGATGGTCAGATCGGTTAGCCCGGCAGAAGAGAGTAAGAATAACGGCGGCAGCGACGCCGGTTCGACTTGAGCGAGCTTGGCCACAGTCGACCGATCGCCCACGGCCAATAGCGACTCCAACATCGCCTTGTCCAACTCGTCCGGCGAGCGCAACCTGTGCAAACCCAGAGCCACGACATCATCAATCGATGAGCCGGCCAGTGCATCCCAGGCTAGCACAGCTTCAACCGAGCCGGTCTCTCGGAGGATGTCGACAGCACTGACCGGCATATCGAGCAGGCGCTCGAAGAGACCGCTTTCAATGGCGTCGTCCACGCCGTCGGAACCCAACACCGAGAGGCTGACATCAAGTAACGCAGCGGCTTTGGCCAGATCGCCGCTGTCAGCGACCATCGCGTCAAACCCAGGAACCTCCTGTGACATCGCCAGAAGTTGCCGGTACTGGCGTTTGAAGTCGAGCCACTCCGCGTAGAGTTCATTGGCAACGTCGCGGGCAATCTGAGGCAGTTCACGCTGAAGCTCCGGTTCCAGGGCGTTGACGATCTCGTCCTGAACCAGCAATTTCGCTTCCTGGGATTGCAAGGATTGCTGGATCTGAGGAAGAGCGCCGTCCAGGCTATCGAATACATCGTAGACAATCAGACCACCACCGACGATCCAGCCGGCCAGCGGAATCACCGTCGCTCCGGCCCGGCCCAACAGTCGCCCGGCGAGCCTGCCGGCAACCCGCTTTGAAATCGCCTTGCCGATTCGCACCACTAGCTTGCGCGACAACTGGGCCGCAATGATCACACCCACGCCGCCGAGAGCAGCCTTGTGTGCGTCCAGAACGGTCAGAATACCGTTGTCAAGGGTATCGCTGGCGGTAAGCTCGATAGCGCCCGCGCCGTCGCTGATGCCTTCGCGGAAGGCGTCGACAACGATGGTCGAGTAGTTGCGTTCGATAAACTGCTGAAGACAGATCAGGTTCGAGGAGACCGACTCGGCAGAGAGGGCGGCGATCTCGACCTCCAGGTCAGCCGCAATCCCCGCTGACAACGCATCCAGCGCCTGCCGGAAGCTCTCTGACCCGTAGGCGGCGACAGCAACGGTCCTGGCCAGTTCTTCGGCTTTGGATGGCGACCACCCTGACAGGAACGTGTTCCAAAGATCGTTATCGCGGCGCAGGACTGACACGGCGTCATCGACTGCTACGTCGACGACATCGTCCATGTCCAGCAACTGCCATTGGCGTTCGACAATGGCATCAAGGTCGATGGTTCCGGCCTTCTTCCCGATGACGCTGCCATCTCCCTGATCGAAGATACGCTGGGTGATCTGGTTGAGTTCTGAGCGCAGGTCTTCCTCGGTCAACCGATCGCAGGCGGCCAAGTCGCCGTCGGTCAGGCTTGTGTCACCTGGGACAACGCCGGTTCGGCTGGAGACGATGACGTCCTGGGGCAACGGGCTCGCCGCTGCGGTCTGAGGCGGAGTCAGAATCGAAGCCAACAGGATCGTGAGTATGGCAACGAGCATGGGTCGGTGATGCAGTTGCAGTCGATCGAGCCCGATGCCACATCTCAGATCGCCGGCGCCGCCCCCAAACTTTGGCTTCAACCAACCCTGGGCTGGACCCTGCGGGGGACGCGCAGACACCTGTTTTTGGAGCGAATTTGGTTTGTGAAGGCGTTCTTGTTGCATAAAAAAACTCCGGACTGCGGGCAACCTCGCTCTGCCCGCAGTCCGGAGTCAATTCCGGAAAGAGGAGCTAGGTCGCTACAGGCGCATCGGCGGCAATGTTTACGGCAGAACTGTCGCCCTGCTCAGCCGCCACGGCCTTGTTCAGCGCCTGCAAGTGCGCCTTGGCACAGGCGACGATGATGTCGGTATCCACACCGCGGCCGCTGAAAAGCCGTCGACGTGGGCGTCCTTGAGCAGTCTCTGTGAAGCCCATGCTGTTCGCCGGCACTTCGATACGAATGGTCACATCGCCATTGGCATCAATGCCCTCCGTCACTGCCTGTACGAGAAACTCGACCAAATTGTTTCGCACGCCGACCACACGGTTGATGCCCTGATAGACCGCGTCAACCGGTCCGGTGCCGAATCCGGCGTCGGTCTTGGTCTCGTCGGTCTTTGTGTTGTGCACAGTCACAACGGCAGTCGGTATGACCCCGGTTCCGCATTGGACCTGCACATTGACCAGTTCCCAAATCTCCTCAGGCTGATAGATCTCATCGCCGACCAGCGCCTCCAAATCGGCATCGGTCACGGTCTTTTTCTTATCAGCCAGATCCTTGAAGCGGTGGAAGACCTCGCGCAGTTCATCCTTGTTCAGGCGATAGCCCATGCCTTCCAGCTTCCTGTTCAGTGCCGCGCGGCCACTGTGCTTGCCCAAGACCAGCCGGCTCTGATTCAGGCCGATGGTGGACGCATCCATGATCTCGTAGGTGCGCTTGTTCTTGAGCATGCCGTCCTGGTGAATGCCCGCTTCATGGGCAAAGGCATTGGCCCCAACGATGGCCTTGTTGGGTTGGATGACCATGCCCGTATAGCGGCTGACCATGTCGCTGGTGCGATGGATCTCGTGCGACACGATATTGGTGCGCAGGTTATAGACCGGCTCTCGCACCTGGATGGCCATTGCCACCTCTTCCAGGCTCGTGTTGCCTGCGCGTTCGCCAATGCCATTCAGCGTCACTTCCATCTGACGGGCGCCGTTCTGGACGCCTGCCAGCGTATTGGCCGTGGCCAAGCCCAGGTCGTTATGGCAATGAACGCTGAAGATGACATCTTCGCCGCCCGGCACATTTTCGCGCAGGTAGCGGATCAACGCGCCATATTCTTCCGGCGTCGTATAGCCGACTGTATCGGGAATGTTGAGCGTGGTGGCGCCGGCCTGAATGGCGACGGAGAGCACCCGAACCAGGTACTCGGGATCGCTACGTCCAGCATCTTCCGGGCTGAACTCGACATCTTTGCACAGGCTCGCCGCATATTGCACAGTGTCGCCCACCGTCTCCAACACTTCGTCACGCGACATGCGCAGCTTGTGCTCCATATGGATGTCGCTGGTGGCGATAAAGGTATGGATGCGCGGCCGTACTGCACCCTTCACCGCTTCCCACGCCTTGTCGATGTCGGCCTTGTTGGCTCGTGCCAGGCCCGCAATCACGGGCGGCGCGACGATCTCACCGTCCTTGTTCTCGCGCGCCGTCCGTCCGATGGTGTTGGCAATCTGACGCACGGCGTCCAGATCGCCGGGGCTGGCTGCAGGAAAACCCGCCTCCATGATGTCGATGCCCAGATGGGACAGTTGGGCGGCAATATCCAGTTTTTCCTGGGTGTTGAGGGTGGCGCCGGGACTCTGCTCGCCATCGCGAAGCGTCGTGTCGAAGATCACGACCGTGTTGCCGTGGGCAATCTCACGCGCATGGGCCTGCATGTCCTGAATCTCGAACTGGGATACGTCTACATCCGAAATATCTACGTCGGCCTCTCCGCTGTCGGCGGCCGAGGTTGTTACATCACCATTGCTGCTACTCATTTGTGCACTCCTCCAGGGGTCGATTGTTCAATGGATTCACTGCTCTGTTCTGTTGAACCGCATATCGGTTTGTTGATTGCGCCGTCTTCAACCTGCGCCCGGCTGTCTGTACTTCTTGCAGACAAGCAAGGTCACTAAGACCATCCTCCATATCCATCACCCCCCTTCCTCGACTTGATGTATCAGCGTTGAACGTTCTTTTTGCCACAGATGACTCCACTGCAAAAAGGGACTAGACACGAATTTACACGAATTGTCACGAATTTTCCCCTCTGGTACCATGCCATATTTCGTGTAAATTCGTGATAATTCGTGTCCAGAAAAACCTTTTTGCAGCAGAGTCACAGATTCACACAGATAAAAATGGATGAGACACAGATGATCTCGGTGTCGTCAGTATGCCCCGGTGTTGAAGATCCGTGCTGAAAATTCTGTCAGATCGAAAAGCTCTCCACGTGCTGCGTGCTGCGTAAGGCTTCCGCCGCCGAATTACTTCCACATCGGCAACCTGTGACAGAATCCAAGACCACGCCACAGCGCGGACCTTACGTAGTACGTAGTACGCAGCACGTACTACGCAATCGAATCGTCTAAACTTGCTTGGCATCCAAGAAGTCCATCATCCCGCGCAACTCCTTGCCCACCTCTTCAAGCTGCTGATGCTGCTCGGCATTGCGTGTTGCTATCAGTTCCTTGGAGCCGGCGTGGTACTCGTCCATCCACTCTTCGGCAAAGGCGCCGGACTGGATCTCGGCCAGGATCTGCTTCATGGCAGCACGAGTCTCGTCCGTGACGATGCGCGGGCCGCTCTTGTAGTCGCCCCACTCGGCTGTGTCGCTGACGCTGTAGCGCATGTAGCTCAGACCGCCCTGGTACATGAGGTCCACAATGAGCTTCAGCTCGTGCAGACACTCAAAATAGGCGATCTCAGGTTGGTAGCCCGCTTCAACGAGGGTGTTGAACGCTGCCTTCACCAATTCGCTGGTGCCGCCGCAGAGCACGGCCTGCTCGCCAAAGAGATCGGTCTCGGTCTCTTCCGTGAAGGTCGTTTCAATGATGCCTGCGCGGGTACAGCCGATGCCCTTGCCGTAGGCTAAGGCATTGGCCAGGGCATTGCCGCTTGCGTCCTGGTGGATGGCAACCAGGCCCGGTACGCCGCTGCCTTCCATGAAGACCTCACGTACGCGGTGGCCAGGCGCCTTCGGCGCAATCATGGAGACGTCGACATTGTCGGGGACCTGAATGAAGCCGTAGCGAATGTTGAAGCCATGGGCAAACATCAGTGTGTCGCCGGCCTTGAGGCTGGGCGCAATATCGTTCTCATAGACCTGCCCTTGGACCGGATCCGGCGCCAGCACCATGATGATGTCAGCTTCGGCCGCGGCGTCGGCATTGCTCAACACACGTAGCCCATCCGCCTCAGCAATGGCCCAGCTTTGGCTGCCTTCCCGCAGGCCGATGCGGACATCCATGCCCGAGTCGGTCAAATTCAGCGCATGGGCGTGGCCCTGGCTGCCGTAGCCAATGATGGCGATCTTTTTGCCCTTGATCTGATCCAGGTCTGCGCTCTTCTCGTAGTAGATTTGTGCCATGATTTCGTTTGATTCCTCTTTGTGTGAACGGTGATTTTTAATGCAGGACTTGCTTCGTAACGACAATCAAACTTCAGTGAGTCCGCTGCAAAAAGCCTTTTTGCCACAGATTTCCACAGATAAACAACTGATTTTCACAGATGATATTTAAGCCGCTTCTTTGCTAGCAGACCTTATCTGTGGTTATCTGAAGCCATCAGTGTTCATCTGTGGCTGATCTTTTGTTCTTGCAGTGGACTCACTGAACTTGTGTGAACTTTCTCAGGATGGAACGCGGATCTGGCGGATTTATGCTGACTTTGTTTTGATCCGCGATTATTAGCCGAATCCGCGTTCTATCCTTTCATCCTCAAACGTGCCCTAAACGCCGCCGGTGCTCTCGCGCTCCTTGACGTCGGCCACGCCGTTGGAGCGGGCGCGCCAGACAGCGGTCGAGCGGCGGGACTTGCGCTGGTCGCTGCCACGTACCAGGGCGACACGGCCCGTGCGAACCATCTCACGAATGCCGAAATTCTCCAGCAATTGAATGAGCGACTCAACGCGGTCCTCGGCGCCGACGATCTGAACGACCATGCTGTCCATGGCAACATCGACGATCTCGCCCCGGTAGATGTTGACCATCTGCACGATCTCAGAGCGGGTTTCAGGCGTGGTATGGACACGGATCAAGGCCAGTTCACGCGCCACGCTCGGGCGTTTAGTGATATCCTCGACACGTGTTATGTCAACAACCTTACGTAACTGTTCGATGACCTGCCCAACCATCTGATCGTTGCCGTCGACGACAAAGGTCATGCGGCTGATGCCAGGGGTCTCGCTGTGGCCAACCTGCAGGCTATCGATATTGAAATTCCGCCGGCGCAACATGCCGGAAATCCGGTTCAACACGCCGGGTTTGTCACGCATCCAGGCGACAAGTGTGTATTTCATGAGTCTCTTCCTTGTTTACATGGTGAGCCCGCTGCAGTAAGCCTTTTTTTGATTCGTGTCTTAATCCCTTTTTGCAGTGGACTCACATGGTGTACTTGCATGAAAACGATTGATGCGAAAGCCGTTGAGGCTGAAGAAGCCGTTCTCCTCAATCATTCAGTCTAGAATCGTGGTTCAACGCCACTGAACGGCTGGACAACAGCAGGCTTGGGTCGGCGGATCATCTCGTCGACGGCAGCACCGGTTGCAACCATGGGGAAGACGTTGACCTCCTCCTGCACCCGGAAATCGATCAGGAACGGTCCCGGCGTCGCATTGGCGGTCTCATAGGCCGCGGCGACCTGATCCGGACTAGTCACCTTTATGCCTGGAATGCCATAGGCGTCAGCCAGCTTGACGAAATCGGGGGAGAGAATCGGCGTGCCTGTGTAGCGCTTCTCAAAGAAGAGCTCCTGCCACTGGCGGACCATACCCAGGAAGCCATTGTTGATGATGGCAATCTTGACGGGCAAGTTCTCCTGCTGCAGGACCGCCAGCTCCTGAAGCGTCATCTGGAAACCACCATCGCCGGCCACTGCCCAGACCAGACGATCCGGTTCGGCCATCTGTGCGCCGATGGCTGCGGGCAGGGCATAGCCCATCGTGCCCAGGCCGCCGCTGGTCAGCAGTTGGCCGGCCTGGCTGTGGATGTAATACTGGCATTCCCACATCTGGTGCTGTCCCACATCGGTGACGATGATGGCTCCGTCTTTGGCGTCTTTGGTGGCGTGCCAGAGCTGGCGGATCACAAAGGGCGGAATCAGTTCGTCACCTTCCTGGTTGATGATGTCAGTCTCTTCAGAATCCTTTCGCCATTCTGTCAATCTCGACACCCATTCGGGATGCTCATTTTCTTTTACCAGCGGCAGAAGAGCCGGCAAAGAGTCGGCCAGATCACCGACAACGGCGATGTCGGGCTTCACATTTTTACCGACTTCAGCACGATCCAGTTCAAAGTGAACGATCTTAGCCTGCTTGGCAAAGCGGTCCAACACACCGGTGATACGATCATCAAAACGCATGCCCATTGCAATGAGTACGTCGCAACTCTGGATGGCCCGGTTGGCATAGACTTCACCGTGCATACCGCCCATGCCGAGGCTCAACCTGTGATCCTCAGGAATGTCACCAGTACCCAGGAGCGTGGTCACAACCGGTACCTCAGCTCGTTCAATCAGTTCCAGCAGCTTGTCGCTGACACCGGCGATCTTGATGCCATGGCCGGCCAAAATCAACGGTCGTGCTGCACCATTGAGCAATTCGGCGGCCGCTTCGACCATCGACCCATCAATCTCAGGCCAGGGCTCAAAGCCAGGAAGATCCACTTCCATGTCGTAGCGGAACATGCCCGTGGCATTCTGGACATCCTTACAGATATCGATAAGCACCGGACCCGGCCGGCCTTCGCGGGCAATATAGAAGGCTTCTTTGAGAATCATCGGCAGTTCATTGACGTCCGTGACCAGATAGTTGTGCTTGCAGACAGGCTGGGTCACACCGACGACGTCGGACTCCTGGAAGGCATCCGTGCCGAGCAGCGATGTGGGCACCTGGCCGGTGATGGCCACAATCGGTACGCTGTCCATCTGGGCGGTGGCAAGGCCCGTGACCAGATTGGTGGCTGCCGGCCCGCTGGTGACCACACATCCGCCGACTTCGCCGGTGACGCGGGCATAGCCGTCGGCCATGTGTCCTGCACACTGCTCATGGCGCACCAGGACGTGGTGAATCTTGCCCTCTGCTTCGTACTGGGACAAGGCATCGTATGCCGGCAGAATCGCGCCGCCTGGATGACCAAAGACCACGCTCACACCTTCGCGTGTAAAGGCCTCCCAGATCATTTGCGCACCAGTCATTGATTGCGGAGTTTCAGCCGGAGCGTCAGCCTCGGTGGGCGTCTGCCCATTGCGATCGGACTCAGTCATGGTTATTCTCCTTGAGTGACCGAACCTATGTGTAGAAATTCGACTACGATTGATGATCAGTTCCCAATGTCACGGCAACGCCAATTGTAGCAACGTTGATGACAAAACAACACGAAAAAATCCTACAAAAAAGACCCTTCCCGGCTGGGAAGGGTCTGAATCGACCTGAGTGCTTGTAGCGAAACTTGTGCTACCTAGCGCTTCCAACAGCCATCGGCCTACGGTTGCTAATAAGTACAACAACCACAAGCTCTACAACTACTAGGCTGACGACAAGCAGGCTAGGGACTAAATTCATAATATCCTTCGTACATTCGCGATTATCCGGCTCAGATAAGAGAACGCATGAGCCAACATACAATTTCTGAAGCAGTATAACGGGGTTGGTATAGGTTGTCAATTGCAGCGTAGTCGAATTTGCAAAAAATGGATCTAAAGACCGCAGGGTGAGGGAGTGACAGGGAGAGGGCATGAACAGTCACCTTGCCACTGCCTCGCCTTGTCACCCTCCTATCAAGTGATCGTGTTTATCACTTGATTGTAACCATCTGCCCACCCAACGCGGCGGATTCACGTACGGCATCCCAGAGTTTGGCCATTCGTAGCCCGACTTCCGGTGGCGATGGATTGGCAATTTCGCCACCGCGAACGCGCACAAACTGCTCCCAGGCGCCGCTTGATTCCGGAATCTCAACCGGCTCAAGCGCTTCGTCACCAGTTCGCTGAATCTCCAAGCGTTCGCCCCAGACGCCGGTGCGCAGAATGCCCTCGGTGCAGAAGACGCGCACGTCCGAATCACAGGAACGAATGGTGTCGCCACATCCAGTCAACGTGACCTGGACGCCCGAAGCCAGCCGAGCAATGACCGTGCCGATGATATCGACCGGTGCACCGCGATTGTCGAGCCAGGCGCCGACTTGGACAAAATCTTCACCGGCCAGGTCAGCCACCGTGTTTAGAAGATGGGCGCCGGTATCGAACATGAAGCCGCCGCCCGAGACCTCCGGCACCTGTCGCCACGTGTTGATAGTCAGGATGCGCCAGTTCTGCCAGACAACGGCGTGAATGTTGAGCATCTCGCCCAGCTCACCGGAGCGCAGGATGTCGACGGCTGTGCGAATCTGGGGAGAGAGACTGCCGTTGAAGGCGACCACCAGCAGACGGCCGGTCCGATCTCGGGTCTGATCAAACGTTCAGCCTCGTCCATATTCAGGACCATGGGCTTCTCCAAGCAGCACGTCAAGTCCGGCCTCAAGACAGGCCTCAGCCTGCTGCGCATGAAGCGCGTGGGGCGTGATGATAAATGCAGCATCCAGTTCATCGCCGTAGCGCGCCAATGCGGTTGCCAGATCCGGCTCATTGTGTGGCGGCTCAAGTCCTCGTTCGTCAAACAATTCGCAGAGCTGCTCGTAGCTGCCTGCGACGGCTCACAGACCAGCCGGATCTGTGTCGTATCTTTTGCTCCAGAATCCTGCGAACATGGTGCCTGGCCATGCCGCCACAACCAACCATCATCAGCCGAACAGGAGTCTTCGTTCTAAGCGCGCCCTTGTCCATTATGCCCATCCTTATTTGAATCGATTTGGTATAGAGAGAAAGCCTGCAGAATGCCGTTATGAGAATCGTGCCATAGTGACCAGAATTTGTCCAGACGCGGGAATAATTCAAGGTTGTCATTGCACACAGGCGTTGACCGGAGGGCATTTGGACGGCACGACTGTTATCCCCATCTCGCGTTGGGCGTACGACGACCTGATTCTATCGCAAACGCAGGCCTGAATTTCCAGATTCTGTAGACACCGGTACATCGCAGTCAAACCAGCTGTTTTTGCTCACATCTCATCACTGAAAGGAACCGTACCCATGACGCCAAGCATCGTGCTCGGATCAGCCAGCCCGAGACGCAGCGCCTCCTCCATCAGATGGGGATAGATTTCGAGATCCATGGCGCTGACATTGATGAAACGCCCCTCAGTGGAGAATCACCGATCGCCCTTGTGCTCCGGCTGGCCGAGGGCAAAGCACATGCTGTTGCAGCAGGCACGTTTGCAGCAAAGCCAAATTGAGAGGAACAGCCGAGGCTGATCATCGCCGCCGACACGGTGGTCGCAATCGGCGATCAGCTGCTGGGCAAACCGACCGACAAAGCCGATGCACGACGCATGCTCGCTTGCTGCGAGCCCAGCCGCATCAGGTTCATAGCGCTATCTGCATCGCTATCCACCGTTGACGATCGGCAGGAAGCGCGGCTGAATACGTCCACGGTCATCATGCGCGATTACAGCGACGAGGAGATCGAGACCTACATCGCCACGGGCGATCCGATGGACAAGGCCGGCGCCTATGCGATCCAACACCCAGGCTTCGCGCCGGTTGCCGAACTGGACGGTTGCTTTACCGGCGTCATGGGGTTGCCGCTGGGCGACCTCTGCGATCTGCTGGCCGAGTTTGGGATTGAGGTCAGCATGCCGTGCAGGCCATCTGCGAAGAACACACCTCTTTCGTGTGCTGTCGCCGCCGACAAATGACGGCAGTCCTTAAATCGTCGCGAGCAAATCCGGAGGAGCGAGAAATGACGCATAGCATGCCGGGATTGAGTGCGTCCCTCTGATTGGACATTCTGGCGAACCCGGTTACGGATTTTCAGTCTCCGGCCAGTCAGCAAATAGCTCAGACGGCGTCTCGACTGAGCACCATCGGATCGTAGAGCGTGTCGTCTGCCTCGATCAGTCGGCCGTCGGGCATGAGGTACTGGTTGCCGAAACTGGTCTCGATGGCCAGCTTGTATCTGGGCATGCAGTTCCTGCTCGCCCTCCGATACGCTCCCGTTCCGCAGCCTCAAAATCCATCGAACGTTGTGCAAACGCAGCCATCACATCGCGGGCTTCGGCCGCCTGGCCTTGCACGCTCTCGATCAGGTTGTGCTGCTCGCCGGGATCGTTGCTGAGATCGAAGAAGAGGGGATCGGAATTCCGGAAGCGCACATATTTGTACGGCCCCTGGCGTACCATTCGGAACTCGGTTCCTCGCCCCAGCGGGGATTGAGATTGTCACAGACGATGTGCCGGTCCGGTGCAATGGCCTCACCAGACAATGCGGGTGATAGGTCAATCCCGTCCAAACCATCCGGCGGCTCAATGCCTGCCAGCGAGCAGAAGGTCGGAAAGAGATCAACAAGCCCTACGGGGGTATTCGACCACCTGCGCGTCCTGCCCACGATATCGCTGCGCCGGCGTCGAGATGATCAGGGGCACCCGAGTGCACCCCTCGTACCAGCCCTGCTTCCACCAGACGCCGTGCTCGCCGGCCATCTCGCCATGGTCGCTGGCATAGACGATGACCGTGTTGTCGAGCAAACCGTCCGCCTCAAGGCGCAGCAACATGTCGCCGATGACCTCGTCGAGGTAGGAGACGCAGCCGAAGTAGGCGGCCCTGGCGCGCATCATCTCCTCCTCATCGATCCGACCGACACGGAAGCCCTCGCGCATGCCTACGCTCATCGGATGATCGTAGGCATCGCCCGCGGCCGGGACAGCAGGCGCTGTGACGCCGTCGGGCCAATAGGGAGCCAGGTGACGGGGCGGCACGGTCAGCGGAAAATGAGGCCGGCTGAACGAAGCGCAGACGAACCAGGGTTGATCCGGCTCGGCCGCGGCCTGTTCGCGCAGAAAAGCGACCGTCTCCTGGCCCACGACCACATCCTGAATCTTGCTGTCGGGAATCTGCGTCAGTCCGGCATCGCGAGTGCGAGATATCATAGAATCAGCGTATGATGGACCCAATGGTTCCCATTGATGGCCCGTCCTACCGGTCAGGTCGCCGTAGGGCCGATGTTGGAAACCATGGAACTGCAGGTTGCCGCCAAAGTGCATCTTGCCCACCAGACAGGTGGTATAGCCATTCGCAGCCAGTGTCTTGGGAATCGTCGGCAATTCTGGTGCGAGCACCGAATTGTTATCCCAGGCGCCGCAGCCTCGCACCTCGCGACCGGAGAGCAGGCACATCCGTGAGGGCGTACAGAGCGCCATCTGACAGTAGGTGTCGGTGAAGACGGTGCCCTGGGCGGCCAGCCGATCGAAAGCCGGCGTCGAGACGGGCTCGCGTCCGACTGATTCGGGCATATGGCCCATGAATCGGTGGTTATGTTCATCGCTGAATAGAAAGAGGATATTGGGACGGGTCATCTCAGCCATTTCCCTTTGCTTTCATCTGCTGCTGGAAACGCGCAATTCGGCGTTCCTGGGCACTGTCACGTTGCGTGTACGACTCGGGCACTTCAACGGCGCTGGCAGCGTGTCGATCCAACAGACTGCTCAGATCCTCCACCACGGTGCGCAGGGCCGGATCTGCCGCCAGGTTGACATTTTCATCAGGGTCGGCCTGCATGTCGACCAGAAAGATGTCTTCGACGTCGGCCGTCGGTTTGCGGCCATTGACACGCACATTCTTGTCGAGCCGGTACCGTTGGGTGCGCAACAAAGTGGATTTTGGGGGCATGTTTGTTCAAGGCTCGGAATGCAAAAAGTATACGGGTGCCCGGCTAACCTTGTCAATGTCCTGAAAAATGAGAGACCTGTGTTGACAAGCGCTCTGCTAGATTGATACACTCGGAAGGTCAAACCCAGCACAACCCCAACCTGGCCCAGAATAGCCCATTCAAGAGGAGCACCTGCTTGCCGACGTATCACTCACTCGAACCCGATCCTGAAGACGTGCTAGCCTACGAAGAGTACGACGAAGCCTTTGAAGACTGCCGCCTATGAACAAGCCGAACTTCTCGCCAAAAAACGGCGCAAGTCAAAACCAAAGAAGGCTTCCTCGAATCTAATCCCTGGCATTGTCATCCGGGCATTGGGCCATCACTATGACGTGCAGACAGATCCGGAAAGCGATCCTGACGCGCCGGGCCACATTCGGCTATGCGAAGTTCGTCGCCGACTGCTGCAGGAAAAATCAGTGGACACGTTGGTTGCAGTGGGCGACCGGGTCTGGCTGGTGCCGGACGGCGAAAAAGGCGGCAAGATCGAGCGCATCGACGAGCGCAAGAGCGTCCTGAGCAGGCAACAGCCAGGCGCCAGCCAGTTGGCCGAGGACGTAATTCTGGCCAATCCGGACCAGGCGCTAATCGTTTTCTCTATCGTCAATCCTGTGCCGCACCCGCGCATGCTGGATCGCTTCCTGGTAATAGCCGAATTCGCCGAAATCCCGGCAATCATCTGCGTCAACAAGATCGATTTGGCGGAGTTGGAGCAGGCCAAAACATTGTTCGCCAACTACGAAGAAGATCGGCTATCGAGTCATCTACGCCAGCGCAGAGACAGGGCTGGGCATCGCTGAACTGGAAGAGCTATTGACCGACCGAATCACAGTCGTCACCGGCCCCAGCGGCGTCGGCAAGAGCAGCCTGCTCAACGCCATCCATCCGGACCTCCATTTGGAGACAGGCGACCTGCGCGATTTTCTCAACAAAGGAAAACATACGACGCGCACCGCGCACCTCATCGGCATGCCCTTTGGCACACGCACATTTGTCGCCGACACGCCGGGTATCCGGGAGCTAGGTCTCTACGACATCGACCCGGCGGACATGGGCTTCTACTTTGTCGAAATGGAGCCCTATATTCACGATTGCAAGTTCCCCAACTGCACCCATGACCATGAGCCCGGCTGCGCCGTGCGCGCCGCCGTTGAGGCAGGCGAGAATCGATGCTGCGCGCTATGATAGCTATTTGCGGTTGATGCGAGGGGAGAGTGAGTGAGCGTAATGCGTACTGCGTAATCGTACTGCTATTGCTGCTTGCTGCTTGAGGGTGTCGCGGCGATTTCCATTTGTCTAGCTGGACGCCTGTAATCGAGTAGGCGCCAATATCGTATTCATTCACTTATCGGAGACCTTACGCAGTACGCAGTATGCTACGCAGTACGCAGCACGCAGTACTCCGCACGTCTCCAGTCCAAAAGAAACCGAGTCACCAGTCCCAATGTCCACACAACAGATACCCGATCTCAACCCACAACAATCCGAAGCAGTGCAGACGGTCCATGGGCCGGTCCTGGTGCTGGCCGGGCCCGGCTCAGGCAAGACGCGGGTGCTGACCCGACGCATCGCCCACATGATCGATCATGCCGGCATCGCACCATGGAACATCATGGCGGTGACGTTCACCAACAAGGCGGCCAAGGAGATGCGCGAGCGGGTCGAAGCGCTGCTGGCCGACAAGTTCGGCGAGCCGTTGCCCGGCCAGCCGAGCCGACTGGGCGGCCTGACCATCGGCACCTTCCACAGCATCTGCGCACGCATCCTACGTGTCGAGACCGACACCATCGGCTTTGAGCGCAACTGGGTCATCTACGACACTAGCCGATCAACTGGCGCTGATCCGTGCGCTCATGCGCGAGCTGAATTTGGATGAGAAGCGCTACAACCCGCGGGCCGTACTATCGCACATCAGCAGCAGTAAAAACGAACTCGTCACGCCGGAGAATTATGCAGACGGAAGCTACTTCGAGGAGATCGCCGGGCGGGTCTACACTCGCTACCAGGAGGCGTTGCGGGCCAACAACGCCATGGACTTCGACGACCTGTTAATGCGCACGACGCTGCTGCTGCGCAACAATGAGGAACTGCGGATCAAGTACCAGAAAAAGTGGCCCTATCTGCTCGTCGATGAGTTTCAGGATACCAACACGGCGCAGTTCGAATTATTGGCGTCGCTGGCCGGAGCGCCACAAAACAATCGCAATATCTTCGCAGTCGGCGACGAGGATCAGTGCGTCGTCAGCGGGACCCGGATCGCCACTGCCGAAGGCGATATCTGCGTCGAGCAGCTGAAGGCGGAAACCGAGGTGCTTACAGCAACCGGTCATGGAAAGAGCGGGCAAGCCCGCTTCGATGCCGTACTCTCCAGGCAGTACGCCGGGCCGATCGTTGTCGTACGGACAGCCGGCGGCAGGGAGCTTTCGGCTACGCCTGAGCATTGTGTCTTTGGGAGATTCCAGCCGCGTGGTAGCTACCAATACGTCTATCTCATGTACTCAGCCCGACTTGGATATCGAATCGGGCGAACGGGTGCCACGCGGACGAGCGGTGACAAAGCCTATCCAGGCTTCAAAGAGCGTTTGCGACAGGAACGCGCC
Organism: uncultured Chloroflexia bacterium; assembly: GCA_963848115.1. Lineage (GTDB taxonomy): Bacteria > Chloroflexota > Anaerolineae > Caldilineales > Caldilineaceae > JAWKOK01. The sequence goes on along the minus strand of CAWKCP010000007.1, from coordinate 468,052 downwards.
GATGCAATCTGGCTTCTGAGAGCATGCACGGATGCCGGCGATGCCGCATATTGGGAGGCTCATCTTGCCGCTGCCTATGGCCTGCCGACCGCGTGCTTCTACGCTTCAGGTCGAACAATCGCCATGGACGACGAGCAGATCCAGCGGCTCTACGCCTCCATCGATACGGTTTCAGCCGCACATCGCTTGGCCGCCGAACTCGGTCTGTCGCTTGCCCATCCCCATCATGTGCCGCAAGCGACGATCAGAAATGGAAATGTGCGCAAGACCATTTCATTTAGGATGTTTGGCAGCGGAAAGCAGCGAACAGCCAATGGGCGCTGGTCCACAGTGGACTATCCGTGGCATTTGCACGAGCTGTCAATCTGCAGCTCAGATGAGACCTTTCGAACGCAGGTGTCCGAGGTGTTGCCCACGAAAACCCACAAGACTCACTACTGGGCTGCGAGAGCGCGTGCACAGCGAATACGACGAGTTGGACACTACCCTGGGCGAGTTGCAATCGGTCGTGACAGATGCCCGGATTTGGAAACGGGCCAAATTGACATCAGATGTCTACGACTTCATGCCAATCGGCCATCTGTTGCCCGGTGCGATTGTGCCAGTGCTCGGTTCGAATGGCGATATCGATGAAGATGAGGTCGTCTCCGTCGATAGGGAAGTGTACGAGGGTCAGGTCTACGACATTTCGGTACCGACGTACCGAAATTACGTGGCAGGCGGAATCGTCGTTCACAACTCCGTCTACCGCTTCAGAGGTGCAGACTACCGCAACGTGCTGCGCTTCCGCGATGTCTATCCGGAGGCCAAAGTCATCCTGCTCGAGCAGAACTACCGCAGCACCCAGACCATCCTCGATGTGGCCAACTCCGTCATCGCCAACAACAAGGGTCGTACACCCAAGACGCTCTTCACCGAAAACGGCAAAGGGCTGGACGTCACGGTCTACGAGGCCTACAACGAGATCGAAGAGGCGTCCTATGTCCTGGATGAGATCGAGCGGCTGGTCGGCAGCCGGACGTTTTCTCTAGGCGATATCGCCCTCATGTATCGCACCAACGCCCAGAGCCGTGCGCTGGAAGAGGCGATGGTGTTGCGCAACATGAAGTACCGGCTGGTCGGGGGCACACGCTTCTACGAACGTAAGGAGATCAAGGATGCATTGGCCTTCCTGCGCCTGGTCAACAATCCCCAGGACAGCGTGGCCATGGACCGCATCATCAACGTCCCGGCACGCGGCATCGGGGCCAAGACGTATGGCGCGTTCAAGAGTTGGTCGGCCGACATGGGTGTTGGCGACTACATCGCCCTCCAGATTCTCCACCACGGTCCCGAATCGGTCAGTCAGTCGCTGGGCCAAGTCTTGCCTGATGAAGCCTACGCTGCGCCCTTTGCCAAGCGCGCCAAGAACGCGCTGATCGGCTTCGCAGCCATGTTTGAAGCGTGGGTCGAGAACAATGAGCACAACCGATCGGAGAGCGTGGCCAACCTGCTCGATACGATCATGCATGACTCGGGCTATGTCGATGCGTTGCGCGACGGCACCGATGAAGGCGAAGATCGTTTCGCCAATCTTCAGGAACTGCGCGGCGTCGCCGCCCAGTATCTGCCCGGCATGGCCGGCATGTTGGACGAACAGACGGCGCTCTCGCTCTTCTTGGAAGAGGTAAGCTTGGTCAGTGACGCCGATCAGATCGACGATCAGAGCGGCGCGGTCACGCTGATGACGCTGCACACGGCCAAGGGGCTTGAGTATCCGGTCGTCTTCATGGTCGGCATGGAGGATGGGATCCTGCCTCACAGCCGCAGCATCGAGAGCGGCGACCTCGAAGACATGGAGGAGGAACGCCGGCTCTGCTATGTCGGCATCACCAGGGCCAAGCGGCGACTCTACCTGGTGCGCGCCTTCCGTCGCAGCATGTGGGGCGACAGCCAGACCCAGGAGCCCAGCCGCTTCATGGAAGAGATCCCGGCCAATCTGTTGACAGGTATGGTGGATCGCCAGAAGCGCAGTCGCACCTCCTACTCACGCATGACGTCCTGGGATAGCAATCGGTCGAGCAGCAGCAGCCAATCGAGGGGGAGCCGCAGAGAACAGTCCGGCTACAACTGGAGCGGCAGTAGCTCAGGCGAAACGACGGACACCGATCAAACTTATTGGACGCCGGATTCAGGCACACGGAAGCCGCCTGCTCGCAAACGCAAATCAACGAAAAGCAGCCAGCCCACCCAATTCAAGCGACGTGACAGTGTTCAACACGCCAAGTTCGGCGTCGGTACTGTCATCGAAAGCTCGATCGTCGGCAGTGACGAGGAAGTGACGATTGCCTTCCCCGGCGTCGGCATCAAGAAACTGGCCGTCTCCATGGCCAATTTGAAGAAACTGTAGGGCCCATGAAACTACCCTCCCACTACTCTCCCCCGTGGAGCCGAACGACGAAGGCCATTGTCGCATCGGCAGCGCTGATCCTTGTCGCGCTCGCCGTTTGGGAGTTTCGGTCCCTGATCGCACCCATCGTGACGGCCATGATCTTGGCCTATCTGCTCAACCCGGTGGTGAACTTCCTGCAACGGCGCACGCGTCTCAGCCGCGGACGATCCATCCTGATTGTCTACCTAGTGATCATCCTGATCTTCGTCGGTGGCAGTGTAGCGGTGGGCGTCATCGCCGTGGACCAAGCGGTCGCTCTCTACACGAACCTGCCTGACCTCTTTGACAGAGCTTTGGTCACGTCTCAGAAGCTCTTCGATCAGGCGCTGGACACGGCCATCGTGATTGGCCCACTCCAGCTTGATCCCGGCTCGATGGTGAGCGGGGTTGACGTCCAACTGATGATAAGTCAGATATCAAGTCTAGCCAGGCCTGCATTTTCAGTGGGCGGTTCTCTAGCCACTCAGTTGACCCAGGCTACGATCACTTGGTTTGGCCTAGCACTGCTGGTCTTCGCCCTCTCCATCTACCTCGTCCGCGACGCGCCGAAGATCGGCCCGGCCATCAGCAACATCGCGCATCAGCCCGGCTATCGGCAGGATGCCGACCGTCTGATCAACAGCTTCGTGTTGATTTGGAACGCTTATCTGCGCGGCCAGGTCATCCTAGCACTCACCATCAGCGTCGCCGTCTCGCTGGTCCTCACACTGCTGGGCGTCAGCAACGCGCTGGCTCTGGGCGCGTTGGCCGGGCTCCTGGAGTTTCTACCCATCATTGGGCCGATCATCAGTGCTGTTGTCGCTATCCTCGTAGTCCTCTTTCAGCCGGAGAACTATCGGGGGCTCTCACCGCTCTGGCATGCGCTGCTGGTGGCCGGAGCCATGCTGGCCATCCAGCAGATCGAGAACTCAGTGCTGGTGCCGCGCATTGTCGGCGACGCGCTCGATCTGCACCCGCTGGTCATCATGGTGGCCGTGCTCATGGGCGCTTCGCTGGCCGGTATTCTGGGCGCAGTGTTGGCGGCGCCGGTGGTAGCGAGCATCAAACTGCTGGGCAGCTATGCCTGGCGCAAGATGTTGGATCTGCCACCTTTTGCTGACGTCGAGAACAGGTCAGAACCGCAGGAAATTGCGGACCCAGATTTGAGCAAGTCAACGCAAAAGGAAAGCTGATCCCCCTTGCCTGAGGCGCTCTAGGATATGATTCAGATGTAATTCCTTCGTGAAATATTTCCCGAAATTGACTTTTCTCTCGATTGCTCTATACTGGAACTACCCCCTAAACACCAACGTGGACACCAACATCGATCGGAAGCACCCGGCTACCTATGTTTATGAGGAGCCGGTTTTCTGCTGTGGCGGTTTTGGGGGACGGAACGAGAAGGAACGAGTTTTGTGCCACAGTGCCATTGGCCTGGCGGTGCAAGAAAAGGGGAATTTGTTATGAGATCGAATGCCTTGCTGTTTGGTTGGAAACGCTCAACTTCAGGACGAGAATTGGTGAGCGCAGAGCATTTTCAGGAGTTTGTTGGCTATCTGATCGGCCAACAAGAAGGTGGCGTGATCGATTCATTTGAGGCCGTATTACTGGACCCAAACGGTGGTGACCTGGGTGGATTTTTCCTCATCCAGGGAGAGCCGGACAACCTTGACGGGTTGATGGGTAGCCGTGAATGGATGGTGCATATCATGCGTGGCGGACAGCACATAGATGGACAAACGATAATACGCGGTGCGACGGGCGATGCACTAATGGAGCGTATGGCTCTCTTTAGTGAAATAGCCTCGTCGTAGGGTAATGCAGATCATGGTTGGGGCAAATCATACGCTCCTCCCATGCTCCGTCACAACAGTACCGATACATGCCTGTTTCCATCACTGAACTGTCGTTGCGTCGCCCTCAAATCAACCTCACTCCTTGCCCGTGGCCGTGACCGTAAAGACCCCATTCAAATCTCATGAGACCAGTTGACGCACCCACGTCTGCTCATTTTGATGCCGGTAGACACGAGCAGTGTCGAACAAACCACTAGTGGCAAAATTCACCCAACCTCCGACCGATACAGGACCTAACAAACTTGGACAGTTTTGGATGCCAGATTCAAAACTGACCAGTATATCGAAACCCGAGCAACCCATGTCCCAATCAATCAAACAATCAACCAGCAGAGATGGCTGCGCCTGTGGCAAGCATCAAACTGATGGGCGACTACGCTTTGCGTAAAATGCTGGATCTGCCGCCTTTTGCTGAGGTGGATTCCGGGTCGGATCCGCCGGTGGAAGTTGACGACCAAGGCGATGGCTGAACCAAACTGCTTGAGCGGGCAAGCAGGAAGCACTCCAACGGCACGCCTCCCGAAAATGTGGTAGAATGACCTGCGCTGAAATCGAACCACTTGCGGGTGTTGCGAGCCAACATGCCAACTCTGAACTGGATCGGTGGAGAAGCGTCGTCGAACGTTACCTTTGTCTTCAAGCAGATTCCGTATGCGTTGAACCCATAGCCTGCCGGCCAAGAGACTCGAACCTCTCGAAGGGCCCAGTTTCTGGCTGGCGATCGGAAAAATGCACATGACCCTCCAACAGTTTGCGGCCGTGATCGAACGTGACGAAGGTTGGTACGTGGCGCTCTGTCCCGAACTGGACATTGCCAGCCGGGGGCAGTCGGTGGAAGAAGCGCGGACTAACTTGATCGAAGCCATTGAGCTTTTCGTTGAAACAGCTTCAGCAAATGAGATTCAGTCACGACTTTCCTGGAGCAGCCTTCAGGTTGTTTGCCCTGACTAGAGACCGCTCATTACTCACAACCTAGACACACCATCAACGCCTGAGCACACCATGTCCCAATCACCCAATCCTCAATCCCCAATCTACCCACTCACCTTCGACCCTGTCTTCAAAGACTATGTCTGGGGCGGACGCAATCTGGCCGACAAGCTTGGCCGCGTGATCCCCGACGGCATCGTCGCTGAAAGCTGGGAGATTGCTGCCCATCCTGACGGCTCCAGCGTCGTCAACAATGGCCCGCTGGCCGGACTGACATTGCCTCAGGTGCAGGCCCAGCTTGGCGAAGCCCTGATCGGACGCAACAACCAGCAAATGTTGAAAATGGAACGCTTCCCGCTCCTGATCAAGCTACTGGACGCCAATCGCTGGCTCTCGGTCCAGGTCCACCCGGATGATGCCTATGGGCTGGCCAATGAAGATGACCTGGGCAAGACGGAGATGTGGGTCGTGCTCCATGCCGAGCCGGGCGCAGAGCTGATCTACGGCTTCAAGAAGGGTGTCAAGCGCGAAACCTTCGAGACGGCCATCCAGTTCGGCGAGGTTGAAGATTGGCTACATCGTGTGCCCATCGAAACGGGCGATGTGATCTTCGTGCCTGCCGGCACGATCCACGCGCTTGGGCCGGGGGCCATCGTGGCCGAGATCCAGCAGAACAGCAACACGACCTATCGCATCTACGATTGGGGCCGTCCGCGCCCCATCCACGTTGAGCAGGCGCTGGACGTGCTCAGCTTCGGCCTGGTCGAGCCGGGCCCACTGCGCCCCAGTGTGATTCGCGAAAGCGACGGCGTGCACGTCGAGCTGATCGGCCACTGCTCCTACTTTGAAACCCACCGGCTCATGATGGACAGCGGCGCGACCTTCAGCAACACATGCAACGGCGACACCTTCGAAATCTGGGCTGTGCTCAGCGGCAGCGCAACCGTGCGCTGGACGGGCGATCCGGTAGAAGTCGACGCGGTGGGCTGGGTGTTACTGCCCGCCGCGCTGGGCGCTTACACGATTGAAGCGAATACGGAGAGCACGCTGTTGCGGGTGTTGACGCCGTAGGGAGAGGCTGCTGCGTGCTGCGTGATCGGTGACGATGTGGTTGGGATTCCTACGACGTAATGCGTACCTCGTAAAAGGTCTTTGATGGGAGATCAGTGTGGGTATCCTTAAACAATTGGCGCTAGGTGAGTTCGGCGTAGGTAGCTCGACAGATCGAGGCGTCACGCAGACAGCCACCCAACCTTGGGGCGAACGTCAGGCCGGCCAAGCGGGCAAAGCGAGCGAAGCCTCCCCCAGGATCGGGGATCGGGGGGTCCAATACCGGCATTGCCATCCTCATGGGTATTTGCGCCGGCGTGTAGTAGAGGCTGCATCGGATTCCACTGGGTCGTCAAAAACTCCTCACGCAGTACGCAGTACGCAGCAGGCAGCACGCAGCACGCAGCACGATCTCATCATCTCGAACGGCATCCTCATATCTGGCGGCATATCCCTCCGCGCCGACCTCGCCATTGACGGAGAGTCGATCACGGCGATCTGGACTTGGACTGGCGGGCGATCGAACCATTGATGCCACGGGCTGCTACGTGATTCCAGGTGGCGTCGATCCGCATGTGCACCTGCAATTGCCGCTGGCCGGACGGGTCAGCACGGACACATTCGAGACCGGCACCGTGGCCGCAGCCTGCGGCGGCACAACCACGGTCATAGACTTCGTGACCCCGGAGCCGGGCCAGCCAATGCTGGAGGCCCTGGCGGCACGGCGGGCCGAGGCCGACGGTTCAGTCGCCATCGACTATGGATTGCACATGACCATCCCCACCTGGCACGGGGCATCTGTAGAGCGCCTGGCCGACGTTCCAGAGGCCATCAGTGCGGGCTGCGCCACCTTCAAGATCTACCAGGCCTACGACGGCATGATTCTCGACGACGTCTCTTTGCTGCGCTCATACCAGGCGGTTGCCGGCGCCGGCGGCAGCGTCGTCCTTCACAGCGAGAACGGCCCAGTGCTCGACCTGTTGCGCGAGCAGGCGTTGGCGGCCGGGCACACCGAGCCGATCTGGCATGAGCGCACACGGCCCGCACGGCTCGAAGCAACAGCCATCCACCGGGCGGCTGAGTTGGCGCACTTGGCGGCCTGCCCACTCTATATTTTCCACGTCGGCTGCCGGGAATCGGTCAACGAAGTCATGCGTGCCCGCCGGCGTGGCGTGGAGATCCATGCTGAGACCTGTCCTCAATACCTCCTGCTCAGCGCCGACGAGCAGCTTGGATCCGACGACGGACAGCTCTTTGTCTGTGCGCCGCCATTGCGTTACGCAGAGGACCAAGATGCCCTCTGGTTCGCACTGGCTGACGGCAGCATGGATGTGGTCAGCACAGATCACTGCCCGTGGACCCGTGCCGAGAAAGATCAGCCCGACTTCTCGACCATTCCCGGTGGCGTGCCCAGCATCGAAGCCAGGCTCCCGCTGGTGCACAGCTTTGGCGTCAGCACCGGTCGGCTGTCGTTGACGCGCTGGGTTGACGCCTGCTGCACCAACCCGGCCCGATTGATGGGCCTGTCCCGCAAGGGACTGCTGGCGCCGGGTTACGATGCCGACGTGGTCATCTTCGATCCAGCTCGATCCAAACGGCTCTCCGTGGAGACGCTACACGAGGCCGCCGACTGGACGCCCTACGGAGACATGACGGTCACGGGCTGGCCGCGTACGGTGTTATCGCGTGGCAAGATCATCGTTGAAGATGAGCGCTATGTCGGAATGAAAGGTGACGGCGAGTTTGCACCAACCATTCGAAACCGCACCAAAACAACGGCTGGATAAAATCAATGGACATCCCCTCTGTCACGACCGATCGGTTCAGAAAAGGAGCGCACCATGAGCGAACAGGCTGACACGACCTTCAACGCGATTCTAGACGGTAGCGAGCCGGGCACCATCATCGCCCGTGACGATGAAAAACAAATGGCGCTAATTGCCAGCAATCACCCGGAGAGCGTCATCCACTGGATCGCTGTCCCCTACGAGCCGGTTGCCAGCACGGAAGAGCTCCTCCACGAAGACAAGGAACGCTTCCTAGCGCTGGTCGATTATGCTGTCACGCAGACCCGTGAATTGACCGATGCGTACCCGCGCTTGCAGCAGGGATTCACGCTGAAGATCCATTGTGGCTCCTTCGAAACGATGCGCCATGCCAAGGTCCACGTCCTGGCGGCAGAATAGCCTGCTGCCATTCCTGGCTTGACCGGCAAAAAGGGACCGGCATTCCGAGCCGGTCCCTTTTGCTGTGGTATACTTGGTCCGCGTTTGACCGGTCAAGCAGCCTCCGCCTGGGCAGTCATGCTGAGCAAGACAAAGCAAAAAGCACTACCAAGCTCGACAGGTACATCCCAGCACGATTTGGCAAAGGATCGAATGGCAAAAGTAGACCGTAGAAAGAAACAACAGAACAACGGCAAGGCCTCTTGGCGGGGATCGCGGCAGGCGCCCGACGAAGAGGGCGCCATCGTGAAAGACTGGGGAGGCAAGCTTACCGTCGCACTGACCATGCCCAATACGTACTACATCGGCATGAGCAGCCTCGCCCTGCAACTGCTCTATCGTATGTTCAATTCGCAGGCGGATGTGGTCTGTGAGCGCATCTTTTGGGAGAAGGGCATGGCCGCGGCCGGCAACCCCCTGGTCTCACTGGAGAGTGGTCGTCCTGCCGACGATTTCGATATCTGGGCATTCACGATTTCGTGGGAGATGGACTACTTCAATGTGGTCGAAATGTTGCGCCAGGCCGGCATGCCGCCGTTGGCAGCGGACCGACAGACAAGTAGACGCTGGGACGGCAGCCCGTGGCCGCTCCTGATTGCCGGTGGTCCCGGCGTAACCATGAATCCGGAGCCGATGGCGCCCTTTTTCGACGCCATCCTCATCGGCGAGGCCGAAGAAGCGGGCCCTGAATTTGTTGATCTGGCCCGCGACGGGATTGACGATCATGATGCCATGCTGGGCAGGCTCGATTCGACGCCGGGCTGGTACGTGCCCAGTTTGCGCCCGTCCAACCGCGAGCATGTCGATTTCCAGCCGGTCAAGCGGCTCTGGGCCCGCGACCTTGCCTCTTTCGACACGTCGAGCACGCTCTACACGCCGGACACCGAATTTAGCAACATGCACCTTATGGAGATCGCACGTGGCTGCGGACGTGGCTGTCGATTCTGTCTGGCCGGCTATGTCTATCGTCCTGCGCCGCGAGCAGCCGTTGGATCGACTGCTGGCCTCTGCCGAGCAGGCCGTTGTCAATGGACACACCAAAGTCGGTCTGGTCAGCGCTGCGGTGAGCGATCACACGCAGATCGACGAGATGGCCACCGAGTTGCAGCGGATGGGCGCCAGTATCAGCGCCAGTTCTATGCGCATGGACCCCATCAGCGTGCCGCTGATCCGGGCGATGGCCGAAACCGGTGCGCGCAACCTGACCGTCGCGCCCGAGGCAGGCAGCCAACGCCTGCGCAGCGTCATCAACAAGACCCAGACCGAAGACCAGATGATGCGCGCCATCTCGTTGGCTCAAGAACTGAATTTTCCCCAGCTCAAACTCTATTTCATGGTCGGCCACCCGACAGAGACCGACGAGGATATCCAGGCGCTCATCGACTTTACGCTAACGGCGCGAGAGCACTTCAAGCGACGCATCGCCATCAACGCCACACCCTTTGTACCCAAAGCGCACACGCCGTTTCAGTGGGAGGGCATGACATCGACCAAGGTCATGCGCAAGCGCCAGCGAACCATCCACAAAGCGCTGGCTCGCCATGGTATCGACGTGCGGGCCGATTCGCCCGATTGGGCCGAGGTTCAGGCAGTGCTCAGCCGCGGCGACCGTCGCATTGCGGGTCTGTTGCTGGCGATCCCGCCCGGCGGTCTCACGGTCCGCAGCTTTTTCCAGGCCATGGAGGATCTTGGCCTGGAGCGCGAGCACTACGCCGGCGAATGGAAGGTCGGTTCGCCCTTGCCATGGGACATCGTCGAGAGCGGCGTCAGCGAGAACTACTTTCATTATGAACTGAAGCTGGCGGCGCGCAGCGAGACCGGCCTCAGTTGTCCGCCCGACAGCGCTGGTTGCCTCTCCTGCCAGGCCTGCGATCCCCAATGGGCTTTCCGCTTCGGCAACAACGATGCTCGTCCAGTTCCCGCGGCCAAGGGCGGTCCGTGGCGCGCAGAGGATTGGGTGCCGTGGACGAGGTTGAAAAGTAATGCGTAATGCGTAAGCGCTGCTTGCTTCGTGCTCCTTGATCTTGACCGTCGGATGCGATCAGGTCGCGGATCACGAAGCACATCGGTTTCAATAGCCGCACTGGCTCCAACCACCCGCGCCTACCGGGGTAGATATTACACAACAAGCCTCTGAATCCGACACCATATCCGTTTTTTCCAGACATCCCTTACGTCATTTACGCAGTACGCATTACTTACCCACCTCACGCAGCAAGCAGCAAGCAGCACGCAGCAAAGGAAACGACCCATGCCAACCACAGGATCAACCTCGCCTCACCTATTCTCACCGCTTAGGCTGCGCGAAATATCCGCACGCAATCGACTCTGGATCGCACCGATGTGCATGTACTCAGTCTTCGCCGAAGATGGCATCCCGACCGACTGGCACCGGGTGCATTATGGCAGTCGCGCCGTCGGTGGGGCCGGAGTCGTGATCATCGAGGCTACCGCGGTTGAAGCGCGTGGCCGCATTAGCGCCCGCGACCTGGGCATCTGGAATGATGAGCAAGGGCAAGCCTTTGCCCCGATTGTCGAATTCATGGCCGAGTACGGAGCCGTGCCTGCCATCCAGCTTGCCCACGCCGGGCGCAAGGCCGGAGTGCCGGACAACATCGGACCCAGCCCATTGGCATTCTCTGAGCAGTACGCCACGCCGCAGGAGATGAGTGAGGGAGATATCGAGGAAGTCGTCGATGCGTTTGTGGCCGGGGCGGAACGTGCCCTGAAAGCCGGATTCCAGGCAGTCGAGATCCATTCAGCCCACGGCTACCTGCTACACGAATTTCTGTCCCCGCTCAGCAATCGTCGCACCGACCGCTACGGCGGCAGTCTGGAAAATCGCATGCGCTTTCCATTGCAGGTCGTGAGGGCAATACGAGCTGTCTGGCCGGAACACCTGCCGCTCTTCACCCGCATCAGCGCCACAGACTGGGCAGAAGGCGGCTGGGATGTCGAACAGAGTGTCGTCTACTCAGAGCGAATGCGCGACGCAGGCGTAGACCTGGTCGATGTCTCGTCAGGCGGCTTGACACAGGACGCACGCATGTCGATCGGTCCAGGCTACCAAGTGCCGTTCGCCCAGCGCATTCGCAGTGAGGCAGAGATTCCAACCGGGGCCGTTGGCCTAATCACGGAAGCCGAGCAGGCAAACGACATTGTCGTGAATGGAGAAGCCGACGTCGTGCTCATTGCCCGGCAGTCGCTGCGAGACGCCTATTGGCCTTTGCGAGCGGCTAAGGAACTGGGTGTCAAAACACCGGTTCCCACGCAATATGAGCGAGGCTGGGCATAGAGCGGGATCGTACAACCCAAAAAAGCTTGGTTGCGCCGCGCCCGAATCTGATCTAGAATTGTGCCGCTCGCTGCCTTGATCATACCGAGCGGCAGCAGACCATCTACCCACCGCCCCTTTTGCCGATCACGACGACTCCATCTTTGTCGGGGCTGATATTTCTCGCGACGCATTTATCGAGACTCGTGTCCATGCCCGATCCGTCGGTCCACCCTTTCTCACTGACAAGCACGACAGCGGACATTTCGAAAAACCACAAGGAGTTCCTGATGCCAACACCCAGCAGTTCCCGGTCCGTTAATCTCACGGTCGCTATCCTATTACTATCGATCTCCTTATTGATCGCACCGAGTACGGCATCCGCGGCGCCGGCGAATGACCTGGCCAGGGACAATTTGGCTCAGCGCACGCCGCCGCTCGGCAAGATCGACAGCACCGATAAGTCCGGCAATCAGGATACCGTTGCGCCCGATGAGGGTGCGGTCTCCGAGTTGGCCGATGCCCGGGAGGCTGTCATCCAAATCGAAGCCATTGGGACCTTTGTCGATCCAGAGGAAGGCCTGCGAACCAATTCCGCGGGACGTGGATCGGGCTTCATCATTGATGAAGCCGGCATCGCCGTCACGAACAATCATGTTGTGACCGGCGGCGCGCTCTTCCGCGTCTATGTCGACGGCCGGGAAGAACCGCTCAATGCACGGGTGCTGGGCGTGTCTGAGTGCGCAGATCTGGCCGTCATCGATATCCAGGGGGATAGCTTCCCATACCTCGACTGGTACGAGGACCCAATCAGGGTCGGCCTTGAAGTCTACGCAGTCGGTTTCCCACTGGGCGATCCCGAATTCACGATGACGCGCGGCATCGTTGCTAAAGAAAAGGCCAGCGGCGACACATCGTGGGCCTCGATTGACAATGTGCTCCAGCATGACGCAGACATCGCTCCTGGAAACTCAGGCGGCCCCTTGATCGATGAAAACGCCCGCGTCGTCGGCATCAATTATCGCCTCAATGACAGTGGTCAGTTTTTTGCCATCTCACGCGATGAAGCGTTGCCTCTGATCGAGACCTTGCGCAGCGGTGTCAACGTCGATTCGCTCGGCATCAACAGTGAGGCAGTCACTGTGGGCGATGAGCTCTCCGGTATCTGGGTAGCCTCTATCGATTCGGGTTCGCCGGCCGATGAGGTCGGCTTGAAGCCGGGCGATATCATTCTGTCCATGGAGGGCGTGGATCTGGCCACTGACGGGACGATGGCGACCTACTGTGAGATATTGCGCAGTCATGAAGCCAGCGATGTCATGTCGTTGGAAGTATTGCGCTTTGACACCGAAGAGGTGCTGGAAGGGCAGCTCAACGGACGCCCATTGGAGACCAGTTTCTCAATCGCCGACACGGTTGATGAGGAAGCCGAAGCCGACGGCGGCGCCCAGTTGCCTGATGCCCCCGCCTACGAAACCTACGTGCCCGTCACAGATGAACAGGGCATTATCACAATCGAGGTGCCCGCCGAATGGGCCGACATTTCGGAGCGACCGTGGACCAATTCGGACGACGAGCAGTTTGGCATCCAGCTGTGGGCCGCGCCTGACGTAGAGGAATTCTCCAACAGCTGGGATGTTCCGGGGGTCGTGTTCAGCTATTCCGATGAACTGAATCAAGAATATGGCCCCGAAGATCTGATCGACGCCATTGACTACTCAGACAGTTGTACCTATGTCGAACGGGGCGAATTGCCGGATGGCTTCTTCAGCGGTTTCTACGATGTATGGGAGAACTGTGGCGACGCCGGCAGTACAGTTTTGCTGCTTGGATTAGTGCCGGAGACCGATGATTATATGGTTCGCATCGAATCCTATAGTGCGACCCAGGCCGACCTGGACGCCTCGGACCACATTCTGGACACATTCGTCATCGCTCCGACAACTGAACGACCGGACGAATCCCAGTCAGAGCTGATGATGTCCGGCACACTTGCTGATGTCGATGTCTCTGACCTGCTCTATGACTATGTCGCGTTGGATGAGTCTGCACTTTCAGCCCTGGTCCCCGCCGCTTGGGATGACATCGAGGGCAATGATTGGGTCGTTGATGATGAGACGCTGGGGCTGGCTATGACAGTGGCGCCGGATATCGAGAGCTTCGTGGACACATGGACTTCGCCTGGATTTGCCGTCTACATGGCACAAGCGGACGGCGATCCGGATTTTGAGTTCAGTCCCATTGATGCCCTGGAAAGCAGCGACTTTTCCGATACCTGCGAGTATGACGACCGGGTTGAGCACGAACACACGATCTACGGCATTACCTACAGCGGAGCCTACGATATCTGGCGCAATTGTGACGGCGAGGACAATGCCTTCATCGTGTTGTCAGCGGCATCCGACCCAGTCGACCATGGCGTGACGATCTACTATCTGGCTGTTGACGATGGCGATTACGAAGCATTTGATGTACTCGAACAGAGTTTTTATGTTAACACAGAAGGTGTTGCCTCACTGATCGAAGAGGCCGATTCGCTTGATGAGACAAGGGTAGATCCAGACGACTTCACGTCGTTTGTTGATGATGAAGCCGCTTTCGCATTGCTGCTGCCGAAAGCGTGGGACGACATCATCAACGAAGACTGGATCGTAGATGACGAGGTAGTCGGCCGATCGTTGACCGCGGCTCCCGACCTGGATGGCTTCGCCGCCAACTGGACGACGCCCGGTGTCTTTGTGGGCACGTCCGCCTCCGTGGCCCAGGCATTCACGCCGGACGAACTGCTCGATGTGTTCGACTACAGCGACGAATGCACCTATGACGAGCGCAACGAGTATGCAGACGGTTACCTGCAGGGCGCATATGACATCTGGATAGAGTGTGCAGAAGTCGAGGGTCAGGCGTTCATCGTGTTCGGCGCCGATCCTGTGGACGAAGAGGGCGAAATCGACGACAGCCAAGTTGTGTTACTCTACACCAGCCTGATCACCGACAGCGACGTGGATGCCTTCATCGAAATGCTGGGATCGTTGGTCGTCAGTACCGGTGACACGGCAGAAGCGAGTTCATCTGCTGCCGCCCTGCCCACCGCTACAGTCGTAGCCAATGCCCTGAATGTACGTTCAGGGCCGGGCACAAATTTTGCACGGGTCGCTACCGTTTACAGAGATGACGAGGTCAGCGTTTCCGGACAGAGCAACAACTGCGCCTGGCTTCAGATCGTGACGCCGGACGGCCAGCCAGGATGGGTCTCGGGTAACAGCAACTACACGGCCTTAAATGGCGATTGCGACTTGATTGCAGCCGTTGAGGCGCAAGGGAGCCAATCCAGCGGGAGCCAAGCCGGTGGGAGCAATACAGTATCTAGCTCAACCAAGGGATGCTATCTCTTCCAGAATCAGTTAGGACCGGAATTGACCATCACCTTCACGAGACGCGACGCGGATTGGAATACCACATTCACGGTACCGGCACGCGGCGAACAGGAGCAGTGCTTCGACCCCGGCTCGTACACGTATACGCTTGATGCGCCGCCTCCATGGGGCTCAACCAACGGCGAACTGACGGTCAGCGCCGGCGATAACTACGCCTTCCCGATATCCGGGGAATAGGGAAATCGGTGGGCGCAGATGAGTCCACTGCAAAAAGGGATCTTGACACGAATTTACACAAATTATCACGAATCTTCTCTCTGGGGCGACGACACAGTTCGTGTAAATTCGTGACCACTCGTGTCAAGAAAAGGCTTTTTGCAGAAGAGTCACTGACTGAAACGTGGCAAATAACGATCAGAGAGCGGAATGTCCTGGCGCGATGACGCCTCTCCGGAACATTCCGCTTCTCCTTGCCTATTGGCCGGGCACGGGACCTGAATAGACAGATTGGAACCCACCTGCCGGCCCGACGTTTTGATTCTTAGGAAGGGTACGCTGGTCGATCCAACGGATAGGCATCCCATCTACATGGGCGAGTTCGGCGCCTGCAGCCAAGCCGACATCGACTCCCGCGCGGCCTGGACGGCAGCCATTGACGACGAGCCGGAACAGCGCAGCTTTTCATGGACCAACTGGGAGTTCGGCTCGGGGTTCGGCGACTACAACCGGGGCACAAAGAAGTGGGAGTAACCGCTGCTCAACGCGCTGATTCCCGATTCTTCGTCGAGCCGGCAATAGGAAGCGCATATGCAACGCAACAGCCACACCAATGGGGTTATCACCTATACATTCGACTGCCTGGCCGATCTGCCGGTGGGCGCCCATGTCAGCACACGGCACGGCGGCATCAGCCCAGAGCCGTGGAATACGCTCAACTTCAGCGTGCGTCGCGGTGACGCGGTCGAACGCGTGCACGAGAACCGAAGCCGGCTGGCCGCAGCCATCGGCATAGACGACGCACAGATCACCTATTGTCAACAGGTTCACGGCACCGGCATTGCCAAAGTCGACCTCGGCGACGCCGGCCGGATACAGGCCGGATGCGACGGCCTAATTACGGACACAGTCGGCCTGCCGTTGATGCTCGTCTTCGCCGACTGTACGCCATTGCTGGTCTACGACAGGCAGAGGCACGTACTCGGCATCTGCCATGCCGGCTGGCGTGGCACGGTCAACGGTGCGGCCGAGGCAATGGTTTGGGCCCTGCAAGCTGCCTTCGACAGCAATCCGGCCGATCTGACCGCCTGTATCGGCCCCAGCATCGGCCCGCAGAGCTACGAAGTCGGTGACGAGGTGCTGTCCATGGCATCAGCGAAACTCGACCAATACGAGAGGCTCTTCACCTATCCGAATGGCCCGGAGCGGAATCCATACTTCAATCTTTGGGCCGCCAATCAGGCCCAGTTCGTGGCCGCGGGCATTCTGCCGGAGCAGATTGAGGTCAGCGGGATTGACACCGCCAGCCGTACAGACGACTTTTTCAGCCACCGCGCAGAGCAGGGTCAGTGCGGCCTGTTCAGCATGGTGACATGGCTAGAGACCCGCCGATGACCTTGCAGTAGGGCGACCCAATGGTGAAATTCATGTCAACAAAACAAATTCGATACGCAGCCTTCGTTCTCCTTGCAGTTTTCTTCACGATTTTTTCACTGTCAGATTCCGCCTGGGCCGAATCTGACAGTGTTCAGGGTACGATTCCCCCGCTGCCGCCACTGCTGGAAAATCCGGACATGGAGTGCGATGTCGGCTACTATGAAGTACAGGGCCCCAACCAAAAGCCCAATCGCATCCCGGACGGTTGGCAACAAGTGTTGACTCAAGGGCATCCGCGTATGAACAGCGCTCGCATTCAGTTCGGCAAGAGTTGTGACGCCGAAAACGTACATGTCGAGAGAATCAGCGGCCGCGACAGCTTTCTCGCCGAGGCATGGGATCTGGAGACGCCGCCCGATCCCGGCAAGATCTTCGATGTCACAATCTACCAGCAGGCATCCGCGGATCCTGGCGGAGATTACAGCGTCAGCGGCTGGTTCCTCACGCTTTGCGGCGGCAGCGCCGTACCCAACGACTGCCCTGAAGGCGTCTACATGGCCAAGATGCTCGGACTCGATCCAACCGGCGGTATGGATCCCGAAGCAGATACGGTCATCTGGGTGGAAAATCGCAACAATTTCGTCGACGGTGATGACAAACGAATCGGCTGGTCCAATTTGTACACAGCTGCCACGGCTACATCCAACAAGATGACCGTCTTTGCCCGGATCAATAGCCCGTTTCAGTGGCACGGAAACCATGGCTTCATTGACGCGATCAGCCTCGTACGATCCCCCACGCGGAGCTTGCCGAGCTTCCAGCCGAAGTGGAAGGCGACATGCTGGAATTGACCTGGACAGGCCAACAAAGTCCGGACGTCGAGGCCATTCCTGGCGGAAACTACGATCTACTGTTTGACGTAGAAGCGCGACACGAGAGTGAGCAGACATGGCGCAGGCTCGTGGATGGGACAGCTAGCTTCGGCAACGTTAAATTTCAGGCGGGTTGTTACGACTCATCCTACCAGTTCCGCATTCGAGCGAGGGCCGAACAGCCTGAAGATGAAGAGGGAGCCTCGCCCAATCAGCGGTATCCAGGGCCCTGGAGTGATCCGCAAACGGTTTTCTTTCGCTCGCAAGTGACTCAACCGCCGGCCGAGCCAGGCAGGAACTTCATCTTTCTTCCTCAGATTGTGCGGAGCGGCAGTTGCTAGTACACGACGGCGCAAGTAGCTCAATAGTCTGTCGTAGCGACTTCAGTCGATTCCTCGGTGTGCAGCGACTGAAGTCGCTACTACGAACAGTGGGGTCAGTTACGCAGCGCTGTACGGTCAGCTCTGGTGAATTCGCAACCGTCAAAAAGGCGCAATTCTTTGCACGCCCTCTAGTTCGCTGGTACAATCACAGCTTGGCGGACGAATGCGCCTGCTCGGCAGATCGCATCGTATGATGTCTGAGTTTCCTTGTAGAACCAGGTCGTGAGAAGATGAGTGACCAGCCGGCGCACAGCAACGAAATCGAGAAGCGTCATCTTGCCGACGACATCGTCGCCAACCTTAGAGCAGTCAGGCAACGGACGGCGGATGCCGCCCGTCGTGCTGGACGATATCCCGACGAGGTGGCGCTGGTAGCGGTCTCCAAAACCAAACCGATGTGGATGATCGAGGCTGCCTTGGCTGCCGGCCAGACTGCGTTCGGTGAAAACCGGATGGAAGAGGCCCGACAGAAGGTTGAGTACGGCGAAGAGAACGGCTTGGATTCGATTGACTGGCACTTCATCGGCACGATACAGAGCCGCAAGAGCAAACAGGCTGTGGGTCCATTCACGCTACTGCACGCGGTCGACCGCATGAAGATAGCTCGCAGACTCAGCCGCGACGCCCAAGAGGCTGATTGCGTACTGTCAGTACTGCTCGAAGTCAATGTCAGCGGCGAAGAGAGCAAGCACGGCTTTCGACCCGATGAAGTGCGGGCACAGGCCGATGAACTAGCAACATTGCCCGGCATCCGCATCGAGGGCCTGATGACCATGGCCCCATTTGTTACAGACGAGTCTATCATCCGGCCGGTCTTTCGGGGACTCAGGGAATTGCGTAACGACTTGAACGAGACGGCGCCAACGATCAATTGGCGGCACCTATCAATGGGGATGACCAACGATTACGAAGTTGCTATCGAAGAAGGTGCAACGATTATCCGGGTAGGCTCGGCAATCTTCGGCGCACGAAACAGGGAGTAAGAGACTATGCTGGATGTCGGAAAAATCGCCTTCATTGGCTGCGGCGTGATGGGTGAAGCCATCATCAAGGGGATCTTGGACCGGGGATTGACCTCGCCCGAACAGATCGTCGCCTCGGATCCATGGGAGCCGCGCCGCAGCCACATGGAGAAGACCTACCAGATTACGATGACGGACAATAATCGTGAGGCCGCTGACGGAGCCGATATCGTGATCCTGAGCATCAAACCGCAGACGCTGGCCAAAGTGACCGGCGATCTGCACAGCAGAATCGCTCCCAGCGCGCTGGTGCTGAGCATCATCGCAGGCGTGCGAATCAGTACACTGCGCAGCGGACTATTCCATGACCGCATTGTACGTGCCATGCCCAACACCCCCGCCCAAATCGGCCTGGGCATGACCGTCTGGACGCCGACCAAAGAGGTTCGACCCCAGCAGGTCGCACAGACCGAAGCCATCCTCGGTGCATTGGGCGAGCAGTTGCAGGTCGATGAAGAGGGTTACCTTGACATGGCGACCGGATTGAGTGGGTCGGGTCCCGGCTTCGTGCTGCTGCTGGTCGAGGCCATGATCGATGCAGGCGTGCATATGGGCTTCCCAAGACGGGACGCCGAGGCCATGGTGTTGCAGACCATCGGCGGCAGCATCGAGTTGATGCGCCAGACGGGACTGCACTCGGCCGAGTTGAAGAACCGGGTTACCAGCCCCGGCGGCACGACAGCGGCCGGTCTATATGAACTGGAAAAGGCTGCCACCCGGGCCATCCTAAGTCGAGCAATCTTTGCGGCCTATCGCCGCAGTGAAGAGTTGGGCGAACTGAGTGAAGAGAGGAACGAAGCATGAGCATTGTCTTTTCGATGCTGGCCAACCTGATCCAGTTGTACATTTTCGTCCTGTTGGCACGCATTTTGATGACCTGGATACCGAATCTCGATCCGACCAATCCGATTGTACAGTTGCTCCTTCAGGTAACAGAGCCTGTGCTCGAACCGGCCAGACGATTGATTCCAACGATTGGCATGATCGATATTTCGCCGATCGTTGTCTTCTTTGCGCTGCAGATCCTCGCCGGCATCTTTGAGGACATGGCGCTTAGATTTTGATAGGAGGACAGATGTTAAGACTTCACACAACAGGCCGTCTGGCTACGCTGATCGTACTCGGCTTACTGCTGATCACCGTGCTTGGCGCATGCCAGCCCATCACTGCAGAAAAGGCAACTCTGCCCTGGTTGGACAACCTAGAGACCGGAGAGAACGTGTCCCCAGCGAGCATTGACGAGTTAGGTGAAACCGAGGCCACGCTCGTAAACCGGGCAATTGACGATCTGGCGGCGGCAGCGGACATACCTGCAGACTCGATCACTTTCGTCAGCATGGAGGAAGTCGAATGGCCGGATGCCAGCCTTGGTTGCCCCGAGCCGGATATGATGTACGCGGCCATGTTGACACCCGGCTTTGTCATCACGCTTGCGGTCGGTGAAGGAGAGGGTTCGGAGACGGTAGAGTACCACACATCTGCCGCTGCCGACAGCCAGTTGGTTCAATGTGACGCTACAGAATAAAAATATGGTCAATAGAAAAGACCCGCTCATGGGAGAGGGTCTTTTCTATTCAGGCGCCTTCTACACAGTGGCGATTACCTGGCAATGGGCAAGTACAGATCAAGCAGCAACTCTTCCAGAGGCGTCCCCACAGGGCTCAGGTGTTGCTCAAGCCACTGGTGTGCTCCGAGTGTAAACGAACTTGTGGTATGCCACTCCATCAGCGCCTGCCACGTTGCCCCGATAGCCTGCACGCCTTGACATCCAGTGACCGCATAGAGTCCCCCGCTGAAGTCGTAAACCCTCAGGTCGCATTCAGGTTCCGTGTCTTCGCCGACCTCCAGCCAGAACTCATATCCGTAGTTCGGACTCCCTGACGACGGATTCGGATTATTGAAGCCGAAGATACGAAAGGAGTCAGTATCTTCGACGAGGCCTCGAGGTTGAGCCCAAGCTATCAGTTTTTCCCAGGCAATGCCCTCCGGTTCCTTGCCATAGCCGTACGCGCTCACGACACGCATTGGCTTCAGCTCAACAGTTTTCACACGAAGCTCGCCCATATTCCTGCTCCTGTATTTGACACATCGGAAGTTACGATTTGTGCTGCTGCACAGCAGAACGATGGTGTCGACGATTCCATCTTAGCATGCCTACCCTGACATCCTCTGTCAGGATTCTATGATAGACTGAACCTAGAAAGGATCGAACTGTTGGGATCGAGATTGGGAAAGGGTCAATACGATGCGTGCCGATCGATTGCTATCGATTCTACTCATTCTGCAACGGCAGGGCCGGGTGACGGCCCACCAATTGGCGACGCACCTGGAGGTGTCCGAGCGTACCATCTATCGTGACATCGACGCGCTGGGCATGGTCGGCGTGCCCGTCTATGGTGAACCCGGACCCGACGGCGGATACGCACTTCTGGACAATTTCCGCACCTTCCTCACGGGCCTGACGGATTCAGAGATGCAGGCGCTCTTCATGCTCTCCATCCCCCAACCGCTCTCGGAGTTGGGCGCCAGCCAGAGCCTCAAGTCAGCACTGCTCAAGATCTTTGCATCCATGCCTGCCGGCGGACAGGGAAATGAAGCGTGGGTCCGTCAACGATTTCTGCTTGACACCGAGCCATGGCCAGGCCAACTCCGAGCGCCCAAACCGCTACAGACAGTCCAGGAAGCGGTATGGCAGGATCGGCGCTTGATCATCTGCTATCCGGCCGGACCATTACGCCACGATCTGGCACAGGAGATCCTGCCTCTTGGCCTGGTGGCCAAGACAGGAATCTGGTATCTGGTCTACGCTATCGAGGGGAGCACCCGCGTCATCCGTGTCGCTGCACTGACAGACGTTCGCCCGCTTGACGAGACCTTTGAGCGGCCAGCTAAGTTTGATCTTGGTCTCTTCTGGGAGCAATGGTGCAGAAGCGAAGAGGAAAACAGATCGGTCTATCGCGTTACGGTCCGTGCGACGCTCTGTGTGCTAAAGAATCTGGACGCCTGGAGGGTCCACAACCGATCTCCCAGCCCAGTCAATGGAAATGCCGCATGGACAACCCTTGACCTGACGTTCGAATCGCTGGATGAGGCCCGTTCCGGTTTACTGAGCATGGGCGGGGCCGTCGAGGTCTTGGAGCCGGCAGCATTGAGAAGAAGCATCGTTGACTATGCCCAACAGACACTTTCCTTATATCGGGATGAGAGTGCAACAGCGAGCCATCCAGTTCCAGGAGACACACCCACATGCTGACCAAGTAGAAATCGATCGGCATGTGGGTGTGCCTATAGAACGTAGTCCTCGCCACGCGCCTGACGGCTGGGCGATCGCTATTTCAGAATCAGTTTCATCTGAGGTTCGCCAATGAACACGACACCGTCTTCAGTGACCAGCACATCTTCCTCCAGGCCCAGGTAGCCATAGCCCGGAACCGCCAGACCCGGTTCGATAGTGTAGACGTGGCCGACCTCCAGCGGCTGGTTCGGTGTCGTTCCGTAGCGGGTCCATTCCGGCCCCAACAACGCACCCCCATCGTGACAGGCGCGCCCCATCTGATGTCCGGTGGCATATTTGAACTCGGGATACCCTGCATCGGTCACGACCTTGCGGGCTACCGCGTCAACTTCCTTGCCTAGCACCCCCGGTACCATCACATCCGCAGCCGCTTGGATGGCCTTCACGATCGTATCGAAGCCACGCTGGACCGGCTCGGGCGCTTCGGTCTCGCCGTTAGCCAGGAAGTAGACGACGCGCTGAATGTCGGAGCAATACTCGTTCTCGCAAACGCCGAAGTCGAAGTGCACCAGGTGACCCGACTCGATCACGATATCGGTCGGTCCGGAATGGCCGACCGGCGAGTCCGGGCCGGAGTTAACCGCCGGACAACTGGCCCACTCCCAGGCAGTGGTCAACCCAAGATCGCTCACCCTGTCATGCATGAACTGCCCGACCTGTTTTTCGGTCATTCCGACCTTCATGTAATCGATTGTCTGCTCGTAGATCTCGAACGTTGTGTCCACCGCTTTCTTAATGCGCTCGATCTCAGAACCCGTCTTGCGTCCACGCAGCGCATGGATCACCGGTTCGGCCGAGATCAGCCGATCCGCATAGGGCGTCTCGGCCAGATACTGGCGCAGCAGCAGGAAGAGGCCGTGTTTGAGTCCATCGGCATGAGCATCATTGACTGAATAGTTGACGGCAATCCGTTCCGGATCGAGCCGCTCAAGCACCGAAACCAGCGGAACCTGAAATGACTCATCGTAAGGAACCACCTCCGTGTAGGCGCCGATACGGCGCGCGTTCTCAGCGTCGTAGCGGCCCATGATGGCGATGCGTTGACCATCAGCAGTCAGGATGAACGCGCTCTCCCAAGTGGCGTCATGACCGTAGATGAAAGGCAACATCGGATCGCTGCCTGCCGAGGTTTCGCGAACAAAAGTGATCCAACAATCGATGCCGACTTCTTGAAGGATGCCGGCTGTCTGCTGGACTTTCTCCTGTACCAAAGATACTGGGGCTTCTTGATTCATTCTCTGTCTCCACTGACTTTTGAAGGGACTCTGTATGTTCACCAGTAAGGGTACGCCCGTTTTCGGCACAACGCAAAAACGGCAGCAGAATCTCATAAGACCGGCTCGCTGTTAGCGGGATAGCACTGTTTCACGAAGCAATGCACAATCTCACAAGGGACGGATATTCTTTGTGTGATCTCGTGTTCCTTCGTGGATGTTATTTGACTCGCACCGGACCTAGCCGGTCTCCCATCCGAATAGTTGCCAAAACCGGCGAGAAAGGTGAAAATTCGCCTATCCAAGAAAATCCCTAGTGCAGAACGAGGAGCGAATATGACAGCGCAGATCATCGACGGCAAAGAAATCGCGGCGACCATTCGCGGCGAGATCAAGGAAGAAGTCGAGGCCATGCAGGCAGCCACAGGCAAGGTGCCAGGCCTAGCCACCGTGCTCACAGGCGACCGTAAGGACTCGGAGACCTATGTGCGCATGAAGAAGAAAGCCTGCGCCGAAATTGGCATGAAGTCTATCGGCCGCGAGCTGCCGGGCGACATCAGCCAGGAAGATCTACTGGCCGTGGTGCAGGAACTGAACGCCGACCCGGAGGTCAATGGGATTCTGGTCCAGTTGCCGCTGCCGGATCATCTAGACGAAGAAGAGATTTTGGCAGCGGTCAGCATCGACAAGGATGTGGATGGTTTCCACCCCATCAACATCGGTCGCCTCTCCATGAAGCGTCGCGATCCCCTCTTCGTGCCCTGCACGCCCAAAGGCTGCATCGAATTGCTCGATCGCATGGGCATCGGCATAGAGGGCAAGAACGCGGTCGTGCTCGGCCGCAGCAATATCGTCGGCCTGCCTGCAGCCATGCTGCTTCTGCACCGCAACGCCACCGTGACCATCTGCCACTCGCGCACCCAGGATCTGCCTGGCGTCGTACGACAGGCAGACATCTTGATTGCGGCCGTGGGACGAGCCGAGATGGTGCGCGGCGATTGGATTAAGCCGGGCGCGGCCATCATCGACGTAGGCATCAACGCCGTCGACGATCCGACGCGCAAACGCGGCTACCGCCTGGTTGGAGACGTGGCCTATGATGAGGCGCTCGAAGTGGCCGGAGCCATTACGCCGGTTCCGGGTGGCGTCGGCCCGATGACAATCGCCATGTTGCTGCGCAACACCATGGATGCTGCCAAACGGACATATGGGATCGACGGGTAGATGCGGGACAAGTCACGATTACTGGGAGAGACGAGTTGTGTAGGCGAAGGAGTCTGGCTTCTTTACAAAGTCAGACTCCTGGGCACATGACCAATTCCTCTGTCCGATATGGCGGGCAGTTTTTCGCCGAGGCCACCCATGCTCGACTATGATCAATTGGCGGCCGGCTACGCTCGCCATCGCGCCGTCAATCCAGAGGTGTTGAAGAGCTTGATCAGTGGGGCCAACCTTGATGCGACGTCACGCGTGCTTGAGGTCGGCTGCGGCACCGGCAACTACATCGGGTCCATCCGCCAGGCAACCCGCGCAGAGTGCTGGGGAATAGAGCCTTCCGCGAAGATGCTCGCAGCCGCGATCGAGCACCATCCTGAGCTGACACTGGAGAGCGGCAGCGCCGAGTCAATTCCATTTTCGAAGGACACGTTTGATCTTGTCTGCTCCGTCGATGTGATCCACCATGTTGACGACTACACGGCCTATTTCCGGGAAGCGCGCCGAGTACTGAAACAAGGTGGTTTCCTCTGCACTGTGACCGATTCCGATGATGTGATTCGCCGTCGAAGGCCACTGTCCAATTACTTCCCCGAGACGATTGCTGTCGAACTGGCGCGCTATCCAAGCATCGATCATCTCACTGACCAGATGGAGCGAGTCGGTTTCACTGACATCCGGACTGAGCATGTCGAATTCAGCTATATGCTGGACGACATTCAGCCCTATCGAGACAAAGCGTTCTCATGCCTGCACCTCATCTCGACCGATGCCTTTCGAGGCGGCATCAACCGGATGCGCGCAGATCAAGAACAGTCAGCAATCGACAGCCTATCTCTATACACTCTGCTCTGGGGGCAAGATTCATCGCCGGTCAGTTGCCGGAGCGAAGGGACTCCGTAGACCCGCTTCTATGAAACGAGCCAGGCTGTGGGGAGAGATGTTCTGTCCCCGCGAACGTGCTCCAAGATTATGGCCTTCAGCTCAGGTTTGACCAGATCAGGTCCTATGGCCAGGCCAATCCAACAGCTGCTCAGTGCCCAGATACTAAGTGTTCGGCTCGCTGAAGCAACACCTCAGGTACACCAGCTACAGGAGTAGTTCGGTCTTGCAAGCAGCCAAGTTTTTGCGAACATACGGTCTGTGGTCTCTTGTCGGCCTTACCACTGCCGCCTGGTCCGGCGTCCTTATGCGCTTCGGCCTGATCGGCTATCTTCCCGCCTGGGCCAGCAACTTCTCGGCAGTTCGCCACGCGCATAGTCACCTGATGTATTTCGGCTGGGTGACACTGGCATTGATGGCGCTGATCTGGTATCGCCTGTCGTTGATGACCGGACGGCCCATTTCGCACGCGGTCTGGTGGCAGATGGCTGCGACGACCGTCGCAGCGATGCTCAGCTTCCCGGCCTTCTGGGCCAATGGCTACGGTCTTACATCGGTTGGGCCGCTCGAACTGCCGCTGGGTTCCATGGTTTCAGGGATCAATGGACTGACCTGGTTTCTATTCATTGGCCTCTACTACTCGTCGACACGACGACTGGCTGAACGGCCCGCCTCGATCCGACTTTGGGACTGGGCGTTGGTGCTGCTGCTGTTGGCCTGTGTTGGGGCTCTGGGTTTGATGGCCGGCGTCTTTTCGGGCAGTCAGAACATCTTCCTTCAACAGTTTTTCCTCCATCTCTTTCTCGACCTCTTCGCCGCCGGCTGGTTCAGCCTGGCGTTGCTCGGCGTTGCCTGGGCGGAGCTTTCTACAAAGGCGGATTGTCCGACTCGCCTACCGGTTGCTGCACTGGCCGTCGCAGTAACGCCCACGTTCTTGCTCGGCCTGCCGCGAGCGCTGGTTCCCGATGGGATGGCTGCTCTGGCGGTAATCGCCAACCTGGCGGCAGCAGGTTTTCTCGGCTGGCACCTGGCGGCACTCTGGCATCGGCGTTCATTCCTGAGCGCCTTTGGTCGATTCGGTCTCATTCTGTTGGCGGTACACATCGGCAGCGCCTTAATACTGGGCATCCCCGGCGTCTGGCAGTGGGCCGGCGGCACACAGCTACGTGTCTACTATCTGCATGTATTTCTGCTCGGCTGGGTCAGCAGTCTGCTGCTTGACCTGCTGCTTCGCCATCTTATCCCGAACCGACCCGTTCTCGACGGTCTGGGCATCGCTTGGACGATTGGCGTAGGCGGCATGTTAATCGCTCTGCTGGGCATTGGCCTTGCGCCGTTTCTGGTCCTTGCCGTCCCGACACTGATGACAGCAGCGGCGTGGCTGAGTCTTATTCCGGCAACGGCGGCGCTGGCGAGCCTCGGCCTTGTACTTCGTTCCAACACCTTCCAACAATGACGATCAGTTCGCCTGTAACGGCCGGCAGGTGTACGGGCAGATGGAGAGGTTGGAGAATACAGAGGGCGGAGCGATGGCTAGGTCATCGCTCCGCCCTCTGTTGTTGATACGCCTGAGACGGCGTTCGATCCAACAAGACTCGTGGTTTCGTAGTGTCTTCGGTTAAGGTTGCATCTAGGACTCTACTGAGCGCCCAAGAACATGACCGCTTCGCCCTCGGCGTTGATCAAGGCAAGCGAACCGCCAATCACCTGGTAGTCTTTGATTGAGGGAAGAGTCTCCAGGTAAAAGGTCTCCTGATCCATGACCTCCTGAGCAACATCACAAGCCAGTTCGGTGGCTGTTACGTTCTCAATGGCGATACCGTCATTGGCCTGGTAGTCCGCACTATAGTCATTGCAGCCGCCATTGCCCGTCAACTTGCCATCGACAAACGAAGCCGTAATCTCCGACCCGAACTCAGTCTGGAACCACTTCGCTCCGTTGAACATCCCCTTCACGTCCCAGAGCGTGCCCTCAAAGTCAACAGCCTCAGCCGGAGAGAAGGTCACCATGCGCTCCGTGCCATCCAAATAGAGCACAAGCTTGTCGTTTTCCAACGCATAATCCGTGGCGCTGAAGAGCGCGCCCAAATAGAGCCCCTCTTGATCCATGACGCCGACCGGCTCGGTGCAACTCTCTTGCGTCAAGAAAGGCGGATTGAGGAAGAGCGATGGAGAGTCGATCGTCTGTACACCCCGGAACCAGTTACAGCCACCTGTGCCGGAATAAAAATCAGGCGTGAAGTTGAGCGTAGAACGCACCCCGTCAATGGCCTTGAGTCCTTGGTCCGGCTCACCGATATAGTCGAGTATCCACGACGTACCAGCAAGCGCCGACTGCGCCGCAAGCTGTCTGGCCGGCGACAGCGTTGGTTCAGGAGTCGGTGTAGGCTCGCTTGCCGCCGTACTGCAGCCGCCGAAAGTGAATAACGCCAGCAGCAAGACGGGGAGGATCAGACGACGGACGGTGAGTCGATTGGTTCTGTTCATCGTTCGCACCTGTTCAATTGAGATTGTTGAGTTGATTGAAGTCGCTGAGACAAACGCGTTCCTGCCTCAGCCTCCGTGGTGATTAAGCCTACCCGAAGTAGCCATCAAGCGCAAACAAGCTACAGGAGAATGCCGACGGCGAAAAGCAGGCTGAAGAGCAGACTCAGGCGAGCCGTGCCGGCCAGCGTGGCGTTGAGTGCTCGTCCCTGTTCGCCATAGATCGGCCGTACCAATCGCACGGCAAGGGGAAGCGTCAGCCAGGGCAGCAGCGTCCAGAAGGAAAACTGTCCAGAAACGACCAATCCCAGCGGTACGGCATAGGCCACGGTCAGCAGAGCCACATACTCGACGCGGGTTCCGTTGCGCCCCAATATCACGGCAAGGGTGCGTTTGCCGGCAGATGCATCGGTGTCGATGTCACGCAGATTGTTGACCACGAGAATATTGGTCACCAATGCGCCAACCGGGACCGACGCCAGCACAGCCGTCCAAGTAACAGTCAGTGCCTGGACGTAGTAGGTCCCTGCAACGGCCACCAGACCGAAGAAGATGAAGACAAAAAACTCACCCAAGCCGTGATAGCCAAATGGAAAGGGGCCGCCCGTATAGGCGATGGCTGCCACGATTGCAGCGACGCCGATTGCAAGGATCGGCCAGCCGCCCACAAAGATAAGATAGAGACCGACCAGGGCTGAGAGGCCAAAGACAATGACCATTCCCCAGCGTAACTCGGCGGGCGTGATCAGCCCGGTGGCTGTAACGCGCGTGGGTCCTAGCCGCTCATCGGTGTCCACCCCTTTGAAAAAGTCGAAATAGTCATTGGCGAAGTTGCTGCCGATTTGGAGCAGCAGTGCGCCGAGCATTGCAGCCAAAGCAGGAAGAAGGGTGAACAGGCCATCAGAAAAGGCAAGTGCGCTGCCGACCAGCACCGGCCCGGCCGCGGCCGGTAATGTCTTCGGGCGGGTGGCCAGAATCCAGGCCTGTCGTTTGGATATTGACTTGGCTGACACAGCTGTTGGACCAGCCTCGCGAGATGCCGTCTCAGGGCGAAAATCGGTCATCGCAGATTGTTCAACTGTGCACGTGCCTGGTCAGCATCTCGACTCGGGCCAAGCAGATCGAGGGCATCAAGCAGAATAGCGGCCCGATGGGGATTACGCTCGAAACGGGCAGCCATCAGTAGCTGATCGATGAACTGAGAATTACGTGACGTGATCAGACTCATCGTCAGATAGCGGTAGGCGTCAAGGTCGGTCGAAGAGACGAGCGCCTCAGCCACATAGTCGGTCACTTCAGACAGGTCCGGATAACCGAGTGCCAGATCGACCAGGCCAACCTGCACAATCGCTTCTTCCCGCTCAGCGAAGTGCTTTAGAATTCCTGGAATCAATGTCTCCGGCATGCCGACCAGGTTGCGAAGGCATTCCGATACCACTTCCGGCAACGTTCGCCCGGCCGGCTGCATGGCATACTGATAAAGCGACACGTATTCGGCCTGGGAGGCAAGCACTCGCACTGCGCTCAGAGATGGCTCGCCGGACATTGGATCGACATACGGATCGACCAGTAGCCTTGCTGCGTGGTAGCGCGCCAACAAATCGTCCTGCTCATTCAAGATAACCAGTGCCGACGCCCGCAACAGAATCGCATCTTCCTTGAAATCCGGCGGCAGAAACTCATAGGCGTCCACTGCATCCAGAATCAACGGCAGGTCGGCCGGAGTTGCCAATGGACGCAATGCAGCAAGGATTGCACGCCGCGTAAAAGCGCCGGGATCGCGGGCTGAGCCGGCGCGCTGGTAGGTGTCGTAGACATCCAGCAGCGGCTGTCTTGCATCCTCCAACGGATGGGCCGCCAACACATCCAGCGCGGCCAACAGCAGATCCCTGGTCTGTCGCGGGCGCAATAGCGTTGTCGCATATTCCGCCTGTGCACCCGGATCACTGACCAAGGAACGCAGTTTGGCGATGGTGGATTGGCTGGAGGCCATTGGCAATTTCCTCATCACCGATAGGTTTCCTTCATGGCGCGCCGCAGCTCGCGATCAGAGTCTCGCTTAGCGATGGTGTCGCGCTTGTCGTGCTGCTGCTTGCCGCGGGCCAGACCAATCTGCACTTTGGCCAATCCCTTTTCGTTGATGTAGACCTTCAAGGGCACGATGGTCCAGGCGCGCTGGGTCGCCTGGGCAAAGAGCCGGTCGATCTCCCGCCTGTGAAGCAGGAGCTTTCGCCGCCCCGTCTCTTCGTGGTTGTTTCGATTGCCCATCTCGTAGTGCGCAATATGGACGTTCATCAACCAGGCCTCACCGTTTCGGATGAGTACGAAACCATCCTGCAAACTGACCTGCCCTAGCCGCACCGACTTGATCTCGGTGCCGGTCAAGACGATGCCCGCCTCGAAGGTGTCCTCAATGAAATACTCGTGGCGCGCCTTACGATTGGTGGCAACGGTACGTGGGCCGGTCTTGGGACCACTCTCTTTTTTCTTCTTCTTTTTCTTTGCCATCAGATTCTCTTTCAGAGCCGTACTTGATCTGCGGAATCCGGGCAGGGACAAGCCCTGTGCCCTACACATTGCCGGAGGCATTCGGCAGACTCCGCCTATTGGAACAGCTCTATGGAGCGGCTTGACCGCTCAGGAACTCTATCGCCTCGTCGAGCTGCGGATCTTCGTCCGCCTCCCACTGTTCTTGGGTGATCTCAATTTCGATATCCGGCGTGAGACCCACGCCGTCAATTGTTCGGTCGTTGGGTGTAAACCATCGAGCGATGGTGACACTCATGATGCTGCCGTCGCTAAGTTGGTGCGGCAGTTGGACGCTGCCCTTGCCGTAGGTCGTCGTGCCTATGAGCGTGCCGCGGCCTGCATCCTGGATCGCTCCGGCAACGATCTCGCTGGCACTGGCGCTGCCGCCATTGACGAGCACGACCACCGGCACATCATCGACGATCTCTCGGCCGCTGGTTTCGTAAGTCTTCTCTGCGCCATCGCTAAAACGTTCAATCAAGACCGCCTGGTCTTCGAGGAAGACACTGGTGACCTTGACAGCCTCACGGACCAGTCCACCTGTATTCCCGCGCAGATCGAAGATGATGCCTGCCGGTTCTGAGTCCATGGCCTCGTCGATGGCGTCACGGACCAGCTCGCCTGCATTCTCACTGAATTTATTGAGCCGTACATAGGCGTACTGACCTTCATCGCCTAACCGATCAGTGCTGATTGTGGGCATCTCGATGCGGTCTCGGGTGACCTCTACATCGTATGGCTCTTCAACGCCCTCGCGCGCGATATTGAGCAGGACCACGCTGCCTTTGGGACCACGGATCTTCAACACGGCCTCGTTCAGGTCGGTCCCGATGATACTCTCGCCGTCGACGGACAGAATCAGATCGTCTCGGCGGATGCCTGCGTTCCAGGCCGGCTGATTCTCGTACGGCTCGACGATGCGTACCGTGTCGAAGTCTTCATCCCAATTCACACGCGCACCGATGCCCTCAAAGCTGCCTTGCATGCCCGATCGGAAGAACTCGGCCTGTACCGGCTCCATGAACGACGTATTGGGATCGTCCAGCTGGTTGAGTACGCCACGAATCGCACCGTAGGCCGCATCTTGATCATCCGGCAATTCGCCGTAGTAGTCTCGATAGACCAGATCGAGCGCTTCCCAGAAGATGCCGATCTCGTCACGCAAGGCACGACGAGCTTGGCCGCCGCCCACCTGCACGGAGCCGCTTCCAACATCGCCGGTCCACCGCGCAATCCCGTAGCCCAGCCCCAAACCGATCAAAAAGATGGAGGCAACCACCAGCACGGCCACAAAGCCGAAGAGCAGCGGCTGGGCATGTTTCTGTTCTTGGCCGGATGAGATACTGCTGTCTTGTTCGTTCATTGATACGTTACTCTACTCTGTCGCTCCATCACCCAGGTTCATCATCAGCATGTCGACCGCCACCGGGAGTGGATCCATACCCGGTTCAACCGGCCGGTCGGGCGTCAGGCCCTGGTCGCTGAGGGCGGAACCGCCAGGTGTGAACCATTCGGCGCTGGTCACATGCAGACTGCTCTCGTCAGACAGATGGTGGATCAGTTGTACGCTGCCTTTGCCGAAGGTCTGCTCGCCGACCAGTTGGGCTCGGCCGTTATCCTGCAGCGCTCCTGCTACGATCTCTCCGGCACTGGCAGTCGCCCCATCAACAATCACGACCAACGGCAGATCCACGCCCTGTCCTCCGGGTTCGCCACGATACTCCGTGCGTGTGCCATCGGCCCGCTCCTCGACTAGAATCAGATCATCGTCAAGCCACATATCGGCCACAGCGATGGCCACGGCAAGCAAGCCGCCGGGGTTACCACGCAGGTCAAGCACGACGCCGTCAACATCACTCTCGACCAACGCGGTCAGTACCGCTGACATCTCATCGGCGCTGCGTTCGGTAAAGATAGAATGATCGACGTAGCCGATCTTCTGATCGCCGACCGAAATCCCGGCGGCTGCATCGTCCTCCAACAGCCGCCAGTCGACGCTCGGCGTCTCTATCTCCGCGCGCACAACTGAAAAGGAGAGATCCTCAAAAAGTCCAGTTCCATCTCTTTCGCGCCTGACCACCAGGGCCACAGGCGTATCAATCGGACCGCGGACAAGACCGACCACATCATCATCTGTCATTTCGAGCGTGATCTCCTGTCCATCGACCGTCAGTAGAAGATCGCCCGCCTCGATGCCGGCTCGCTCGGCAGGCTGGTCCGGAATCGGTTCAAGCACGAAGCCCTGGTCACCCCGCAGAATGTAGGCGCCGATGCCGCCAAAGCTGCCGCGCAGCGTATCCTGCTCCAGTTCTCTCGGCTGCGGCTCGACCAGGTAGGTGTATGGATCGTTAAATGACTGGACCAGCCCCCGCACGGCCCCATAGCGACGGTCTTCCTCGTTGGGGGCCTGGCCATAGAAATCTCGCTCGAGCAGATTCCACACTTCCCAGAAGAGCAGCATGTCCGGTCGCGTCGATTCGGAGACCGACTGATCGGCGGCCGACTCAGCGCCCCTGCTTTCGTCTGAAGTTGTGTCGACAGCCCCCTCTGCGCTCATCTGCATCGGCGCAACAGCAGCAGGATCCGAATGTGGCGCGTAGAGCAGCGGATAGGTTACAAAGCCGGCCCCGAAGGCCAGGATTATCAATGACAATACCAAGATCGCCAGAGGTAGTTTACGATTCATAGCGGCCTGGATTGTACCACAAACGAGGGTCGGGGAGGGAAAAGGAGAGGCTGCGATAGACGGCGATTCGCCACAGAGCACAGAGGGAGCACAAAGTTCACGGAGGAAGAGGATAGAGAATCGTTCTGTGGGAATGAGGCGCTTCTGCGGTAGAATCGGCTGTCAACCGACCAGATCGCCGGCAGACAACAAACTCTCATTCGGAGAAGATTTCATGCTCATTCCAACCTTGGCCGCTGCCGAGGCATTGCTCGCAGAGGCCGCCCAGATGAATCCTGGGCCATGGGAAGCCCATTCTCGACACGTTGCCCGTGCGGCAGAGGCCATCGCCGCCTGCCACCCCGATCTCGACGCCGAAAGCGCGTACATCGTCGGTCTTCTCCACGATATCGGCCGGCGCGAGGGGATCACCGGCATGCGCCACGTCTATGACGGCTTTTCATATCTCTCAGACCTGGGCTACGACGATGCAGCCCGCATCTGCCTCACGCATTCCTTTGCCAGCGGCAATGTCATGGCTATCTTCGGGAAGTGGGACTGCACCGATGAAGAGCTGGCCGTTGTCAGGGCCTACATCGAAGGCACAGTCTACGATGAGTACAATAGGCTGATCCAGCTCTGTGATTCGCTGGCCATGGCGACCGGCGTCTGCCTCATGGAGAAGCGCATGATGGACGTGGTCCTGCGCTACGGGACCAACGAGTATACCGTTGACAAGTGGCGGGCAACATTCGGGCTGGTCGAGAATTTTGAGACCGCCATCGGCTGCTCGATCTACAGCCTGTTTCCCGAGGTCGTGGAGAATACGTTTGGGCGCTAGGTTGTTTTCGGAAGCTGCGTGACAGTCACTGGCATGGCGTCACTTCGTCAGCCTCAAATCGTTCTGCCCGTGACTGCCATGAAGCACGATCATCCCGATAAGTAGACGCACGATTGCTTCACTCCCATCTCCCCTCTAAAAGGTAGGCGGCGGCCTTAAACCCTTCACCCAACGGCAAAGCGACGACACGGTGTCCGTTGTCCATGCCGAACGACTCTACCCTATAATCCCATTTGAAACGCATTTTGGCAGCGAAAATGTCCTAGTTGTGCCAGAAGTCAGACATCCGGCCGCAGCCAGAAGAGACATACAGAAAACAAACGTTATGTCGATGAAATTCTGACATTGGTCGGGTAGAATTGGAGCTAGCATCAGAAAAAAAACAAGAATCGGAATAGATGTCGTGGTACAGGTTATCACAGGATGTTTATGTCGTTGAGAAAACAGAGGGACCATAAACTATGAGACACGAAAAATATACCCAAAAGGCCCGTGAGGCCATCGCCGGTGCGCAGGAGACCGCGGTCCAATTTGGCCATGCATCACTGGAGCCGGCGCACCTGCTGCGCGCCCTGATCACTCAGGAGGATGGCGTCGTGCCGTCGATTATCGACCGCGCCGGTGCGGATGCGACCATGATCCTGCAGAGCATCGACCAGGAACTGGCAGGGATGCCACGCGCATCGGGCGCTTCACTCCAGGTCGGGGCGAGCCAGGCCGCAGTGGCCGTGATCCAGGAGGCAGACCAGATTGCGACGAGCATGAAGGACGAGTATGTCTCGACCGAGCATCTGCTCATGGCGCTGGCTTCGACCAATAACAACATGCGAGATCTGCTGGCCCGCCACGGCGTCGACTACAACGCCATCGTTCAGGCGCTGGCTGGCATTCGCGGCAACCAGCGCGTGACCAGCGACAACCCGGAGGCCCAGTACGAGGCCCTCTCCAAGTATGGCCGTGACCTGACAGAGGATGCGCGCAAGGGCAAGCTCGATCCCGTCATCGGTCGCGACGAAGAGATCCGCCGCGTCATCCAGATCCTGAGCCGGCGCACCAAGAATAACCCGGTGCTGATCGGTGAGCCGGGCGTGGGCAAGACGGCCATCGCCGAAGGGCTGGCCCAGCGTATCGTCAAGGGCGACGTGCCAACCGGACTGAAAGACAAAAAGCTAGTGGCGCTGGACATCGGATCGCTGGTGGCCGGGGCCAAGTATCGTGGCGAATTTGAGGAACGGCTCAAGGCTGTGCTCAAGGAGATCGCCGAGGCCCAAGGACAGATCCTACTCTTCATCGATGAGATGCACACGTTGGTCGGTGCGGGCGCGGCCGAGGGCAGCATGGACGCCTCCAACATGCTCAAGCCCATGCTGGCGCGCGGCGAGCTGCACACCATCGGCGCTACCACGTTGGACGAGTACCGCAAGTACATCGAGAAGGACGCGGCGCTGGAGCGACGTTTCCAGCCAGTCTACGTCGATCAGCCCAGCGTCAACGATACCATTCGTATCCTGCGCGGGCTCAAGGAGCGCTACGAGACCCACCACAGCGTACACATCACCGACGATGCCGTCATCGCCGCAGCCCAGCTGAGCAATCGCTACATCACGGATCGTTTCCTGCCCGACAAGGCCATCGACCTGATTGATGAAGCCGCCAGCCGCCTGCACATGGAGATCGACTCCAAGCCTCAGGAGCTGGACGAGATCGATCATGAGATCATGCAGCTGGAGATCGAGCGAGAGGCGCTGCACAAGGAGACCGACGAGGCCGCCAAGGGACGACTGGCCACGTTGGAAGAGACGCTGGCCAACCTGAAGGAAGAGAGCGCGCAGCTCACGACCCGATGGCAGATCGAGAAAGAGGCCATCGACCAAGTTTCCCATCTTCGTGAAGAGATGGACCGGGTCCGCGTTGAGATCGACCAGGCCGAGCGTGACTATTCGCTGGAGCGAGCGGCCGAGCTACGCTACGGCACGCTGCAACAGCTTGAGGCCCAATTGGCAGGAGCCGAGGAACGTGTGCGCAGTCTCCAGGGCGAGAATGCGCTGCTCAAGGAAGAAGTCACCGGCGAAGAGGTCGCGGCCGTGGTCAGCAAGTGGACGGGCGTGCCCGTCTCCAAGCTGCTTGAAGGTGAGCGCGACAAGCTGATCCGCATGGAAGACGAGCTTCACCGCCGCGTCGTGGGCCAGGATGAGGCCGTGAGCGCGGTCTCGGCAGCCATCCGCCGCAGTCGTGCCGGTCTTCAGGATCCGAATCGTCCCGTGGGCAGTTTCATCTTTCTGGGACCGACCGGCGTCGGTAAGACTGAGCTGGCCCGCACGTTGGCCCAGTTCCTCTTTGATGACGAGCAGAACATCGTGCGCATCGACATGAGCGAATATCAGGAGCGACACACAGTGGCGCGGCTGCTGGGTGCGCCTCCCGGATATGTAGGCTACGATGAAGGCGGCCAGCTGAGCGAGGCTGTACGCCGGCGACCCTACTCGGTGGTGCTCTTCGATGAGATCGAAAAGGCCCATCCGGAGGTCTTCAACGTGTTGCTCCAGGTGCTGGACGACGGACGGCTGACCGACGGACAGGGTCGCACGGTCGATTTCCGCAACACGATCATCGTCATGACCAGCAACATCGGTAGCCAATACATCCTGGATGTGGCCGGATTGGATGAGCAGGTCCAGGAACGCGTGCGCGAGGCCTTGCGCCAGCACTTCCGGCCTGAGTTCCTCAACCGGGTGGACGAGATCGTCATCTTCCATGCCCTCCAGAAGGCCCAGTTGATGCATATCGTCGACATCCAGTTGGAACGCCTGCAGGCCATGTTGGCCGGCCGGGATATCACCCTGTCACTCTCGGACAGCGCCAAGGCCTTGGTGGTTGAAGAAGGCTACGACCCGGCCTACGGCGCACGCCCGCTCAAGCGGGTCATCCAGCATCGGATTGTCGACCGGTTGGCCGTAGAGATCCTTGACGGCCGTGTGCAGGACGGCGATCACGTGGTGGTCGATGTGGGGTCCGATGACGGTGTTGAGGACTTCGTCTTCACGACGATGGTTGAAGAAGAAGCTGTTGCCGGCGAGCCCGCAATAGCGTAGCCCATCGTCGGCACCTTCGTCATTGAGCGACGAGAAGATGAATCAAAAAGCGGCACTATCCGGAAAATCGGGTAGTGCCGCTTCGCGTTCCCTGATCAGCCCGACGGATCGTTGGGACAGGCCCGCGGCCTGTCCTCAATACCGCTGCTCCTAGGCAACCCCGAGTCTTCGGTATCTCTGAACCATTGTGGGGTGCAGAATCCACAGGCATCAAGCTAAGGCTTGAGCAGAAACCTATTATCGGTTTGAACGGCGTGCAGCAGCGGCTAAGGGCGCTTTTCGATGCTGGCCGCGGGATGCCATCCCTGCCGAAACAAACGGCAACGCGAGACAGAGCGCTTAACTTGATGCGCCCGGGTGCAGAATCCGACCTCCAGGAGGTGTCCGAGGGACCTCTGCCCTGGATGCCAGTTGTGGACACCTCCCGGAGGTCTAGCCTCACGGTTCCGCTGAATTCCAGTTCTCGAAATTGACCCAAGAAATCGAAAGTTCATGGGTTGCGACGCATCCTGCGACGCTTTGTGCGACGCCCCGGTAACGCACCCTGCCTATACTGGGAATCAGAGAGGCAAGCAACAGAACACAAGTCGACAAGACGAAAACATCGACCGGCAAAACCACCGGAGAAATGGAAAAATTATGAAGAGCCAAATCGCAATCCCAGTATCGATAGTCCAGGCCAGTTACATCGAATGTTTGCTAGACCATACAAAGGAGCAGATCATGAACCGCAAAGCCTTCACTTCCCTGACCGTTTCGATTTTCACCGTCGTCGCCCTGTTCGCCCTGTTCGTCGCCCCGGTCTCTGCCGACACCGGCATGCCCGGCCAGATAAACGACCGCAGCGAGTTGGCTGAGTACCAGGCATCGCTAGCCGCTGGACCCACGCCCAACATGTGCTGCCGGATCTGGATGGAGATGCCCAGCGTTTCAGGGACGCCGGAGCAGATCGCAGACGCCGGTGAACTGGCCGCCTATCAGGCCAACCTGACCGACTCCGTGATTCCCTCGGACAACCCGACGATCAACATCGTCGTGCAGCGTGGCTTCGAGCCCTTTGAGCAAGTCGTGGACCGTGGCGAACTGACGCAGTACCAGGCTTATCTGGTCAACGGGACGCTGCCCGCCGCCGGTTCACTGATCGCCGTCGAGACCTTAGGCGCCCAGCCAAACTTTGAGCGGATTACTGACCGAGGAGAACTGGCCGCCTACCAAGCACATCTGGCCGACTCCGCCCTGCCGACTGATTCGGTCACCATCCGCATCAAGATGGCCCATGAGCAGGCCGCATACGAGCAGATCGCAGATCACGGCGAGTTGGCCGCCTACCAGGCCTCGCTTCAGAACGGAAGCGCACCCCGGACGAGCTACTACACGGATGTCGTGATACGGACCGACCGGGAAACCTACGAGTCGCTGATGCTGCAATAGGGACAAGGTTCGACGACAAACAGATGGTTGATAAAGAGAAATCTCCGCCTTTCCCCAAAGGCGGAGATTTCTTGGTATGGGATCTAGATATGGGGGAGTTCAAGACAAGTTCAAGCATCGTGCTCTTGTCCATACGATTGCTGCAGCGACTCCACCTGCCAGAGCCGGCGCATCTCTGACGAACGAGCCAGGAGATCATCCAGTGTCCCGGTATCTTCGATGCGACCGTCCTTGAGCAAGATGATCTTGTGCGCTCTTCGCAGCGCTGCGCGTCGATGAGAGACGACCAGGCAGGCAGGTGCATCATCTTGCTCGACAAAGAGTCGCTCCCACATGGTCTGTTCCGTATCGAGATCCAGTGCGCTGGAGAGATCATCGAAGACCAACAGTTCCGGGTTCCGCACAAACATACGCGCCGCAGCCGTGCGCTGTATCTGCCCGCCAGACAGTTTCACCCCGCGTGGACCGATGACCGTCTCCAGCCCATCTTCCAGTTGCAGGATGTCTGACTCCAGTACTGAGTTGTGGATAGCCCGCTCCAGATCGTTCGTCCCATCACCCTTCCACCCCCTCACTCCATC
Source organism: uncultured Chloroflexia bacterium (assembly GCA_963848115.1). Taxonomy (GTDB): domain Bacteria; phylum Chloroflexota; class Anaerolineae; order Caldilineales; family Caldilineaceae; genus JAWKOK01. Next base: position 428,831 of record CAWKCP010000007.1, on the reverse strand, counting down.
ACAATCTCCCAGCCCCATCAGAATATTCTCAGCCAGCGTCTCCGAGAAAAGATGAGGCTCCTGGGGTGTGTAGGCGCTTTGTGGCGGGACGAAGAATGCCGCCGGGTCTTCGATGAGCCGACCGTTCCAGCGGATCTCCCCATCGGCGCGAGGGCGCAGCCCCAGCAGCGCCTCCAACAGCAGAGACTTGCCGGAGCCGACACGACCCGTGACCACGACAAACTCGCCTTTGGCAAAGGATAGGTTGATATCAGAGATGCCCGCATGACTGTCGCCGAAGCCGTGATTGATGTCGCCATTTGCAGCGCTCATCGATAGACCGGTCACGGTCATTTCACGCAGCGGATTCTCAGCGACGAGCGACGGCGTCGCCGGCAGGTCATCGGGGCCGTCACGCATGTACGGTTGACTCGTATTGAGCAGCTTCGAACGATCTAACGTGGGCACGAGCTCATCAAGCCGCTGCATCGAAACATCGCCCTGTCGCACATCTCGCAGCACCTCCTGAATCCATCGCACCAACTCCTCTACCTGTCCGCTGCCGAGGGCAATGTAGCTGATGAAGAGCGCCAGATCGCCCACTGTGAGCGCCCCCGAGCGCATATAGCCGGCGGCGAAGAGCAGCAACAGGCCGATAGTGATCAGCGCCGTCGTCTCGTTGGTGGAACGCACCATGCTGTTGAAGACGGCATCGCGCGTTGCGGCCACGCGACGCTCTTCGCTCAACTGGTCAAAACGTCGGACAGTCGATTCCTCGGCCCCGGCCACCTTGATAGCCTGTACCCCGTTGAGCAACTGGGTCAACAGGCCGGATACATGTTCCGATGTCTCGCGAGCATTCCGATGATAGCGTTCGATCCGACCGCCCATCGCCTGCATGAGCAGAATCGACAGCAGCGCGGGGACAAAGGCCAGGGTGGCCAGAGGTACGCTGATGCTGAAGAGCACCCAGAAGGTGATGGCCGTCGAGATGATGAAGCCGGTCCCGTAGGTTGCCAGATAGACGGCTTCGGCAATTGCTTCCGTATCCCCTTCAAGTCGATTGACCACTTCGCCCGAGCTGACAGGAATCCTGAAACCGGTCGCCTGCATGACCGCCTGAAAGAGATTGCGGCGGGTGAGATATTCGAGAACATAGTACTGATAGGCGGAACTGCCGGCCGAACCGAGTTCCAACAACTGGACACCGACCCGCGCAATCATGTAGAGGAAGACCAGCATGGCCACATAGCGAACAGCGCTCGCATCCATCGGCTGACCCTGCCCCATGTCTGCGAGCGTGTCCAAGAACTCGCGCATGATGAGACCAAAGGCTAGCGGCAAGGTCATGTACAGCGTGCTCATCAGCCAGACAACGACCGAGAGCAACGGCGTCGCTTTCAGATAGGTCCAGAAATAGTGCCGCTTGCCGATAGACTGGGTCTGCGTGGAGGAACAGGGAGTGGAAACGCTCATGCCAGCACCTCCTCAAGACCGGTTCGTAACAGGCCGGAGAAGATCGAATCCGGGTTACCGATCAATTCTTCATACGCACCCGCCTCCTTCACCTGGCCTTGTTCCAGAATCAGAATGTCGTTGGCACGCTCAACGGTAGAGAGTCGATGGGCGATGATGATGCAGGTGCGATCGGCAAGTAGGCCGTCCAAGGCCCGCTCCAACAGACCCTCCGTTGCGGGGTCCAATCGCGATGAGGCCTCGTCCAGGATCACAAGGCCCGGATCTTTGAGAAAGACGCGTGCCAGCGCCAACAGCTGGCCTTCCCCGGCTGACAAACCGACGCCATCGCCGGCAGACAGCTCGGAATCCAGACCGTCGGGTAGGCTGTCCATCCACGTGGTCAAACCTAGCTTGCCTAGCGCGTCCAGGATCACCCCGTCCGGGATCGAGGAATCGAAAAAGGTGAGGTTGTCGCGCACCGAGGCCTGGAAAATCTGCACGTCCTGGGTGACCATCCCGACCCGGTCCCGCAGGTTGCGGAGAGAGGCCTGACGCACGTCGACATCTCCGAGCAGGACGGAACCGACGTCAGCATCGTAGAGCCGGAAAAGCAGGCGCGACAGCGTCGTCTTGCCGGAGCCGGTCCGCCCCAACAGGCCAAGCACGTGGCCCGGCTGTAGTGAGAAAGAGATGTCACGCAGTACGGGTGTCTCCAATCGATAGCCGAAACTCACGTGCTCAAAGTCCACTGCGAGGGCTTCGTGTTCCGGCAGTTGAGCGTCGCCGGCATCCGTAATCAGAGATTGGGTGTTGAGCAGCGCTGAGACTCGTTCGATTGAAACGCGTACGCGTTGAAGATCCTCGAGCTGCCGTGCGATTCGGTTGAGCGGTCCATTGAGGATGCCCAGATAGTAGATGATCAGATAGATCGTGCCCAGGGTGATCGATCCAGTGAGGTAGAGGTAGGCGCCCATGGCCATACCGGCTACGGTACCTAGATCGTAGAAGGTCTTGGAAAGCGCCCAGCCCAGATCGGTGACCACGTCCGCACGGAATGCCTGCCATTGGCGACGACGGAGCAGTTCGCTGAAGCCACGAAACGTGTAAGCTGCAGCGCCATTGGTCTGGATATCGATGACGCCTGCGACTCGCTCCTCCACAAAACCGCTCAGTTCAGCGCTATACGCCCGCTCCCTACGCCACTCCGGCGCAGCCCATTGTTGATCCCAGATGTGAACGACCAGATAGGCGACGACGAAGACGGCGAGCAGCGCGGCGATACGCCAGTCCTCCAGCAGAAGCAGGACTAGTACGCCAATTGTCAGCAGTGCCCCGCTGATGATCTGGAGCAGAAACTGTGAGAAGAAGTTGGCCAGCCGATCCACGTCACCATCGATGCGCTGAAGCAACTCGCCCGGCGTATGTGCGTTGTGAAAGGACATATCCAGGGCAAGCACATGGCGCGTGAGGTCAATGCGCAAACCGTTGGTCGCGATCCAAGCCACCTGCTGGCTGACGTACGTGACAAAGACGTTGACGACGCGCTGCACAATCACGACGGCGAGAAAGACCAGCGCCGCCAAGATGAGCGCTCGCTGAGCGCCACCCGTCTCCACGGTGTCGATAAAGTAGCGAATCGCCTGGGGACTGAGCAATTGCAGACCGATACTGGCGAAGAGCAATAGCGCCAGTAGGGCAACCCTACCCTTCTGGGATTCGAGGTAGGTATTCAGTATTTCCAGGTAGTGTCGTACAGGAATAGTCAAAATGATTCTCCGTTCGAAGACGATCAACAAAAGCCGCAGGCCAACGGCCCGCGGCTCACATGTCTACCAGATCTGGTCGCGGGCGACAGCAACTATCCCGAGACCGCTACTGATCGAGACTCAGCAATCGGAGAAACAGCCGACCCGATCAAAAAAGGTCACAGAGCAGGCTGCTCTGTGACCTTCTGAATCCAAAATTCGAATCCAAAACACGATTACCAGAACGAAGTCAGCCCGAATGACTGAACGGCGACCTGGAACACCCGTTCACAGAAACAGTGCTCAAATTGAAGGATAGATTCTTACGTGTTGCCATTTGAGCGCCTCCTTTCTGTGACTGGAAGTTGATTGAACTGATGGGTACAAGGTACCAGATTCAGCAGCCGTCGTCAATCCACTGATCTAGCTCTCGTCCTCGACATTCACTTCCTCCAACGAACCCGTGACCAGATAGATCGTGCGCTCCGCGATATTGGTCGCGAGATCGCCAAAGCGTTCAAGCTCACGCGCTACGCGCAGCAGTTCGTAGGCAGCCTCCACTTTGTCCGGATTCTTGGTTTCGGCCATCCTGTCCATGATCGCGGTAAACACCCGCGCATAGAGCGCATCGACCTCATCGTCCTGTTTGGCGACCAGCCGTGCCATGTCCACATTGCTATTGGCATAGGCAATCATCACCTGGTTGAGCATCTTGCCGACCATGACGCCCATCTGGCGCAGTGCCGGCGGCCGCGTCTGGTCAGGATTCTTGAGCAGATGCGGGATCACCTTGGCGATGCCCTTGGCCTGATCGCCCATGCGCTCCAGATCTACGATCATGTTCATGGCAGTCACGACGGTCCGCAAGTCGCGGGCAGCCGGCTGTTGTGTCACAATCAGCGTGAAGCACTTCTCTTCAATGTCATACCTGGCCTGGTTAATGCCCTTGTCCAGCGCCCGGACTTCCTTCGCCTTTTCGACGCTCAATTCATCAAGCGCCTCCAGGGCCAGTCCCAGTTCTTCTTCCACCCGGCTACCCATGAGCAGGATTTCATCACGTAATTCGCCCAACATCCGATCAAAATGAGCACGAGGTTGCATGCAAACCTTCTCCTTTTGCCTCCACGTCGCGGCGGATGGCCGTTATCGTCGCCCGCAATCAGCCGCGACGTCCTGTGATGTATGCCTCGGTTAGTTCTTCCTTGGGACTGCGGAAAAGCTCAATCGTGTCGTTGAACTCGATCAACTCGCCAAGCCAGAAAAATCCGGTATAGTTGGAAACACGCGCTGCCTGCTGCATATTGTGGGTGACGATGACTATGGTGTAGTCCGTGGCAAGCCGGCGCATCAGATCTTCCACACTCAACGTCGCCACTGGATCAAGAGCCGAACAGGGCTCGTCCATCAGAATCACATCGGGCTTGACGGCGACCGTACGGGCAATGCAGAGACGCTGCTGCTGTCCTGGATTGAGGTCCAGGGCAGAATCTCCCAGGCGATGCTCTACTTCGTTCCAAAGCGACGCATCAACCAGACTCTGGCGGACCAAATCATCCAGAGCGCCGTTTTTGGCCATGCCCAATACGCGTGGACCGAAAGCAACATTGTCGTAGATGCTCTGTGGAAAGGGGTTTGGCCGCTGAAAGACCATGCCGATCTGCTGACGTAATTCTACCACATCGACATCCGGCCCATAGATGTCGCGCTCATCAAAGGTGATTTTGCCTTCAGCGCGTGTGCCGGCAATCGTATCATTCATCCGATTCAGGCAACGCAGAAAGGTTGACTTTCCACAACCGGATGGACCGATCAGCGCCGTGATCTGATTCTCATAGAGTGGAATATTCAGATTCTTCAAGGCCTGAAAATCGCCATAGAAGAAGCTGAAATCGCTAACGTCAATTTTAGTCTTCATGATTGTCCGTTCATCATGTCTGTCGTTTTCATAGCCGGTTACCCGAAGCGCCCCGTGATATAGTCTTCAGTCTGTTGATTGGTTGGACTGACGAACATCTTGCCGGCGTCGCCCATCTCGATCAGGTTGCCGTCGAGCATGAAAGCCGCTCGATCAGCAACGCGTGCGGCCTGCTGTACGCTATGCGGAACCATCACGATGGTGTAGCGCTCCTTCAGTTCGAAGAGAGAATTCTCAACCGTCGCTGTCGAAATCGGATCAAGGCCGGAGGTCGGATTGTCCAGCAGGATCACTTCCGGTTCGAGAGCCAGGCTACGGGCAATGCATAGTCGCTGCTTCTGGCCGCCCGACAATGCAAATGCCGATGAGTCTAGCCGATCCTTGACCTCATCCCAAAGAGCTGCCTGGCGCAGCGAGCGCTCGACCCGTTCATCAAGTTCGGCCTGATTGCGGATGCCCGCCATCCTGGGCCCGTAGGTTAGGTTGTCATAGATGGTGCCCGGCAACGGCGTTGGAATCGCGAAGACCATGCTAATACGTCGTCGCAGCCCATAGACATCGACTTTACGATCAAAGACATCCTGCCGGCGAAAAAGCACCGAACCGTGGTGGGTCGCCCCTTCAGCCAGGTCCGATAGACGATTGAAGAGACGCAAGAGGGTCGATTTTCCGCTACGCGCCGGCCCGAAGAGAACAAAGACTTCGTTGGGCTGAATATCGAGGGTCACATCGCGCAGCGCCTCGGTCTGATCTTCGTAGGTGAAAAAGAGATTCTCAACAGAGATAATTGGCTCAGCCATGGCTCACCACTCCCGACGGCGACGCATGCGGGTCCGCACGAGCGTTGCGATCAGTGTCAGCGAGAGCACGATCAGCAGCAGGACAAGTGCAGTTCCAAATTGGATAGCCAAGGGCATACCCGGCACCTGTGTCGAGATGACATAGAGATGGTAGGGCAGCGCCATTGTCTGGTCGAACAACGAATTGGGCAACTCCGGCAAGTAGAAGGCAGCCACAGTAAAGAGAATCGGTGCAGTCTCGCCGGCTGCACGACCAAGCCCCAGGATGATGCCGGTAATGATGCCGGGCATGGCCTGCGGCAGAACCTGATGTCGGATGGTCTGCCAGCGGGTCGCTCCCAGGCTCAGACTCACAGTGCGGAATGACTGAGGAACAGCCAGAATCGCCTCTTCTGCCGTGCTAATGACAACGGGCAATGTGAGGATGCCCAATGTCAGCGCCCCGGCAATGATCGACGTTCCCATGCCGAGGAAGAGCACGAACATGCCCAGCCCGAAGAGCCCATATACGATGGACGGAATGCCGGCCAGATTGACAATGGCCATGCGCACAGCGCGTGTCAGACGGTTGTCACCGGCATATTCGGCCAGATAGATGGCAGCGGCGATTGCCAGCGGAAAGGTTGCGATGGCAGTGACAAAGGTCAAAATGATCGTGCCGAGCAACGCCGGCATGATCCCGCCTTCCGTCATACCGTTTCGGGGCGGCTGGGTCAGGAACTCCCAGCTCAACGCCGGCAGGCCCCGCCAGAAGACCATCGCGATCACCAGGACGATGGGAATGACGACGATGGTGGAAACAAAGGAGATCATCACCATCGCCATCTTGTTTGTCGCTTGACGGGTCATAGCTGCCCCCCTCCTCGTGACCTACGTGAGACTTGTGCGCCCACCAGTTTTCCCGCCAGAGAGTTGATGGCGAACGTAATCAGGAAGAGTATGATACCGATGGCGAAGAGCGTGCTGTAGTGTAGGCTGCCCTGGGCCACCTCGCCCATCTCGGCCGCGATTGTCGCTGTCATGGTGCGCACAGGCTGGAAGATGACGCCTGTTCTGAGGCCGGGGATATTGGCAGCGTTGCCGGTGACCATCATCACCGCCATGGTCTCCCCAATGGCCCGCGCCACGCCCAGCATCACGGCGATGACCAGTCCGGAGCGAGCAGCCGGCAGCACAACCCGCCAGATGGTCTGCCATTTGGTGGCCCCAATGGCCAAAGCGCCGTCCCGATATTCCTTGGGGACGGCATACAGTGCATCCTCTGAGATGCTGATGATGGTCGGCAATGACATATAGGCCAGGATCAACGCGCCCGTAAACGCAGTCAGTCCGGTAGGAGCGCCGGCTCGCTGAATCAGCGGCGCCAGCAGCACCCAGCCGAGAAAGCCCAGGACGATGGACGGAATGCCGGCCAGCATTTCGATCAGCGGCTTGAGGATTTCCCGCTGCCAGACCGGGGCAATTTCGCCGAGATAGATGGCCGTGATCAGGCCCAAGGGCACAGCGATAGCCACAGCCAGCAAGGTCACGATCAATGAGCCGACCAGCAACGGCACCAGTCCGAACATGCCTTCGATTGGATACCAGCGTGTACCAAAAAGCTGCCGCAGGGGAATATCCAAGAGTGCAGGGATTCCCTCGCGCAGCAAGAAGATGAAGATCAGTGCAATGATGATGATGGTCGAGATGCCGGCAACCCGAATCAGCGTTTCGACGAGTAGCTCGCCCCAGCGGATGCCGCCCGATTGTGGAGTCGATGCGACCGGCTGAATGGCCGTCGGCGTAGACTCCTCAGCGATTGTCATGGTCTGTTACTCCTGTGGCAATGGCACGAAGCCTAGGTCGATAACGGTCTCCTGCCCGGATGGACTACGCACCCAATCCAGGTAGGTCTGAATGGTCTCATCAGGTTCGCCGGCCGTGTACATGTAGAGGGCACGTGAGATGGGATAGCTTCCGTCAGCGCCGGTTTCGACAGAGGGACCGACATAGGGGTCGCCGTCATTCACGGCGACTGCGATCAGCTTTTCATGCGCCGGATCGACGTAGCCGAGACCATCATAGCCGATGGCGTTGGGGTTGCGCTGCACCTCGCTCGTGATGCCGACAGAGGAAGGCATCAACAGGGTCTGGGGGGCAAAAATGTCAGTGTTCTCCTTGTCCCCTTTGCGCACAACCTCTTCCAGAAAGTAGACATGCGTACCCGAGTTCGTCTCCCGTGACACGACGATGATTGGGGCATCGTTGCCGCCTACATCTTTCCAGTTTGTAACCCGCCCGGTGAAAATGTCGGAGAGTTGATCGATTGTCAGCTTGTCAACCGGGTTCTCCGGGTTGACGACGACAGCCAGGGCGTCGATGGCGACGACATACTCCTGGGGGTCGAAGCCATTCTCTTGAGCGGCTACGATCTCATTCTCCTTCATGGCCCTGGACGCGTTGGCGATATCGACCGTGCCGTTGATCAGTGCAGCAATTCCTGTGCCCGAGCCGCCGCCCGTCACAGCCAAAGAGACATTCGGCTCGATCTCGCGATAGCGCTCAGCCCAAGCCAGGGCAAGGTTGACCAACGTATCTGAGCCCTTGTTCTGGATCGAGCGCTGTTCCGCGGCCTCGACTCGGTTGCCCAAGGCAGACTGATCTGAACTGCACGCGGTCAGACTGAGCAAGAATGCCACAAGCAGTAGCGCCCTCACCCAAACATGTTGCTTGTGCAATCGTACACCTCCCTTTCCTGTTCAGGGGGTATTTGAGTTTTCAGTTGTCAACTTCAAAATTCTGAGAGGTAATTGGCCACCGTTTTGCTACATACCGGGTATTCGACGACGCCCGACGATCTTTCAATTCGAAGCTAAGGGAATCATATCAGCATTTGTAGCATAGCCTGAATTACAACGCGCAAACAGGGACATCTGACCTAAAAAGAAGGGTCAAATGTCCTGTGATTGCTTGGGACTCAGGCCATTCCAGAGAAATAAATAACCGTTGCAAGGAAATCTTTGCCTGGAATGGCTTGAGGCTTTGCCAACTTTCGTAAAGTCACGATTTTGGAAAAGCCTAAGTGGAGGTTTTTTCGTCGTTCAACAAAGTAAGCGGGGATTTATGTAGCAGTCGACTCACAGTTTCAACCGACGTAGGCGAAGTGAATTGCTCACGACACTGATGCTGGAGAAGGCCATGGCGCCGGCAGCCAGGATGGGACTGAGTTGGCGCAGGAAGTCCGGAGCCCATTCGAACGGGGCAAGAACGCCGGCGGCGATGGGCAGCAAGGCAATATTGTAGCCGAAGGCCCAGCCCAAATTCTGCTTGATATTGCGCATCGTTGCTCGGGAAAGATGAATGGCCTGGGGGACGCTGCGCAGATCGCCGCGCATGAGCGTCACATCTGCCGTCTCCATGGCAACATCGGCGCCGGTGCCGATGGCCATGCCTACATCGGCCTGGGCGAGTGCGGGCGCATCGTTGATGCCGTCACCGACCATGGCCACCTTGAAGCCTTCGACCTGGAGTTGACTGACGTAGCCGGCCTTATCGCCCGGCAACACCTCTGCAAAGACCCGATCGATCCCAACTTCGGCGGCTATGGCATCGGCCGTCGCCCGATTGTCGCCTGTCATCATGGCCACAGTCAGACCGAGGTCGTGCATCTCCTGAACAGCTTCAATTGACCCATCCTTAATCGTATCAGCCACCCCGATGACCGCACCGGCCTGTCCATCAACGGCCAGCCACATGGCAGTCTTTGCCTCGCCTTGCAGGGCTTCAGCCTCGGCTTCCAGCCCATTCAACTGGATGCGTTCACGTTCCATCAGTCGCAGGTTGCCGACGAGCACCCGACGCCCATCGACCGTGGCGGCGATCCCATATCCGGCAATCCCTTCGAAATCCGCCGGCTCTTCCAGCATCAACCCTTGTTCGTTCGCAGCACGAACAATCGATCCGCCCAGCGGATGCTCGGAGCCACGCTCAGCAGAGGCCGCAAGACGAAGCAGCGAAGAGCGAAGATCCGAACTCGACTTGACATCGCCGCCGCCGTTCTTCGATCTCTGCTCCTCGACCATTTCGCTTATCAAGATGTCCGTCACCGACGGTTCGCCCTTCGTAATCGTCCCGGTCTTGTCAAGCACGATCGTATCCAGTTTGTGTGCCTCTTCCAGCGCCGCGCTGTTCTTGAATAGGATGCCGTAGTCGGCCCCTTTCCCTACACCCACCATGATCGAAGTCGGCGTCGCCAACCCCATGGCGCACGGACAAGCGATGACGAGGACGGCGACCAGGCGCAACAAGGCTGGAACGAAGCCGGCCCCGGCCATCATCCAGATGGCGAAGGTTGCCAGGGCCAACAGAATGACGGCCGGTACAAAGTAGGCCGAGACCTGATCGACGACCCGCTGGATGGGCGCCTTGCTCCCTTGAGCCTGTTCGACCAACTTGATAATATGGGCCAGTGCCGTCTCCTTGCCGACCCGCGTAGCCTCAAACTTGAGCAGCCCTTGTTTGTTGATCGTCGCGCCGATGACCTCGTCGCCCTGCACCTTTTCGACCGGCAAGCTCTCGCCCGTGATCATGCTCTCGTCCACGGTTGAACGCCCGTCAAGGACGATTCCGTCCACTGGAATCTTTTCGCCTGGGCGCACGATGACAGTGTCCCCTGTCATCACCTCGGCGATTGGGATGTCCAACTCGACGGGCTGCTGCTGAGCATCCTGGCGAATGACGCGTGCAGTTTTAGGCTGCATACCAATCAGCTTCTTGATCGCTTCGCTGGTCCGTCCTTTGGCGCGAGCCTCCATCAGCTTGCCCACCACAATGAGCGTGATGATCATGGCCGACGTCTCAAAATAGACGTGATGGCCGAGCGCCATGGACCCAGCCGTCAGCGCGATCAACACGGCGACACTGTAGAAATAGGCGACCGAAGATCCCATGGCCACCAGCACATCCATATTGGCGCTGCCGTTGCGCAGCGATTTGTAGGCCCCGGTATAGTAGTCCCATCCCACATAGAACTGGACGGGGGTTGCCAAGGCAAAGAAGAACCAATTGACCCAGTTTGCCTGAGCCCACACACCAAGCAGACCAAAGTCACGTGCCATGCTGATCAGGAAGAGAGGGGTCGTGAAGGCAACGCCGACAACGAGGCGCTTCCATTGGTGCCGGATTTCCGCTTGTCTCGCCGCCGCTTCGGCATCCTCAATCTCGTCATCAGACGCCTCAACCACATCAAAGCCGGCCTTGCGTACCGCTGCGACCAACTCGCCCTGAGTCACCACGCCGGGCACATAGCGCACGCTGGCGCGTTCGCTGGCGAAGTTGACCGACGCGTCCAGCACGCCGTCAAGCTTGTTGAGCCGACGTTGGATGGTATTGGCGCAGTTGGTGCACGTCATGCCCAGCAATGGCAGTTCAGCTGTGGCGGTCGGCACTTGGTAACCGGCTCTATCGACCCGCTGCACAACATTCTCAACGGCATCATGGGTCGACACCACTGCTGGATCGTAGCTGATGGTCAGCCTTTCGCTGGCAAAGTTGGCGGACGCCTCGTCTATGCCATCAACCTTCTTAGCGTTGCGTTCTACGGCAGCCACGCAGTTCGCGCAGGTCATGCCGATAACAGGGACGGTCAATTGTTTCAGTTCGGCCATTGATTCTCTCCATAACCCGCCTCACCTGCAATACTTCGCAGCTTCAGTAGGGATCAAGCTCATGCTCTGTGGCTACGGCCTCTGGATGTCGGGCTTTCTACCGCTCAGGTGGAAAATCGATTTCCAGCAGCAGAGACTCGATCTGTGCCCAATCGGCCGGCTCACGCCACTCGACGGTGACCTGCTTCGACTCAACATCAGCGCTGACGCGCGTCACGCCGGCCAACTCTCCCACTTCCATCTCAATCGTATTGGTACAATGACCGCAGTTAATGGCCGGTACGATGACTGTCTTGCTTGCCATGGTTGTGACTCCTTTTTTGCTTGTTCGCCTTTTCTTGCTCGGTTTCTCTTACCCGACGCTACTTGCTAGTCATCACAAAAACACTCGTGATCTCCTCTAGAACCGCCTCGCGTTCACCTGCATCGTCCCCCTGGATGGCGGTCGTGACACACGTGCGCAAATGGTTGTCGAGAATGATCGTGTTGACCTTGTTGAGCGCGGCCTGAACTGCCTGAATCTGCTTGATGACGTCAATGCAATAGGCATCCTCGTCAACCATGCGCTCAACGCCCTTGATATGACCGGCGGCACTGGCCAGTCGTTGGCTAACTGCCCTGCGTGTAACGTCATCTAACATGAACATCGCTCCAATCTAAACAGTCCTACCCGCACCCCCCTGGGGAGGGGGCAAAGAGATGATTGAAGTGTATATGGATGTATGGCTCAGTGTCAAGTTTATGCTATACAGGCCCAACAGTTCTCAATGTGTCCTATCGTAGGGCGAGTATCCTTGCCCGCCGAGCTATGCCTAGCGAAGCCTGGCGGGCAGGGATGCTCATGCGTATCAAGCCAAGGATTGCGAAATAGTGATCGTTCTCCCATACAGGGTTCACCTGACAGCACACCTGAGCGCGGCGAGCCGGCGGAGTTGAACTCCGCCGGCTCGCGAGACATTCGGTTACTTGGGCTTGGGAGGGATGAAAAGTCTAAGCCTTCAGGGAATTGGCAACGCGCTGGAGCTTTGCCTGCGCTTCATTGGCGATTCCGGCAAACTCGGGCCGATCAGATACATCGAGCATCTGGAGCGGGTCGACGATTGAAACGACACTGCCATCGCCCTCCTCGTAGACAATCACGTTGCAAGGCAACAATAGCCCGACGTCAAGCGACTCATTCAGCGCTGCATTGGCAAGTTTGGGATTACAGGCGCCGAGGATCACGTATTTGCGAAAGTCTGCATCGATCTTGGCCTTGAGCGTTGCCTTCATATCGATCTGGGTCAGCACGCCAAATCCTTCGACCTTGAGCGCCTCAGTCACCAAAGGGATGGCATCTTCATAGCTGACATTGAGTTCAGCGGTCAGCGAGCCTGCGACATCTTGATTCTGACTCATCATTTTCTCCTATTCTAGTGGTTATTCACGCTTCCACAGCAGTTACTGCCAATTGATCTGGCCCTTATGATACCATCGATCAAACTTGATTCGCACGCATGGGAGAAGGCTTGGGTGCATTTCACGCTGGGGGCAGGATCTCACGTGCCGGGCACGGTCCAATCCAATTCGGTCATGCCAACGTCTTCTGGAGCGTCCCCGGCACGTTGTCGCCCCGAATCCGAAATGCACCCGGACGGCTTGAGGTAAGACAGACTGCAAAATGGCTCGAATTGACAGCCAACTCTAATCCTAAGATAATGATGCAATCGTACGGTGGCTTTCGCAATCGAGCCGCAAAGGCCGCCGGTACAAGTCTATTCCACAAACTCATCCGCGCAATATTGCACATCTCATGTGCCAGGAGAATGGTTCGATGAATCTCACACTACGCCGCGTGGCTTTTACCATCTTTGTATTTACATTTGTCGGGATCGGCGTCTTGATACTCCCTGCCGCAAACATACAGGCGTCTGCAGATCCTCAAGAATCCAATCCTGCTTCGGCTACGCCGGATCTTACTGCAGTGGGACGCGTTGAACTGATTGGACGTCATCAGGTCGTCCTTGAGACCAGCGGCATGATAGACGACGTCATGGCACAGGTCGGCGATCTGGTAGACGCAGGCGACGTCATTGTGGCCCTGGAGACCAGCCAGTTGGAAGATGCACTTGAACGCGCGGAGATCGGTCTTGAAACCGCAAGGATTGGGCTGGAAGAGTTGACCGATACACCTGAAGAGAGTGACGTAGCTGTCGCCGAAGCCAACCTGCTTCAGGCGAAAGAAAACCTGGCCTTGGTCTCCGCCGGGCCGACTGATGAGGAACTTCAGGCCCAGGCCAACAAGGTCGAGGCCGCGTGGGCCCGGTATACACTACTGACAGAAGGTCCGACCCAGGCCAGCATCAATCAGGCACAGGCATCCCTGGCTCAGGCCGAAGTCAATCTTCAAGAGGCGCAGCGTGAGTATGACAAGATCGCTTGGCTACCGGAGGCAGCGGCGACCGACGCCGCCGACAACCTGCAGCGGGCCACCATCGCCTACGAAGCAGCCAAAGCAGCCTTTCAAGAGGCGAGCAAGCCGACGGAACGTGCCGATCTGCTTTCAGCGTTGAGCTCGGCACAATCTGCAGAAGACGAAAACAATCGTCTCAAGGAGAAGCCCACGCCCGCCGAATTGGCTGACGCCCAGGCGCAGGTAGCGGCTGCCGAAGCGGCTCTCGACAAATTGACGCGCGCACCGGATGATGCAGACGTACGCATGGCGGAACTGACCGTACGCAAGACGCTTCTGGACCTGGATCAAGCCGAGCTGAACCTGCAGAACGCAACCGTACGCGCCCCCATCAACGGCACAATTCTTGAACTGAGTGTAGAGCCCGGCCAGAGCGGCAGTTCCGGCAGCCACGTCGCAACACTAGCCGACATGAACAAGCTCAAGCTGGTCGTCAATGTTGAGCAGACCGACATTTCCCAGGTGGTCCAAGGCCAGCCGGTAGCGATCTCCCTCTATGCTCTGCCAGATCGTATCCACAACGGCATCGTCGAGAGAATTGCCCCGGTCAGCGAGACTGAGACCGGCTCAGTGACCTTTCCAGTCACAATCCTCTTCACAGATGAAGCGCTTGACAATGTGCGTCCTGGCATGACGGCGTCGGCCAGCTTCCTTGCCGCAGAAGATCAGCAAGCAGATCAACAAGAAGAACAGCCAGAAGGCGACGCCAGCAGTGACTAGCAGAATGAAAAACGCGCACCTATTTTGGAGTTTCATCGTTCAGACATTTATCGTTCACTTTCAGAGGGTAGCTGAGAAGAGACCCAAACCTGTCGGCCGATTGCGCCGAGTATCATTCGCTCTGCTGTTCGGACTCGTCACGGCGAGCCTGGTTCTTGGCCCGACTATCGTCAATCCACAACCGCTACTGGCATACTCGGCTTCGGCGCAAGCAGAGCCGGATCCCGTGCTCAGTGGTGTCGTGGGCGGCGGCGGCGCGCAGGTCTGGGAAAAGGTGACCGGCGAGCTCGTCACTGAGTTGTTACCGGGCGCAGCCGTCACCATCTACACCCGATCCGATGATGACAGGTGGCTCTTCGTTGAAGACGAGCAATTGTTGGCGGGATGGACGCCTAGTGATGCCATCATCGTCGTACGCAGCAGTCGTCTCCCCAGCGAAAAAGTGACCATCGATCCGGTCTTGCCGGCGCCGAAACCGTCGAATGATTCTCAATCGTCGGCGGTTGACACGAGCGAGACGACCGCATCCACCGCTTCGATTTCTGATACGACAACGAGCCCGCTCACTGCCACGGTAATCACCGAGGATAGCCGCCTCAATGTACGCAGTGGCGCAGGTTCCCAGAATCCAGTCGTTGCGAAAGCGCTGCCGGGCGAGCGCTATATCGTCCTCGATAAGAGCGACGATGGAAAATGGATAAAGATTGAGTTGTCTGCCGAAGGCAACGACGAAGCCGAAACTGGTTGGGTTAGCGCTGACTACGTTTCGTTGGGCAACAGTGCCCCTTCCAACGGCACCTCTTCCAGCGGTGCTTCTTCGACGATGAAATCAGCCGCGAAAGAACCAAACGTTGCGATGGCACAAAAGATCGGCGGCGAGACAGCATCACAGTCCAAAAATCCCACGCTTTCGGTAAGGCCGACGGGGCTTGGCGGCAAACTCGTTTTCCAGAACCGCGGGGGGACGGCATCTATCTCTACGACATGGGTAGCGGCCATCTGTCGCTCCTCACCACTGGGATCGACCCGGCGCTCAGCCCAGACGGCAGGCGGATCGCCTTCACACGTAGCAACAATGCAAATGGCGTCTACATCATCAACGCCGACGGCAGCAACGAACAACAGATTTTTGGGGAGAGGGATTGGCTTCGTTCACCGAAGTGGAGTCCTGATGGAACCCGTATCGTCTTTGTGCGTGGCGATGAACTCACTGATTGCTATGTATTGAGCGATGGCCGGTGCATGGAGATCGAATGGATCAACGCCAACAAGCCTGGATTGAACATAGACGATCTACGCAAGACGCAAGAGCGTAAATTTCACCTGGCCCGTATCGACGTCGACGGCAGCAACTACCAAGATCTGGTCACGCTTTCAACGGCCAAAGCGCCCGACTGGAGCGAAAACGGAATCGTTTACCAGTCAAGAGCCGGCATCCAGATTACTCAGGATCGACCCGATGCCGAAACGGAACTCGTCTATTTCGATATCCTCAAGCAGTATCACCACGATCCGGACTGGCAGACGGATGGCGGGCAGATTGTCTTCGATCAACGCGAGGCCAGCCATTGGGAAATCTACACGATCAATCCAGACGGCTCAGGCCGCAGAGCACTGACCCGGCCTGAGTTCACGCTCGTCGACGCACTGCCGTCTAACGTGACCCCTGCCTGGAGTCCTGACGGGCAACACATTGTCTTTTTGAGTAACCGTGAGGCAAACCATGAAGCGGGCGAATGGCGCATCTGGGTGATGAATGCCGACGGCAGCAACCAACGCCCGTTGCCTATCGATATTTCTATCGAGTACGGGTTCGACGCTGCGCAGATGATCGATTGGGGGCCATAGATCGCTAGGGCTTGCTGTTTCCAGTCTGTGAACCTTGCAGGCTGGGTCTTCTGCACATGATTTTTTGAACGGTTGATGAAAAACCACAAGAAAACAGTGGCGGGGGTCCAGCTATCAGATAGCTGGACCCCCGCCACTGTTTTTGATCGACCTGTTATTGACCTCTCTATTCGAGCTTTCCAAAATGGTATGGCTAAAGGCAAAGGGGTAGCCGCAGCTTGAGCTTGACCTGTACCAATGTTCTTTGGTTAAGCTTCCAAAGAGACGGCGTTAAATTCGCCGCGAGACTCTTCTGCATCGGAAGCGGCTTCCAGCCTTGCTTTCTGTCGCATCAGTGCAAGCTCAAGCCGTTCTCGCTCCAGTGCGAGTTCTTGCCGTTGCTGCGCCAGCAGCGCCTCTTGATGAGCTCGGTCCAATTCGAAGCGCTGTTTTTGCATTTCAAACTGAAGTCGCTCCCGCTCATACTCGACGCTGCTGTGGCCGACATCCTGGAGATCGCTGCGCCACTTCATGATGCTGCTAAAGACCAGGCCGACGAATGACAAGATTGCGGTCAGCCCCGGTATGGCGCTGAGCACCCAGTCCACCCATCCAAGTGCAGGCGAGGTCGATTCTGCGTCTACCTTGTTCGACTCGTCTGAAGCGTCTTCGGTCCCTCCAGACACAGAGGCAACCTGGGTTGCTTCCACGGCGGGCGTTTGGAACGACTCCGCAGTTACGGCCATCACCGTCTGTGCAGCCTCCCTGACAGAGGCCGCTGCCTGAACGGGCTGCTGAGCGGCGACGCTAAGCGTCGCCTGCGCCTCGGCAAGTGCAGTGGCCTTGGCAGGCGGCACGGCGCCTTCGATTACGACTGATGATGAAGGGGTTTGATCGATGGCAGAGGCAGGAGATTCTGCGTCAGACATGCGGGGCAGCCAAACTGTAAGAAGTAGATAGAACAAGAAAAGGGTCATGGAGATCAGGAATACCCATCCCCAGATGATCTGCCGATTAGCCCAGGTCTTTTTTTTGTCAGCCATGATGTTGCAGCGCTATTATTGTGTCAGAGTGTATGGGAATCAATGTTGAACGTAGCGTACCATAAGATCACGCCGAATGCACATTATGTTCATTCGCATCACCTTATGTGCACCGGCTGGCTAAGTGAGCCAGCCGGGCGGTCTCTCTCTTCTCTATTTCAACGCCGCTCCACTCCCGTGGCGGGTGTTGGTCCTCAATAGGAAATGTCCAGATGAAAAATCGTCGCAAGATCTGGTGGGGACTCGGATTTGGAATTCTGGGTCTCCTGTTGGTGGCATCCATCCTGGCCTATCAATGGGTTTCGGATACCGCCATGCCGATGCCCGAAGCGCTCATAGCGCTGGAGTCGTCCAATACGGTTTCGGTACAAACCGATCCCTGGATCGTCTTTGAGCCAACGGATATGGACGCTGAGGCAGGATTCATCTTCTACCCCGGAGGCAAAGTGGATCCACGAGCCTACGCACCCCCCGCGCGAGCAATTGCCGAGGCCGGCTACACAGTCGTCATTGTGCCAATGCCGCTGAATCTGGCGGTTCTCGCACCGAATCGTGCCGATGAGGTGATAGCCGCCTATCCTGAAATCGATCGATGGGCAATCGGCGGGCACTCCCTCGGCGGCAGCATGGCAGCAACCTACGCAGCCCGTCACGCCGACGCGATTGATGCACTGATTCTATGGGCATCCTACCCCACCGAAGGCAGTTCACTGGCAGCCGAAACCGATCTTGCCGTCGCATCGATTTTCGGTACAGTGGATGGGCTTGTATCGCTCGAAGATATCGAGCAATCCGAAAATCTGCTACCTCCGCAGACTATGTGGACAGCCATCGAAGGCGGAAACCATGCCCAATTCGGATGGTACGGTGAGCAGAAAGGTGACAATCCAGCAAAAATCAGTAGAGAATCGCAACAGGCTGACATCGTGCAAGCAAGCCTGAAGCTGCTCGAATCGTTCCCATAAGGGTGTTTCCCCACTAAATAGATGAAAGGCGGCGGTCGTCAAGAAGAGGCCTTCGCGTCAACACGAAGACCGCAAGAGATTGATTTTACGAAAGCAGAGCAAGAAATAATCACCATTTGGACATATTTTGCACAAGTATTTTCAAGGAAATGTAAGGTTTCACACAGTAACGTTGTCTGGAGTAATGCATAATGAAATCGGAAAGTAAAATTGAAAAACACAGTGCCTCACGCAAGTCTGTGCTCGAGGAAACGTCAAGCTCTTGACCATCGCAATCGATGATCAAAAACTAGAGTGAGACCAAACCGGAGGTGCAAGAGAGCAGAAAATCAGAATGTTAGGGCTACGTGATTCATGCAGCAAGAAAAGAATTTGGATCGTATCTTTATCCGAAACCTATTAGTACGTGGGATCGTAGGCATAAACCCGGAAGAACGCCGAAACCGCCAAGATATCCTGGTCAACGCAACCTTCTGGGCAGATACACGAGCACCGGGAGCCAGCGACGATATCGCAGAAACAGTCAACTATCGCACAGCCGCCAAGGCAATGATTGCCCACATCGAAGAGAATGAGCCGCTCCTGGTTGAAAAGCTTGCAGCAGATCTGGCCCTCATCTGCTTGAAAACAGATGAGCGAATCCATGCGGTCGAATTGACGGTGGAAAAACCTGGTGCTGTTCGATTTTCACAGTCGGTCGGCTTGACTATCTACCGCACGAGAATGGAGTTACTTGAACAGTAGATGCGAGTTTCACAGGTTGAGGATCTGCAATTATGATCGAAGCATTGATCTCGCTGGGTTCAAATATCGAGAAAGAAAAAAACATCTCCGCAGCGCTGCGTGCCCTTGAGGCTCAGCCCGAGATAAGCTGCATGAAGGTCAGTTCGGTCTTTGAGACGAAAGCAATTGGAGCTGATGGAACGCCCACCGGGCAGAAAGACTTCCACAACGTAGCCGTCTTAATTGAGACCGATCTCACGTTCAAGCAGCTACGGTTTTTTCTGCGCTCTGTGGAAGGTAGTCTGGGACGAGTTCGAACCGACGATAAATTCGCAGCCCGACCCATTGATCTCGACATTGCGCTCTACGGCGATTCCGTACTCGACCTTGAGGGAAGCCAAGTCCCGGATCCGGACATTGTTCGCTACCCGCATGTCGCTGTACCGCTCGCAGACGTTGCGCCGGCTTGGATCCACCCATTGACCGGCGACACACTGGCACAGATCGCTCGTCGACTGGCCGCTAAAAACACGGAGGACATAAAATTATGAATTTCCAAGAATCAAGCAATGATCATAATGGCCAGAATGGATCGGCGGGCAGTGGTGTGCTAACTAGCAATGGATACCTTTCCAACGGAGTAAAAGAGGTGATCGGAAACGGACGCAACGGCAATGGGTCCAACGGCAATGGTGCGGCCGGCAACGAACAGAGTCTTCAGGCCATCGCAGTCAAGCAGAGTGAATCCTACGATCCTGAGTTTGAGGGATTGATCGAACAGATGCTAGTGCGCGTTGGAGAAGACCCGGAACGCGACGGTCTGTTGCGCACACCGTTGCGCGTGGCCAAGGCGATGGACTTCCTGACCAGTGGATACGAAATGTCCATGGAAGAGGTGGTCAACAATGCCGTCTTTGAGGACGATGGTCAGGAAATGGTCGTGGTCAAGGATATCGAGTTCTACTCGCTCTGCGAACACCATATGTTGCCCTTTTACGGGACGATGCATATTGCCTACATACCCAATGGTAAGGTAATTGGACTTAGCAAGTTGGCACGTATTGCCGATGTTTTTGCACGCCGGTTGCAGGTCCAAGAACGGCTAACCAATGAAATTGCCAATGCCCTGGAAGAGATCCTTGAACCCAAAGGCGTTGCCGTCGCCGCCGAGGCAGCTCATTTCTGCATGATGATGCGTGGTGTTCAGAAGCAAAATAGCACCACCTTGACGAGCGCAATGCGTGGCGTCTTCAAGACCGACCGCGATCTGCGCAACGAGTTCATGCAGACTGTGCGCAAGTAGGCATTTCCCACCCTAGGCCTACACTGGGCAGCCCATCATGAGTGGGGGCGTTTGAGCGGTGGGTGACAGTCCGTCAATGGCCTGCCACCCACCGCACTTGGGAAATTCGATCCAACGGGATTTGATATGCTCGAAATGAGGTACGGCTGGATGCGAGGTGCGCACTTTGTCCAGCCGTACCTTTTGTTGGTTTACTCCGGTCAAACCACACAGTGTCCTTCTGCTTGACAGCGATCTTGGATGCGGGCATGATGTACACCATCAATCCCTAGCCGGCATCAGATCTAATCAAGTGAACAGACGCCATGCACCAGACTATTGAGGCCAATATCCTCGATCTGATATCGGCAGCAGCACTTATCATCGAGGTGCTTGCTGTCAGCATCATCCTTATCGCCATATTCGGTGGACTGCTTCAATATCTGAAGCACATGTTTTTTTCTCACAAAGTGTTGGATGAACGCTTCAACGCCTATCGCGAGACACTTGGACGAGCCCTACTCCTCGGCTTGGAGATCCTTGTCGCGGCCGACATCATCAAGACCGTCGCGCTAGACACGACGGCTGAGAGCGTATTGGTTCTCGGCGTTCTGGTATTGATCCGAATCTTCCTCGGATGGTCGTTGATTGTCGAGCTAGAGGGTCGCTGGCCATGGCAGCCCAAAAGCAAAGGTGCAGATGGCGACCAAGACGATGGGGTCGAAGAAACAACGTAGTACCCTACACGAAAGCGCTTGAAGCAAACGTTCTTAGAGCGTCTCCATAGGCGTCCCCGTCCTGGCAAACAGGCCTTTTTGGGTGGATGCCGGCACAAGGATCCGTCAGCGCGCCCGGCTGAATGGTGCACTCCAGAGGTGTGGAGCCGCCCGGCTCCGCGTCAAGGTGGAAGGGAGCTGGCGCAGTGGTTTCAATACGGACATGCTTGCCCTGGATCCGCTCGATGTTGGGATCAAACGACTGGCCGTCCAGCCCTACAACGATTGAATAGCGCAACAACATCGGCCAGCGCTTGCCACGGAAGATCCACACTTCAAACAAGCCGTCATCAAGCACGCCGCCCCGATTGAGATTAAAATCGCCGGCCGCATAGCGGCGACAATTGCTCACATTGACCATCAGAAAGTCGCCGCTGAATACCTGATCGTCTACAATCACCTGCCCGGATATCCCTTTGAAAGCCGGCAGGAACCAGGCGACCTTGGCTGCGTAGCCCAACATGCCAAAACGCTTGTCTTTGGGTGTGCGCGGCTCAATCCGGTCGACCACGAAACCATCTGCACCGGCACTCGCCCAGAGAATCCAATAGCGCCCGCCAACACCGTTGCTGTCACTGTCCTCGTGCTTGTCAACACCGTGCTTGTTGGCGCCGGACCCGCTATCACTGTGGCCAAGATCCATGCGCTGCACAAGCCCTCCGGCCAACGAGTTGAGCATATCGGTCCACCACTCCGTTCTCATCATGCTAGGTGTTGGAATCGATAGCTCTTTGGCGAGAATGTTGGCCGTTCCCAGCGGCAATGGCGCCATGATTGTGTCGGAATAGGCGAGGCCATTGGCAACCTCGTTCAACGTGCCGTCGCCACCGGCAGCGAAGACGAGTTCAACCTCCTCGCATGCAGCCCGTTTGGCCAGTTCGATCGCATGTCCAGAGTACTCAGTCGGCGTCAACGACACGGCCCAACCGCGGTGACGCCAAAACGCTAAGAAGGCATCGATGATACGCGCCCATTCCCAAGAGCCTGCATGTGGGTTGAAGACTAGACGCGCTGTACGCATGGGCAGAAGCTCGCTCTTCCAAAATCAAACGGACCCTTGGGTATCCATGAGGTTGATAAAGATGTACGACGCGAAACGTAGAATGTGGCTGACCATCTTCACGTTCCGTTCGTCACGTTCCACGGACTGGCCATATGGAACCCCAAAGAGCCATCAGACGTCAACCCAAAATGGATCCTAACAACTACACAATGATGCGACCGCCATCGACCGGGACGACGATGCCGGTCGAATGCGTCAACAAGGTCGCAGTCGCGATCAATGCCCGGGCCACATCGGCGGGCAGGGTCAATCGTTGCAACGGCGTCATGTCGATCTGAGCCTGGCGCCACGCGGGGTCAAAGCTGCGCGCATACTCGCCGTCGACCAGGCCGGGCGCAATGGCGACGACGCGGATATCAGGGGCTAGTGCCCGAGCAAGCGAAACAGTCATGTTGTCCAGCGCCGCCTTGGATGCACAGTAGGCTACGTTGCTGCCATAGGCGATAGTTCCGGCAATCGAGGAAATATTGACGACAAGGCCGTCGCCGCGGGCCGACAGAAGCGGCCTGAAGGCTCGGGTGCAGGCAAAAGCGCCGCGCAGGTTCACGCGAAAAATGCGGTCAATTGTATCGTCGTCTAGATCGTCCAGATCGTCGTGCAGCACAAAACGTGTCGTGCCCGCGTTGTTGACCAGGATATCCAGACGACCCATCCGCTCAGTCACCTGTGAGGCTACGTCGGCAATGGATGGGCTGTCGTCAACTTGCATCTGTACAGCAAGATGGTCGTCGCCAGGCAGCTCGCGCACCAAGGCTTCTGCTCGCGCGCCATTCGAACTGTAGGTCGTAACGACAGTTGCACCGGCATCGGCCAAATGGCGACAGATGGCGGCGCCAATACCACCAGCGCCACCGGTCACCAGTGCGACTTTCCCTTTCAGCGCTTGTCCAACGCCCCGTTCGTTATCCATGGAAATAAGATCTCCTGATTCTTTGAAGCAGCGCATGACGTGTAGGCCGGCCAAGCGAGCCTATGCCCAAAGGTTCACCACCACGCGACCCTGCTGTTTTCCGGACAGAATCCGTGTGATCTCCGGCGAGAGTTGGTCTAGTGAGACTTCGCGGGCAAGCGAATCAAGCCGCTCAACACGCCACTCGGTCGCCAGCTTGCCCCACGACTCAGCCCGCTTGGCAGGTTCACAGACAACTGAATCGATGCCGACCAATGTCACACCACGGAGGATGAAGGGATAGACCGTTGTCACCAGGTCGGGCGAAGCAACCAGTCCGCAACAGGTAATGCAGCCGCTATGTTGCGTCGAAGCGATAGCTGTAGCCAACATCTCGCCGCCGACGGTGTCGACCACACCGGCCCAGCGCTCACGCAACAGGGGCCGCGAGACATCCGTCACCTCCTCGCGTGAGACAACCGACGCCGCGCCCATCTCCCTGAGGAAGCCTTCAGACTCAGCCTTGCCGGTGGCGGCAACAACTTCGAAGCCCTGGCCGGCCAGCAATGCTACGGCTATGCTGCCGACGCCTCCAGTGGCGCCGGTGACCAGGATAGGCCCCTTCTCCGGCGAAACACCATGCGCCAACAATTGCTGAAGACACATGGCTGCGGTAAAGCCTGCTGTCCCGTAGATCATGCTTTGACGCAACGACATTGCCGTGGGGCAGGGCACTGCCCAGTCCGCGGGCACACGTACATACTGGCCAAAACCGCCTGCCGTATTCATGCCCAGATCATGGCCGATCACGATGATCTCGTCTCCGGCGGCGAAGGAATCGACTCGACTGGCGACGACCAGACCGGAGGCATCGATGCCAGGCGTATGCGGATAGCGGCGCGTCACACCGCGGTTGCCTGTCGCCGAGAGGGCATCCTTATAGTTGATCGACGAGTAGAGCACCTTGACCAGCAGGTCGCCGTCGGGCAGATCGGACACACTCCGCTCTTGGATCGAGCGAGTGAAGCCACCTTGAGCCGCGTCGTCCTCCTCGACTACCATTGCGCGATATCGAAGATGGCCGGCTGGGTCCACTGAACTTCTCATGGCGTTGTTCTCCTATTTCGACTACCGCCCTTGTTATTCAACCAGCAGCCACCGTGCTCAGCGGGCGACCACAAGGGTCGCGTCCTACGGTTTTGGCGGTGGTCCATAGCCGATCAGCGCCCGTCGGTCTGCGCCACTTTGTCTCGCTTATGGCCGGCATACTGGAGCGCCAATTTAGAACAGCCACAAACATAGCGGCCATGATCGCCCTTGCTACGATCTTATCATACTGGCCCTGCGCGGTGCCACTAAAGAGACAGTCCAAAAACCGGATTCTGAACTGTTGCGGTTCTCCGCTTTTCCGTGTAGCCTACTTTGGCGGAATCGCAACGGATATTGGAAACTCACGAGACAATTCGAATGGCCGAACAACGCACTCTCCATCGGTTATCCTCCCGTAATGAAGATTACATTCCCTGCCAACCAATGTTATACTTGGCAACGGCGAGATGAACTGCTCTATCAGTTCGTGTTCGGGACTAGAATCGGGAAACTCAATCACGAAGGATTAGACGAGGGACGTCATGTCAGTCATGATGAAAGAGGGAAGACGCTACCCCGGCAGTGAATGGCTCAAGGATCGTGTACGCTTTTTAGAGCGGGTCTACGACTTTGCTAAGCTCGTAATGATGGCACTGTATCCACTGATGAATCGGATCGCGCCCCGCACTTCGGAACGCCTGCTGATCGGCGTCGAAGAGGTCAGTAAGGGGTACATGTTCAACTGCCAGATGTGCGGACAGTGCATCCTACACAGCACCGGCATGACCTGCCCCATGAACTGCCCCAAAAACCTGCGCAATGGCCCGTGCGGCGGCGTCCGTGAGGATGGCCACTGCGAGGTCATTCCCGAGCTTCCCTGTATCTGGGTTCAGGCATGGGAGCGCAGCCAAAACGGCATCTACGCCCACGAGATCAGCGATATTCAACCGCCCGTCAATCGGGCGCTCCAGGGTTCATCCGCCTGGATCAACATGGCGAATGGAACCGACATGGAGCTTCCGCCGGGCTGGGTATCTGTTTCGGAATTAGAGTCAGCCTGAAGTCGAGTTAGTCTTACTCATAGACAGGCGGCTCAGTGGGTTTGCAGAGGGGTTCGGCCTTCGGCCTGAGATTAAGCGATTGGCAAGTGCCGCCGATCTCCCACTCCCCAAATCTCGTCAGCCGGAGACGGCCCAGACACCAGAAATCTAACCAATATTCAGCCATCAAGTTTGCACGGAGAATCAACATGCAGACCGTTGTAAAGTCAACCACTCAGACCGTCATCATCGGCCCGGATCAGCCGTTTGTCATCATCGGTGAGCGCATCAACCCCACCGGCCGCAAGAAACTGGCCGCCGAGATGGAAGCGGGCGACTTCAGCCGCGTCGAACGCGACGCCCTCGCCCAGGTACAAGCCGGGGCCCACATTCTCGACATCAATGTCGGCGTGACCAGCGTCGAACCCGAGAAGACCGAACCGGAACTGATGATCAAAGCCATTGAGCTTGTCCAGTCCATCTCAGATGTGCCGCTCTGCATCGACAGCAGCGTGGCGCCGGCGCTGATTGCGGGCATCAAGGCCAGCAAGGGTCGCCCAATTGTCAACAGTGTCACCGGCGAAGAAGATCGCCTCGAATCCATCCTTCCCGTGGTCGCCGAATACAACGTCCCTGTGATTGCCATCTGCAACGACGAGAACGGCATCAGCTACGACGCAGATGTCCGCTTCGAAGTCGCCAAAAGGATCGTCGAGCGTGCCGAAAGCTACGGCATCGCCCGTGAAGACGTGATTATAGACCCCCTGGCAATGCCGATCGGAGCGGTCGGTACCGCAGGGTCAGACCTGTTCCGATTGGTACGCATGGTGCGAGATGAACTCGGCTGTAACACGGTCTGTGGGGCCAGCAACATCAGCTTCGGCATGCCCAGCAGGCGCACCATCAACGCAGCGTTCGTGCCAATGGCCATCGCGGCGGGAATGACCAGCGCCATCACCAATCCGCTCGAGAGTGAGATTCGCAACGCCATCTACGCAGCCGACCTGCTCATGGGTCACGACGAGATGGCCATGGCCTACATCACGGCCATGCGCGCCCAGCAAACTGAGACCAGTCAGAGCAAGGCCGCGGACGACCGTCGTGCCCAACGAGCGGCACGCCGCGCCGGCAGCTAGACTGCGTGTAGCATCGAATTGATTTGTCCAGCCGATCTGTCCAACCGGTCCCACCTGATGGAGAAATTCAATGCAGCAAGGTCAGCCTGATCAGACGAATCCCGATCATACCGGCCCTATCTCCCCTAACGAAACCGCGATATCGTCCACAGCCTCCAGGTATCATCGTCCTCTCCGATCGGGCAGTCGACTTGAGCTTGTGCTGCGCTCCGGCCTCTTTGCGGTCACCGCGGAGTTAAATGCGCCCGACAGTGCGGACCCGGAGGATGTCTATAAGAATGCGCTGGTTCTTTCAGAAGTCTGTGACGGCATTAACGCCACCGACGGGTCAGGGGCCAATTGCCACATGAGCAGCCTCGGGTGCAGCGCTGTGCTGACGAGGGCGGGCTACGATCCGGTGCTTCAGATCGCTTGTCGAGATCGCAACCGTATCGGCATCCAGGGTGACATTCTGGGCGCAGCCGCGCTCGGCATCAAGAACATCCTCTGCCTGACCGGTGATGACGTCTCGAATGGCGATCAGCCCCAAGCCAAGCGCGTCTTCGACTTTGACAGCATCCAACTGCTACAGACGGCTCGCATTATGCGCGACAAGGGGGTCTTCCTCAGCGGGCGCAAGATCTCAAAACGTCCGGAGATTTTCCTTGGCGCGGCGGCCAACCCTTTCGCTCCCCCCTTCGATTGGCGACCGGGCCGCCTGGCAAAGAAGATTGAGGCCGGCGCAGATTTCATCCAGACCCAGTACTGCTTTGACATCCCGCGGCTGGCCGAATACATGAAACAAGTGCGCGACCTGGGGTTGCATGAACAGGTCTACATTCTGATTGGTGTGGGTCCTCTGCGCTCGGAACGGGCGGCTGAGTTCATGCGCAAGAATGTGCCGGGCGTTCGCATCCCCGATGCCATCGTCGACCGCCTGGCCAAGACGCCCAAGAAAGAGAAGCGTGAAGAAGGCATGAAGATCTGCATCGAACTCATTCAACAGGTTCGCGAGATCGAAGGCGTCCACGGCGTCCATTTGATGGCCTACCGACAGGAAGAGACGGTCCGTGAGATCATCGACCGATCGGGGATCTTCCCACGCCGGCATGGTTCCCCAGAAGTTGCGAAGCTATCGGCTCAAAGTGCATAGCAGCTTAAAATGAGCAGGCATGCCGGAACACAGCTCATCAGATCTCTTGGACAGCCAGCATGATCGACGAACGCATAATCTCAATCGAGTGGGCATCGATCTGTGTAATCTAAGAAGGATTCGTACATTTGCCCGACAGCCCAGGGTTTGGGCTGCGACTCGACAGCAAGCGCTTCGAACAAGCGGTCCAGGCCAGTGGGTATCACATTTCTGAATAGGAGCAATTCGGTGCTCGTTGTTGCGTATCACGAGAATCAAGTCGACAGGCTCACAGCGATCTACAACGATCTCACTCAATCGGTGCCCCATTGCTACCCCATCGAAGCTTCAGAACTTGCGGATGCCTTCGCAGGCAAGTGCGGACTCGAATCCGATGGCAAGCGACTGACCGCGGAGACCGTCCTGGTCGCCAAAGACGCTGACGCGCTTCAAGGCTTCGTGCATGTAGGCGAAGGCTTCACCAAAGAGACAGAGTGCGAAGCCGGCGTGATCCGCTTCCTTGCCTACCCACGTGGTCGTCGGGATGTCGGACAGGCGCTCCTGGATGCGTCCGAGGATTGGCTACGCCAACGCGGACAGGCAGCAGTGATTGTTTTTCCCCAGACCTATCGCTATTTTTTCTACTCCTTCGCCCACGCTTTCATATCGAACCGGCTGGATCACGTCCAGGCGCTCTTGCTCTTCAATGGATACCAGACCAGCAACGGCGAAGTCTTCCTCGACTGGCCGGACTTTGACCCAAGATATCCTGCCGAAATCGTTGACGGCAAATTCGGCGAATTCGTCCTTACGGTAAATAGAAGTCCAAGCCCAGGGCGCTTGCCCGATCTAGCTGTGAAGGCGTACCATGGAAAGCAGCATGTAGGCACGTGTGAACTGCTAAACGGGCGAGCGTTTTCTCAACATCAGGAATTGGACAGTTGGGTGTTCTGCATGTGGCTAGGGGTGGACGATCCGTTTCAGGGCAGCGGCCTGGGGCGAACGCTGCTGGCCCACGCGCTCTTTGAGGCCAAAAGCGCCGGCTATCGCCACGCAGCCATTTCGACCGCTCGGGATAATTACCGTGCCCAGCTCTTCTACTCGAACCATGGCTTTCATGCAGTCGATTGGACGTACCAATACCGCAAGACCTTGAGCAACTAAACTCAGTAGTTCACGATTCTTCATTATCAAGTAAGGAGCAACGACGCTATGTCTTCACAACCGATTGTCCCCAGCGACATTGATATTGCCCAGGCAGCAACACTGGAACCGATTGAGGCCATCGCCGAAAAGATGGGTCTGGAACGCAGCGACATCGAGATATACGGCGACACGATCGCCAAGGTCAAGCTTGAGACCATCGATAAGCTCAAGGATCGCCCCAACGCCAAGTACATTCTGGTCACAGCCATCACGCCGACACCGTTGGGCGAAGGCAAGTCGACCACCACCGTCGGGCTCGGCCAGGCCATGAAATACCTCGGCAAGACGGCAACCATCGCCATCCGTCAGCCTTCTCAGGGGCCGACTTTCGGCATCAAGGGCGGCGCGGCCGGCGGCGGCTACTCTCAGGTCGTTCCCATGGAGCAGTTCAACCTGCACATGACCGGCGATATCCATGCCATCACCGCGGCCAACAACCTGCTGGCCGCCATGATTGACAACCACATCTACCAGGGCAACAAACTGGGCATTGACCCGTACAGCATCACCTGGCGCCGCGTCATGGATGTCAACGAGCGTGAACTGCGCAGCATTGTCAGCGGCCTGGGGGCCAAGGCGGACGGACGCCCGCGTCAGACCGGCTTCGACATTACCGTGGCCAGCGAGGTCATGGCCATCCTGGCACTGACCACCAGTCTTCGGGACATGCGTGAACGTTTCAGCCGCATCGTCATCGGCCAGAACTTCGACAGGAATCCTGTGACCGCCGAAGATTTGCGGGCAGCCGGGGCCATGACGGTCCTTATGAAAGAGGCCATCAAGCCCAACATCTTCCAGACCTTGGAGAACACGCCTGCCTTGGTGCATGCCGGACCCTTCGCCAACATTGCCCACGGCAACAGCTCCGTTCTGGCCGACCAGATCGGCATCAAGACTGCCGACTATCTCTTCACGGAAGCAGGCTTCGGTGCCGACATCGGCGCAGAGAAGTTCTTCAACATCAAGTGCCGGTACAGTGGGTTGAAACCGGACGCCACGGTCGTCGTCGCCACGATCCGTGCCCTCAAGTCTCATACGGGCAAATACCGGGTCATTCCTGGACGCGAACTGCCAGAAGAGATGGTACGTGAGAATCCCGACGATGTCTACGAAGGTGCGTCCAACCTGCGCAAACAGATTGAAAATATGCAGAAGCAAGGCGTCAGTCCCGTTGTCTGCGTCAACCACTTCACCTCGGACTATGACAGCGAAGTCGAAGCCGTCTTCGAGGTCGCCAAGGAGATGGGTGTGCGCTGCGCCACATCTCGGCATTGGGCCGAGGGCGGAGCCGGAGCCGTTGACCTAGCGCAGGCCGTCATTGAGGCCGCAGAGGAGCCGAGTGAGTTCAAGTTCCTCTACGATGTCGATCTGCCGATCAAGGAGAAGATTGAGACCATCGCCCGAGAGGTATATGGTGCGGACGGCGTCTCCTATGAAAGCAAGGCGAATACGCAGATTCGCAGCTACGAACGCAATGGGTTCGGCAATCTGCCCATCTGTATGGCCAAGACGCACCTCAGCTTGTCCCACGACCCCAAGCTGAAGGGCGCGCCCAGCGGCTTCACCCTTGCCGATCAAGGAGGTACGCGCCAGCGTCGGGGCCGGCTTTATCTACCCGCTGGTTGGCGAAATGCGCACCATGCCCGGACTTCCCAGCCATCCGGCGGCAGAAAACGTCGACATCGATTTTGAGACAGGTCAGGTTGTGGGGCTGTTCTAATTATCCAGCGCCGATTGTCTATAGATACTCAGAAAAAGATTCGTGCCTGTCCTCGTTCTCGTGCTCGTTTTAGTGTGGCAGCCACGGATCATTATCTGAACATCTATAGCACTGAATTGTTCAGCGCTGAGAAGCCCGGCTTTCGATTGATGGTTGACGAATTCACACTGGTATAGCGTAGGTGCGGTTTTGTTAACGCTCAAATAGGAGCCGGACTTCTATTCTCACCCTACGGAAGAGCGCCGGCCATCGGAATCCGATGGCCGGCGCTCTTCCGTAGGACGACCTGTGATTTTGAGATCAACACGGTGTAAGGGTATAAAAGGACATGTGAGAGGCTTCTAAATGGGGCCTCTTTTCTCGAATTTAGCACGCTCGTACAGGTTCTAACGCTGTGCGTAGAGAGACAATAGAAGGGAATGGTGACCGTGGGTTACACAGAACTAAATCTGGAAGATCTGTATCTTCAGATGCAGGACGATCTCTATGACGGCTTGAAGGCGGAAATTCCGCTCCAGGTAGAGGAGGCCTTGTCTCGCGGCCAGACACCTCAGGAGATCTTGGACGGCGGTCTGGTCGCAGGCATGGACATCGTCGGCGTAGACTTCCGCGACGGTATTCTCTTCGTGCCGGAGGTGTTGATGGCAGCCAACGCCATGAAGGCGGGCATGGCCATCCTGCGCCCCCTGTTGACCGAGACCGGGGCCCAGCGCATCGGCACGGTCGTCATCGGCACGGTCAAGGGCGACATCCACGACATCGGCAAGAATCTTGTCGCCATGATGTTCGAAGGCGCTGGTTTCGAGGTTGTCAACCTGGGCATCAATGTGGACGCGGACACCTTCCTGAAAGCCATTGCAGAGCACAAGCCTGATATCATCGGCATGAGCGCGCTGCTGACGACGACCATGCCCTACATGAAGGTCGTGGTCGATACGCTGGGAGAAGAGGGGATTCGGGATGATATCTACGTCATGTGCGGCGGAGCGCCGGTGACCGAAAGCTTCGCACGCGAGGTCGGGGCGGACGCCTACGGCAGCGACGCAGCAGTCAGCGTCGAGATCGCCAAGGCATACATGGCCCGCAAGCGAGAGGCGGCAAAGGCATAAAATGCAGATTGACTCAACCTTTCGATCCCGACGAAGCAACGTCATGGCCACCGCGCGGCATTGTGGCAACCAGCCAGCCGCTTGCCGCCCAAGCCGGCCTTGACATGCTCAAAGCCGGCGGCAACGCTGCCGACGCGGCGATTGCTACGGCCGCCATGCTCAACGTCGTCGAGCCGATTATGACAGGCATTGGCGGCGATTGCTTCGCCCTCTACTTTGACGCGAGCACGAAGCAGGTCACGGCGCTAAACGGCTCGGGCCGTGCACCGGCCAACGCATCGATCGAGCAGATCACTTCTCTTGGCTACACTAAGATGCCGAGATTTACCGGCCATTCCGTTAGCGTGCCCGGTGCTGTTGCAGGCTGGAGTGACCTACTGGAACGCCACGGTCGATTGACGTTCTCCGATGTACTTCAACCGGCGATCTGGACGGCAGAAAACGGCTATCCAGTCAGCGAGTTGATCGCAACTAGCTGGTTGAGCCAGGAGAAGAAACTGCGCCGAGACCCGGACTGGGATAGCGGCGATCTGGACAATGGGCCGATTCAGCCAAGCGGCCAAGAATCTGCTCATCGACGGCCGAGCGCCCCGCCCCGGCGAACTCATGCGTATGCCCAACCTGGCAGAGACATTGTGCGGTATCGCCGACCAAGGCAAGGACTACATCTACCGGGGAGAATTCGCCCGGAAACTGAGCGATCATGTGCAGCGCTACGGCGGCTGGATCACGCCGGACGACATGGCAAGCCACGTCTCCACCTGGGACAAGCCGATCACGGCCGACTATCGCGGTGTGACGCTCTACGAGTGCCCGCCCAATGGCCAGGGGCTGGCAGCGATCATCGCCGTCAACCTGGCGGCAGGCTATGACTTGGCCCACATGAGCGAAGTCGACCGTCTGCACGTCATGATTGAGTGCATGCGTGTTGGCTTTGCAGATGCCCAACAGTGGGTCTGCGATCCCCGTGTCTTTGAGATCCCGTTGGATGAACTCACCAGCGTCGAGTATGCTGATCGACGCCGCCAGGATGTCGACATGGCACGCGCGGCCCAAAATGTGCCCTATGGCGACCCGATGGCCGGTTCCGACACGGTCTATCTCAGCGTCATCGATGGCGACGGCAATGCTTGCAGCTTCATCAACAGCTTGTACATGAGCACCGGCAGTGGTCTCGTCGTGCCCGGCACCGGCGTTAGCCTGCAGAACCGTGCTTCCCTTTTCGAACTTGACCCTGAACATCCAAATTCGTTGGCCCCCGGCAAACGCCCGTACCAGACAATCATTCCGGCGATGACCGTCCACAACCAGGGGCGAATATGCCGGTGCGTTGCACGCCTGTTTCGGTGTCATGGGCGGCTACATGCAGCCCCAAGGTCACTTCCAGATGTTGGTCAATCTGATCGATCTCAAGATGAACCCGCAGCAGGCGCTGGACGTGTCAAGGTGGCAGCTGGCCTCTCCAGAAGGTGGAACAGGCTCAGAGGAGGCAGGCGGACAGGTCAGCATGGAGGAAGGCTGGAGCTTTACCACGCTGGCGGAACTGGCTCGCAGGGGGCATCGCCTGGTTCCTGTAGAGGGTTTTGCACGCGGCATGTTCGGCGGCGGCCAGATCATCCTGCGTGACCCGGCCACAGGGGTCCTGATTGCCGGCAGCGAACCGCGCAAGGATGGATGCGCCGTCGGCTGGTAGAAGAAGAATCTTAAGATGGTCCACAGTTAACCCTGTGACCTGTCTGTATCGACCGGACGACAGTATTGTCTACCGGGGTGGAAACAAGGGGGTATGATACTGATGTCAATTCTGAGCTATGAGAGATTAATGGCGGAAGATATCAGCAACTCGGTCAAATTCGCGCCATTTGTCGCCAAAATGGAGACAGCGGACCTATCAGAGATGATGATCCGCGTCTTTCACTACTACTACAATCAGCTGCTGGCCGGAGCGACCGGTTACCTTTCAAGCGATGACGCACAACCTGTGCGCGCCATTCCAGACTATGAAGCGCTGGATGAACGGTACGCCCTTGCCGGTGAATCCGTTCTCGACAAGGTCGTGATGGTCAAACTCAATGGCGGACTTGGGACCAGTATGGGTATGGACGGTCCAAAGTCTCTCCTGCCGGTGAAGGAAGGGCTCAGCTTCCTTGACATCACGGTCAACCAGATCAGACAGACCCGCGAAAAGTGGGGGGTTGGCCTACCGCTCGTGCTCATGAACAGTTTTGCCACCCACGAGAAGACGCTGCAGGCCCTGGATGAATACGAAGACTTCGATCAGGATATCCCCTTCGGCTTCATCCAGCATAAGGTGCCGAAGATCTGCAAGGAGACGATGGCTCCGGCCCATTGGCCCGAGGCCCCGGCCAGAGAGTGGAATCCACCGGGCCATGGCGATCTCTACGCCGCCATATCGACCAGCGGCACATTGGATCACCTTCTGGAAAGCGGCTATGAGTATGCTTTCGTCAGTAACTCTGACAACCTCGGCGCGGTGCTCGATACGGAAATTCTGGGCTACTTCGCTGAAGAGCGCCTTCCCTTCCTAATGGAAGTCGCCTACCGAACTCGAATGGATCGAAAGGGCGGGCACCTTGCCCAGACAAAAGATGGCCAGTTGATCCTGCGTGAGTTGGCTCAGTGCCCTCCAGACGAAATCGACCTATTCCAGGATATTGACCGCTATCAATTCTTCAATACAAACAACCTCTGGATCCACCTGCCGACACTGCGCAGCGTGCTCGACCAACGCAACGGTATATTGGGGCTTCCACTGATTCGCAACGAAAAGCCCATCGATCCGACCCGACCTGATACGCCACCCATCTACCAACTGGAGACGGCCATGGGTTCGGCCATCCACGTCTTTGAAGGCGCGCAGGCCATTCGGGTGCTACGCAGCCGCTTCGTCCCGGTCAAGAAGAATAACGATCTGCTGGTGCTTATGTCGGATGCCTATTTGTTGAACGAAGATTTCACCATTCAGCTCAACCCGGATCGACATGCGGGTCCGCCGCGCCGTCCGCCACTGGTCGATCTGGACGATCAGCACTACAAGGTGATCAGCGACATGCAGACCCATTTTCCGCACGGCGCGCCGTCATTGCTCAACTGTACGAGCCTGACCATCGATGGCGACGTCTATTTTGGAAAGGATGTCGTGCTGGAAGGGGCCGTATCGCTTGGCGGCAACGGATCCGGCCCGGTCAATATCGCCGATGGAACGCACATTGTTGGCGATTGAATTCTATCTTCGAGTCCACTGCAACAAGGGATCTTGACACGAATGGTCACGAATTTGCACGAATTGTGTCGTCGCCCCAGAGAGACGAGTTGTGGTAATTCGTGTCAAGAAAGGGCTTTTTGCAGTAGAGATGTCTTCTCAATAGCATGTGGAAAGTGCGACGCACCGACCGGCAGTCCTTTGGATATCTCTCGTACAGGCCGGCCGAAATAACCAGACGATTTGGCTCGCGTTTTCGTACTAAACTTAAATTCTTACGAGATCATGACTTTCGCATACGCTTCAGTTTAGTTCGCACGCCCAAGTGCGAACGGGTCAGATCGATGAGCCGTCACGGGTAATGACCCGTGTGCACGTGGGCGTGCACACTGAACGGTGAGGTTGGCAAAAGTACTGTTCTCGTAAGAATTTAAGTTTAGTACGCGACGGCATAAATTGACCCATGGACCGTAGGTCACGCTATCAGCGTGACAAGCCTCGCCAATCAGACTGCCCCAAAGGGTCCAGGAGTCGTCCGGCTGATAGCCGGACCTACGAACCGTGGCCTCATTTCCGATGCGCTGTGCTAGTACTCGCACTCGTTCACGTACTGGTAATCGGCTAGTATAGCGAGTACGACTGCGAGTACAAATGTGGTCGCGACAGCTACCCGACCGCCCAGTCGACTTCTGCCTGCTTGCCCGGCCAGCCCAAACCAATTCGCCCCCGATCTTGCTCCACTTTGAGGATCTCGACATCGATCACATCGCCGACCGACGGCATGACGTTGCGCGGGATCTGGCTGCGATGCAACAGGCCGTCCTGCTTGACGCCCAGATCGACGAATGCGCCGAAATCGACCACGTTGCGCACCGTTCCCTGAAGGACCAGACCCGGATAGAGATCATCCATTGACAGGACATCGCTACGCAGGATGGGCGCCGGAAGGTCCTCGCGAGGATCTCGTCCTGGGCGTACAAGCTGCTCGAGTATATCGATCAGTGTCGGCTCACCGATGCCGAGTTCAAGCGCCAACGCCCCCACAGGCTGCTCCTCCACGAGCTTGTCCAGTGCAGTGATACGCTCCTCCGGCATTGAGTGCACAGTCAAGTTCGCCCGCGCCAACACTGCTTTGGTCGCCCGATAACTCTCCGGGTGGATGGCGCTTGCATCCAGGGGATTATCGCCGCCGCGCACGCGTAGGAAACCTGCCGACTGTTCGAACGCCTTGGGACCAAGCCCTACAACCTTCTTGAACTCCCGCCGGTTTGAGAAGGGACCGTTTTGATCGCGATGGGCGACAACGCGTTCAGCCAACTTGGCCCCGATGCCGGCCACATAGGTAAGGAGCGCGGGCGATGCCGTGTTGACATCAACACCGACCTGGTTGACAACGCTCTCCACCACGCCGTCGAGCGAGGCCGCCAACGTTTTCTGATTGACGTCATGCTGGTACATGCCGACGCCGATCGATTTCGGATCGATCTTGACCAATTCGGCCAATGGATCCTGAACACGGCGTGCGATGGAAACGCCGCTGCGCAGACTCACGTCCAGATCGGGAAATTCGGCGCGGGCTAACGGGCTGGCACTGTAGACGCTTGCCCCCGCCTCATTGACCATCAGATAGTGCAGCACCGCAGATTCAGTGCCCGTTTGACTAGCGGCAGATGTCCTCGCTTGAATCAGATCGGCGATCAACTCTTCGCTCTCGCGTGATGCCGTTCCGTTACCGATAGCGATCAACGTGACGCCATGGCGGTCCACCAGCTTGCCCAAGGCATCCAAAGATTGGTGACGCTGTCGCTGGGGCGGATGCGGATAGATGGTTGCCGTGTCGAGTAGTTTTCCGGTCGGGTCAACGACGGCGATCTTGCAGCCGGTGCGATAGCCCGGATCCAGGGCCAGCACCGTCTGACCGGCCAAGGGCGGCTGGCTGAGCAGGCCGCGAAGATTGGCGGCGAAGACGCGAATCGCCTGATCTTCGGCCTTTTCCGTCAGCGCTCTGCGCACATCCCGTTCGATTGCCGGCAGCAGCAGACGCGCAGCCGCGTCATCAATGGCCGCATCCAGCTCATCGGCCAGCGGCGAGAGCCGGTCAGAACGGAAGGCTGACGCAATCGCCTGACGCCAATCGCGTTCCTGCACATCAAAGCTGACGCGCAGCACTTTTTGCGCCTCTCCTCGGTTGATGGCCAGAATCTGATGCGGACGCAGACGATCGACGCGTAATGAGAAATCGTAGTAGAGTTTGTAAACGCCGCGAGGGTCCTCGGCTCCCTCGATCAACTGCGTTCGCTCGACGCCGAAACGCGTGGCCTTCTCGCGTGTGATACGCCGTACATCCGGATGATCACTGACGGTCTCGGCAACAATATCGCGAGCGCCGGCCAACGCATCGTCGGTGGTGGGGGCCAAATCATTGACAAACGGCTTGGCAATCTTTTGCGGTGACGTACCCTGACGTGGCTGACCCAGAATCAGATCGGCCAATGGCTGTAGGCCCTTCTCACGCGCAATGCCGGCACGCGTGCGGCGCTTTGGTTTGTACGGCTGGTAGAGATCCTCGAGTGCCGTCTTGGTCGGCGCAGCAACAATCTGCGCCCTCAAGTCAGCCGTCAGCATGCCTTGTTCCGCTATCGAGGCCAACACAGTTTTTCGTCGCTCATCCAGCGCCGAAAGCGTATCCAAAGCCCCTTCAATTGCGCGGATTTCCTCTTCGTCAAGAGCGCCCATCGCCTCCTTGCGATAACGGGCAATGAAGGGTAAAGTATTACCAGCGCTCAACAACTCAATGGTTGCGGCAACCTTGCCCACGGGCAAGTTCAGTGATGCTGATATTTGCTGGGCATAGGTCTGCGCATCGAACTCTGTCGTTTTATCTGTCATAACCGCCAAAAGAGAAGTTTTTCGAACGTTTAAAAAGTTGATGTTCAGATGATACCATGGGTTCCAGCTGAAATAGGAACCATGGGACATTTGCACTGACAAAGAGGGGACAGATATCACTCCCCACTTTGATGCTTTTTCGGTATAATTGTTCAAGGTGCGTTTTAACAACGCATCACAGGTTGCCCAACACATCCAAACGTGAGAGAAGGAGATCCAGATGCAAGAGAATCTGCAAGCCATTTATGATGGTGTCATCGACGGTGACGCAGGCGCTGTTGAAGTAGAGGTGAAGGCCGCATTGGACGCAGGCGTTTCGGCACGTTCCGTGTTGGATGATGGCCTCGTAAAAGCGATGGGTCAGGTCGGAGCCTACTTCGAAGAAGGAACCTTCTTCGTCCCCGAGATGCTGGTAGCAGCCCGAGCCATGAAGGCGGGCTTGACCATTCTACGTCCCTACCTCGTGGAAGAAGATGTCGAACCGGTCGGCACCGTCGTCATCGGCACCGTCCAGGGCGATCTCCATGACATCGGCAAGAACCTGGTCGGAATGATGCTCGAAGGCGCTGGCTTTGAAATTGTTGATCTGGGCGTCAACGTTGCCCCGGCAAAATTTGTGGAAGCCGTCAATAACGGTGCAGGTATGCTGGCCGTTTCAGCCCTCCTGACCACGACCATGCCCAACATGAAGGCCGTCATCAACAGCCTTGAAC
This sequence comes from uncultured Chloroflexia bacterium, assembly GCA_963848115.1. Classification (GTDB taxonomy): domain Bacteria; phylum Chloroflexota; class Anaerolineae; order Caldilineales; family Caldilineaceae; genus JAWKOK01. Next base: position 390,313 of record CAWKCP010000007.1, on the reverse strand, counting down.
AGGCAGGCGTGCGCGATCAGGTCAAGGTTCTGGTTGGCGGCGCTCCTGTCACCCAGTCATTCGCCGACCAGATCGGCGCAGACGGTTACGCCAAAGACGCAAGCCAGGCAGCAACATTAGCCACCAAATTGGTCGGCTAACGCTCTTGCCTTTTTTCGCCAAAACGACATGGATGCCTGGGCCGTTTCGCCCGTCTCATCCATGTCGTTTTGGCGTCCAACGTTCTCCTCCAACCCTTATCATTGGCCGTTCGCTAGTCTCCAGCTACACCACACGTCTTGCCGCATCTTGTCAGGCTCAACATCAAACTTCACCCTATAGGTCCGGAGCTATCGTGAAATGAACGATCGTCAACGATTTAATGCAACGATGCACTACAAGTCTCGTGATCGCTCGCCGATCATGGACTTCAACTTCTGGGACGAAACGCTGCCCATCTGGCATGAGCAGGGACTACCCAAATCAGTCAATCGACTGAACAGCGATGCTTTCTTTGGCATGGATTCCGGTATCGAGGCAGGCGGACGTATCGTCGGCGTCAACGCCGATCTGGCTCCACACTTCGAAGAGAAGGTGATCGAAGACCTGGGCGACCACGTCATCGAACAGCAGGCCGATGGCGTACGCGTTTTGCGTCGCAAATTTATGGGCTCGATTCCACAGCCTCAAAGCCACCTGCTCTCTGACCGCGACAGCTGGGAGACCCACTTCAAACCCCGCCTCGATCCGGATAACCCAGCCCGCTACCCGGCGGACTGGGATGAACGCGTCAAGGTCTGGACCGATCCGGATCGAGAGGTGTTGGCCGTGCTGCCGGGCGGCAGCGTCTATGGCCGGCTGCGCAACTGGATGGGGCTGGAAAACATCTCCTACATCGTCTACGATGACCCAAAGCTCTTTGAGGAGATGGTCACCACCGTGACTGACTGCATCCTCGGCACGCTGACACGCATCCTCGAGACCGGCGGCCAGTTCGATGCCTGCGGCATGTGGGAAGATATGGCCTACAACTCGGGTCCGCTGATCAGCCCCAGACACTTCGACCGCTATCTAGTGCCCCAATACCGACGCATCACCGATCTGCTCCACTCCTACGGCGTCGATGTGGTCTGGCTGGACTGCGACGGCAAGATCGACCTGCTGCTGCCTCGCTGGCTGGATGCAGGCGTCAACTGCATGTTTCCGCTGGAAGTAGGCACTTGGGGCACGGATCCAGTGGCCCTGAGGAAGCAATATGGCCCCGACCTGCTTGATGATGGGCGGTTTCGATAAGCACATCCTGCAGGGCACGAAGGACGATATTGTACGCGAGATTGAACGATTGACGCCTCTGGTCGAAGAAGGCGGCTACATTGGCTTTGCAGACCACCGGGTTCCGCCCGATGTCACGCTGGAAAATTACTGGTTCTACCTCGAAAAAGTACGTGAGCTTTGGGGCTACGGCGTCAATCTCAAACCAATGGGTGAGCTGGAATAGCGCTTTAGAAAAGGAGAAAAATCATGGCATTTACCCTAGAAATCGGTGAATCTGCACCAGATTTCGCCGTTCCCGCAACCGATGGAAAGACCTACAGCCTGACCGACTTTGCAGACGCCAACGTGCTCGTCGTCTTCTTCACCTGCAACCATTGCCCGTTCGTAGTCGGCTCTGATGAAGTGACCAGGGCGACCGTCGAGAAGTTTGCCGACCAAGGCGTCGCCTTCATCGGCATCAACTCCAACAGCGAAGTCACCCACCCCACCGATGACTTCAATAACATGGTTCTGCGCATGGAGGAGAACGACTTCCCCTGGGTCTACGCCCGCGACAAGTCTCAGGAGATTGCACTGGCCTACGGCGCGCTGCGCACGCCTCACTTCTATGTTTTCGACAAGGACCGCAAGCTGGTCTACACGGGCCGAGGCGTCGACAACCCGCGCGAGGCCGACAAGGCCACCGTCAATGACCTTGACAATGCGCTGACCGAATTGTTGGCCGGCGAAGCGATCAGCACACCCCTGACCAATCCACTCGGCTGCAATGTCAAATGGGAAAATCAGGATGCCCACTGGATGCCCGCAGAAGCCTGCGATCTCGTAATTGCGTAGGGAAGACTTAGATCCACGAAGGGACACGAAGAGCACGACGCCAGGAGATCAATATTGTGCGCCTCGTGCCTTTTCGTGCCCCTTCGTGGATCTGCAAAGGCAAAGGAGCCGCATAACCATGAGCTTCAAAGAAGCAAGTATCTCTCAATACCAGGCGACGCTGGGCATGCTGAAGCAGGCGATCGTTCTCTGCCCGGACAGCATGTGGGATGCGCCGGATCCGCCCAATCGGTTTTGGCAGCTCGCCTACCACACCCTCTTCTACGCGCACCTCTACCTACAGCCGTCCCTGGATGAGATCACGCCCTGGCCTGAGCATCGTGAGGGCTACGAGCGCCTCGGCCATGCCTCTTCGCCGGATCTGCCTGGTATCGAGACCTTGTCCAAGCAAGCGGTTCTGCGCTACTTGAACTTCTGCCTGGAACAGGTAGAGATCCAGGTGCATGCGATGGACTGCAAAGCCGAATCCGGCTTCCACTGGCTACCGTTCAATAAACAGGAACTCCAATTCTACAACATCCGCCACATTCAGCAGCATACCGGCGAACTCTGTGAGCGGCTGGGCACACGTGCAGGGATCGAGGTCGACTGGGTCGGCAGGGGAAGCTGAAGCGGATGCGCCAAACACCTCCGCCTCGGTCAATCTTCGAAACACTATCTGGAAAAGTCTGCCTTGTCACCGGTGGATCCCGCACCTTGGGCGCAGAAATCGTACGCCACATGGCAGATTGTGGCGCCACTGTTGCCATCAACTTCCATCGTTCCGCCGAAGCGGCAGGCGAACTGGCCGACGGGCTGCGCAGAAACGGCGCCACAGCGGAGCTGTTCAAGGCTGACGTCACCGATGAGTCGGCAGTCAACACGATGGTCGATGAAGTCACTGTCCAACTTGGCCCCATTGACATTCTGGTCAACAACGTGGGTCCCTACGTTGACAGCCCATTCCTCGATATGCCCTTGGCCGATTTCGACAGAATCCTGGCCGGCAATGTCCGCTCGACCTTCCTGCTGTCCAAGGCCGTCGGGCGACAGATGAAGGCACGCGGCCACGGCCACATCATCAACATCGCGGCCACCGATGTCTTTCACCGCAGCCACTCGATCTACGGGCTGGCCAAGAGCGGCGTGATCCATCTGACCGAAGCCATGGCGCTTGAGCTTGCGCCCGAAGTACGCGTCAATGCCATCGCGCCGGACTTGATCGCAGACAACGAAGATATGACGCCTGAGTTCACGGATCGGGCCATCGGCGGCACGCCCCTGGCGCGCCTCGTGACCCGCGCTGAGATCGCAGAGATGGTCTGCCTGCTCTGCACGCCGGCCTTCGATACGATCACCGGCCAGACCCTTGTCATGGACGGCGGTCGTACGATTCCAAGAATTGCCCAAACAGAATGAGTTGAATTCAAACGCCTTTCCAACTAAGGTGTTTTTTAGGTTCTATGGTACACTCGTGCAGTTGACTTGCGTTCAATGGGGTCAGCTGACGAATATCAATCAGTTTTGACGTTCAAAATGGATGCCCGAATGGTACGCTCATCGGGCCTTTTGGTTGCAACAGACGTGCTCATGCTACTGGTCCGAGTCGGCTGTTGACAGGCAACAGAGGCGGAACCCGCAAGGGAACTGCACCGGCACGGACTATCAGAACGGGGCACACGCTCCTTCCAATACCATGACAGCAGCTTGAGTAGCGGCGCCATTGCCGACGAATTACGCTGCCCTGCTCACGGATGGATGGCGTGTGCTCACCTAGACAGCAGTAGGAGCATGTTACATGAGTGAGCAGTTTTCTGATCTGGGTCTGCACGCGAATATCGTGGAGACCGTCACCAACCTCGGTTACACCGAACCCACACCCATCCAATCGGCCATCATCCCTGCCATGCTAGATGGTCAGGACGTGATTGGCCAGGCCCAGACGGGCACTGGCAAGACCGCCGCCTTTGCGCTGCCGATCGTGCAGCGGATTGAACCACGTCAAGGGCACGTACAATGTCTTGTGCTTGCGCCGACACGCGAATTGGCCATGCAAGTTGCCGACGCCATGTATAAGTATGGCAGCGGACAGAAGACACGCGTGCTGGCCGTCTACGGCGGGGCTCCCTATGATCGACAGATTCGTCGCCTCAAACAAGGCGTTGAGGTGGTCGTGGGCACACCGGGACGCCTGATGGATCTGATGCGCCGCAAAGTGCTCGATCTGAGCCAGGTCTCGACGGTGGTGCTGGATGAAGCCGATGAAATGCTGAGCATGGGTTTCGTCGAGGATATTGAGACAATCCTGGACGCGACGCCGGATGCCCGCCAAACTGCGCTCTTCTCGGCCACCATGCCCAACGAGATCCGCCGTCTAGCCAAGAAGTACATGCACGATCCCCAGTCTTTCACCATGGCGCGTACCAACCTGACCGTCAAGGCGGTTGAACAACGCTACTACCTGGTCAATGACCGGGACCGACTCGCGGCCCTGACTCGCCTCTTCGAAGTTGAGGAGATCACGCGGGCGATTGTCTTCGCCCGCACGCGCCTGGGCACCGGCGAACTGGCCAATGCACTGGTCGCCCGTGGCTTTCCTGCCGAGGTGCTCAACGGCGACCTCAGTCAGGATGCACGTGAGCGGGTCATGAGCCGCTTCCGCAAGGATCAGATCACGGTGCTTGTCGCCACCGATGTGGCGGCGCGTGGGCTCGACGTTGATGATATTTCGCACGTCTTCAACTATGACTTGCCCCAAGATCCAGAGGTGTACGTCCATCGCATTGGGCGCACCGGTCGCGCCGGCAAGTCGGGTATCGCAATCTCGCTGGTTTCACCCAGAGAGCAATGGCTGCTCGGTAAGATCCAGTCCTACGCAAAACAGACCATTACGAAGGCAACCCTGCCCACGATCGCCGAGATTGAACAACAGCGGGAAGAAGAACTGCTGACCCAATTCGGCGTCTGGCTACGGCGAAACCGCTGCAATCGTGAGCGTGAGCTGGTTGCTCGTCTGGTCGAAGAAGGGCATGATCTGGAGTCAATTGCAGCGGTCGCGTTGAAGCTGGCGCGCGCCGAAGAAAAGCAACGTCCCATCGACGAAATCAGCGAAGTCCGCCCGCACAACGCCCGCAGCGCTCGCCAGAACGGCAAGCACAACAGCCGCCCTCAAGGCCGTGGTCGCCCCAACGAAGCAATCGAAAAGGGCATGGTGCGCCTGAGCCTCAGCCGCGGCCGTAATCATGGCATCAAGGTCAACGAAGTGGTCGGTACGTTGGCAAACTACGCCGACATTCCGGGCAAATCGATTGGGCGCATCAACATCCAAGATCAGCACACCTTTGTCGATGTCCACGAACAGTTTGCCGGCAAGGTGCTTGCCAAAACGGGCGCCTTCCGCATCCGCAAGCAATCCATCGACGTCCATCCTGTGTAGGTCGTCTTGACAAAAGCCGGGCTTCCTGAGGAAGCCCGGCTTTTGTTTGATGAGGGAATCACTGAGATGACTGCCAAGATGACACCCCGACAACGCGTACTTGCCGCTCTAAATCACGAGTCTTCGGATCGAGTGCCGCGCTTCGAAGTCTGGATCGATGCGTTTATCGATGACCTGGGACAAGGCGATCCGGCCCAGGTTTATGTCAACACAGGCCAGGATTGCATCATGATGCCGACGGTCGTACCCAGGGGCAGCAATGCCTGGACTAGCGGTATCGACGAATGGGGACGTGTTTGGCAGAATGGCGTCTATGTCAACGGTGTCGTCAAAAATAACACCGATTTGGAGAAATACAGTCCGCCGTTGGGGAACGCCTACGATCACTTCGACCCGGATCAGATTGCGTCAATCAAGCAACGGCATCCTGATCATTGCCTGAGCTACGGCACCCACATCGGGCCGTTCATGGCCGGCTACATGGCCATGGGCATTGACCGCTTCTTCTACTGCCTTATCGACAATCCAAGCTTTGTTCACCGGCTGCTGACCGTACGCACCGACTGGTGCATCGCAATGTACCAACGAGCACTCGACCTTGGCGCCGAAGTGCTCGTTCTCGGTGACGATGCCGCCTATTCAAGCGGCCCAATGATTGCCCCGGCCATGTGGCGCGAGCTTGTCTTGCCTTTCCACCGCCGTATCGTGGAATCGCTGGACGCGCCGATCATCTGGCACAGCGACGGCGATACTGAAGCGCTGCTGCCGATGGCAATCGAAGCGGGGTTCGTCGGCTTCCACGGATTGGAACCGGCGGCGGGCATGGATCTTGAGAAGATACAGGAAAAATTCGGCGGCGATCTAGTTATGATCGGCAACGTAGATGTACAAACGCTCTTTGATGACGATCTTCGCCGCGTACGTGCAGAAGTAGACCGCTGCATGGCGCACGGCCGCCGCCATAGCGGTTACATGTTCTCATCCTGCAACAGCATCTTCCAGGGGATGAGTATCACTGCCGTGTCAGAGATGTACCGATATCAGGGCGAGATGGCAATGTGCAATACAATGTCGTAGGGACAAGATTTTGCGTCTCTACGGCCCGGACATCGCCTACGGCACCACCAGTACCGGACAGTTGGCATAGCGCAAAACGGCCGTGCTCACGCTGCCGAGCAGCGCCTCTGCGACATTTTCCCGCTTCTGCGCCCGCCCGCCCATGACGATCAGATCGGCCTGGTGGAAGCCGACAGCCTCCAGGATGGCGCGAACCGGCGGGCCCTGACGTACATCGCTCATGGCGTTGATGCCATTGCGGCACAGGGCCTGCACCGCATCTTCCGTGACTTCGTTGGCGATGCTCTCGTACTGCTCAGAAAGCGCATCGAACCCCTCACTCCAGTCATAGACCGTCGGCGTCTCGTAGGCATGCACGACGATGATATCTCCGTCTTCTCGCCGCGCCATATGCTCCGCAAAGAGCAACACCCGTTCCGATGCCGCAGATCCATCGTAGGCCATGATGATCGTCTTGAACATGTGGTTGATCCTTATCTATTGTTTGTAGCCTTTCGAATCCCCAGCCCCAGCACCGCCAGGGCCGCTACGCCCGCTGCCAATCCCATCCACAAGCCATTTCCTCCGCCTCCAGACGCCTTGACGCCCTTGGCCATGACCGGGATCTCTTTGAGCTTCTCGGCAGCTTCGGCCTTGGCATGGGTCAGGCGCTCGGGGTCATTACGCAGGAGTTCGGCCAGCGCCCGACGCTGCGCCACGTCCTCCTCGGTGATATAGGCGCCGAATGAACGCAGTCCGGCGATCTGAAATTCATGCTTCTTGAAGATTCGCCAGATCTCCTTGACCTTCTCCACATCAATGTTGCGGCCAAGCGTGAAGTCCTCAAATCGCCCATCCATTGCCAGCAATGCAGTCTCGCCCAGACAGGCATAGGCCGTCTTGGGCGGCAGCCCGATGTTGTAGCCGAAGTCGATATCGCCGGGGATCAGAACTTCACCACTCTCAATCACCAGCAGGTCGGGACGCAGGGCCGCCTCAGCGGGATTGATGTCCATGGGTCGCGCCACATCACAGATGACCGCGCCCGGCTTGCACTTGGTCAGATCAATGACCCGCTGGCCAAAGGCCGAGGTTGCCGTGACGATCAGGTCGCAGTCCTCCACCAGATCCCCGGTCCTGGTGGCGATGGTCACCTTGGCGTCCGGCGTTTCCCGCTGGATCGTGCGCTTCAGTTCGATGAGCTTTTCCGGCTCAATCGAAACAAGGACCACATCATGGATGGCCTGGGCCAGCAGGCGGGAGCAGACCGAGGCAATCGAGCCGGTGGCGCCGACGATCATCACCTTGCCTTTGGTCAGGTCGGTGGCGCCCATCATCTTGACGGCCATCTTGGCCGCCTCAAGCGTCGCTGCGACGGTCAGGCTGTTGCCGCTGGTGATGGCGATGTCGGCCTCGTGGGCGACCGTAATGCCGGCGTCGCCAACAACGCTCGTGAACGCGCCAAGCCCCATCAGCCGTGCGCCTTTGCGCTCCGCCATGCGTGCCGCAGCGTTGAGGCGCTTGTAGGTGAAATGCTCATCATGCTTCATCATCATACGCGGCGTGGCCGACAATGTAATCAGGTGACCTTCAATCTGCTGCCCCGTTGTGGGCGATCGTCCGCCAACGATGCGCGAGAGATACAGCGGCGGCATGTAGGCCGCTACCTCTTCAACGAGTCTATCGGGGAGAAAGCGAGTGAAGCCAAAGACCGGATCGTTGTGAATGAAGGAAATGTTAAGCGGATGGATCACAAAGGCAAAGCGGTTGATCTCCGACTCGTCCGGTTGCAGATAGCGCACGGCTGGAGACCACTGGATGTCAGCCATCATATCCAGATAGGTGTCTTCCGTGAGCGGCGCATCCGGATCGGTACGAAGGGCTACGAGCAGAGCCTCAATGGTCGAAGAAGGCCAGCGTCCCAGGTCATCGCCATCCAGCGACGGCATCATGGTGATGAGGATATTCACCCCACGGTCGCGCAGGTCGGCCAGATCCTGCTCATCGGCATGATTGACGATCACCGTCTTGCGCTTGAGGTTCTTGGGCGCATAGCGGCGAATCGCGCCAATGTCACCGGCTATCACATCCGCCCACAGAAAGGGCATGGATGTCCGCTGCCGGCCGGCCTCACCGGATTGGGGATGGATGCGACGGAAGGGCGCATTGCTGAGTTGGTCGACCTCGAAACGGGCGGCACGATTCAGCATGGCGCCGCTACCGACGCCAGGCATTCGCGGCCAGCCGAAGTAGATGAACGGATCTGCAAAGCGCACGGAGGAGGCTCGACGCTCCAACGCCTGAATCAGACCGTTGTGGTTGAGGCCCGGCACCATGAGAACGCGCTTGGCCGAAAAAATACCCGGCTGGGCACGATCAGCCAGGATGACGCCCCACCGCTCCAAGCCGGCACGGATGCCGCTGCCGTCCACGACAGGCGTCCCTGTCGCCAGGTCACGCAACTGAACGCCCTGCACGTGTTCTGCGTACGCCGGCCCCAATCGCAGAGTTGCAGACATTCCCTGCAATCCGATGGCATCCACCTTGCCGTCGTACTCGGCAATCAGTTCCCTGGCTCGTTCGAAGCTGCCGCCGCAACCTCGCCGAAGTATCCCAATCTGTCGGTCAAGGAAGCGAACCGTACACTCTTCGTCATGCCTGTCCAGATGGATCACGAGTATCTGCTTCATCAAATGGCGCTCCAACCCCAAATTGTGAGGACACACTAGGCCATGACAATGCGGCCGTTGGCAGAATGCACGGCGTCGTCTAGATCTGGACTGACATGTCTCGTCACCGAGTCAACATGGCCCAATCGGAGCCAATGCAACTTCATTGTACAAGGAGACGCTCCGCCGATACAGGTGCAAGTGTCATGTATACGGCGGGACGTTTGTCATGAAGTATGGGCACGGGTTCAGGAGGCTATCTTTCCAGCTCCTGCTCGGGCCGCTCGTCTAGCCAATCGTCCAGCGTGGCCACCCGATCCGGATACCGATGACTGCGAGCCAGGAAGCCGACGCCGCGCTGGGGCATTGGGTCCTGGTCTGTCGGCTGATAGCGGAGGTCTACACTCCAACGAACGTGGTCAGATCGATTGGGCGTCGAGGAATGGACCAGCCGGTCATTGAAGAGAATCGCGCCGCCTGCTTCCAGCGGCAACGAAATCACATCGCGCTTTTTGCGCTCGACGTAGTCCAGCGCCACCTCGGTGTAGCCGGTACCCGAGTAGGTCTCGGCATGATGTTCGATGACACGCTTCTTGTGCGTGCGTGGGATGATGTGCAGACAGCCGTTCACTTCGGTTGCATCTACCAGCGGAATCCAGACGGTGATTACCGGATTGGCATTGGCGTCAGGCCAGTAGCTCTTGTCCTGGTGCCAGGGAACCGCGCCGGCCGCGACTTTGGGCACCTTGGGCCGCACGTTGTAGACCGGATTGGCGAAGATCTCCGGGCCGATCAGGCCCTCGACCGCGTCAACAATCTTGGGATTGCTCATGAGATCGTAGTAGCCGGGCAGTCGATCTCGCCACGACCGTCCATACTTCAAAAACTCTTCGTCGCTGAGACCATCAAAGAGCAATGCCAGCCGCCGCTCGAACGACGCATCGGCATGAATATCATCGATGAGGCCGTCTGCCCGGAGCGCGTCGGCGATCATGTCGACCTTCTGCTGCATCGCCTGGCGCACGCCCGCCAGATCCTCGTCGTTGACCAGGTGCGGAAGTACGAGATAGCCTTCTCGATCGTAGAAATCGATCTGCTCATCGGTCAAGCTGCCGCGGGTCACGTTGTCTGTTGCGGTCATAAAATCTCCTTTGTGGGATGGTGAGGGGGGCGACAAGATGAGGGGGTAAAAAAGCGACATCCCGACAGGGACCTTCACCTTGTCACCCCCTCACCCTGTCAGTTTCACCCCTAGCGTTGCGGCAAACAGACGACGATAACGGTCGGCGTCGACGCCAGCCACCACGTCGATCTCAGCCTGAGACGTCTGCCACCAGTGGCTGTGAGTGCTGCGGGCCTTCTGAGAGCGCAGGTCAAAGACGGTGCGCCCACGATTGGCCTCTCCGGCCAGATCGACGGTGATGGGCAGACGCTCGATGGTAGCGCCCGCCGGATCGATAACCATAGCCACGGTGCCGGCGTCGCCGATCAGCGACGAGTCGGCTGGGAAGTAGTCACACATCTGCAACATGATCCGTCCGGCAGTCTGGGCAGCCAAATCATCGGCAGACAGGAAGCTCGCGATCTCAGCGCGATTGAAACGTACCTGACGAAAGGGATCGAGCGGGTAGAGCGTGACGGGCAGACCGCTTTCGAGCACGATGGCCGCCGCCTCCGGATCCTGGCGAATGTTGAATTCGGCCGTAGGCGAGGTGTTGCCCGGCACACGGAAGGTTCCCCCCATGCTCACGATTCGGGCAATCCTGGCGTGCAGGTCGGGGTACATGCGCAGAAAGACAGCGATGTTGGTCAGCGGCGCCAGTGCGACCACGGTCAACGGCTCAGCAGCGTCTTGCAGCGTCCGCCGCATCAGTTCGACGGCATGTTCATCGACCAGTGAGCGCCTGGGTGACGGCAGGTCCAGATCCGCCATGCCATCGGCGCCATGCAGGGGAAAGGGCGGACGCATGGCCTCAAGCAGCGGCTGCTGCATGCCAGCGGCCACGGGCACGTCCGGCGCGTCCACGTAGTCGAGGAGCCTGAGCGTGTTGTCGACCACATTGCTCAGCTCATGGTTGCCGGCCACGCAGGTGATGGCACGCACGTCCAGAACGGGCGAACGCATGGCCAGCAACAGCGCCAGCGCGTCGTCCGCGCCGGTGTCGACGTCGAGGAGGATTGGGAGTGGTGGAGTCTTCATTTGTAAAACCACTCAGAACCAATAGTCTGCGACGCATCGCCCATCGCGTGGCAGGTCTTCAAAGCTATCCAGTCCGTCGAAATGGTCGATGGGAATCTGCGCCACGGCCTCCGGCTCTTCGACCAATCGCAGGTTGACTGCAATGCGACGTCGCCCCTCCCCATTCGGTTCCAGCGAACGCCAATAGGCCACGCAACCACATTCGGGGCAGAAGTGGAAGCCAATCGACTCACCGCGCACGTATGCTTTGGTTCGGCCCAAAACACGAATTCCTTCGTCTTCATAATCGTACGCCCACAGCACGCCATAGCGACGGCAGACTGTGCAGTTGCACGCTGTGGCCGACTCGGGCAACCCGTCAAACTCCCAGCGGACTGCACCGCAGTGGCAGGAACCGTTGAGCATGGCATTCTCCCTTCCAGTTAGCCAAAACAACGAATCATTTGCTGCTGCATACGGATCTACTCTGTCGATCCATTGTCAAAACCCACAAACAACGGGACAAACGCGCGTTCCTTGGCGTCCACCAGCCCCAGATCCGTAATCCGCAAGCCTGAACTGACCGGCAGCGTGAACGTCGAGATACGCATAAGCCAGTGAGGATGTTGCAGGCCAATTTCGTCGAGCGCCCTACCCAGCCGGCGCAGGTCTGACGCGGCTCCGGCCACCGATTTTTTGGAGATAATCCCGGCCACCGGCAGCGGCACAAAGGTCACCAGGTCGCTGCCGTCCACCACCGAAATCCCCCCGTCGTTTTCAATCACGGTATTGGCGGCCAGGGTCATCTCCTCGGCGCTGCGCCCGATCACAGCCAGGTTGTGTGAATCATGGGCGTAGGTGGTGGCCAGCGCGCCGTGGGTCAGACCCAGACCGCGCAGCAGGCCGAATGTACGCCCGCCATGCTGATCGTGACGATCGACCACGCAGATGAAACAGAGGTCGTCATCTTCGGGCAGTACCACCTGGCCATTTTCGATCTCGACCGTCATGCGGTGCTTGGTCACCAGCGTTTGACCGATGACACAGTCGATGACGTTTGCTTCAAGTTCGCCCTCCCCAATCGGGGCCCGCAGCACGAAGTCACTCACCTCCTGGGCCGGCAGCTTGACCGTGTTGACCATACTGAACATCGGATCGTCGTCCGACGATTTCCAAAGCGAGTGGCCGTCCTCGGCCACCACTTGGCCATTGGCAATGACCACCTGGGCCTGGAAGTGTTCAATGTTGTCGATCAGCACGATATCAGCGGTGCGACCCGGCGTAATGGCTCCCCGATCCCAAAGGCGCATCCGCTTTGCCGGGTTCAGGGTAGCGGCACGCAGCGCACGCATGGGATCCATGCCCAGCTCAATGGCATGGCGCAACACCTTGTCCAAATGCCCTTCGTCCAACAGATAGTCTGGCGCGACATCGTCGGTGATCAGGCAGACGCCGGCATCCAGAGGCAGCGCCTCAAGGGCGGCGACGACGCCGTGGGAGAGGTAGCGCTCCTGCAACATGAGCGTCACGCCCTGGCGCGCCTTCTCCACCAGATCGGCAGGCGTGGCCAGGGTATGATCCGAGTCCACTCCAGCCGCGATAAAGGCCGAGAGTTCCCGGCCGCGCAGCATTGGATTGTGCCCTTCGATCACGCCGGGATTATCAACGCGTTGGCCATAAACACCACCGGCCGCGGCCAGAACGCTCAAGGCGCGAGGATCCTCTGCCACAACCGACGTCCCGTCCATGACCTCGGCAAGGCCGAGCACATTGGGCAAGGGCAGCAGCGCTTCGATTTCCGCGGGACCGATCTTGCCGCCGGCGGTCTCCAGCCCCGGTGCAGAGGGCACGCTCGAACTGATCAGGTATTCGACCTTGAGCGGAATCTGCGACGAAGCCTCGATCATGGTGCGAATGCCGTCGATGCCCAGTACATTGGCGACTTCATGTGGATCCTCGACCACGGTGGTGACGCCCAACGGCAACACCGCCTCAGCGAAGTGGGCCGGCGTCACCAGCGTGCTCTCGATATGGAGATGGGCATCGATCAGGCCAGGCACAGCCAGCATTCCCTGGCCGTCGATGAGCCGCTTGGCATTGCGCAGCGGCCGGCTCGCCGGTTCCTCCACAGCCGCGATCTTGTCGCCATAAATGGCAATGTCGGCCGGATAGACTTCGCCTGTAATCACATTGGCGAGTCGCACATTGGTGATCAGCAGATCGACCGGAATACGGCCCATTGCCGCGCTGATGAGTGTCATAATGATTGAACCTCTGTATCTGTCTTATCTGTGTCCTATCCTTTTCCCATCTGTGCGAATCCGTGGCGAAAAGGGTTCTTGGCAGTCGAGTCACCGAAGTCCCGCGATCACTGATCGGCGAGCGGTAAAGAGTCAAAGTCCGCCAGCGGAACCGAGTAGACGTTTCCGTAGCCGGATCGGTCGGAGGTGAAGACGACGTACTCACCGCCCGGAGCGATCACCGGGATGCGGGTGGGTCTGCTGGATGCGCATGGCCGAGTCGTGACGGCAGAGCACGCGCGGCGCGGCATATCGATCGCCATCCCGTTTCCACACGCGGATCACGTCACCGCCGTCGCCGACGATCAGGGATCTCATCATAGGAAAAGATGTGGCCGGTCTGGCCAGGGAAATCATATTCCTGCTGCTCGCTGTTGTCGTAGCGAACATTGCCCAGCAGCGACCGTCCATCCGGGAAGCGTCCATGGTAGCCAATGCGGAGGCCATCCCTGTACCAATACTCATGGCCGACGGCCTCGCCTTCAGCCGGCGGTCGAATTTTCCAGACGTTTCCCGTGTCGGCATCCAGGCCCCAGATACGGGCGTCAACCTTGTCCCACGGCCCTTCATGGCAGAAGGTCAGCAGATTGGCCTGGGTCGGAGAGGTATTGACATGGCCAATCCAATAGCGTTCCTCAAATACGACGTCAGAATGGCTGCCGTCCACCGCAGCGCGTACGATACGACTGAGCGGTTTGGCGGCCCATGTTTCGGCAAAACCAACGTAGCCCCGCAGCAGGTCGGTGGGAATCGTATCGGACAGATCCTCCCAGATGCCGAAATAGACATAATTGCCGTCGGCCGAGCAGTTCGTCATCGACACGCTCCAGCCCGGCTCCATCTCAAAGATGGTCCGCAGCTGGCCCGAAGTCAGATCGAGCGCCATCAGGCTGAGATCGTGCCAGAAGTATGTCTCATCACGGACCCAACTCTTGCTGGCACGTAAAAATTCGAATTCGCGTGGCAACGGCACCGGGTCGAGATCGGTTAGTTGCTCGATCTCACCGGTTGCCATTTCAATGCCAAAGAGGTTCGTGCGATTGTTGCGGTCGGAACTGACGATCAATTTCCGCCCGTCGTCATACCAGCCTGGATTGGTGAAATAGAAGTGGTGGCTGTGCCCCTTGTAGTCGGTCAGTTGGGTGACCGGGAGGCCTGACATCGGATCAATGTAGGTCGTTCTCTCAGGGTGCATAAGGGTTCTCTCGTAGAAGATGTGGCCTAGAGAAGGCGTCGGCAATTCCGGTCCTCAGTGACTGTCCGTAATTCCCGTAGCGGTTTTGTTCGTAGTAACCGCTTCAGCGGTCCGGACGGCTGAAGCCGTCACTACGAATTTCATTGCGGACAATTACTCCGTGTGAGTAGATTTCCCCGACTGAGTATTCCACAAAACGGCCATGGTGTAAATGTGGTCCATCACACGCTCATAGAGCAACCGCGCACTGCACCAATATCGTCAGTACGATCTTTCAGTCAACCGCGGTTGTCAATCCTCAGGCACAACACCGTTGCAATCGGAGCAAGTGGTTCATCCGGCAGGATCACAGTCAGCGTACCGCTCTCCTGAGAGAAGGGAAGCAATGTCCGCTGCGCGTCAGCGAGTGGAAAGACCTCTCTGACTTCCGGCATGCCGGCGAGTTCCAGCTTGTCGCCCGGCCGCTGGAAGAGGTGAATGTAGAGTATGCCCGGCTTTGTGGTACAGCGCCACTCAGCAGAGCCAAACTCAGCGCCGAAGGGTGTCGGGCCTGCTCCGTAGATCGCCTCGCCGTTGACTGCCAGCCACTTGCCAACCTCACGCAGCATGTCCTGGCTGGGCTGTGGAATGACGCCGAGTGCATCCGGCCCAACGTTGAGAAGGTAGTTGCCACCCTTGCTGACGATGTCTACCAGCTTGAAGACCAGATCTTCAGGCCTTTTCCAGTTGTTGTCATTCTTCTTGAAACCCCAGGTGTCGTTGAGCGTGGCCGGCGTCTCCCAATCCCCTGGACGCACCGCGTCAGGAATGCGGTTGTCGCCTTCGGAATCGTAGTCGCTTGCGCTTTCGCTGCCGATGCGCCCGCTGACCAACGCATCCGGCTGAAGCGTGTGCACGATCTCTTCCAGCCGAGCGGCACGCTCGACCGTCATTTGTGCGGACGGCGTATCGAACCAGACGATGGCAATGGGACCGTAGTTGGTCAGCAACTCACGGACCTGGGGAATCGATTTGCGCTCCAGATATTCGCCAAAATCGCCCTTCTGCTTCGGATCCCATTCGTTCTCGGCGTAGGCGGGCCCATCCTCGTGTGCGCCTTCCCAGACGCAGCCGCCCGGCTCGTGCCAGTCCTGGGCCTGTGAGTAGTAGACGCCAAACTTGATGTCGCGCTTGGCGCAGGCTTGCGCCAGTTCGAGGACTGGGTCGCGGTCAAACGGGGTCGCATCCACGATGTTGAAATCGCTGACCTTGGAGTGGAACATAGCGAATCCGTCGTGATGCTTGGCGGTGATGACGAGGTATTTCATGCCGGCGTCCAGAGCGAGCTGCGCCCAGGCATCGGCGTCAAATTCGACGGGATTGAACTCTTTGGCAAGCTGCGCATACTCGTCGACAGGAATCCTGGCCTTGAACTGGATCCACTCCGCGATCCCCCAGTATTCCTCCCCCTTCCACTCGCCGGCCGGCACGGCGTACAGTCCCCAGTGGATGAACATGCCGAACTTGGCCTCGCGCCACCAAGCCAACCGTTCGTCGTACCCCGTACCGGTTTCCGCTTTGGATTTCCGCCCAGTCTTCTCGCTGGTCGTACCGTTCGCTCGGTCCTTCATGTTTCTCTTTGCCCCTAGAAATCAGTCACCGTCTGGAAGTTTGTTGGCTGTCAAGACGAACAGGGATTTGCGCGGCTGGCGGGTACGCCCCCATTCCATCTGCTCAAGGCATGTCTGTACGTCAAAGGGGTCGATGTGGTGCTCGTGTTCGTACCGCACCAACTCCTGGTACAACAGATCGGCATCGGCCGGTTCCTGGCAGCACTCCACCTCTAGCAGCCCCGAATTCTCAAACAGGTTGCGCCACCAGTCCGGCGTGTGCTGTTTCTTGAAATCGTCTTCGAACACATCGACTGCCTGATTGGGAGGCGGCAGTTTGAATGCATAGACGGCAGGCGGATTCAGCAACTGCTCGTCCGTGAATTCGCTGGACAACACTTCCGATCCGATGCAGATCTGCCCGCCTACTTTCAAATGCTCGAGTATATGGTGCAAAAACTCGACATTGCCACCGTAAAAATTGAACGAGTTCATACAGAAGACGGCATCGAAGTAGTCTTCGGCGAAGGGCAAAACCTGGGTCACATCCATCTGCAGCGGCACAATCCGATCTCGGTAGCCGAGCGCGTTGAATTTTCGGTCGAGAAACGTGGCCGATGTCCAGAGGTCGACGGCGACGACATGGACGCCAAAATGTTTGGCCAGAAAGACCGATGTTGAACCTCTGCCGCAACCGAGGTCCAACACAATGTCACCTCGTCGCAAACGCATTGTGCGCACCATGTGCGTGGCAAGGTAGAGTCCGCCTCCGCCACTGAGATCGTCATACAACTCGGCGCGCGTATATTCCTTCAGTTCGGGATATCGGCTGCGATCAGGCGGCTGAAAAGAAGCAATGATATCCGAAATCTGAGCTGAAGTGAGATTCATGCTGGATGCTCCGTTGTCACTGGGCAAGGCGATTACGCAAGATCATCACTTTCAGAATAGACCAACTTGTAAATATCCTCCAGTCCATCTTCCTCATCACTGTGTGCGCCGACCTACTGGAATCCCAGTGCCTTACGCTTTCCCAAAATAGTAACTACACGGGAGTTGGCAAAGCCTCAAGCCATTCCAGGCAAAGATTTCCTTGCAACGTATATTTATCTCTCTGGAATGGCCTTAGCCAGCCGATTCGACGGCAGATTGTCCAGGCTGATCGTGACCACAAATTCGGCTACATCATGCTCTTCGTGCGCCCATCCCATCAATCCACGACTGGCTTCTCTGGCGTAGCCCTGTCGCTGATACGCTTCGTTCACCCGATAGCCATACTCCACTCCAGTGGAAGAGATGTTCTGCAAATATGCGGCCCCCGGCTGAGTGTGGAAACCGATATACCCAACCAGGGCTTGCTCGTCTCGCAGCCCAATCGAGCGCAGAGACCAGGGCTGGAATGACGGCTTGGCGAATATCCTGAAAGCCCTTGAGGATGATGGGTTCGTAATGGGAAGCATCTTCCTCAAGCTGTCTATGCAGAGTCAAGAGTTTCGACTCTCGCTCCGCGTCATCCAGAGAGGACAACCCGAGTCGCCTATGCCGGCCCGGCCATCACAACCAGGCGGCTCGGATCAAAGACGATATGGATAGAGCCGATGTCGTACGCCGACGCCTGCTCATCCAGATAAATGGTGAATTCACCGGCCTCGGTGCTGACGACATATTCGACGCTGCCGCCGTGGAAGGTGCGGAAGGTGATCGTGCCGGGGAGGCTATTGTCGGCGGCGCCGACACTCAATGCGGGGCTGCCGGGACGGAAGTAGACGGCGACATCACTGCCGACCGCAGGCACAATTCCTGCACGTCGAACATCGGCGACCACGGCATGTTGGCCCACTTGAAGCCGAATGCCCGCCTCGCTAACGCTGGTGACCCGCGCGTCAAAATGGTTGTCAAAGCCCATGAAGTCGGCCACGAAGGGCGTTACCGGTCGATGGTAGATCTCCTCCGGCGGGCCGATCTGCTCGATCACGCCCTGGTTCATGACGACAATGCGATCCGAGAGGGTGATGGCCTCGACCTGATCGTGGGTGACATAGAGCATGGTTGTGCCCAGCCGCTGCTGGAGCCGTCGCAATTCGGTACGCATGCCGACACGCAGCTTAGCATCCAGGTTGCTCAACGGCTCATCCATCAGCAGCAACTTGGGTTCGATGACGATGGCGCGGGCAATGGCCACGCGCTGGCGTTGCCCGCCGGAAAGCTGTGCCGGACGTCGATTCTCCAGCCCGGCCAGATCGACCAACGACAGCGCATCGGCGATGCGGTGTTCCTGTTCGGCCCCGCGTACGCCGCGCATACGCAGACCGAAACCCACATTTTGGGCTACAGTCAGATGCGGGAAGAGGGCATAGCTCTGAAAGACCAAGCCAATGTCTCGCTTGTTGGGGGCCAAACGCGAGATATCCTCGCCATCGACGGCGATGGTTCCGCCGCTGAGTTCGATGAAGCCGGCCACCGAACGCAATGTCGTCGTCTTGCCGCAGCCGCTGGGACCGAGCAGCGAGACCAACTCGCCCTCGTTCACGGAGAGGTTAAACTTATCGAGAATCGGTTGGTCTTTTTCGTATTCGACACGCAGGTCAGAAAGCTCAAGATAGGACATGGTTTGCCATTGGTGATTGGTGATCAGGGATTTAGGATTGGGCTATACAAATTTCGACAGGCCGAGCAAACGTTCCGCTCCCTGTACCAGTACGACCGAAAAGATGATCAGCAATGTCGAGAGCGCGGCGATGGTCGGGTCATAGTAGTATTCCATGTAGACGAGCATGGAAATGGGCAGTGTGGTGACGCCGGGCCCGGTCAGAAACAGCGAGACCGGTACATTATTGAACGACGTGATAAATGCCAGGATAAATGCGGCAGCCATGCCGGACCGCACGTTGGGCAACACCACAAGCAGAAAGCCGCGCAGCCGAGTGGCCCCGAGACTGATGGCGGCCTCTTCGATGCCCGGATCCAGGTTGCGCAGACTGGCCGAAATCACGCGCACGCTGTAGGGAAAGAGGATGGCCGTATGTCCAATCAGAAGCCCGAGCATCACATCAAAATCACCCAGGAGCACAAAGAAGCGCAGCATGGCAAAGCCGATGACCAACCCCGGCACCAACACCGGCGACGAGAAGATGGTCTCCAGCAGCCCCTGGCCGGGAAAACGAAAGTTTACCAACGCATAGGCGACTGGGATACCCAGTAGCAAAGCGATACCGGTTGCGACCAGAGCAATGCCCAGACTGATCCAGAAACTATCGACAAACTGGCTGGTGTTGAAGACGTTGACGAACCAGTCTAGCGTGAAGCCGCCCCGCGGCGGAAAAGCCAGAGTGCTGTCTGCACCAAAGGCCGCGATAAAGATGACTAGGAACGGTCCCAACAGGAAGATGTAGAGCAGGACGAGTGCACCTGTCAGCCAGCGAGATTCACGCATGAGTTGCTTCCGTGTAAGAAAGAAATTCGCCACAGATGGACACAGATAGACGCAGATGAAAAGCATCTCTCTTCGCTTTTCCTTTGTGAACTCTGTGCTTCCTCCGTGCCGCCGTGGTGAGTCAAACCATTTGGCGGCAGAGTCATCTGTGGCATAAAAATGTTCAGACTGTCTTTGGACGAAAAGCGCGAAGCAGCAGATTGATGCCCAGTGCAGTCGCCAACATGATGCCGGCGACCACGGTCGCTCCCTGCCAGTCAATGGCCACCATCGCCTCCTGCCGGAGTAATGTGGCCATCAACAGAATGCGACTACCGCCCAATATGGCCGGCGTGACGAAGGCGGTGATAGAGCCGGTGAAGACGAGCGTGGCGCCCAGCACCAGGCCATCGGCAGAGAGCGGCACGACCACGCGAAAGAAGGTCGTAACGCCGCCGGCGCCGAGACTGCGCGCCGCCTCGATGACGTCGTCGGGGATGTTTTCCAGCGAACCCACTAATGAGAGCACCATGAGCGGCAGGAAGAGCTGCAATAGACCGATGATAATCGCCCCCTCGGTGAAGAGAAGACGAATGGGTTCCTCGGTCAATCCCAGCCCCATCAACGTCTTGTTGACGATGCCGAAGCGACCCAAAATGATCAGCCAGGCGTAGGTGCGCGCCACAGGATTGGTCATCAATGGCAGGATCATCAACGAAATGAGCAAGGAACGCCTGCCTCCCGGCATCCGGGCCAGAAGGTAGGAGCCTGGATAAGCAAAGAGCGTCGCCAGCACAGTGACGATGACGCCGATGCGCAGAGTGCGCCAATAGATAGTCAGAGAGTTCTTGGTGCCGAAGAATTCCACGTAGCCGGCCAAGGTGAAACTGCCATCATCACTAAGAAAACTCATGCCCAGCAAAAAGACGATGGGCACGACAAAAAACATGACGAGGAAAAGCAACGCCGGCAGTACCAGAATGGCTATAGTCCGCGATTGGCCGATTTGACGCATGAGGTCGGGCATCCTGTGAGCAGGGGAGGAAAAGGATCGCACTACATAGCTACGTACTGCGTAAGGTCTCTGTAGAGATAGCTTATCGGCATTGGCAAACCTACTGCATCGCAGACTGAGACCAATACCGTGAAACCAACCTTCTCGAAGACCTTACGCAGTACGCAGTACGTAGCACTACTGCAACATCACCTCATTCCACTTCTCCAACCACTCCTCCTGGTTGGCGTTGAGCTTGGCCTGGTCCAGGAAGATGAGGGAGTCGACCATGTCGCCGTAGGTCAGGAGGGCGCCGACTTCTTCGGGCACCTCGACCGTGGTGTTGGTCGGTGAGTCAACCAGATCCATGGCCATGGCGGTCTGGACCTGATTGGAGATGAGGAAGTCGATATACTTGTGGGCCAGATCAGCTTTTTCTGAGCCGGCGACAATGCTCACCACGCTGGGAGCGGCTGGGATGCCTTCCTCGGGGAAGGCCTGAGCAATGGGCAGGCCGGTCTCAAGCAGATTGCCGATGGCAAAGCTGGAGAAGGGAGCCAGCCAAACCTCTTCCTGCTGAACAAGCTGTGTCAACTCGGAGCTGCGTTGGTAGGTAGTCACGAGCTGGTCGGCAAGCTGGGGCAGCGCTTCCCAGGCCACATCGGTGTTGTCGATGTCGCCGCCCAGTGCCTCGGCCAGCATCACGATGGTCGCCGGGCCGTTGGTGGTCGCCAGTCCGGGCACGGTTACATAGCCCTTAAGATCCTCATTGAGCAGATCGGCCCAGGAGGTCGGCACGTCCATCTTGTCGGTGCGGTAGGCCAGAAGATAGCCGCTGATGGCGTAGCCGATGCCCGAATCCTCACCGATGGGATCCTTGGCCCAGTCGTAGAGTTCGTCGTAGTTGCTCAACAAACTCGGGTCGACAGCCTGGAGAACGCCCTCCTGCTGGGCACGCTCGGTGAAAGCGCCGGCGAAGTGGACGACGTCAACGTTGGGATTGTCCTTGCGGGCGATGAGCTTGGTCAGGCGCTCCGAGTTATTGCCCGTCTCATAGACAATCTTGACATTGTTGGCTTCCTCAAAGGGGAGTGTCAGGTTTTTGTCGATCAGGTCCTGATTGAAGCCCCAGGTTGAAACCACCAACTCCGTCGGCTCGCTGGAATCGGCGGCGGCCTCTTCTTCGGCAGCCGGTGTTGCTTCACCGTCGACGGCCGGAGCCACAGGCGCTACACACGCGCCAAAGACAAGCAGGGCCATCAGGCCGATGACCGAAAGGAAAGAACGAATACGCATAGTACCTCCTTACTGGAAAGAATTGGATTTCGAAGTTCAATAAGCCCAGAGGACGGGGCTCACGCTATCGTGAATCTATTGTAGCGCAAATCCGGGTTTTGCGGGCAACCTACTTGAACGTGAACGCGCCTGGCCATGCAATACGGTGCCTTGCATGGCAATACGGATCAAGAATCCCTCCTACATGGAAACTGGCGGTTCTCGTAGGTCGGAATGGTATTCCGCGCAGCCTTGCAGCGCCAGTCCAAGCAGGCGTCGACCTAACCTCTTGCTCTAGGCTTTCCGTCTTGCGGGGGCAAGCAAGCCCTCATTCGGATAGCGGATCGCCTAGCAACTCAGCAATCTGCCTTGCATCGGCAAGCAACGCCTCGTCCTCGCCGAAGCGCCCGATCAATTGCAGTCCCAGCGGCAGACCCATCTCGGACCGCCCGGACGGCAGCGTGATCGCAGGCATGCCGGCATGGGTCCAGGGCAGGTTCATGTTGGGGTCGCCTGTGGCTTCAATGCCTTTGGGCGCGGGACCGGGCGCGGGGAGCAGATCCAGAGATCGATGCCCGCCTCGCTCATCTGTTGCTCCAGCCGTTTGCGCAGGAGTGCACGGTTGGCACGCGCAGCCACCAACTCGTCCTGGCCCACAGTCCGGCCGATCTCGATGATCTCCCGGGTTCTTGGACGGTAGAGGTCGGCATGTATCGGATAGATCTCGGCATGTTCCTGGGCAAACTCGGCGAAGGCCAAGCGCCGGTGGAGCTGATTTAGATCGGTGATGTTCTCAAGGGTGGGCACGCGCCGGATTTCGACGCCCTGTTTTTGCAGCTCCGCAATTTGATACTCGAACGCACCCAACGCCTCCAGTTCTGTCTGCTCCATGAACGGACCGTCGGGTACGCCGAGAACGGGCAATCGATCCGGCTGTTCAACGCCTCGCCAACCGTCACAGAGCACCGAAGAAGCCAGAATCATGCCCTCCATATCCTGGGTGAACAGGCCGACGTGGTCAACCGTTCGCGAGAAATAGACAAGACCCGCAGAGGGGATACGGTCGTAGGTCGGCTTGAAGCCGATGATGCCGCAGAAGGCAGCCGGACGAATCACCGACCCAATGGTCTGGGTGCCCAGCGCCAATGTGCAGATGCCTGCGGCAACCGCCGCCGCCGAGCCGCTGCTGGAGCCGCCGGGCGTGTGCAGCAGATCATGCGGATTGCGTGTGGGTCCCGGTTCAAAGTAGGCAAACTCAGTCGTGACGGTCTTGCCCAGGACCAGGCCGCCTGCCTCACGCAGCAGGGCGACGGACGCCGCCTCAGGACCGGCAAACAACTCCGGCGGCACGGCTGTACCCGCCTGAGTCGTGAAGCCGTCAACGTGAAAGATATCCTTGACGCCTACGAGGCATCCGTAGAGCGGCGGCCGATCAGCAGGCATGGGAAAACGCTTGCGAAGCGCATGCCCTTCCTGCGTCAGACGTTGCTTCCGATTCGACTCAGGCAGCAACGCCTTGACGTGAGGCTCAACCCGGTTGATACGAAGACAGATCTGCTCAATATAGAGTGAAAGGCTATGTTGTCCATGCCGTATCGAGTCAACGGTTTCTGCAAGCGGTGCAGGATTTGTGAACATGATTATTGTCTACTCTCCCCCAACTGATTTCGCAGACTACTCACCATGTCTTCTCAATATTCCGTGGTCGGGGCGACCCTTGCGGTCGCCCACTACCGGCTGGGGCAGGTCCGGCCCCTACCGGTTGAGAAGAGACTACTCACCGGCCAAATCACGCAATTGGTCCTCGGTCAGAATGGGCACCTCAAGTTGCTCTGCCTTGGTGAGCTTGCTGCCGGCCTTCTCACCCGCAACCAGGTAGTCTGTCTTGCCGCTGACGCCGCCGGCAACCTTGCCGCCGTGAGATTGAATGAACTGCTTGGCATCGCTGCGGCTCATGGTCGGCAGCGTGCCGGTGACCACAAAAACTTTGCCGGCGAAGGGCAGATCATCAATAGGCGTTTCGGCAACGATCCGCTCCTCTGCCACGCGCACGCCGGCCTCAGCAAACTCACGGACCAGCGCCCGATTTGGTTCAAGCGAGAACCACTCGGCCACACTCTCAGCGATCTTGGGACCGATGCCGTCAACCTCTGCAAGCTCTTCCGCTGTCGCCGCCATCAACTCGTCCAGCGAGGCATAGCGCTGCGTCAATAGATCGGCCACGCCCCCGCCCACGAATCGAATCCCCAGCCCGACAAGCAATCGGGAGACGGGCTGCTCCTTGCTGGCCTCCACCCCGTTGCGCAGATTCTCTACACGCTTCGCGCCGTATCCGTCCAAGTCGAGTATCTCTTGCCAGGGCAAATTGTAGACATCGGCAAGATCGTTGATGAATCCCTTCTCAACAAAGAGCTCGGCCTGCTTAAAGCCGAAGCCCTCAATATCCATGGCCCCGCGTGAGACGAAATACTCGACCGCACGCACCAGTTGGGCCGGACAGGCGTTGTTGATGCAGTAGGTGGCGACTTCGCCCGGAGGTCGTACGAGCGGCTGATCGCAGACGGGGCAACGCTCCGGCATGGTCCACGGCTGCTCGCTACCGTCACGCAGTTCACTCAGGGGACGGATTACCTTGGGGATGACCTCGCCGGCCCGCTTGACCACCACCTGATCGCCGATGCGAATGTCCAGGTCTGTGATGTAGTCCTCGTTGTGCAATGTCGCGCTGCTGACGGTGACGCCCCCAATCTCAACCGGCTCCAACACAGCGTTGGGCGTAATCGCCCCAGTCCGTCCCACATTGACGACAATGTCAGACAGACGCGTGACGGCCTCTTCGCCGGCATATTTGCGGGCAATAGCCCAGCGCGGGTCCTTGCCTGTGAAGCCTAGCCGATCGTGCAATACCAGCGAGTCGACCTTGATTACCGCACCGTCGACCTCGTAGGGAAGATCGTCCCGTGTATTGCCGAATGCGCGGACTTGCTCGACCAGCTTCTCAAAATCTGCGTCCACAAAGCAATGAAGGTTGTCGCAGACCGGTAGACCAAGGGCTTCCAGGTATTTCAAGCTTTCGAAATGCGTTTGGGGCGGGTTCTCGACGCCTTCCAGAATCAAGATCTGGTAGACCCAAATCTTGATCGGGCGCGTGGCCGTAACGCCGCTGTCCAACTGACGCAGGCTGCCGGCCGCGAAGTTTCTCGGGTTGGCGTAGGCGCGCTCGCCCGCCTCCACCTGGCGCCGGTTGAAGGCTTCAAAATCGGCCTTGTCGACATAGGCTTCGCCACGAACAACGATGCGGGCCGGAACGTCCAGCCCGGCAGCTGCTGTCGCCGGTATTTCCAAAGGCAGACAGCGCACGGTGCGAAGGTTGTTGGTAATCTCTTCACCGAATTGGCCGTCACCTCTCGTTGCGCCAAGGATGAAACGGCCATCCATGTAGTGCAACACCACCGTCAGTCCATCAAACTTCGGCTCCACCACATAGGCCAATTGATCCTGTTCCTCCTCAGGCAGCAACCGTTTCAGCCGATCGCGCCAAGCGTACAATGCCTCATCATCGAAGGCGTTGGCCAGGCTGAGCATGGGTGCAGGATGACGGGTCTTCTCGAAACGCTCAGCAACCACGCCACCGACACGCACAGTCGGGCTGGCCTCGCTGTAGAACTCGGGATGCGACGCTTCCAATGCCTGTAATTCCCGAAAAATCGTATCAAATTCCTGGTCGCTAATCTCCGGTTCGTCGTGCACATAATAGAGCCGTTGATGGTGGCGTACAACGTCACGGAGCATCGCAATTTTGGCCTGCGTATCGCTTCCCGACGCAACGCCGTCAGCGGTCTGAGCCGATTCAGGGTTCTGTTCAGATGTAGTCATTTTTGATCCAAGGGATGTTAGGCTTTTCCAAAATGTTAACCATACGGGATTTGGCAAAGCCTCAAGCCGTTCCAGGCAAAGACTTCCTTGCAACGGATATTTATCTCTCTGGAATGGCCTTATTCGAGTGGCCTCAGCTGCTCAGCCTTCACCCACCCAACCAGGCCTTCCGACGTGCGGACACGGTACCACTCGGACTCGTCGTTCCAGATCGGGTAGCCGTCGTAGTCGCCGCTAGGTTCGACGATGACGAGCGAATCGCCGTCCATGAGGAGTTCCATGAGCAAGGCACCCTCGTCAGCATCGCTATAGAGCCGGGTTCCGTCGCCATTTTCGCTAATGCTCGTGACCTGTGTCCCGATGGCCAGGGTCTCGGCCTGCTCACCCGGCTCAGATGCAGAGTCGATCCGATCGATCGGCTCTGCAAGCGCATTGGGAAGCGTCACTCCGCCACTGATCGGCGTCACTTCCGTGGCGGCGCCGGCTTCGTCCGAACCGCCGGTCGTAACGACGGCAAGAAGAAGCAAAACAATGATCAAAATGGCGACAACGGTGACGCTCGGCCACAGCCACGAGTTGGAAGATTCCTGCGATTCCGTCATGATTCTGTTCAAAACTTTCCGGTTTCAGTGAGTCCACTGCAAAAAGGAATCTTGACACGAATTTTCACGAATCTTCTCTCTGGAGTACGACATAATTCGTGTAAATTCGTGACCATTCGTGTCAAGAAAAGGCTTTTTACAGTAGAGTCTTCAGTACGTCACGATTTGTCATTCTGAGCGGATTTTCAGAGCCCCTACGCTCTGGAAAACAACCAGCGAAGAATCTTGTCTTGCTTGAATTCGTGAACTACTGGATTCACGAACGGTCTTCACTATGTTGCCTGTCTTTGAGCATGCTCAACATTTCATCCACCGGCCGCGTGTTGAGCACATCCTCGGCGGTCAGCCAGCCTCGACGTGCGGTGGCAACACCGTATTCCATAATATCCATGCCATCTGTGCTGTGTGCGTCGCTATTGATGGCGATCTTGCACCCTAGTTCAACGGCGCGTCGGGCATAGACATCCTTCAGATCAAGCCGGCTGGGACTCGCGTTGATCTCAACGACCGTTCCAGTGGTCACGCACGCTTGCAGCACACGCTCAACGTCCAGATCCGATGGCGGTCGTTTGCCAATCAGGCGCCCAGTCGGGTGACCCAAGATGTCGACATGCGGATTGTGGACCGCCTTCAGACAGCGCTCGGTGATGGTCGCTCGATCCTGTCGCTGCCCACTGTGGATGCTGGCCACCACAACATCAAGCTCGGCCAGCACCTCATCCGGCACCCCCAGGGTGCCGTCGGCCAAGACCTCAGCTTCAATGCCGCGCAAGAGGCGGAAATCGACACCTTCATCGACGTATCGACGATTCAACTCAATGATCTCCTCGGCCTGCTCCTGCAGTTGGGGGCCGTCTACCCCCTGGACAATGCCCAGCCCGACCGAGTGATCGGCCACCGACCAATAGCGATAGCCTCGAGCTCGGGCTGCCTCGGCCATCTCTTCGATGGAAGCCGTGCCGTCGCTCCAGGTTGTGTGGCCGTGCAGTTCGCCCTGAATCTGGTCAAGTGTAATCAAGTCGGGTAGGTCATGCGCCTTGGCACGCTCGATCTCGCCACGATTTTCACGCAGTTCGGGCGGCACCCAGTCCATCTCGAGAAATTGGTAGAGGGCCGCCTCTTCATCGAAAAAGCGCTGCTCGTCGGCCGGGGTTTCGCCCTTGCCCGTCGCCGTCAGTCCATACTCATTGAGGCTCCATCCTTGACGCCGGGCCAACTCGCGCACAAGGACATTGTGCTCCTTGCTGCCGGTGAAATATTGAAGCGCTGCACCCCAGTGCCGTGACTCGACAACGCGGAGATCGACCTGAAGGCCGCTGTTGAGGACGACACTGCTCTTGGTCGCTCCGCGTCCCGATACATGGCTGACAAGCGGCAAGTCGATGAATGCCGCCATCACCGTGATCGGATCGGCGCTGACGGCAAGGATGTCCACGTCGCCAATCGTCTCGCACCATCGTCGCATACTGCCGGCAATGGCAATTTGACCGATGGTATCGTCCGGGAGAGCCTCAAGCAGGCCATCGATCAGCGCCTGTGCCAGGGGTCGCGCTTCGCCAATCGGCGTGCGATCGTCACCGCGCAGTGCAAGTAACTCGATACCCTGCAGGATCTTCTCTTCGCTTTTGGGGCCAAAGCCCTTAAGCCCACGGATCTGGCCCGCCTCGGCTGCCGCTCGCAGCTGGTCGACGTCTGTGATGCCCAGTTCCTGCCAGACGCGTACTGCCTTCTTGGGGCCAAGATCGGGCACATCCAACATGGCCACGACACCATCCGGCACCTGTTCTGCCAGCTCAGCGAACTCGACGACTTCGCCTGTTTCAAGCAGTTCGGCTATGGCAAGTGCGATCCCTTTCCCCACACCCGGAATGCTCTGGAGCTCGCCCTCCTCCCAGATTCCTTTGATGTCACGGCCAAGACCTCGAATGGACTCGGCCGCATTCTGGAACGCAATGATCCGAAAGCGATTGGCATTGAGTATTTGAAGCCGCGCAGCCACCACGTCAAGCAGGTCAGCGACGTCGCGATTGGTGTACTGTTGCGTGCTCACAGATAGAACCTCATAGTTGCGGCTAGAACGGACCGTCGGCAGGTCAAAAGAGTACTCGGGCATTGTAAAAAATGCGAACATCTGTGTCAACAAGCCCAGTGACTGACTTTCTAACCCATCAAATCTCGCGTATCCAGCCAAAGCGTCACAGGACCGTCGTTGACCAAATTCACTTGCATCTCGGCCTGGAAAACACCCTGCTCAACGTCAAGGCCATGGGCAGCAAGCCGTTGGCAGAAATGCCGATAGAGGGGTTCGGCCTGTTCAGGACGAGCGGCCTCAATGAAGCTCGGCCGGCGCCCTTTGCGCACATTGCCGTAGAGGGTGAACTGGCTGACGGCCAGTACTGCCCCGTTTACATCAGCGACATCTAAGTTCATCTTGCCCTCATCATCTTCAAAGATGCGCAGTCCCGCGATCTTGCGCGCCAAATAGGTAGACTGTTCCTCACCATCCTCATGAGTGATACCTAGCAGAACAAGGAGGCCTCGCCCAATTTGTCCAACCGCCTGTCCATCAACAGCCACACTCGCTTCACTTACTCGCTGCACCACGGCTCGCATGATGACTCCAAGTTTCGTCTGATTAGGGCACGTTCGTGTTCACATGGTTCTTCGCCCAATTGTACCATCATTCTGTCGGGTCGACCGACCTCGCCATACGCGTTTCCAGATCACGAAGACCTCTGCCGTCCCTCAGTAGCTTCTCAATCAAGCGTGGATAGTGCAACGCACTTGACTCCAGCCTCTTGAGATCACGCGTCGCTCGATCCAAATTGACGAAACGAACATTTGTTCTTATACTGTAGACATGAACTTCAAAATCGCGCCCGACCCGGCACAGAAGCTGCGGCTGCTCAACGACGCTACACAATTTGAACCGGCCGGCAGTGAACCGAGACAGGAAGGCTTGCCCAAAGATCGTGCGGGCAAGCCAAAGCCGTTGCCGTGCATTTCGCAGGTGTCGACGCCGTTCGGAAAAAAACCGGTTGTCAAGGCGATGATGACCACGGCCTGCGAGCGCAACTGTTTCTATTGCCCGTTTCGAGCCGGACGCAGCAAGGTGCAGCGCATCACATTTTCACCTGATGAGATGGCAAAAACGTTCAATCTGATCCAGCGTGCCGGAGATGCGGATGGGCTCTTTCTATCCTCGGGCATCATCGGAGGCAGCATCAAGACACAGGACAAACTCATCGATACGGTTGAAATCCTGCGCAAGCGGTATCGATACCGGGGGTATATTCACCTGAAGATCATGCCAGGGGCCGAGTATGATCAGATTCGCCGGGCCATGCAGCTTGCAACGCGCGTCTCCGTGAATCTGGAAGGGGCCACCGAGCAGCGACTCTCAGCTCTCGCTCCGAAGAAAGACTACTGGCGCGAGTTGATCCAGCGCCTCCAATGGATCAGCGACCTTCGCGAGAATGAGGGACTGCGGGCCAGTGTAGTCACCCAGTTCGTGGTTGGCGCGGTGGGCGACACCGATCTGGAGTTGCTCCAGATCAGCGATACGCTTTACCGGCAGTTGGGGCTCAAGCGCACCTATTACATGGCGTTCAATCCAGTCAGCCAGACACCGTTCGAGCATCTGGAGGCGACATCTGACCTGCGAGAGTTTCGACTCTATCAGTCAAGTTTCTTGCTGCGGGACTACGGGTGGAATATAGAGGACCTTCCCTTTCAACAGGACACCAACCTGCCGCTGGACAAAGATCCCAAACTGGCGTGGGCCGAGCAAAACCTGAGCGATCAGCCGGTCGAGCTCAATGCCGCCAACCGCTCAGCCCTGTTGCGTGTGCCGGGCATTGGCCCGATCTTAGCCGATCGCATCCTGAATGCCCGCCACCAGGGAACCCTGAGCGATCTGTCCCACCTCAGCAAGCTCGGCCTGCGCGACGCGAAGAAGACCGCCCCATTCATTCTGCTCAACGGTCAGCAGCCCGCACAGCAGATGTCGTTATTTTAGAATGGGTGAATCTGTGACTCCATTGCACAGAGATGAATTTGCCACAGATGGCCACGGATAAACAACTGATATTCACAGATGAGTCTACTGCAAGAAGCCTTTTCTTGACACGAATGGTCACGAATCTACACGAATTGTGTCGTCGCCCAGAGAGAAGATTCGTGATAATTCGTGTAAATTCGTGTCACCATCCCTTTTTGCACGTCGTTCACCCTCTCACTGCCCCATCAGGCCGACCGCCAACCGCGCCGGCAATGACGGCTCAACCCAGAATGCGCTGTCGATCTGGATGGCATCGGCTCCGGCAACCAGCGCTTGCCGTGCTTGCTCCAGGGTGTGGATGCCGCCACAGACAATCAACGAACAAGGCAGATCGAGATTGCGCACGACCTCCAGAACCGCCATCGTGGACGGAAAGACGAGTGGGCCATAGATGGCGCCGCTTATGCTGACTGGATCCGTGTCACCGGCCGGTGCATGGACGCCACGCGCATACCCCATGCCGAACGGCGGCTGAGCCATAACCAACACCGAAGCGCCCGCCTCTACCGCCACCGGAGCCAACGCAGCGGCCCCCTCTAAAGGCAGCTTTGCCAGCACAGGTAGATCGCTGTGATAGATTGCCTGCCGGATCAGTTCGCGCACTACGTCAGGCGTTGCGTGTTGCGGCAGCAGCAGTTCCAACCCGCTCAAGCCCTGGGCGCTCGTGAGTTGCTCGACGACTCGCCCGGCCATCCGCGGCGCCGAGTCAGCCACCTGGGCAATCACTGGGCAGCCAAGCCTGGGCCATAGCTTGCCAAAGTGTCGACGCGCGGCCTTTACGCCCCGGTTCTGCAAACCCGAGTTCAGGACGAATCCGCCATTTGTCTCGGCGAGACGAGGCGGATCCATACCGGGTCGGCTGTTGCGCATGAACGGACCGACGACAACTGCACCCAATCGATCCAGGTGTGCGCCGGCCGGGACCGCCTCACCGTAGCCAATCATGCCGCCGGCCAATATGACTGGATTCTCAATCGGGAGTCCAAATTTGTGATCAGACGCCAGTTCAATCATGGGGCTATTCCGGCCGGAAGGTGCCAATGATTGCGTCAAAATCGGTTTCCTTCTTGCTGCGCTTGCCGGCGTCAGTAGCCAGGGAGAGTAGATAGACTGTATCGTTGGCAATCAGTCCGGTAAATTTCGTATACAGTTCGCCATCCATGCCTACGCTGCTGAGGTCGATCGTTGCATCGACGACGATGGCCGGCAGCTTGTTGACCGTCGTCGCTTCCATCTTTTCGATGGAGACGTCGCTCAGCAAAGCATCGTTGGCGCCTATCGACTCCTCCAACAAGGCCATCACTGTGTCCGGCGTTTCGCCAGGGGCATTGATGACCGACACATTGAGGATTGTCGGCAGGCCGCCAAAGAGGACGCCAGCCAGATCAGTCGCCGCCACGACTCCGACGGCATCACCTTCAGGACTATCCAGGAAGTCGTTCAATGGCTCAAGCTGATCGGCCAGGCCAAACGTACCCGCCATCCGCTGCACGTTTTCTCCACGCAGATCGATAATACTCCAACCGCTCGGCAACGCCAGCGAGTAGCCGCGCTCCTCATCGGCAACAGGCTCGAAGTCACGGGGAATTGTGACTTCCGGTGTCGGCGCCGCCCTCTCTCCAGTGCTCCCTGCTTCAGGCCGGGGCGTGGCCGTGGGTGCGGGGGTCGCCGTCGGCGGCATAGGTGTGGCTGTTGGAGGCGCACTTGTCGATGCTCGGCCGCAGGCGGACAGGAGCATCAACCCAGCCAACAGCATCGTCAGTAGAGCGGTCCTGCTAGCAGTCTTGCGAAAGACTATCATCCAGTTGTTCCTCGCTTTCGTTCAAAGTGTTGTTTTTCAGCATTATTGGCCCATGTTTCACAAACCTTCAGCCGGCCGAAGACAGTCGAACACCAATGGATCTATGGGTCAGTTGACCCAGGTCACACCTATGGTCAAATCTGCGGAACTGGGTTACAGGCGCAACTTCTCGCGCATGAAAAGATAGATGAAACCGTTGGTTTCGTCGCCAACTAGTGCACCGGCGGGAAAGGTCTGCTCAACCGCAGAGAATGTGGCCGGCTGTTCCGTTGTTGCGAAGCCAAGCGCGATCTGGCGCCAAGGATCTGCCCAAAGTCGGCCGAATGCATCCTCAGGCTGGAACAGGGACGGCGCCGGCCGCTCAAACTCGCCGGTCTTCGCCGGATCGCCGTCGCGCCAACTGCTGACGGCTCGCTCCCATTCCTGATTGGAGTCGTAGTAGATGTAGATCGAAGGCGAGTTTTCCAAGTCCATCATAAACCCGTGTTCAAAACGCAGCAGTCTGCCACTGGCGCGCACCGCCTCAGCATTGGGACAGCGAAAGCCTGGGCCGCCGGCGTCGGGCATGCCGCCGACATATTGCAGAAAGGCCGGATCAATCACGCTCGTACAGGCAAAAATTACGTCATCGACTGGAGGTGAGACCGAGATAGACGGAGATGCAGATATCGGCTGAGAAGTGGTTATTGTTGCGGACGCAGGCTCGGGCGTAGGCAAAGTCGGCGCGGCGATGCCGGTTTGCTCTGGGGAGGCGGTAGAAGTCAACGTAGCCGTTGCTGTGGGAGTCGCGACTGGGATTTCGGTGGCTACTGGAATTTGCGTCGCTACGAGGGCTAAAGCTACCGTCGGAACCCCTGGCTCCGGAGTCAATGCGATCAAGAAATCCGAGAATGGAGTGACAGTGACCTCTAAGCCCGTGGCGACTTGAATCGGTTGCGTCGGCGTCGCTGAGGGAGCGACCGCGACAACGGCCGGTGCATCTGCGCTTTCCGGATCCCCTGCGTTGTCAGAGTCCCCAGCGCTACCAGGGGGGGCAGAGAGCGGCGTTGCAGCACCGATGAGATCGGGGATGGGGATGGGCTGTAGCCGATTGAGCAACTGGGGGAGATTGAGCGCAGCCAGCGTGACGGCGATCACCAGGACCAATGCAACCAGCGTCGAAAGACCATAGCCAATCCAGTTGAATTGCTCCAGGCGTTTGGCCAAGGAAGGGGCCGGCTCCCGAACCGGATCACGAGAAGGCCCATGACCAGCACTTCCGCCACCGCTGACCCCCTCTACGCCTTGTACGCTGGGCTGAACCCCCCTGTTGCCAGGCACAAGAATACTCTGCGAGCGGGGCGTCGGCGTGCCCACGACGGCCCCTACGCCGGACAACGTCAGCGTGGCGGTTGACCCTGAAACGTCCGATTCAATTGTGTCAGCGGAGGCTGCAACCACTCGACGGCCGGCCGCCAGAGCCAGTTCGTCAGCCAGCACATCCGCATCCGGATAGCGATCATCCGGCGACTTAGCAAGACCCCTGCGCATTATGTCAACCATTGACGGGGGTATTTGGCGCAAGATCTCATCATCGATTGTTAACGGCGCGTAGACATGGGCATGGAGAATCTGGGTGGTCGTGCCGGAAAAGGGCAGATGCCCAACAACAGATCGGAAGAGAACGATGCACAGAGAATAGATATCGGCACGGCCGTCGACAATCCGGTTACCAGCACATTGCTCAGGAGCCATGTAGGCCGGTGTCCCCACTGTGCGACCCTCATGGGTCAGTTCGGGCGAATCTGTCGAGTGAGCAATGCCGAAGTCGCTGAGGAGCGGCAGTACAGGGTAATCGGCGGATTCCAATCGAATACTGCCGCTGACACCTGGCGTTGTCGGTCTCAGGAGAATGTTGCTCGGTTTGATGTCACGATGCACGACGCCGGCGCGATGGGCGAAAGCCATGGCGCGTGCAATGGGCTCGAGCAGATTGCATGTCTCTTCCGGCCGCAGCCGGCCCATTCGTCCGAGCCAGTCGGCCAGACTATCGCCTTCGACCAATTCCATTGCCATGTAGGCCACTTCGCCCTCCAGGGCAGTGCCGACCTGAAAGATGCGCACGATGTGCGCATGCCTCAAACCGCCGGCCGTGAGCGCTTCGTGGCGAAAGCGACTTATTGTATTGGGGTCAGCGGTCGGCAAGAGAACTTTGAGCGCAACCGAACGGCCATCCACCTGATCGTAGGCCTGGTAGACGGTGGCGACCCCGCCGCTGCCCAGGCGCGACTCAATCAGGTAGCGGCCAATTTGCCTTCCTACCAAGTCCTTCGAAGATCCGATTGCTCCTTGGTCAGCACCCATTGCGCTGCTGGTATCCGTCGGCGTCATTCGACCCACTGAAGCGCATGCTTGCGCCAATCTGTCAGTGTACCGTCCAAAGACGCCAATCGTATCGGTCCCCCACCGTCAATCCCCATCACCCAGATGCCCCACTCACCATCCCGATCACTGAAGAAGGCGATATGCCTTCCATCCGGGCTGACAGAGGGGGAAACATCCTGAGCGGGGTTCGAGGTCAGTCGCACGACGGTTCCCTCGTTGATGTCCAGCCGATAGAGTTCCCGATTGCCGTCACGTCCGTCGCTAGTGAAGACGATCCATCGCCCGTCCGGGGTCCATGCCGGTTGCAGATCACGTGCGATGGTTGTCAGTTGCTCCGGTTCTGTTCCATCACTACGTCGCAGCCAGAGACCCGGTCGATTGCCCGTTCGGTCGGTCCCGTTGTGGACGATCCAGTCTTGGCCGGGACGCCACGCCGGATCTGTTCCAAAGGCAATGGTCCTGTTGTCCCGTCCATCGTCCCAACTGGTGTAGATGCGTATCTGCCGGTCACTTTCACGCCTGCTGGAAAAAGCGATACGATCACCGGAGGAACTCCACGTTGCCGGGCTTTCCTGCCCGTCCTCAATGAAGTTTGTTAGGGGGGTCCCCCTTACGTCGGGAGAAGCATCGGGAGCGACGACCCACAGGCCAAGACTCCTCCTATCGGTACTGACATAGATCAGGCGTGCCCCATCCGGAGAGAGGGCGGGCTGAACCGCGTTGTCGACAACCAACGATGCAATGCCGTCGAGCGAAGCCGGCATCGACAGAATCTGACTCCGCCCTGCAATATCGGTCGAATAGAGGATTCGTCCGCCCAACTCAACGAGTTGCTCGCGAACCTCTTCCGCACTGATAAGCGACGAACAGGCTGCCTCCAGCCGAATCAATTCGCCCCGAAGGTTTGTATCCGGCAGCACACCATCGGCTGCAGCAAGCTGGGCCGAGGCGTGACAGAAATCTCCACGCTCGGTTAGGCGCGTCGCGTAGTCCACAAACGCAGATTGCAGGCTACGTCGGGCATTGGGTACGTCGACAGGAAAGGCCCTCAACAATGCGCCGGTGGCCTCAGCAAGCTTGACGGCATCGTCCGAGTCTGGACGGATGGTGGCGGCTTCGCTGAAATACTCATTGGCCTTACCGATCTGATTTCTGGCGGCCTGCTGTGCAGCCGATCCGACGAAGCTGTCGAAGAGCATGGTTTCGACCAGGCGGGGATCCAATAGATCGACATATTGGGACCAGAATTCAGCATTCGGATTGTCGATAAATAGTTCGAAAGCCAACGTCGCCAGCGACTCATCGCCAAGCGCCAGTCGCTGGTTGAAGTCCTTGTCATTGCGGAACATGAGCGTCAGTTTCTCAAGGGCGCCGGTCCAATCGCCCCGTCGATAGAAGAAACTGGCATCGTCCCAGGCTGACTCAACGGATACTGCTGGAAAGGGCGCCGGCGTCGGCGTGGCGGGAACAACTGCGCCAGTCTCCTGGCCGCCTTCACCCGAGTCGGCTGCCGCGTTCTCTCCTGACATCACATCGCCGCCCGATGCCCCGCCCGACGATCCACCTGACAATGCAGCGGTCGATGGCTCACCGTCGGGCTTGCTGCCATTTGGTTCACTGCCATCGATCAGGGACTGGGCGACCGCATCACCCGTTTCCGGAGCCTGGCCCACGGTGACAATATCTGGAAGCAGTCCCCGTGCGACGCCGACGGCTAGAAGCACCAACAGTGTCATCAGCGCCAGACCCAACCCGATAACCACTCGATTCATCTCACGCCGCGACCTCGTGGATGTGGGGGAATTGCCCGTTCCACGCTGAGCTGCGCCGCCAGGCGCCGGGTGTCGAACCCCGGACAGCGGCGACATTCTTGCCTGGCGTGACGGCACGAGCACGGTCGACGACATCGAAGTCGTTCGATCCGTCGCGGGCAGTGCTGTCATCGTGGCGGTGATCTCATTCATGCTCACATCGTCGCCGCCCATCTGAAACTCGACATTGCCCGTGATCCTGGCCATGTCGATCGCCATGGCCAATGCAGTAGCATATCGTTCCCTTGGCGCCTTCATCAATGAACGACGGAGGATTTCGATGACGGGCATGGGCAGATTGACGATCACCTCATCGGGGATCGTGAGCGGGCTGTAGACATGGGCGTAGAGCACCTGGGTCGTTGTACCGACATAGGGTGGACGACCCACAAGGCAACGATAGAAGACGGTGCCTAGTGCGTAGATGTCGGCGCGACCATCGATCTCATGGCTGCCGGAACACTGTTCAGGGGCCATATACGATGGTGTACCGACCGTGCGCCCTATGGAGGTCAGGTCAGGCGCGTCCAGGCCGCGGGCGATGCCAAAATCGGAAAGAATCGGTACGACGGGTTTTTCCAGTATGGATAGTTGTACGCTGCCGGGCATGTCGTCCTCAACCTGTTGCAAGAGGATATTACTGGGTTTGACATCACGGTGTACAATGCCGCGGCCGTGGGCGTAGTCAAGCGCACGCGCAATCCGCTCCAAGATCAGACAGGTGTCGAAGATGCTGAGCTGACGGTTTTGCTCAAGCAGATCGGCGAGGCTCTCGCCTTGAACCAGCGCCATGGAGATGTATGCAAAACCCTCCACATCCGTCTGGCCGACCTGATAGGTTCGGATGATATGCGGATGATCGAGTTGCAGCGCCGTGCGCGCTTCCTGCCGAAAGCGGGAGCGGGCAACACCGTCTGCGCCCGGCAGCAGCACTTTCAGTGCGACCGCCTCCCCGCTCTGGTCGTCGACGGCTCGATAGACGGTCGACATGGCCCCGGATCCGATACGTTCCACAACGGCAAAATGTGCAATAGACCGCCCAACCAGATCAGCGAGAGGCACGGCTAGTTCCTGAGATGCCGTGGTATCATCTTCCGTCGCAAACTGCGGGCGTTCGGTTGGGTTTTGCGATGCCGGCTCGGCCGGATCTTCGTCGAAAGGCAATGACATATATCAGTCAATCGGGTAACGAATTTAGAGTTAGTTTCTTTGCCGGAACCTATACTTCTTGGTATAGTTGCAGAGTAAACCCAGTGTAACCTAGTCGCACAAATTCCGCGAAACAGAAGGATTTAGACCCGTGACCCGCTATGCCAAGATTGTCTGCTTGAACGGCCCACGTGCTGGGGTCGAGTACAAACTAGATCAGGAGCTGATAATCGTCGGACGATCCATGGATGCCGACATCACGTTGGAAGATCAGTTTGCGTCTCGCCGACATGCCGAAATCCGTCGGATTGACAATGCGTATCAGGTACACGACCTGGGCAGCAAGAACGGCGTCAGCGTCAATGGTCGACGTCTATCCGAAGGTGCAACGGCCTGGCTAGACGACGGAACAGAACTGCAATTGGCCTCCACCCATTTTCGCTTCCAAGATCCATCTGCGACCTTGACGGCCCCATCCATCGTAGCCGTCCAAGAACCCGGCCTGCGCGTCGATCCGATCACACGCCAAGTGTTTGCAAAGGGCGAATTGATCGACCCGCCGTTAAGCGTCAAGCAGTTTGACTTGCTCTGGTTTCTGTTTCAGAACCGAGGTCGTGTGGTCAGCAAGGATGAGATCGCTCAGGCTGTATGGCCCGAGGCGAAGGGCGAGGTCTACGATGCCAATATCGACCGCATGATCAGCCGAGTGCGCAGTCGTATCGAACCGGAGGATGAGGAGATGAGTTTCATTGCGACAGTGCGTGGTTATGGGTATCAGTTGAAGTTGTAGCATGAATTTGCGACCACTCCATTAGTATTCACTCATCTTCTGACCGAATCACGACGCCGAAATCGCTTCTCCTCCAACGCAAGCTTGACGTTGAATTCATACGTTTCCCATGCTTGAAATCGACGCAATCTCCTGTTCACTCCCTAAACTCCTATAACTACGCGCAGCCCCAGATCGTTCCCGTAATGGCTTCTCCGTGGGCAACACAGTCGCCTTGCGTAGGAAAATGGTCCGGCTTGTGTCCCAAAAAAATCATTTTCTTTTAAGCTTCCCGCGCTACAATGATTTCGTCGTCCCGAATGTTTGCGGTTCGACAGGCAGTAGTCAATCGGTAGAGGCTGGGCCCATCGGCCCGAGTACCCGGGCAGTGATGACCCGCAGTGCACAACCCAACCAAGCGTTTCATCCAACAGACTGCTGCACTCGCTCCGGCCAAACTGGACGGACAAGGAGAAAGGAAGCAGGAAATGATTCAACAAGTTGCAACGCAGAAGCAAAGTGTGGCGTCGGACTTCGGACCCGGCCGGCTGGCAGCAACCATGGGCAGCAACGGCAGCGCGCTTGCGACCTTCGATCTGCAGACGACAATCCATGCTGCGCGTCTTGGCGATGACACCGCCTTCGCCGCACTGGTCGATCAATATCAAGCGACGGCTCAACGCGTAGCCCAACATATCTTGCGCACGGAAGAGGCAGCTGCCGATGCAGTCCAAGACGCCCTTATCAAAGCGCATCGAGCAATGCCCCGCTTTAAGGACGGCAATTTCCGTTCCTGGCTACTTCGAATTGTCACAAACACATGCTATGATCACCTGCGTCGGCAACGTCGCAGAGCAGCCGTCAGCCTTGACGAACTAGTTGACGATATTGGCCTGGAAATACCCGGTGAAGCCAAAGACATTACCGAAGATCCGGCAAAACTGACGATGCATCGCGAGAACATGGAAGCGATTCTTGAAGCCATCGACTCGCTGCCACACTGGCATCGCAATGTCGTTCTCCTGGTCGATGTCCACGGATACGACTACACTGAAACAGCCGATGCGCTTGGCCTGCCGCTGGGCACCGTCAAGTCCCGCTTGAGTCGAGCACGCTCAGCGCTGCGAGATTCGCTGACCGCTGCCGGCATTGTCCCGGCCAACCGATTGAGCGCCTGATCCAGAGTAGAGGCGATTCCAAGTAGCGGCGCAGCCTCGATCTACCCGCAGGCAATCAAAAGAGAGTGCCCCTGAACCGATCAACGTTGATCGGTTCAGGGGCACTCTCTTGTTATCTGATGGACAAACAATTCGGACGTCCAGCGACAATATCCTGGGCTATGTGCGCGGTTCAAGCCAGACGGAACGCCACTGACCCACCGGCGTGAAGCCCAACTTGCGATAGACTGCGCCGGCGGCAGGCGTGTCCCAGTAGAGCACAGGGCGCTTGCCGTCAGCAACCAAATCCTGACAGAGCGCACTGCAAACGGCCTGGCTGAGTCCGCGTCCGCGCTGCGTCGGCGGCGTAAAAACACCACCGATCATCGCCAACGACTGCGTTTCGGCGTTGGTCAGTGCAACCGAAACAATAGATTCGCCATCCTCAAGCGCACCGGCGCCGCGTTCAGTCCCCACCCAGACCCTGGTATCCTTCAATGGTCGCGAGACTGCGAGAGGAGACCGGCTCATGTGGCCGGCATCGGCGTAGAGGGCGATCAACGCGTCCAAGTCGTCCAACGTGGCCCGGCGAACGCAGATGCCTTGCGCTGCGGCAATGACCCGAAGAGCATCGGGGCGCAATTGCATCACTTCTTCGGTATGGACGTTGGACGCCTTGTACCGTCGAAGAAAGGGAAGAAATGAATCAATACCGCCGGGATTGTCCTGCAGTCTCTCTGCGCCGATGGGATGCTCGTCAACAATGCCTCCCAGGCCATCCCAGTCAGCAGATGGCAGCCCGAATGCTGTCCAACCGTTCATGTAACGATTGAGCACCCCGAGTAGCAGACCTTCGGCATCGAAATCGCCCCAAAACTCGCAGAACGTCCGGTCAAAGCCCATGCTTTCCATATTGCCGAGCAAGTATAGATTGAGCGAGGGTTCGCTCTCCAGCAAGGAGACAGCGGCAATGCGATCCCGTTCGCCCAGTTTTCGGATCACAGGAATCCTTCTTTCGTTCAACGTGTCAATTCAGTACTCGTGCATTCGTGACACTCTATGCTCATGTCCGATTTGAGAGCAGGTTTCATCGAAGCAACAATGCATGTCATTCCGAACGGAGTGAGGAATCTTTAGATCGATGGCGCTAAGATTCCTCACTCCGTTCGGAATGACAAAGTGTCTTTTCGATCCAAAGGTGGCATCCCCGAACCGCAAGTTTCAACCTGGTCTCGGTTTAGAAGTCTGGATAGTGCCAAAACTCAGACTTCTTGTCGCTATGGTCACAGCGCTCCGCGAACGAACAACGGATCCCGGTCGCGCACAAACTGATCACGGCCGGTGCTGTTTATGTATGCCTGGAACGTGCTGCGCACATCTCCATCGGGATCATGGCCCGTCTTGCGCGCCCACTGGTAAAAGTAGATCAGTTCTGCATCGGCGGTCACCAACTCCCAGTAGAAGAGCTGTGAAATGACGCCTCCGGCCTCCAGCATGCCGCTCTCTTCATAAGCGGCCAAGGCGGGGCGACGATCATACTCGACGCGATGGTGAGACACACGCCAGCCGCCCCACACAACATCGTCCGGGACGGCCTCTAGCATGGCGAACTGGGTTCGAACATCGCGGTTGAGTGGCAGTCCGACGCTGCCGGGGTTGACCAGATGCCAGCGACGCACGGCAGGACGATGGCGACCATGGATGTCTACCGTGTGGCTGTCAACGTTATGGATGTCAACATGTGGATCCGAGTGCAGCACGCTGGAATAGTCCGCAGCAACCTGGATCTGGCGATCAATCTGCACATGGGTGTGGGCGGAGAGCAATGTGCGCTCGCGCACATGGTCGATCTCGATTGCGATCTTTTCCTCGGGCTGGTGATTGTAGAAGCCAACCCGATTGGCCCCGGGAACGCCATGGGCAACGCGCAGCGGCTGAGTGCCCGGCAAATAGAGGGTTCGTTCATCGGGCAGCGTCGCCAGATAGCCGCCCTGCTCGGGTGAGACCTGCCTGACCAGCCAATGCAATTGCCCCCACCGCTCCGGATCCTCGGTGCCTGAGCCGGCGCGTTCGGTACCCCAGTCGAGATAGTAGAACTCGTGGTTCCCACGCGTCACCAGCCAATCGAGCGCCATGACACGATCGATGACCTGTGTGCTGAAGGGCACGGCGTTGATCAGGTCGCCGTTCAGAATCACGTAGTCAGGCTGAAGCCGCTCAAGTTCATTGATCACGGCCTCCAGCGCCGGCAGATTGCCGTGCACATCAGCCATCAGGGCTATCTTCATGGTTTTCTATCCATCCTCGCTAATTCATTGTCCGTGGCTTGAGGAGGACGGTGATCTCACTTCGGTTGTGAAAGAGCTGACGTGCGCCGGCGATTTCGTAACGGCGGCGTAAGATGTCAAAGGCTTTATCGATCACGGCCTGGCGATCGTGTTCCGGGAGCTTGAGCGTCATGAGTACAATCCCGTGGCGATAGAGCTGATCCGCATAGTCAACCATCAGACGAGCCGAGTCACGTGCATCCATGCGCATATCGTTGACGATGATGTCGAACGTGTCCGGCTCTCTCGCTAGATACTTCTCAGCCGTCATACGCTTGTGGCGCACGCCTGAATCCGACGCCACCCGCGGATCGAGATCGCCCGGATCAACGGCGGTGACATATTGCTCGTGCTGGCGCAACACATGCGCCCACCCGCCCGGCGAAGATCCCAGGTCAAGGGCAACGCCACGCGGCGGCAGATCGACTTCAAAGACCTCAAGGGCCTCCAGTAGTTTGAACTCTGAGCGACTGACGCGGTCCGCCTCGCGACGGTAACGGCGCATGCCGCCGGCCCAGCTGGACAGATTCTGGGAAGCGAGCGACACGCCGATAAAGGCGCCGAATGGGGCGTCGACATCTGCCTGGGGCTCAGCCGTCTCCAACGAATCGACGGTGGGCGCCACCACAACCGAAACCACCTGCTGCGGCGTGCGCACGTCCAGTTCGGCGCCGGTCTGCTGGACAATGATGCGCGAAAGCGCGCCGTTGACATCAAACGGTTTGAAGCCGGGATCGCCGACGATGCGGGTCTGCACGGAGAAGCTGAAGTCCGGATCGACCAATGGCGCCAGTTGAAGATCAACGGCTCGCTGGAGCGCGGTCAGGCCACGCTCACCGGCAACCAGCGTCAGCGAAACCATCGCCGGACAGATGTGGCGTACGAAGATGGGCGGCGCAGTCTGCCAGGCCGATGCCAGCATGAAGAAATCGACTTCTCGGCTCAAGAAGATCTCATCGCTCAACGGCACAAGGTCGATGGGATCATCAGCAACGGCCTGCAGTTCGCCGGAAGCCAGATCCACAAAATCGGCACTCGACGTGAGAATCACCCACGGCTTGATCAATTCCAACACATGCTTCTCCTGCACTCTCAATTTGTGATACGATCAGTACGACAACCCGTCTGACAACAGGTAAACGCACCATACACTCTCCAGCAATCTGTCGCAAATTGTGCGCAAAACGGCAGGGCAAATCTAGTGCGAACTCACACCCTACTCAAACGCCTTGCTTACATTCCTTCCGATCATCGAATATTGCTCCACCTCATAGACGCAACCGCTGGCCGGTGCGGAGTCATCAGAAATCCAGAAGAGAACGTGGCGGGCGATCTCCCCGGGCGTCTGTAGCTTGCCGCTGGGCGCGTACTCCGGCGGGACCCGATTCTCCCAGCCAGGAGCCATGCCTTCGGTCTGCTTGAGTGCGATCTCGTTGGCCGAGGTCACCCAGCCGACGTTGAGATGGTTGACGCGGATCTGCTCGACAGCCAGGCTGTTGGCCAGGTTGCGCGAGAGCGTCACCAAGCCCCCTTTGGAGGCCGAATAGGCCAACAGTGTGGGCTCACCGGCCAGTGCATTGATCGAACCGACGTTGAGCACCACGCCCCGATTTCGACCAAACGCCTGTTTGCGACGGAACTCCTTGACCGCCTCGCGGATGATCAGCATGGGCGCTCGCAGGTTGATGGCCATGATCCAGTCAAACAGGTCGGCATCCGTCTCATCAAGCGTGCTACGCGTGGTCACGGCCGCGTTGTTGACGACAATATCGAGTGTGCCAAAGCGCTTGATCGTCGCCTCCACGATCTGCCGGGCGGCTTCCGGATGCGACAAATCGGCCAACACATAGTCGGCCTTGCCGCCCAGTTCCGCACAAAGATTGGTCGCCCGCTCCTGGTCACGTCCATGCAGCATGACCTGCGCGCCCTCGGCCACACAGAGCCGCGCCGTTGCCTCGCCAATGCCGGTGGTCGATCCGGTCGCCAATACGATCTTTCCTGCCAGTCGTTCGGACATCTATGCGCTCCTTTCGAGGTTGAATTTTGAGTATGGTTACCCCGTGGTGAATTCCATTCACTTGCGGTAGACTAACCGATAATATAGCTCAGATCAGGTGCCAGAGGAAACAGCCATGTTAGACAATGTGTCCGATATTCGGGAACACTATGCCGGCGATCTAGATCCACGAACACGACCGCCTGATACGCCACCAGCTTGAGTACGAGATCACATTGGCGCTCTTCAGACTCTATCTTCCTCCCAACGCACGCGTTCTCGAGATCGGTGCG
This sequence comes from uncultured Chloroflexia bacterium, assembly GCA_963848115.1. Classification (GTDB taxonomy): domain Bacteria; phylum Chloroflexota; class Anaerolineae; order Caldilineales; family Caldilineaceae; genus JAWKOK01. Next base: position 345,936 of record CAWKCP010000007.1, on the reverse strand, counting down.
GCCACAGGGCGCTACTCGGTCGAGTTGCTCAGACAGGGACACGAACTGACTGTCGTCGATTTGACGCCGGCCATGGTAGAGGTTTGCGCGACCCATGTAGAAAGCGCGGGTCTGGCCGGCGCAGCTGAACTTCATGTAGCCGACGCTCGCGATCTTTCTGTCCTGGGCGACCGCACGTTCGACGCGGTCCTGCTGATGGGTCCGCTCTACCATCTGGTGCTCGAGGCAGATCGGAAACTGGCACTGGACCAGGCATTCAGCCGTCTTTCGCCCGGCGGACTGATCTTCTCCGCCTTCATCAGCCGCTTCGGCATCCTCGGCGACCTTATGGCAAACGTACCCAACTGGATTGATAATAAGGAGGAAGTGCGCTCCATTATCGATCGCGGACGCGATCCGGAAGATTGGCCGTCCGGTGGCTTCCGAGGTTATTTCACCGACGTCGTTGAGATCGGTCCGCTGCATGAGCGGCGTGGCTTTAAGACCATCGAGTTGGCTGCGGTCGAGCCCGCGATCTCGGCCGATGATGCAAGCTACAACCGCCTGGAGGGAGAGCAGCGCAAGCGCTGGTTTGACCTGCTTTTCGAAGTCCGCAACAACCCGACGACCATCGGTGCATCAAGACATCTACTATATGTCGGACAAAAGGCGAGGGAGGACCATGACCATCATTGACGCCCACATTCACTACGGCGATGCCGATCCGGCCGTGCTTGATCTGATGAGAGTACTCGACCTTAAGTTTCTGAATATCTGCGTGTCCCAGGACAGCGACGGCCAGTGGCGCGAACAGGCTCGACGGTACGCCGGCCTGGCGCAGCAAATGCCAAACCGATTCGCCTGGTGTACCAGTTTCGACCTCCCATGTATTGACCTAGGGTTTGACGAGACCGTTTACGCTCAGGGAGTGATCGATGGCATTGATCGGGACTTTGAGGCCGGAGCCGTCGCCTGCAAGATCTGGAAAAACTTCGGGATGGAGGTGAAGGACCCGCGCGGTGAATTCATCATGCCTGATCACCCGATCCTCGACCCGATCTATGATCACCTGGCATCGATCAAACGGCCTATGCTGGCGCACCTGGCCGAACCACTCGCCTGCTGGCTACCCTTGGACGAAGCCAGTCCGCACTATGGCTACTACAGTCAGAACCCTCAGTGGCATATGTTCGACAAGCCCGAGTTTCCCTCACACGAGCGGATCATTGTGGCCAGAGACAACGTGCTGGCCAAGCATCCGACGCTGCGCTTCATCGGCGCGCATCTAGGCAGTCTAGAATACGACGTAGATGAGGTAGCCCGACGGCTGGACCGCTATCCCAACTTTGCGGTTGACACCTCGGCCCGTCTGGGCGACCTGGCGGTTCAGGACTCGGCCAAGGTGCGTCAATTCTTCCTCGATTACCCGGATCGCATCCTTTTCGGCACCGACGTCGTCATGCGACAAGCGCCCTCCTCGATGACGGAGACGGACAAAACAGACGCGCTCCACGCGCTGCGCAACGTCTATCGCACGCACTTCGCCTACTTCGAATCAGATGGCATGGTCGAGGTCAGGGGCCGTGCAGTCCAGGGACTTGGCCTGCCGGGGGAGGTGCTAGAGCAGGTCTATCGGGGGAACGCAGAAAAGTGGTACGGATAAGGGATAAGGGATTGGGGATTGGGGATCGGGGATTGGGGATTGGGGATTGGGGATTGGGGATTGGGGATCGGGGATTGGGGATCACTTGGTCGCCCAATCCCTGATCCCTGATCCCCAATCCCTGATCCCCAATCCCCAATCCCCTATCCCAAACTCACCCAGGTCCGCGCGGCTGCGGCCTCGTACATCGCGCCCATCACTGCGCTGCGATCGGCGGCTTCCTGGGCGGAGACCAGTTGGACATCCTGGCCGCCGATGGCGTCGAGGTAAAGCTCGAAGGCATGGGGCCAATCTTCGGGCAGGTCGGTCCAGGGCGATTCGCCGTCCGCGCCCTCAACGTGCTCGCTCTTGAAGTAGAGATCGCCGTTGACCACCATGGCATGCCCCTCGGTGCCGCTGATCACGATCTTGACCGGATCGGCCACATCGACCCAGCCGGCGGCCAAGCTGCCGACGACGCCGTTCTTGAAGACCAACAGGCCCTCACCAAACTCGTCGCAGCCGTCATAGTTGTCAACGGCCACATCCACGGTTGCGGTGACGCGATCAACATCGCCCAGTATCCACATCATGATGTCCAGGGCGTGGGTGCCCAGATCGCCAAAGGCGCCGACCCCGGCCTGTTCCATGTCGGTCATCCACAGGTAGCCGCGATCGAACCAGCGGCCCAACGAACCGGAATGGCAGTTGCTCTGGCGATAACGGGTGACCTGGCCAAATGCCCCGGCCTCGACCTGTTCTTTCAGGAAGCGATGGATGGCGAAGCCCCGGTTGAAATAGCCGGTCTGGAAGAGCACGCCGGCCGCGTCGATGGCATCGGCCATTGCATAGGCATCGGCTGCAGCCAAGCCAAGCGGCTTTTCGACAAACATATGTTTGCCCGCCGCGGCGCCGGCCAACACCAGATCCTCATGCAAGTTCGTCTCCGAACAAATGATAACGGCAGGCGTGTCTCCATCCGACCAGATGGAAGCGACATCGTCCACAACAGACGAGTTGAGCAACTCGGCATTGGCTGCGGCGTGTTCGGCATCGTGATCCCAGACAGCCGTCACGTTGATGTCGTCCCGTGCCTGTAGGCGTTTTACAAAGCCGGGTGTGTGGATATGTCCACAGCCGACCAGTGCTACATTTGTACTCATGGGTTTCCTCTTGCTTTCCGTTTGATTGTTTGAGCAATATTGGTTTTTTGGGATTCACCACAAAGGCACAGAGGCGACACGGAGATCAGAGAGGAAAAATCCAAATCATCTGTGCTTATCCGCGTCTATCTGTGAGTCCACTGCAAAAAGGGATCTTGACACGAATTTACACGAATTATCACGAATCTTCTCTCTGGGGCGACGACACAGTTCGTGTAAATTCGTCACCATTCGTGTCAAGAATGGGCTTCTTGCAGTGGAGTCATCCGTGATTAATGCTCTTCGACACCATCCTTATTCCAACCCCGCGGACTGCCAGATCTTTTTCATGGCGGATGCGGTCTCGGCGATGGCCTCTTCGTCGGGCAGATCGCGCAGGCGCTGGCTGAAGGGCTCGGCGGTGACTGGGCCATCGTAGCCGATGCCGGCCAGCCCCTGCAGGAAACGGTCGATATCGATGACGCCGGTCGCCCCTGGCAGCTCACGAACGCCATCCAACTGTTCATCGACGGCCAGACCGGCCGGCGCATCGTTGACGTGCACCACAACGATCTGTTCATTGGTCAACGAGGCCACCTCGTCCATCGACCCGTGGGATGTGTACAGGTGATAGCAGTCGAGGAGCAGTCCCACATTGCCGGCGCCGATCGCATCACACAGTTCAAGCATTCCGGACACGGTGTGGATGAAGGGGTATTGCCGGCTATCTCGCAGGGTTTTCGGCCCGACGAACTCCAGACCGAGCCGGCAGCCGTTGTCGGCCAGAATCTGTGCGATCGGCAACAACCGGTCGCGATGGAAGGCAAAATTCTCGTCAAAGGATCGTTCTTGGCTGCAGGGCATGATCCACGTAGCCGTGCGCCGGCAACCGAGCTCGGCTGCCAGCGCGGCCTGGGCCGGCAACTTCTTGAGCCCGTCCAGCCACGCCGCTTCGTCGTTGCGAAAGTCAACCGGAAGACCCCAGTTTGCGAGACGAACACCCGCTGCATCCGCAAGATGCCGGACATAGGCAGTGCCGTGGATGCCAACGAGATCCGCCGCCTCCTCAATCGAAAAGTCGATGCCGCGGAAACCGTAGCGTTCAGCGGCATCCATTGCTTCGGCCAAGGCCATCTGCACGCCGATCATGCCTGTGTTGAGATTGGCGAACATACCGTTCGCCTGAGATTGTGACAAGAGTTCCTCCATCCGGCTTACGCGAAGTTGAATTTTGGCTTTGAATCTACTCGTTCTCATCTTTCCACCAACACGTTCTTTTGTCAATCGTTTGCCAATCGAATTTGCGATCCGATTTCGGTCGTAGTCAAAACCGCATATGCAGACCGAACCATCGCCAGATCGCAATCTCCAGACAGGCCCTATCGATAAAGCGGGGAATTGGACGCTTCGCACTCCGGGGGTGCGTCGTCAAAGTGCCGGGCACGGACCAGGAACTCTTAGCTTGAGAATCGACTGCCGGACCATCCACGGCACTTTCTGCCCAATATTCGAAACAATTTCCCAGGTTGACCAGATCGATAAACTCTTGTAGGATATGAGTGATCGACCACAATGCTCAACGACAATTCAAATCCAACGCAGATATTCCATAGAGTTTCCCCTTCGCTCTACTTACGAAACAGCCTTTGGCATTTCGCGAGCAACGATGGGGGATTTGTGAGACGGCTGCGATAGACTTGAAACAGATCCGCCAGTGTTGTGGAATCTCGTTTGGCCGGTACCCCCATCGGCGGACGACACCAAACGTTCTGCGTTTTCTAGTAGGTCTTCCCAAATCAAATGCCTATCCGCCCGGATAGGCCCAACGCTCGAAGGAGGATTTCTCTCAATGTTAAAAAGATTCATTTGGGTACTCAGCCTTGTGCTGATCCTGGGCATGGCGCTGTCGGCGTGTGGTGCGCCGGCTGCTGCGCCCGCCGAAGAGGCCCCCGCCGCTGAAGAAGCCGCCCCGCCGAACCGACGAAGAGGCCGCTGCTGAACCCACAGCGCCGGCCGAAGAAGAAGCTGCTCCGGCTGAAGGCAGCGAACGCTCCAAGACCCTCATCATGGATATCGATGGCGGTCGTGTGGCCGATCCCGAAATGTGGAATCCTCTGGTACCGGGCATGGCAGTCGGACGCACGGCTTCCAACAGACGATTCTTGAGCCGCTCTTCATCCTCAACTACCAGACCGGCGAGATTGACCCGTGGTTGGGCGAGGAAATGACCAGCAACGAGACTTTCGACGTCTGGACCTTGAAGATGCGAGACGGCATCAAGTGGTCGGACGGCGAGGTACTGGATGCCGACGATGTATGTCTTCACCATCAACCTGCTGCTTGGAGAACATCGAACTGAACAATGCGGCCGGGATCCAGACATGGGTGGAAAGTGTCGAGAAGATCGATGACCTGACCGTCCAGTTTAACCTGACCAACCCCAATCCCGCGCTTCCAGCTGGACTGGATGTCGGTGCGGATCGGCGGTGGCCGAGTCAAAGTCGTACCGGAACATATCTGGGCCGACAAAGATCCCCTCACATTCACGAACTATGATCCCGAACAGGGATGGCCCGTGGGCACAGGCCCCTACACGCTGGATGCAGTAAGCCCGACCGAGTTTACCTATGTGCGTAACGACAACTGGTGGGGCGCTGAGTCAGGCTGGAAGGATTTGCCCGCACCCGAAAAGGTCGTCTGGACCTGGGCCGGCCCTGAAGAGACCCGCGCGGCCTTGATGGCCGACGGCCAGTTGGACAGCCTGATGGACATCACCCTGGGTGCGCTGCTGGCGCTTCAGGAGCAGAACCCCAACGTCATCACCTGGTTCGACGAGTTGCCCTATGCCTGGGTACCCGATCCCTGCTCGCGCATCTTCATGTTCAACACGCTGGTTGAACCGTGGAATGACCCCGAGATGCGTTGGGCGATCAATTACGCCATGGACCGCGACCAGATCGTAGAAATCGCCTACGAGGGCACAACGCTGAAGTCGCGCCACTTCTTCCCGGCCTACCCGCCGCTGGATGCCCTGGTCGATGCGGCCATCGAAGCCGGCGCCTGGGATCTGGACCAACTGTGGACCACTGATCCGGCCAAGGCCCAGGAGATCATCGAGTCCAAGGGCTACGTGATGAACGACAGCAGCGGCTACTACGAGAAGGACGGCGAGGAACTTACGCTCGAGATCACAACCCACGAGGCATTCATCGAGAAGCAACGCATCGCTGCGGTGCTGGTCGAACAGTTCCAAGCTGTGGGCATCAATGCCAGCACATCGCAACGAAGCCGGCGGCACCTGGGATGACAATCGTGAGATGGGCAACTTCGAGTCCCAGATGAACTGGGAAGCATGCGCCTCGGTCAACGAGCCATGGGCATCCTCAGACCTGTTCAACACCAAGTGGCTCAAGCCTCAAGGCGAGCGCTCCAGCCAGAATGAGGGTCGCTGGTCAGGCGAGAAGGCCGACCAGTACAGCGCGCTCATCGATGAGATGGGTGTGCTGCCCTTGGGCGATCCCAGGGTCGAAGAGCTCTTCATCGAAGCCTCCAAGATCTTCTTTGAAGAGTTGCCGATCATCCCGGTGACGCAGGCCAAGAAGATCATCCCCTTCGACACCACCTACTGGACAGGCTGGCCGACCTTCGAAAATGACTACCTCCATCCGCCGACCTGGTGGCAGTCCACCCACGCCATCATTCACAACCTGGAGCCGACCGGCGCCCAGTAGTCCGTGAATGAAGTCGTGAACGAACAGTTACTGAACGCCTAAGCAACAACCACATGGACGCTGAGAACCTCCTCTCAGCGTCCATGTAGGTTCTTGATATGGTTTTCTACTCCTCGACTTCACCGTACATAAAGGGAAGGGCAAGCATGGGTGGACTAACGCCAGGGTATGTTTTCCGCCGACTGGGCATGTGGCTGCTTACCGTCTGGTTAGGCGCCACAATGATCTTTTTCATCCCCCGTCTCGCGCCCGGAGATCCGGTGTCGGCCATGGTCAGTCGCATGACGGCGCAGGTGGGCTATATCGAGGGCGCCGACCAGTTGATCGAAGCCTGGCGCGCAAAGTTCGGCCTGGACGGCCCGCTCTACCAGCAATATTTCGCCTATATGGGAAATCTGCTGCGTTTTGACCTGGGTTTCTCGCTCGCCTCATTTCCCAGTCGTGTGAACGACATGGTCGCCACAGCCTTGCCCTGGACGCTTGGCCTGCTGACCATTGCGACGCTGATCTCATTTGTGGTAGGCAACCTGATTGGCGCGCTGATGGCTTGGCGAGGTACGCCCAGCACGGTCCGTACGCTCGTTGCCGCTGACCCTGGTCTTCACTTCGATCCCCTTCTTCATGTTGGGGATCTTGTTGATCTATGTTTTTGCCTTTGGTCTCGGCTGGTTCCCCCCTTCCGGCGGCTACGCGCGCGGCACGACCATTGGACTGAACTGGCCGTTTATCAGAGGGGTCATCCACCATGGCATGCTGCCCGCCATCGCCATCGTCATTACCTCCATGGGTTTCTGGGCCCTGGGCATGCGCGGCATGATGATCACCAACGACGGCGAGGACTACATGCTTCTGGCCCAAGCCAAGGGCCTGCGCGCGCGCCGTATCTTCTGGGTCTACGGCATGCGCAATTCAATGCTGCCCCAGTTCACCGCCCTGGCGCTGACACTGGGCCTGATCGCAGGCGGCGCCGTCCTGGTCGAATATATCTTCGCCTATCCGGGCATGGGCTATCTGCTCTACCTGGGCATCGTCAACAACGACTATACCCTGATTCAGGGCATTGTCGTCATCCTCATCTTGGGTACGGCCACGGCTGTACTCATCTTGGATCTAATACTGCCTTTTATTGATCCGCGAATTACCTATGGGAAGGGGTAGGCGCCATGACAACCACCACGCCTATGGGCGTTGATGACGCGCCTGTCGCAGAAACTCCAAAAGTCAGTCGCTGGAATACACCTTGGCTCAATTCCAAGTTGATCACCGGACTCATCATGGTTCTTTTCATCCTGCTCATGTCGGTCTACGGACCGATCATCTGGGACGTCAACCTGGCCCGCGTCGCCTCGTCGCCGCTCAACCTGCCGCCGCCCTGGGCGCCAGGGTATCGCGATCAAGTAGTGGATCCGTTGATACCCAATGACAGTTCGGCGGCACCGACATCTTCCCCGGCAACCCCAGCAACAGAGACTGCCCCGGACTCCAGCACGGGTTCGACCGGTGCGAGTAGTGGCGCACTGACCGGGGTCAATCCCTTCAAGCAACAGGAGGAAGCGCCGGAAGCACCCTCCACCGACAGCAGTGCAGGCAGCGGCGCGCTGACTGGGGTCAATCCGTTCCAACAACAGGAGGAAGAACCGGCGGGGGATAGCAGTGGTGGCGCACTGACCGGGGTCAACCCCTTCGCCAATCAGGCGGACGAAGAATCTGATAGTGAAGCTGAAGCCACGGCAGCGCCCAGTTCAGCTGCAGCGACACCGGTACGTGCGCTACGCGGCAGTCGCTTCGGCACACCCACCTGGGAGCATCCGCTGGGCACGGAAAGCAACGGGCGCGACATGTTCGCGGTCCTGTTGGTCGGTGCACCGCGCTCGCTCTGGATTGGCATCGTAGCCGCCGGCATCGGCATGTTTGTCGGTATCATCCTAGGTTTTACCGCCGGTTTCATGGGTGGATGGGTTGATACCGTGATTCGCGTCATCTCGGATTCCGTCATTACCATCCCCTCCTTGGCCGTACTCATTGTGATCTCAGCCTTTGTCAGCTTCAATAACATCACCTATATGGCGCTGATGCTGGCCCTCTTTGCCTGGCCAGGCCCGACACGGCTGATCCGCTCGCAGGTGCTCTCCATGCGCGAACAGGGCTATGTTCGGATGGCGCGCCTGTCGGGGGCGAGCGTCTTTTCCATCATGTTTGGGGAGATGATGCCCAACCTGTTGCCCTATCTGGCGGCCAGTTTCACCGGCAATGTCTCGGGCGCCATCCTGGCCGCCACCGGTCTGGAAGTGCTGGGCCTCGGCCCGACCCGCATCCCCACACTGGGTATCACCATCTTCTACGCCATTCGTGCCGCCGCCATTCTGCGCGGCATGTGGTGGTGGTGGGGCACGCCGATTGTCGCCCTGATCATCATCTTCAGCGGCCTCTTTATCATGACCGTTGGCCTGGATGAAATCGCCAATCCCCGCCTCAGAGGAGCAAAGCCGCAATGACCGCTTCAATTACCCACGAAATTGGTGTCACCGACTCCGATGGATCTTCCGACGGATCTGAGGTAACCCTGGACGTCAGAGGTCTCAAGGTCTACTATGCCACGCCAACCGGCAATGTGCGCGCGGTGGATGACGTCAACTTGAAGGTCTATGAACATGAGGTGCTAGGGTTGGTCGGCGAGTCCGGCTGTGGAAAGACCACGACGGCGATGGCCATTCTGCGCATGGTACAGCCACCGGGCCGAATCGTCGGGGGTTCGATCATGCTTGACGGCGTTGATATGGCCAGCCTCGATGGCGATGAGCTACGTTCCGTCCGCTGGCGCAAACTGGCACTGATCCCACAGGGGGCCATGAACTCACTCAACCCCATCATGCGCATCAACAAACAGATCGCAGACGCCATTGAGACGCATGACGGCAAGCAGAACAAGAATGAGCTGAAACAGCGCATCCTCGGCCTCCTCACGATGGTGGGACTGCCCAGCCGCGTCTACAGCATGTATCCGCATGAGCTGAGCGGCGGCATGAAGCAGCGTGTCTGTATCGCCATGGCCATCGCCCTCAACCCGCCGCTGGTCATCGCCGACGAACCAACCAGCGCGTTGGACGTGGTTGTCCAACGTGTGGTGGCCCAGAATTTGATCGATATCAAGGATCGACTGGGTGTGTCGTTGATCGTCATCGGCCATGACATGGGTCTCATGGCCCAATTGGCCGACCGGCTGGCCGTCATGTATGCCGGACACATGGTCGAGATCGCACCGGTCGAGATCATCTACAAAGAGCCGCTACACCCCTATACCCAGTTGCTCATCGAGTCGATCCCGTCGATCAAGGAGCGCAAACCGCTCAAGCTGACCGAGGGCTTGACCCACGATCTGCGCAACCCGCCGCCCGGCTGTATCTTCCAGGAACGCTGTCCGCAAGTTATGGACGTCTGCCGATCCGTCAAACCGCCACTGCGTGAATTGAAGCCCCGCCAGTTTGTGGCCTGCCACCTGTACGAGGAATAGTCTATGTCTACACCACTGCTGGAAATACGCGATGCCACCAAGATCTACGGCGGCGGATTTATGGAGAGGGACAAGATCACGGTCGCACTTCAGAACCTCACCTTGACTGTCGATGAGCGTCCGGCGACGATCACGACCATTGCCGGCGAGAGCGGCAGCGGCAAGACGACGCTGGCCAATGTTGTGCTCGGATTCACGCAACTGACTTCCGGCACCATCATCTATGATGGCATTGACATCAAGTCCATGTCTAAGCAACAGAGCATGGATTACCGCCGCGAGGTGCAGGCAGTCTTCCAGGACCCCTACGCGGTCTACAATCCCTTCTACCGCGTGAAGCACATCTTCGACATGTCCATCAACAACTTCAAGTTGGCGAGTACGAAGGCGGACAAGCGTGAGTTGATTGAGGAAGCGCTCAATGTGGTCGGCATGTTGGGCGAGGAGGTGCTGGAGAAGTATCCGCACCAACTCAGCGGCGGTCAGCGCCAGCGCATGATGGTCGCCCGCGCCTACCTGCTCAAACCACGACTGATCGTGGCCGATGAGCCTGTCTCCATGGTCGACGCCTCACTGCGTGCCATGATCCTGGATATCATGATGCGGCTGCGCGACGAACATAACATTTCCTTCCTCTACATCACCCATGACCTAAGCACGGCCTACCAGATCGGTGACCGCATCTATCTGCTCTACCAGGGCTCGACGGCTGAACGGGGCGATACCATGCAGGTCATCGAGAACCCGAAGCATCCCTACGTGCAGATGCTCATCGAATCGATCCCTGTGCCCGATCCCACCATGAACTGGGGCGGCGAGGAGGTCCTGAGTTTGGACGATGAAGAGATGCGCGCCAGCGCGACCAGCGGCTGCCGCTTCTACAATCGCTGCAAGCATCGCATGGACCAATGCCTGCAAGAACATCCGCCGCTCTACGAAGTAGGCGAGTTGCATGAGGCGGCCTGCTTCCTCTACAAGGAGGAGCCAGTCACAGCCTAGGACTGTCTACGGATGACTGAGCGAGATCTACGAGCCAGCTGCCCCATTGGTGGCTGGCTCATACTGTTTCACCTCCCAGAGCAGGAAAGATCTATTCGTACTTAACCACGTTCAGGTTGGGTTTCGATATGGGATTCCATGAGGTGACAAAGCGAGAATGTGTTATGATTCGCTATTGTCATCTAGCAACCATATCGGAACGAACTGTCGAAAAAAATGACTCTATCAAGCGTTACGCAAACCGCCTGTGCACGAATACCGACTGAGGAAGGCGAGTTTCGCCTTTGCCACTATTCAAACAGTCGCGACGAGAAGGAACATCTAGCCCTGGTCCTGGGTGATGTTGCAGGTTGCACTGACCTATTGGTGCGCGTTCATTCTGAGTGTTTCACTGGCGATGTGCTCGGTTCGCAGCGCTGCGACTGCGGACCGCAGTTGCACAGCGCTATGCGGCTGATTGCCCAGGCGGGAAGCGGCCTCATCATCTATCTGCGACAGGAAGGCCGTGGTATCGGCCTCGCCGAGAAATTGGCTGCCTACGGCTTGCAGGACCAGGGATATGATACGGTGGACGCAAACCTACTGCTTGGTCATGAAGCGGACCAACGTGAGTACTGGGCAGCGGCAGGCATATTGCAGGATTTGGAAGTTCAGTCCATCCGTCTGCTCACCAACAACCCGGATAAGATCGAGCAATTGTGCGCCCTCGGCGTCGAAGTCACTGGACGAGTGCCGTTGGAGACGCCGGTCACCGAAGACAACGCAGTCTATCTGTCCACCAAGGTCCAGCGTATGCGGCATCTGCTTACACTGCCTGATGCGATGGCTGAAAAACCGTCGACAACATTGGGCCTGCAATCAGATATTGAAAAACGCATCTCGAATCTACGCCACGATGCCCGGACATTCTATCGCCGTCACGGGCGCCCCTTTGTCACGCTAAGCTATGCTCAGAGCCTGGATGGCAGCATTGCGTCCGCCTCCGGAAAGCCATTGCGCATCAGCTCACCCCAATCCATGACCATGACGCATGCACTACGTGCTGCCCACGACGCTATCCTGGTCGGCATCAACACCGTCCTGGCCGACGATCCGAGTCTGACCGTTCGTCTCGTCGAAGGAAACAATCCTCAGCCAATCGTGCTGGACAGTAACCTGCGGATGCCCGCTCAGGCTCGCCTGTTGGCGCACCCAAAAGGTGTTTGGCTTGCGACAGGCTGTACGGATTCACAGCACAGAAACACACTTTCCCAAAATGGCACGCGCGTCTTGGAATTGCCGGTTACCGGCGCTGGACAAGTGGACCTATATGCCTTTCTTGAGAGACTGGGCCAACTGGGCATAGCCAGCATCATGGTCGAAGGCGGCTCACAGGTGCTGTCCAATTTTCTCAGCCAAGGTCTGGCAGACTATGCAGTGGTCACGGTAGCGCCGATCTTTGTAGGTGGCCTGCGCGCCTTTGAGTACACGAACTCTAACACGCCTGGATCGCGACAGACGCCCATGCTGAGAGAGCTGGTGAGCACGCCCGTGGGGCCAGATCTTGTTCTCTGGGGAAAGCCGACATTTCGATCGCTAGACACAGAATCATAATCACAGCCAGCAGCAGCATGACTGGACCAACCGCAGATGGCAAAAACTGTCACACGCAGCTTGATCTTTGCAGCACCTTTTTGCGCCGAGATTGCCAAGTCTAATCTCTCTCCTGCCCAGACGGGCGAGGTTGTGGTTCAGACTGTCATATCGGCCATCAGTCCTGGTACCGAGATGCTCTTTTATCGCGGGCAAGCGCCGTCCGACGTGAGCGTAGACGCGACCATACCAACACTCAGTGGTGTACTCCAGTATCCGCTCAAATATGGCTATGCGTGCGTCGGTCGCGTTGTCGAGCTTGGCGACCGTGTCGAAAAGAGCTGGTTGGGGCGACTGGTGTTCGCATTTCATCCACACGAAAGCCACTTTGCAACAAGAGCCGACGCCCTCATTATGGTCCCCGATGGACTATCCGCCGAACAGGCAGCGCTCCTGCCCAATATGGAAACCGCAGTCTCCCTTGTGCTGGATGGAGGACCGCTTGTGGGTGAACGGGTCGCGATATTCGGGCAAGGCATCGTCGGCCTGTTGACCACGGCGATCTTGGCTCAGTTTCCGCTGGCGCAGTTATGTGTGGTGGACCAAATCGACCAACGCCGCCGCCTGGCCTTGATTCTGGGTGCAACCAAAGCTCTGGACCCTGCAGAGCTGGCCAAAGAAGAGTATATCGATGCGGATCTTGTCTATGAACTGTCCGGCAACCCGCGAGCATTGGATCAGGCAATCGAGGCAGCAGGATTCGATGGGCGCGTCGTTATTGGCTCGTGGTATGGACAGAAACGCGTCGATCTAAATCTGGGGGGACGCTTTCATCGCAGCCGCATCCGTCTCATCGCCAGCCAGGTAAGCACGATCGCACCGGCGCATTTGGGCAGATGGGACAAAGCACGTCGACTGGATGTGGCCTGGTCAATGCTGAGGCAAATGGACACGGCACAATTCATCACTCATCGCTTCCCAATTGAGCACGCGCCGGAAGCCTATGCGCTTGTCGACAAATGCCCTGAACAGACAATTCAAGTACTGCTTACCTATGATGCAGAGAACAACTAAAGGATCGTTCATGTACACACTTGCCGTGCAACGTGATTTCGTGGCTCAACATTTCCTGATTGGCGGTGACTGGGGCGCCGAAAACCAATGGCACTCCCATCACTACCGCCTGGAAGTGGTGTTGGAGGGGGACGAACTGGATCAACATGGCTATCTCGTGGATATTGTCGATGTCGAGTCCAACCTGGAGGCGATTGTCGATACCTATCGCGACAAAACCCTCAACGAGTTGCCGGAGTTCGAGGGACTCAACCCAAGCATCGAGCACTTCACGCGCATTGTCTGTCAGGCCCTGGTTCAGCGCATCAAAGCCAATAATCTGAGCAAGATCGGCGTCAAAATCTGGGAAAACGAGATCGCCTGGGCCGCGTATCAGCTTGCGTTGCCGGCGGGGAAGTCCGCGGACGACTGAGCGTGCGCATTGGACTCGTCATCTACGGCAGTCTGGATACGGTATCGGGTGGCTATCTTTACGACAGGATGCTCGTGCGTAATCTGGAAGCAATGGGCCATGATATCGAGATCGTCTCCCTGCCATGGCGCACCTACCCGCGCCACCTCAGCGACAATTTTTCGGCGGAGGTCGTTGATCGACTCCGCGACCTAGCGGTTGACCTACTGCTACAGGATGAACTCAATCATCCGTCATTGGTCCGAGTCAATCGGCGCCTGCGTGAACGGACGCCATATCCGATAGTAAGCATCGTTCACCACCTGCGATGCAGCGAGGCCCATCCACCTGTTTTGCGCTCAATATACCGTCAGGTGGAACGAGTCTATCTACGCAGCGTAGACGGCTATGTCTTCAACAGCCTAACCACCAGGGCTTCCGTTGAAGCGTTGCTTTCACGGCCCGCGCCCGGCATTGTCGCCTTTCCGGCAGCCGATCATATCGAACCGCCGAGCACAGAATCGATTGTTGCGCAGAGATCTGCCAAGTGCAGCGAACAAGGACCGTTGCGCATTCTGTTCATCGGCAATGTAATCCCGCGGAAGGGGTTGCACATATTGTTGGCAGCGCTGTCAAGATTGCCACACTCATCCTGGCGACTCAAGGTCGCCGGAAGTCTTTCTGCCGATCCGAATTATGTCGAGTCAATTGACGGTCAACTCGACCGAGACGGTCTGCGGGATCTGGTCCATCTAAGCGATTCCGTGTCCGACGCCGAACTAAAAAGTTTACTGGAAGAAGAGCCATCTCCTTGCGGTCCCATCCTACGAGGGCTTCGGCATCGTCTACCTGGAAGCAATGAGTTATGGCCTACCCGTGATTGCGTCCACCGCTGGAGCTGCCCACGAAATTGTGACCGATGGCGAGAATGGTTACCTGATCGACCCGGAAGATATCGACGGTCTTTCTCGCAGGATTTTGGCTTTACACCAAGACCGAACTCAACTATTGACCCAAAGCTTAGCCGCCAGACAGCGATATGACCGCCACCCGACCTGGCAGCAGAGTGGAGGCCGGATCATCAACTGGCTTGCAGAAAGCGTTGCTACATCAAATGTCCGCACCTGAATCCTACAGTTTCACCCGATATCTGACATCCAAAAGAACCGTTGATGACCGCGCCTTGAATCAACATGTATGGGATGCGTTCACAGACGCATTGACAGAGCGACAGACAACTGCCGATCGTCGACTGAAAGTGCTGGAAGTCGGCGCCGGCAGTGGAACCATGATCGAGCGCTGCCTGGAATCCGACTTGCTCACACGCTGCGAGTACATCGCTATTGACACCGACGAGCACAACATTGTGGCGGCCGCAGCCAGACTGCCGGAACGGGCAGCGCTGCTTGGATTTACACCGACAGAATCAGATGACGGTGGTGCCTCGAAGACAAGAGAGCGGGCCCATCGCATTGAGTTCGAACGAGTATCTTCCGGCGCAAACGACGCTGCCGCCGTTCAGTTCGATACCGTGAAGATCGAACTAGAACAGGCAGACATGTTTGAGTATGCCGCACGGCCAGAAAAAATTGAGCAAATCGATCTAGTCATCGCCCATGCATTCCTCGACCTGGTCGACGTGCCACGCGTGTTGACGCGCCTGCGGAGCCTGTTGCGGGCGCAAGCGTTGCTCTATCTCACTATCAACTTCGACGGCGCAACCATTTTGCAGCCGGAAATCGATCACGATTACGACGCCCTCGTGGAACGCCTCTACCACGAGACGATGGACCAGCGTGTCGTAGCGGGCAAGCCGTCTGGCGATAGTCAAACTGGGCGACATATGTTCGGACATTTGCGTGCCGCCGGGATGGATATCCTCGCAGCGGGAAGCTCGGATTGGGTCGTCTTTGCCGGATCGGAAGGGTATGTCGAAGATGAAGCCTATTTCCTACACTTCATTGTCGATACAATGCATGGTGCGCTCGCCGGTCATCCAGGTCTCGAGACGGATCGTTTTCGGGAATGGATACGCAAGCGTCACGAACAGATCGAGCACGGCGAACTTGTCTATATTGCCCACCAGATCGATTTCTTGGCTCAACTACGGACATAGGTTCAAGGTCTGGAGATCATGATGACGAATTTCCCGGAACTCCATCGTCAAGTAGTCTTCGGCCAATCCGGCGGCAAGATCATTTGGCAGCCACGCATTCTGGCCTGGTACACGGACAAGATATTTTACGGGGAAGCATTTCCGCCGCCGTTCACCGGGATGAACCAGTACGAGATCTACCGTGAACTCAATTGTTCGGCCCGGCTCTATGAATACAATGCGTGCTTTGTCCCCGTCGAGGATCCATCCGTGCGTTTCGAGACGCGCCAGCTCAACGAGACCGATGTCGAGACGACGATCCACACCCCGGTCGGCAAGCAAGTGAAGATCGAACGCACAATGACGACCAACTGGCACAAGTTGGACGTCAAGCGCGAGGTCGAGACCGAGGAGGAGCTAAGGGTAGCGACCTGGCGAGAGGAGCATACCACGTGGCGCTGGGACGAAGAGACCTACCAGGCCCTACAAGCCGAAGTCGGTGACCTGGGCGCTCCGACCATGTTCATGCCGCGAATGAATGTGCAAGGTCTCTATCTGGACAAGATGGGCGTGGAGAAGGGCATCTACGCCATCATCGACTGGCAGGACACAGTCGAGGCCTTCTTCCGGGCACGTGAGGAGAACCACGAGCGACTGATCGACGTAATCAATGAGTCACCGGTTGACATCATCAACTACGGCGAGAATGTCCACGCACACACCTTGCCGCCGGCCTGGTTTGTGAAGTATCATCTGCCGGCCTGCCAACGTCGTAGCGAACGCCTGCATGCAGGCGGCAAGTTTGTCTGTTCCCACTGGGACGGTGACACCGGACCGCTGCTCAAATACGCCAAAGAGACCGGGCTAGACGGCATCGAAGCCATCACGCCCGAACCTCAAGGCGATGTCACCCTGGATCAGATCAAGGAAGCCTTGGGGGACGACATGTTTCTCCTCGATGGTATCCCCGCCGTCTATTTTGACGACACTTTCTCAATCGACCTGCTGGTCGAAACAACGCACAGACTGATCGAGCTCTTCGCGCCCAAGCTCGTCTTGGGCATCTCCGACGAGATCTCGTCCACCGGCGATCTGGAGCGTGTGCGCATTGTCGGCGACATCGTGGACGAATACAATGCCCAGTTCGAATAGCACGAGGTACACGTCGGGGCCGGTATCAGGGCGAATGGCGCCGCGCACGATCGCCGTCGTCATCATCGGCTATCTGGCCTTCATCGTCATGGCCATGCCCGAGACGGCGCTGGGCGTGGCCTGGCCGTCGATGCAGGCCACCTTTGGTGTGCCGTTGGACGCGCTTGGCATCCTGCTCATCACCTCCCGTATCGGCATCATCTTCTCCAGCTTTACAAGCGGTCGTCTGACAACACTGTTGGGCATCGGCCTGTTGCTGCTCTTGGGCAGCGGCGTGCGCACGGCGGCACTCCTGGGCTACGCCGTTGCACCGTCCTGGACTGCCATGTTGCTGATCAGCATCATCGCAGGAGCCGGCGGCGGGCTGATCACCTCGGGCCTCAACACCTACTTTGCCGTGAACCACGGCGCGCGCCTCATGAACTGGCTGCACGCCAGCTTTGGCCTGGGCGCGATGCTCGGCCCGATCCTCATGACTGCCATCCTCAACAGCGGAAGTTCATGGCGATGGGGGTACGCTGTCGCCGCCGTGCTGCAATTGCTCGTCGGCATTGGGCTCATAGCCACACTTTCGGGATGGACCTTAGCCCCAGATGGCGTCGCCAACTCGTCAGAAGATCATGCGGAGACAAGGACCAACCCTGTCGATGATGAAGCAAACCCATCGCTGCAACAACGACTCGAAAGTGCGCGTCTATGGCGCGGCAGCATGCTTTGGTTAAGCCTGGCTCTCTTTTTTGTCTCCGCGGGCATCGAATCGACCGCGGGGCAATGGTCCTTTAGCCTGTTCACTGAATCGCGTATGGTGCCGATTGCGGTTGCAGGCGCCTGGGTGAGCGTCTATTGGGGTTGCTTTACTGCCGGGCGCATCCTCTTCGGCTTCGTGGCCGAGCGCTGGCCGGAGCGATGGGTCATCCGTGCAGGCGCCCTACTATGCGGACTAGCTGCCCTGTTGCTCTGGATCAACATCGGTCCTGCAGCAGGCTTCGTCTCGTTGGCGCTCATGGGATTGGCCCTCGCCCCCATCTCACCGCTATTGACCACATCAACGCCAGAGCGTCTAGGCCAACGGGATGCGCCGTCAGGTATCGGGTTCCAGGTTGGCGCAGCGAGTATTGGCGTCGCCCTATTGCCTGCACTGGCCGGTCTACTGGCGGAGAGAATCGACCTGGAGATCATCCCGCCCTTCCTTCTAGTCTCAACCATCAGCTTCGCTTTACTATACGAAGTAACTCAAGTCAAGATGCATAGCAGTCAGCCATGATGGCGCGCTGAATCCGGACAACTGCCGGCTTGTCGCTACGGTCGAAGTCTCGTACACTATTCGATGGAATTTCGATCCGTTCTGTTTGAGAGCAGCATAGAAAACAAGCTGCCGGAGCTCAAGACTACGGGTTAGGCAGATAGGAAATGCAGTGAGTTTCAGCAGCCAAGAATCTGGCGGACGCCGCCGACTGGACCCGGAGCAAAAATCGAACCTGATCGGGGCGATGATCATCGTCATCCCCTTGGTGTTGCTTGGCGGCTACTTTGCATACGTTTTTGGGCTGCGCGATGTCGTCCAACAGTGTCCACCCAATTGCGATGAAGAGGATTATACGCGCCAGGATCTGGCCGGCGCTGATCTTGCCGGACTTAGTTTGCAGTCGGCCAATTTTTCAGGAGCGGATCTGAGCGGCGCATCACTGGGTGCATCCGATCTCTTCTTCGCTTCCTTCGCCGATGCCTCGCTTGACGGCGCAGACCTGACGAAAGCCAACCTGCGTGGGGCGTACTTCAATCAGACCTCGCTGGTTGAGGCGGACCTGCGAAACGCCGATATCAGCGGCGCGCGTTTCATCAATGCCGACCTCACGAATGCTGACCTGCGCGGCAGCGCGGCAAGCGGAACATCGTTCGACGGAAGTCGCTTCGACGGTATGAAAATCGACGATACGACGACATTGAGCGATCAGTGGCGGCTGGCCTGGGAGATCGTCAATCAGCCCCAGGAGGGACGCCAGTTGGAGCGTGCCTTCATCGGCAGAGCCAACTTGAGTGGAGCCTTACTGGCAGAGGCCAATCTGGCCAAAAGCAATCTTTCGGGTACAATGCTCAACGGTGCGAATCTGACCGATGCCGACCTATCCGGGGCGATTTTCCGCGGTGCACAGATCGATGATGAGACACTTCTTGATGAGAAATGGCGTCTGGTGTGGGAGATTGTCAATCAAGTTGTGGAGGATCGGCAATTGGCCGGGTCGGATCTGGCGAATGCCGATCTGACAGGCGCCTACTTGAATGGCGCCCATCTGGCTGGAGCCAACCTAAACTCAGCGATTCTGGTCGAAGCCGATCTCACCGACGTCGACCTCAGCGATGCCTCGCTACGCGATGCCGATCTATCGGAAGCAGTGCTGCATCGAGCCGATCTCAAAGGGACCGACCTCAGCGGCGCCGACCTTAGCGGGGCCGATTTCCGACTCATCCGCTGGCTGGAGGCCAAGGTTGACCCGGCGACGACCCTGCCCGCTACCCAGCGAACGATCTGGGCAATCGTCAACACGGATGGCATTAACGCCGATCTGGAAGGGAAGATTCTGGGATGGAGCTATTTAGCGGGTAGCGACCTAAGCGGGGCGAATCTACGTGAAGCGGATCTTCGCAGCGCAGACTTGACCGGAGCCAGCCTCGTCGGAGCCGATCTGACCAATGCCAACCTGGACGACACGATCCTGGTCGGCGCTGATCTCAGCGGAGCCATCGTCGACGGAGCCAGCTTCAAACGCGCCAGTGTTGATGGAGCCACGCTGCCCCGAGACGTGTCCATCGAGTAGTTCTGTAGCACGACATTTTGAAGATTACCCAAATAGCACGGGCCTTGAACTGTAGCACGACATTGATGTCGTAGCCCATTTCATCTAGCAGCGGGCACTACGACATCAATGTCGAGGTACAGAGATTTCTTGTCTTAAAGTTTACATACATTGGGGTACAATCGGCGTATTGTACGTGAGCACGCCATCCACATCGAATCAGACACCTGTGGATGGCGTGCAATCTTGTCACCTTCAAATCGTATACATTCGCCAAGGAGAATCTGCCCGATGCTCACCCAGGATCAACTCAGCTTCTATCAAGAACAAGGATATCTACTCGTCAAGGGCCTCTTTTCGCCGCAAGAGGCCGCCGAATTTCGCCGTGAAGGACATGCATTGATCGAGCGCCTGTCGACCGTCGAACAGGTCGACGCCACCTGGAACAGCGCCCGTTCGGCTGTAGCCACACCGGTCAAGACCCAGTTGCTCCATTGCCACAACGTCCAGTTCTATTCGGGACTCTTCTCACGGTTGATCGTGGACCCACGCCTGACCGATGCCGCCTCAGAGATCATCGGCTCGCCCAACGTTCAGTTGCACCACAACAAGATGTTCATCAAGCCGCCGGCCAAAGGCTCACCCTTCCCGATGCACCAGGACCAGCCTTTCTTCCCACACAACGAACACAGTATGATTGCTGCCGTCGTCCATTTCGACGATGCGCCCATCGAAAAGGGCTGCATCCGCTGCGTGCCCGGCAGCCACAAGTTGGGGCCAGTCCCCCATGAGCAGGAGGGCGGCTGGCATCTGCCCTTCTCCGAATACCCCATCGAATCGGCAACGCCGTGCGAGGCCGAAGCCGGCGACGTGCTCTTCTTCTCCTATTTGACCATACACGGATCCGGCGTGAACGTCAGTGATGAAGCCCGGACCACGCTCTTGATCCAGATGCGTGACCCGGAAGACCAGCCGTCGGTGCAGACTCATCTTTCTCGTGGACAGGGTATGATGCTCCGCGGCACCGATCCGACAAACCAGGCCGACTACAAAGAGCAGACCAGTATGTAGAGCGACATCGACCAAGAGTCCCCTCTCAATCATACGACATGTGCGGCCCAAGCAGTCAGGCTTTTGGCAAAAACCTGACTGCTACGCCCCGAAGCTTTGAGTGAATACGACGGAAGGATCAAAGAGGCAGGACATGACAGAGGAAACGCTGGACAAGACGATGACTGTGGCCGAACTACGTCAGGTCGTCCACGAATTTGTGGACGAGCGTGACTGGTATCAGCACCATACCCCGAAGAACCTGGCCATGAGTATCGCCATCGAGGCCGCCGAAATCATGGAGCACTTTCAGTGGTACTCGCGTGAGGAAAGCCAGGCCTTCATGGAGGACCCGGCCAATCGGGCCGAGGTCGCGGATGAGCTGGCCGATGTGATGATCTATTGCCTGAGCTTTGCCAACGCAACCGGGGTAGATGTGGCCGACGCGATTGTCAAAAAGGTGACCCGCAACCATGGACGCTTTCCGGTGGAGAAGGTGCGAGGGACACTTGGTGTTGAACAGAAACAGACAAAATGACTCGTCCAAAGTCCCACTGATGGGCTAATACCAGCGCTTATTCGTTAACGTTCAATAGGCGTGGCCTACATAAGTCATGATCCCGTTGTACTCTCAGTCTAGTTCCAAGCCAGCCCCTTGCGCGTGGCCCAGTACTCCTCTGGTTGCTCGGCCAAGAAAGCCAGCGCATCGAATGCACCATCATCAAGCCGGACGTCAACGGCGCCGGCGTTGCTCCGCAAATGTGCGACAGACGCTGCCCCGCTGAGCACGACATCGGCCCAAGGCTGGGCCATAACGAACGCCAATGCAAGCGCATCTACTGTGGTTTGGAGTCGTTCCGCCTGACACCTCAGAATGGAGAGCTTGGGCGCAAAGTCGGCTCGCGTATTGCGGGGCGTCAATCGCCCATTGGCCAGCGCCTCCTTGACGATCACGCCCATCCCTGCTTCCGATGCCTCAGCCAATGCGATGCCGGCCGAAGGCTCCAGAAGATTCCAGGTGGCCTGAACACTATCAAAGAGCGAGACCCCATCGACTTCGACCGCCAATGCCCGGCGCAACACTTCAGCCTGAGTAGGACCACTCAGCGAGAGGCCGATGGCCATACCATCAGACTTCAGGCCGGCCAGCCTGGTCAACACGTCGCCGTTGTCCAGCACGCCGCTCTCCAGCGTAGCCGAATGGATCTGATAGAGGTCGAGTTGGTCGCCGAGCAGTGCGTTGCTCTCGCCGATCTGCCGTTGCAACACCGGCAGGGAATGTTCTTTTACCTCGTGGGCGTCGGCCTTGATCTGCCAATCAGCCGTGTAGGTGTATCCCCACTTGGAACCGACGACAACATCCGCCGGGCTGATCGAGCGGGTGGTCAGCCAGTTGGCGAGAAACGCTTCAGCCCGACCGTAGGATCGAGCGGCATCGAAATAGCGAATCCCCACGGCCCAGGCCGCGTCAAGCACCTCGAACGCATTGCCTTGCATCGCTTCGACCGTGTACTCTGTATTGAGATCGTCGGCATGGCCTAGATTGATGTAGCCTGGGCGGCCTAAGGCTGCCAGGCCCAGCCCCATGCATGTGACAGACAAACCAGAGCGGCCCAACGTATGTCGTAGCATTTCGCTTATCTCCTACAAATTGGTTGTCGGGTTCGTACCCTCAGTACACGAGCGTACTTAGGCCGTTCCAAGAAATTGAATCCCTCAAACGTCCCCGGCACAGGCCAGACCTACTCTGGTCAGTGCAAATGTTCGTGGCCTGTGCCGGGGACGCGAAATCTCAGGATCGGCCTTAGCGGCAGCTCTGCTAGGCTTGGCGCAAGTAGACCCATGTTTTGAAGAAATCTTTGGATCGGTCTGATCGGCGAGGCCTGTCACGCTGGTAGCGTGACCTACGATCCATGGGTCCACCTGTGCCGTCGTGTACTAGCCCAGCCTGATGAGGCGCGCACAGATTCGTGCGATCTCTCGGTCGTAGGTGGGCGTGCCCGCCACGAACCACTTCGTTGCACACTCGACCAGCCAGTGGATGCGCATGATGAGCATCAGCTTGACGATGGCGGAACCGACATATGGCACTGGATCGATTCTGAGTGAATCCAGAAATGTGGCCAGATCGAGCCGCCGCGGGCCACGCAGCACATACTGCCAGTCGATGAGTTTGAGCGATTCAAACGCGCCCGGTGCGACCAGCACATTATCAGCAGTGAGATCGCCATGGACCAACCCGACGTCGTGGGTTAGGCAATTCACCAGTGCCTCGTCATTGCATGCCCGCCTGATCGTGGCGATGTCGTTGGGGCATACTTGCGAAAAGACGCATCCCTCGACCAATATCGTGAGGTCACGCAACATGTTTGCGACAGTCTGTTTCCATTGTGCCCAATCAACGACCCGATAGGCTGGAAGCTCGCCTTCAATCTGCGCGATCGACTGTACAATCGACTTGCCTGCCTGCACGATCTCCTGTTCGGAAAGACCCGCCGGCTCAAAATGCACTGCGTCGATGTACTCGATCAGCAGACAGACATAGCCGTCATTGTCGTAGAGTGTGTCGGCATCCGGCAGTAGCGGACCACTGGCCTGCGCGTAGAAGTGATGTTCGACCGTAGGCCCACTCTCAGCCTTGTAGATCCACTTGTGGTCGGAGAAACCGGTAACGCGCTGCACACAGGACAGGGGCCACTCGTGCAGCGTGAAACGCTCGACCATTGGCTCACCAATCCGATCGGCGAGTTCGTCGTCAGGGTGTAGGCGGAGATCAAAGTAGGGGTGTTGTTGCATGTCACCGCCGAATGATGGTAATGCCGCCGACGATCAGGGTGACGCCAATCAACATGACAAGCGTGATGCGTTCACCCAACAGCAGAACGCCGCCTATCCCGGCAACAACTGGGACCACATACTGTGTCATGGCCGCGGTGGTAGCGCCGAAACGGTGGATACTCAGGTTGAAGGCGATCACGCCGAGGAGCGTTCCGATGATGGCGCTGTACAGAAGGACGGAGAAGCCACGCCAGTCGGCGCCCGCCGTGCTGATGCCGGTGATAACCAGAATCAGCGGCACACCGATCGCCGTGGCCATGAGCAACTGCGAGCTGGAGACGTCAAAGGAGTCAAATCCGCCCATATACCTGCGCATGTAGATGGTCGAGAGGCTGACGCCCAGCAACGTGGCCGTCATGAGAAGGTAGCCCGTCGGGCCCGCGGCCTCGCCGATGACAAGGCCGGTCTCTCCGCGAATCGCCAGGAGCAGAGCCCCCGACAGCGCGAGCATCACACCGATGGCCTTGCCGGAGGTCAGGGATTCGCCTTCCAGCAGGAAATGGGCCAGCACAACCGTCATGGCAGGTCCCACGGTGATGAACATGGCCACGACGCCGCTGGACAGGGTTTGAAGGGCAAGAATACTGCCGAAGAACGGAATGATGATACCGATAATGCCCAGAATCACGCTATGGCGCCAGATCCGCCGATCAGTCGGCCAGGTGTGGTGACGTCGATCGAAGATATAGATGGCAAGAAAGCCGGCGCTGGCAAAGAGAAGGCGCAAGCCCGTATACGATGCGGCATCAAATTGGGCAAGCCCAAAACGGGTAGCGATGAGGCTTGACCCGAAGAAAAAACCGGTCACGAGAATATAGGGCAGTGCAGCTGGATCCACAGGTCGGCCTTTCGGAAGATATGAGGAGGTGACGGCGTGAGTGAGTAGGTGAGTGGGCGACCGGGATTATCTAGGTAGATCAACTCCTCGGCAAGTCGATCGCACGCTCACCTTGTAGGCCTCACCCCTCTCACTATCCTTTTCTATGGACGCTGAAGAGGCTGAACCACGTTTCCGCTTTTCGACTCCAGGTCCAAGATGAGGGTACGAGCGTCCGCTGGGATCAGAGTCTTGCTCTTCGAGACGTAGTCGTAGGTGACGATGGTCCCTTTGCCATCGGCCGCGATCACGCGATGTTTCTGACTCACTAGCCGATGCTCCATCACGAAGCGGTCGTCGCCCATCTGTGCCACGCGCGTGCCAACCGAGACAGTGTCCGGATAGGTGATAGGAAAGCGAAAGCGGCAGTCGATGGCAGCCAGAATTGGTCCCAACTTCTCACCTTTCATGAACTCAATCAGATCGAGATGTTCGAAGTAGCCGATACGAGCGATCTCGAAATAGCGGAAATACACTGTATTGTTGACATGCTGAAACGGGTCCATGTCGGCCCACCGAACAGGGATTTCGACGACGACCGGGAAGGAGGCGAAGAAGTCTTGCATTGGGTGATTGCTCCATTCTGCTGCGTGCTGCGCTTCTAAACATTAAACCGAAAATGCACCACATCCCCATCCTCAACCACATACTCCTTGCCTTCGATGTGGAGAACGCCGGCGGCTTTGGCCGCAGCCTCACTCCCATGCCGGGCGAAGTCATCCCAATGCACGACCTCGGCACGGATGAACCCTCGTTCAAAATCAGTGTGGATGACGCCTGCGGCCTTGGGTGCGGTCCAACCATCGCGGATGGTCCAGGCCCGTAGCATACGCGAGTCCGTGGTGAAGTAGCTGATCAGGCCCAGCAGATGGTAGCTCTGGCGGACGACCTGTTCGAGACCACTCTCCTCGGCCCCGGCCATGGCAAGGAACTCGTGTCGCTCCTCGCTGGTCATTCCGATCATCTCCATCTCCAGCTTGGCGCAGATCACAATGACATCAGCCCCATGGCCGTCGGCATAGGCTTGCACAGATCGGACGTAATCGTTTTCGCCGGCCAGGCCATCCTCATCCACGTTGGCGGCGAAGATCACGGGCTTGCTTGAGAGAAAGCGCATCTCGTGGTTGAGCTGGCGGTAGGCGGCACTATCGCGATCCGGATAGGCGGAAACGGGTTGCCCATCGTCCAGCATGGTCTTGAGTGTCTCGGCCAGTTCCAAAACCGGTACCAGTTTCTTGTCGCCCTTGACCTCACGCACCAGCTTTTCGATCTTGCGCTCAAGCTGTTCCAGGTCGGAGAGCATCAGTTCATAGTTGATGACCTCGATGTCGCCAATCGGATCGAGTTCGGGGTTGACGTGGATGACGTTGTCATCATCGAAGCAGCGGACCACGTGAACGATGGCATCGGTCTCGCGGATATTGCCCAGAAACTGATTGCCCAGCCCTTCGCCATGACTGGCGCCCTTGACCAGCCCGGCGATGTCAACAAATTCAATCGTGGCATAATGAACACTATCATGCGGAACCAACTCCGCCAGTCGATCCAGGCGGGCGTCGGGCAGCGGCACGATGGCCTTGTTGGGCTGAATTGTGCAGAATGGATAGTTCGCAACCTCGGCATTCTGTGCTTCGGTCAGCGCATTGAGAACCGTGCTCTTGCCGACATTGGGCAGGCCGACAAGGCCTATTGTGAGTGCCATCGTTCACCGCTTTCGCTTTGGAGTGTTGTCGGAGGAAAATGCGTCCTCAAAGGTCAGATTTTATCTTAACCCAATCAGATGTGAACACAAAGCGAAACCACCGACCCGCAACTGGGAGAAGACCTACAATAGAGGGACCAGTTGATTGGTATACTACTTGACGTGATCCAAACCAACATCCCGAGCCCAAACCTGGGCCGGACAAGGGAAACAAAACGAATGATCGAACATATCCAATCAACAATAGAGCAGGCGATACCCGGTGCACGAGTCGCCATCATCGATCCACAGAACGATGGTCAGCACTTCGAGGCCTATGTTGTCAGTGATGCCTTTGACGGCCTGCCACTTGTGCGCCAGCATCAGATGGTGCTCAATTCACTCAAAAATGAGTTTGCCGGCAATGTGGTACATGCCGTGGCCCTGAAGACTTTCACACCAGAAAAATGGGAAGCGAACAAGCAGAATTACACATTCGATCTCTGATGCCCCTTTGCGTTCAACACAGAGAGACAGAGGGCACACAGAGGCAACAGAGAAAAAACAGGAGAGAATCATGGCAACATATGACGAGACACTGGCCCAGATCGGCACGGACGTCAAAGAGAATACCGTAGTGCTCTACATGAAGGGTGACCGCACGTTTCCCATGTGCGGATTTTCGCAGCGGGCTGTCCAGATCCTGGATGCGGTTGAGGTCGAGTATGTGACCCGCAACGTCCTGGACGATGACACGTTGCGGCAGGCCATCAAGGATTACTCCGACTGGCCGACCATTCCGCAACTGTATGTCAATGGAGAATTTCTGGGCGGTTCCGACATTATGTTGGAGCTCTACCAGAACGGCGAGTTAAAGGCGATGGTCAGCTGAATGTAGACAAAAAAGGAGCGGGCGTCCATATGGATGCCCGCTCCTTTTTTGTCTACACGATTCCCCGCTACCAACTGCCATCGTTGGGCATGCTGGCCCAAGGTTCCTCAATGGGCAGCGGTTCGCCCTTCTGGAGCAGTTCGATGGACTGGCCGTCAGGGGCCTTGATGAAGGCCATGTTGCCGTCACGCGGCGGGCGGTTGATGGTGACGCCCTTGGCCTGCAGGTCGGCGCAATATTCGTAGATGTTGTCGACTTCGTAGGCCAGGTGGCCGAAGAAGCGACCGGTGGCGTAAGGCTCGGTTTCATCCCAGTTGTAGGTCAATTCGAGCGGCGCGTCATCTGCGCTGCCGGCCAGGAAGAAATTCGTGTAGCGTCCAGCCTCATTATCGCTGCGGCGGACCTCAATCATCCCCATCTTGTTGACGAAAAAGTCAAGGGCGACATCCGGGTCGAGAATGCGAATCATTGTGTGCAGGTATTTCATTTCACTTAATCCTTTGTTGAACGATGCGAATAAACGGAAAACTTGGCACTGACCTTATAATAACATGTGGCTTGAAAAAGTTGAACGTCCTGCCGTCGATAGAAGCAAATAGCAGAGCGCACCTCACTTCGTTCGCTATCCGGGATGACAGGTCGCGAAATGAAACATTTGATGAATCACTTCTTTACCGAGGTAAAAGTATGCCAAAAAACAGCCTGAGAATCCACCAACTTCAGCTTGGCCCCATGGACAATTTCGTCTATCTGCTGGCCGACACCGATAGGAAAGAAGTCGTTGCCGTCGACCCGGCCTGGGATGCAGGTGAAGTGCTCGAAGCCATCGACGAGTATGGCTACACGCTGGTCGGCATCTGGCTGACCCATGGCCATGATGACCACACTAACATCATCCCGGAGCTGGTCACGAAACGCCCTACTCCCGTCTACCTATCGCAGGTCATGCCGGAGGATTGGCGGCCCGATGTCGAGCCTATTTCTGAATTCGAAGACGGTGACACCTTGAGCGTCGGCTCTATCGAGTTCCAAGTGATGCACACGCCCGGCCACTCGCCTGACGGCTCCTGCTTCTACACCGAGGGTCACCTGATCGCGGGCGATACGGTCTTCATCGACGGCTGCGGCCGCTGCGATCTGGCGGACTCGGACGTGGACGCCATGTACGCCAGTCTCCAGCGCGTCATGGCCCTGCCGGACGATACGATCGTCTACCCTGGCCACGACTACGGAAACACCAAGACCGATACGGTTGGCGGGCAGAAGAAGACCAACCGGTTCATGGTGGCGGGGTCGCATGAGGCGTTTGTGCGCGAGCGGATGGGGTAGGGTGCTGCGTGCCGCATGCTGCGTGAGGATTTCGATGAGGAGTCGTCGTCTTACTTTGAGCCACGTGTCGGAGGAGTCGTCCGTTTGTCGAAACACTTGGGCTTGAGCGAGCTGCAGCTCTACTCAAGCCTCACGGAGCAAGCAGCACGCAGCAGAAACCTTACGTAACTACGCAGTACGTATTACGCATCTCCCCGCTGCCTCACATCCAACATATCCCTGAGCGCGTCGCCGAACAGATTGATCCCCATGATGGCAAGAGCCAGGGCCAAGCCGGGGAAGATGACGGTCCAGGGGGCAAGTTCCATGAAGGCGCGGCCTTCGCTGAGCATGGAACCGAGGGACGGCGTGGGCGGGACAGCGCCCAGCCCGAGAAAGCTCAGGGCAGCCTCGACGACGATGGCTCCGGAAAAAGCCAGCGCCATCTGCACGGTGATGGGCGTAGTGATGTTAGGGAAGACGTGCCGCCGTAGAATGCGCGACGTAGGCACGCCGATTGCGACGGCTGCGGTTACATACTCTTGCTCCTTGACACTTAGGACCGGCGCACGGGCCACACGCGCAAAGATCGGAATGTAGATGATGCCGATGGCCACGATGATGGTGGAAAGACCTGATCCGGCAACCGCCGCAATGGCGATGGCCAGTAGCAACGACGGAAAGGCGAAGATGGTGTCCATGACGCGCATGATGCCATAGTCGAGCCCGCCTCTGAAATAGCCGGCCAGCGTGCCCAACAGGCTGCCGATGACGGTCGCCACAAGCACGGCCATCACACCCACGACAAACGAGATTCGGGCGCCGTAGGCGATACGGCTCATGATGTCGCGCCCAAACCGGTCGGTGCCCATGGGAAACTCGAACGTCGGCGGCACGAGCCGCGCCTCGGCGTACATCTCCAACGGATCATGAGGTGCAAAGAAGCTCGGAAAGAGCGCCACCAGGGTGAAGACGAACAAGATCAGTGCGCCAAGTAGACCGATGCGATTGTGCCGAACGAGGTAGCTACCGAAATTCACAGCCTATGCCTCCCGACGAATTCTGGGATCGATGAGACTATAGGCCAAATCGGTCAACATATTTATCAGCACAAAGGCAAAGGCGATGAAGAGGACAGTGCCCTGAACCACAGGATAGTCGCGCTGGTAGATGGCGTTGAGCGCCAGTCGTCCGATGCCGGGCAGCGCGAAGATTTCTTCAATGATGACTGTGCCGCCAAGCAGGTAGCCGATGTGAATGCCGACGACGGTCAGCACCGGGATGAAGGCATTGCGCATCACGTGGGTAGAGATGACCCGTTGGCGACTCAGCCCTTTGCCCTTGGCCGTGCGCACATAGTCAGTGCCCAATTCATCCAGCAGCGATGAACGGGTCATACGCATTACGGAGGCGGTCATGGCCAGGCAGAGGGCGAAGCTGGGCAGGAAGATCGAGCGCAGGTTGTTGAAGAGACCAGTGGAGATCGGTGCGTAGCCGGTGGTCGGGAAGATGGGCAGGTAGAGTGAGACGACCAGCACCAAGAAAGTAGCCAGCAGAAAGTTGGGGATCGAAAGCCCGATGAGCGCCAGAAAGCGTGACAGGAGATCGGCTCCCGAGTTGCGGCGCACCGCGGCCACGATGCCCGCAGGGATGGCCAGCATCAGCGCCATCAGCACGGAGAAGAGGGTGACCTCCAGCGTGACGGGCAATCGCATCAGGATCTCCTGTGAGACAGGATTGCCGGTACGCAACGAGGTGCCCAGATCGCCGCGCAGCACATTGCCCAGCCAATAGAGATACTGGACAACCAGCGGCTTGTCCAGCCCGTAGGATGCCTCAATGAGCGCGATCTGCTCATCCGAGATGTCGGTGCCGATGCCCAGCAGCACGTCGACGAAGCTGCCGGGGATCATGTGCATGATCAGGAAGACGAGGATGGAGATGCCTAGCAACGTGGGGATGAAGACCGTGATCAGGCGACGCAGGAAATAGGCGAGCATGTGGGATTCCGATGGTGATTACGGCGGCGGGGTGTGAATACGTAGGGGCATGTGATGGCTCGGCGATGTATCTTTTCACCGTTTGGCGATCAGGTTTTCGCCGAGCCAGCACATACCCCTGCGGATCAACTCATTTTGGGCGGATTCGAATCCGGTTCTACTGCGCGATCCAGACATCCTTCAGCGAACGATACGTATCGACCGGCGAGAGTTCGAAGCCTTGGACCTCATCACGCGCGGCCACGTATTCGGTGCGGGTGGAGAGGAAGAGCAGCGGCGCCAGTTCAGCGATCTTACGGTTCAGCTCGTGGTAGGTGGCGACACGGGCATCACGGTCCACGGTGGTGCGGGCCTCGTCGAGCATGGCGTCGATCTCGGCATCCGAGAACTGGAAGGCATTGACCGAGCCGTCGGTGTAGAGCATGGGATAGAGCGCCCGGTCCGGATCGTTGCCACTGCCGTTGAAGCTGACGAAGGTGTCGTAGTCACGGTCGATCCACTTCTGCACGAAGGTTCCCCACTCAACCTGGTCCAGCGTCACGGTGATGCCCACGTCCTTGAGTTGGTTCTGCAGGACCAACGCGATGCTGGTGAACTGGGGGAAGCGCGGCGAGGCGGTGATGGTCGTCTCGAAGCCATCGGGATAGCCGGCCTCGGCCAGCAAAACCTTGGCTCCCTCGACGTCACGCGTGTAGTTGGGCAGTTCCTCGACCGGCGTGGCCCAGTCGCCCAGGGTCTCGACAATCGGTCCGGCCACCAGGCCCTCGCCAAAGAAGACGGAATTGATCAATGCATCGCGATCCACGGCCATACTCATGGCCTGGCGCACACGCGGGTCAGTGAAGGGCTCGCGCTGGTTGTTGAGGCCCAGCAGATAGTAGTCGGTGGTCTGCTGATCGGCCACGGAAACGCCGTCGCTGCGCGCGGCCAGGCCGGCCGAGGCGTTGTCGGCCAGCGCCGACATGTGGATCTCGCCGGTGCGCAGGGCGGCCAGTCGGGCGGCCTCGTCCGGGATGATCTTGAAGACCAGTTCATCGACCATGGGTGCGCCGTCGAAGTAGTCCGGATTGGCCTTGAGCACGGTCTGGGTCTCTGCCGTGTACTCGTCGAGCATAAACGGACCGGTGCCGACCATGACGCTCTGCAGGTCGCCATTGGCCTCGACCTCTTCCGCGGGCACGATGGCGGCCCACGAGCTGGCGATGGTCGACATGAAGGCGCCGAAGGGCTCGCTCAGGTTGACGACCACGGTCAAATCGTCGGGCGTCTCGATGGACTCAATGAGCGCCAGCTGGGTTGCCCACGGCGAAGCGGTCTCCTCAGCCTTGATGCGCTCGAAGCTGTACTTCACATCCTCGGCCACCAGCGGACGGCCATTCTGGAAGGTGACGTCATCGCGCAGGGTGAAGATAAAGGTGGTGTCGTCCGGGTTTTCCCAACTAGCCGCCAGCTCGGCGATGGGCGCGTAGTTGTCGTCCAGGTCGACCAGTTGGTTGTAGACTTGGCCGGTCAGTTCGAAGGAAGAGCGCGCCGTGATCAGGTGCGGATCGAGGCCGACAGCCTCCTGAGCCTTGCCGATCAGCAACGAACCGCCGGATTGGGGCTCGGATGGCATGGCGGCAGAGCCTTGGTCCACGGCTACAGGGGCCGCGCAGGCGCCGATCAGGAGCACGGTCAGTAGCAGGAGTGAAAATACGATAAGGTTTCTTTTCATGGGAAGTCCTCTCTTGGTGATGGATGGAAAAGTGTGCGGTATCAGTATGGCGCAGATGGTTCGGGGATGTCAAGAGTGGCTCAGATTCAACTTAGAGGCAGTTGTCGACTGTGCCCAAAAGGAATAAGTTGTGTCGACAATGGTCATTGATTTGTAAGGCTCTGATGTAGGGCTGAATCGGCCCACTACACTAGCAGTGCTACACTAATCCCAGCTCAAATATGGGAACGAGCTCGAGAGTGGAATAAGGGGGAAGGTGTCCAGTCCGCAAGCATCGAAGGGGGCTGACGCTAGCCGAATCTTGTGGACGCCGACCAACCCCGTTCACGGGTTTTCGGCGGCGGGCCGGATAGAGCCAAGCCAGGGCCAGGCACTGCAGGCAACGGTTGAAACCGGTTGGCACTGCGCGCCTCGCTATGCGAAGCCGATGCCGGAGACACGCCACCAAACAGTTGTTTCGGTTCCTGCGAAACCATTTGACTTCGGACCGTCTCTACAGTACACTTTTCAACGAAAGCCTTTCGAAACACAGCGCTTTTTATCCAAGCAAACCGACTAGAATACGGACGAGCATTCTTCATGTACGAAGATCCGCCCGAGACGATTTGGGAGATTGGAGATCGGCCATTTGCGGCGATCTCCAATCTCCCAATTTCTAATCTCAACGCCTCACAAATTGTCTTTCCACTCAAAGAATCTCAGTTCCCCCAAACCGAGGAGACCCAACTATGAACTCTCGTGAACGGGTGATGACGGCGCTACGACGCACAGGGACACCAGATCGCGTTCCGCTGCAATTTGATCTCTGCCGGTCGCTGCTCGACGCGTTCGGGGCCAAGTACGACATCCCCATCCACTACACCACCTCCTATTTTGAGGACCTCACCTATCGCATTTCAGGCAACGAGCTGCGCACGGCCATGGGCAGCGACTGCGTGATCGTCGGCGGCGGTCTGCCGCGCGGCTACAGCCATCCGGTCCCCCAGGAAGGCCAGATCATCAACGAGTTCGGCATGCGCATGGAGCAGGGACCGCTCTACATGCAGACGGTCGAGCCGCCGCTGGCCACCGCAACGTCGCCGCAGGACGTGGCGAACCACCCCTTCCCGGATCCCTATGCTGAAGGCCGCTTCGATGACGCCATCAAGTACACGCAGATGTACAAGGACGACTATTTCGTCATCGGCGATCTGGAACTGACCATGTTCGAGATGGCGTGGCATCATGTCGGGCTGGAGAAATATCTGATGGACCTGGCCATGCAGGAAGAATACGCGCTCGCGCTGCTCGACCGGGTGAAGGAGTTCAGTATCGGCATCGCAAAACAGCTTGCCGGCATCGGCGTGGACGCCATCTGGTTCGGCGACGATTTCGGTTCTCAGAACGGTATGATGATCTCGCCGCGCATGTGGCGCTCGGTTTTCAAGCCGCGCTATGCTGAGCTCTGGCAGGAGGTCAAGGCCACCAACCCCGATGTGCTCATCACCTATCACACCGACGGCGCGGTTGCGCCCATTCTGGACGACCTGGCCGAGATCGGCATGGATGTCTTTAACCCGGTTCAGCCCAATGTGCCAGGCCACGATCCCCAGGAGTTGAAGGACAAATTCGGCGACAAGTTCGCCTTCTGGGGCGCTATCGATCAACAGGACCTGCTGCCCAACGGCACGCCGGCCGAGATCGAAGCGGATATTGCCGAGAAGATTCGAGTTCTGGGCGAAGGCGGCGGCTACATGTCTTCGCCCGCACACATCATCCAGACCGATGTTTCCATGGAGAATGTGGAAGCCTTCATCGCAGCCGTGAAAAAGCACGGCTAAGCCGAGAGCCATATGGGAGCAATCGTTTTGTAGGTCACGCTCCCAGCGTGACAAGCCTCACTCCGAACTCCAAATACGACTCATACTGAAGCGGAAAGACTCGACAATGACAAGCAGAGAGATCCAACTCCAGACCGCCATCGACAGTCTACCCCGCATCCCCATCGGCATCCGCCCCACGCCCATCGAAGCACTGCCCCGTCTATCAGCCGCTCTGGGCGGGCCACTCATCTACATGAAGCGCGACGACCTGACCGGGCTGGCCTTCGGCGGCAACAAGACGCGCATGCTCGAATTCAGCCTGGCCGATGCCCTGGCCAAGGGCGCTGACACCATCGTGACCGGCATGGCCATCCAGTCCAACTATTGCCGCCAGATGGCCGCGGCCTGCGCCAAGGTAGGGCTGGACGTACATCTGGTGTTGCGACCTGTTCGACCGATCGATCGGGAGCAGATCCAGGGCAACAATCTTCTGCAGCGGATCTTCGGCGCACACATCAAAGTTGTCGATGGCGATGACCGTGTGGCCCAGGCGGCGGCTGTGCAGGCCACGGCCGAGCGTCTGCGTGCCGAAGGCAAGCAGGTCTACATCCCACGGCAGAGCGACACCGTGGATCTGGACGCCATCGCCTATGCCGAGACCGCACTGGAGATGGTGCAGCAGTGCAGGGCCATGCAGATCGCGCCGCGCAGGCTCTATCTGGCTGCGGCCGACACGACCCAGGCCGGCATCATGTTGGGCCTGAAATTTCTGGAGAGCGATATCCACGCCCATCGGTATCAACCCGTTTGAGGCCGGTCCGGAGCGTGTAACCGAGATGCTCACCATGGCCAACCAGGCGGCGAAACGGCTCGGGATCGAGGTTCAGTTGGCTGAAAGTGAATTCGACAACGACGTGTCGTACGTGGGCGAGCGCTACGGCATTCCCACCGAGGCCGGGCTGGCCGCCATCCACCTGGTGGCGCGGCAGGAAGGCATCCTGCTCGATCCGGTCTACACCGGCAAGGCTATGTCGGCCTTGATCGCCGACATCCGCGCCGGCAAGCTGGATCCGGACATGCCGGTGCTCTTCCTGCACACGGGCGGTGCGCCCGCGCTCTTCGGCTACGCCGAGGAGGTGCTGGCGAGTATGCCGGTGTAGCGGAATCTGTACCACGACACTTATGTCGTAGGGTCGGT
The DNA here is from genome assembly GCA_963848115.1 of uncultured Chloroflexia bacterium. Lineage (GTDB taxonomy): Bacteria > Chloroflexota > Anaerolineae > Caldilineales > Caldilineaceae > JAWKOK01. The sequence continues at coordinate 310,493 of CAWKCP010000007.1, read as the reverse complement.
CAACAGCGGCATAAGGCCGATCCTGGAATTTACGTCCCCGGCACAGCCCGGACCTATTTTGGTTAGCGCTAATCTGTGTGGGCTGTGCCGGGGACGTTCGCGGGATTCAATTTATCGGAACGACATAAATATCGTCGTACAAAGTGGCTCACCGTCGTTCAATCAGCCTCTTCACCCGATTGAGCACTTCGTCAAACATACCGGGCGTGAGACGACCGGTATTGGTATTCTGAAGACTCACGTGGTACGAGGGCAGCAACGGCGGCAGTCCATCCGGCAGATCGACGAGGACGCCATGGGCGAACTTGTGGAGAGGAATCTCATGGCCCATGTCGCGGAAGGCGCGCAACATGGCATCGAAGGCCACACCGCCAAGGGGCATGATCGCGCGTACGGTGGGCAATGCCTCCAACTCGCGCACCAGAAAGGGCCGGCAATTGTGAAGTTCCTCGGCGACCAGTCGGTTCTGTGGCGGCACGCAGCGCGCCGCTGCGGTGATATAGCAATCGTTCAGCGCCAGACCATCGCTCAGACCGCTCGACGTCGGCTGGTTGGCAAAGCCTGCTCGATGCAGCCCGGCAAAGAGAAAGTCGCCCGACTTGTCGCCGGTGAACATACGCCCGGTGCGGTTGGCCCCATGTGCGCCGGGCGCAAGCCCGACGATCAGGAAACGGGCGTTGGCATCGCCAAATCCCGGCACCGGCTTTCCCCAGTAGTCCCAGTCCAGATAGGCGCGCCGCTTCGTGCGCGCCACCTCCTCACGCCAGTCGACCAGGCGCGGACAGAGCCGACAGGTGACGACGTCTTCATTGAGGGGTTGCAGTGCGTCAGCAGTGGTGTTCGTCATTGGCAGATCGTTGATTCTTGGATGTGGTTGGAAGGTGGCGTCTCCAGCTAAATGCGCTTCAGATACTCGCGTATCAACAGCGCTGCAGTGGCGCCCTCGCCTGATGCACTGGCAACCTGCTTTGTGCTACCAGACCGAACATCGCCGGCAGCAAAGACGCCGGGCACGCTGGTCTCGAGCAATGCGGGCTCCCGGGAGCCTTCAGCCTCAGACCAGGTCTCCTCATGAACCAGGTCGTGGCCGGTGAGGATGAACCCCCATTGATTGAGGAAGACGCCGCTGTCCTTCAGGAAGCCGGTGTTGGGGTCGAGACCAATGAAGATGAAAGCGCCGTCGAATGTCATCTCACGGCTTTCGCCGTTCTGTGTAACCGTAAGGCTCTTCAGCTTGCTCGCCTCTTCGTTCATCGCCTGCACCTGCGTATTCCAGAGAACCTCGATCTTGGGATCGTTGAGTACATTTTCCTGAATAATCTCGCTGGCCTTGAACTCATCCCCGCGCACGAGGATGGTGACCTTGTCGGCAAACTTGGTGAGAAGAAGACTCTCCTCAGCAGCACTGTTGCCGCCCCCGACTACAGCTACATGTTTGCCCCGGTAGAATGGCCCGTCGCAGGTGGCGCAGAAATGAACTCCGGCCCCGACAAGGTCGCTTTCGCCCGGCACATTCAAGCGCCGATAACGGCTACCGCTGGCGATGAGCAGTGCACACGTACTGTATTCACTGCCGTCTTCGGTTGTGACGACGTGGTAGAGTCCATTGTGATGGACTGAGGCAACATTCTGCGCCTGGAGTAATTCTACACCAAAGCGCTGCGCCTGCTGTCGAAGTCGGTTCGAGAACTCAAGACCGGCGATGCCATCGGGAAAGCCAGGCATGTTGTCAAGACGTTCGGTGCCGGCCGCCTGTCCGCCAAAGGCCGCACGTTCGATGACGAGCGTGTCGATGCCCTCACGTGCGGCATAGAGCGCGGCCGTGAGACCCGCTGGACCGCCGCCAATGACAATGACTGGGAAATGGGAGCGGCTCGCAGAGGTCTGTAGGCCGAGCTTGGCTGCCAGATCCGCATTGCTTGGCTCCACGAGCACACTGGCGTCATCGAAGACAATGGTTGGGATGATCCGCTTGCCGTCGTTTTTCTCGATGACGAACGCTTCGGCTTCACGATCCTCCTCGATATCAACCCAGACGTAGGGTATCTGATGTTCGCCCAGAAATTGCTTGCTGCGCCGGCAATCTGGACACCAGTGCGCGCCGTATAGGGTAATTATTGCGTCCGTCATTACACTCCTCCATTTTCTTTCCCTGTGCACTGCCGGCTTTGGCTACGATTTCGGTCAGTTCCGGCCGCGGCATCCGCTGAGTTTCGCTACACGGACTATCGTATTCTACGCAATTTTCACCCTTGCTTCCGTAATACCCTCCACACAGAGCCGTACGGTCTGAAAAAAATCTGACCGGCCGGAAAAACGGAGCTGTTCCGATTTCGATCTGGAAATCGAAGGCGCGGGTCACTTCCTTCTAGTGCAGACAGTCTTCCTGCAAGATCTTCTCCAGCGTTGCTACCAACCGATCGGCGTCTTGCTCGTTAAAGACAATCGGTGGCTTCATCTTGAGCACATTGTGATCCGGGCCGTCGGTGCTGATGAGGATACCGTGATCGCGCATGCGGTCGGCGATGTAGGAGGCGTGATGGGGAGCCGGTTGGCGAGTTGTCGGATCGAGCACGAGTTCGGCGCCGACAAAGAGACCCAGGCCACGCACATCGCCGATCAGCGGAAAACGCTCCATCAGGCCGGCTAACCCGGCCATCAACCGGTTGCCGCTCCGTAACGCATTCTCCTGCAAGTCCTCATCCTCGATCACATCGAGCACGGCCGATCCGATGGCGCAGGAGACCGGATTACCGCCGAAGGTGTTGAAGTACTCCATGCCGTTGGCGAAGGCATCGGCAATGGCTTCGGTCGTGACCACAGCGGCCAACGGATGGCCGTTGCCGATTGGCTTGCCCATGGTGACGATGTCGGGCACAACGCCCTGCGTCTGGTAGCCCCAGAAGTGGCTGCCGACCCGGCCAAAGCCCACCTGCACTTCATCAGCAATGCAGAGACCGCCCGCGGCACGCACATGAGCATAGGCCTCAGCAAAATAGGTCTCGGGCAGCACAATCTGCCCGCCACAACCCAGCACAGATTCGGCAATCAACGCCGCAACCCCATGCCCATCGGCTTCAACGGCGTCAAGGGTCTCCTTGATGTGGCCTGCATATGCGACGCCGGCATCAGCCCCAGCGCCACGATAGATGCCCCGATACGGATCGGGCATGCTGACCATGTGGGCCCAGTCCGGTGCCCCGCGGCCGCCACGACCGTTGTGCTTGTAGGGGCTGATGTCGATGAGCGCCTGGGTGTTGCCGTGATAAGCGGCATCGAGCATGAGGATGTCGTGTCGGCCAGTGGCAGTGCGTGCCAGTCGCAGGGCCAACTCGTTCGCCTCGCTGCCGCTACAGACGAAGAAGACCACATTCAGCGGATCCTCAAACTTGGCCAGCAAACGCTCTGCGTAGTCGACGATGTTATCGTGCAGGTAGCGCGTGTTGGTGTTGAGCACGGCCATCTGCCCCTGCCCGGCCCGCACGACATGGGGATGGCAATGGCCTACGTGACAAACGTTGTTAGCCACATCCAGGTAGGCGCGGCCCTGCGTGTCAAACAGGAACTGCTTCTTGCCGCGTACGATATGCAGCGGCTTTCGATAGGAGATGCTCAGGGACTTGCCCAGACTGCGACGACGAACGGCCAGAATCTCTTCGGCTGAACGTCCCGCTCTGGGAAAGGTCGATGGGGGAATTCCGAGTATCAAATTTGGATCCGGGCAAATACCGGTCCAGACAGCGCGAACGCTTGGCGCAGCCACGCCGGGGAAGCTACCCTGTTCACCCAACAGATCGGTGAGAACCTGAAAGTGGAGGTGGGGCGGCCAGCCTCCGTTGACAGACTCGTCGCCCACGCTTGCGATCTGCTCGCCTGCTGCCACCGTCGCACCGGCTTGCAGGGACGAAAGAAGCTCCCTGCCCAGATGACCGTAGAGGGTATAGAACGATTCACTGATATCGTTGCCCGCATCAAACGCATGTTGCAGAATCAACGTTGGGCCATAGTCCAGAGGAGCGTCATTGTCCGCGACGCTCACGACCACGCCATTGAGCGGCGCATAGATTGGCGTTCCCGGTTGGGCGAAGAGATCGATGCCAAGATGGATGGTACGGTCTTCCGGCAGTTCGTCAGTTTCACAGGCAAACTGCTTCGCTGCATAGATCAGACGCGCTTCGTCATAGCGACCGACGGCGACTGCCACATTGGCTGTACGCATTCGCTCGAAAATTGCCTGCTCCAATGCATTCGGTCCCGCGGCTAGCTCTGCCTGCGCAAGCAACTGGCTGCCGACACCGAGGTCGAGAACCAACGTCTCGTCGCTGCCAAGATCGGCGTCAATGATTGAGGCGAAAGAGGGCTGGCGGGCTTGCAACCAGTTGACCAACGCCTGCGCATGCGATGAAGGCGCGAGGCCACAGGCGTTTCGCAAGCCGTAGGTGGCAAAGCGTGGGTGCACATCGGACAGCTTGGCGAGCAACGCCCAAGCAGGAGCCTGCGTGATACTCAGGTAATCGTTGTCGGGGGCCTGTAGAAGCTGGTGCGCGGCGATACAGACGCTCATGCAGAGACGCATGCAGATGAGATCGTAGAGCACCTCTACTTCGACCTCGGTCAGCGGGTTTTCGGCGTGATAGCCCGCCACAACATGTGCAGCGACACTGAGTGGATCGGCCTTGTCGAGCATGGCATAGGCCGAAGTGATGGCGACCTCATTGACCGTATGCGAGTAGACCATGTCGCCGAAGTCGATGACACCTGTAACGACAGGCAGGCCACTCTCATCGAGTTGGGTGAGCACATTGTAATCATTGCCGTCGCTGTGGATAACGCTCTTGCGCAGGTCACCCAGACACGGCTTGGCATGATCCAAGTAGTGCTGAAAAAAATGATTGACCAACGCTCTCTGCGCCGGCTCAAGCAGATCTCGGTACTGACCGACGACACGTTCGGCGTTCTGCAGGTCCCAATGAAAATCGCGTACCGCGTACGCATGTTCAAAGTCGGAGAGGAAGCGGTCGATGCAGCCCAGAAATGCGCCCAGGCTGTTGTGGAGAGAGGGCAGTTGGGGCCGCGCCGTCGCCAATGGTTTGCCGGGCAGATAGGTCAGCAGGCGAACAAAATGTTCAACGCCATCATCGCCTGCAATCTTGGCGATCTCCTGACCGTCGGCGCTCCAAATCAACTGTGGGCAGAGGGCATCCAGGTCGATGCTCGAAGCCTTGCCGGCAACATGGCGCATAGCCTGGTTCTGAAGGTCAAGGGCTGCACGCTCTTCGGCCGCGTTGGCCACCTTGAGGACATACTCAGCGCCATCCTCGATCGTGATGCGAAAATTCTGATCGCGCTCGCTGGGCAGCGCTTCCGCTTCACCGTAGAGACCATAGAGGTCGGCCACGATTCGCAATGCATCCTCTTCCGTCAGCCGCGGCGCCAATTGCAGTAGGTCGTGTTGCATTCTCTCTTCTCCGCTCTTTTTCACAAAGTAGGGCAGGTTTCCTTACCTGTCCGAGGCTCCGGCAGGTAAGGAAACCTGCCCTACCGCTCAAGCTCCCGGCAGATCGACTCGACGGTATTTGGCAACCAAGACGCCGCAGCCACAAAATAGCCGTGTCAGGATAAGTATGGGGCTGAACATGTGTACGAAGTGGCTAATACGAGAAGTGGTTCCCAACAGCTCTATCCGGCTCTGACGTTCTGAGTGACGATTTTTCTTCGGCGTTTTCGAGCGCGCATTTGAATCGGCAGACCTCGCTCCAGATTTTTGTCATAGGACCAGGCATAGATCACAAATGTGCCGGCGAACTTGTCGTGAAACCCCTGGCGACGATCATCAAAAAGCACCCAGATGTAGCCCAGCAACAGGATGGCCGAAATGTAATAGCCGATCAGGCGGCGAATAGCTGCGCCGATGGTCAAGCGGCTGCCGTCAACTTTGACGATACGCAACCCCATCAGGTACTTGCCGGGCGTCTGACCGAGCAACATCCAGAACAGAATATAGTAGCCCTGCCACAGGAGTAGGCCTGAAACCGCTACGCCAAAACTAAGCAGCGTGGACGTGGTTGCGCCTAAGTGAAGGAAGTCTTCCAAGAGATCGGCAACCGCACCCATTATCGAGACAATAGCGATAACAATCACTATGTCAGTGACAAACGCAACCGCACGCGTGACAAAACCGCCGTACTCGCCAAACACATCAAGTCGTTCGATAGTCAGGTCGTTGGCTTGCGCATCTGCGTCCGGGATGGTGAGGTTCTGAGTGCTCATCGTCTACCTCTTCGGTCTTGCCGCTATCGGGACTGAATCTGGTTGATCGGATCGTACATGGTCTGCGGTTTGCCATCAAAGGGTGAAGGCGGCAATTCTTGGCGACTCGGCCGGCGGAATATCCTGCGGATCAGGTTTTCGACGGCCGTGTCGGTGACAGCACCGATCTGTCGTCCATTGTCCATGACATTGCTGGCAAGGCCCATTCCGCTGTCGCTAATGAGATCGATCAGTTCGGGGTTCTCAGACATGTAATCGATGACGTCACCGACGATCTCGTCGAGTGTCTGTTCCGCCAACACACGGCCCCGCCGTTGCACGGTCCGCCCCTCGTCGATCCGCGCCGCAGCGTCCTGCCGTAGGCCGATGCCCAGCCGTTCAAACCGCCGACGCGCAGGGCGCAGCAAGAAATTATCGGTTGTGCGATCGGCGATGCGCAAGACAAGGCCGCCAACATCAAGCGATTTCTGGAAGGTGCGGTAGGAGGCGCTCAGTGCAGTGCGCTCGCCCCACAGCAGCGTGCCGATCACCCAGTAGCGGAAGATCGTCTCAATATCCTCTTCGGCTTTGTCGATCTCCTTGTCCAAATCGTACTCAGCAGGGTTTTCTGTGATCTCGTCATCAAAGTAACGGATTCGAGCCATAAGCTCATCGACACCAAAAGTCGCAAGGCCGACAAGAAATTGTGACAAGAGTTGCACGTTCTCGAAGTCCGATTCGTCGCCACCGGGCTGGGTGGTGCTGTTTAAGACTGAACCGTCTTGGGCAGAGTCTGCAGGGTTGGAAGCGTCCGAATTCGAGGCATCCGAGTTCAAGGCATCCAGGTTGCCGGACTGTGCCGTAGGCGCACCGGCAGCCGCGTCCTGGTCGGGTTCGTTAGGCTCCTTGCTATCCGACACTGGGCTATCCGACACTGGGCTATCTGACACTGGGCCGTCTGCATATTGGCCGCTTCCCCCGGACATCTGGGTGCGTTTGAACGAAACGCCGGTCAATCCAAGCGAAATCTGAGTGCGGTTCACAGCCATGTTGGCAAACCGATCCGGATCGATGTCATCGGCTTCGGGCGGCAGAATCTCGACAAGTGGCGTTCGGGTCGAATTACCGGAGTTGGCGTTGACGGCATTGGGCTCATCCGCTCCGCTCGCGTCCTCAATTTCGACAACAATTTCGTCGACCCCATTTGCTGAAGAGGTAGACAAGTCGGGCGTCGACGGCTGCTGGCCGGCTCCGGATTCTTGCGTTTCTGAATGACTCATAGGTTCTGCTCCTTGTCGCGTCTCAATGTCCCGTATTGTAACACAACGGGCAGACCATCCCGATCTGGATTCTGCCTGAGAGAGTCACTTTCATTCAGAATTTGACGAACGTTACTCTGAAGATGTCACATCAGATATCGCCGTAGGTGCAGGCGTAGGCACGGGTGTGACCGTCGGCTCCAGTGATGCAATATTGGCCGCCTGGATGAATGTTGCGTCGATGGTTACGGGCGCGCCGACTTCCTCTGCCATCTCCACCCTTAGATCATCTAGGAATGCTTCAGTCAGGCTATGGTCATCGAAGACATAGACCTCCGCAGCGATCAGATATCTACCTGCTGTATAGGTAGCTACTGTCGCCTGTGCCTCCGCCCCGTGGTCAAGGATGGCCGCATCAAAGATCTCTGCCAAGGTGGCACGCTGCTCAACGTTGGTAAAGTCATCGCGCCATGCAGACAGCATGGTCACATCTATCTCGACTGGACCGCGCACAGCCTCTTCGAGATCCTCTTCAAGTTTAGCCAAGTCCGCGGAAGAGAGATCAGCGTCAGGATATGTCAACACCGTCGCAATGATTTGATGGTAGCCTATCTGCCTGGAGACCTCAATTTCGACAACCTGCGCAGATTGACCGACAAGCAACTCAGAAAAAGCCTCTTCGACCCGAAGACGTGCCTTATCCTGACTTACCGTAGTCCAGGTGGCGACCGTCAGTATGGCGACGATCACAAGCAAAGAAATAATGGTGCTTCGCATGCTGCGGAGCATTTGCCCGCTTTGGAAGTGGGGCGGATGAAAACCAACGATCAAGAACGTCAAGGCCGCCGCAAAGACGATTGCCGTCAAATTGGTCAGGAAAAGCAGCAATGCCCCCGTCGCGATGTCCAACTGAGAGACTCCGATTCCATACCCGACAACACAGAGGGGCGGCACCAATGCAGCCGCAATGGCAACGCCGGGCAGCGCCGCCGCGACCTCTTTGCGGCTGACAGCATAACCGGCGGCCGCACCCGAAGCCAATGCGACCATTAAGTCGAGCACGTTGGGCGAAGTACGTGCTAGGATCTCACTGGTTGGCGCATTAATCGGCGATATGATGACAACCAAGGCCCCGACGACAACGGCCGTTGTCATACCCTTGAGCGTCGCCTCAAAACCCAGACGAACCGTTGCCGTTTCGCTCACCGCCATCCCCATGCCCATTGCGAGGATGGGGCTCATCAGCGGCGCTACGAGCATGGCGCCGATGATCACGGCGCCACTGTTCTGCAACAGACCAAGACTGGCAATGACCGAGGATAGAAGGATTAGGACGAAGAAATCAATCGAGGGCACAGCGCCGGAGCGCATCTGGATCAGCACATCCTGGCGACGTTCCGGCGTCAATGTCGGTAGACGATCAGCGAAGCGATCGCGCGCTCGACGCAGTGCAGGGAAACGGGTCGGTTCGACGTTTCGCACCAGCAGCCCGGCCCGATCGTCATGTTCCAACAATTCCTTGGCCAGACCACCGAAATAGGCGCGTTCGGGCATCTGATTCTTTGATGCGCCCACAATCAACAGATCTGCATCACGAAAGCGATTGGCGACGCCTCCGGCCACGGTCGGCGCGTTCACAATCTGTGTCGCAACGGCAGACGACTCACTGATTTCGGCGGCAGCCAGCGTTCTTTCGAGCACAGCTTCAGCTTCGGCAGTTAGGTCGGAAGATGCTGTGCCGCGCGCCACATTGATCAGATGAACTTTGCCGTCCCCTTCATCAAGGGTTGCGCCGGCAAGCTCAAGGCCTGTTGCGGCGCTCGCTCCGCCACCGGTTGCCACGACGATCTGTTTCAGCTCATCCGGCAGCACACCGCGCAAAACTGCCACATTACATTCGGCGTATGCGACCAATTCATTGATCGCCGGCTTAGAATCAGTTCGTTTATCACCGAGGATGAAAGTGGCCGGATCATCACCCTCCGGCTCTCCATTGCCGGGCCAAGCAAGAACCAACCATCCGGCCCTCTCATCCAAAATGGCCTCAATGATGCCGTCGGCAAACGATGGAGCCAGACGAACCGTTGGACGAATCGACGCCCCGAAGTCATAGGCCGCCAATTCATCGACCAATTCCGTCCATTCAACGTACGCGACTTTCTGCCACCCGGCCTGATTGCCATACTCCGGCAGATCAACAATCTTTAACGCGACAACTTCCCCTCCTGTGGAAATCGCCAACTTGGACGCCAAGCGCAAGAGGCTCCGCGTTGTATGCGGGTTGTCGATGCCGACAACAACATTGGCATGCGGCGCGCCGGGTTCTGTCGCAACGGGGGACAACGGTGTGACAAAATCCTCCTCATCTACCACAACCTGTTGTCGTCGGAAACTCTGTCCATTTCTGCGTGCATAGATGAGGTAGTAAATGCCCCCAATGGCCAGCCAAACAGACGCAATCAGCCAGATCGAGGGTGAGAGGCTGACAGGCATCAAGAGTCCAACAGCGACAGTCAGGCCAGGAAACAGCGGATGAAAAGGCAATTTCATCGGCCGTTTGGGCGGCAGATTTGGCTCTGTCGAAAAGAGGTCCGGCATGTGAATAAATGCCGCAGACCACAAGAATGAGATCGCAGACAGTCCGATCAAGATGCGGAACGGCACAAAAAGAATCAGCGCCAACGAGAGACCGGCGCCCAGCAGAAGCGCCGGCAACGCCGGATTGTCCAACTCAGGCAGGAACTGCATCACATCGGGGATGAATCCATCACGCGACATGCTGTCCAGCAACTGAGCACCTGCGCCCATCGCCCGATTGGCGGCGATGAGGATAACTATCAACCCGGAAAGGAGATAGAGGTACAGTACAAGGTCTCCGGACAGCATGTCCACCGAGTCAAGCACATCGATTAGGGGCAGCCATGGATACTGCAACGCACCCCTGTAGAGATTCACCGCCAGGCCCGCCAGCGCGCCTACGAGACCAAGTCCGACCACGGGCAAGGTCAATGCCCAACGCATATTGGTGGTCGGTCGCTGGAGTTGGGCGCGGGTTCCGAGAACCAAGTAGAGCCCCCAGAGAGCTGATGTCATCAATGTGACTGCTTCGAGCACGAGCAGAGAGGAAGGTGGAGGCCGGGATGATTGCGTGCTCGAAGAGGGGAACACTATGCCCAAACCTACGACCAAGAGCAAGATACTCAGAGCTGCCGTCGTGAGCACCAGGCGCCGCTCCCAATTGACGCGCTTTTTTAGCAATGTATATATCATGATGCCTGCGAGACCGAGAGCCGCAAGCCACATTCGATCAAACGGAAGGTTGAAGCCGCTCTCCAGTGCGAGCGCCTCCAAATAGAAGGCGATTCCCCAGGAAAGTAACGCGACCAGCACCGCGTAGCCCCCAAGCAGCAACCATCCGCTGAAGTACCGGTGCCACAAAAAACGATTTGTGCGCGCAAGCTGATACGCCCCGCCTGCACCCGGCACAGAAACGGCGCGTTCTAGAAATGTAAGAAGAAAGGGAACTGAAAAAAGCATCAGCACGACGTAGGTCGGTCCCACCCGGCGCGCCGTGAGGGTCACAAACTCGCCCAGAAGCGTAAACACGCCCAGACCCACGGTTGCACTGAGGCCAAGCGCAACCACCCAGGAAACGTGCAGGACGCGGCTCATGCGAACGGTCGAACTGCTGGAACGGATTTCAGTCGAGGAACGGGCCATGGGAAACCTGTGCTGGTTGTTTCTTAGTCGGTGCACTCGATGAAAGGCGGTCTTCGAGATGCCGCGTGGATCATTCTTGTTTTGACGGATGAGTGTCTTCTCAACGCGTAGGGACAGGTCTTGCGCCTGCCCATGGCGGGCGATCACAAGGGTCGCGTCTGCCAGGAAACATTGAGGAAATACCCGGATGAGGTCTGAAAAAGACTGCGATTTACAGGTATATTCTACGTGATTTGTCGAGCGTTGTACAGCACCACACATCAAAGCCCAACGCAAAAGCGGGGAAGAACTGTGAAGTTCTTCCCCGCCGCAGTGCTCGATAGGTTCTAGCTTTACTCTTCCATGGAGGTCGGACCAGCGGGAGTTGTTAGGTCTGCCGGATGGAGGTCTAGTTACGGTTCAACCGTCGCGGGCAACGGAGCAGCCTCAACCCCGGCCGTTATCTCGATCGGTGCCGACATGACACCGGATTGTCCCGCGTCATTGATGACGGTCAATGTGACCTGATACGATCCTGGTGCGGCATACGTATAGTTGACAACGGCGCCATCTACAACAGTGCCATCGCCGAGATCCCACTGGTACGACACGATGGGACTCGCACTCGTTGAACCGCTGCCGTCAAACGTGATGACATCGCCAACAGCGGCAGACGGCGGAGCATTGATGACCGCCACAGGCACAGCAGCAGTCGGTTCGGTAGGCGGAACCTCCGTGGCAACTTCGGTTGGAACCTCAGTTGGAACTACTGGCGGAACCTCTGTGGGAACCACAGTTGGAACCTCTGTAGGAACTTCAGTCGGAACCTCTGTCGGTACCACGGTCGGTGCATCTACCGAAAAGATTTGAACTTGCTGTGTCGCACTCCCCGTCAGTCCGCGGTCATCTGTCAGTGCCAAGAGCACAGTGTAGATGCCCGCCTGCGAGTAGACATGGGTTGTTGGGCTGCCGGTGGATGTACCGCCATCGCCGAAATCCCACTCGGTCTTGTTGATGTGACCACCCGGCGCCACGGTTGAGCCGGTGGCGCTGTAAGTCAGCTCCTGTCCAACCTGGGCCTCTGTCGGGCCGCTGATCACCGCATTGGGCGCCTCAGGCAACGGCTCGCCCCGGTAGCCGATATTGACTGAAATCAGCGCGCCGCCGACCTTTTCGAAATACTCGACACGGATAGCGTGCGCACCGGCCCCGACCTCAACTTCAGCTGTGTAGTTGCGCGCTTGACCCTCCGCCCAACCATTGATGATCAGCTGCTCATCCACCCAAACGCGCACACCATCGTCGACCCAGACCGTAAAGACATACACGCCAGCCTGAGCATTGCGGTTGATGGTCCATCGCACGGAGAAATCATCGTTGGGGATCTCTGGCGCAGGCGAACCAGAACCCCAGTTGAAGTTAATCTCAGGGTCATCGCGAACCAGGACCGGATTGCCGCTGAGGGTCGGGTTGTCGAAGTATTCACCCTTCCATCCGGTGATTGCGATTGGCGGCGCGGTGGTGGGTGTGGGCGCAATCGGCGGCTGCACGACAGGAATGCCGTCGGTGTTGGACGCCGTCACCAGATCCGCCGTAACCCAACCCACGCCGTTTCCAGTACCCGGCAACGAGATGGCCCACCAGCTAGCGTCTGCATTCTGACCCACGACGAGAGCCGTATCGCCCTCGTTCAAAAGGCCAATGATGGGATATGCAGTGCTGGGGCCGCTGCGAATGTTGACCGGGACATTGGCCGTTACCGACGGCTCGCCGGCTACTGGGGTCGGCACGACGATGATAATTCCGCCATCACCTGGCCCCAACTCAGAACCTGGCGTCGGAGTTGGAGCAATCGGCTGCTCAATAACAGGGGCCTCAGGGGTTGGCGTTTCGTCAGATGCCGAACCGCCCGAACCACCGGAGAGTTGCATAAAGATCAGAACGAGCAGAAGCACTGCAATCACTACCCCAATGCCAATACCGACCTTCAGGCCGGTTGACATGCCCTCTGAACCCGCGGACGCTGTGGTCGGCTCGCCCGGTCCGTCCTGTGGTTGACCACTTTCTGGCTGTTCATCCATGATACTGTTTCCTTTCGGTCTTCTGCTGTCTGTTGATTGGCATAGCCAGGGTTCCCATGATCAGTCCATCACTTGGATTCCAGATAGGCCTTTGTGGTTCTTAGCAATCTCAGGCGATACAAGCTACCTTCCTTACTTAACAGACTGTATGCTGGGTCTTCTAGCTGGACCACATTCTACCCAAAATGACATACGAAACCATCGACTATTCCACCCATCTCTGGATAGGCCGATTCACCTATGCCGGGTGCCGAACGCATCTACCGCCATGGCCACGCGCATGCGTTCGTCAGGATCGATGAAGTGACCGTCTGTCTGCCATTTTCGATTTGCGACCTCTACACCCATTGAACGCCGGATTCGAGAGAGAGGTTCACCCCAATTCGGCGCACGGCAATTCCTCTGCTCGGTCCTCGCAGCGCGCAATCGCATACGACAAAACAAGAAAACGCCCGGATAGTGAAATCCGGGCAGACCTTGAGTGTATTCTAAAACGGGTCAGATGCCAAGAATCAACGGCGCAAACCTATCCTGCCCACCAGATTACTCCGGCCCGGAAGACCATCGCCGTCTCGCCCACTTGTAGATCTCAATGACGACAAAGACTGATGCGCTTACCGCCAGACTGATGGCTAGGTCACGTGCGCCCAGCGCCTCGGTGCCAAAAATGCGCTGCATGAACGGTACGTAGACAACAGCCAATTGCAGTACGAAAGTCAGCAGCACAGCCCAGATCATCATCATGTTCGAGAAGATGCCGATACTGAACAACGATTCCCGATTCGAACGAATGGCCATTGCATTGCCCATCTGTGAGAGCGTCAATGTTGTGAAGACCATTGTCTGCCAGACGCCATTCGGATCGATAGACCAGTAGACGTAGCCGACTGCCAGCGAGACGAGGCCCATCAGCGTTCCGATCCAGATGATCTCGTAGCCGATTCCGCGGCTGAAAACACTTTCAGTCGGCTTGAAGGGCTTACGCGTCATGATGCCCTTCTCCTCCGGCTCTACGGCCAGCGCCAATCCCGGCAGGCCATCAGTCACCAGGTTGACCCAAAGGATCTGTAGCGGCAACAGCGGCAGCGGCATTCCGAAGAAGGGTGCAATCAGCATGAGGAAGATTTCGCCGATGTTGCTGGACAACGTGTACTTGATGAACTTGCGGATGTTGTCAAAGATGACACGCCCTTCTTCGACGGCAGCCACAATGGTGGCGAAATTGTCGTCGAGCAGGATCATGTCTGCGGCCTCCTTTGAGACATCGGTGCCGGTGATACCCATAGCCACGCCGATATCAGCCTGCTTCAGCGCGGGTGCATCGTTGACGCCATCGCCGGTCATGGCAACGATCTCGCCCTGATCCTGTAGCGAGTCGACGATATCAAGCTTGTGCTCCGGCGCCACCCGAGCATAGACAGAGATGTCATGGACGACCTGATCGAGCTCGCCACGTGACATGTTGGCCAGTTGGCGACCACTGGTGAAGGCATCATTGTCCACAATGTGGAGGTCCTGGGCGATGCGCAATGCCGTCAACGGATGGTCCCCAGTGATCATGATGGGGCGGATGCCCGCCTCACGCGCGATTCGCACGGCATCCTTTACCTCAGGACGCGGCGGATCCATCATGGCAACCATGCCGATAAAGATGGCATCCTGCTCCAGTTCCTCGGTTATCTCCGGCAAGTCGGAATCATCCCACATGCGCGCGGCGACCCCCAGCACGCGCTGTCCCTGGGAAGCAAATCGCTCGTTAGTCTCGAGAATCCTCTGGCGCAATTGGTCATCTATGGGCACGACTTCTTTGTCGATCAACACGCTAGATGTTATGTCAAGCAAATTATCGACCGCACCCTTTGTGAAAAAGACATAGGGTGCATTGGTCCAGGGCGAATCAAACTGCTTCGCCTCTGCACTCATCTGATGGACGGTCGTCATGCGCTTGCGTTCCGAGGTGAAGGGGATTTCACCGACGCGGGGCCATTCAGCGCGCAGCTCTTCAGTGTCCCATCCCAATTGGTCGGCCGCCAGCACCAGCGCCCCTTCGGTCGGGTCGCCAATGGCATGCTCATTGCCCTCCTCATCGCGGTCCAGCACGGCATCGTTGCACAGAACACCGGCTCGCACCACAACACTAAGCGCGGCCAAATCGGCAGGCGAGTCGTTGGCAAGCCGAGCGCCAAGCAATTCACCGGTACGCTCGGTGAGGGTGTCAAAATCTTGGGTGTTGCCGGCGACGTCAAGCAATGTCACCGTCATGCGGTTTTCTGTCAAGGTGCCGGTCTTGTCCGAGCAGATCACCGTCACCGAACCGAGGGTTTCCACGGCAGGCAGCCTGCGCATCAATGCATTGCGCTTGAGCAATCGCTGCGAACCAAGCGCCAGCGTAATGGTAACCACAGCGGCCAGGCTTTCCGGGATGGCTGCCACAGCCATGCTGACGCCGGTAAGGAAGAGGGTCTCCCAATCGGTGCCCAGCTGAAAATAGCCGACGAGCATCACAAGCACGATGATGCCCAGCGCAGCCACTGCAAGTGTCTTGCCCAGCTGATCCAGCCGGCGCTGCAACGGCGTCTTCTCGCCGTCCACGCTCTGGATCATGGTGGCGATCTTGCCCAGTTCGGTTTCCATGCCGATCTCGGTCACGACATAGGAGCCGCGCCCGTAGGTCGCGACCGTGCCCATGTAGAGCATGTTGACTCGATCACCGAGCTGTGCGTCTTCATCCTGGATCGAATCGATGTGCTTCTCGACCGGCTCAGACTCGCCCGTTAGCGCAGCCTCGTCGATCTTCAGATTAATGCTTTCGATGATGCGACCATCAGCCGGAACTAGATTCCCGGCTTCGAGCAAGACGACATCCCCAGAGACAATCTCCAACGAGGGGATTTCGGCAACCTTCCCGCCACGACGCACACGCACGGTGGGCACAGACATGCGCTTGAGCGCGGCCATGGCCTGCTCAGCGCGGTATTCCTGGGTGAAGCCGAGGATCGCGTTCAGGATCACAATGATCATGATCACAGACGCGTCGAGGAACTCGCCGAGTAGCGCCGAGACCAAAGCCGCAACAATCAGTACGATCACCATGATCTCCTTGAACTGGGCCAAGAAGATCGCCAAAGGGCCCTTTACGCCTGTTTCAACCAGTTCGTTGGGACCGTATTTTTCTTGCCGCTGCTGGACTTCATCGGCCGGCAGTCCATTCTGCACATCTACACCGAGTTCAGCCGCGGCCTCTTCACCGTCAAGCCGATACCATTCCATTTGGATTCCTTCTCATGTCTTCGCGCGCCCTTGATGCATGACCTTGTTGCGATACGCCTTGGTTTGACACGAACGATCACAATGACCCTGGCGCAAAGAGTTTTTTCTTGACACGAACCTTCACGAATCGTTGTATCGCTACAGAGAGCACTATCGTTGCAATTTCAGCCTGTCATTCCTGCCTTCGCGGATATGACACCCTCTCTGGCAGCAACAAAGACTGCAAACATAGTCAGAGAGAACATTCGTGAAAATTCGTGTGAATTCGTGTCTAATACTTGAATCAGCCTTTGCCATGGCACTGCTTATACTTCCGACCGCTGCCGCAGGGGCATGGATCGTTGCGATTGGCTCCGGCAAATGCCGCAGCCATCTGCCGATCGCGCTCGGCCACAATGCCCATGACCTCGGACGGCGCCCGATTCTGACGCAGCAGACCAGCCATGGCGCGCATTGGGCCGTCAATATGATTGAAGAAGGCACGATAGCTTGGGCATAGGTAGTTGAGTCCCGGTTCTCCATCAGGCGTCTCGACAAATCTGTTCTTTGGGCAGCCGCCATGACAGACAAATCGAACCTCACAGTCAAGACAATACTGGGGAAGCGTATCCAATTTATCCTGACCGAATTTCTTCTGCTTCGGGGATGAGATCAACTCGATCATCGGGACCTCTGTGATATTGCCGAGTAGATAGTCCGGCTCAACATAGTGATCACAGGAGTAGACGTCACCATTGTGCTCGATGGCTAGCGCAGTGCCGCAGGTGGGCGAAAAGACGCATAGGCCGGACGGCTGCCCGACCCAGGCCGCCAGCGAAACGTCGAATAGCTGAACAAAAATACGCCCGACATCGTGTCGCACCCATTCGTCAAAGATCTCAATCAAAAATCGCCCGTATTGGTCGCTGCCGACTGAACGATCGGTGAGGTCGCTGCCTTGCTGGAAACCGGTCTCATTGTCCCGTTCGACAATGGGAATGAACTGAATGAACTGGGTTCCAACCACGTCACGCATATAGCGATAGAGTTCGAGCCCGCGGTCGGCATTCGCAGCATGAACGGTCGTGAGAATGTTGAACTCGACTGCATGGTCTTGCAGCAACTTGGCCGCCGCAAGCACCTTGCCGGAAGTCGGCGCGCCGCCCTTGTCGACACGATAGGCGTCGTGCATTTCGGGCGTTCCGTCCAAGCTCAACCCGATCAAGAAGTTGTGCTCTTTGAATAGTTCACACCATTCATCGTTCAACAGCGTGCCGTTGGTCTGCATGGAATAGAGAACCTGCATCCCGGGTTTGCGATACTTCTCAACGTACTCGATGGAACGTCGGAAGAAGTCGACACCCATCAGTGTCGGTTCACCGCCCTGCCAGGCAATGTTGACCTCGGGAACCTGCTGTCCTTCAATATATTGCCGGATATAGGTTTCCAGCAGATCATCAGCCATCCTGAAACGACTTCCAGGATAGAGCATCTCCTTGGAAAGGAAGAAACAGTACTTGCAGTCAAGGTTGCAGATGGCGCCGGTCGGCTTGGCCAGCAGGTGAAATGCGGGTGGTGCAGTTAGCGGTCGAGACATGATCTATCCGTTGGTCTGGAGCCGAGACGTATAAAGGTCTCGGCAAGCTTGAGATATTTTTCGCAAAGTGCTTGGCCCATCCCCAAATCGATGAACCTGGCTCCCAACGTCCAACCAGAATCGAGCGTATAGCCCAGGCAAGAACAGCATCATCGATATTATACACGACGACACAAGCAATCCCGGCAGAGAGTCGCACGATCCGACGCAAGCTCGTACTGCGAGCTCAGTCCGATTGCGGAGCTTCCACTGTAACTATGAGAATGGTGTCGACCGTCTGATTGCCGGCATCCTGCACGACCAGGACGACCTCGTAGGTTCCAGGCTCGAGGTATTGCAGGCCGACCTGATCATATGACGATGGCGGCTGACCATCGCCGAAATCCCAGAAATAGCTTTGAATCGGTTGACTACCGCCGGTAGAACGCGTTGCATCAAAGGTAATCGTCTTTCCAAACGGAGCTGTTACCGCAGGCAGTCCACTTTCGTTCGTCACAGGTTGAAGCGGGTTGTTATCAACGATGGCAACGATGACGGCGGTTGGCGGCACGTAGTAGTCCGGCGTCGGTGTGGGCAAGGGCGATTCAACCTGGCCCATTTGAGGCGACTCCGGAACCGGCGACAATGTTGGCACGGCAATCTCAGGCGTGGGCACAATTCCCTGTGGCGTCGGTAACGGGGATGTCGGTTGAACCAGGTTAGAGGCCGGTGAAACCGGTGTAGGCGTGGCCGGGCCCGCCGCAACCGCTGTCGGCGCGAAGATCTGTATGTACTTGCTTGTGGATCCCTGCAGGCCTTGATCATCGGTCAGCGTCAGCACCACCGAGTAGACGCCCGGTGCGCCAAAAATCTTGTCCACGATGACCGCATTGGCTCCGGTACCGTCGCCAAACTGCCAGTCGAACCGAGTGATTGGATTATCCGAAATAGATGCACGGGCATCAAAGTTGATCAGTTGCCCCACAGCACCCTGATCGGGAGAGCGAATGACGGCCACCGGCGCAGAGGGAGAAGCCGGATTGGTTGATGATTCGACGGCTTCGTCAACAACCTGAACTTGCAGCGTTGTCCGCGATGCTTTTCCCAGTTCATCCGTGACAGTCAGGGTCACATTGTAGGTACCCGCAGCCAGATAGACGTGGGTTGTCGTAGGGCCGGTAGCTGTACTGCCGTCACCCAGATCCCAAGTATAGGCCACCAGAGGCGTCCCGTCGGCAGTCGTCGATCCACTGCCGTCAAAGATCGTTGGGACGTTGACCTGCGCCCGTGAACTCCCGACGATTACAGCAGTCGGCGGCGCCGACCCATCGACCGGCACGAGTTCAAACGCAATTGCTGCATTGCCGCGCAGATAGACATACTCAACCCGAAAGTCATGGTACCTATCTGAGTTGAACTTGCCCACTGCGGAACTCGAACGGGCGCTTACCTCACTCCAGATCATCAATCAACAGCTCGCCGTCGACCCAGAGCCGGGCGCCGCCGCTCACGTCAAGATCATACCGATACTCGCCGGCAGGTAGGAACTGGCGCTTTTCCCAACGTACCGAATAGCCGTTACCTGAAAGACCTGGTACCGGCGGCTCGTCGCCCCAGACGTGCCGGATCGCCTCTTCGTTGCGAGAGACGACGGGCATACCGCTCAGATCAATGCTATCGAAATACTCAGCTCGCCAGTCTGGATAGGCATTGAGCCGGCCCATCGTCAGCTTGGCAAGGGCGTCGGCTTCGGCCTCGAAGTATTCCATGCGGATGTTGTGCAGTCCACGGACCACATTCACGTCTACAATGTAGTTACGTGCCGGTCCGGCGGTCCAGGCATCGAGAACAAGGACATCATCGACCCAGAGTCGAGCGCCGTCATCCACCCAGATCGAAAACCGGTAGGTCCCAGCAGGCAGATCCGGTGTTGCAGACCACCGTACAGAGAAGTTATTGGGATTGACAGCGGGATCTGGAGATCCGTCCCCCCAGTCAAAGTCGATGACAGGATCGCTGCGTACCAGTGTCGGATCGTTCTGCACCGCGCGGTTGTTGAAGTACTCGCCCGTCCACCCA
Source organism: uncultured Chloroflexia bacterium (assembly GCA_963848115.1). Lineage (GTDB taxonomy): Bacteria > Chloroflexota > Anaerolineae > Caldilineales > Caldilineaceae > JAWKOK01. The sequence goes on along the minus strand of CAWKCP010000007.1, from coordinate 290,301 downwards.
ATATCGGTCACTGGGAGAGCCGTTATCGGCTCCAACTCACAGGCCAAATTCACCGTCGTCGAGGAGAGCGGAATCAACGGATCTCCGCGCATAAACTCACGCATGATCGGCGCAAGATCGGGTATGGCCTCGCTCAGAAAATCATGGGCGCCACATCCGACAACAACGTGCTGACCATTGACGAGGCCGGCAAGCACAGCGTCGCCGTTGGCGACCGGCGTGTGACTATCCATTTCGCCGCTGATCAGCAACGTCGGAACGTCTGAAACCACCCGCAGACGATATTCATCGCCGATATCCAGGGGACTATCGCCGGACGCAGCAACTGGATCACAGATCTCAAAGCCTACGCCATTGACAGCGTTGCCTAGCAGCGTCTGCGTAGACTCGGTCGCCACGCGCAACCGACGCTCGTCGCTTGCGCCTGATGCACACTTGGATAGCACGGGCGTTAACGTCTCATCTATCCCACCACGCCAGGCCAGGGCCTGCTCAGCCAACCACGTAAAATCACCATTGTCCATGTTGAAATAGTGGGCGGGCAGAGCAAACTGCTCCGAGCCGCCAAGGGCCATGGCAGTGGCATACTGCAGATCCATTTCTCCAACAGTGACCGTTACCGACTCTCCCGTTGCCGGATCGATCACCTCCGATGTGACCGTCTGGCTTTCAAGACGGTTCAGCACATTTCCGACCAATGCCAGAAAATCGGGAATCTGCACATTCAATTGAGCATCAGCACGCACCAGTTGATCCAGCCTGTCCAGTCCTGACTGCAAATCGCTGGGCAGCTTCATGGTCTGGTCCGGTCCCATGATCTGGGCAAAGAGCGCACGATCAACCGAGTCGCCGTACTCACGAATATATTCCAGGCCGATCTGTACACCCAGATCGACTCCGGCCAATCGGATTTGTTGGTATCCCAATTCTTCACGTAACTGGTTGACATCGCCGGCGATCTCGCGCACGTTGTAGCCGGACAAATCACTGCCTGTGCCCCTCCAGAAATCGGCGCAACGTGAATAATATCGTCCGAACTCCTCAGAAATCTGCACGAGATCGGCTGGTTTCTCTAGAGTCAGATCAAGGCCGCCGGCGCATTCAAGATGGGGTTGCCCGGAAGCCATCCCTCTCTGCCCGACCAGAATGACGTCTGAAGCGTTGACCATCAGAGCGACCAACGGCAACGCCTCTTCAATCCTGGCTAATGGGGCAAGAGCCAACTGATCCTCGCCGATCAACATGAAGACGGGCGGCAGTGGATTCTGAGCAGTGGTGCGGAAGCGCACGAAGGGAACAAGAATTTCGCCCCCAAACGCAATCAGCGAGCTTGATGCGGTTGTCGAAATCGTTGTGGTGTCCGTCGCCACGAGTGCGGCGTCAGCCGGAGAAAGTGCGGCAGACATCTCGCCAACCGTGTCGCTAAGAGTTGAGGTCATGGTCATCGATGCGGTAGCAGTCGCTATTTGCGTATCGGTCAACATCGCTGTATCAGCTAAGATCACGGTCTCGGTTAACATCACAGTCTCGGTCAACACCATGCTACCAGTCATCGAAGGCGACAGGGCCCCGAATGTCGATCGGTTTTCCGGCGCCAGCATACTAATCCAGTCGGCCACAACAGGAAGCTGGTTCTCTGTTTCCACCAGATACGGGCTGATGTGGGGTGTGACCGGCGCCTGCGCCATAGCCGTGGCCATGGTCACGCTCGCGCCGACAATCGCTAGAAGGGCCAGAAATAGGCGTTGGAATGAACGAATCCACACTATTGTTCGCATCTCACACACTTTCCTCGGATGAAGCAGACAGAACCGACGCAACAAAACCGATTTACATCGGAATGATCTCTAAACAGAATTCCATCTTGTGCAATAAGAAAATGGCCGCCGGACGCGTCCGGCGGCCATTTTCATCCAGATCAATCATGCAATGGCGAACTGACAATGATTCGCCCACTTTCGCCCCATTCCTACTCCCTATTCAAACGTTAGCAAGACGTCGTAGATCAGGACCTTGCCATCGACAGAACGGCTGGAACGTGAGGTGCCGCTGCCCAATGGTGAGTCGGCGGCGGCCAGCACCGGCGGCAGTTCGCCGGAGGGAGGCAACATGCCCTGCATAACGCCGGCGGTTCCACCAAGATCGTTGAACATGATGACACTATCGTTGGCCGGGGAGAGTGACGCAGTCCAAGGCGAGTAATAGCGGAAGGGGATTCCGTCTTCGGTCGGATCAAACAGCGCATCCAGAGATTCAACGCCGCTGAAGTCAACGACCGGCGTGATCTCGCCGCTGGCAACGTCTACGTTGTAGTAGACCTGGAGCGGAGAGTGCGTGTCGTTGCTGAATGTGTTCACCACGACAGCGCCACTATCACCGGTCCAAGAAAGACCCTGAGGCACGCCGGGTAGATTTTGCCAGACCGGGTAGGCTGCCTGGAAATCGTCGTTGGTCATCAGCATCTGCGGTTCGGCTTCGACATCAGCAACATCGATCACCCACAGGCCGTTGCTTGTGACGCCGAAGTTGACCACCTCAGTCAGAGCTGCAGCAACCTTGGCGCCATCCGGGGAGAGTGCGGACATTCCATCCATGCTGATATTGCTAATATCATAAAGCGGAAGCTGACCCGCCATCACCTCGGAGAGGTCACGCACCTCAACAGCTTCTCCTTCGTTTGGATCAACGCTGTAGATCGCCGTCAGGAATTCGGAATCACCCTGGGGAACAACGCGCCAGAAATAGATCTGTCCATCAGTCTGGCTCCACATGGGCATGATGTCCAATGCATAGCTGCCGGGTTCGGCCTGAACATAACTGCCGATCACGCCATCATCTGTGCGATTGACAAACGAACCGTCGGCAACGTTGAAGACCCAGATATCACTCTCGTTTCCCAGCGTGACAGGACTCTCGGTGAAGGCAACCTGCGTGCTGTCAGGCGACCAGTAGAGCTGATACGGGTAGCCCTGGTACTCTTCAGGAACATCCGTACAAGTCTTGTCAGCATTGGAGAACGTGAAGAGACAAAACTGACCGGGGGCTCGTCGCTGGGAACCCGACTGAGCCCACACAATATAGTTGCCGTCAGGTGACACTGCCGCAAATGCAGGGCTGTTCTCATTGATAATCTCTGTGAGCTGACGCGCACTGACCAAAGTGAGCTCGCCTGATGGGCCGGAAAGCGCTTCCTCGGCAGCGGCCTCTTCTTCAGGTGCCTCTTCGGCAGCAGCCTCTTCCTCAGTAGCAGCCTCTTCCTCAGTAGCTGCCTCGGCAGCAGCATCTTCCTCAGTAGCTTCCTCGGCAGCAGCATCTTCCTCAGTAGCAGCCTCTTCCTCAGTAGCTTCCTCAGTAGCAGCCTCTTCTGCAGTAGCTTCCTCGGCAGCAGCCTCTTCCTCAGTAGCAGCCTCTTCCTCAGTAGCTTCCTCGGCAGCAGCTTCTTCCTCGGTGGCTTCTTCAGCAGCAGCTTCTTCAACCGGCGCCGGTTCCGGTGTGGCGGTCGGCTCAGGATCGTTGCGACCGCAGGCCGCCAACACGAGCATAAGTATTGAAACAAGCGCAACAAACATTACCAATTTACGCTGCTTTATCATCGCACGACTCCTTCTGCGGATTTACCCGCTCAACTTCACGGTTCTGTTTCTCTTTGCTAAATGGTAAGCCTATTGTCCGATCAGATTCACCATGAATCGCCCGACAGCCGGCCCCAACGTCAGATACATTGCAACGCCACCGATCGGGGTAGCGATGGCAATGATGGCCCAGACGATCGCCAGAATCCAAGGATGTCCGCTGTCGCTGGGCACAAACTCCACATTCGCATCTGAGGGGAAATCGTCGTCCATATCGATCACATAGCTGCCGGCGATCTTGTCGTGCCATCCCTGACGCTTCTTGTCAAAGGCTACCCAGACGAAGCCCAGTCCAAAAAAGAGCGAACTGATCATGAAGCCGATATAGCGCAAAAAGGCCTTTCCCATTGACAATTTTTGGCCGTCACGGCCAACGACGGTCATGCCCAGTGTCGATTGCCCAATGCTCTGTCCGTTGGCCGACCAGCTCCCAATCCAATAGAAAAATGAGAAGGCAATTCCGGTAATGACGATGATCGGCTGAAGCAAGGTATCCTGACTCTGAACGAACATGTCAAAGAAAAGGAATACAAAGCCGATCAAGAACGAAATGGCAAAGGTCATAAATGCGATGATGAGGGCGTCGATCAGCATGGCACCTAGGCGACGGCCAAACCCGATCACCCGAACCCGATCTGACGCGTCAACAACTGCTCGTATTAACGCTCATTGTTCAACCTTTCACTCTCGTACTGATGGATGTGGAAAACAGCGCCTGGGATGAAGACTGTACTGAAAAACCCCCAGAAACCACTGGAATCATACCACAGTGATTGACCTTACAACAAAGCCGTTTTCGCAAGGAGTAAGAGATTGTGCCCGCTAGCGGTTGGCGCATGACGACAAGTTCGCCAGTCCTCCCTTCGTGAGTCAGCCAGGCCTCAGTTGAGCATTCCTGCAGTCATCTGATAGAATTCTACACACAGGGTCTGATGGCGCTCGGCCACCCTGGATGTCCGTTGCAGACAACCATCAATTTATGTGCAGAATAGGCTTCTCGTGTATCGTTTTCTCTGGATAGCCGCCGGCGCGGCCTTGGGTGCAAACGCCCGCTTCTTGGTAAGCATCTGGGCAGCCGAACGCTTTGGTATTGCCTTCCCATTTGGGACGCTAATTGTCAATGTAACCGGTAGCCTGCTGCTCGGCTTCGTCCTTGAGCTAACCACCGCCCGCTTCATATCTTCACCGGAGATGCGTCTCTTTATTGCGACCGGTTTTCTTGGTTCGTACACCACATTTTCGACCTACGCCGTCGAAAGCTTGCTGCTCATCCGTTCCGGCAACATTTGGCTTGGACTTGCGAATATTTTCGGCAACATTGCCATCGGGCTGTTGTTTGCGTTGCTCGGCATCTATCTGGCACGGCTTGTCGGACCTTAACCGATACTGTGTGCGACACACTGGCCAGAAGGTCAATGACCAGTGGCGATCTTCTGGCCAGTACGTCGCACGCTATACCAGACAAATCACTGTGTTATTTGATCGCCAGTCCTATACTGAAAGCACGATGAGATCATGTCTGTTTGTGATTGAGAGGTTTTGGCCTTCGGCCTGGAATTGGGAGATTCCTGGCGAGGCCGCAATCTCTCAATCCCTGAATCCCTTACTCTCTGTGGCCGGAAACGATTGATCTCATCGAAATGTCAGTCTAGCAGGAGATTTTTCTATGCAGATGCAGGGTAAAGCACTTTGCGTGTCCATCTACAGCGGTGAAGATAATCGCTATCAGGGAAAACCCCTCTATGCCGCCCTGCTTGAATTTTTGCGACGAGAAGGAGCCATGGGGGCTACCGTGACCCGAGGACTGGCCGGGTTTGGTGCACGCAGCCGTATCCACACCGCCAGCATCGTCGATCTTTCATCCGATCTGCCGATAAAACTGGAATGGATAGACCATCCTGAACAGATCGATAGGTTGATGCCATTGGTGCGAGCCATGGTCGGCGACGGGCTGATCACGATCAATGAAGTAGAAGTCATACAATATGCAGCCGGTCGACGCCCCGATCCGTTGGAGCAGAGCGTTGGCGCCATCATGCGCACGTCGGTGACAACGGTCACACCAGAGACGCCCGTGGCCAGCATCATCACGTTGCTGATTGAGCGAGGCTACAGATGCTTGCCGGTTGTGAACGCAGATCACTGTGTCGTCGGCATTATCGCCGACGGCGATCTGCTCAGGCACGCCAATCTGCTCGCACGACTGGGCCTGTATGGCACGATCCCTGCAGACAGGCTGCGCGCCCAATTTGTCGAATTGGCCGCATCGTCTTTGACGGCCGCCGATGTCATGACTGAACCGGTCATCGAAGTAGGCGCAGATGAGACGCTACGAAAGCTTATCGCCAAAATGAATCTTCATGATCTGAAACGGCTGCCTGTCGTAGATGTCAACGGCCATCTGGTCGGCCTCGTCACACGACTGGACGTACTGCGTACAATCGAAACCCATGGTTCGATTGAGGATTCAGCACAACAGGAGCCCCCACGACAGGGCAATTCCATCACCGAATTGATGAATGCCTCACCGCCGACTGTCAGGCCGGAGGCTTTACTGGAAGACGTCGTCGGCGCCCTCGAACTCTCTCACCAGCAACGCGTGATGGTCGTCGACCATAGCAGCAGAATCGTCGGCATTATTACCGACGGCGACATATTGCGCCGAAGCCAGGATCGTGAGGACTCAACGCTGCTGCACCGTCTTCGCGGCCTGATCACGGGAGAGACGACAACCGATCAATCCATACTGAATCGGGACGAAACCGCGGCCGATCTCATGACCTCGCCCGTTTTTACCGTTACTGCCCAGACGCCGTTGGACGAGGTGCTGCGTTTGATGCTGCGTCACCAGATCAAACGATTACCGGTGGTTGATGATGAGAGGCGCTTGATCGGGCTCCTTGGCCGAACAAGTCTACTCAATGGAATCGTTGGACAATCTGGAATGGAGGCCTGATGGCTGCACAGAGTGTACGGTGGCGTCGTGCAATGCGACGTTTGCTGGAAGTTGATCGGCTGGTCACGCCGCTCAATGACGAGGAGATCGAGGCGGAGGCAAAGAAGAACTATCGTTGGAATTTTGCAGTCAACTTCATGGATGGAGCGACCTTCTGGTTTGGCCTCAGTTTCATCTCTTATGCCACGATCTTACCTCTCTTCGTCAGTAAACTCAGCAGCAACCCTTTGCCCATTGCCCTGCTTGCCGTAATCGGCCAGTCGAGCTGGTATCTTCCACAGTTGCTGGCAGCCGGACCGACCGAACGACTTGCACGCAACAAACCGGTCGTGGTGAATCTCGGGCTTTTCACTGAACGCCTGCCGCTCTGGTTTCTGCCGCTCGCTGCATTGGTCAGCCTTTGGTCACCCACCATTGCTCTGGTGATCTTTCTGCTGGCCTATGCCGCCCACGGACTGGGGGCCGGCGCCATTGGCCCGCCTGGGCGGACATGCTCGCGCGTATCTTCCCGATCGACAGACGCGCCCGCTTCTTCGGCATCACATCCTTTGTGGGTACTGGGCTGGGCGCCATCGGCGCCATCTTCAGCGGATGGTTGTTGGGGGCCTATGTCTTCCCCATGAACTTCTTCTGGGCCTTCACCATTGCAGCGGTCTGTATTACCGTCAGTTGGGTCTTCATTGCGATGACGCGCGAGCCGGCCCACATCGTGCCCGAGGCCGTTAAGCAGCAAAAGAGCGGACATTCATTGAAGAAGATCGTCGTTATCATCCGCGGCGACCGCAACTTCCGCAACTATCTGATTGCCCGTCTGCTCTCAAGTCTGGGCAACATGGCGGCCGGCTTTGTGACTGTTGCCGCCATTCAGCGCTGGTACTTGGCAGACAGCACCGTCGGCTTTTTCACCGCCGCTCTCTTAATTGGGCAAACCATCGGTAATTTGATCGCCGGCTTCATTGCAGACCGCTTTGGCCACAAACTAGCGCTCCAGATCGGACTTCTTTCATTGGCCGCAGCATACACAATGGCATGGTGGGCCCCGGCGCCCGGATACTTCAACCTGGTCTTCTTCCTGATCGGCATCTCCGGAGGCATCATGATTGTGTCCGGCATTCTGATCAACCTGGAATTCTCACGAGCCGAACATCGCCCGACCTATGTGGGTATCGCCAATACGACCATGGGGATCGGCGGCATCCTGGCCCCGCTCATCGGCGGGGCCATTGCCCTGATTGGCTACAATTCGCTCTTTGCGGTATCAGCATTCTTCGCCCTGGCCGCACTCGCCATGATGATGTTCGTCGTCTATGAACCGCGCAGCCAAACTGTACAGTTCGACGCAACTGCATCGGTCACTGCGGCGGGCGCAGCATCGGACGATTAGCATAGTAGGCGTTGATTCACCGATAGTACGTAGTGCACTGTTACGGAGGATTCTGTCATTTCGAGCGAAGCGAGAAATCTCGCGTTGGCATCGCTGAGACTCCTCTTCGCTGCGCTCATCGGAATGACAAAATCCTTGCCAACAGAGCAATAGGTCCGGCTGCCGGCAGGGCGAGTTCGGTGACCTCGAAAACTGCTTGATTGATGAGGCTTGTCACGCTAATACGTGACCGACGAAACCGCAGGACCAACTACGCCATCGCGTGGGAGTGCGCCTTGCACGGTGTGGCATTGTTTTGCGAACGAGATCTGGTGAATCCGGACCAACGCTACAGGTTGCCCGAACGACGGATGCCGACGAAGAGATAGATACCTATGAAGAAGGCGAACACAAATGCCAAGAAGCCAAAGACCGAAATGCCCCAGAGGGTCGGTGGCGCCTGCATACTGAGGAGGAGCGATGAGGCGAGGATCAACGAACAGATGACAAGGGCGTAGATCAGCCGGTTGGTCGGGCCATCCAGGCCGTTCTGCTGCACCTGAATCTTGAGTTCGCCGCGCTCAATTCTGCCCATGATGTTGAAGAGATCGCGAGGCATCGAGCGAAACAGACGATCATAGTCACGATAGAGACGCATGCTCTGGCGCAGCAGTCGCTCCGGAGAGAAGCGTTTCCAGATCAACTCATTGCGATAGTTACCCATCGCCTCAGTCAAATTGAAATCCGGGTCCAGCAACCGGGCCGTTCCCTCCAACTGACCAATCACGATCAAGAGCAGGCTGACTCGTCCTGGAACCGCCAGGTAGTAGCGGCGAATGATGCTAAACATGTCTGTGAAAGCACGGCTGATCTCCAGCTCAGCGCCCTGCTTGTTGCGATACTCAGCCACAAACTCGGCCACATCGGCACTATAGGCGCTGCGATCGATATCCGGCGGCACATCGCACATCTGGAGAATTTCGTCGGTCAGACGATCGGCGTCGCCGGTCATGAATGCCTGGACGATGTTGATGAACTCATCCTGGCTCCGTTCATCCACTCGTCCCACCTTGCCGCAATCCAACAGACCGAGTTGTCCGTCGTCGAGGAGAAAGATGTTGCCCGGATGGGGATCGGCGTGGTAGAAGCCATCCTGGAAGATCATTTTGAGCATAGCATCGGCGAACTGACTGGCGATAGAAACCAGGTCTACGCCCTCTGCGCGCAGGGCCTGAGCGTTAGCGACACTACGACCGTAGAGCCGCTCCATGGTGAGCACTCGACGCGACGAATACTCCGGATAGCTCGACGGGATATGCACAGCCGGATACTCTTCAAAGGTCCGTGTGAACTGCGCCATATTATTGAGTTCAATACCAAAATCGAGTTCGCGCAGCAGGCTACGACGGAATTCCGTCACCGTCGCAGTAGGCTTGTATCGAGCAAGATCTTGGCTGTTGTTCTCGGCCCAACCGGAGAGCGTGGAGAGAATAGAGAGATCTCCCCGCACCTTCTCTTCGATGCCCGCATGTTGCACCTTGACGACCACCTTGGTGCCGTCCATCAAGGTGGCCAGATGCACCTGTCCCACCGATGCCGATGCCAATGCCTTAAAGTCAAACTCAGCGAAGACTTCCTCAACCGTCATGCCCAGCTCGGACTCAACAGTTTCGCGCACGACATCAGGCGGATCGGCCGGCGTATCGGACTGGAGCGAAGCCAGCTCGTTCGCCAGCTCCGGCCCCACGATGTCGGACCGCGTGCTCAACATCTGGCCCAACTTGATAAACGTTGTGCCCAATTCAGTGAGCGCCAAACGCAGGCGAACTTCAAACGGAAGATCGGCGACGTTGACGCCTTCCGACGTTTCGAAGCGGCGGCGAATGATGCCCGGCGTATCCTCCGATATCCACTCAGCCAGCCCATATTTGGCCAGGACGCGCACGATTTCGTCGAAGCGCTTGATATTATCTTTTAGCTGAAATACATTGGGGAACGCCACAATAAATCTGCCTGTCGGCTCAGTGAAGAGAAGGCGAAAGGGAACAAAGTGGCCTGTAGCAAACTTTGACCGATTCGTTGCCTGATACTAATCACGCTTGATTCTAATAAAGAAGGGGATGAGTTGCAACTCATCCCCTTCTTCGATCTTTCTGTTATTGCGACGATCGACCGTTCTTGCACACATATTTACGTTGCTGCGGAAGCCCCAGCAACGGAGCACGTATGCGGGTCGACAAGTCGACCGCCTACATACGCAAGTCTAGATCCTTGGTCCGCCTTTTTCGATGATCTCGTCGGGCGTGCCGTCGGCGAAGGTTTTGAAGTTCTCATTGAACATGGACGCCAGCTTGCGTGCGGTCTCGTCGTAGGCAGCGCCATCAGCCCAGGTGTTTTTGGGAATCATCACGCTACTGTCAACGCCGGGGCAACGAACCGGAATGTGCAGGCCGAAGATCTCGTCTTCAACGGTCTCGATATCGTCCAGTTCGCCATCGAGCGCGGCGTTGACCAGGGCACGGGTATCCTGGATCGGCATGCGGTGGCCGACGCCGTAGGGGCCGGCGGTCCAACCAGTGTTGACCAGCCAAACGTTTACATCATGCTCAGCAATCTTCTTGCCCAGCAGCTCTGCATAGACGCTGGGGTGCAGCGGCATAAACGGAGCGCCGAAACAGGCGCTGAAGGTTGCCTCCGGCTCAGTGACGCCGCGTTCGGTACCGGCGACCTTGGCGGTGTAGCCGGAGATGAAGTGGTACATGGCCTGCTCGCGCGTCAGTTTGGAGATTGGAGGCAGAACACCGAAATGCGTCAGCGGTCAAGAACATGATGTTCTTGGGGTGCCCTGCACGGCCAGTCGTGGAAGCGTTGGGAATGTGAGAGATTGGATAGGCGGCACGTGTATTCTGCGTCAGCGAGCCATCATCCAAGTCGACGCGACGGGTGTTTGCGTCAATGCCGACGTTCTCAAGGATGGTACCGAAGCGGCGGGTCGTACTATAGATCTCCGGCTCAGCCTCGGCTGACAGGTTGATTGTCTTTGCATAACAACCACCCTCAAAGTTGAAGATACCGCTCTCACTCCAACCATGCTCATCATCGCCAATCAGCGTTCGGCTGGCATCGGCAGAGAGCGTCGTCTTGCCGGTGCCGCTTAGGCCGAAGAAGAGGGCGGATTTACCGTCCGGGCCAACGTTGGCGGAACAGTGCATGGCCATGACATCTTTCAGCGGCAGATAATAATTCATGGCGCTGAAGACCGATTTCTTCATCTCGCCACCGTACTCGCTACCACCGATAAGAACCATTCGCTTGGCAAAATTCACGAGAATGAAGACATCAGAGTTCGTCTTGTCATGTTCCGGGAAGGCATGGAAGCCAGGGCAATCGATGACAACGAATTCGGGTTCGTGTGTGGCAAGTTCTTCAGGCGTTGCCAGAACGAACATATTGCGGATGAACAGGCTGTGCCATGCATACTGGGTAATGATGCGCACGGGCATGCGGTATTCCGGATCCGTGCCGGACCAACAGTCCTGAACGAAAACGTCTTTGAGCTGCAAATAAGAGAGCATGCGACGATGCAATTCGTCGAAAAGATCCTCATCGTAAGGCACATTGACATCGCCCCACCAGATCTTATCTTGGGTGCTCGGTTCCTTGACGACAAATTTGTCTTTCGGTGAGCGGCCTGTGAATTCGCCGGTTCTCACGACCATCGGCCCAAGGTGGGCGATAATGCCTTCGCGACGCTTGACGATTTCCTCGTACAGTTCCGGCGTGGAGAGATTCCAGTATACTGCACGCAGATTAGACAGCCCATGGGTTTCCAGTCCAACCTGGCTATGGGTGGACTCAGAAGGGTGCTCTTGATGCATGTTCGGCTCCTTTGCTCGTATTGCTTCAAATTACGGCACGTTTCGAATGTACAACACATAAATATCGCACACCGGTCTGCAATTTTCTGATCTCGATCTAGGTACAATGACCGTCGATCAATTTCAGAATGCACTGTTGCAGATTTTCTGAAAAAACTGCGATGGCACTGTTCGACACCACCCCCGGCAACATATTACACCAATGTATAGGTTCTACGAAATCAAAGCGTATGTAAAAATTTTCACAATCGGCTTTTACCCCGATCTGATAAGCCACCTCGGTCCAGTCCAACGAAGACTTGATCTACCTATCATCGAACGGGTTCGCTCCTCTCGTGATGCACGCAGATGAGATCCGAACGGGACAATCCTCCGTCCTCGTGATACATTGAGATTCCAGCGGGCGGCGAACCGGATAGGAGCCATATGCATCGGACTTGCTGCTACACTGGACACGTTTGCAGGCAAGACAATTCAACCGGTGTTTGCGTGCGAAGCAAAAGGCTCAGACATGAAATTTGGAGGTTTCCTATGAATGTAGACGGCAAACATTTTCGCACAATCTGGCTTCATGAGGAGGATCCATCAGTCGTCCAAATCATCGATCAAAGGCCGTTGCCCTTCGAATTTGTCATCGAAGATCTGATCACGGTCGACAATGTATCTGAGGCAATCCGTGAGATGCACGTGCGCGGGGCCGGGCTCATCGGAGCGACTGCCGGCTACGGGATGTACATTGCCGCGCTTCATGCCCGATCGCGTTCCGCAGACGCATTTTGCGATGCGATGCATGCAGCAGGTGAACAGCTCAAAGCGACGCGCCCAACCGCAGTGAATCTGGAGTGGGCTGTCAACCGCCAGCTGAAGGCAATGGCTGATGCAGGCGATGCAGTTGAGGCCAAAGTGCAGGCGGCTCTGGAGACAGCGCATGCCATCGCCGATGAAGATGCAAACTTTTGCCGCCGCATCGGCGAAAATGGTCTAGCGCTTTTTGAAGAAGTCAGCAAGCGCAAAGACGGCGCACCAATTAATGTCTTGACCCATTGCAACGCTGGTTGGTTGGCCTTCGTCGACTACGGCTCAGCCACGGCCCCCATCTATGCGGCCCATGACCGTGGGATCAATGTCCATGTCTGGGTGGATGAGACCCGACCACGAAATCAGGGCGCACGGCTCACAGCCTGGGAACTGGGTCAGCACGGTGTACCGCACACGGTCATCGCCGACAACGTGGGCGGCCATCTGATGCAGCACGGGATGGTCGACCTGGTCATCACCGGCACAGACCGCACGACCTATACAGGCGATGTCGCCAACAAGATCGGCACCTACCTCAAGGCGTTGGCGGCCAAGGACAACGATGTTCCCTTCTACGTGGCTCTACCCTCCTCCACCTTCGACTGGCAGATCCGTGATGGCGTAAGTGACATCCCCATTGAACAGCGAGATGCCACCGAAGTGCGTTTCATCCGCGGTGCGCACGAGGGCACGGTCAAGAGTGTGCGCTTGACGCCGGAGGAAAGCCCGGCAGCCAACTACGCTTTCGACGTGACGCCGGCACGGCTAGTCACGGGGTTGATCACGGAGCGAGGAATTTGTGACGCATCGGAGAATGGCGTATTGGGGCTCTATCCGGAAAAGCGGCAATCCCGATAATCTGGATTGCAACGGTTCAAAACAGGTCAAACAGACTCAGAGGAAATCTATGACAACAGTTTTGAGAGCCGTCGTCCTCTCGCTGCTATTGACCATCGCGATCACTGCTTTCAATGGCAACGAATCCGCGATTGCGCCGGCTGGACAAGTCACTCGCACAGCGTCTCGCCTCGATACACAAGTCTACTTGGACGCCGAACCGCTGGCGGAATTCTCCGCTTCCATCGAGCAAGCCAGACTAGAGAATGAGATCCTCAGTGTAGCGGTGACGATTGACAACGGTGACGAGATCGTCATCGCTGAGGAATTTTGAATCGTGTAGCAGATTGGCGAGGCTATTACATATCAAGCCAAATAGTGATACACTAGTCTACGATCATCGCTTTTGGTCATGGCAGTTGGCAGAATCCAACGGTCGCCCCCCGGCTGTCCTGATCAGATAAAAGAAGACAGCGTCAGCGACAAAGCACAAACTTCACGGTTCGAGCTTCAAGGCACCAGAGAAAAGGAGAACTCTAATGTCAGAAATTCCACTGAATGCCAAGGTCCAATGCAGTGACGGCCCTTGCGGCGTAACAACCGACGTGATTGTCAATCCCATCAACTTCACGGTGACACATATCGTCCTGAAAGACAAGGAACTACCGCATAATAACCCGACGCGGCTCGTCCCCATGGACATGGTCGAGAGCGTGACAGAGGACCAGATTAGCCTGAGCTGCTCTCGGGCCGATGTTGGCGAAATGAAACCATTTCTAGTGGATCATTTCGTCCAGGAGACGCCTACAGGCAAAGCCTATGAAGGGTCATACAGATGGACACGCGGGCCTTCGTACGGGACGGGGGGCGCCTACGCATCGCAGTATGTGGTCAACGACACCGGCTATGACAACATTCGAGATGCCAACATCCCCAAGGGAGAAAAGTCGATTCACGCCGGCATGGATATCAAGGCAACCGACGGCAATGTTGGAAAGCTTGATGAACTGGTGCTGGACGGAGAAAGCGGTGAAATCACCCATATTCAGATGCGCGAGGGACATCTATGGGGCAAGAAGGACGTGGCGATCGCCCTGTCCGATATTGATTTTGTCGACGCCAAGACGGTCTATCTGAAGATCGACAAGGCTGCCGTGAAGGCGTTGCCGGCGGTCAAAGTGAAGCGCTAGCAGGCTGTCAGCACGAAGACATACCATTTTCTCACGTCAAGTCTATACTACGATTCAACCATCAGACCAAAGAAGGCCGGGATTGTCAGGAATCCTGGCCTTCTGTACTTGGCTTTCCGGATTAGGGTAGCAGTACCGACTAGGGCCATTCCAGAGAGACAAATATACGTTGCAAGGAAATCTTTGCCTGGAATGGCTTGAGGCTTTGCCAACTCCCGTGTAGTGACTATTTTGGAAAAGCCTAAATGCGCCCATTTGCTGAGGCGGCGAGGACAACGACTGATCGATCGTGAACGAGGTATGTGGGCGCCTGAATAGTCAACAGATCGGACTTGAAGGAGTAGGACTCGGGCACGTTTCGATAGGTGTCGACAAAGAGACGCCACTCACCACCCAGATTCTCGGGGGCGGTCGGCAACTGAAATTCGAGCGGTTCCCAGTAGGCATTCAGAATGATGTGAAAAAGACGATGGTCCGAAAAGCCCTGAATGGTGACCGCCAGGCTATGCGAGTTTTCACTCCAGTCCGGTTTGTTGAGTTCGACGCCATGCCACTGAATCCGTGCTCGACGTAGAAGGTCCTCCAAAGACATGCCATGCTTGCCGTTAAAGGCATCGAGATGCAGCCGCATCTGAATCAACATACGCGTGAAGTGCAGAATGTCCGCATGGTCGTCAAGCAATGACCAGTCGAACCAACTGATCTCGTTGTCCTGACAGTAGGCGTTGTTGTTGCCCCGTTGGGTGCGACGCACTTCATCGCCCATGAGCAACATAGGTGCGCCCACAGAAAGCAGCGTCACCGTCAGGAAATTTTTGACCTGACGATTGCGTATGGCCTCAACATAAGGATCGTCAGTTGGACCTTCAACGCCACTATTCCAACTCAGATTATAGTCCTGCCCATCGTGGCCACCTTCTCGATTGGCTTCGTTGTGCTTCTCGTTGTAGGAGACCAGATCGTTGAGTGTGAACCCGTCATGGCAGGTGACGAAGTTAATGCTCTGCTCCGGCTCCCTTGCTACGCGTGAATAGAGGTCAGGGCTGCCCAACAATCTGGAGGGAAGGGTCGCGACGGTGTTTGTGTCGCCCTTGAAGAAGGAGCGGATGTCGTCGCGGAAGCGGCCGTTCCATTCTTTCCACCGCTCTCCAACAAATGAACCCACCTGATAGAGTCCGGCAGCATCCCACGGCTCGGCAATCAATTTGGCCCCGGCCAGCGTTGGATCGGACTCGATGGCCCACAGTGTCGGCGGATTTTCCAGCAACTCGCCCCCTTCATCCCGAGCCAGAATCGAGGCCAAGTCAAAGCGGAAGCCATCCACATGCATCTCACGCACCCAATAGCGCAAGCTATCCAGGATCATGCGCCGCACAATCGAATTGGTGGCGTTGAGCGTATTGCCCGTTCCGCTGAAGTTGGCATAGCGACGACGATCTTCTTCAAGAATGTAGTAGACCGGATTGCCAAGTCCACGAAATGAAAAAGTCGGCCCGGTCTCATCTCCCTCCGCCGTATGGTTGAAAACGACATCCAGTATCACTTCGATCCCGGCCAAATGCAACGCCTTGACCATGTCCCGAAATTCATCAAGCGGTCCAAGCAGATCGGTTCTGGAACTGTAGGCACGGTGGGGAGCAAAGAAGGAGACCGGGCTGTAGCCCCAATAGTTGGACAGTCCATCCGGTGAGTCCTGTTCATCGAACTGGAAGACCGGTAGCAGTTCGACAGCCGTTATCCCCAATTCCTGTAGATAGGGAATCTTCTCAATTAGGCCTGCATAGGTTCCTCGTTTTTCATCTGAGATACCGGAATTTGGGTGTTGCGTAAATCCACGGACATGCAGTTCGTAGAAGACCGTCTGGCCGAAGGAACGATGTAGCGGACGATCACCTTCCCAGTCGTAGGTTCTGCAATCGACGATAACGCTCTTCATCGCGGTTGCGGCTGTGTCCCCAGGCCGGGCCGCAGACTTGCGATCATAGCGATCAGGCACAGCAATGGCCAGCCCATAGGGATCGATCAATACCTTGTCTGAGTCGAAACGAAGGCCAAGTTCCGGCGCGTTCGGCCCATAAACGCGATAGGCGTAGATCTGATCTGGTTTCAGGCCATGCACGAAGACATGCCAGTAGTAAAAGGTCGTGTTTTCAGCGGCATCGAGGATTATGACGTGGGAGGGCCGAGCATCGTTCACATCATCGAACAAGAGCAATTCCACAGCGGTTGCGTACTGTGCGAATATCGAGAAGTTCACGCCTTCCGGGGTGACCGACGCACCCAGCGGATAGCTAAGACCGGCACCGATCCTATACATGGCGAAGATCCACCCAAACGACCCCTATTCTCTCCATCATGCTCGCTCGAATCGAGACCGGATGTAGTCCGTCGCCTTACTGACAGAGAGCGCCTGACTCATATTGCCGGCACGGATATAGAACTTTTCCGTTCCCTTGCTGGTGAGATAGGCCGGTCGATCAGAGGGGTTCACCGAGACGACGCAGATCTCTTGTCCGTCTATCCTGGGAAACTGGACATCCAGAAAATGACGAAACTCAATGCCGATCATGCTGCCGAACGCCATGTTGAAGACATTCTCAAAGCCGTCCTTGTCCTGCTTCTTCATCACGCTGTAGTCCTGTTCCAGGCCG
This sequence comes from uncultured Chloroflexia bacterium, assembly GCA_963848115.1. GTDB lineage: Bacteria > Chloroflexota > Anaerolineae > Caldilineales > Caldilineaceae > JAWKOK01. Next base: position 272,996 of record CAWKCP010000007.1, on the reverse strand, counting down.
AGAATCTCACCGTCATCACTGACGCCGATCAACAAGGTGCCACCGGTTGCGTTCATAAAGCCGACCACATTCTTCATGACCGGATCGTACAGAGCCTTGTTGGCCCGCTGCTGGCGATAGTCCCACATCAGGCTGGCTTTGAACTCCAAGAACTGTCCCTCGCCCTCTGCAATTAGCATGTCCACCGGTTTCGTGGCAGGTGTTTCGATGGGAATCGCAACCGGTTCAACCAGGTCACGGATCTGTTCAGCATATAGTTCGGGGTCGGAGATATTGGCAATTTTGGCAGGTTTCGATCGTTTATCCGTCAGGATGAGAAGGCTGCCATAGCCAAAACGTTCAGCCAACCAGCCTTGTTCAACTTCCACATCAGAGATAGCCTGGGTCTGTACCATTCGACGATCTGCACCAGTGCTTCCGCGACGATAGCTAATCTGCTCCCGATTAACCACATATGTTGGGATGTACCAAGCGGCGAAGACGGCCACCAGCGTGACTATCTGCAACACGGTCCACAAACTGACCAACAGCAGATTATAAGATACGGAGCCTGCCATGGCGGTAGACTCGTAGGAATTCCGAACGGGTAACAAGATCAGCAGCATGATCGGCGCGAACGCAAAAAAGAACTCGACGATGACCAGCCATTTCAGGAACTGAAACGGGCTCTTTTTGATGACGATTTCGTCATAGCTCATCGGCTGCGCCTAGGACGATCCCTTGTGCGGTCGCCAGACCAAATAGAGAATGACGATTCCTACAACGATCAGTCCAATGCCCCAGATGACCAGCCCGCGGGACATGAAATAGAGCGCGGGCGACATACCGGCCAGAATCAGCACAGTGAGTAGAATGCGGCTGAATAACTCTGTCCGTTGATCGGATGTTCGGTGTTTGCTCATGCTAGGCGTCCTTATGTTTGTCCTGATGGTTCTCTCAGTGATTGCCAATTTGCCGGCGGTCAGATTATCGGCAAATTTGTTCCAAAATTGAAATATTCAAAGGTTTGGTCATCAAGGGTCCACAAAATACAACCGGTGACAGCCGAATCAGTTATTTTGATATCTGCGAGCTTTCGTTATCTTTGCCTTGAAGCGTATCATCCCGAAAGACCATCGAGCGGTAGGGAACGATGGGTCTACCATATCTGTCAGTGTAAACCTGTGTAAACTTTGCACCAAATAATATGATCCATGCAGAGTAGTATGCCCACAACAGCAACGCAATCAGTGAGCCGGTTGCGCCATAGATTGAGGTGATGAAGGTATAGCCCAGGTAGAGGCCGATAACATAGCCACCCATCCAAAACAGCAGTGCAGTCAACAGTGCCCCTGGCCAAACATCGCGCCAGCGAATCCGAGCCCTGGGCAAAATCTTGAAAATCAGCGCGAAGAGAACCCAGTAGACCAGTGGAGATGTCCAAAGATCGATAATTGTGCGGTAGCGCCCCAAGCTCGCCAGAACCGGCTCAACGTATTGGTCCGGGATAGCAGTCCAAAGTGTATTGAGCAGCAGAGATCCCAGTAGCAGGAAGCCGACGGTGAGGACGCTGGCCGCCGCCACCAGACGGGACTTGGTCGTTGCGAGCAGGCTCTCGCCAATCGTATCAGCGCGCTGCTGGATACCCCACATGGCATTCAGCGAAATTTGCAGTTGCATGAAGACGTTGGACGCGCTGTAGACCACAAAGACAAGGCCAATACCCGTGGCCAGCAGGCTATTGGAGAAGCTTCGCGTGCTCTGCACAAGACCGGATAGCGCAGAAGCCATCTCAGGGCCCAGACCGTGCGAAACTTGATCGATAATCGCCGACTCTACGAAGGCCTGGCTGAATACCTGAGAAGCGATCGCAATCGTCAACATCAACAGTGGTGCAACTGAAAGCACTACCCAGTATCCGAGCGCTGCAGCGTGGAGCATCGCATCATTGCGACTCCATCCGATGACGCTCTCCCGGAAAAGCTGCCAGATCGCCTTAAGCAGGTTCATGTACTCTGCAACCTTCACGCACCTTCAGATTAGGGTTCTTTTGGGCGTCGTGCCCCTGAGCCCCAAAAGAATCAAGTTAATTCCCCGTGAACCAGTTCAATAGCGTACTCACCACGCTGATCAGAATCCCGCCAATCAATGCCGTCATAAATCCATCCACGGCAAGCGTGGGCATGATCCAGGCAACAAGCCCAAGCATCGCGGCGTTGATCACAAACGTGAACAGTCCCAGCGTCAAAATGGTGAGAGGCAATGCCAATAGCTGGAGCACGGGCTTGATCAGGGCATTCACCGATCCCATGACGGCGCCGATGAGAAACAGATCGAACCAGCTCCCATCCACAGACACCCCATCCAGAAGAATCGCCGCCAACCAAACGGCAATTGCATTGATCACCCAACGCAAAATCAGTCTCATGTTGCTACGTCCCCCCCCAGACGACTATCCCCTGTCGCTGGACGACGGGCCAGCGACAGAGCCGGCCCAAACGAAAACATAACAAAGCCACCAAACATCTACAAGGACGTTGGTGGCTTCTCATCGTTCAGAGCAATGCCTATTCTTCGCTGGCTAATGCATCCGAGATCTTGGCGGCCATTTCCGGCGAAAGCGTTGTTGAGATCATCGAGATCTTGAATGGGCGCAACTCTGCCAGGATCTTCTCCTCGTTCGCCTCGCCACCGGACGTCATGAGGAAGAGAGCCGACGTGTTGGGCGCCAGGCCAGCGTTGACCTGGGCGATAAACTTGTCATCGATGCCGTAGTCCTTCATGGCTCCAGTGATGCCGCCGATTGCGGCGCCAACCGCAAGACCCCCGATTGGGCCGCCCAGAAGCATGCCGGCAATGAAGCCAATGCCGGCTCCGGCTCCGGCGTACTTGCCTCCAAACTTATGGCTCTGCTTCACCTCAACGTCACTGCCGACGCCTCTGACCGCGACCACTGCATCCTGCACCGTAAATAGACCTTGTTCTTGCCATGTCATGACATTTTCAAGAAAGTTCTCGGCGCCGCCCTCGTCCTCAAACATAAAGACGGTGACGTTTCCATCTTGACCCTTTTTGTCCTTCTTTGCCATCTTGCACTCCTTTGGGTTGTCTGCATTTCTGTGTCTGTCAGTTGATGAAATTGTACAGTACATCACTCGGGGCGGCAACCGTTCTGCAAAGGCCGCTCTACTCCAACGTTTCGCCAATGGTAGAACAGCCAATTTCTCGCAAGATCAATCGATGAAGCGGCCCAATTGCACCCACTGCTTTCGCATCAATTCGAGTTCACGCGATCCCGTAACAACAATTGTCGGGTCAGGTGTCAGATCCAGCGCAGGGTTCAAACGTTCAAAGGGAACAGAGTTCAGAATCACCTTGATGGCGTTGAGCCGGGCCAAGTGTTTATTATCGGACCGAATAATTGTCCACGGAGCATCGGCAGTGCTCGTCTGGCGCAACATCTCGTACTTGACGTTGGTGAATTCCTCCCAGCGCTCCTGCGCTTGCATGTCAACTTCGCTCAGTTTCCACTGGCGCAAGGGATCCGTATGCCTGCGTTCAAAGCGCCTGGACTGCTCGTCCCTGGTCACGCTGAAGTAGAGCTTTATCAAAATGGTCCCCTGCCGAACAAGATCCCGCTCAAAGCCCACGACGCCGCTCATGAAGTTATCGTATTCCTCGTCCGTGCAGAATCCAAAGACCCGTTCAACCATAGCGCGATTGTACCAACTGCGATCAAAGAGAACGATTTCACCGCCGCGGGGAAACTGCTCAACGTACTTCTGGAAGTACCATTGTGTCAGCTGGCGCTGCGTGGGCTTGCCCAACGCCACCACCCGATAGTGCTTCTCATTCATGTAGCGCGTGACGCGCCGGATGGTCCCGCCCTTGCCCGCCGCATCCCTTCCATCGAAACCGATGATGACACGCCTCTGGGTCTTCTCCAGATAGTTCTGGAGGGCCAGCAACTCGGCCTGATATGGCTTCAATACCTTTTCCTGACGACGACGACGTAAGGCCTTGCCGGCTTTGCGCTCAAGCTTGGCATATCGCTCCCGCAAAAGCTGGTTCTCAGCCACAAGCGCCGCAATTTCAGCTGGACCAGGATCCATAGCAGGCGTTTCTAATGGTGGATATGGTTGTTCAACCGACATAAAAACATCCCAACAAAGATCTCAGAAGCCTTGGCGAGCAACAAACAGATTTTATCGTCGAACCCATCACCAACCAACGCTTAAGATGTGTGAACGAATGGATAAGTACTGCGAATGCCTCCGAGTATACGGTCGGACAAGGCGGAGGTCAAACTTGCAGCGTTGGAAGAGCCGTCAAGAGCGAGCCATGACACCGACATCCGATAACGCATCGCGCCAGGGCCGATTTTGACGAAAACCGCAGCAAAGCCTTGTGCAACTTGCATAATGCGCTCACGCCGCCTATCAAATATACTAGTGGCATCTGTGAAGTTGGTTGGGGAGCCTAATGACACAGAGGTTTGAAATCTCCTTCAGTTCTTCTACGGAACTCCTCCTGTTTTTCTCCGGGTCCGCCAATTTGAGCGAATTGGCGGACCCACTTCCTCTCTTTTTCACAAGAACGAAGCTCTGGACTACACACCAGTGAATTCCAGCGAAAATCCATATGCTGATTCGGTCAGCGGTAGAGACGCCGGATTTCTGTTGTGGTATTCACGCCCGACTCAGCCAAGTGATTGTCTGCGATTGAGTTCGTAGTGACGGTTTCAGCCGTCCGGACCGCCAAAGTGGTTACTACGAACAAAACCGATACGGTAATTTCGGACGCCCCAAAGGCGAATTACGCCATGCAACACCGCTTATGTGTATCATGAAGTGGGAGTTATCCGATCTCGACACGGTAACGCTGTGGTGAAATTTGAGTGGATCAAGCTGATTCATCAGCGTCTGACGTGGTCAAGCGCTGGGATGACCTGTTCTTGACAGGAATTAGTGCAGCTGTCGCATATTTACGGTCGGTTGAGCGTCCGTTGGACCGCCAACCACGATTGGACCGCCATCGGCGCACTGTCTGCCGCCATTGTCGATAGCTGAGTAAGGTATACAACTTGAGACGACGCTGGTGAAGATAGAGCAGACCAGCGCCGGCCAGGAAGAGCGTCCAATTGACAATCAGCCAATGTGATGGAAGTCTGGCGCTCCAGCCGCCCATGGCTGTTGCAAAAATGATGCCTGCGCTACGGCCGATGACAATCGATGGAATCAAAGTGCGTAATGGCAGACTGCTTAGGCCGGCAACATAGATGAGGGCGTCCGGCACAGGAAACATAAAGAGAATTGTCCATAGCAACGGCGATCGGATACGCAGCTTGGACTCCCACTTCTCCAACAGATCGTCGGCCACGAAGCGCTCAAGCAAGGGACGGCCAAAAAACGCGTGATAAGCCCACGGCAACCGAGATTCCGATGGTCAATGCCACCACGCTGTATAGTGCTCCCCACAATATACCGAAGAGATAGCCAGCAAGAATCCCCAATAGATTTCCGGGGAGCGGGGCCACCACAATCTGGGTTGCATAGAGACTGATGTAGGCAAGCGGCGCCAGCGGGCCATAGCTCTCGATCCACGCACGCGATTGTGGCGCACGTTCAATCAAGTGAAGTATTTGTGTCTCGTATCGCCAGAAAAGTAAACCTGCCGCGACAAGCGCGATCGTCGCAAGCCAGAAGTCAAAGCGTCGAAACAACAATGCAACCGAGGATTGATTAGAGAGAGAGATCGCTCCATTGGCGGCGCCATTCATGAATTTCTATCGAGATTCAAAACCAAAACAATCGAAGTAGTGACAGAAGCGGGAGCTAGCGAATAACCGACGAAGTTGCCCCATCATTCCGCCTATGATACCGGCAAATCAGATTTTCCGCTAGTCGCTTTTCATACGATCATCTGGCGATGAGTAGGACCCGATTCCGACAGCCGTCTGGGATGGTCGTCTCCATCGTCATTCGTGTCTATGATGGGTCCACGGCAGATACATTGACGACAGGATACAACTGCCTATCCATGCAACACCACACGACCGACGGCGCCAATTCTCCGTCTCAACATCAACAAGACTGAGGCGAAAATTAGCGCTAGGCCCATCAGCGCAAACATTGGTTCGTAGCCCAATGAGGTAACCAGCAGGCCGCCCAGAACCGGCCCCAGTACTTTGCCACCGTTCTGTAGCGTACCGAGCAACCCCATCCCGGCCCCAACATGGCTTGCGTCGATCTGAACGGCGACCAGCGCTGTGGTCGATGGAAAGACTAGCGCCTGACCAACTCCCAGTAAGATGGCCAATGCAAAGAGCGACCAACTATCAGGGGCGAACCCTATGAGTGGAAGCGCAACACCCATCGCCAACACGCCCAGCCCGATTGCCGGTATGTAGCCGATGCGGTCCGCAAGCCGTCCGCCAAATGGCTTGACGAACGCCACAACCGTCTCTTGAATCGCGAAAAACATGCCGACCATAGCGATATTAATACCGATGGACAAGGCAAAGATAGGGAGAAATGCCTTCATGGCATAGAGCGCTACATAGACGATTGCTTCAAGCGCACCGGCCAACCACAGGCCGGGCGTCTTAACTCCTGCCCAAAACGCCTTTGAGACATGCTCCGTCAAAGGGAGCGAGAGGTCAGTCTGAACCGGTCGGTCAGTCAGAGTAAGAACCGGCACAAAGATCGCACAGCTCATTACGCCGATGATCGTGTATACAGTAGTCGGTTCAAAGAACAAGAGCAGCCAGCCGGCCAAAGCCGGCCCAAGAATATACCCGCCACTGCGCGCAATCCCAAACCAACCCAACCCTTCAGCCCTAGCCCCACCGGTCTGGTCGCTCACATAGGCCAACGTCACAGGGCCATAGATCGCTGTCGCCATGCCGTGCACAACACGGACCACAAAGAGCTGTTCCGGCGTCTGAATGAAGCGATAGAGGAATGGCATGCCTGCAAAGAAGACTGTTCCGATCAAGAGCCACACCCGACGCCCCCACCGATCAGAAAGCACGCCAATCAAGGGCTTGAGAAGCATCCCCGTGAAGGTCGAGACAGATACGATCAGGCCGAGCAAGACATCGGATGCGCCCAGGCTGGCAGCAAAGATGGGCAAGAGCGGCGTCTTACCCATCTGATAGGCCGTGCGCGCGATCAGATCGGCGACTGTTACCAAGAGGAAGTTGCTCGAACGCAGATCAGACGGCACTCTTCGTCCTCAATAGCTCACCCCCCGAAGCTCATCCCTGAAAATTCATTCTCGACAGTGTCGACATGACGGTCGCTCTATCTTTTTCAAAGTCGAGGTGAGAGCGTGCTCCGCAGGCATCGGGCGAATGGGGCAACAACCCGTTTGGTGCAATCACCCAATCAGCCTTTCCCTGGCCAAAGAGTTCGAGCATGGCCGGGCTGCCCAGAAGATCCCTTTCCATGCCCAGAAGAGGATCGCCATTCGGACAGAGCATTGGAATACAAGGGCGCTCGCCAAGGGCGTTTGAAGCCAGATAGAGGAATGATTTGTGATAGATATGAGCCACGTTATCATCCCTCTCAGTCTGGTCCGTCAATGTGTAGATTGCCAAACGTTCGATGCCACCGGCCAGTGTCGGCGGTAGATAGGTCTCGGCAAACTCGTCGATCGTGATTGCCGGTGCCCAGAGCATACACGAGCGTACCGTCACCCCCCTGCCGGAACGACCCTTCATCGCCCCGATCTGCAATGGCGTATCGATCGGCCCAGTCATCAACTGAATCAAGGGTGCCATAAATAGGCTGCCTACACTGTGGGCCACCACATGTAGTTCGAAATCAGGATTGTGCTCCAAGAAGCTGACCAGGTGGCGAAGAAAGATCCTTCCGGCCCCGTCGCTGTTCTTGGTCGCCAACATGCCCTTGGATTTGAGATCATCCCAGAGCAATTTCCCGGAGAGCGAACGAACCAATGGCTCCAGAGCGGAATCGAGGCGATCCAGCATGAACTCTTTGGCGAGGTCGATCTTGCTTCCTTCGGGGCGCCGACGACTCAGAGCATCCTGAAGAATGCGCTCCAGCGTTTCAAGAAAACCACTGTTCCAGTGAAAGGCCAACGGATAGATCTCTTCACCGACGAGCAAAGTGCCCATCTCCAGTATGTTCTGCAACGCCCGTTCTTCTGATTCAAGACCGCTGTGTGCAAAGAGCATCAACCGTTTGCGCTGCCAATCGGCTGTTCGATTCGGTATATCCTCTTCGAACATGCGTACCAGGTCAGCTTCAGAGGTGGCATAGGTGCCGGTCGACCTCAACTGTCCGTCGCCGCCGACGCTAATGACGAAGGGGCGAACAAATTTGAGTGGTTGGGGCTGAACGTTCTTAACAACGCCGGAGAGCGCAACTGCTGTCCCGGCTGCGGTTGTGACGTTGATGGGCACACCCAGTTGGGCGACCCAGGCGTCCATTGCGTTGTCGAGCCAGTCGTCGTAGCTCAACAGGGCGCACCCTTCGATCCCCCACTCGGCGCCCCACGAGTTCTGGATCCAGAAGCCCTGTGCGTTGTAGCCGACGATGGCAAATGCATGACCGCCCATCACATCGCCGGCCGGAGTAATCGACCCGTCGATGTTGGGTGAAATCCAGCCCTCGTGGACCACCGACGTGGCGAAGAGCACACCAACTTCGGCGATGGCCGAGTGCATGGCCGTCAGGTCCTTTTGGTTGATGCGGTAGTAAGCGCCCAAAGGTCGCTTCAAGGCGTCGGCGGAACGACGGCTGGTCATATCCCGATCGGCCACGCCCGGCTGATAGGGCCAGAGTTCCTCAGCGCAGACGCCATGTTTGTTCCAGCCTTTGACTGCTCCCCGAGCACTGGACCCTTCGTACTCTTCGCCCGGCCACTCATCGTAACGCTTGGCCATCTCGTAGAACATACGTGGACTGACGTCAATGTCATCCGGCACAACACGGCGTACTCGCAGCAGATAGTGGGCGACGGTGGCCAATGCGAACCCGGTACAAGAGCCTTCACTGCCCTGATGGCTGACCGGGACGCCAACAGATTTGAAAAATGACAGATCAATCTGTGTCGGGACCTCAATTAACGTTGGCTCGAAAAGCCGATCGCGAAAATCGGCTACGTCCGGCAATGCGTCCAACTTCACATTTGTGCCGGCCACTTTGGCAGTTCGGGCTTTGATCATGGATTCAGCGTCCTGTCGCGATGAACGATCGTGGAATGGTTCCGGTGGTTTGTGGCCCTAATTTGTGGCACGATGGCCATTGTACTCTCTACTGCCGACGATGGATGCGGCCCATGCGCGCCCAGCCGATCTCGCCGACGTCATCACGAATGAACTCAATCGTGCTTCCTTTCATCGGCCCGTCCAACACAAGCAGCCGATCCGGTTCGCAAAGGGCGCACGTTGCCAGCGGCGGTGCAGGCGTAGGAGGCGTTTCAGCCGTCGGGAACCCCGCTTTGGGCAGCACCCTTAGACGCAGCGAATCGCCTTCAAGCGACAGGTCCAGTTCCGACATCGGACGCACGTAGCGTCCCGTGAAGCATTCAAGCACTTCTTTGGCTGCGGGCTGTGCCTGCGCCTTATATGGCATACAACTCAGAAAACGGGTTAAGGCCCAGCGATAGACTTCGGGACAGATTAGCCGCCCCGCGTCCGAATTGGTAACGACAGCCAGAGCAAATTCGCGTTCAGGAATCATAGCAAAGAGCGAAATCTGCCCAACGGTACCGCCGCTATGAGAGATCGTTGTGACGCCGTCCCGCCGGCTGACAAACCAGCTCAACCCGACGGATTCATCCTCACCCCAGACAGGCCACTGAGGCGTCTGCATCATGGCCATCGACACAGGCGACAAGAGACGCCTTCCATCGGACAACCGCCCATCGCCCATCTGAAAGCGCGCATACTTGAGCAATTCAGCTGGCGTGGTCACCAGCCCGCCCACGGCATCGACAGCACGCGGCAGTGGCCAGGGACGGCCAACTTCAACCGTATCGGTCTCGCTGCTAAAATGATGTCCGACGGCGAATCGATGTGTCATTACGTCACCAGCCCGCAGAAAAGCATGATCCATGCCGATCGGATCGAGAATGCGATCACGTAGCAACTGGCCGTATGGTAGGTTGGTCACAGTTTCGAGAATATGGCCGAGCAAGTAGAAGCCGGCATTGTTATAGGAATAGGTCGTGCACATCGGCGCCAATTTGGGGAAGCTCAGCCATGCGTTCAACATAGATCGCCGACGCATCCGCCCCTTCGCCGGTATCGATGAAGAAGTCCCCGACCCAATTGCTCGAATGAGTAAGAAGGTGGCGGATGGTAACGTTGGCCGAAACCATTTCACTCTGTACGCGGAAGTCGGGCAGATACGTACGTACCGGCGCATCCAGCGTCAGCAACCCTTGTTCAACCAGTTGCATGGCCAACGTACAGGTAAATGTCTTGGTAATGGAGCCGATCTGGAAGAGGGTCTCCTCGTCGACCATCAACGGGTGGTCAATGTTGGTGATCCCAAGCCCGCGGGTGTAGAGATGATCTAGATACAGGATACCAATCGAGACACCAGGCACTCGCTGCTCTGTCATCAAGGCGACAGTGTCTGCACACAGGTTCTCGAACAGGATCTCCGGGCCAACAGAATTTTGGCTCATGGGGCGCCTTACTGCTTGGATTCTATGGATTTCGTGAAACGATCGGCCGGTTTTGCGCGCCGCGAGGCGGCTCAATGTCGAGAGCCAAACCTCTAACCGCTACAGTACGCGAAAGTCCAAAGTGCGTCAAGTGTCAATTCCGCACTTGCGACATGATCATCCCGCCTGTTCAAGTCGAGGACAGTTTCGCGGGCAGCCACCTTCGTTCAATCGACGCCCCCTAGTCTGGCCTCAGCGTGCAGTCGTCCAAGTCTCTACTCGCCACACCCTGCACAATCCTTGACCAAACATAGCACAGGGCCGCCAGTGACAGCGTATCACTTTGGGTTGTAGATTGCTTGACAAGAACTCAGTTTCCGCTACAATGAAGTCACACAAGGTGTGACACGTTGCGACCCGTTCTTGCAATACCCATTGGGTCGTGGGCCGTAGGAGTTAAGTAGCTCCGTAGCCCTCTCTTCGCCAGCACCCCCCTCTCGTGTAACCAGTCCCAGCCATTGCATACCTAAAAATAGGCATGTGCATTCGACCCGCCTGTGTTGGATCAACGCTCTACGGAGTCAATCCGCGTCTAGCAACGTGGCTACCCCAGGTTTAGTCAGCCTGCCGTAACTGACCGCCGGCGTTGGATCCAACCGCTAGCATGTTGGACAACTGGTTCGCACAAGCATAGCTGATGAAATCCGATATTCTGCGTAACATTCGGCGCGGATCAGACGTCATCATGATTGGACACCTTCTGCGAAAGCTCTCTCAGCCACTCATCACTGCACGCAGAAGCGGTCAATGGCTGACTGGGAGCGATGTTCGCTGGAACTCAGAAAGGCGCACAGCATGACCACGCCAGCCAATAGAACCGATCCCCGTTCTCAACCGGTCCCCTCAGATCGGGTATTGGTCTTCATCCCTGCATACAATGAAGAAGGTGCGATCCGAAACGTCGTCACCGGCGTGCGGTTGGTCGTGCCCAGTGCAGACGTGTTGGTTGTGGACGACGGTTCAACCGACCATACGGCATCGGAGGCCAGAGCAGCCGGCGCCATTGTTGTGCGCCACCCGTTCAACCTTGGCATCGGCGGTGCCATGCAGACCGGATTAAAGTATGCCGAGCAATTTGGCTACGACTATGCGATACGGCTGGACGGTGACGGCCAACATAGCACCGATAAGATTGTACAGTTTCTGGATGTGCTGCGTGCCGGTGACGCCGATATGGTCATCGGTTCCCGTTTTCTGGAGTCATCCTACGACTGGGAGATTCCGCGCTCGCGCTGGATCGGCATCCGGCTCTATTCCGCAGCAGTCTCAGCGGTAACAGGCACCCATTCGACGGACACGACATCCGGATTTTGTGGCATGAATCGCCAGGCCATCTGCGTGTTGGCCAAGTATCTGCCGCAGGACTACCCCGATGTCGAAAGTCGAGTCATTGTACATAAGGCCGGGCTCAGCCAACTTGAATTGCCCGTACAAATGCATGCCCGCACCGCAGGCGTGAGTTCGATTAACTTGTGGAAGTCGATCTATTACGCATTCAAGGTCACGGTCGCAGTACTGACATCGGCAATCAAGGACATTGCCCATTTTGAAAGCATCGTCTTTCATCCCAAGGACTACACTGATGGCGATACCATTCGAGCAAAAACTCATAGCAGTACTCTTCAGCCTTACACTGCTCTTGGTGACGCTCCAACTGATCCGTAAGCACAAGCTGCGCGAGGAGTATGCCCTGGTCTGGTTTGCCGCCAGCCTGGCTATCTTCATCTTCTCCGTATTTGATGGACTGATTGGCACCATTGCGGCCCAATTTGGCGTCACCTATGCGCCGACCTTAATTTTGGTCATCGGGCTGCTCTTCTGTGTTGTCATGCTGTTGGCACAGACCGTGATGCTGTCGACACAGGCCAACCGAATTCGCGATCTGGCCCAGTTTGTCGCCGTACTCGATTCACGTGTCGACCAAGCAGAACGGGGCAGAACGCCGCAGTCAAATGGTTTTCTGCACAAGGTACAGATCCACCAGGAGGCAATGGAGAGCGATAGTGCCGAACAGAATGAACAAGAGAGCGCCTAGCCAATAGAATCGATGGATGAACGGTATATGAACGATAGAACAAGCGAACATAAAGCAATGAATGAAGATAAAGGGCGAGTCCTGGTCATCGGCCTGGATGGAGCCACATTTGACTTGATCAAGCCATGGGCGGAGCAAGGCCATCTGCCTACGTTGGCCCGGCTTCTCGAAGAAGGTGCACACGGCAGCCTGCACAGCACACTGCCGCCCATGACCGCGCCGGCTTGGACTAGCTTCGCCACCGGCGTCAACCCGGCCAAGCACCGTCTCTATGACTGGATTGCACGTGAACCGGACTCCTATCGCTTCCAGCCTGTGACCTCGCTGGATTGCAAAGCGCCCACAATCTACAGCCTTCTGGGCGATTCAGGGCGCAAGGTCTGTGTCATGAACGTGCCGATGACCTATCCGCCCCTGCACGTCAACGGCGTCATGATCTCGGGTATGCCCGCACCTACGGCCAACAGCTCGATCACTTACCCCGAGACGCTCTACGATGAAATCATCAAAAATGTCGGCGACTACATACTTTACCCCGATCCGGGACAGGCCTACTCCGACTCGGGCATTGATGACTTTCTGGAGCGCCTTTATCGAGCGACGGAACTACGGGTCAAGACATTGGAGTATCTGCAATCCCGTACAGATTACGACTTTGCCATGCTCGTCTTCAACGGAACCGACACGGTGAGCCATGCCATGTGGAAGTTCATGGATGAATCGCATCCGCTCCATGACCCGGCCAAGGCTGAAAAATATGGCAATGCCATCCGAGACTACTACATGTTCGTCGACAAGAAACTGGCCGGTATCGTCGACAGCCTGGACGACGACACGACATTGATCCTCATGTCGGATCACGGCTTTGGCCCTTTCCACAAGTTCATCCATGTCAACAACTGGCTCATGGACCAGGGTTTCATGAAGGTCAAGCAAGGGCCGGTGGCAGGCATCAAGCGCACTGCCTTCCGGGCCGGTTTCTCGCCTATGAACGTCTATGACAAGATGATGAAGTTTGGCCTGGGCGGCATGAAGAAGGAAGTCGTACGTGGCCAGGGCCAAGACCTAATGAAGGCGCTCTTCCTGTCATTTGAAGATATTGACTGGTCGCGCACCCAAGCCTACTCGTTGGGCAATGTCGGCCAGGTCTGCCTCAACGTGGTCGGCCGCGAACCACAGGGCTGTGTCCAGCCGGGCGAAGAATACGAGCAGTTGCGTGACGAGATCATTGCACGACTATACGAATTGAAAGATCCGGAGACCGGTGAACAGGTTGTCGAACGGGTCTATCGACGAGAGGAAATCTACGAAGGCGCCTACCTGGAACTGGCGCCGGATATCATCTTTATCCCCCTCCGCCTTGAGTACTTCGGCTTCGGAGAATATGAATTCGGCAGCCATAAAATCATTGAGCCAATGCGGCGCGGCATCTCCGGAACACACCGGCTCAACGGCATCTTCATAGCCTACGGCGCCAAGATCGAACCCGGCGTCAAGATCGAAGGGGCAAGCCTGGTTGATCTGGCTCCGACCATTCTGCGTCTGATGAATGAACCGGATGTGGAGGCCATGGACGGCAGAGTTCTACACGAAATCGCCCGCCCAGAGGTGGGTCTGGAACAACCGATTCAGCTCAAACCAGGCGCGATGTCCGCAAATGGAAATGGCGCCGGCCACGATACTGGTGGAACAGGCGCAAATCAAGAAGACGTCTTATCAGAAGAGGATCAGAAGGTTCTAGCAGACCGTCTGCGCAGCCTTGGCTACGTCGGATAGGTTTCTTGACTGTTCAAAGGCATACGTTATGCACACACAACTACAATCTCAGAACCCACTGCCCAATGCTTTCACCGTCGACCTCGAAGACTGGTTTCAAGGATTGACCAGCACCAATCCGCAGATCGAACGCTGGCCTGAGTTCGAAAGCCGGGTCGAATCGGCCACTGATGATCTGCTTGCGCTGTTGCGCAACCAACAGGTCAAGGCAACCTTTTTTGTGCTCGGCTACGTAGCGGATCGCCATCCCGATCTGATCGAACGAGTTGCCGATGAAGGCCACGAAATCGGCGTACACGGTTATTACCATCGTTTTGTCTACCGCTTGTCGCCCGATCAATTCGCCAACGAGCTTGAGTTGAGCATCGCTGCCGTCGAACGAATTACCGGTCAGCAGCCACTCGGCCATCGAGCGCCATACTTCTCGATCAACGGCACTACGCCGTGGGCATTCTCGATACTGCAATCCCACGGCATCCAGTACGACAGCAGCGTCTTCCCCACGCGCAATATGTTGTACGGCTATCCAGGCGCCCCTCGGTACCCCTACCGTATTGATGGTTCAGAACTCATTGAGTTTCCCGCCTCTACGGTTAGGGCAGTCGGTGTCACATGGCCCATTGCGGGTGGTTTCTATACGCGAGCGCTGCCGTATTCAATCACCCGCTGGGCCATGGACCGCCTGCATTCTCAGGACATTCCAGCCGTCATGTACGTACATCCCTGGGAATTGGATACCGGTCAAGTATACAGTGAGGTCACAGTGCGCGAGCGGATCACTCACTACCATGGGCGCCACGCACTGGCGACCAAGCTAAACCAACTGCTGAACGACTACGAGTTCACGACGTTGAACAACGTGCGTCTGCTCTGGCAACAACGGCAGGATGAACAGGCGGTTGTCGACAGCCGATCGGGGCTGAATCGTTCCAACCAGAACATGGACAACGGCAGGACCTCTGTCGCTGTCCAGTCCAGCTCGGCGTGAATAGAGCGACAGAAATCCGGCTGTTCGACAGCCGGCGAAGCTGTACGTAGATTTGCGCCGGGATTCACTCGTCAAGTGGCGAGCGAAGGAAATTGTACTCCCATGATTGTGACTGAACTGTCTGATGCTACTCGTCCCGAATGGGACGCCTATGTGAAGCGATCTCAATATGGGCTGCCGCAGCATTTATCGGCATGGCGAGAAATTTTGCGCGAGAGCTATGGCTATGAAACCCATTTTCTCATGACCAGAGCGGATACAGGGCCTGCGTCGGGTTCGGTGACAGGCGTCATGCCCCTATTCCTGGTGGACAGCGTATTGACAGGGCGTCGCGCAATGACCATGCCGGGCGGCATCTGTGCCCAAGACGCGCAGTCAGCCAAGGCTCTGGCTGACAAGGCTGAAGAAGTTGCGCGAAATCATGGCTCCAAATTGGTTCAGATACAGGACACGCGCCAGCGCTGGCTTGACGACTACACGACGGTTAATGGCCATGTGGGCTGGATTGTCGACGTTCGCGACGGCGAAGAAGCGCTATCAAAGCGGCTTCATCGCAACATCCGCCGTCAAGTACGCAAGGCTCAAGAAAACGGGCTGCGAGTGGAGACCGATCGCCGCGGGAGTCTGGTTGGAGACTTCTACGCTGTGCTCAGCCGCTTCACGCACCAGGCCGGCACGCCAATCTTCGGACAGGGTTTCCTGGCGAATGTCGTTCGTTTTCTGCCCAATAACTTCAACATCGTCATGATCTACCATGAGAACGATGACGGCAGTGGAGTAACGCCGATCGGCGGATACTTCCAGCTCGAGTTGGCTGGAACTGTCTACGGCGCCTGGGGCGCATCGCTACACGAATATCTCAGATTGCGCCCTGTCTATTTGGCCTATCGGGCGATTCTGGCCGATGCCTGCAAGCAGGGCTTTGCGTATGTGGATATGGGACGTAGTCCAACCCAGTCCAATGCGTCGAATTTCAAGAAACAGTGGGGCGGCGAGTGCGTTTCGATCTGCCAGCAATCGCTGGGGCTTGACGGACAGACCGCCTCGGGGATGACGGAACGCACTCAAACCGATGGTCGCATGCAATCGTTCATGCAGATCTGGCCCAAGATTCCGTATCCGGTCGCCCAATATTTGGGGCCGAAATTGCGTCGTCACGTGCCATTTGCCTAGTAATTGTCCGCAATTAAGCTCGTAGTGACTGCTGAAGCCGTCCGCACCGCCAAGGCGGTTACTACAAACATAACCGCGACGTCAATTAGGGACAGTCACTTGGTGCAAGCAATCGCCGGTCGTATCTGTAGAGATCGTCGCAGCGATTGTCACATAGAGGTTTAGCCAACATGTCGCAGAACGTTTTCAACAATCCATCTACCCAGAGTGGACAGGCGTCAGAGATAAATGGGGCCGAGTTCACGGCCGCCGCCGACCATGTCTCGGGCTGGCGTCTGTCAGTCCGTTTCCTGTTGCCGGCGCTACTTGTCGGTGGTTGGGCACTGGTTCTTTCCGGCGAACACCAGGCGTTCCCGCTGCAGGTTACAAGTTGGCTTACCTTCTTGGCGCTGTTGGTCACACCCGGCTACCTGTTGGGCGAGCTAGCAACTTGGCGTCTACGCCTGGACACCATCGAACGCCTGGCCCTTGCCTTTCCGCTGAGCATCGTGGTTCTCTCGATACCGGGCATGATCGCCCTTCTCAGCCATCAGACCATTGTGGAGCTTGCCAATGGTTGGATGATTGCGTCGGCCGTGGTCATCTGTTTGTGGGTATTGACAGCCATAGTACTGCGCAAGCCCTCTACCCGAGCCGAACGATGGACCATTGATCAACTCATCTGGCTGGTCCTAATCGGCGCAGCCTTTATCCTGATTCTGCCCACGCTCTCGCTCTACAAGATCGACGGCGACGCCTATGCAGTTGGTTCGTTCACTGCCGATGCAATGGCCCGTCTGCCGCTCAACGCGACCGAGCCGCTCTTCGGCACCGATCTGGGCCCAGGCGTACGCATGGCCTTCAACCAGTCGCTGCCCATGGCCTATCTTTGGTCCTGGTTCTCCGGCATCGATTCACTCACGCTGACTGCGACAGCCTCGCGTTCCATGATTGCGCTCTGGTCGCTGCTAGCTGCTTTCACGCTGGGTCGTGCCGCCGGCCTGACACTGCCCAACCGCAACAATGTCAGCAGCCTGAACAGCCGGCGCTTTGCACTATTGGTCACATCGATACAGTTACTCATCTTCCTGGCCGCACCATTCCTGCGCGGTGACAATGTCAGCATCTTCTTCTTCGAACGCACCACTGCTGACAAATTCATGGTCCCGATGACCATGCTGCCCGTTGTCTTCGCCTTCACGATGCGCTATCTGGGCAGCGGCAAAGGTGCTTCATGGCTCGCTGCTGCGTTGGTCACCTTTGCCGTCTCGACCATCCACCCACTGATCGCGGCCATGTTGGCATTGGCGTTGGGCGCATTCGCCGGATTTCATTGGCTGCTCAACCTGCGCAGCAAGCAAGCGTTCCTGCGCACACTTGCAGTCGGCGTGCTTGTCACACTGGTCATGGTCATTCCTATCGTCCAGCTCTACCTCTCTCGGACTGAGGCGCCCCTGGCATCCTCCTACCCGACAACCATGGAGGGCTGGCATGTCGGCGAACGTTTGGTACCTGCGCTGCCCTTTGTCTATCTGCCCTCACTGGAAGTCTACGGGCCGCTGCCCGATCTCGCCCGTCTCGACGCCATTGAAGCCGCATCGGATACCGATCCGTTCCTGATATGGCGTTTCGCCGTCAACATGAATCGGCGCAGGCTGATCCTCTTCGATCTGGACAGCTACATTTCCGACCCCAACATTATGTTGGAGCCGCCCTATCTGATGGCGCTACTGTTGTTGCCTCTGCTCTTCTGGAAGATACGCAAGAATCTGGCGGCCCAGTTCGCCGTAAGTACGTCAGCAGCCATTCTTTTCGTCATGTTCAACCCACTGGTAACGCCGCTTATCGGTTCACTTGTCATGCCATGGATTTTGTGGCGTTTTGTGTGGATGTTGCCGTACGCGCTTATCCTGGCGCTGGCAGGCTACCGTTTGCTGCATATATTGTTCAACGATCAGTTGATCAGCCAGGAAAGTCGCAATCGGTACGCGCCGCTGGCGGCCGCGGTCGTCCTGGCGCTGGCGCTTTCACCTTCGATTGCAAATACGCTGGAAACGATGCGCCTGCGAGCTGCATTCCCATATTTCTACCCGACGCCAACAACCATCTATGAGAAACTTGACGAGCTGACCACCGGCTCGGAAGCAGCAATCGTACTGGCCGACCAAGATCTGAGCGTGACGCTGCCGGCCTATGTGGCCAATGCCAACGTTATTGCCCACCGTGTGCCCACCACCAGCGAGATTTTTCCGCAGGATATGCAGGTGGTCGCGCTGCAACGCCTGATTGATCAAGAGACTTTCTTCCGGTCACGCTATCTGACGCAGGACTCGCTGGATATTCTCAATCGTTATGGCGTCGACTATATTATCGCACCCAGCGGCAGCAATCTGGATCTCCAACTGCGACTCGCGTCCGGTTGGTTCGAACATGTCGTCGACGATCAATCGTACAGTCTATATGCGGTAGGCAGCCTACCGAGTGGTGGAACCGGCGCGGACGAGATCGTCGATCGCGTATCGGAGAGCGTTATCGACGGCAACAGTATGCTCGATGATCGTCTGTGGATGCTTGCAGAACGCCACTACCGGTCTGCACTAACCGAGGATCCGGCCAACGCTTTGGCCATGATTGGGCTTTCAGACATTGCGCATGCTCAAGGTCGCTTCAATGACGCAGTGAGATGGCTCAACACAGCCATTTTCTACACCGGCGAGCCGGCATTGCACTACCAGTTGGGCCAGCTCTATAGTGAGATGGGAGAAAACGATGAGAGCCTGATCGAGTTCGAGTCCGCCCAACAGGCCGCGCCCAATATCGCTCCCTACAACCTGGCGCTGGGTGATGCGTGTCTAGCTTCCGGCGACGTTGATTGTGCACGCGTGCAGTTCACTGCCGCCGTCGAAAACGGCAACTATCCCGACGAAGTGACTCGACTGACAGGCCTTGCAGACCTCTGGCGACAGCGCAATATGTACGGTCAAGCACTGCCGCTATACGAAGATGTGGTCGCACGCTGGCCCAGTATCGACAACCAGCTGATGCTTGCCAGCGCTTACCTGGAAACGGATCGATTCGAACAAGCGGAGGCGTTGTTGACGGCCTTGCGAAGTGCGCACCCGCTCTCAACTGAAGCCATCGCCCTCGCCGGTAGCGTGCAGGCCGCCCAGGAGAAGTTCGACGAAGCTGTCACACTCTTTGCTAGGGCCATCCTATTGCAGGAGATTCAAGGAAAGATCTCGACGGAAACCAGCCTGTCCCTAGTGCAGACCCTGATCGATGCAGATCGTCTGCAAGAGGCTCAGGCCAAGCTGAACGTCGTATTGCACCGAGAGCCATACAGCGCCATCGGCCACAGCCTACAAGGCGATCTCTATCTACGCATGCATCAGATGGAAGCCGCAATGACGTCCTATCAGCAGGCGTTTGAAATCGACCCGACCCAGGTCAGCGTCTATATTGCAATGACCAACGAGATGCGTCGCCAGGGCGGCCGCCAGGATCACATCCTTGAACTGCTGGAACGCGCCATCAAGGCCAACCCGGATGAGGCCATGCTTGCATTGGCATTCGGCGATCAGGCGGAACGGCGCGGTGAAACTGACGCAGCCGTCGATGCCTATCAATCCGCACTGGACATGTTCGAGCGCTTCGTTTCGCCGGGAACCGGCAATCAAGGGGCCAACGATCTGAGTCGGGCCTATGCCTACGCTCGGCTGGCCGGCGTCAGTGAAGACAAAGGCCTACTCGAGCCGGCCATGAACTATTATCGAGCATCGGTTGCAGCCGTGGCAGACCAGCCATGGCCGCGTGTCATTCTGGGTGATGCGCTGCGTCGACGCGGCGACATTGAGGGCGCAATCGAAGCCTACGAAGGGGCCATCGCCATTGACTCGCAGCATCTGGACAGCTACATGCGACTTGCAGATCTGCACACTGCGTTGGGCGCCGTCGAGTCAGCTGACGCCTACAGGCGTGAGGCGCTGAAACTAGCCTTTGCAGAACCGGCCCAGCAACTATCATCAGCCAAACGTTATGGACTTAGCTCGCCTTCGCCGTTGGTTGCCAGTCAGGCGAATCTGGCCGCGCAGTCCGGTGAAAAGCTGGCCGACGCGGCTCAGATCGATGGACAAGGCGGCACTCCGCAGACTGTAGAATTCGTGCCGCCATCCAGCCTCAACCTTGATGACGGCAATGATTCGACCTTGCGTCTACTTGCCCAGATCTATCGCAGTGACAACCATCCACAGCAGGCCATCGACTTTTACGAACAGATCATTGCCGCCGGCAAGGACGCCGGCTGGACCGGCGCTACGCTGGCGTCCTACTACAAGGGCCTGGGTGACCTCTATCTGCTTGTGGATGACCCAGTTGCCGCAAGCGAAGCCTACGAACGTGCGATTGCGCTCGACAACTGGTGGCCCCAGCCCAGGCTGGGTCTGGCCCGTGCGACGGCAGATCAGGGAGCCATCGACATTGCGCTCCAGCAGCTGCGCGAGACCGTCGAGATCGCTCCTGGCTATGTTGAGGCGCAGGTTGCCCTGGCAGGAGCGCTGGAGACGGACGGCCAGGTAGGCGAGGCATTGGCGATCTATGAAGAGATAGCCTCCACCCATGCCGGTAACGCCAATGCCACACTGGCTTACGGACGGGCTTTGTTCGATCGCGGCAAATTGGAACCCGCCGAGGCGATTTTCCGCACAACGGTAGAGATGAATCCCGGCAGTTCGGACGCCTACGTCGAACTAGCGAGCCTTCTTATCGACCAGGCACGGTACGAAGAGGCCCGCCCTCTCTTGAAAGCGGCTCTGGAGATCGACCAGCAGAACGTCAACGCCTATCTGCAATCGGGCCTGCTAGAACAGCGCTCTGGCAACTTCGAAGAGGCTCTAGCCTGGTTTACGGATGCCACCAAGCTGGATACGGACAGCCCATCGATCAATATCACGCTCATCGATCTATTGCAACGTTCCGGCCACTACGGCCCTGCCATCACCTACATCAAGGAGCAGTTGGAAGACCAGCCTGGCGACGTGGACCTAATGGTTCGCCTCTCCAGCACCTTGCGCGTTGTCGGTCGCTATAGCGAAGCACTGGCCGTGTTGCTCCAGGCAGAACAGGAGAGTATCACCGATGCGCGTCTGGCCGCTGACCTGGGCGAGCTCTATCTCGCCCAAGGACGTCCCCGTGCAGCGGTAGCCGCCTACCAGCAGGCCATCAACCTGCAACCCGATGAGCGCTCCTACTATCTGCGTGGGGCAGAAATCTTGCGGGGCCAAGGCGAGTTCATGCATGCAATCGGGCTGCTCCGCCGCGGCCTTCATAGCGCCGCTGAGCCGGCAGCCCTTTACGCAGCCATGGCCGGGCTCTACCGGGACTACGACGAGATCGACATGGCGAAAGCCGCGCTCGATCAGGGCATCGACGCCGTGGGCGATCAGATCGAAATCCTGCTGGGTATCGGCGACCACCGAGCCGCTGTAGAAGGTGGTGAGTCCGCCAAAGAATGGTATGATACGGTCCTTGTGAGCCACCCGGACGAACCTGCGCTTCACGTTGCCGTTGGTAATCTGGCGTTGGACGCTAACGCGCTTGACGATGCGATTGCTTCGTACGCGATGGCTATCACGCTGTCGCCGCAGGAAGCAGCACACCATGCGCTCCTTGCCGCCGCCCTGGATCGGGCCGGCAGAAGCGACTCCGCCATTGCCGCATACGAACAGGCGCTGCTACTTGAGCCGACCTTGATCGGCACATACACGGATCTGGCAGCGCTCTACGAAGAAACGGGCCGTGCTGATGATGCCCGTGCACTTCTCGATCGAGGCATGTTGATTGCGCCGACCGACGGCCAATTCTACGTCGCCTACAGCGAGTATTTGATGGAACACGGCGAAGGCGATCGAGCGTTATCGATGTTGGCGGTGGCGGATCAGATTGCACCAACGACGGATATGCTGGTTGCCCGAGCGAACTTCTACATCTCACAGAAACGCTATGATGATGCACTGGCTGATTTAGCCCTTGCCATCAAGAAGGAACCTGGGGCCATTGATGCCTACCTGGCGCTGAGTAACGCCTATCAGAAGAAGGATGATACCAAACGCGCTGAGCAGATCATTGAGTCGCTGAAGAATCGATTCCCGGGTCTCGGTTACACAACGCCAAACAAGAGCGGATAGAACAACGCCCTGTTCCAGTATCGTTACCTCGGACCGTACAGGCCTGACAGGGTAGGATGTCTGTCAGGCCTGTTTTTCGGTTCATCTCTATCACTCTGCTGCCCAACGACTGCGTTTGACACGAGTTGGCGTACACCATAGAGAAGAACCTCTTATTTTTGGAAAAAGCCAGGATTGATATGCGGATAGTCAGACAAATTTTATGGGCTTGCCTCTTCTTCGCGGCGATTGCGATTCCAGGCTCCCTCCTTGCGCAACAGCCCACGCCGGAAGAGGAAGTGGATCAACTGTGGATTGATGTCGGCCTACGACCGCAGCTTGTCGAAGACTTCAACAAAATGGCTCGTCCTCAAGATATCGCACGAGCAGACCACCCCTCCATGATCGAAGTCCTAGACGAGGTCGAGGTGGGTCGCAGGCTGGTTGTCTTCAAGTCCGTCGTCGATGCCGAACAATTGCTTCCCCACATTGCCGACCGCTTCGATATCATTGGCTATAATCTCGAACATGGACCGTCAAATCGGCCTGACGAACAAGCCGACCCGGTCGGAAGCGTCATCCGCATGCGCGCACTCGCCGACCAGTATGGCAAGAAGGTCGCCATGGGACCGGATCGCAGCTTTGCTGTGACCGACAGTGTTGCCATGGCGCCCTATGTCGACATGATGATATTACAGGTGCAGCGCGTACAGACCCAACCCACAACCGTGCGCGACTTCGTTGAGCCGTTGGCTGAGCAATATCGCCGTGCCAATCCCGACATAGAAGTCAGTATCCAGATCCGCACTGAAGGCAACGTGGAGCAGCTCTACGACCTGATCGCCTCCATGACCGACACGCTCGACGGCGTCTCAATTCTCACGAGTGACGAAACGGTGGCCGTAGGAATGGACCTACTGGACGAGTTCCGGCCAAACGGGGCAGCACCTGCAGTTAAGGCTACGGCAGCCAGCGTATCGTCTTCGACGAAGCTGCCGCCTGCGCTACCGACCATGGAGCCGACAACGGCAGAGCTGACGCCACCGTCGGCCTCGCAAGAATCGTCGAACAACGCTGAGATTGTCGCCGCTCCAACGAGTCTGCCGGAACAACCTGCTGAAGTCGAAAGCGGAGAGGAGACAGATTGGCTCCTCGTGGCCGGCATATTCACTGTCGGCGTAATTGGCAGCAGCCTGATCATCGCTTCCATTGTCTTCGCCATTCAGAACTCAAAGTCGGGCTAGCTCTATTGATGCCGCAATCGACGCCAACACCTGCGCCGCATGAATTGTCGAGCGAGGACGAACGAACAGTTCGCGCAGCAGTTCTACGCGCAGCACCGGCCCTTCACTCACGGAACTTTCGGCTCTTCTGGGGAGGGCAGCTAGTCTCCACCATTGGCACGTCACTACAAGTAGTGGCCGAAGGCTGGTTGATCTACAGCATCACCGAGTCGACCTTCTGGTTGGGCATGGTGGGGCTGCTGGCGCTGATCCCCGTGCTGCCCATTTCGTTGTTGGGCGGCGTCCTCATTGACCGTGTGCCCCGACGCCGGCTAATCTTGGCCACCCAATGCGGTCTGATGCTACAAGCGCTCATATTCGGCGTGCTGGCGGTCAGTGGGCAATTGCAACTTTGGAACGTTATCGGCCTCTATTTCATCTTCGGTTCACTGCTGGCAATCGACCACCCTGCCCGGCGCGCTTTTCTGGTTGATCTCGTAGCCGAGGAGAATCTGGCCAACGCGGTCGCCCTCAACGCCACGCTCTACAACCTCTCCAGCCTGATCGGGTACGCAGCGGCAGGCGTGTTGATCGCCACCGTGGGGGCCGGCGTCACCATGTTGATCAACTCGTTGACCTACTTGGCCACCATCGGGGCGCTGCTGCTCATCCGTGTGCCCGACACCATCGCCGACAGACCGGCGTCCGATGGCAGGCGACAATCGTTCGTCCAGGTCATCGCAGAAGGTGCAATGACACTCTGGAAAGATCCGGCCATCCTGGGAACCATCAGCCTCATGGCCGTAGTCGGCGGACTCGCCTGGCCAGTCTTTGGCATGATGCCGGCCTACGCAGAAGAAGTTATGAATACGGGTGCGGTCGGGTTGGGCATCCTGATGTCGGCGGGCGCGTTTGGATCGATTCTGGGTACCGTCATCGTGGCCCGGCTTGGGGCGAGCCATCGCGGCCGCACCATGACTGTGGTCAGCCTGGCGCTGCCGGCGATGATCGTTGCCTTTGCCTACGCGCCCGGGATGGTCGCGGCATCGGTGCTGCTGATCGGCATTGGCGCGTTGCTGCTTATCTTGCAGAGCATTGCCATCACGTTGGTCCAGATCAACATCCCCGACCGAGTGCGCGGCCGCGTCATGAGTATTTACAGCATCTTGCACGCCGGCTCAGACACAATGGGCAATGTGGCTGTCGGTTGGCTGGCGGTCTACATTGGCCTGCCGCTATCGTTGGCCGGTGCTGGGCTTGTTGCCGTTGCCTACGCAACGGGTCTGCGAATCGCTTTGCCCCGTGTCGACAGGTTGGACTGAGACGATGTTGCCACGTTTTCTGCCGCCGACTGCGACGCCGCTGCCGCCAAGTGCCGTTGCCCCTGCGCTTCTGGCATCGAGTCATGCCAAGAAACGCCTCCGCGGCACAGTAAACCGTATGTTCGGTGTCAAGCAGAGCTTTCTGGCCTCGTCCGGACGAACTGCGCTTTACCTGCTCTTGAACGCGCTGCGCGACCGGGAACAGGAGACCCATCCCGATAGCCTGCGCAAACAGGTAGTGCTGCCCGCCTACACCTGCCCATCTGTTGCCAAGGTCATTCTTGAGGCGGGTCTTCAGCCACGACTCGTAGACATCGACCCGCACTCCATGGTCATGCCGGCAGAGAACCTGGATATGGCCATTGGAGCACAGACGTTGGCTGTAATCGTGGTCCATCCCTTCGGCGTTGCCCACGATGTCGAGCCGGCCCTGACGTTGACTCTACGGAACGGAGCGGCCCTCATTGAGGATGTCGCACAATCGATGGGCGCGCGCTTTGGCGGACGACTGGTCGGCGGGCGTGGGCACTACGGTCTCTACAGCCTTGGACCGGGTAAGCCGATCTCTGCGGGCGGCGGCGGTATTCTGGTGGTAGGCGATCTCGGCGAAGTGGCGCTGATTGAGTCCGTGTGGCGAAGACTGCCTTCCAGCCGCCGCTTGGATGACTATGTAGCGCTCGCCCGACTGGCTGCGTTTCAGAGCGCATTCCAGCCGCCCGGGTGGTGGTTGGCCATGCGCGTAGGCGCACAGAAGGTCGGCGATGACGAGGCCAACTGGGGATTCGCGCTCACTGCTTTGAGCGCGGCCCAAGCGGCCATCGCAGAAACACAGCTCCAGCGGCTTGATGAATACAATCGGTCTCGCCGGGCCAAGGCGATGCAGTTGATCAATGGACTGACGAGCCTGCCAGGGGTCGCGCTGCCGGTCCCGAGTATGGGCGGCGCTGATGCAGATGGCGCTTTTTTTCTCAGACTGCCCTTGCTATTCGACGATCCGACGCACTGCGAGGCCGTGCATGATGCCCTGCACGCTCAGGGAATCGGCGCCGGACGCATGTACAAACAGACATTGCCTCATCTGTTTCCCTCCCTACCCGGCGGCCGGTTCCCAGGAGCCGAAGCTGTCGCCAGAGGGTTGTTGACGCTGCCGACCCATCACCATTTGCGGCCCGGAGACATAGCTAAGATCGTCAACACAGTGAGAACGGCGAGGGAATAAAGTACACATCATATGGACGCGCACGATATGGACGCGCACACTCTCCTATCCACAGCCAGAAAGGTCAGCGGTTTTCAACGTGTGTACAGACCACTTCGACATTCGCCCCTATCATCCCAGCGATCTCTGTTCTCTAATCCGAATCTGCCTATTGACCGGCGACTCCGGGAATGATGCCAGCGCCCATTTCAACGACCCCGAACTGCTTGGCCTCTTCTATGCCGCGCCATATGCCGTCTACGAGCCGGATCTTTGCTTCGTATTGACACACAACGGCAGATCCAACGGATATATCCTGGGAACTCGAGATACAGACGAGTTTCACGCTCGATGCGAGCAAGAATGGTTTCCTACCTTAAGAGAGCGGTATCCGCTGCCGGCTGAAGAGGATCGTTCCGCCGATGCCGGCATGATCCGCGCAATCCACCAAGGATTCCGCAACGAGAAGAATGTTGCAGCCTATCCGGCCCACCTACATATTGATATTCTACCCGCCGGCCAGGGACAAGGTCTCGGATCAAAATTGATGGCTACGTTCCTTGACCACCTGCGCCAAATAGGCTCGCCGGGTGTTCATCTGGGCGTCAGCAAGCGCAATCCTCGGGCTATCCGATTTTATGAGCGCGAGGGTTTCCACGTCATCAAGGAATACGAAGGCGGGATTGACATGGGAAAATACCTGTGAGACTGACATTCGAACGCATCACCGATAGCACGCCCTATTCCGCCGTCAGCTTTAGCCCGGCTGAGGAGGGCGTACTCTACTCTGGTTTGGATACACTGATGCGCCTCGCGCTGGACGGTAGCGCGCCGGTTGCGCTCAACATGCCGGAGTTGGCCTTTCAAGATGCCATGATCGCCATCGCCGTCAACCCGCAGAACGCAGATGAGATCGCTATCGCCACCTTCGACAGTTCCCTTTGGCGCACGCTGGACGGCGGCGAAACTTGGCAACTGATAGGAGCGGCGACAATCCAATAGGATAGAGAATGCCGTGGATATCGTACTCTCCGTCGCCACTGAGGACTTCATACCTATCACTCCGTTCCTCCTATCCATCCCCAGGCCGTCTCAGGCAGGTCACTGCTTGAGGACATCGATTGGGCGAGTCGCAACGAGGCGGCAAGCTTCGCCACGCTGGAATCGATCTTTTGCCCCGTGCCGAAGCAAACCTACGGAGACCATTGAGCACGAACAATAGCGAAAGGAACCATGCAAGATGGTCAGAAAAAACGTTGTCGTGGAAGGGCTCGCTCGCTTACCGGTCTTCTCCCATGCCACCATCGCAGGCGACTTCATCTTTGTCTCCGGCACGCTGGGCACAGTCCCGGGCAGCATGGATCTGATCGAAGGCGGCACAGGGCCCGAAACCGCTCAGACGATGCGCCACATCGAGACCATTCTCAAAGCGTGCGGTGCATCTCTCGATGATCTGGTCAAAGTCAATGTCTTCGTGGCCGACATCGGGACCTTTGCCGAAATGAACGAAGCCTACGCATCGATCATGGGCGACGATCCACCGGCACGCATCACGGTAGGCCGTGCCGACCTGGCGTTGGGCGCGTCCGTCGAGATCGATGCAGTCGCCTACCGCCCGCAGGAATGAGGGTGTCGACCATGGTCATGACTGAGACGCTTCAAGCCTATCTGGACGATCTGGCTGCCGGCACGCCGGCGCCCGGCGGCGGGAGCGCTGCCGCCGCCTCGGGCGCCATGGGCGCGGCATTGGCTAGCATGGTCTGCAACCTGACGATTGGGCGAAAGAAATATGCGGAAGCTGATGCTGAGCTGCGCTCGGTCCTGAAAAGGTTGGACGCGCTGCGTGCAGAGTTGGCGCGGCTTGTCAACGACGACCCTCTAGCCTACACCGGCGTCATGAATGCGTATCAGTTGCAAAAAGGGACGCCAGAGGAGCAGGCAAAGAGGCACATTGCCATCCAAGCGGCCACCAAACAGGCCACACTCATGCCGCTGGCTACAGCCCGGGCCTGTGCCGAAGTCATCAAGCTTTGCCGAGACGTCGTTGAAGCGGGCAACCCCAACGCGGCCGGTGATGCCGCAGCAGGCGCAGCCTGTGCACAGGCTGGACTCAAGATCGCAGCCCTTGACGTGCAAATAAACCTAGACGCGCTGGAAGATGCAGCTTTCGTTGCTGAGTGTCAGGCTAAGCTAAACGAGATTTTTCCGGCCCAGGCACTGGCCGATGAACTCCATGAACTGGTAGTTGGCCGGGTTGCATGATTGGGGGCTCGGCGAGTCGATTGGTGCGGGGTGTTCAATATTGGGCCAAAGGTCTGTGGCAACAACAGAGTTGCATGATGAGAAAGATGATGGCGACAAATCAGGAGTACGACGCAATGAAGGTACTGGAATGCGTGCCGAATATTAGCGAAGGCAGGGATCTGGCAGTCGTCGAACAGATCGTCGACCAGGTGCGTCAGCACCAGGATGTTAGAGTCGTCAACTACTCGTCGGATTCAGATCACAACCGATCTGTGCTGACTTATTTGGGCCCGCCGGCGGAGGTCTTGGCCGCAACCAGAGCCATGACGCTCAAAGCGCTCGAACTGATCGACATGAGTCGACAGCACGGTTCACACCCGCGCTTTGGTGCCGTCGACGTGGTGCCATTCATTCCCATCCGCAATATGGAACAAGCTGAAGCGGTGGAAATCGCCCGGCAGTACGGCCGTTTTTTGGGCGAACAGGGCGTGCCGGTCTACTTCTATGAGGATGCAGCCGCGCAGCCGGAGCGCAAGAATCTGGCGACGCTGCGCCGAGGCCAGTATGAAGCCTTGCCCGAAAAACTGCAGCAGCCTGAATGGTATCCAGATGAAGGGCCGGCGCAGTTCAATGCCAAAGCCGGGGCTACGGCGACCGGCGCACGTTTCCCACTTATCGCATTCAACGTCAACCTAAACACCACCGATGTGACTATCGCCCAGCGCATTGCCAAGTCGGTGCGCCATGTCAGCGGCGGCTTCCGCTATGTCAAAGCGATGGGTCTCTACCTGGAAAGCAAGAACATGGCCCAAGTCTCCATGAACCTCACCAACTACACCAAGACCCCGCTGCCGCTGGTGCTGGAGACGGTGCGCATGGAGGCTGCTCGCTATGGCGTGTCCATTGCAGGAACGGAGATCATCGGCGCGATTCCCATGGGCGCGATGGAAGAGATCATGCGCCACTATGTGCAGGTCCATGATTTCTCGCTCGACCGCATCATCGAGGCCTCATTGTTATGAACGAGAGCGCCAGTTCGGCCGCTTCAGTTGTCGGCCCCGGCCAAGCCATTGCTGCCGGACGCCGCCGAATCGGATGAGGTTAGAGCGCTTGGCTTGCCGCCGGTCACGGAACTGCCGCAATACGGACAGGTTCCACTTGACTCACCCCGCCAGACAACCGTATTTTCAGAGATGGGACTTCCGCAATTGGGGCAGACGTCCGGTAGGCCTGTGGCTCGGTTTCGAATGGCATCTTGTTGGCGCGCCAGTTCCAGGGCGTCTGCCTGCTGTTTACCGGCATACCACTTTAGCCCTGCTTCCGTCAGCCCGCTGATCGCAACCAGCACCAGAATACCGGGCCACCACCAGCCCTGCCATGCGAGGATTGCCAGACCGACCAGCCAGATGGCAGTTTGCACCTGTTTCCAATTCCCCGAAAGCTTAGGCTCCTCTGACTTGTCACCAGATACCTGATTTCCTGTCACGAGATGAACTCCTATCTACGATCTGTCTTGCATCCCTCTGATAGACGGCTTTGCAGACGATCACGTTGCATATCCAGCCGTGTAAATCTGCTTTGAATCGCTGTTCTGCCGCCATCCGGCGCTACTTTCGATCACGGGCTGCAGGAATGCCGTGAAGCGATTCAGCGGCGCGGACGCCCGACAGGATCGCCTCAGCCAGCACCTCCGCAGCAATCGCTCCAACCAATGAGAGGTCAGCCTGCTTCTTGCCTGTCGATAGCGCAAAAATCGTGTCACCGTCGAAATGGGTGTGGGCGGGTCGAATGGTGCGCGCCATGCCGTCCTGGGCCATCTGGGCGACCTTGGTAACAGCGGGTTTTGTCAGGGCGACGTTGGTGGCGATCACGGCCAGCGTTGTATTGGCCCGCTGCAGCCGAAACGCGGTCTGCCCCAGGAAGCTGGCTGCGAAGTCCACTGTGCCGGCAAAGGCGCCGCCGGGCTTGCGCGCACCGGCAATCGTCCAGCCAGCAGGCTCACCGGATGCCAGAGAGTCGTATACCTCGCCGAAGGCATTGACTGCCACCAGCGCCGATACAATGACGCCATTGGCAATCCTGCGCGACGCCGTGCCCAGGCCGCCCTTGGTGGCGCGTCCAAAGCCCATCACCTTGCCGACCGTCGCACCCGTGCCGGCGCCGACGTTCCCCTGGGCAACAGGTCCATCTGAGGCAGACTCACAGGCCGCGTAGCCTGCCGAGGCGTCCGGTCGTACGTCGGAGCGACCAAAGGCAAGATCGAAAAGGCAGGCTGCCGGCACAATCGGCACCTTGGCCACGCCTACGTCGTACCCGCGGCCTTGCTCCTCCAGCCAACGCATGATGCCATCGGCTGCGGCCAGACCATAGGCGCTGCCGCCGCCGACCAAGACGGCCTGTACCTCGTCAATCATACAGACCGGGTCGAGCAGATCCGTCTCACGGGTGGCCGGCGCCGTACCGCGCACATCGACGCCGGCGACCGTCCCCGGAGGGCAAAGAACCACTGTGCAGCCCGTCCCGGCCTCCAGATCGGTCCAGTGGCCGACTTTGATGCCGGAAACATCGGTTAGCGTATTGTTCATCGTTGCCTCTGTAAGTTTGATGCCTTCTGGCTGACAGGATAATGCGTAATTCGTCCTTGAACAAGGTCCGTTCAAAAGGCGCCGGCTCCGGCGAGTCTCACGAGCACTCGCCGACCGCTTCCTGATTGGTTCAGCATGAGATCTCGCCAATCGGTAACACCGACCGGAATTCACCACTTGCGCGCTGCCGAGTCCGTGCTAGACTGCATGACATGATACCAAAAACGATGGATTGACGTCACTTCTAGCGTTGAGCCAGCATCCAAACGAACTGACACAAGGAGTGTATCCATGCAATTCGATCTTCTGATTCGAGGCGGCGAGGTCATTGATCCGGGCGGAGAACAGATGGGGCGACTGGATGTGGCGATTCAAGGCAATCGCATCGCGGCGGTCGACCGCACCATACCGGCTGAGGCAGCGACGGAAGTGATCGACGCCGCCGGCCAGATCGTCACGCCCGGCTTGGTCGACCTACACACCCACGTCTATCACAACGTCACCTATTGGGGCATCCACGCTGACCCGGTAGCTGCCCGCAGCGGCGTGACAACGTGGCTGGACGTGGGTTCAGCCGGCGGCTACAACCTGGGTGGCTTCCGGGAATGGATCGCCAAACCATCGACGGCGAGGCTCTATGCGCTGCTCAACATCTCATCCATCGGCCTGACCGCGCCAACCTGGGAACTGACCAACCTCGACTACTGCGATGTAGACCTCTGCACCCAGATGATCGAGGAGAATGCTGAACTGGTACTGGGGATCAAAGCCCGCATCGATCGCAACACGACGCGTGGGACGGGCATCGAACCGCTGCGCCGTGCACGAGAAGCGGCAGACCGAGTAGGCCTGCCGCTCATGGTCCATATCGGCGGCGGGCCGCCCAGTCTCGACGAGGTGATCGATTTGATGCGCCCCGGCGATGTGCTCACTCACTGCTTTACCGGCCACGACATGCGCATCATCGACGACGCAGGCAAACTGCTCGAAACGGCCCGCCGAGCGTGGGATGCCGGTATCGTGTTCGATATCGGCCACGGAGCCGGCTCCTTCTCCTTCGAGACAGCCCAGGCCATGTTGGCCGAGGGACTTTTTCCGGACGTGATCTCATCGGACATCCACCAGTTGAGCATCCACGGCCCACTCTACGATCTGCCAACCTGTTTGAGCAAGTTCCTGGCCTTGGGCATGAGCCTCGAAGAGGTCATCCGTGCCGCAACCGTTCGCCCTGCCCAGGTGATGCAGATGGCCGATCAGGTGGGCACATTACGCGTCGGCGCGCTGGCCGATGTAGCCCTCTTCCGCATTGATGAGGGCGATTTCTCGTTCTACGACGTTCACATGAACAAGCGAATGGGCAAGCGGTTGCTGCGCAACACCCGGACCATCGTCGATGGGAAGCCGATGGCCTATGCGCCCGATGGTCCCACCGCGCCCTGGATTGAACTGAGCGAAGCACAGGAATCACTCATTGAATGGGGCCACACCCCGGGCGCAATGGCTGGTCGCACAGCAGGCTGTTGCTAAAGGCGTCGTCCACACATCGATCGTCCGCATCGAATGGAATTCGGCTCCCAACAACGGGAAGCGCCCTCAGGCGCTTTGCGTTGAGAAACGTTTACCGCGGCTCGCTACCTTTTAGCGATTGAGACCAACATTGTCGGAATCCCCCGCCGCCCGCGCAGCGCCTGAGGGCACTTTGCGTTGATAAGCTGAAAGCACAACGTGATCATGAGTTTCGCAGGTCACGCTTGCAGCGTGACAAGGTACGCGCGCCAGACGGCTCCAGAGGTCACCGAACTAGTCCGACTGCAAGCCGGACCTACAAAAGTCGACACCTCGATCGTCCTACGCCTCGAAATAGACCTTGAGTCGGGCCAGCCCCTCTTCAATCTCGGGCACGTCAATTCCCGAGTATGCAAAGCGGATATAGTTGTTCTCGTGACCCGGAATGGGGCGGCCAAAGTGCTTACGCGTGCAGAAGGATACGTTTGTCTGCTGCAACGCCTCGGTCATCAACTGATTGACATCCGTTAAGCCTTTGCGTTCCATGATCGTTGAAACGTTGGGGAAGAGATAGAACGTGCTCTCGGGTGCGGCTATCGAAATGCCGTCAATTGCGTTGAGTCCGGCCACTGCCGCATCACGCCGGGCATGTAAC
This sequence comes from uncultured Chloroflexia bacterium, assembly GCA_963848115.1. Taxonomy (GTDB): domain Bacteria; phylum Chloroflexota; class Anaerolineae; order Caldilineales; family Caldilineaceae; genus JAWKOK01. The sequence continues at coordinate 239,471 of CAWKCP010000007.1, read as the reverse complement.
GTGTCGACTATGGCGTCAGGTCCGCTGGTGTCGCCCTCAATGGCCCCTACCATGGCGCGCTGGATGAAGTGAGTTGTACACGACTCAGCGTTGGTGTTGAGCTTGTTGAAGACATCGATGACCGGCTGTGGGCCGATGGCCGCGCCAAGCCGCCAACCAGTCATCGCGAACCGTTTGGAGCAGGTGTAGAGAATGACGGTGCGCTCTTGCATACCGGGCAGATTCACGATCGAGAGGCCCGGTCCACCGTACTGAATCTCGTGATATGCATCATCGCTCAGCACCCAAAGATCGTGACGGATGGCCAGTTCAGCGACAGCCTCCATCTCTTCGCGGGTGGACTGCGCACCCGTCGGATTCTGGTAGTTGTTGTAGATCAATACACGGGTTCGGTCAGTAATGGAGTCACGCATGGCATCCAGATCGAGCGCAAGGCCGGAAGGCGTTTCCACAAAGCCGTAGGGTACTGAGACACCGCCCTGGAAGTCAATTTGGGATTCGTAGATCGGGTAGCCCGGATTGGGATAGAGCACCTCATCGCCCGGATCCATAACCGCAGCGAGAAACTTGCCGATGACCGGTTTGCCGCCCGGCTGCACAGAGACCTGCTCCGCAGCAAACTGGACCTGCCGCTTGCGACCCACATCGTCCGCCAACACGGCGCGCAGTTCGGGAATGCCTGCGCCAGGACAATAGCCGGTGTAGCCGTCCGCGATGGCCTCGTATGTGGCCTCAACAATGTTGGCAGGCGTGGCGATGTTGATATCGCCCAGGTGGAAGGGATAGACTTTGTGACCCTTAGCCGCCCAGGCGGCTGCGGCAGCCGAAACCGCAAAGGCGGTCTCCGTGCCTAGTTTGTCCAGTTGATTGGCAAGTTTCATTGCAAGCTCCTTTAGAGTACAAACGCATCCGCCTGGTAGGTTCACTGCGTGGCGGAGACTGATTCTAGCACCGTTGTCGACTCCTCGCAATCAGATGGCCCGAAAGGAGTGTTATTCACGCTGGGGACGAGACACCACATTCCTGGGACAGTCCATGAGTATTGCGCATGGCCAAATTGATCTTGACTGTCCCCGGCGCGCTCTGCTCCGGATCTGTATTCCACCCGTCCAGAAACGGCGATGTTCAGAGCGTCACGTAGGGCGAGTTTCCTTACGCGCCGGGCTGTGTGCGACGCGAGATACCCCGATCCGTTAATAATCACGATCTCCGCAGCCCTTTTGTAGTCAAAATCGGCCGGTGCTATACTCAGCCCGAGAACCAGAATCCATCGACGCAGAGGCCCTCAATGGCAATTCAGATCGCCCCATTCACGAAAGATCATCTGCATGACGCGGCGATACTATTGGCGAAACGCCACCAACGGGAACGCTGCTCACTACCCGAATTGCCGCAACGTTTCGAGGAACCGGTCGCGGCAGGAGATGCGCTTAACGCGGCGCTGCGACGCCATCACGCAAAGGGCTACGTCGCCATGGATGGCGGTCGTCTGATCGCCTACCTGATCGGCGATAGGGTGATTGATGGCGTGTGGGGGCGATCTGGATGGGTGCGACTCCCTGGTTGCGCCTATGACCCCAGAGCAGGCGTGGAGACGGTACGTGATCTTTATGCGATGCTAGGCGAGCAATGGGTCAACGACGGCATCTTTTCCCACGTTGCACTCATGCCAGTCTCTGATCCGAGTCTACTCCAGGCATGGTATTCTCTCGCCTTCGGCATCGAACAGGTTCATGCCCTCCTCGATCTCACCACCGTCGGTCAGGTCCGGACTGAAGTCCCGGAAAACATTAGAATTCGCCAGGCAAGAGGTAATGACCAGACGCACCTAGCTGCAATGTCCGACATCATCTGGCGAACACAGGTCCAGGCGCCGGTCTGGGCCGCGATGATACCAGAGGCAGTTGGCGAGGTTACCGAGGGGTGGGCCGGGCTTGCCAATGACGAAGAATCGATCGCGTGGCTCGCCATGCGAGATGGAGAACCGCTTGGCGCCCAGGTCTGATTGGCCGGCAGAAGCGACAGACGAAAAGATGTTGATCTCCGAGCGGTCTATCCACCTAGGCGTGGCCGGAACACGAGCGCCCTTCCGCGGGCAAGGCATCGCCACGGCATTAACATCTCGAGGACTACGCCATGCCGCAGACGCGGGGTTCACAACCTGCGAAACCGATTGGCGCAGTACCAACTTGCTTTCCTCGAGATTCTGGCCCCGTCGCGGCTTTCGTCCAGCGGCCTACCGCCTTGCTCGCCGTATTGACGCGCGCATTACCTGGGCTACAGGGATCGGCTAGAACCACCAGCAAGCTCAGTGCTGCAAGACATCATCATCTTCACCGTAATCATGAGGGGAAACTGAATGACCAACTCCGCCAACCGCGTCGATCGAGCCGACTATCACCCATTCCGCGTGGGCCGACGCATGATGGTGGTGCCGGCCTGGTTGAACCCTAGGTTGGACCCGGACCTGATTCCAATCCGCCTGGACCCGGGCTCAACGTTTGGGACCGGCGCCCACGCCACCACGAAACTCTGCCTACTAGCAATTGAGCGCCACTTGAGACCGCACGACTTTGTGTTGGACCTGGGAACCGGAAGCGGGATCCTGGCCATTGCGGCGGCCAAGCTCGGCGCAAGCGAGGTCCTGGCCGTCGACACCGACGTTGAATCGGTGCACGTTGCCAGGAAAAACGTCGAAGTCAATGGGCTTTCGGAGATCGTGCGTGTGGAAGAAGGCTCGCTGGCCAATCTTATCGAAGCCGGCATCGCTGAGAGACCGCCCTCGTTCGCGATCGCGAACATTCTCTCCAACATTCTGGTTGACTTCTTCAATCTAGGTTTGACCAAAGCCATCGCGGCCGAGGGACTGCTGGTTCTATCCGGCATTCTGCGCAGCCAGACGCCGCAAATCAATAGCATGCTGCGCAGGGACGGTTTCGAAAAGCTGGCGCAGGAACAGCTGGAGGATCGGGTTTGCATCATCGCACGGCGCCCAAAAAGCACGCTCGCCTGACGCTAACGGACGTACGGCTCATCAACGGTCTGGTAGACATCAGGCCAGATGACAGTCATCTGTTCAGCTGATTGCTGGGGTTCATCATATTGCAGAAAGAGGGTTGGGGTATCTGGCCACTGGTGCCACATGTAATCGGGAACATCGGGACCGGGGGGAGAACGATCAACGAAGGGGAAATGGTAGAGACCCGATGCCAACTCGATTTCCGTGCCTTCAAGGGCCGCCAAGACATCTGCATGCGCTGTCGAATCCGCCCGTTCAATGGCATCAGCTGCGATCATGAAGGCATCGTAGGAGGCAAATGCGTAGCGTTCCGGCCAACGATCGAAGTAGCCTAAGTAGTTGGTTGCGAATAACGCCCCGATCGGCGTGACCGTTGAGTACCACGGGCCGACCTGCTGCACAACGGTGTTTTCACCATCCGGCATCAACGCCCAGAACTTCTCATCGTCGAGGGCCGGAGAGGTCGTCACAATGATCGTGCCCTTCTCTGGACCGATGCCGGCATCAAGCAGTTGCCTCTGTAGCGCCAGGGCTGAGTCGTCATAGATCTTGATGAAAAGTGCATCCGGCGTTCGCTCTGTATCGACAATGCGAGCAATCACAGGCGAAAAGTCGACCGCCGGCAGATCGGCAATCAGTGTCTTGACTTCAATACCACGTTCGGGAAATGAAATCTCTGCCTGCTCTGCTTGCAGCTGTCCGTAGTTCGTGTCCGGCACCACAACCACCGCCAGCAGTTCTCCATCGCCATTGTAATCACCAACCTCAGAAAGCCACTCGGCATCCATCCCGCTGACCATGCTCGCCGTAGGCGCAATACGGAAGACTTCGGGAGTCTGACCCGAAGTGAGATGATCGGCCGCCGGCTCGGCAAGAATCAGGGGGACACCATGGGTCTGTGCCACATCTCGAACGGCAGTCGCCACATTATTGTGATAAAGGCCAACAATGGCTGTTGCGCAGTCCTCAGTGATCAGGCGTTCGGCATACTTGGCCGCACGAGTCGGGATGCCGGCAGAATCATAGGTGATCAATTGCACGCGCTGGTCGCGGATTCCGCCAATACTGGTGATATCGTTGAGGGCAAGGTTGAGGGCCGACTGCATGGCAAACCCGCTGCGAATGGCCCCCGGACTTGAAAGCGGCAGAATCGCGCCAATAACAATCGTGTCTCGGGGTTCATCACAAGGCCCAGGGGCCTGAACCTCGGACGGAACCGTCACCGTAATGTAGTATGGAACTTCAATGACTACTGGCGATGGGATAGGGACCGGCGTTGGCGGAGAGGATACGATTGCCGTACTTTCGGCAGTGACGGGATCAACCGCCGTTGCGGCTTCACCGTTCTGCGTACATCCGCCCAAGACAAGCATTGTTACAATGGCCAAACCGGCCCATAAACGAGCGTGCAGAATCACGTAGAGCCTCCGCACTGGACTTGTACTTGGAATAGACGGCGAGAGGAGGAACTCACCTGAAAAACAGATACCATTCACGTGCGATGTCGTTTCCGGCGAGAGTTTTTCGGGCCGAGAATATGGATGAGAGTATAACATTGAGGCCTATTATGGTCAAACATATCGGCCTTTGTCCGGCCTGCGACACTTCGAACTAGCCCACGATTTGAAGGCAGAAACGACCTGCTTTTGACATTGAACAGCCTCCGTAGGACGCACGGTCACCATTCCGCTCAGCGCCCCCAACCAAGACGTGAACGGTCGTACAGACGTGAGTTTAGACCCCAATTTGGCATATATCGGCAGTTCTGATAGCATTTCGAAATATGGACGTTCAGTATCAGATCTTGAATCGACAGTTCCGTGGGCAGGCGAAAGCCCTCGCTTTGCTGATGCTCTTGGCAATTCCACTGCTCTATTCAAGGCCTCTTTCAGCACAAGAGAACGTGTCTGCCGGCGCGACAGTGCAGACTGCCAACAGCCTCTTGACTATCGTCAACCAGGCGCGTCAGCAATCCGGGCTCCCACCGATGCAGGCTAATCCCCTGTTGATGCAAGCGGCTCAGTTACATGCAGTCGATATGGCGACACATCGTCTCTTCAGCCACACCGGTAGCGACGGCAGCAGCGTCCACATGCGCGCAACCCGCGTCGGGTATTCTAGTCGCAAAGGTGTCAGTGAAAACTGGGTAACGACAGGCTCCACTGACAGCGCACTGGCGTGGTGGATGAATAGCTACGTCCACCGGGGCAACATTCTCAATCCAAAGTGGACTGAAGCAGGCATCGGCGTCCAGCGCGATCCGGCCAACGGGATGTTCATCTTCGTACTCGTCTTTGGCGGCGGCAATAACGGCAATGGGGGAGCACCCGTTCAGGACGCTATTGTATCGGCAGCCAATGTTCCAGCCCCCAGCCCACCAGCAGTTCCTGCGCCGGCCCCAGAGCCGGTGGGCAAGCCATACGTGGTCCAGCCGGGCGACACCCTGCTCAGTATAGCGCTTCGCTATGGACTGACCTGGCAGAGCGTGGCAACAAGTAATGGTTTCTCGGAAAACTCTCTGCTTCAGATCGGCCAAACCATCAGGCTCCCGATTGAAACTGCCCCAATCACGACCAATAGCGGAGCAATCGGCGGACCGTCGGCCACCGCTCAGGGCTATGCGGTTCAGACCGGCGACACATTGGGCGGCATCGCCGGGCGCTATGGCATTCCATGGCAAGATCTGGCTGCAGCAAATGGACTTGGGGAACATGATCTTCTGCGCATCGGGCAGACCTTGCGCATCCCGGTTGTGGCATCCTCTGGCCCCAGCGAAACGATTACCAGTGCAGCAGCAGATTCATATTCACAGCCCCGCTTCTATACTGTGCAGAAGGGTGACACTGTGATCAGTATCGCCCTTCGTTATGATATGGATCTGGAAAGAGTTACTCCGCAAAAACGGCCTCGGCGAACAAACAGTGCTTAGCCTGGGCCAACAGATTCGCCTCGACTGACCCCGCTTGACATATTTCTACAAGCTGGACATTTCTAAACACCGGCCGCCTTGAACGCATCACCAACGATTTCCTGAGCTTCATCAATGATCCGATTGAGGTGCGCCTCGCCGCGGAAGCTCTCTGCGTATATCTTGTAGATCTCTTCCGTGCCGGACGGACGAGCAGCGAACCAGCCGTTCTCGGTCACGACTTTGAGTCCACCGATCGGCGCATCGTTGCCGGGCGCCCTGGTCAGCTTGGCCACTATGGCCTCGCCGCCTAATTCCGTGGCGCTGACCTGGTCCGGCGACAGCCCAGTGAGCACGGCCTTCTGATCTCGGCTGGCCGGGGCATCAATGCGCCGGTAGATCGGCTCTCCAAACTGATCGGTAAGCGCAGCATATTGCTCTCCTGGATCTCGCCCGGTCACGGCGGTAATCTCCGCCCCGAGCAGATCCATGATGATGCCATCCTTGTCGGTCGTCCAGACTGTGCCATCTCGCCGCAAGAAGGAAGCGCCGGCGCTCTCCTCTCCGCCAAAGCCATATTGGCCCGACACGAGGCCGTCGACAAACCACTTGAAGCCGACCGGCACCTCGGCCAGCGTGCGTCCAAGATTGGCCGCCACACGATCGATCATTGAGCTGGAAACAAGCGTCTTGCCCACTGCCGCTGACGACGGCCAATCGCTGCGATGCTGAAAGAGATAGTTGATTGCGACTGCCAGGTAGTGATTCGGGTTCAACAGGCCGACGCTGGGTGTGACGATGCCATGGCGGTCATAGTCGGGATCGTTGCCGAAGGCAATATCGTACGAATCCTTCAGCCCGATCAGGCCGGCCATCGCGTAGGGCGACGAGCAATCCATGCGAATCTTGCCGTCCTTATCTACCGTCATAAACGAAAAGGCCGGATCAATTCGACGGTTCACAACTATTATGTCAAGTCCATAGGTCTCGGCAATCGGCCCCCAGTAGTGAATCCCGGCTCCTCCCAGTGGATCAACCCCGATGTGCAGACCTGCGTTGGAAATAGCATCCATATCGACCACGGTCTTCAGATCATCTACGTAGGGCTGCACAAAATCGACCTGACGTACGGTATCGCTCGCCAGCGCGTTGCTCAACGACATCCGCTTCACTGCCTTGAGACCGCTAGCCAAAATTTCATTGGCGCGGGCCTGAATCAGCCTTGTCGTATCTGTGTCAGCGGGACCACCTGACGGCGGGTTGTATTTGAAGCCGCCGTCGCGGGGCGGATTATGCGACGGCGTAATCACAACGCCATCAGCGCGCACCGATTGATTGGCGCGGTTGAAGCCCAGGATGGCATGAGAAATCACAGGGGTCGGTGTGTAGCCGCTATCGGACTGGATAACAGTTTCAACACCGTTCGCGGCAAAGACCTCAATGGCAGTGTACAGAGCCGGAAGGGACAACGCATGGGTATCCATGCCCAGATAGAGCGGGCCGGAGATCCCCATCGAGAGGCGATATTCAGAAATCGCCTGAGAGATGGCCAAGATATGATCCTCGTTGAAGCTGCGATCAAGTGACGAACCGCGGTGCCCCGAGGTACCAAAGGAGACCTGTTGATCGACGTCGGTCGCATCCGGTGAAAGCGAGTAGTAGTCGGCAACCAGGCGCGGGACATTTTCGAGAATCTCAATGGGAGCCGGTTTGCCGGCAAGAGAATGCAGGGACATGAGCAACCTCCAATGATTTCAGGGTGGGACTAACCGTTACCCGGCAAACTGCTTGCCAGGACATGCATAGTTAGATAGCCTAAATCAAATACTGGGACTGTGCAATTCTGCTGGAACCGTATCACCTGGGCAGGTTCGTGGCCAACATAGTCCAAGGCAATTGCTTCAACAGAAGGTTCAATTCCGTGGCGTTTTGGCTCTGTCCATTTTTCTTGCAGGCTGGCCATCTTGGTTGAGTCAGAAAGTGCGGCCGTCTCAATCAGGATGTCGAATCCAGCGTTTCGCCAGCGCTGCCCGATGGCACGCTCTTGCTCCAAAAAGGGACAGATGATGCCGATGCGACTGAGACCGGTGGCGCGCAACATTTCCACGGCAAGCAGAAACGGATTGAACACCGGGCGTCTGCCCCGCAGGGTCGTGAAGGTACCGGCGCACATTAACATAGTCGCCATCACGCCTTCGGCCTCCACTCTGTCGATCGCCCGTTGAAGCAATGGCTCCAGGGCAGCCCGATCAACGGTAACCGGCGACCCGTCACGCATGCGCGTGTTGAGCGGATAATCGCCGTCCGCAAGCGCTGAAGCCTCTTCCGGCGACAAGTGGTCCAAGGCGCCCGCCTCGACAATCGCCAGATCGGGACGCATCGCCCGCAGAGGTGCTGAAAGATCAGTTCGCGGCGCTTGACCAATCGTCACGAGGCCGATCGTTCGCTGGTCGAATTCAGACTTATCCATGTGTAGGCTCCTGACATCGCCACGTAGATACTCAGAAAAAGATTCGTGCCTGTTCTCGTCCTCGTTCTCGTACTCGTTCTAGTTTGGCAGCCACCGATCATTGTCTGAACTTCTATAGCCAAGATCGGCGTGCAAGGAAATCCGCCCGACCACATGAGATCCCATTGAACTCAACAAGTCTGACCTTTGACGAAGGCCAGACTTCTGATGATGTGGCAGTACTTGATTGTCGGACCTGCTAAAACGGGAAGAGCAATGGGACCAGGATCAAGCAGATAATCAAAACCACCAATTGCAACGGCACGCCTACCTTGGCAAAGTCGCTGAACTTGTACCCCGCAGGTCCCAGAACCAGCGTATTGACCGGAGAGGCAATCGGCGTTGAGAAGGCAGTCGACGCCGCGATGGCCGTCACCATCAGAAACGCTTGAGGCGTCACACCCATGGTCACAGCCGCCGCCGCAGCAATGGGCGCAATCAGCACCGTCGTGGCCGTGTTGGAGATGAACTGGCTGAAAATGGTGGTAATCACGAAGATTCCGGCCATCACAGCAGTTGTACCGTAGCCCCCTAGATTATTAGTGAGGAGATCCGCAACGAAAGTCACGCCGCCGGTCTTCTCCAGGGCAGTTGCCATTGGCAGCATCGCGGCGATCAGCACCAGGCTCTCCCAGTTGATGCTGCGATAGACATCGCGAATCGGCAGACATCCGGTGACCACCATGGCGACTGCGGCCAGCATGACTGCGGTCACCGTAGGCAAAAGTTGCAGCGTCATCACGACCAGCATGATCAGCACAATGATGATGGACGTCATGGCCTTGGGTCGTGTGTGATCCTGCTCAGCCATCTCGCGTGGGACGTCGGAGACAATGAAGTCGCTGCGCTCTGCCGTTAGGCCTTGGATTGCGGTCCAGGTGCCTTGAACAAGCAGCGTGTCACCAAACTGAAGCGGGATGTTGGCGACATCGGTGGTGAAGAGTTCGCCGCGACGATTGAGGGCCAATACGGTGACATTGTAAGCGCTACGAAAACGCAGGTCGGCCAGCGTCTTGCCGCGCATCTGTGAACGGCCACGAATCAACACTTCAGCCATACCCAGTTCGGAACCGGCTGCTCGTTGTCCGGCGCCTTCACGCGGCCGCACGCCCAGATCGAGCTGGCGGCAGAGTCGTGAAATATCCTCGGGCGCGCCTTGGGCCAGCAATATATCGTGGGGATCGAAGACGGTCTCAGGCGTCACCGGCCGCGACGGCAGCGGCGGGGCCTCTTCATTTGGCCAGGGCTGATACTCGACGACGTTCACACGATACTCGTGCGCGACGTCATTGTCGGCCAGGGTGTGACCGACGAGAGGCGAGGCGCGACGTACACGTAATCGATACATGTTGTCGCTGATGTGATATTGCTCACACAGCTGATCGACGGTCGAACCGCCTGAAGAGGATGTTCCATCGCCCTCTACAGTCCGAAATCGTGGCGCACCGGGCAGCAGATGACGCCCCATTACGACCATATAGATGACACCAAAGACGAGGATCACCAGACCGATGGGTGTAAAGTCAAAGAAGGCGAAAGGCGCATACCCCTGCCGAACCAATTCCTCGCTGACGACCATATTGGGCGGCGTGCCGATCAGCGTCAACATTCCACCGATCAGGGAACCCATGGCCAGGGGAATGAGCAGTTTGGTCGGTGAGGTTTTTGCATCATGAGCCAGGCTGACCGCCACCGGTAGCAACACTGCGACTGCACCGGTCGAGCTCATAAAGGCTGAAAGCACCGCCACGATAAGCATGAGAAGAACAACGACTCGTACTTCGCTGGTACCGGCGGTTGCGCCCAGCCAGCGTCCCACCGACGAAGCGACGCCGGTATTGAAGAGCGCCGTGCCGACAATGAAGAGACAGGCAATGATCATGACGATAGATGCCGAAAAACCGGCCAGTGCTTCAGGGACAGTGAGGATACCGGTCAACAGCAGGGTAAGTAGGGAGAGGATGGCCACGAGATCCAAACGCAGCCTATCGCTGACGAATAGGAGAATGGTGACCGCCAAGATGGCGAAAACGAGGATCATTTCATACATGAGCAGACACACCGATCGGTAATTATGCCTGTCCGCGACCAACCTCGGCCAAAACGACCTTCTCAATGTGCGCCTTTGCCGCTGCGGGCCCAGGGACAGAATCGAATTTGGGACAACAGCGACATTGACGTTGTCAGATTTTACGAAACGCTCCATACAGCGCTTTTTACTATCCGTATGGAACGCCAGTTTGTGGCGCATGTCCGTGGCTGGTACACTCGGTTCGTGCGCCGATCACAATCAAGGATCATACCGCAGGAATCGGCAAAGGTGAAATTTTGCACAATCACAAATCAGTCGCAAATGATAAGACTTCTGCCATGGGAAATCGACTATGCAGTCAGCGCAACCCCGAGATCGCAGGGTCAGTAGCGGCACGCTATTTGCGCTACTACTGCTCGTGGACAGTCTCCATTTCATCTTTGCGCGTGCCCTCCTGCCGCACATCTCGCCATGGGTCTCAGCCATGTACGTCCTTGCCATCGGCACGTTGGAGGTGGGCCTATTCGGATTATTCACGGGACGACTGCGCGTTCGAGTCGCCAGAGAGCACCTGATCTTCTTTACCGTCGTCGGGCTGCTCGTCGCCACAAGCACGGCGATCAACTACGCAGCGGTGGGCTTCATTGACGCCGGCACCGCCTCCATGTTGGGCAAGATGACCACAGTCTATTCCATCGGGTTCGGCCTATTCTGGCTGCACGACCGACTAACTCGGCGTCAGATCGCCGGCGCAATCGTCGCCGTCATCGGCGTCTTTGTCATCACGTTTCAGCCGGTTGAATATCTGCGGGTCGGTTCGCTAATGATAGTCTTCTCTACGTTTCTCTATGCGCTTCACGCCGCAATCGTCAAACGCTACGGTGGAGACATGGATTTCCTCAATTTCTTCTTCTTTCGTTTGCTCTTCACGACCGGCTTTCTCTTCGTCATTGCGGTCGGCCAAAACGCCTTGGCCTGGCCTACCGGCTCCACCTGGGCGCTGCTTATTCTGGGCGGAACCGTCGATGTCGTAATCAGCCGCAGCCTCTACTACCTGGCCCTACGTCGACTCCCTATCAGTCTCTTTGCTGTGATCCTCACACTCAGTCCCGTGATCGCCATCGGCTGGGCGCTTCTCCTCTTCGACACCTTCCCCTCGCCCCAACAGCTTTTGGGCGGTCTACTTGTGCTGGCAGGTGTGCTGCTAGCCACATTTCGTTATGGAAACTAGTCGCACTACTGATATAATCAAGCAACTGGGTACATATCCAGTTAGGCAATCAATTGCTGCCCGCCCAGCCCGTACGAGACCGGGGGGAGGAGCCGGATCTTCTTCGCAAATGGAGGATTTCGAACTTGATTGGAATGAGATCAGTCTCAGGCATGGATCAGATTCAGGCGAACGAAAATCGAAAGAGAGTGCAGTAAGAAGATGAGGAGCAGAATGACATCGCAGAGCCTTCTACGGCCCATCAATATCTTGACGGCAATGCTCGTTTTGGCGCTCCTGGCGGGCTGCGTTTCACCTGTCGCTCCGTCTTCTGGAGATGCCGGTACCGGCAAACCGGTAGATGAGGAGCCTGCATCCTTGAGCGTGGCCGTCCTACCTATCACCGATGTGGTCCCATTCTATGTGGCGGTACAGGAGGGTTACTTCAACGAGGCCGGCGTCGAGATCGAGCTGATCCCGGTAAGCAGCGCCGCGGAGCGCGACACCGTCGTTCAGACCGGCGCGGCTGAGTGTGCGTTGACCGACATCAACGGTGTCGCGTTGACCAATGCAGGCAATGCGAATCCGCTCAAGATCATCAGCACGGCCCGGCAGGCATCAGCCGAGCAGCCGATCTTCTTTCTGCTGGCTTCGCCGCAGAGCGGGATCACAACGCCGGATCAACTGGCAGGAGCCATCATTGCAATTTCCGAAAACACCGTAATCGACTACTGGAACGATCGGATGTTGACTTTCGCAGGCCTGGACCCGATGGAGATCGAAACGACGAACGTGCCTGCGATCCCTGTACGCCTTGAATTGATGCTCAGTGGCCAGGTCGACGCCGCGATTCTGCCCGATCCGCTGGCTTCTCTAGCAAAGCTCCAGGGAGCGAAACTCGTTCTCGATGACGCATCCAATCCCGAAATCGCGGTCAGCGTCATTGTCTGCCGCCAAGATGCCATTGATGCCCATCCGGCCTCGGTGGACGCGCTCGTCGCCGGATGGGACCGGGCCGTCAATGCGATAAACGCTGACCCGGAAGCCTTCGACAATGTGCTCATCGAAAACACACGCGTGCCTGAACCACTGCAGGCCCAATACAGGCTGCCTCAATTCGCGGTCAAGGCAATTCCATCCGAAGCCCAGGTCCAAGACGTTGTCGATTGGGCCGTCACCGAGGGCCTGATTGATGCTCCGCTGACGTACTTGGAAGTGGTCGATCCGTCATACAGATGACCCTGCTACAAGAACGGAAATTTGCCACAGATGACTCCACTGCAAAGAAGTCTGATTCACCACGGAGGCAGAGAGGAGGGCACAGAGACCACAGAGGAAAGACAGAGAAAAATGCTCTTCATCTGCGTTTATCTGTGTCCATCTGTGGCTAATTTTCTGTTCTTGCAGTGGAGTCATCTGTGGCGAAAAAGACTTTTTGCAACGGACTCATTGGGAGTAAAGGAAGAAGCCAGTGCAAGCACCTGATCCAGCGATCAGCAGGGGCGACGTTGCTACAGAATCTTCGGTCCAACCGATTGTCACCGTTGGCGAACTGCGTTTTGGCTACGGCGGCGAGACACCGATATTTGATGATTTCGCCTGGTCCGTTGAGCGGGGCGAAATGTGGGCCATTCTCGGGCCGTCCGGATGTGGCAAGACCACGTTGCTCTATTTGCTGAGCGGCTTGCAACAGGCAAATGCCGGGACAATCCTGGTCGACGGCCTGCCGACGCTCCGGCCACGAGCCAGCACCGGCCTGATCTTGCAGGATCACGGCCTGTTGCCTTGGTCCACTGTTCGAGCCAATGCAGCCTTGGGGCTGCGAATCGGCAAACTCTACCGAAACAAAGATGGAGTCCAAGGGCAAGCACGCCCGTATCCGCCACACCTGCCGCCTTGCGAGGCCGACGCCTGGTTGAAACGGCTCGGGATCGATCATCTGGCAGACAAATATCCGGCCCAGTTGAGCGGTGGACAACGACAACGGGTCGCCATCGCACGTACGCTGTCATTGCGCCCCAACCTGCTTCTAATGGACGAGCCTTTCTCTGCGCTGGATGTCGTCATTCGGGAGAACCTACAGAATCTGGTTGCGGAGATTCAATCTGAACTGGGCGTCACCACCATCATCGTCACCCACAGTGTGGACGAAGCCGCCTACCTGGGACGTAAGATTCTGGTGTTGTCAAGACCACCCAACCGACAGGCAATCGTTATCGACAATCCACACGCCGGCGAATCGGGCTACCGCAAGAGCGAAGCCTATCAGCAGACCCTTACAGAATTGCGCCGACGCCTCGACGAAGAACAAACCTAACAGGCAGGACAAGAGCGAGAATGCAGTGGCGACAACTGACGCTGGGCATACTGTCGACGTTTGTGATCTGGCAGATAGCGGCTTGGCTGATCGACAATCCAATACTCCCACCGCCCATCCTTGTGATGTCAACCTTCTTTGAGGAATTGTTGAACGGCGACCTGGCCTGGCACTTTGTTGTGAGCGCCTGGCGGGTGCTGGCAAGTATGGTATTGGCAATGATATTGGCTGTCCCCGCCGGTCTGATTCTGGGTCAAAGCCCCAGGGTCAACAGTCTGTTTTCCCCGCTGATCTACATTGCCTATCCGATCCCCAAAGTCGTACTTCTGCCGGTCTTCCTGCTTGTGCTCGGCATCGGCAATCTGAGCAAGATCGCCTTGATTTCGGTGATACTGTTTTTTCAAATCCTGGTCGTAGTACGTGATGAATCCACGAGCATCCGCCCAGAGTTGATCAGCAGTGTCCGTTCGCTTGGGTCGGGGCGCATCGCGCTCTTCCGATTCGTCTATGCACCGGCCTCAATTCCAGCCGTGTTGACAGCGCTCCGGTTATCTGTGGGCACAGCGATCGCCGTTCTGTTCTTCACCGAGAGCTTTGCAACGACCTCCGGCCTGGGCTATTACATCCTGATCCAAAGTTGGGGGCGGGCTGCCTATTCGGAGATGTATGCCGGCGTGGTCGCGATGAGCATTCTGGGCCTTACCCTCTACTATTTCATCGACTGGCTGGAACAGATTGTCGCTCCATGGAAGTTTATTGGGCAGAAAGGGTGATGCCCATGACCTGGAAACCGCACCATCCCGCATTTCAAGCGCTGGTCGAAGCCATGCTCGAGGAGACGACACCGATCTTCATCGTGGGCGGAGTGGTGCGCGATTCGCTGATGGGTCTCACGGAAGAGACAACCGATCTGGATCTGGCAGTGTATGAAAATGCGATTCGTATCTCCCGGCGGGTGGCGGATCGGCTCGGGTGGGCGTTCTACCCGATGGACGATGTGCACGATGTCGGGCGCTTAATATTCATGGCGCCAGGCGCCGATCCGCTGATCTGCGACGTGGCCAGCATGCGCGGCCTCGGTCTCGAGAGCGACCTGCGCAGTCGTGATTTCACCATCAATGCCATGGCCTACGCGATACGCGCCGGAAACCGCGTCGAGTTGATTGACATTGTGGGAGGCCAGGCCGATCTGAGCGTCGGTCTCGTGCGACGTGTCAGCCAGACCGGGCTGGCTGAGGATCCGATTCGCATGTTGCGTGCGGTACGCTTTGCCAGCGCACTCGATATGACCATCGAGCGGGAAACGCGCAATCAGATCGAACGCATTGCGGACACCATTCAACTTACCAGCCCTGAAAGACTGCGCGATGAACTTTGGAAGATGCTCGCCACTTCCCAACCGGACAAAGCCATCAGCGATGCTGAGGCATTGGGGCTGCTCAGAACGATCCTACCTGAGGTGACAGCCATGATGGGCGTGGCTCAGTCGCCGCCCCACCATTTGGACGTCTATGAACACACACTGGCGACCATGCGCTACGCCGTTGAGATCCGCCAGTGGCTCTGTTCGGACCATATCGACGCCCAGCCGCAGAACGAGTGGCAATCGGCGCTTCGGCCATGGCGAGCACCGCTCCATCGTCATTTCATGCGAAGCACCGCCGGAGGCCGGCAACATGCCGATTGGCTACTCTGGCATGCACTGCTACACGACATCGGCAAGCCGGAAACGCAGACCGAAGTGGCGATTTCTCAGCCCGAGACGGGAATGGAAACCGCAACGGCAACCGAAATGGAGGCGAAGGCAGGGTTCGGGGCAGACGGGGGCGTCAGGCTACGCTTTTTTGAGCACGAGTCGGTAGGGGCTACAATGGCAGCAGCTCGGTTGGCGCATCTGCGTTTCAGCCGCCAGGAGATTGTACTGTCTCGAGACGTGATCGAGGCGCACATGCGCCCTCATCACCTCCATGCCAGCTTTGCTGACGCACCGATTAGCAGACGGGCGCTTCACCGTTTTGTGCGTGACGTCGGCGGACGGAAGGGCGAGGCGACGGCCATAGACACGGCAATGTTGGCGCTAGCCGACGTTCAAGCAGTCTACGAGGGCATGCCGCCGTCGTGGCCTGAGTACCTCGATCATATCGCCCAGATCGTCGGCTATGTCTTCGATGACCAGGGGCAAATGGATGTGCGCCGCAGGCCCCTGCTGGACGGGCATACGCTCATGGCACACCTTGATCTGAAGCCAGGCCGTTCTGTGGGATTGCTCATGGGCAAGCTGATGGAAGCACAGGCTGCCGGCGATGTCACAACCATCGACGAGGCACTGTCACTCGCTTCCGACCTGTGGGAAGAAATGGAAGAATAGGCCCGAATGGGTAACGCAGTCTGTCCACATCTAGGCACATTGGACGAACGAAATGTCCGTGGCCCCAATGTCGAGTATCCAAGCTTCGAAAATCGATGCTTGGCTATCGACGAACGCGGCGTGGGCGATGCCGCAACGGTGATACTCACTGATCAGGCAACGTTTTGTCTGGCCAGCGGGCACACCTACTGTCCGCGCTATCGTGCCGCGCTGGGCGCAGGCAGTGAACAGACGGGAGCAGGCGGCAGAGGAGTTGAGCCTGACGCAGAGCCCCTGGCATCCGACTGGTTGAGCGCCAACTTGGGCGAGTTGGACCAAGGGCTCGCAGATCTTGCCAACGATTCTGCAGCCGAAAGACGCATGTGGGGCTGGTTTGGAGCCGGATTGCTTTTCTTGATGGTCTTCCTCTGTGGCAGTACTTTTGCCGTCTATCTCGGCTGGCAGACCGTCAGCAGCACCATCCGTGCATCGCAGGGTCAAGCAGGGAACAGCGTCGTAGGCGCCCTAAATCAAGCGCCTGAAGCCCCACTTCTGATCGTCATCACTGCGACACCGGAGACCGAAATCGGGGGTACAGCCCCTGTAGGAGCCGTGCTGATTGCGCCGCCTACACCAACGTTTGATTTTCCGGTGGCGGTGACGGCGACCCCGGCTCTGGTCGCACAGACCGGGCCCGCAGTCGGCTCTTCAACTGGCGGCACGGACTCCGGCAACGTGGCGCAAGCGCCGACGCCAGTCGTTGTGGTGCCGCCGACGCCTGCGCCATTGATCGATGTCAACGTACCGGTGCCGGATGCGCCGACTCGTCGACCGACGCCGACCTTTGAAATCGTCGAGGTAGTTGAAGAGAATACCCCAACGACGACGCCCAGCCCGACGGCGACCTACGGGCCGCCGATTGTGATCTTCAAGGCCAAAGAACCGATTATCAGACCGGGTGAATGCACCGAGGTGTTCTGGAATGTGCGCAATGTGAAGGAAGTCTACTACGAAGGTCTAGGCGTGCCGGGCGAAGGAAGCAAAGAGGAATGCATTGATGACGACGGCGACATCCTCTACCTGCTTGTCGTACTGCCCAACGGGATCACCGAGGAGTACACCACAACGATCACGCCCTTGCTGCCGACGCCGACCCACACGCCGACGGTGACCTTTACACCGGTCCCCGAATTTACCGCGACGTGGACGCCGCAACCGCCACCCACAACGCCGACCCGTGTGGTCACCTATGGCGTTGACCTGGGTGTAATCGGTGGAAGCAAACAACAGTGTGCGGCCGGGACGACGTGCGCCATCGGGCTGTCGACCTCCAATCTAGGCAGTGAGCCGGACGATCTCGCCGTCGAGATTGTGGAAGCAGGGCCTTGGTCATCACAGATCTGTCGAACGGACGGCGTCTGTGCTGCCAACACCATCACGCTCTACAATGTCGGGCCCGGCAACAGCGGAACCGTCAACCTCACGCTCTCAGTGCCGGCCGACGCCGGCTCCCAATCGGCGACGTATAGCGTCCGTGCATCCAGCGGCAGGACCGGTCAGGCGGTGCGTTCCGACCTCATTCTCGTTGAAATAGAGATACAGTAATTATCGATGTCGATTCTCGTCACATTTTCAATTCTGGCGCTGCTTATCGCGTTCAATGCGCTCTATGTTGCCGCAGAGTTCTCAACGGTGAGCGCCAGGCGTGCGCGGCTCTCCCAAATGGCGGATGAAGAGAACAAGCTGGCCAAATACATGCTCTCTGTTGTCGAGGATCCACACAACCTCGACACCTATGTTGCGGCCTGCCAGATCGGCATCACTGTCTCGAGTTTGGTGGTCGGCTACTATGGCCAGGCCCGTCTGCTAGCGTTCGCACAGCCATGGATCGATCAGCTTGCGCCGAGCACCGGCATCCTGGTCCAGTCAGTATCCGCGGTCGCCATCCTCCTATTCCTCACGATCCTGCAGGTCGTACTCGGCGAACTCGTTCCGAAGAATGTTGGCCTCCAGTATCCGGAGAAACTTGCCATATTGACGGCGCGACCCATGCAATGGTCAGTGACAATCTTTCGTCCCTTGATCTGGATCTTCAACGGTAGTGGCCGCGTCATCCTCCGCATGATGGGCAGCAACGCAGTGGCTGAGCATGCACACGTCCATTCACCGGAAGAGATCGTTATGCTGGTCGAGGAAAGCTCGGCAGGCGGCCGGCTTGACGCAGAAGAACGGCGTCTGCTGGTCAACACACTGCACCTGCGCGAATTGACCGCACGCATGGTGATGATCCCCCGCAATCGCATGCTGATCGGGGAGACCAATCAGTCGTGCAACGATCTCTTCACGATGCTGGCCAAGTCACCCTACTCACGACTCCCCCTGTATGAGCAGACGGTTGACAACATTGTTGGCATTGTACATCTCAAGGATCTGATGAACGCCCGCTACCGGCGTACAACTCAACTCGAAACCGGCGAAGGCGATATCTCAGAACCCGAGGTTCGCGCCCTGATGCGCCCAGCATTGCATGTACCCGACTCGTTGGAAATCGGAGAAGTCATGTCGCTCATGCAGCAGGCCCATCACAATCTGGTGATCGTCGTGGATGAATTTGGTGGCACCGCCGGCATGATCACGTTCGAAGACCTGATCGAGGAGATCATCGGCGAATTTGAAGATGAATTTGATGCAGAGAATCCGCCGATCCGTGTAAAAGACCAGCGAATCTACGTGCGCGGCGACGTGCTAGTCAGCGATATCAACGAGACGTTTGAGTTGCTGCTGCCGACCGATGAGGTCAACACGATTGGCGGATTGGCACTCAAGGAAGTCGGGGCCACACCGAGACGGGGCGATACCGTCCTAGTGGACGCCGGAAAAGCAGAAATAGTCTTTAAGATTGAGGCCATCTACCAGCACGGCATTGCATCGGTCAGCTTTGCAGCGACGCCGGAGCAAATTGAACAGGTCGACCGGCTATTACAGAGCAACGCATGAGCCCTGAAGCAGATAGGTTAAAGAGAGAACCTGGCGGATATCCCTGCCCGTGCGCATCAAGCTAAGCGATATGCCTCGCGTTGCCGTCGATTTAGGCAGGGATAGAATCGCGCCGCTAACATCGAAAAGCGCCCTCAGGCGCTAGATCTCAGCCGCTGGGGCGGCTTTTCGCTCTTAGCAGCCGGCTTCAGCCGTTGCTGCTTACCGGTTCAAACCGGTGGCAGATTTAGCATAAGCCTTGGCTCGATGCGCGTGGATACCCGCCCCATTTTCCTGCTGACCCATGAGGTCTCGAAGCACCAAGCCATCACGTCAAAGAGAGTCGAACCGTGCTAATCCCAATTCTGATCATCATCATCCTGATCGCCGTCAACGGGTTCTTCGTGGCTGCCGAGTTTGCCATTGCTGCAACACCTCGCACCCAGGCGGCACAGATGGCCGAATCCGGTTCGGCGGCGGGAGAACATGTTCTCAAAACCTTGCGCGATCAGGCATTGATGAACCGCTACATCTCAACCGCCCAAGTTGGTATCACGATTGCCAGCCTGGGACTGGGCATGTACGGCGAGCGGGTGATCGCCCACTGGCTGTTGCATCCGCTGGAAAGCCTGGGATGGTTCGGCACGGCAATGGCCCATACCGTGGCCACTCTGCTCGCCGTCTCCATGTTGACCTATCTCCATGTTGTCGTGGGCGAGATGGTGCCAAAGTCTTTGGCGCTGCAATCGGCAGCGGGGACCGCTGTGCGCCTTTCCAGGGCCATGACCATCGCAGAGCGCATCTTTCGCCCGCTGACAACCGTGCTCAACTGGCTGGGCGACACGCTTCTGCGCCTCGTCGGCGTCCCGTTGGTCGATCCCCAGAGCAAGCTAATCTCCACCGAAGAGCTTGCCTACATCGTGGACGAGAGCACGGAGGGCGGTCTGCTCGGCGCCGATGAACAGCTCTATCTAGCGAATATACTCGATTTTCAGGCACGCTTTGTAGGGCAGATTATGACGCCGCGCATACAGGTAGTGGGCCTTGACCTTGACGCCGACCTTGACCAGATCATGGCCCACATCATGGCCGAACCTCATTCACGCTATCCCCTTTATGACCAGGACCGCGATCATGTGGTCGGCATTTTGCACAGCAAAGATCTGGCCCGACATATGGTTAGCGGCGATTCGCCTCTTGATCTGCGTTCGCTGATGCGCCAGCCCGTCTTTGTCCCAAAGACATTGCCGCTGGACGAACTGCTGCCCCGCTTTCGGCGTGAGCACATTCAGATTGCCATCGTGGTCGATGAGTATGGCGGCACAGCCGGTCTGGTTACCCTTGAAGACTTGGCGGAGGAATTGATCGGCGAGATCCAAGACGAGTTCGATCGCGAGCAGGATCCCGTGGAAAGAATAAGCGCCGACACGTTGCGCGTGCGCGGCGATCTTCTGCTCGATGAATTGACTCAGCACTATGACATCGAGTTTCCCGATATTGATGCACAGACCGTCGGCGGGCTGATCATGGAAGTCCTGGGCGATGTGGCCAGACCGGGCGCAATGGTCAAGTCCAACAACGTGCAGTTTTCGGTTGAGACCGTCGAAGGCTTGGCCGTTTCCACGGCGATTCTACGTCTGCCATCCGCGCGAGAATAGCTTTGCCCGCAGTTCTGTGCAAACCTTCCATGACTCCACTGCAAAGCCTTTTTTGCCACAGATTTGCACAGATGAAACAAGGATGGGACACAGACGAGATAGCTGTGAAAGTCAATTTTTTGTCCATGGCTATCTGTGGCGAATTTTCTTCTTTGCAGCACAGTCACCTGTGCCATCGGAAGTCGGCCTGCACAGCTATAACGTCGTCAAGTTGTCTACGAAATCGATCACCCGATCCGCCAGACGCTCACCGGCATAATCGCTGGCCTCCTGGATGCCGGTGGGCGATGTCACATTGACCTCGACCAGCGTGTCGCCGATGATGTCGATGCCGACAAAGTAGAGGCCCAGCCGCTGCAACTCAGGCTTCAAAGCCGCCATAATCTCCTTCTCCCTTGGCGTGATCACAGCTTCCTCGGCATGCCCGCCTGAGAAGAAATTGTTCCGATGGTCGTCATCGCCATGCACGCGCAGAACCGCACCCAGGTAGTCGCCGTCCAGCAGCAAAATGCGTTTATCTCCCTCGGCTGCGGCAGGCAGATACTCCTGCACGACGACCTCCTGCTTGCCCATGTTGGTCAGCGTCTCGAAGACCACATTGGCATTCAGGTCACCCTGCTGAACACGAAAGACGGACTTGCCGCCATGGCCGTTGGTCGGTTTGACAATGACATCACCCTGAGCGGCAAGGAAATCGTGGTAATCCTGTATCTGACGGGTAATCACAGTCTTGGGCAGGAGATCAACATAGCGGGTGGCCCAGACCTTCTCGTTGACCGTACGTACGCCCGATGGGCTGTTGATGACCAGTGTATCCTTGGTGGCATGATCAAGCAGCCACGTGTTCATGAGATACTCGTCGTCAAAGGGCGGATCAGGTCGGATGAAGACGGCATCAACCTCGGCAGCGGTCAGCCGCACAGTATCGCCGACAAGAAAGGGCTGTTCGGCGATCCGTTGGGGCTGCACCAAAGCGGCCGTGAAGACCACATCACCCTCGATCAACGAAATGCCGCCTTTGGGCACGTAATAGACTTGGTTCCCCTTTTCATGGGCAGCTTCCATGAAGGCAAAACTTGTGTCCTTCTTGATATTGACTGTCTCAAGCGGATCCATGAGAAACAGATAGCGCATGCGAAATTCCCTCACTTGGTAGCTGTGATATAGATGGCTGTATGATCATTCACCCGTGGTCCCAATACGCCGGACAATTGTACCCTGCCCTTTGCGGAAGGTACGAAACGAAGTTTCCTTTTGCACAAACCTAGGCCATCTGTCACAATTAATCTGTCAGTCTCGCCACTTAGGACCGGCGATTGAACAACTCAGCCTGGTAGCCGGACCTACGAATATCATGATCTCGTAGAAGTGTCAGTATCAATGACGGCCAATCCTTGGCGAGATATGGAGACCCTACTATGAGTTACAACTACCATATCCAAAGCCTAAAGACATCGATTGCGAGATTGCGCTTGGGCCAGAAGCGGGTCACTGAGCCTGTCGAAGAGATCGAAGTCGATGCGCGGGAATCGGTCCGCCAGCTATCGCGCAAGCGCGTCGCCGCGCTGTTGCAACAGCTGCGAGCGGTGCATGGCTTCAGCTACGCGCAGATCCAAGAAGAGACCGGCCTGTCGCAGCAACTTCTCTTTGATATGGAGTACAAGGATCGACGCCTCACATTGGACGAACTTCGTTCACTGGCCCATCTGTACCAGGTGAGTCCCGGCGACATTTTGGGGATCGAGCTTGATTGAAACCTGAGTCTGCTGTAAGACAAACATTGGCCACAGGTGACTCTACTGCAAGAAGCCCTTTCTTGACACGAATGGTCACGAATTTACACGAACTGTGTCATTGCCCCAGAGAGAAGATTCGTGATAATTCGTGTAAATTCGTGTCAGGATCTCTTTTTGCAGTGGACTCACAGATAGCCACAGATAAGGAACTGATCAATTCGTGTCAAGAAAAGGCATTTTGCAGTGGCCTCATTGGTGTCGAGATGAGGCTTTCTGCAGTGGAAGCACGGAGGAAGCCGGAGGAGAATCTTGATTCAAAAGGAAGAACGTCTGCTGCGAGTAGGAGTGTTGGGGTGTGGGCCGATCGCCCAGTTTGCTCATTTCGATGCCTGCCGCAAGGCACGAAATGCTAAACTGTATGCTATCTGCGATGTGGCTGAGGACCTGACAGCACGTATGGCCGCTATCCACGAACCTCGCACGATCTACCACGACTACGACGACATGCTCGCCGATCCAGCAATTGAAGCGATCCTCATCGCCACAGCCGACCAATATCACGTACCCCTCTGCCAACGGGCCATCGCGGCCGGGAAGCATGTTTTGGTGGAGAAACCGCTGGGCGTGACCATCGAAGAATGTGAGGAACTGGCAGCGATGGTCCATGCGAGTGACCGCGTCTTTCAGGTCGGCAACAACCGTCGATTCGATCCTGGCGTCGCTTTTGCACGCGATTTCATGCGCGACGAAATGGGCGAGCTGATGGCGCTCAAGGTGTGGTACAACGACTCGCTTCACCGCTATACGATGACCGACAACTTACAGCCCATCCCCATCACAAGCAGCACCATGCGCCGGCCCAGCGGCAATCCCAAGGCGGACAAGCGGCGCTATTTCATGCTCACCCACGGTAGCCATATGGTCGACATGGCAAGGCTATTGGGCGACGAGATGGTATCGGTGCAGGCGAGGCTGGTTGAGAAATTCGGCGCCTATTGCTGGTTCGCGTCGGTCGAGTTCGCCAGCGGCGCCGTCGGTCACCTGGACCTGACGGTAACCGTACGCGGCGACTTCGAGGAAGGGTTTCGGGCCTATGGCGAGTACGGCAGCGTCAACGGGCGCATTCATCTGCCCTGGTTCCACAAGTCCAGCGAGGTCGAATGTTTTTCCATCAAAGATGACCTCTATCGACGGCCACTAGGCCAGGATGCGTTCACCTACAAGCTACAGATCGAGGGCTTCGCCGATACAATTATGCATGGGGCGCCCCAGGTAGGCGCATCGGTCGACGATGGCGTGGCGGCTATGCGCGCAATGGTCGCCTTGTCACACTCGGCCGCAAGCGGGGAGCGAGTAGAACTCGCCAAAACAACAGGAGGCGTCTAATGCACATTGGCATATTCGCACGCACTTTCCAACGCCCGAGCGTAGAAGAAGTGCTCGACGCTGTTGTTGAACAGGGCATCAGTGACATCCAGTTCAACATGATCAGCGCAGGGCTCCCATCCATGCCCGATGCAGTGGATGATGGGACAGTGGCGCGTGTCCGTGAGGCGATAATCGACCGCAAGCTGAACATGGCGTCGCTCTCCGGCACATTCAACATGATCCACCCCGATCCTGCCGTACGTGAGGCAGGCTTGCGTAGCCTGTGTGTGCTGGCCGGGGTCGCGAAGCCACTTGGAACCCACGTCGTGACCCTTTGCACAGGCACACGCGATGCGACCAACATGTGGCGCAACCATCCCGATAACGCAACGCCCGAGGCGTGGGCCGATATGCTGGCGACAGTGGAACGGGCCGTTGTGATCGCCACCGACCACGATATCGTGCTTGGCGTCGAGCCTGAAGTCTCAAACGTGGTCAGCTCGCCGCAGAAAGCGCGTCGCTTGTTGGACGCAATTTCATCACCCTACCTCAAGATCATCATGGACGGCGCCAACGTGTTCCCAAGCGGCACGTTGGATCGGCAGCATGGAATATTGGATGATGCCTTCGATCTACTGGGCGACGACATTGTCCTGGCCCACGCCAAGGACATCAGTCGAGACGGCGAGGCCGGTCATGAGGCGGCCGGTACGGGGCTGCTCGATTACAGCTACTACATCAAGTTGCTTGAGCAGAGTTCATATGATGGGCCATTGGTCCTACATAGTCTGAGTGAAAAACAGGTGCCGGTATGTGTGGCGTTCCTGCGCGAGAAGATGGCTCAGGTGTAGCGTAGCTACCATCGGAAAACATGATGCTAGGCTTTCGATCGTCGTATGAATGGAGCCTTCCTACCATACGGCATAGTATTATCGGGAAGCGTACTGTACCAGAACTAGAAAGCGGTGCCGGCTTTCACCGACACCGCTCCATCGCCTACGGGCGGTTCTTGTCCACCTCTGGCGTTCTCATCCCAGAAACATGCTCAACTTCCGCCTAGACTGACATTTCTACGAGAGCAACCATTTCTGGCTGCCGAGATTTCGGGGTTTACAGTAGTTCACGATTTGTTGAAAAGCGAGATTCTTCGCCGGCCTTTTGCCAGAGTGACGTGCTCGAAAATACTCGCTCACCATGACAAATCGTGAACTACTGATTTAGAGATTCTCAACCATACGGTACAGCGATCCACAGAACAGGCCTGACTTCAAAGCGTCGGTCTGGCCAAGCGAGCACCCACCCGCCGATCTACGCGGCAGCCTGTCGGCGTGTGTAGAAGGCGTAAGCACCTGCCAAGAGCGCTACGAAGCCCAACACGAAAAAGATCGTCGTCGTGTTGTCACTGCCCCCCGTGACCGGCAGTTCATCTGGTTCAGGAAGCGGCTCCTCAGTGGCCGCAGCCGTGAGTTCTTCCATTGGCTCCTCAGTCGGTGCAGCCGTGGGTTCTTCCATTGGCTCCTCAGTCGGCGCAGCCGTGGGTTCTTCCATTGGCCCTCAGTCGGCGCAGCCGTTGGCTCCTCCATGGGCTCTTCAGTCGGCGCAGCCGTTGGCTCCTCCATGGGCTCTTCAGTCGGTGCAGCCGTTGGCTCCTCCATTGGCTCTTCAGTCGGTGCAGCCGTTGGCTCCTCCATTGGCTCTTCAGTCGGCGCAGCCGTGGGTTCTTCCATTGGCTCCTCGGTCGGCAAAGCTGTGGGTTCTTCCATCGGCTCCTCGGTCGGCACAGGTGTCGCATCTTGCGCCAAAACGGGGCTGCCAAACGACATGCCAACCAGAACCAGCCCAATCACCACCAACACCATCCAAAGCCGTCGATCGAATGCTTGCATCATTGTCTCCTTATACAGAGTAGGAATATGCTTAAAATAAGTCGGATTGCTTTGCCGTCATAGTTGACCACATACTCGGGAAATGTCATGGGCCTGTCTGGAAAACCCTGTACCGGGTTCATCCCGCGATAGGAAACCGCGGGCCACAAACGATAGTTCGGAATGATAGTAATGAAGCACGTGTGAACACGCAAGCGGGACCAGAGCGACCGATAATCCTTTTGGCGTCAATCATTGTGGAGGGTGCGCTGCAACCTTCCTGGCGAAGAGATACTTGACACCAATCAGTTTAGTAAATGGGCCGCAGGTTGTCAAGTGTGGAAGACGACCTGGCGTGGCCAAAATCTTGAGGAAGAGTAGACGCGAGCAACCCATGCCGTCTTCTCCGCCGATGTTGGAGTCGATCGCTGTTCTAAATCTGAGCGGATAGGAATCGACAAATCTAAAAAACGCTTGACATCACGCCGGCCCCATGATATTCTCGGGACCATATTCATCAACGAAAGGCGATGAGAGGGACAGATTGTCGAGGTCGACCGGCAAGCCCGATCGACACGATGGCGAGTGCACAGAGAGCCGTTCAATTGCTGAAAGAACGGACTGCCCAACTCGACAATGACACCCTTGAGCCGGCCAGGGAAAGCGCCGGATGAATTCTTCCGTACGGCGGCAAGTAGTTGGTTTCCGGGTACGCCCGTTACAGCGTAGCGGTTTAATCTTGACGGCATTGTCGCCGGGCGGGTTTTCGAGACGAACCGACTGAGGCTTTGCCGGCGACGGCATAGCGAAAGGTTGTGGCACCACGAGCGGTTGAGCCCCTCGTCCTCCTAAAGGACGAGGGGTTTTTTGTATTGGACAATCTGGTGAACTCGGGGAGGTGATGAGCCATGGACGGCGATGATGACGCCAACGACAACGACAATGATTTGAAGGATGACGATGTGGACCGAAGAGGAGACATCAACATGCAATCTGCTACGAAACGTATTCGCACCATCGAGATTGCCCAGCACGAAGGCGAGTCCATTCGTCTGCAAGGCTGGGTTCAGACCGTCCGCCAACTGGGCGGCATCAACTTCATTGTGCTGCGCGACGGCTGGGGAACAGCACAGGCCGTCACCGAGAATGAGGCCGACCTGAAGCCGCTGACCGAGGAAAACCTACAGCCGGAGACGGTCATCACTCTCGAAGGCAAGGTGGTGGCTTCAACCCAGGCGCCGGGCGGCTACGAATTGCACCAACCGAAGATCGAGGTGATCACGCCGGTCAGTGAGCCGCTGCCGGTCATCATCAGCAAACGCCAGATTAGAGCCGGCATCCACAGCCAGCTTGATCATGCCGTTGTCGTGAATCGGCACCCGGAAAGACGAGCCGTCTTTCGCCTGGCTGCCGGTGTGATGGCTGCATTCCGAGAGCATCTGGCAGGCATGGGCTTCACCGAGGTGCAGACGCCGAAGATCGTGGCCTCGGCCACCGAGAGCGGGGCCAATGTGTTTACCATCGACTACTTCGGTCAGCCGGCCTATCTAGCCCAGAGCCCGCAATTCTACAAACAGATCATGGTCGGCGTCTTTGAGGGCGTCTACGAGGTAGGACCGGTCTTCCGCGCTGAACCGCACGACACGGCCCGCCATGTCAACGAGTATGTCAGTCTGGATGTCGAGTTCGGCTTCATCGAGGATCATTTCACGGTGATGGCGCTGCTGCGAGAGCTGCTGGCCCACGTTTTCTCGAGCCTGGACCAGCGTAATGGCGCCGAACTCGCCCTGCATATGGCCAAGGCGCCGGCGGTGCCGGAGACGATTCCCCACATTCAGTTTGCCGATGCGCAAGCGCTGATTCTCGACAGGCATGGCGCGGACGTGCGTGGCGAGCCGGACCTCTCAGCGCAGGACGAGCGCTGGCTGGGCGAATGGGCGCAAGAGGAATATGGCAGCGACTTTCTGTTCGTCACCGGCTATCCGATGTCCAAGCGACCCTTCTATACCCATGCCGATCCGACCAGACCCGACTATTCAAACTCGTTCGATCTGCTCTTCCGCGGCACGGAGTTGGTCACCGGCGGGCAGCGTCTGCATGAGTACGAGGACTATCTAGGAGCCATGGCAGAGGCGAACTTGCCCGTTGAGCCGTTCGCCAGCTACCTGGAAGCATTCCGCTTCGGCATGCCGCCACATGGCGGCTTCGCCATCGGCCTGGAGCGCTTGCTGATGCAGCTGCTGGGTCTGCAGAATCTGAAATTGGCGACACTCTTCCCGCGCGACATGGTCAGATTGACGCCGTAGGATCGCGGCAGGTTAGAAGCCCGACCTCTGCGCGATGTCGGGCTTCGCTCAGCCATTTCAAACATGGCGTTGCAAGTCGACTTCAAGGGCATGCCATATCGTAGGTCGGGTATCCTTACTCGTTGAGCGATGCCTAGCGAAGCCTGGTGGGTAAGGATATCCACCCTACGATAGAACACATTGAGAATTACTGGGCTTCGCTTACAACAACTTGACCAGAACCCGATAAGGTCGATAATGGTCTCAGCGGTACGCTTTGTCCACCAGTACGATCAAGCCACATCCCAGGACCCAGTGCCATGAATGACTCCGTCTCTTTCGAAGATATTGTCCGTGCCCAGCTTCGCCTGCGCGATCATGTGCACGAGACGCCGGTTATGACCTCACGGACGCTCGACGAGCGTGTTGGGGCTGAGGTCTTTTTGAAATGTGAAAATTTCCAGCGCATCGGCGCTTTCAAGTTCCGCGGGGCCTTCAACGCAATCTCACAACTCTCCGACGAGGAGAAAAGCCGCGGCGTGCTCACCTACTCATCAGGAAACCATGCCCAGGGCGTGGCGCTGGCCTGCAAGCTGCTTGGCGTCGACGCGGTCATCGTCATGCCGGACAACGCGCCGGCCACCAAACGCGCCGCCACCGAGGACTATGGCGCCAGTGTCGTCGAATATGACCCAACAGCGGTCGCACGTGAAGAACTGGCCTTGACCATCGCAGCCGAGCATGGGTACACCGTGATTCCTCCCTACGATCATCCCCACGTGATCGCAGGCCAAGGCACGGCGGCGTTCGAGTTGTTCAAGGAGATTGGTTCGCTCGACATGCTACTGGCGCCATGCGGAGGAGGAGGCCTACTGAGCGGCATCGCAGTGGCAGCCAAGGGCATGGACCCCGCCTGCAAAGTGGTCGGCATCGAGCCGGAAGTGGCCGACGATGCCACTCGCAGCTTCCGCACGGGTACGCTGCAGACCGTCACCAATCCGCCGACCATTGCCGACGGTGTGCGCACGCCCTACCTGGGCCAATATACGTTCCCCCTGGTGATGGAGCATGTTGACGACATGCAGACGGTAACCGAAGAAGCCATCATGCAAGCGGTTCGCTTCCTCTTCTATCGCATGAAGCTGGTGGTCGAGCCATCAGGCGCGCTGGGCGTGGCAGCTTTGCTCAGCGGTGTCGTCAAGCCCAGCGGACGTGTAGGCATCATCATCAGCGGCGGAAACGTGGATGGCCCCACGATGGTGCAGATTTTGAGTGAGGGATAGCGTTACCAGGTTTTCACAGATCAAAAAAGGGGCGGGAATCGATTCCCGCCCCTCTTGTTCTCAACCGGCCTATCGCCGGTAGAAGCCGTCACGACACTAGCGCATTCTAAATGCAGCCACAATGGCGAAGATACCACCGATGATGGCGAAGACCGAAATCACCCACGGAAGCACCAATGCGGCAGCCCACATGTTGCCAAGCAGCAAGAAGCCGATGACAATGGAGACAACGCCCAGGATACCTGCACCCCAACCACCGCCTTGGAAGGCAGCGATCAAGCCCATGATACCCATGATGATGCCCTGGATCGCCAACACCAGGACAATGGCAAAACCCATGGAAGCGACACGCTCAATGGCGCCGGCATCGACCAGGAACCAACCTGCCAGGATACCGATGATACCGCCAAAGAGTTTCCAGCCCCATTGGCGACGATCCCAGATCAGGCTAACCAGATAGATGACACCCGTGATTAGCCAGTAAAGACCAATGGCCCAGACCAGTACGTTGGCAACCCTCAGCGGATTCGTCCAAAGCATGATACCGATGAATATGGCAGCGATACCGCCAAGCAGTACAAGCCACCAAGGTGATTGTTGTTGTTCTTCTGCGACTACGGCTGTTGTCATTTTCAAACTCCCTTATTTCTACTTCTTAATTGATTGCCTACTTAACAGACTTTAGTTGCCCCAACGAGCATGTTGATTCATGCGCTATACACATAGCATAGCACAAATATATCACAAATGTTGGCTTTTTTCTAAGTGAGGAAACGCCAGTCTGAAAAGCCAGGCAATTTCGCGTATTCATTGTCGGCGTTCTAGGCACAGCTCCCTGGTCACGCATCCTCACCAACTGCTCAACATGACCACTCAGCCGCCGGCCTTTGGGCCCGGCAAGGCCTACAGGCGACACCTATGCTATACTCCTACTCGACAAGAAAATGACCTGCAGCCGGCAGCTCGCTTTCAATAGAGGCAAAGGAGCAACCATGCCAATCAGCACATCCTCATTCGGCGATGAACGTGATAGCCGCTACGACGAATACGACAGCGATGAGCAGTACGACCAAGAGACACTGGACTTTCCCGGCCTCACAGCGGACGAAGCGCAAACGTATCTGAAACGCCTTGGCGGCGGCGTTGACGAAATCCCCGATCGCGTCGAAGGAATCGGCTGGCATGCGGACATCAAATCCGTCGATGGCGGTGTCGCCGTTACGTTCAAAGCCCATGATGAGCTACTCGACGATCTCATTCGGCGCTTTGAGGAATGGGTTGAGCGAGGCGCATGACGAACAGCAATCCCGC
This sequence comes from uncultured Chloroflexia bacterium, assembly GCA_963848115.1. GTDB lineage: Bacteria > Chloroflexota > Anaerolineae > Caldilineales > Caldilineaceae > JAWKOK01. The sequence goes on along the minus strand of CAWKCP010000007.1, from coordinate 208,647 downwards.
CGGGACAAAGAAAACCGGGACAAAAACGACGGTGCGTGTCGGCAGCAACATTGCCTTCATTAAATACTGGGGCGTACTGGACGAAGCCATCAACATCCCGCTCAGCAATTCGATCAGCATGACGCTGGCCGATGCACACACGACCACCACGGTAGAATGGGATCGTGAAGGTCTCCTTGAGCAGGATATCATCAGCCTGGACGGCAAGACGCTCGATGAGCGAGCAGCAATTCGTCTTGTGCGCCATCTGGATCGACTGCGCGGATCTGGCCGGCGTCGACTATCGGGCACGCGTGGCCAGCCGAAACAATTTCCCCATGGCCTCCGGCATTGCAAGCTCGGCCAGCGGGTTCGCCGCCCTGACCGTAGCCGGCTGTGCAGCATTGGGACTCGATTTCGACAACACGCGGCTGTCGGCCATTGCACGGCAAGGCAGCGGCTCGGCCAGTCGAAGCCTATTCGGCGGCTTTGTCGAATGGGATCAGGGAAAAGACGATGCCACCAGTGTTGCCAGGCAACTCTACGGAGCGGACCACTGGGAACTATATGATATCGTGGCCGTCGTCAGCTCGGCGGAAAAACGCGTCAGCAGCGAAAATGGCCACAGGCTGGCCAAAACCAGTCCGCTCAATGGTGGACGAATTGACAGTCTTGATACAGCCTTGACTGACGTGCGTCTAGCCATTGAAAAGCGCGACATAACCCAGCTGGGTCCAGTCATTGAGCAGGATACGCTCGCCATGCATGGCGTGATGATGACGGGCACGCCCAGCCTCCTCTATTGGGAACCCGCGACCATCAAGATCATGAAAGCGGTGCGTCAATGGCGAGAGACCGACGATCTCCAGGTCTACTTCACCATCGACGCAGGCCCCAACATTCATCTGATCTGCGAACAGGAGACCGTTGAGCGAGTGAACGAGCGGCTGACGTGCATGCCCGAAGTTCAGCGTATCATCACCAGCCGACCGGGGCCGGGACCGGAATTCATCGACGAGGACCTTCTATAGTTCAGCCACCGCAGTTCGGCGTCCAAGAACTCACGAATTTTCCCAATGCCTGACTTCTGAGTACTCGAAGGCCTGTCGCTTGAGACGAAAACAGAGCATGAAAAACCAACACTTCCTTCTAGAAATTAGCGCCGGCTCCGTAGAGGACTGTATCACGGCGGAGAGAGGCGGCGCGGATCGGGTTGAGCTGAACAGCGCCTTGGCCGTAGGCGGCCTGACGCCCTCCCTCGGCGCACTGATTGAAGTGAAAGCTCGCACCGCGTTGCCCGTCATTGCCATGGCGAGACCCCGTCCAGGCGGTTTTTGCTACAGCGACATTGAGTTTGCGACCATGCAACGTGACATTGACCTGCTGCTGGCTCATGGCGCTGATGGAATCGCTTTCGGCGTCTTGAATTCCGATGGAACCATTGACGTCAAACGCAACCGGATGCTCGTCGAACAAGTAAGGAAGGCCTCCTCAACATTGGATCGAAAATACGAAGTCGTCTTCCACCGCGCCTTCGATGTCGTGCCCGATTTACTACGCGCAATGGAGCAGTTGGTCGAGTTGAACGTGGATCGAATCATGACGTCGGGCCAGGAAAGCAATGCCTACAACGGGCTGAAGACGATCCATTTGCTACACGAAAAGTCCTGCGGGCGTATCGAGATTCTTCCCGCGGGCGGCGTGAACCGCTTCACCGTCCATGACATTCTTACCCGCACCGGCTGCCGGCAGATTCACGCATCGCTCAGCGGTCTGCAAAACGACTCGTCAACGGCCGCCCGTCCGCAGATCCGCTACGGAGCGCCGATGCTACCTCCCGAGGACCAATACACCGCCACAAATTACGACTCCGTTGTGGAGATGCGCAGTACACTGGACAAGCTTGCTCGATCAGAAGAAGTTGGGTCGTAATCGGTAGCTATGCACTCAAACGACCAGAGCCGAACCCGCCATAACATAGTCGCCCTCTTCTTCCTGATCGCAGCCGTGACGATCATCCTGCTCTTCGCGTCCGGGCTCTCGACACTCAGCCTGCGGCCCGGTGGTTCGCTCAACGTCTTCGCGGCGCTATTGGCCCAGGCATCTCCGCCCGAGATCGCCGCCCCATCGACCTCAGCACTGACATCCGTCGTAAGCGGAAAACCCATTTTGGACCTGCTGCGCGCGACCTTCTGGATACTGCTCCCGCTGGCGCTGCTCTATGCATTCGTTTCTCCTCAGTTCCGCAGACAACTGATCCGTACGGCTATATTCGTGATTGCCTTGCTCTTCGCCTTCAATCGGCTCCGTGAGATGATGACTCGATCCGTCGAAGAGGAGACACTTTCCGGCGTTCCTCAGGCGCCGCCGCCCACCGCGGGCGGCGCCATGCTTCCTGAGCCGCCCGCTATTGTAACGTCCACGCCCGAATGGATCGTCTGGACCATCAACATTCTGGTCGCACTGGCAGCCGTACTAGTGATCTGGTTCATCTGGCGGAAACTACGCTCACAGCCTCACGAAGAGGACGCCCAAGTTCAGGTTGCACAACAGGCGAAAGCGGCACTTACCGAGCTGGAAGAAGGCGGTGATCTGAGGGCCGTGATCCTGCGTTGCTATGCGCAAATGAGTGATGTGCTACGCAGAAATAACAACGTTTCCCGCCATACCGGCATGACTGCGCGCGATTTTGAAAAGCATCTAGCGCGGCTGGGTTTCGACGACGAGCACATTCGTCGGCTGACAAGATTGTTCGAGGCAGCACGTTACAGCCCTGATACCCCTGGCCCTGATGAGGAGGCAGAGGCGGTTGCCTGTCTGACAGCGATTGTTCATGACTACGGTCGCGAAGAACGAACAATTCCCAATCGCATGACTGTCCGTCGCAGAGAGATTGACAGGGGGGCAGCTGCGCAACAGCCGTGATCAAACGATTTCTTCCGCTCGCCCTTCTCGCTATCGCCACAATTGTGCTGGCCTTCCTGGTAGAGGACTTTGTACGACAAGTGATCGTTGTGCCTGTACTCTATGTCGGTTGGTTCTTCTGGCTGATCCTTACGAATCTGCCCCAGTGGGTCTTCTGGACACTGCTTACACTGGGTGCGATTGTGCTGGCGGCACGGAGTCTGTCCGGCCGACAGCGGGAAGTGACCAGGCCATTTTATCCGCCACCTGCGGGGAAGGGGCCGGTTACGACATGGACTCAGCGCTTGAATCAAGCGTCGTCCCAAACCTCGAGTCAATGGCGCGTCTCGCGAGATCTGGGACGCTTCTTCTGGGAGACTCATTTCCCTGCAGAGCCATATCATGTCCAACACTTTGTCGCCAGGCTTTCCGACTCAAACACCAAGCTTCCTGCAAACATTCGAGACTACTTTCTGGCCGGCGCCCAACGCCCACCGAGCGCTCGGTCCTTTCTCTTCTTTCGCCGGACACCGCCCCTTCCCCCTGCCCTTGCTCTGGATCCTGAGATCGTGGTTGATTTCTTGGAGAACCAATTCGGCCCTGAGCACGAACAGATTGATCTCTGACGATCCAGTACCGGGTCCCCTTTTCATTTTGCCGCGGACTGAAACCCTCCCGCACTGAGACCGCCTTCTGGAGGCGTTAACGCTATTTCGCCTGACTTCCTTTCCAAAGCCCAAAGTAGCCATTTCCCATCTGTGGTATAATGGGTAGACAGCATGGCATGGCAGCTGAACGCATCCAGTTGCCCTAGTGGAAAGGATTGAGTATGCAGTACTTGGTTGGCGAAAACGTTGTTCATCCTGCTCATGGTGCAGGTGAAATCGTTGGTGCGGACGAACAGGAATCGACAGATGATAGCAAGAAATACTGCGTAATCTTCTTCCCCGATCGCAAATTGAAGATACGGATCCCGCTTAGCAGAATCGAAGATGTAGGCCTGCGCGGCATCATGTCGTCGTCGACCTATCGCCAGATTCTTGATATGTTGGCTGAGGCCCCCAAGCTTCTTCCCCAAGACTTCAAAGAACGCCGAGAGATGCTACAGTCGATTGTCAGCAGCGGCTATCCTACCAAAGTCGCCGCCGCGATCCGCGATTTGACCTGGCGCAGCCACAACAAGCCGCTGAACCGATCTGATGCAGAGATGCTTAGCGAAGCCCGACACAGGCTTGTCCAGGAAATGGCATTGGCCACCGGCAAAGACATTCCGGATATTAACAAGGTCGTTGACCATGCTCTGGAGGTCAGCGTCGAAGCAGAAAAAGAAGCGACTGTCGATGCCTAATGAACCCCGACATGAACTAGAGCCTGATACACAGCGTTGAGTTTCGAGTGTGTCAACCAGAAGCGAAGAATGTAGATAACCCACAGTATCCCACACGACGTGTGGGATACTGTGGGTTATTTGTGGGATAGATGTGGGTAATCGTCTGGTGAACACTCAGTGCGTGGCTAGCTTCTTACGCAGACGCACATATTGTGCATAGTCAATGACTACGCGTCTGTGGGTGTAATCGAGAGTGGACGGGGCCTGTTTGCGCGCTTCGACAATGCGATCGGTGATTTGCAGGTCAAACGAGTCGGAACCAGCGCCGCTTCCGTAAGAGACCATCAACACACGCTGGCCCGGTTCAGCCACATCCAACACGGCGGTCAGGCCGATCAAGGCCGAACCGGCGTAGGTGTTGCCGATCTCCGACACCAACAGCCCTGTCTGCCATTGCTGGGGCGTGAACCCCAGTTCACGCAACGCACGAGTGGGAAATTTGGGATTGGGTTGGTGTAAGACCACGTGATCATAGTCCTGCGGACTGGTCCCCATGGTCGCCATCATTTCTTCAGCAGCCGGAATAACGTGTCCAAAATAGCCGGGATCCCCGCTGAAGCGTTCGGCATGGCTCGGATAGTGAGTGATGGGCCGACGCCAGAAGTCGGTTGTGTCAGAGACGTAGCTTGACGTGCGCTGAATGACAGCCAGGGCTTCTTCCTCGGGGCCAATGATGTAGGCGGCCCCGCCTGCACCTGCAGTGTATTCCAGCGCGTCACCAGGCCTTCCCTGGGCTGTGTCCATGCCGATTCCAAGCGCGTAGTCAACCATGTGACTGCCGACCAGGCCGATGGCAGCCTGGATGGCCTCGGTTCCAGCCTTGCAGGCGAATTGCCAGTCCGCGGCCAAAGTGGCGGGCGTGGCCCCGATGGCTTCCGCCACCACGGTGCCCGTTGGTTTAACGGCGTATGGATGGCTCTCACTGCCGACCCAGACAGCGCCAATAGAGGCCGGATCGATCTGTGCGCGGGCAAGCGCATTGCGGGCAGCCTCGATGCTCATGGTCGCCGTGTCTTCGTCCGCCCCCGGCACCGATTTTTCTCTGACCGGGCTGCTCACTGTTCCATCTGTCCAGATACGACTGATCTCGCTGCCGGGCAGTCGGTAACGCGGAACGTAGGCGCCGTATCCGACGATGCCGACAGGGCGGAGCGGTCTGTTAAACATAGTCTTTACTCCAACGGATTCCAACTGAATTGCGGACAATCATTAAGCGGTGACAGGGTGCGCTATTCGGCTTCCCCCATCGACACGAGCAACTCCCTGGCACGCTCAACACGGATTTGACCTTCACTCACAAGTTGCGCAGAGATACGATCCACATCTGTCCCTGTGGCGCCCGCAGCCACGGCCACTTGCCGTGCATGCAGATTCATGTGCCCGCGCTGGATTCCTTCCGTCGCCAGTGCGCGCAGGGCCGCTAAGTTCTGCGCCAGCCCCACAGCAGCCATGACTTCACTCAGTTCACGCGCACTCTCTACATTCAGCACCTTCATAACCACCTGAGCGACTGGATGCGAACGCGTCGACCCGCCGACAATGCCGACCGAAAGCGGCAACTCCAGGCGACCGTAGAGGCTGGAGGAACGAAGATCGGGGACCCGGTCGCCATCGTCACCTCGGATCTTCGATCTTTGACCTTCTGCCGACTCTCTCACCTGCCATTCTGTCAAGGCGCGATACTGTCCGTCTCGTGACGCGTATGCATGCGCTCCGGCCTCAATTGCCCGCCAATCATTGCCGGTGGCCAGGGCCACGGCATCAATGCCGTTGAGAATGCCCTTGTTGTGTGTGGCCGCTCGGTAGGGGTCAACAACGGCAAATGCGTTGGCGTGAGCAATACCCTCGATCACTTCTTCACCGGGATGATGAATGTTGCTGAAGCTGCCCGCGGGAATCGTCACCTCCGCCCATGCGCAACGACGGTCAGTCAGGTTGCTGAGAATTCGTAGCAGTGCTGTGCCGCCAGTGAGTCGTTCTAGTGCAGGCGCGATGGTTTCGGCTGCGGTGTTGACCGCATTGGCTCCCATGGCGTCACGGGCATCAAAGAGCAGATGGACGACCATCATCGGGACTGTCGGCGTTTCTGAGAAGTGATAGACTTCGATGTCAACAGGACCGCCCCCCAAACTGGCAATGGTAGGGCTTGTATCTGCCAGCGCCAACAACGCCGCCTTCTCCGCCAGAATTGCGGACTCGGCAGCCTGCGGGTCAGATACACCGATCAGCTGAACCTGGGCGATCATGATGGGCTCAGTACTGCCGGTGAGAAAACCACCCCCTGTGCGCGCCAGCTTGGCGGCATAGCTCACCGCGGCAATGACAGAGGGCTCTTCGACGACCATGGGGACAAGATAGTCCCGGTCGTTGATCCGAAAATTGGCAGCGATACCCAATGGCAAGCTGTAGCGACCGATGACGTTCTCGACCATCTTGTCAGCTTGAGCCACTGACAGCCCATTTTGCAGTACAGCAATCTCACCGGCCGAAAGGTCAGCCCAATCAGCCACGATTGCTACGCGCTCGGCAACGCTTTTCTGATAGAATCCACTCAAACGAGATGAACGACGGCTCGATGTAGTCGATACTCCGCTTTCTATGTCACCCACCCGTAAATCGTCCACATTCACTCCGTTCCTGGGACCTTCTCAAAATTCCGTGATCGGGGCGACCGTTTGGGTCGCCCGCAGCGGGCCGCGACAAGCCCAACCCCTACCAATGAAGACGATACCGTTAGTGCGGCACAAACAGGAAACACATTGACGGCGAGACGGGGTTCAGGCTACCACATACCAACTGCCAGAATCTATCGAATTCCGAATGGCTCGCTGAGTCGACATCCTTATTGGGCAAATGCCAACAGTGCACGACTAACAGGTTCATTGAGCAACTGGGGCGCAACGGCCAAACTCACCGAAATGAGGATCGCGGCCACGGCGATCGCGGTACCGACGGGACGCTCCCTCAACATGGCACGATTCTGAAGCGGACCAAAAAGCACCCGGGCCAAACGAATGAAGCCGAAAACCGCGCCGCCGGATGCAATCAGGACAATCACAGCGGGTTGCCAGTCGATTCCTGCCACGGTTTGAATCGCCGACCAATGGCTCGTGAAGCCGGCAGTGAGCGGAAAGCCTGCCAGGCCAAGTCCCCCCAGCAGCAGTGCCGCGCTATTCCATGGCAAACGGCTCCCGGCACCCTGCAATCGTTTCGGATCGAGGCCACCGGCATGCTGTTCGAGCATCGACAGTCCCGCTGCAGCTGTCATCATACTGATGCACCGTACAGAAAACATGAAGAGCACCAAGGGCAGTGTTCGCACTTCTGGAATCGCCAGCACCAGCAGTATCAGACCCCAATCATGCAAAGATGTATATCCCAAGAGACGACCGGCATTGTTGATGCCGACTGCCGCGACACCGCCCCAGACGGCAGTCAGAAGCCCGGCGACACCAAACCAGAGCGCCAGCGAGGAGCTTTCCAACACAAAATCATAGACGCCGGTGGTGATCCAGAAAAAGAGATGCAGCACAGCCAACTGATAGAGCAGCGTCACCAGCGCGGAGACAACCGGCGGCGCCGCCTGCATCGATGCCGGCTGAGCTGAGTGAAGCGGCACGGGCGCAGCCAGCACCAGCAGCCCCAAGGAGAGCATCTGAGCCGCCGCAAGTAGAGCCGAATTGTCCTGTGGGTTAAACGGAACTTGTGCGATGTACCACGCGGCCAGCAGGAATGCCGGAAACGCAAGCGTCGGCGGAATTAGCATGCGCAGCGATCCGGCAGGATGAAGCAGTCTGCCGGCCTGCAAAATGAAGGCGCTCACACAGCTTAGCGCAACCAGAAAGAGCGGCGCCAACAGCGCCGGCGCGATGGGGCCGGCAACGGTCAGAATCATGACCGTATAGCCGGCCAACAGGCCCAGAGAAAGCGGCACAAAGCTATGGCCCTGGCTGACGCGGGCCGCCAGCAAGAATGCGACGGAGGTCAACGCAAAAGCCATGGAGGCTACCGGGATCGATGATGTCTGCAATTGCAGTACAAATCCCAGCCGTTCAAGTGATGCGCCAAAATCAATCATCACGTTGACCAGCGGAATCTTCACCAGGGGCTGGCTGAGATCGGTCATCCAGAGCTGGAGAGCGATGACGCCAGTGTAGGCCATCGCGATCAGCGCCGTTGCCCGGTCCCAGCCACGAGCTACATAGGTAATTGCAGCCATCAATAACAGACTGCCAATCAGTAGCGACGGTAGACCAACCACGGTCGTGCTCATCAATGCTCTCCAGGAGGCGCTTGTGGCGGCACAGGCAGTGAACGGCATCGCTGAGGTTGCTGATCCACCCTCAGCCCCACGGTCAGTCAGGAAGCCTTTGGGCAGGCCCGGGAACGGTTCGGGAATAATCGTATTGCCGTCATCAACTAGGGTCACAGGCGGTGGTGAATCCGGGAAAGTGATGTCGGTCATCACCAATTTTGTTACGCCGCTCGGCACTCTGTCTGCCAGAATCAGATAACCGCAGGTAAGCGCCAATAGCAGTTGCAGCCCACCGATCAAGGCAATCACGGTCGGCGCCGGCAAAAGCACCTCAATCAGCAGTTGAATCGGAATCATCCACAATAGCAAGGCAATAGCCGTAAAAAAGGGATTGTCCCCAAAACTGAATATGATCAGTGAGCAGAGCGCAAGGGCGATCACATAGGTAATCTGGTTGGGCGGAAATTCAGGCAATGCCACCTGGATGCTGGCGAGGCGCCAAGCAAAAAAAACGACGGCAACGCCAAGCAGTCGAAAAAGCCAATTCGCGGCCTGGTGAAAGGACCGGCTTGAACGAGCCTGTGCCACAGAAAGGGCAAGAATCATTATGTTGAGCAACATGACCAGAATATGCGTCGTACCCCACTGAGCCGGCACGTCATGAACCAGAACGCCAAAGGTGGCGACACTGAATTGCACAACAAAGAGACCGACGAGCGCCACCCGCCACTCCCAGATCAATATGATCAAGACTGCGACAGCGATAGTCGCCAGAACGCCCATTCCGGTGGCAAAAAAGCCAAATGCGTTAAAGAGCCAGTCCATGTCTACCCGATCAACAGATAACCAATGAGTCCGAGGATCAACGCCCAACCGATGTAGCCGGCACCCTCAACCACGCGCAGCCCATTGCCCCAAACATTGCTGGCATGGTTGATCCCCCACCATGACACATCGAACAGCCATTCCAGACGCAGAACCCGCCCGATCTGAGCGGGCCATACACCCATACGCGGCCAGATGCGTGGCTGAATCCAAACAAGACCCATGCCGACTGAAAAAGGGAGCACCAGCGTAATCCAGATGGGCATTTCCGCCACCACGACCGGTGGCCTACCAAGCAACGGTGGGATCGCGTCCAGCAGATTGGCGAGTGCGGCCACGACACGGGGCAAGAAGCCCGCGACTGCAAGCGGCAGGCCGATGGCTACGCTAGCGAACAGAAGCCTGGCCATATCGCCCGGGGGCATCGCTGATCCGCCGTTTCGCTGGTTTCGTCCCCAACTGCGTAGCATCGCGGCAACCTGCAAGCCTTGGCCGACGACAAAGACCCAGAAGAGCAGGAAGTAGATTCCGCCCTCGGTCAGCAGCCGAGAGAGTGAAGGTTGAGCCAAGAAGCCGGGGGTAAAGGGCATCCCTGCAAGGGCCAGAGCGCCGACACTTACAGGAAGCTGCCAACCCCACCCCTCCCAAACACGCTCGCCGACCAACCAGAGGCCGCCACCGAGTGCAAATGCAGTGGTGGGCCAAATCAGGGAACTAGGGCCCCCATTGTATGCAAGCACCCCGGATAAGGCAGCCAGTCCAGCCGATGCCACAAGCACAAACGTAAGGTGATAGGCCTGCTTGTCGGCAGTCCAGGCAGCCGACGCGGCGCCGAGCAGCGAAAGTACCAGAACGGCCACAATGCCGGGACGCATCAAGATATAGTCCGCTCCCAGGTCCGTCGTCCAGCCGAGAAGCCAGAGTCCGCCGAGCACAGGGACCATCTGGTGCAGAAGGCGCTCGGCCAGATCCACACGACTGGAGTCGGCCGGCATCAACCAGAGATGAAAGGGATAGATCCCGGCTCGGATCGTCGCGGCGATCAACATCAACAAAACGGTTTCGACGGGCAGTTGCCCACCTTGTAACGGCTGACCAGGGCCGCTCGGCCCGGCCAACAACAGACCGACCATCAACAACATTGCACCAATCAAGCTCAGGCCGCGGGTGCGGTCTTCATCAATGCCGGACTCGGCTTGGGGTCCAGTTTGAGGTCCAGTTTGCGATCCGCCTGCAGGCTGCGACCGGACGACCGGCCGCACCAGCACCAAGATATCGATAACGACCCATGTAAGTATGGCTGTCAGCAGATTGCCGCTGCCCACAAAGAGCAGCGTCGCACCCAGAATGCCGAGATGGACAGCCAGCGTGTTATGGATACGTGCGGTCGGCCTGCGTCCACTATCGACATGATCAGAATTGAGTTCAAGCAGAATACCCAGACCGCCCAACAGGAGGACTAAGCCAGAGATGTACCAGTTCCAGCCGTCGCCGACCCAAAGCAGGTTGGCCCCATCCTGCAAAAGTGGTTGCCAGGGCTGACTGTAGACCGGGACAACCGGCTGCAATCGAAGGCCGAGCATCAGCCCTCCGGCCAACAGCCACAAAAAACAGCGCCAACCCGGTCAACCAATCAGGTCGACGAAGCCAGCGTCCGAGAATTAACTCTATGATGGCGCCGAAGAAGAGAACCAGAGCAGGCCCCAGCGGCGAAATTATCAGATCGGTAACGTTGTCCACAGCAAAGTATTCTAGCATAGTGGAGATAGGCTCACAAAAGCACAAAGTCAAAATACAGGTCGCTACGGATTGGCGATTGTCCCTCTTAATGGCAGAATAGTCATATGGTTTGCCCACGATTACAACTGAGATCACAACTGAAAAAATCGTCCGATCGAACAAGCTCCGCCTCGATCGATCTCTCGTAATCCGCTATCAATTAGAATCCCATTGCACCCCGATGGCCTTTGGCAAACCTCACTATGCTATAATCGAGACTGCAAATATTTGATAGCAGGTTAAGCAGAGAACGGCCAATGCTGGCCGACCATTCGCTGGGCCGAAAATAGACCAATGAGCAGTAGTGCATTCCCGCTAAAATCCGAGGCGCGTGCAGCCTCCAATGATGTTTCAGTTGTAGAGCCGGAGCGACCGAGCACTCTTGTTCGAAATCGGCGCCGGATGGTCGCCATAGGAAAACGGCTGGCCTTATTGGTCGTCCTGTTCGTGGTAATTGTCATTGTGGCAGATACCTATTCGGACAAACCTGGACCGGATTGCTTGCCCGATTGTGCGTTTGCAGATCTCAGCAACCACGATCTCAACGGTGTCAGCGCCCGTGGCGGCATCTTTTTTCAAGCAAATCTGCGCCAGGCAAACCTCAGCGACGCAGACCTCTATCTGACCACATTCACTGAAGCAACGCTACGTGATGCCGATCTCGCAGACGCAGATTTGGCCCATAGCATCCTGATCATGGCGGACCTAAACGGAGCCGATCTACGCGACGCGAACCTCCGTGGCGCCGACCTGAGACAGGCGGATCTGCGCAACGCCGATCTCAGTGGGGCAGACCTGCGCGGGGCAACACTCTACCAGGCGCAGTTAGGTCGTGCGATGCTCAGGAACACGACCCTGACGGAGGCCAACCTGACTGAAGCCGACCTGCGCCGTGCAGATCTCAGGGGCGCACTGCTGCGACGCACCAACTTGCAGGGGGCCAACCTGCGCATGGCCCTTACTGACGGGGCCGATTTCACCGGCGCCGATCTACTGGGCACGCTGCTCAGGTAATCGGTCGAATCGACTCAACAATGCTCACTACGCGCCTTGCCTATGTGCAGCCGGTACCGTCGGAGCGTTTTACAGACCTCCTCGCCGACATTGATCCGATCTCCCTCCAGGGCCTGGACCGAGTAAAACTGTTGGATCGTGTTGATACGAAGTTTGTATTGCGCGATTGGCAGCTTCTCGACATCCTAAAGCGAGTAATGGATGACTACTTCGTTCTAGATACGACCCACGATCGCATCAACCGCTACCGAACGCTCTATTTCGACACGCCTGACCTTGCGCTCTACACCCAACATCACAATGACGTACGCTTAAGGCACAAGGTGCGATGTCGCCAGTACACTGATTCGGGGATCTACTTCCTGGAGGTGAAACGCAAGACGGACAGCCAACGCACCATCAAGAACCGACTGCAAATACCCGAGATGGTCACCGACCTGGACGAACGGTCTCTGGCATTTGTGGCGGAACATTGCCCAGAGTTTGTTGATCGCCTGACTGCCGTCATCTGGAATTCATTCAGTCGAATCACCCTGGTCAGTAAGTACAGGCAGGAGCGCCTTACGCTAGACATCGGCTATCGCCACGGCTGGCAAGGAGAGGAGGGCAGCCTGCCGGGCATTGCCATTGCCGAAGTGAAACAGCGCAAATTCACCTTCGAGTCAGATTTTCTGCAGAAGTTACGCCCCATGAATATTCGCCGCACCGGCTTCAGCAAATACTGCACAGGCATTGCTGATCTCTATCCCCACGTGAAGTATAATCGATTCAAACGACGTTTCTTGATGCTCGAACGCCTTAGCCAACTAAAGGACCGCACGTGAGCACCCTTGCCGAATTAATGCCCGGGTTCGCCATGAACCTGGTCGTAGCCACCATTATCATTGGATTCATCTACTATCCTGATCACCGCAGTAAGCGGGATTACGTCTTCACCTTCTTCACCTTTAATATTCTGATCTATTTCGTATCGACATTGCTGCGCGATGTGCAGCTGACCATTGGATTTGGTTTCGGTTTGTTGGCTGTCTTCTCTACGCTACGCTATCGAACTGAACAGATCGCAGTCAGAGAGATGACCTATCTGTTCATCTGCATCACGCTGCCGTTCATGAATTCGCTATTCATGGCCACCCGCATTACGTTTGCAGAACTGGCCGTTATCAATACGCTCATCGTCCTCTTCATCCTGGTGCTGGAGAAAGGGTGGGGCGTCAATTACGAAGAGGACAAAGAGATCATCTACGAGCGAATCGAACTAGTGCAACCAAAAAACCACGATCTTATGTTGGAAGATCTGCGCCAACGTACCGGATTGTCGGTGATACGCTTTGAAGTTGGCGACATCGATTTCCTGCGTGACACAGCCCGCGTCACCATCTATTACGACAAGGGTGATGTTCCAGAGAACTAGATGCCGCAATCGCAAACACGTCTCGTGAATCTGTCCACCACGCGGGCTGTCGACGGAAAAAGGAGACAGCAGAATCGAAGGTACAAATCGCTTCACGTTTGAAGGAAGGCCAGTCATGTGGCAAAGATCCAAACGGAGATCCATCGTCGCCGTTCTGATAGTAGCATTCATATTGCCTACGCTCGCTGCGCCGGCGCAGGCGGCAACAGTCTCCAATACAGACGCAGAATTACTGCCGGACGGCTTCGCAACGAACGGCACGCTCACGATCACGGAAATCATGTACCACCCGCCCGATGACGGTGAACTCCTGGGCACGGACTTGGAATACGTTGAGCTGCACAACCCGGGCGAAGAACCGTTTGATCTGTCGGGCGTACACTTCAGCTCTGGTGTCGAGTACACCTTCGCCATGAGCCAGACATTGCCGGCCGGTGCCTATCTGGTGCTTGCACACTCCGACGCCGGCTTTCTTAGCAGATACGGCTTCGCTCCCCATGGCGTCTACTCCGGCCAGTTGAACAACGCCGGCGAGCGCATCTCTCTGGCCTCGTCCGACGGGAAAACGATCGTGAGTGTGACTTACAGCGAAGCGCCACCGTGGCCGGCCTCGCCCAACGGAGACGGGTTCTCACTGGTCCTGCGCGATCCCAGCAACGCCACAGCTGATCTATCAGATGGCGCCAACTGGCGAGCCAGTTCGGCAGAAGGTGGTTCACCGGGCGCCGCTGATAGCCCACCCGATGTGACGGCGCCTGCGATTCTCGTCAACGAAGTGCTCCCCCATACTGATGAGCCCCTCTACGACGCGATCGAACTTTACAATCCGACGAATACCCATGTTGATGTGGGAGGCTGGTTCCTGACCGACGACCAAAGTGAACCACGCCGGTTTCGCATTCCCGACGGTGTGGTGATGCCGCCCCGTCAGTTCTGGGTCTTCGATCATCGCATACTCGACTTCCGCTTCAGTTCCTTCGGCGAAGAAGCGTACGTCTTCGCCGCCGATGCGCTGGGCAATTTGACTGGCTACAGCCACGGCTTCACATTTGGCACATCGCCAAACGGCGTCTCCTTTGGACGATACCTCACCAGTGAAGGCGAAGAGGTGTTTCCGAGCCAATCGACGACGTCATTGGGTGCGGCCAATACCGGACCTCGAGTGGGTCCTGTCGTTATCCGGGAGATCATGTACCATCCAACATCAAACGACGACGAATACATCAGAGTCACCAACATAACCAACGGATCAGTTCGGCTCTACGACGTGGAACATCCGGAGAACACATGGCGCCTTGTCGACGGCGTCAACTATGTGCTGCCAACCGGGCATCTTTCTTGAGCCGGGTGGGGAGCTATTGATCGTGTCGACTGAGCCTGCCGAGTTTCGCTCCAACCATTCGATTCCGAGCGAAATTCAGATCGTAGGTCCCTATTCGGGCGCGTTGAGCAACGACGGCGAGCGGATCCAGTTGCTGCAGCCCGACCACCAGGATCTCGATGGAACAGTCCCCTATTTCGTTGTTGACGAGATACGCTACAACGATGCCCTGCCCTGGCCCATCGAGGCCGACGGCCAGGGGCCATCACTGCAGCGCATAGACCTAGAGAGCTTTGGGAATGATCCGGCCAACTGGCGTGCGGGCGCGCACAGCCGGATTTTTCTGCCGACGATCAGGCATTGAGCGCCCAAACATCTGATGCTGAGCCGGTAGCCTCGTTTCCCTATATCAAACGAAATAGTGACGGTTTAGGTAAGGTTGCTACGCCCTAAGCCTCACCCTGCTTCGCGTCCAGAACGGAGGCTACGCCTCCCTCTCCACCGGGTGGAGAAGGACCGCCATGGCGCCTTTAGCGCCATGGCAGGGTGAGGCGAGACCGGAGGCCACAGCGACACCGCTGTACCAATATTTGTTCGTTTGCCAATATTCACCTTAGCAAACTACGATCTCAAGAAGTTTTTATGAAAATGGTCAGAGGAGAGAGACAGCGATGAAATGGTTCGAAGAACCGCCGGTATGGCGTGACAAAGATGGTGTGCTGACAGTGACCACCGCCCCCAAATCAGATTTTTGGCGCAAGACGCACTACGGTTTCATCCGCGATAACGGCCATTTCTACTACCACGAACTAGCCGGCGATTTCAGCGCCACGGTCCAGGTAATCGGCAACTACGTGACACTCTATGACCAGGCTGGGATCATGGTACGGGTAGACGCGGAAAATTGGATGAAGTGCGGCATCGAGTTTGTCGAGGGCGTTCACTTCGCCAGTGCCGTGGTCACCCGCGATTTCTCCGATTGGTCGGTAGCATCCTTGGGCACGGAGCTGGCAAAGATCTGGCTGCGTGTCGTTCGCGAGGGGACAGCGCTTCTGATCGAGTACTCTCTGGACGGGACAGCCTATGTCCTACTGCGCAACTGCTACCTGCCCATGGAAACAAGCGTCCAAGTCGGCCCCATGGCCGCGTCCCCCGGCGACAGGGGATTTGACGTGCGGTTTGAGGGGCTCGAAGTCATCAAGAAGGTAAGCCAAGATCGAAGAACAAAGATCGTGCAGCCATAGTCTCGGCGCCTGCCCATCTTTGTTGTTCGATCTTTGAAGTATCCTACACCTTCACAACTTCCCCGGATCTCGCCGACTCGTTGATGGCCAGGATGCTGGTCAAGAACGAACGGCTGTCGTCCAGCGAAACGATGGGAGCGGCCCCATCCAACACGCAAGCCTCCATGGCCTCGACCTCACAGAGGTATGGGTCAATGGGGGGAAACTTGAACAACTCACTGGTACCGTCTCGCCGAGTCAGTGCCACGCCGTTGGGTCCGGACAGATCCGGCTTCCACGGCACGTCGAGCTGGATGATGCCGGCATCGCCGACGATGAAAGTCTCGGCACGTCCCGGCTGGCGCAGCCCTGATGAAATCTGTCCGACTGCCCCATTGGCGAATTGCAACTGGGCGTTTGTGAGTACATCCACGCCTGTCTCACCGATGATCTGATTGGCATAGACTTGATCCGGCGCGCCGTTGTTCGCCATGGTAATGGCCATACTGTTGGGATAGACACCCACATCCCAGATGGAGCCGCCCACCAGGTCGGCGCTCAGGCGAATGTTGGATGAATTCTCAGGTGGTAGGTAGAAGTGGAACCAGCTATTGACCATCTGTATCTGACCAATCTCGCCGTTCCGAATCAGTTCGAGCGCTCGACGCGTCTGCGGATGGTGCAAGTACATGAAGGCCTCAAAGACGGTCACGCCGTTGGTCGTGGCGGCCGCCTCTACTTGATCAAGTTCGTCCAGCGCAATCACAATCGGCTTTTCACAGAGTACGTGCTTGCCCGCCTCGGCAGCCTTCACCGTCCATTCGCAGTGCAGCGCATTGGGCAACGAAATATAGACCACATCAACTTCCGGATCGGCCAGCAACGCCTCGTAACTGCCGTGTGCTCGTCGGATGCCGTTCGCCTCGGCATATTGCTCGGCTTTGGCCTGATCGCGGGAGCCGACGGCGACCAACTCGCTACGCGACGCCTCGCGTATCGGTCCGATCAAAGCTTGGTTGATGTTGGCGGTCGACAGCAGTCCCCATCGTAGTTTTTCACTCATTATTTTTTCTCCTCAGGTGGATGGTTAGAATCGATGCACGCCCCATTCTAGCGGTTTGCGCGCACGATCTGCAAGCGCTGTGCGTCCCATCTTCTTCTCTATCTCCTTCTCTCCGACAATTGCCACGCAATCGATTCGGTTCCCACTGACAACACCTTCAAAACTCAACCTTGCTATTCTCACGCCAGAGCGATCCAACCAAAAAAGAGGCAAGTGCTCCGCTTTGCGGCTTTTTGCCATCTGTAGGATGGGCTTCCATACTTGCCAGGGCCAGAGGGCCAAGCACAGCTGCCCCCACTGGAGACAACATGCGGATTGAACAGCTACGATCCTATCTATGCGCCGGCCAGCGAGCGCGAGAGTGTGCACCCTACGGTCTTCAGACATGGGTCTACAAGATAGATGATGACGTCTTCGCGCTTCTAAGCCATATGGATCAGCCCCCACATCTGACCCTAAGATGTGAACCGGACCGTGCCTCGCTCCTGCGCAGCATGTATGACGCCATCCAACCCAGCACCTTCATGAACCGGCGTCATTGGAACACGATCACCCTCGACGGTCGACTGGATGATGAGACGATCAAGGCGCTGATCGATGAGTCCTGTGCACTCGTCGACCAGCGGGATCGTTCTTCGTTCCACCCTAACGCCAGTTGACAGCCGATTTTCCCCTGTGCTAGACTCTCCCCATCCTCCATTTGGTCCTTTGCGCTTTTTGAGGCCGTTTTGTCACCCACTCCACCAGTCCGTTGACGTACTGGCAAAAGACACTGCCGCTCTTGTCATCGTCGATTTTGCCTGTCGGATCGCAGGATCTACCTATCCGTTCAAGTTCACCGAAGTCACAAATTTGTCTCAGTTCACCGATATTCGATTCACAAGGAGAGAACAATGCAGAAGAAGTCAAACAGAGGTCTTCGCAAGAGCGGCATGAGCCGACGCAGATTCCTACAAGTCACCGCCGTCGGCGGTGCAACAGCCGCCTTCCTGGCCGCCTGTGCCGTTCCCGATCAGCCGGGCAGTGCCGACACGAGCGCCCCTGCGGCCGATGCCGGTGCAGCGCCGGCTTCCGGCGAGCCCACACCCGGCGGCGTCATGGTCTGGATGGGCCATCAGGAGATTGCCGGCCTGGGTCCGGACGACGAAGGCGCCACCGTTCAGGATGTGCTGATCGCAAATATCCACAACCCGCTGGTCTACTACAACGAGTTCAATGAGTTGGAACTGGTGCTGGCCGAATCGTATGAGGTTGCCGACGATGGACTGACCTACACCTTCAAGCTGCATGAAGGCGTGCCCTTCCACGATGGAACCGAATTGACATCGGCCGACGTGAAATACACCTATGAGTACTATGGAAACCCGGACAACGGCGCCTCGATCGTCGGAGACTTTGGAGCTATCGACAGTATTGAGACGCCGGACGACTACACTGTCGTCGTCAATATGGCCGAACGTCGATGCCGCTTCGCTCTCCAACTGGGCGTCGGACCTCCATCGTCCCTGCCGCCTACCATGCCGAGGTCGGTGAAGACATCTATCGCACTGCACCCATCGGTACCGGCGCCTTCAAGCTCAAGGAATGGCGCGCCGCCGAGTACACCGAGTTGGAGCGCTTTGACGATCACTTCCGTGGTGCGCCCTATCTCGACGGCATTCGCCTGGATGTGGTGCCGGAACCGTCGGTGCGCATGATTGCACTGCAGACCGGCGACGCTCATGCGACCGTCTGGCCGCTGCTGGTGGAGGACAGTATCGAACTGGAAAGCGATGCCGAGAACTTCACGGTCTATCGCACGCTGGCCAACTCCATCAAGCACATCCCCCTCAACAACCAATTGCCGCAACTGTCGGACAAGCGTGTGCGCCAAGCCATGATGTATGCCCTGGACCGTCAGCGCATCATCGACGATCTTTGGAACGGCGCCGCCCAGATATCCCACTCGAACCTGTCGCCGGCCAATGCGGTCTACTACAACAACGACCTGCCCCAGTACGACTTCGATCCGGAGAAGGCTGCCGAGTTGCTCGACGAAGCCGGCTGGGTCATGGGCGACGACGGCGTGCGTGAGAAGGACGGCGAGAAACTCACCTTCACCATCACAACCATCACCGGCGATCAGGCCCGGCGACCGATTGCAGAACTGAGCCAGCTGATGTTGGCGGACGTGGGCATCGACGTGCAGTTGGCCGAAGCGCCTGTTGCCTCTATCCTGGAATCGATGCGCAATGGCTCCATGGATGCCTCGCTCTTCAACTGGACCTATGGAACGACGCCGGAGCCCGATCCCGTACGGCAACCTGCACTCTGAGGGCGGCAACAACTTCAACCAGTTCTTCAACGAACGCATGGATGAACTGATCGAAGAGGGAACCCAGGTCGTGGATCCTGAGCTGCGCAAGCCGATCTACCACGAGATTCAGGCCCTCTTCGTCGAAGAAGTGCCCGCGCTCTATCTGCAGTTTGATGAGTGGATGGAGATCTTCAGCAACGACGTCAAGGGATTGCCGGAAGCCCCGCTCGCCTCCGGACAGACCTTCTATCCGTGCCAACGAATGGTGGCTTGAGCAATAGAGACCGTTTCTGAGGTCAGACCGGGTAGGGGCGGCGCGAGTCGCCCCTACTTTCGTTGTCAAACAAGTCGATGGCTTTGACTTCTAACCGTCAGCATTTCCGGAAGGCATCATGGCCCGATACCTAGTCGTCCGTATCTTCCAAGGCGCGATCGTCATCTTTCTGATCAGCGTCGCCACCTTTATCATCATGCGTTTGATGCCCGGCGATCCGGTCTATCTGCTGATGGGCGAAGGCGAGATCCGCATCAGCGAGGAACAGATCGAGGCGATCCGCCATCGCTGGGGACTGGATCTGCCTTACTACCAGCAATACCTGCTCTGGGTGCGCAACATGGCGACCGGAAGCTTTGGCGTATCGTTGATCCGCACGGGCGTGCCGGTACGCACAATGATCATGGAAGCCCTGCCGGTTACTGTCGAGTTGAATTCGTACGCGCTGATCGTATCACTTGTTATCGCCATTCCCATTGGCATTCTGTCGGCACTGCGCAAGAATTCAATCTTGGATTACTCAACCTCAATCGGCTCTGCGTTGGGCATTGCCATCCCCAACTTCTGGTTCAGCCTGATGCTCATCGTCATCTTCTCACTGATGCTCGGGTGGCTGCCGCCCTTTGGACTGCGCTCGTGGAAGGGCTATATCATGCCGGTCATCGTGCTGGCCACAGAGCAGATGGCCGTTCTCACCCGTGTGATGCGCAGTTCGACCGTCGAGGTGCTGACTGAGGACTACGTGCGAACGGCCACGTCCAAAGGACTGGGCCGCCACACGGTGGTCATGCGCCACGCTGTGCGCAACGCGATGCTGCCGCTGATTACCGTCATCGGCATCCGCATCGCCTTTCTGCTCAGCGGCACCATCGTGGTCGAAACCATCTTTGCGTTGCCCGGCATCGGCCGGCTCTTCACCGACGCAGTCTTTCGCCTGGACTATCAAGTGGTCCAATCGCTGGTGGTCCTCTTTGCCGTGCTGGTCGTCGTCGTCAACATATTGACCGATCTGGTCTATGCACTGGTCGATCCGCGCGTTCGCATTGATGGGTAGCCTTGATGGGAAAACATCCATGACAGTTTCATCTGCTGATCGTCCGACAACTGAGCTAATCGCCGATTCCGAGCATCGGTCAGAATTTGCCCAGGCATGGCGGCGTTTCGCCGCCAATCGCATGGCTGTAGCCGGCCTGATCGTGATCATCTTGTTGATCCTGATGGCCGTCTTCGCGCCGCTGATCGCTCCCTACGATCCCATCACGGATGTGTTTCGGGGCAAGCGCGGCGTCGGTCCCGAGCCGGGACACCCGTTCGGCTATGATCATCTGGGGCGCGATCTATACAGCCGTGTTATCTTCGGATCACGCGTGGCGTTGACCGTCGGCATCGTTGCCACAACCATCTCTGTCATTATCGGCGTTACCATCGGATCGCTCGCCGGCTACTTCGGCGGTTGGGTCGACAACATCCTGTCGCGCCTCACTGATACGCTGATGGCCTTTCCCATCATCGCCCTGCTGATCGTGCTTGCGGCCGTACTCGGGCCTAGTTTGACAACCACTATCGTCGTCATCGGCATTACGGTCTGGTCGCGCTATGCTCGCGTGGTACGCGCCGACATGATGAGTCTGCGCCACCGCGACTTTGTGACTGCGGCACATGCCAGCGGCGTCAAAGATTGGCGCATTATCTGGCGCCACATGTTGCCCAATATCATGGGGCCGGTCATCGTGCTGGCCTCTCTGGGCGTCGGCAGTATCATTATTCTCGAAGCGGCGCTCTCCTTCCTCGGTCTGGGTATCAGACCGCCTACACCATCGTGGGGCGGCATCCTTTCCGACGGACGCGCCTATATCTTGCGCTTTCCCCACATTGCCATCTTTCCCGGCCTCATGATCATGATCACGGTGCTGGCCTTCAACTTCTTCGGCGACGGTCTGCGCGATGCGCTGGATCCGCGTGAGCGAGAATGAAATTTGCCACAGATGAACACAGATGGACACGGATAAACCTCTGATTATCTATGTCCATCTGTGTTCATCTGTGGCCCTTCTCTTTCATCTTCGGAAGGGTACCATGAAGATCTTCACATCGCTTTTCGGCACTGAGACCAACACGTTTTCTCCGTTCCTGACCGGCTTCCAGAATTTTGAACAGACCTATCTTGTCCGCAACGGTGCGCATGGCGACGAACCGTCGACCTTCGCTGTGCCCCTGGTGCGCTGGCGAGAGATGGCCCACGCCCGCGGCTGGAAGGTTGCCGAGGGGTTGGCTACCTTTGCCATGCCCGCGGGAACTACGTTGCGTTCCGTCTACGAGTCGTTCCGCGATGAGATGCTGGACGAGCTGCGCGCCGCCATGCCGGTTGATGGCGTGCTGCTGATGATGCACGGCGCCATGGTCGCCCAAGGCTACGACGACTGCGAGGGCGATGTGACCGCGCGTGTGCGCGAGATCGTCGGGCCGGACGTGCCCATTGGCGTCGAGTTGGATCTACACTGTCATCTGACCGACACACTGATCGACAACGCCGACGCCGTCATCACATTCAAGGAATATCCCCATACCGATCCGCCTGAGCGGGCCGAGGAACTCTTTGCCGTCATCGCCGATGCCATGGAGGGCAAGACCAAGCCAATAACAAGCATGGTCGACTGCCACGATGATCGGCGTCTATCACACGTCGCATCCACCTGTCCGCGCCTTCGTCGACAAGATGACCATGCTGGAGCAGCAGGATGACGCTGTGCTCTCGATTTCGCTGGGCCATGGCTTCCCCTGGGGCGATGTGGCCGACATGGGCACGCGCATGCTGGTGGTGACGGACAACGATCCTGAAATGGGTCGCACTCTGGGTCAAGCGCTAGCCGCCGAGTTCTACGCCATGCGCGACATCGTCCAGCCGACCTACTTGTCCATGGACGAGGCGCTGGATGCAGCCCTGGCCGAGCCGAGTGGGCCGGTCGTCTTGGCCGATGTCTCTGACAATGCCGGCGGCGGCGCACCCAACGACTCGACATTTCTACTGCGCCGAATGATCGAACGAGGCATCGGCAATGCGGCCATCGGCTGCATCTGGGATCCGATTGCCGTTGCCACCGCGATTGAACTGGGCGAAGGCGTCGAACTGCCGATGCGCATCGGCGGCAAGATGGGCCCCATGTCCGGCGATCCGGTCGACCTGCAGCGTGCGCATCGGCAAGATCGCGCTCGACGCTACCCAGCGCTTCGGCGAAGGCACAAGCCGGCTGGGCGATTCGGTGGCGCTTCATGCCGACAACGGTCTCGACATCGTCGCCATCAGCCAGCGTAGCCAGACCTTCAGCCCTGACGTCTTCACCAACGTGGGCATCGATCCGACGGCCAAGAAGATCCTGATCGTCAAGTCCATGCAGCATTTCCATGCCGGCTTCGCGCCCATCGCAGCACGCATCATCCACGTAGCCGCACCTGGCGCACTCGTACCCGACTTCTCGCTGCTGCCCTATGAAAAAGCCAACCGGAAGATCTGGGGGATTGGGGATTAGGGATTAGGGATTGGGGATTGGCGGACTAGTGATACGGGTTCGACGAATCCCCCGATCACCAATCCCTAATCCCCGCCCCATCCATTCACAATAGAGTATTCACCATTCACCACTCATAAGGTCTCATGTCTAACTACTCAACCCTAATCCACGGCGCCCGTGTAATCGACGGCACGGGCAATCCCTGGTTCTATGCCGATGTGGCGCTCCAGGACGATCAGATCGCAGCCATCGCTCCGCCCGGCAGCATCGATCCGACTGCCGCAGAAAGCGTTGTCGACGCCACGGGCATGGTCGTCTGTCCCGGTTTCATCGATATTCTCAGCCATTCGATCCTTTCGCTCATGCACGATGGCCGCTCGCTCTCCAAGATCACCCAGGGCGTGACCACCGAAATCATGGGCGAAGGTTGGACGCCCGCGCCCTACCAGGGCTTGATGGATATGCGCTTCATCGAGCGCTCACCCATGGTGCAGCATCTGCCAGAGTGGAAGGAGCGCATCCCCACGTGGAGCCGCCTCGGCGACTGGCTCGACGCCATGATTGACCATGGCGTCTCGCCCAACATCGGCTCCTTCCTGGGCGGCGGCGGCCTGCGCATCGTCGGCATGGGCATGGAGATGCGCCCGCCGACCGACGACGAAATGGCGATGATGCGCCGTGTCACTGCCGAAAGCATGGAGGACGGCGCCTTCGGCGTCTCTGAAGCGCTCATCTATCCACCCAGTGCCTACAAAAGCACCGATGAAGTGGTCGAGATCTGCAAAGTTGTGGGCGAATACGACGGCGTCTACATCACCCATCTTCGTTCCGAAGCCGACACGCTGATCGAAGCATTTGAAGAAGCGCTGCAGATCGGACGGCGTGCGGGCGTGCCGATCGAGGTCTATCACCTCAAGGCCGCGGGACAGCGCAACTGGCACAAAGCCGCTCAGATCATCGAGCGCATCGGCGATGCCCGCACGGCTGGCCAGGATGTCACGGCGGATCTCTATCCTTACACCGGCGCAGGTACTGGATTGGCTTCGGTACTACCGCCATGGGCATCGGCCAACAATCGTTTCTTCGAGAATCTGCGTGACCCGGAGATGCGCGCCAAGATCCGCGCCGAGGCGCTCTCGCCCTCCGGCGACTGGGAAGCCATGGCCGATCTCTGCGGACCGGAAGGCGTCATGCCCATCGGTATGGAGCTGCCCGAAAACCAACAGTACGTCGGCAAGACGTTGGCCGAAATCGGTGAGATTCGCGGCCAGGAGTGGGTTGATGCCGCCTTTGATCTCTTCCTCTCCGAGGAGCAGCGCATCAGCGCCATCTATTTCATGATGGATGAGGACAATATTCGCCTGCAACTACAACAGCCCTGGATCATGGTGGGCACCGATGCAGGCGGTCTGGATCCGGCCTGGGCCAAGCCCATGGGGCCGTACCATCCGCGGGCCTACGGCACCTACACGCGCATCCTGGGCAAGTACGTGCGCGACGAGGGTGTGATTCCGCTGGAGGAGGCCGTGCGCAAGATGAGTTCGGCCGTGGCCAATCGGCTGGGCATCCGTCGCCGTGGGCTGCTGCGGGAAGGCTTCTTTGCCGATGTGGTGATCTTCGATCCCAAGACCATCGGCGATCGGGCCACATTCACCGATCCGCATCAGCTTTCGGTGGGCGTTCGCGATGTCTGGATCAACGGTGGCCGCGTGCTGGCGGAGGGCGAGCACACCGGCGCTACGCCGGGACAGATCGTGCGCAGAAATCAGTAGACTGAACGCGCAGTCAGAATTGCGCTACCCAATATTCCAGTTCGTCGTAATGACTTATGAAAGGAGCAGGAGGAACAGCCATGGCATTCATCGTAACGGCAACCGAATTGCGCCAGAACCTAAGTGAGTGTCTCGAACTCGCCGCCAGTGGCGAAGAGATCCTGATCACCAAATCCGGCTATCCCACGGCCCGACTTGTGCCGTTTGAACCATCGGATGCGATGGGCGACATGACGGCCGACTTGGCCGATCTAATTCCTGATGGAGAAAGGATGCCTGAGGGGCTTGTCGGCCCTTCGTCCAACATGGAAAAGATTATGAACGATGTGGGGAAACTTTTGGAGGAACAGAATTTTGCGTCAATTGATGATGCTAACGCCTATCTGGAACAGATGATGGCTTCCGGAACGCTCCCAATGTCCGCGCCCTCAACGCCCTTGGAAGAGGCACAGGAACTGATCTACCAAGCATGGGAGGAACCAAGACGCAAGACTCGAGTGAAGCTGGCCAAACGTGCGTTGAAGATTTCGCCCGACTGCGCTGATGCCTATGTACTGCTGGCCGAGGATGATGCTCGATCTCTGGGCAAGGCAATGTCCTACTTCCAAAAGGGCACCGCCGCCGGAGAACGCGCTCTGGGTGCGGAGTTCGATGAGTATATCGGTCACTTCTGGGGGGTCACCGAAACGCGGCCCTATATGCGCGCTCGATTTGGCCTGGCCAACTGCCTTTGGGCCATGGATCATAAGAATGCCGCTATTGATCACTACCGGGAAATGCTTCGTCTGAACCCAGGAGACAATCAGGGCATCCGCTATGTACTGCTCACCTGCCTCATGGAAATGCGAGACGACGCCGAGATCGATGCATTGTTGATGGAATACGAGGATGATGCGTCGGCGATTTGGACATACAACAGTGCATTGCATCGCTTTCGCGGCCACGGCGCATCCAGCGAGGCGAATCGCAGCCTAAGCGAGGCACACGAATGGAATCCCCATGTGCCGGACTATCTATTGGGAAGGCTGAAGATATCGCGCCAACTACCGGACTATATCGGCATCGGTGACGAAAGCGAGGCCATGGTCTACGCAGCCGAGCATCTCGACATGTGGCAATCTGAACCGGGCGCGTTGGCGTGGTTGGAAAAACAGGTCGGCTAGTGTAGCCACTACTGGCTGTTTCGGGCCGAATCAACATCTACGAGGCGCCCTGTCAAATATCTGTGAATGACACTAGCCAGCAACGTCTGATAGGGCATTCCCTCTTCAATGGCCCGAACATGGGCCAAGCGAAAGTCTCGCTCAGTCAAACGAAGGTTGATGCGATGCGACTTATTGAGCGTGTTGCGGGCAATCTCCTCCGTGTCCTGCAGTTGAGCAACAACGGAAGATACAATATTGTCTGCCTTTTGTCAACAGAATACTGAAATCACACCCAGGAAAACCGAATGAACGACAGAACCCTTATCCGCAACGCAAAAGTAGTCGACGGCACGGGCAATCCGTGGTTCTACGGCGATCTGCTACTAGAAAATGACCGAATCGCCTCAATAAGGCCAACAGGCGAGATAGACCACGACAGAGCCGATGTCGTTATCGATGCCGCCGGCAAGGTCGTCTGCCCCGGCTTCATCGACATCCAGAGCCACGCCATTCTGCCGCTGATGGTCGACGGACGCTGCGTCTCCAAGATCACCCAGGGCATCACCACCGAGATCATGGGCGAGGCGTGGACACCGGCGCCCGTCGTCGGGCGCAACACCGACCCGCTGGCCGAGACGCTCTTCGTGCTCGACATCGGCGACGAGTGGACGCAGCGTATTCACAGTTGGCGTCGTTTCCGCGATTGGCTGGAAGCCACAGAGGCGTCCGGCGTCTCACCCAACATCGGCTCCTTCCTGGGCGGTGGAACCTTGCGCACCGTGGCCAAAGGCATGGAGATGGGGCCACCCACCGACGACGAACTGGAGACCATGCGCTGGGTCATGGCCGAGGCCATGGAGGATGGCGCTTTCGGTGTCTCCTATGCGCTCATCTATCCGCCCGATGTCTACACCACCACCGATGAACTGGTCGAAGTCTGCAAAGTCGTGGCCGAGTACAACGGCGTCTACATCACTCACATCCGCAATGAAGGCCAACATCTCCAGGAAGCCATGGCCGAGGCCATCGAGATCTCTCGTCGTTCGGGCGCGCCAGTGGAGGTCTACCACCTCAAGGCAGCCGGTGCGGAGAACTGGCATAAGATCCCCGCCGTCATTGAGCAGATCAACCGGGCCCGCGCCGAGGGAATTGACATCACCGCCGACATGTATCCCTACGCCGCATCCGGTACGGGCCTGACGGCGGTGCTGCCGCCCTGGTCCATGGCCGACGGCAAACTTTATGACAACTTGGACGATGCAGAGATGTGTGCAAAGATCCGGGCCGAAATGCTCAACCCCTCCGGCGACTGGGAAGCCATGGCCAGCCGAGACCCATCGACGGTCATGCCCATCGGCTTTGAGCAGCCGGAGAACCAGATCTATGTGGGCAGACGGCTGACTGAGGTTGCGGCGATGCGTGGCGAGGATTGGGTGGAAACGGTCTTCAGCCTGCTGCGCTCCGAGGGACAGCGCATCAGCACCATCTATTTCAGCATGGACGAGGAGAACGTGCGGCTCCAACTCAGGCAGCCCTGGATCAAGGTCTCTACCGATGCCGGCGGCTTCGATCCGGAATGGGCCGAACCGCTGGGACCCTATCATCCCCGATCCTACGGCACCTTTCCACGTGTACTGGGTAAGTATGTGCGCGAGGAAGGCGTTCTTCCGCTAGAGGATGCGGTGCGCAAGATGACCTGGGCGGTTGCCTCCCGCCTCGGCCTCAAGGATCGAGGCATCCTGCGTGAGGGCGCCTATGCCGATGTGGTCGTCTTCGACCCTGACACGATCATCGACCGGGCTACGTTTGCGCAGCCCCACCAGCTCTCAGCCGGTGTGGAACATGTTTGGGTCAATGGTGTTCAGGTTGTGGCTGACGGTCAACACACCGGTGCAAAGCCAGGTCGCATCGTCGATGGTCCGGGGCGGGTGGCGGCTGAAGGCTAAACTGAGGGACTACGAGACCATTGGGTTCGCTAACCTTACCGTTCAGTGTGCACGCCCACGTGCACACGGGTTATGACCTGTGACTGCTCATCGGTCTGACCCGTTCGCACGTGGGCGTGCGAACTAAACGACTTTCTTGCTCAAAAAACAACACCTGCAACCAACTAGAAAGAGCGTACCATCGTCTTGGCACTGGGGGGTGCTGGATACCACGCCCCTCGCATTCTATGCTGATTTTGCAGGTGTTGTTGGCCTATTATATCACAGATCTCGATGACAAGCGCCTCTATTATGTCAACAATATATTTTTTTTTGCCACAGATTTACACAGATAAAAAGGATGGGACACAGATAGCTTTGAGGATTTTCCGGATGTCTATAAATCATCTGTGAAAATCAATTGTTTATCTGTGTAAATCTGTGGCAAAAAAGCCCTTTGCACCCAATCCACAAACAGACACGAAAAGGCAACCACATGAACCTTGCACCCAAAGAATCGATTAGAGTATCAGCCGATCAGATGTTGGCCTTCGTGACCGAACTTGGGCTGGCGGCAGGACTGCCTGCAGATAAGGCCGCCCTGCTGGCCGAGCTGCTCACCACCAACGATCTGCGCGGCGTCTTCAGCCACGGCACGGAACAGATCGCCACCTACGCCCGGCTCATGCGTGACGGCAGACTCAACAACCGGCCCCAGTTGCATGTCCTGCGCGAGTCGCCGGTCAGCGTGATGGTCGACGGTGACGGCGGGCTGGGCTATTTCCCGGCCTACGAGATGACGGAGCGCATCATCGACAAGGCCAAGAGCCAGGGCATGGCCGTAGGCATGACGCGCAACCACGGCCACTTCGGCGCGGCCGGCATCTACGCACGTATGACCCTGCCCCACGATCTGCTCTGCTTCGTCACATCGGGCCATCAGCTTTTGCTCAAGCCAGGCCAGCCCATCAACACGGCCGCAGGCGGATCGCCCATGTCCTTCAGCGCACCGGCCGATGAGGAGAGCTCGATCCTGGTCGACTTCGGCGCCATGCACGATCTCTACTTGGACGATCCGCATCGCGAGGAGATCGCTCGCCTGGCCCCCGGCTTGGTATTCCGTTCCATCGGTCTGGGATCGATCTGTCAGAGCTGGGGCGGTTTCCTGGCAGGCGTGCCGTTGGACACAGAACGTGCCGAGCGCACCTTCAGCGGAGCCAATCAAGGGTCGCTGGTGATGGCCTTCCGCATCGACCTCTTTGCCGATCCGGCCCAGTTCAAGCAAGAAGTCGACGAATACGTACGCGCCGTCCGCCAGTTGGCCCCGCTGGAAGGCTTTGAGGAGAGCTTCGTCGCCGGCGGCGTCGAGGCCGCCAACGAAGCAGCTTTCCGTCGCGATGGAATCCCTGTCGGCCCGCGGCACCGGGAGTTGCTGGAGGCTGTGGCTTCCGAGTTTGAAGTAATGTTGCCAAAAGCACTAGTTGGCTAACCATACAAAAGCACTCTATAATAGTCTACACAATAGTCTAAAATAAGGTCTGACCAAAGATTGCTTGGCTCATCGTAACATTATTGTTGTAAACGGGGGATGAACATGGCGTTCAATGTCTCAACAAGCGAAGCAAAGGCGAAACTCAGCAGTTTCCTGCAACAAGTCGTCAAGAACGGAGAGGAGGTCATCATCCAGAATCGTGGTACACCCCAGGCGGTCTTGATACCTTACGGAACCTACGAGAAATTCAATGAGTGGCGAGAACAAGACCGACGCCAAAAGGCATTGGACGAACTCCATAAACTTGCCGACACGATTCAGGCAAGGAACCAGGATCTGTCTGAGACAGAAGTCGAGGAAATTGCAGATCGTTTCTCACGGGAAGTCATTGGAGAAATGGTTGCCGAGGGCAAAATCAAATATGATCCTGAGGCATAATGATGCGGGTATTGCTTGACGCCAACATCTTTATCAGCTATCTATTGAATGCAGAGGCGGGCAGCCCGATCACCAGAATCATCCATGCCGGCGTATTGGGCGAATTCACAATCTTGCTGCCGGAGGCGTTGCTTGACGAGTTCCTGACAAAAATCGCAAATAAGCCCTATCTCTCTCAGCGAATCAGGCCCGAAGAGGTCGCGTACTTGAACGCCGCATTGCTTGAAAACAGTGAAGTAATCCCTAAAATTACGGGTACAATCCCTCCGGTAACACGCGATCCAAAAGATGATTATTTACTTGCCTATGCTGCCGTTGGAGGAGCTGATTATCTGGTCACAGATGATGATGATCTACTAGTTCTTCGACAAGTTCAAGGCATCAGAATCTGCCGACCACGCGAATTCGCAGAAAATTACCTGAGGCTTTGATCGCACAACGACACCAGAAGTTTAGCGCTCCCTTCACCCACTCACCCCTCATCAAGCGGCCGCGCATCAAAGACCAACAAACTAACCGCGCTGCCGCCGCGCTGCACAATGCCGGTGACCACAATCAGCGGCTGATTGCGCAGCACGTCGCGCAACCGGTCGTAGACATTGGGTTTGACCACCAAATCGAGCAAACCGCTCTCATCCTCCAACGACATGAAGAGAATACCTTTAGCCGTGCCGGGACGTTGGCGGACGGCCACCAGGCCCCCCACCTGCAAACGCTCTCCGGGCCGGGCCTGCTTCACCTGCCAGGTACTGCGCACATTCTGTCTACGCAAGACCTCCCGATAGTGAACCAGCAACTGCCGCTGCGGCGACAACCCCAGCAACTCATATTCCCAGGCTGTCTGATCCGGCCCATCCAACGCTGGCAAGGTGACCGGCTGGGTGGGCAGATCCAGATCAAATTCGTCGGGACGATAGTCCAGGTCGCCCAGCTTCCAAAGCAAATCGCGCCGTTCGCCCCAGGCATCCAGCGCACCGGCCCGGATGAGGTTGGCGATAATATCAGGATGCAGCCGCGTGCGCCGGCAGAGATCGGAGAGAGTCGTTGAATGGCTGTTCCCTTCGAGCCGCCTCAATGGCTGCCCAAGCTTGCTTCCCCAGACCCTGAACGGTTGACAGCCCCACACGCAACGCCAAGCGCATGGGTTCATCACTGGCGGGTTCATCGCGCTCAATGGCGTATTCCCACAGGCTACGGTTGATCTCCGGCGGCAACAGATCGACGCCATGCCGCCTTGCGTCGCCCGCGATCACTTCCGGCGAATAGAAACCCATTGGCTGCGAATTGAAGATGGCACAGTAGAAGGCCGCTGCGTGGTACTGCTTGAGGTAGAGCGTCTGATAGGCGATCAAGGCAAAGCTGGCTGCATGCGATTTGCAGAAGCCGTAGCCGGCAAAGCCCGACAGCTGGGTGAAGATCGATTCGGCCAGATCAAAATCGATGCCACGAGCCTGTGCGCCCTGGATGAAGCGTAAACGCAGCGCTGCCATGGCCTCGTCTGAGCGGTTGCGCGACAGCGCCCGGCGCAGCATATCGGCCTCGCCCGGCGAAAACCCTGCCGCCTCCACCGCCACCCGGATGGCCTGCTCCTGGAAGAGCAGCACGCCCAACGTCTCGGCCAGCACCGGCTCCAAACTAGGGTGAAGATAGCTGACCGGCTCGACACCCTCGCGCCGCCGCAGGTAAGGGTGGACGGCGCCGCCCTGGATGGGGCCAGGGCGCACGATGGCGACCTCGACGATGATGTCTTCGAAGCAGGTCGGCTTGAGGCGCGGCAACATCTGCTGCTGCGCCCGGCTCTCGACTTGAAACGCACCCACCGTATCGCCTCGCTGGAGCAGCTCATAGATGGCCGGATCGTCGAGCGGGATGGCGCCCATTTCGAGACGTCGGCCCTCTACCTCTTCCACATAATCCAGCGCCCGGGTAATCAGCCCCAGCGTGCGTAGGCCGAGCAGATCGATCTTGATCAACCCCGCATCCTCAACGCTCTCCTTATCCCACTGGCAGACCACACGGCCCGGCATAGTGGCCGGCTCCAACGGCACGATCTCATCCAACGGCAGGCCGGTGATCAACATGCCGCCGCTGTGAATGGAAAGATGGCGCGGACAGCCCTCAATCCGACGCAGCAAATCGGCCAGGAGCATCAACGGGTGAATAGCTGCCCCATTGTTTTCAGATGCGGATTCGCTTGACTCGTCTTGCCCCATCTGTGCCAGGATCTGCTCCGCGGCCACAGTCGGCAAATGGGTGTCGATACCGCCTGCCAGACGGTCGATGACCGTCTTTGGAAAGCCCAACGCCTTGCTCATATCGCGAACGGCGCTACGTGCTCGATAGGTGACGACGTTGCAGACCATGGCCGTATGCGCATGTCCATAGCGCCGGTAGACATACTGGATCACCGCCTCCCGCCCGTCAATGCTTGGGATGTCGATTTCCGTGGCATCAAAATCCACGAGCCCGCGACCTGTCATTCTGAGTGGGTCAACGCAGTCACTCTCGCCCTGGCAAAACACCAACGAAGAATCTCGCGTTACTCCAGAGCGTGAGATTCTGGACTTTGGCGCCTGGAACTCACCAGCATCCAACTCAAGACCCGTGGCAAAGTCGATGTCAATATCCGGCGTGGTGTACTTGTCACGGCTGAGGAAGCGCTCGAAAAGCAGATTGTGTTGCAGCGGATCGATACTGGTGATGCCCAGCAGATAGGCGACGATGGAGTTGGCCGCCGATCCCCGGCCCTGGCAGCGCACGCCGACTTCCCTGGCATAGCGCACAATGTCCCAGACGATGAGGAAATAGCCCGCTAACCCGGCCTGCTCAATGATGTCCAGTTCATGGGCAAGCTGGGTGAGGACAGCCGGTTTCAGATGGGGATAGCGTTTGGGCAGGCTCTCGTGACAGAGTTGATAGAGATAGGCGAAGGCAGAATTTTCATAGCCGGCGTGGGGGGAATGCCAATCATCCGGGAGCGAGAATTCAGGCAACCGCCGGTCGGAGAAGTCGAGCGAAACCCGGCAACGAGCAGCGATGGCGGCGCTATTGGCCAGCGCTTCCCTGGCAATAGCTCGGGGATAGCTGCCTAAGCGTCGTGTCATCTCATCCGGCGAGGCCAGGGCAAAAGCACTGTTAGCCGGTAGGTGACCGGCACGCTGAGCCTCTGCCAGTGTCTCGTTGTGGCGAGTGGCGACCAGGGCATCGTGCAACGGCTTGTCGGCATTGGTGGCGTAGTGGACGTTGTTGGTGACGACCAGAGGCAGTTCGAACGTTTGGGCAACAGCACAAAGCTGCCGGTTGAGTCGCTCGTCGTCAGGCAGGTAGTGATGCTGAAGCTCGATGTAGAGGTGATCACGGTCAAAGATTGTTGCCAGCCGCTCGGCAGCCGCATAGGCCGCCCGCTCATCACCCTTCAGCAACGGCGCGGCCACCGGCCCCTTTCGACAGCCACTGAGCGCAATCAGACCATCGGAAAGCTCAACCAACCGCGCATAGGCAAGCGCCGGCTCGACCTTGCCGGGCCAGCTGTTGAGATCAAAAAAAGCCTCTCCTATTTTTTCTCTGTGTCCCTCCGTGCCTCCTCCGTGCCTCTGTGGTGAATGTCCTTCAACCACATCCAACCGCGCCCGTGTCAACAAACGGCAGAGATTAGCATAGCCGGCCTGGGTCTCAGCCAGCAGCGTGAGGTGATGTCCATCCTCCAGCATCACCTCGGCCCCGATCACGGCGTGAAGCCCCGCTGCCCGGGCAGCGATCCAAAAACGCACCGCACCGGCCAGACTATCATGATCGGTCAGCGCCAGCCCAGCAAGCCCCAAGGCCTGGGCCCGCTGCACCAACACTTCCGGCGAAGACGCACCATCGAGCAAGGAGAAGTAGCTGTGGGTATGGAGTTCGGCATAATCAGTCATACAACTTCGCCAAAAACCAATCCCCAGCCAACAGATCCCGATAGATCACGCATAGCAGCCCTGTTGTCGTGGTCACGGCCAAGTAGTCTCGCCATACACGGCCCTCTTCGCTCCACCAGTCGTTGTCGACCTGCCAGTGCTGCTGAACTTGATGCAATCGATAGGACTGCCCCTGCCAGGCGAAGCGGACCGGACGCCCTCCCTCGTCAGTATCGACCTCTATAGGCTCGCCGTCCGGCCAGAGACGTGTCATGGCACTGTTTGCAGTTGAGCACGCCGTTCCGCGACAACATGTCCGGCGTCGACCATCCGGCCGCGAAAAAAGACGGGCCCATAGCGCTTGTCCAGGCCAGTCGCCAGCGTCTCCATCGCCGCGGCCTGCGGCGCTTCCTCAGCGAAGAGGGTCATCTGCTGAACGGGCAGTTCGCCCGGTTCCAACATGGAGATGCGCACAAAGCTCAGTTCGGCCGGCCAGGAGAGCGCGGCGAGCCGATTGCACAGACTGGCCGACAGGCGCGCCTCGTCACTGACCGCATCCACAAAGAGCAGATCAAGATCGCGACGTTCGCCGTCGACGAAATAGAGCTGCAAGTGCAGACGTCGAATGCCCTGAAGCCGGTCGGCCAACGCCTGTTGCAATGGGCGAAGAATATCCAGCAACGCTTGCATGATCAGATCCAACCGCGCGTTGGGCGGATCGATATCGACCTCGATCATCTCGAAGGCGGAAGAAAGACCGTTGACCACCGGCCGATCATCCCGGCCCTGCGCCCATCGTTTGGCCAGCTTGCCCGCCTGTCCAAATCGCTGCCAGAGCGCCGTGGTCGGCAGTTCGGCAAACTGACCCAGCGTACGAATGCCCAGCCAATGCAACTGTTGCAACGATTGGGGCGGCAGCGGCAATAGCGTGATGGAGAGATCGGACAAGAAAGCCACCTCCTGCGGCTTGTCGACCAGGCGCATACGGCCCGAGCGCGCAGAGAGAGCGGCGACACGA
The DNA here is from genome assembly GCA_963848115.1 of uncultured Chloroflexia bacterium. Classification (GTDB taxonomy): domain Bacteria; phylum Chloroflexota; class Anaerolineae; order Caldilineales; family Caldilineaceae; genus JAWKOK01. The sequence continues at coordinate 173,718 of CAWKCP010000007.1, read as the reverse complement.
GCGGTAAACTTTCCCGAATCCCAACCCAGGGCCGGCTGAAGATCGGCGCTGATGTTCTGACGCAACCGCTTGCCCAGATCGGCGGCCAACGGTTGGACATCGCTGGACAGCGTGGCGATGGGTTGCAGATCCAGATAGGCCATGCCCCAGCCCTGCGGCTCCACCGGCAGTTGCCAATCGACCAGGACATCTTCAAAGCGGGCCTGCTCGTTCTGACCATCGCTCATGTCCAGTGGGTGCAACAGCAGATCCGGGCAGCGAATCTCGGCCTGCCGTGGCCGCATCTGCAAACGCACGCCGTCGATCCGGGCCTCGGAGGAAACAGCGCAGATCCGCTCATCGTGGCCCAACAAGGCCAGCGGCCGGTCACTCCACTCAGGGTGGCGGCGTAGTGTCAGGTTAATGAGAAAGTCGGGGATCCGACAGCAGAGTACGCTCATGGGAAGGTTTTTTCACCACGGAGAATTTTTCACCGCAGAGACACAGAGGGACCACAGAGACCACAGAGAACAAAATAACTCTCTGTGGTGAGATCTATTACCAAGTTGAATGGGCCTGCACAGTACCGTTAAAGCGGATCTCGATCGGTGCGGCGGGCTGGCCGTGCGCCCAACGGCTGCGCAGGACGCGTGCCTGAGCCTGATAGCCGACCAGGTCGCCCTCTTGCCGAAGCCAGCGCTCTCGCCGGCACTCTACGTGCAACGATGAGCGCTGGATGACCGGCCAATTCCGATTGACCAGCCAGCCGGTGAGCGCCCAACGATTCCAGGGCGGGGCCGGATCGTCGATGAAGAGCAAGGCAGAACCGGCCTCGCGCAATGCGTGGTCGATCAGTCCCAGGGTGGCATTGAGCCGGCTGCCGGTCGGGCGATCGGCCATCAGTTCGACCAAGCTATCGACCAACACAAAGCGCAACTGGCGGCTGCGCAGCAGATCGACCAGCAGATCAACCACCCCAGGGCCCGGCGACGGACGTGCAATCAACAGACGATCCAGATCGACACCGCAGCGGGCTAGATAGTCAGGATCGCTCTGGCGGGTCAGATCGAGAATGGCGACCTGTTCGCCTCCGGCTCGCTGCTGAGCGCCGGCCAGTGTCTTGAAAGCCAGTGTCAACTTGCCGGACGTGGTGCGCCCGCTGAAGATGGTGGTCGCCCCCAGGGGAACGCCGCCACAGCCGGTGATCCCATCCAGTGCGTCGAAGCCGGTGGGAATATGGGGCCATTGGCGCATGATCGCACGCTCGCTGCCGCGATGCAGCGCCTTTGGACCATACTGCTTCTGGATGGTAGCCACAGTATTTTCGAGATTGCGACGTTTTGTTCTTCGCTTGGACATGTTGACGCGTTTCTACTGAATTCAGCATTGAGATTTACAGAGAAAATTCCTTGCTGTTCAACAAAATTATAGAGTACTCTGCAAAAAGCCTTTTCTTGCAGATAGTCACGAATTTACACGAATTATGTGGTCACCCCAGAGAGACATTCGTGTAATTCGTGTGAATGGTGTAGAATGTTTTCCAGGGATCGATGTAGTCAGCGAAGATAAATGCAAGAATACAGAACAAATGTTCTAATGTCAAATGGAAGAATTTCGTAAAGAGGTATTCAAGGTTGATTCTGAGGGGTATCCAGAAGGGTCGGAAAAGTGACTGTAAAGACGGATCCGCTGTCCAATTTGCTCTCGACACTGATGGCGCCGCCATTGCGTTCAACCAGCGTCTTGATGAGTGAGAGGCCCAGGCCGGCGCCGCTGCCAACACCAAAACCGGTCTCCTGGCGGCTACGTGCCTTGTCGACCCGGTAAAATTGTTCAAAGATATGCGCCAATTCATCAGTCGGTATCCCAGGTCCGGTGTCTTTAACACGCAGCCGACAATGATGGGACGTGACATCTGCATTCAGGCCGATCGTACCGCCGGGCGGCGTATACTTGATGGCGTTGTCCAACAGATTCAGGATGATGGTTTCGATCTGATCCGGCCAGACCTGCAGGGGCGGCAATGTCTCAGGGATGTTGACATCAAAGGTCTGCTGCGCCTGATCCACGCGCAGTTGGATCGAGTGGGCGATGGAATGCAGAAGCGGGGCAAGATCGACACCTTCTGTAGCCGGTTTGCGATCCAATGAGTCGAGACGCGACAGATCCAGCAACGTATTGGCAAGTCGACTCAGCCGGTCGGCCTCGCTATCGATCTCTTCAATATAGCGTCGGGTCAACGCCCGATCTTCTTCGGATTGCGCTCCATCCGCCAGGTCGACCAGCGCCTCGCTGCGCAGCTTGATATTGGTCAAGGGCGTACGCAATTCATGACTGGCGTTGGCAATGAAGAGGCGCTGTCCCTGGATCAGCCGTTGTAATCGCCCCACCATATCATTGAAGGCAATGGCGACCGTACCGATCTCGTCCGCGGTCATCACTCTCGTTCGTTGGTTAAAATCGCCCTCACCCACCGCATGGGCAGTCTCTTCCAAGCTGCGCAACGGACGCACAAGGTAGCGGCTGAGCCAAACAGCCAGGACCATCACAAGCAGCGTCGCGCCCAATGTAGCGACGATCAAGCTGGCAAGCATGTTGCGAATGGGTTCGAGCACCTCCGACATCGGTCTGGCCAGGCGCACTACGCCAAGCAAATTGTTGCCGAGTTGGATCGGCGCTGCCGCAAAAAGTGTCTCTGCGCCAGTGAACTCGTCCAAACGGATATCATGTTGCTCGGAAAGCTGCAGGGCCGCCGTCACCTCCGGAACATCTGCCTGGTTGGAAACTTGCTCTGACGGATAGTGACTATCGCCAATAACAACCCCACGGGCATCAAGGATTGTCACCCGACTTTCGGCATCATCGGCATACCATTCCACCAACTGTTGAACCCGGGTCGGCGGTGCAGTTGCTCCGGCAATGATGGTCGTCTTTTCATGATCCTCGCCATCATGATCCTCGCCATCATGATCCTCGCCATCATGATCCTCGTTGTCATGTTCCTCGTCGTCATGTTCTTCAAACTCAACGGCGTAACCGCTCAGCGGATCTTCCAGCGCGTTTGCGATCAAGAACGCTTCAATCTCAAGATCATGTTCGGCCTGATTCAGTTGCGCTTCATAGACGACATCCAGCACGTAGAGCATGAGTAACGTCAGGACAGCCAGAAAGAGCAGGCCGAAAGCCAGCATCAGGCGATATTGAAGACGGCGTTGCCAGAACCAACGCGCGCTAGGTTCTTCCTGAGATGAGGCGGATCTATTAGTCGTTGCTGTTTCAGTCATTGAATTTCAGCCAGTGAAGTTTTCGGTGGGGACGGGTCAGTCATGGGCCTCGATTTCATCTGCGGTGGTCAACCGATAGCCAACGCCCCGCGTTGTCAGGATCATCTGCGGCGAGCCGGCCTCCTTTTCCAATTTCTCGCGCAGCCATCGAATATGCACATCAAGCGTACGCGGATCGCCGATCCACTCTTCTCCCCAGACCTGATCGATCAACATCTGACGATTGACCACAGCGCCGTCGGCATCAAGCAACGCAATCAACAAAGCATACTCGCGCTGTGACAGATGCACCGGTTCGTCGTTGTTGGTCACCAAATAGCGACGTCGATCGATGGAGATATGGCCAAGGTGGACGACAGACTGCGTCCCACTCACTTCCGGCTTTGCAAAGGTCTGTGTTGAATCGATGGCCGCTCGTCGCAAATTCGCTCGGATACGAGCGACCAGTTCACGCGTACTAAACGGTTTGGTGATGTAATCATCGGCGCCCAACTCAAGCCCCAACACTCGATCAAATTCATCATCACGGGCGGTGAGCATCAAAATTGGCACATGGCTCCGGCGACGAATCTCACGGCAGACGTCCCATCCGTTCAACTTGGGCATCATGACGTCGAGCAGCACCAGGTCAGGCGCACACTCAGCAAAACGGTCGAGCGCCTGTCTACCGTCCAGCGCGGTCATCACATCATAGCCCTCACGCCTCAGCTGATGCTCCAAAGCATCGACGATCATGGGATCGTCATCTGCAAGCAATATTTTTTCCGAATCCATACCATCCCGCTATCTATGTTCGATTCTGCTCAATCATGTTATCGCTGAACGTATCCTACTTGTAGCCGTCCACGGGCGCTTTGTCAACCCAGCGTCAATGGTATTGACCCGGCGATTACCGGACGGCGTGGAGAGAGCGCTTGCTACGTCCCCGACTGGTCAGGATCCGATACCATGTGGCAAAGAGGATCAGCGCAGCCGTCACGGCATAAACCCATTGCATTGTCGCTGTACCGCTATCGGTTCCACTCTGTACGCCATGCACCAGCGCCAACAGAAAGGCGATGTAGGAAGCGTAGTGAAGGAGACGCCAGCTCTTTCGCCCGATACGATCCCGGACATAGAAGCTAACAATCAGCGCGGCCATCAAGTAAAGGCCAACACGCCGAGAGCCGTCCACAGTGGTTCGTACGGGCTGGTGAATGGAATCAAGAGATTCCACACGCTGAACTGAATGTAAGAATCGCCAAGCAAGACGACCGCATGCAGGGCGGCGAAGATCAGAGCCAGCACAGGGAAAAATTCATGCAGGCCATAGATCAACTTGGCGTTCACCACACCTTTTGCCATCTTGCTGCTCATGGTGATGCCCCAAAAGACCGCAAGCCAGAGCAAAAGATAGGCAAGAATGCCGCCTGCCCGTGCCACATACCAGTAGGCCGAAGACGTTTCGCCCAAAGGCATCCCCATCGCTTTGGCTTCGACAGCCAGCGACTGGCCGGCTTGAAGCACCAGGCCATTTACATCAATCTGTCCGAATTGCATCGCCTGCATCAGCGCCATCGTGCCGGCGATGCCTACAACTGCGCCGACGGTCAGTGCAGCCATATCATTTAGGTTGAAAGTTCGTGTCTCTGCTGTCATCGTGTTCTCGCTTTTTGTAACGTGCGTTGGTATCTTCTCAACATTTCGCGGTAGGGGCGACCCTTGCGGTCGCCCGCTACTGCGCCGCCATGTAGTAGCCGGTCATCCTGGCACGGTAATGGCTACGATCCGCCGCTCTTCTTGCCGCTGCTTTGGTTACTACTGTTACTGCCTCCACCGCTGCTTTTGCTGTTGCTCGACGAAGACGACGGGGGTGGCGGAGGAGGTGGCGGCGCAGGCATGGCCGGTAATGGGGCCAAAGTCGGCAGAGGCTGCAGGGCGGGCAGCGCAGGTAGCGTAAAGGTGTTGTTCAAAGATGTGGTTGCATCACCCTGCAGGACGGCTCCCTCAGCGCCCAGTTCGGCAGTAAAAATCGGATTGAGTGGCGACAGCGTTGGAATCGGTTCGAATGTGGGCACAGGAACGATCGTGGGCCACCATGACGGTGTCGCTGCGAGCACGGCCAGATTGGGTTCAGACGGCTGGGCGTCGGCAGAGGCAGTCTCCCGATGACCAATGACATTCCAACCGCCAACAAGCGTCGCCAGTGAGAGTAGTGTCACGCCCGCCTTGGCGGAGCGTGTGAAGGTAGTGGGTGTGTGCCTTGATTGTGTATTCATAAAATTCTCCTTGCGAGCTATGCTGCCCGATAGGCCTCAAAACCGGCTGTGCTGCGTGTTTGACGGCCCTGAGTGTAAATTAGAGCCTCGGCATCCGGCCACTGTTCCACAAAGGCCAGCCCGGCATCAGAACCGAGAATTAGAGCGGTCTTGGCCAGGACCTCAGCCATGGCGGTGCGGGCGGTGATGACGGTTGCCGACAGGACGTCCGTCTCGGCGGCATCGCGGCGTTTTGGATCAATCAGATGGTGGACGGGACGACCGTCATACAGCCAACGCCGTTTGCCGATCGTCGATGTCGCCAGCGCTCTGTCACGGATGCGTACACGGGCGATGCAGTCGGTCGGTTCCAGAGGATTCTCGATCTCGACTTCCCAGCCACTGGGGTGATCGGGCGCGCCTCCGGCATAGATATCACCACCGGCGTTGAGGAAGAATGGCCCCTCGCCATGCAACAGATCGGATGCCCGATCGACTGTCCATCCCTTGCCCATACCACCGAGATCAAAGCGCATGCCCACGGGTCGACTCACGGTCATGGCAAAACGGTCCAGTCTAACATCCTCAACGCTCGACCACTGCCCGTTGATTTCATCATTTTGCGTGGCCCCGGATGGCAACCCCGCCACCGACGGCTCGATCTTCTCAAAGCTACGGTCATAGCCAAGTTGTTCCAGAATCGGCAGCACGGTTGGGTCGTAGATGCCGTTGGTGCGATGGGCAAACCAGAGTGCTTGTTCAAGAGCGTTGAAGAGATCTGATCCGACCCGGCTCGTGTGAGTTGGGTTCTGATTGAGTTGAGACAGATCACTCTCCGCTCTAAATCGTGATAGAGTCTGTTCATTCCTGGCGAAAAGGCGTTCGACATAGTCAACCAGTCCGGCATTGCGACTGTAGTGCCAGAGATGGACAGAGGTATTCATGGCAGAGAAAGCGCGGACGTGCCACCGAGATTGAGCCTCCTCCTGCATGACAGGCTGACTAGTCGTCATCATCGTCATCGTCATGATCCTCGTGCTCCTCGTGATCGTCGTCGTCATGATCTCCGTGATCATCGTCATGATCATCGTCGTCATGATCGTCATCCTCATAAGCATCACCGTTGTTTTGGTCGCCACCGCCACCGGAACCGCCCGCATACGATTGGACCTGGCTGGCCTGACGCATGGCAATTTCGTCATAGGCGGCCTGTAGTTGGAACAAGGCAGCATCGAGTTGTTGTTGCAGTTGACTGTCCCGCACTTGCAATTGAGCAAGATCTTGTTGGAAGTCGGCCTCGTCCTGCTGTATCTGCTGTTGGGTGATGGAGGAGAGCGCATTGAAGGCGCCGGCATCCTTGGTGATCGTATCGACGCTCTGCTCGACTTGCGTCAATGCCTCTTGCAGACGGGCCAATTCGGCCTGATAGGCGACATCTTGTTCCGTTACACTGCGCTTGGCAGCGGCCACCTGCGCTTGCAACGCGGCTTCGCGCTGCCGGTAAACTTCCTTGGCCTGGGCTTCCACATCGGTGTAGAAATCGGTTTCTTCATCAACTGACGGAAGTGTGACTGACGTGCTTGGGCTTTCAGGCGATTGAGCGCCGAAGGCAACCTGCCCACCCAGGGTGACGTTGAGCGTCAGAGCGAAGATCGCCATTACCACGGTCGTGAGAAAACCGGCCACCATTATCGCGCTTCTACGTGCCATTTTTTTGCTCCTTCAGAATTGATCAGTGTGATCACTGCATGCTGCAACAGATATCAATGGCGTCTATTGGCCGAGAATCTGCTGCGCCTCTGCAAGTTTGGCTTGCACATCAGCGAGTTGTGTCAGCATCTGGGTGTAGCGTACGTCATAGCTGTATTGGTTTTCCTGACGCCGGGTTAGGAAGAGGGACTGCCGTTCGTCACGCGCGCTGTTGAGTTGTGCCACCTGCTGCTCAGCGGCCACCTGCTGCGCTTCCAAAGCCGTGAGCTGCGAGCGCCCAACAGCCAACGCCTGTGTCAGCGTTTCCACTTGCTGCCCATACGTCGCCTGTCTTTCCTTCAGCAATGCATCCAATTCAAGTATCTGCTGACGGTAGACAGCTTCTCTCGCGACAAAGTCCGCTTCCATCTGGGTCAAATCGATCCGCTGAATGCTGTCGGTCTGCTGGGCCTTGACCGGGGCCACAGTGCCCGGCAGCGTCAAAAACACGGCCAGGGTCAGGGCGGCGAAGAGCATACTCACCAGAATTGCTGTTCTCTTTCGAGCCATGGTAGTTCTCCTTATTCTTTCCAGTGCTTGCTGTTCTGTGACTCAGTTCGGGAGCCTGCAAGACTCTTGCAGTTCGCCCAGCGGCCCACGATGCTTTCCAGTTCCATGCCTGAGTCACTGGCCTAGACTATAGTCCATCAACAGCGCTCCGTGGTTAGGCAGACCCTAGGGTTGCGTTAAGAACAGGTTATGAAGGGTTGGGATTCAAGCGATAGGCGACGCGTGGGAGTCAATCGTGGGTGGATTCGAACATGGATGCACGGAAGAGAAAAGAGGAAAACCGGATTTAGGCCAATGCAGGAAAATAGTTATCCACGAAGGGACACGAAATCACACGAAGATTGGATTCTACCGTTTCTTCGTGTTTCTTCGTGCGCCTTCGTGGATCATTGTTTCTTTGGAAACGCCTTACTGGAATTCGGGTAGCGTGGACTCAGCGGGGAGATTGAGCCCCTTCCCGAACCAGATAGAGTCCCACCACGCCCATGGCGGCCATGGCAGACCAGAAGAGGAAGGGCAAGCTTGGGTCAAAACGGGCCAGGCTATTGCCCAACGGCGGAGCAATCACGCCGCCGAACATGGAGAAGCCCAGAATCATGCCGGTGGCCGTGCCGGCGAAGAGCGCGCCGATGCCCTTGAGTTCGATGATCAAGGTCATGAGCACGGCCATGAAGCCATCGCGCACCATGCCGGCCAGGATGACGGCCACCCACACGGCTGCGCCCTGGACGACAGACAGCAATCCGATGCCGGTCATGATCATGCACGCGGCCACCATCAACACCTTGCGCCGCTGCCCGAGCCGGTCTGAGAGAATGGCAATGGGAATGGTGCAGAGCATGCTCGCGGCGTGGAAAGTGGCCAGCGCACCATCGGCCGCGGCATCCGGCCAGCCGATGCTGCGCAAATAGAGCGGCAGATACCCGAGCGATCCTTGAATACAGCCGCCGATCCCGATCATGGCCAGCCCCAGAAACCACATATTGCGCACGTGCGCAACATGAAAGAGACTCTCGCGTAACGAACGCGAGGTAGCCGGTCTGCTCTGAACGCCTCCGTGTGCCGGCCCAGGCCGGGTGAAGGTCCAGAAGAACCCCATCACGATGGCGATCAGCGCATAGAGAAAGATGACGTTGCGCCATCCGCCCAGCAAAGGCGAAAGCACCGTTGCCGCCAACATCGAACCCAGCATGAATCCGGCCGCCATGCCCATGGAGGCAGAGCCGTTGGCCAGGCCCAAATGGCGTCCTGAAAACCAGATGCCACAGGTCTTGTGCACATTGGTCGGGATCGATGAGAGGGCCAAGCCGGCGATGAAGACCGTCACGGAAAGCGTCACAAAATCAAATGCGAAACCACGCAGCGCGCCGGTCACGCCGGCCAAAAAACAGGCGATCATCAGGGCACGCTTGGCGCCGATGCGGTCGCCGATGATGCCGCCGACCAAGGCCATGACGATGCCGATCATCGAACTCAGGCCCCAGACCGTGCCGATTTGCACGAGGTTTAGATTCAGATCGGTCGATATCTCATTGAAGAGCACGGGCAGCGACATGTTTGGCATGCCCATGACCAGCGTATGGGTGAGGGTCGCCAGAACCAGAACATACCACTTGTAGTTGGAACCGGTGCCGGACGATGCAGGAGCGGAGGAAGAGGCACCATCAGACTCAAGTTGGGTTTGACTGTTCACAGTGTGCCATCATATTCGTTGGTAGGATTCGTTGGTAGGAAAAAACACTTTTGCAATCAAACGATACTATGATCATTCACCGCTATCACTCTAGGCAAATAACAGAAGTCGGAGATCCGAGAGCGTAGGGCTGACTTTCGTTGCATGCCCGAGGTTCCCATCGACTGGAATCCGGCTGCTATACTAATCATGTATCTGGTTTGAAGAACAATCAGGTATCCGTCGCAGTGAGATCGTCGGTGGCGCTGCCCATTTCGGGCGACCCGATCAGACAGTATGCTGTTCTTGGCCAGACCATGCCCTGCCCATACCGAGACGATTTTCGTACATATCGTGTAAAATAATCAATGACTTCAACAATATCGTGGTCAATTCAATAGGAACTCCTATGCCAGAGTCACAGTCGAATCACTTTTCGCAAACTTCCCGTTTTTTCATTACCATGGCGGCCATCGGGATCTCTGTGTTCTTCTTCCGCGAGTTTCGCGATCTCGTCAACGCCTTTTTCCTGGCCCAGCTTGTGGTGCTTACTGCCAGCCCGGTCATGTATTGGCTGCGCCAGCGAAACATGCCGTCATGGCTCAGCATGCTGGCCGGCCTTGTACTGACGCTGTCGGCGACCATGTTCATCGCCTTTTTTGTCTTCCTCACTGTCATCCGGATGATCCAGTTGCTGCCGGTCTTTGCCAGCGGATTTCAGCAGTTTCTCTCGACCGCTGATGGGTTTGGGCAACAGATAGCCCTCAACCTGAATGAACTTCTGAACCAGATCAACACGGCCCAATTGATCCAGATCGCAGGCCGCTTTCTGCAGAGAATCCTGCAAAGTGTCTCTGTATTCGGGCTCATGATGCTGATCATTTTCTTTCTGGTGATCGAAGCAGTGATCTTTCCTGATAAGGTGAACTTCCAGATGCAAGCGGGCAATCCACGGTTCAATCGGTTGTTCGGCTTCACAGACAACATGCGCCAGTACGTGGGGATCACATCGCTACTTGGCTTGGGCGGCGGCATCGTCGCTACGATTGCACTCTCGTTCATCGGTGTTGAATTTGCCGCGCTCTGGGGCGTGCTCTACTTCGTGATGAACTTTGTGCCCATGGTCGGTTTTTGGATCGCCATGCTGCCGCCGCTGCTGCTTGCACTGGCCAACCTTAGGCTTTGGGCCGGCGCTTCTTGTCTTCCTGGTCTACACGCTCATGAGTTTCATCATCAACCAGGGGTTGAGGCCGGCCATGCTCAAGGATGGCGTCGATCTATCGCCCCTCTGGTCGATTCTGTCGCTGGTCATCTGGAGCACCATCCTCGGCGCCCCCGGACTGATCATCGGCATTCCGCTCACCATTGCCATCAAGGTATTGATTTTGGAAAATGATGACGAAAATCGCTGGATTTCGGATATGCTTAGTTCTGGTGTCCGAAAAACTGATGAATGAAGTGAAGATTTGAAAAGAGCCTAGAGCGCCGACGTCTCAACTATGACGCCAAGCTAGACGCACGCTCAGAATTCAATCACCGATACCAGAGTCCCCAGGGCCGTGTTGCCCTCCAGTATCTCGACCTCTCCCATGCCACCCCTTTTAATCGAGCAAGGAAAAATGTTGCCCTTGCGTTAGCTGTTAACCGATAGCACATCGTTTGGTAAGCGGCTGGCAGTGTTTCCGACAGCGGATAGTCAAAATGCTTGTCGTCGCGTCACCGTCGGGCCGAATCTCGCCCGATTCGGACGACCACAAATGAGGCATGAACAACTGATTCTAGTTTGTAGTTGATTGTTATCTAGGCATCGGTCCTCCTTCTCATGCCTTCGCCCAATACACCTCCCCACATCCAAAAAACAGGCTTTGACCAATATTGATATCGGGCATCTCTTGGGGCAACGGAGCATACTTCCTGTCCCGAGAGACTGTTGAATGCCTGTTTAGAAAAACGGGGACTCGTGACCGGTACAGAGCTGAAGGATTCTTCAGCTCTCAAATAAATGAGACCATATTGGTCCATTTTGAAACCTTGAGAGGCTTAGTGAGACAAATTCTGATGCTGTGGCTCTGTATACTTGAGAAAAAGCAGTTAAGAAACTGCCGTTGAACTCAAATGTGGTTGCAGTGGAATATCCGGGGTCTATCTCTCGCGTATAGGCGGATTAGCCACAGACCAAGATTCCAGATCATGAAGTCGTTCGAAACCTTTCAGCGCCTTTTCCAGCTTGGCGGATACGGTGAAATATCGATGTGTTGATCAGCGCACCGTCGCGAGCTTTCAGGTCACAGGAGAAACTATTATGCTTCGTATTATGAATAACACTCGTTTTCTTGGTATCCAGAATCGCTTCTGGATCCGGGCAGGCGCTATCTGCTTGATTTTGGCCATGGTGTTGGTCACTGGACTGACACCCGATCAGGCCCAAGCCGCGGGGGGCGACTTCTCACTCGATTTGACAGCCGCTGCTCCTCAGACCTACGATCAAACCACTGGCGGGGGCGCCTTTAACAATGACACATCGAATTCTGATACGGTAGAGCAGTTGGAGGGAGGTGCGTTTGCCTGTGGTGATGTTGTATCGTTCCTGACGAAGATCGTCGTCGCCGATACCGCCCGGGCCAATACCGATGCTCCTCAGACCATTGAGATCAGCTACGTCTTCCAGGCTGACTCGACTGGGCAATCCGGCGTTGGTTTCAGCAATGTGGTTGGCGTAGAGGTCAATTACGGTCAAGTTGAAAACGGAGATAACTACTTAGGTAACAGTCCTGGAGTTGGTGGCTTTGGCCTCGACGGCGGCATAAATGATAAGCGTCAAGGCCCTACATTGGGCCCGAATGATACCCCTGCGGACCTCGGTTCCGGCGGCAGTACGGCAACGATCGTGAGTACCCAACCCGGTATCGTTGGCACAGCTTCGAATACGTTACTGACGCTACAAGTCGATGATCTGGAGCGGGCCGAGACGGTCATTGTTCGCGTCGATGTCATATTGGCGTGCATTCCTGGCAGCGATCCGACAGGCAATGTACAGTCCTATGTGAGTGCTGCACGCGTCACGAAAATTAACGACATTGTGCCCGCAAACGACACCATTTCTGTCGGCAATCAGACAATTCCCCTCAAACTGGGCGGCAACGTTGGTGTCCCCACGCCTACCGATTGGGGCGATGCACCTGACACTTATGGCACACTCCTGGCAAATTCTGGTCCTCGACATGGTCAGGACGTCAATCTGGGCATTGGCGCGACTTGGGATTCAGAAAATGACGGTATACCCACCACCGGAGCCGTCGGTGACGACGATGATGCCTCGGATGACGAAGATGGCATCACGGATCCACAAATTCGTGTCGGTGACACCTCAGTTACCTTGCCGGTTGCGAGCCGCAACACAAGCGCAACCCCAGCTACCTTGCGCTGCTGGATCGACTTTGATAGGAATGGTGTGTTCGATGACGGATCACAGAGTGATGTGGTGCCGATCGGAGGCAACTCGGTGTCCAACTTGGTCTTCGACATTTCGTCCTATGCCTTTTCTGCAGGTCAGGATCTCTTTATTCGCTGTCGCATCGCCTATGACAGCACTCAGGTGGCGAATCCGACAGGGGATGCCGCTACTGGCGAGGTAGAAGATCTACAGGTCTTTGTACAGCAGACTTTGGCGGTTTCCATCGGCTACTTCCTGGCCGAACAGGACGGCGACACGGTCCACTTCACCTGGCAGACAGCCACAGAGACCGGGACGGCTGGCTTCAATCTGCTGGCCGAGTCGGATGGCGATCTGGTCCAGCTCAATCCAGAACTGATCCCTTCGACGGTCATCGACTCCGTTGAGCCGACCGACTACAGCTACGAAGCGACGTCCACAGCGACGGTCTTCTATATCGAAGAGATTGAAGTCAGTGGCAAGACAGATCGCATCGGTCCGTTCGTATTGGGGACGCCGAGCGGTGTCCATAGCGGAGTCAATGTTCAATCTACGCCGATGATTTGGCTGCCGATGATCATGCAGTAGCGATCATTCTGGATAGCAAGAGGGCCTGGCAGGAAATCCTGCCAGGCCCTTTCGCATTTGTACGCACCTGCTAGCGCGGGAGACCGTGCCTTTGCCAAGCCTCCAGCCCGCCGCCAATCAGCTCAATGCCCGACTGCACGCTCCGCTCTCGACCCTCGCCACCCCTGCGCGTTGCGTGCTGCGTGCTGTGTAAGGTTTCCGGATTGTAACTCTATTCGAAAATCGGATCAGTCTGATCTGACATGCAATCTACACACGCAGACCCGCTCCCAACACCCAATCTCACGCAGCAAGCAGCACGCAGCAGAACATTGCGCAGTACGCTGTACGCATTACGCCCTCACCACCCCACCGCCTGCTCATCCCCAAACGTATAGTCAAGGTCGAGATCGATGTCTAACGGCCTCTGGTTGCTGCCGTCAGCGTCCATGATCCAGAGACGCCAGACGTCGGAGCCGCCGCCGTCGGCACGGTTGCTGAGGAAGGCGATTTTGCTGCCATCGGGACTCCATGCAGGAGCGACATTGCTGGGCAGGTCGCCCTTCAACGTGGTCGAAGGGCGGGTGAGCGCGGTCACGCCCGAGCCGTCCGGGTTGACCGTGAAGATCTCCCAGTGGCTGCCTTCCTTGCCCATGTACGCGATGCGGCCTTGCTCTCCGTTTTGGACAGGCTGCCAGTCCGGATCGTGGAAGTAGGGCTTGAGGTAGTCATCGATCACCAAGCGGTTCTCGGCGTCCGGCACTGCGTCTGTAATCTGGAGGCCGGCCGCAGACTGATAGACGATGCCTGCTTCGATCCAATCGGGCGCTCGGGCCGTGTCAAGGGCGGCGATGTCGGTGTAGTTTTCGCCGTTCACCTCCACCATTGCCAGGTGGTAGCGTGGCTCCCGAACAAGTTCAAACCGGCTAAGATCGATATTGGCATTCTGCTGTCGGATTTGACTAGTAGTCAGGCACGTGGGCCCCAACTGGTAGCACTCGGCAAATGTGTTGCCTCGACTGAAGGCGATCCAGTCACCGTCCGGGCTCCACTTGGGCGACGCCAGCCGGCCTCGCTCGGCAAAGATACGCCGTTCGTTGCTGCCGTCAGTATCGATGAGGTAAATACCGTTCTCGCCTCCATCGCGTGTGAACGCCACTGTCTGGCCGTCCGGGCTGATGGCAGGATCGAAGCCGCGGGTCAGCGGCCAGAGCGCATTACTGGCCAGATCGTAGACGTAGAAGGTGGCGCCCAAAGAGGTTTGGAAGACAATCAGGTCGGACGGGCCTGATATCACGGCGGGGAGAGCCGAATGATTTTCTGACGATTCATCAGTCGAAGCAGTGGCCATGGCGGCATCAACATTGGCCGCCCCTGAGGAAGGAATCGACGGGACCTGAATAAGGGGCAGTTCGGCTAAAGGAATGCCGGTGTCGATGAACTCGGCAGCGACCCAACCCACCAGGCCGGGCAAGGCATCGCCCGTGATCAGCAGCCAAGCTGCATCCTCACTGCGGCCTAGCACCGACACTGTTGCGTCGGGCAAGAGCTTGCCGGCGATGGCCGTTGCCGTGCCGGGTCCGGAGCGGACATTCAGCCGGGAAGCAGCGAGGTTGACGAATCCGGTGACCGCCAAAACGTCATCGACTGAGTTCGCCTCTGCATCGCCGGCGCTATCAATCTGCGCAATGCTTGCTTCGGAATCGCTAGCTTGGCCGGCGATTGAATCTTCAGCCAACGCCAATCCATCGGGCAGGATACTCTGTGCCTCATCAGGTTGGAGGACCGGCAGGTTCTCGATACTGAACGCGATCACGTCCGTCTTGAGCGTCCACCCGGCCAGGGCCGGTTCGAGCTCGACACCGCCCTTGACCACGGCATCACGCATCACAAAGAGCCACGTGCCGTCTTCAGTCCGACCGACAGCCTGCATGACAGTCCCGATGGGCGCCGTGAAAAGCGTCTCCCCTTGCGGTCGATCAGTCAACCCCGCTCCATACACGCCGGCAATGGCGACGATACTCTGCGACGGTGCACCAGGCTCAGACGACTCCTCCACTTTGGTTTCGCTCTGCGCCGCGATTGGGACTTCTGCAGGTTGTTCATCGGTTGACTGTGCGGATCGACTCCGTCCCATCCCTCGACTGCCGCCCTGGCCCTCCGTTCCGTGCCCCACGCTTTCACCACTTCCTCCGGCAGGTCTCCGCTCCGGCATGGGCGTGGCTTGCGGCCTGCAGCTGTCCACCCGGCAAAGGAATCAGCGTCAACCCAATGCCGGTTATCAGCAGCGATATGAAAGTTGTTGTGAGAGCGCTCATCGACAGATTTTTAGTTTTCATGATTTTTTTTCGGCTCAAGCCCGGGCAATGGGTAGGCGTCCACGATTCAGCGATCTGCTCATCCATCAGCGATTGCCGCCGCCTGGGGCACCACCGCCCGGCGGACGGCCGCCGCCAAATCCGCGGAAGCCACCGTCATCCTCGCCGATGAATGAGGTGACGCTGCCCATGACCATGTCACCTTGGGCCAGATCCGGCGAATAGACCACGGTCCATTCGCCCTGGATTGCACCCGTCGTCACCGAAACGGGCGACGGCTGTCCGTCGACGATCACCATTACCGTGGACCCGTTGCCCCGATCACGAATGGCGTTGGACGGGACCAGCCAGCCGTCGGCTGCGGCCTCGTCCATGTTTGTCAGCGTGGCGACGGCCGTCATGCCGGGCAACACGCCGTTCAGATTCTCGCCATCCTCGCCCTTGTCCAGTTGAATCGTAACCGGATAGTTGACCAGGCCCGATGAACTGTCGCTGGTGAAAGAGATGCTCTCCACGGTACCGCCGTAGGTTTTACCTGTGAAAGCGTCGATGGCAATCGAGGCCGGCTGGCCGATCTGCACCTGAGGAATGTCAATCTCGGCAACCTGGATGGTCAACTCCAGTGCGGTCGGATCGGTCAACAGCACAACGGTGTCGCCTTTGCTGACTCGCCTGCCAAGCTCCGTGTCGACGCCGACAACCGCGCCATCAAGGGGCGCCGTGATATAGGCTTTGGCAAGATCATTGTGCGCCTCTTCCAGATCCACCAGCGATCTTTCCAGCGCGATATGGACCTCTGCCAACTCGGTCTCGCTGGGCCCTTCCAGCAGCCGATCCAATGTGGCCTGGGCATCGACAACGGTGGCCTCGGCTGAGGCGATCTCGGCCGGCGTAGGCGAGTTGAGCAGGTCGTCCAGTTGGCTCTGCGCGTCCTGTGCCGAACTGTAGGCCGACTGGAGATCGGAGGTGTTGGCCGGTGCGGTCGACTCCTCGAAGGCGGCGGCGGCAGACTCGTAGTCGATGGTGGCATCCTGCAACTCAGCTGCCTGGGCGGTGGCGGCGGAATCGTTGCGCCAGGCGATCGCATCGTACGCACGTTGCGCCTCGGCCAACACCACCTCTTTCTTGCGCATATCGGCGCTCAGCTGGATCAATTGGGCATCGGAAGAGCCGGCCAGCAGTTCGTTGTATTTGGCCCAGGAGGAAGTTACACTGGCGCGGGCAGCCGCGATCGACTCATTACTGGGACCCGCCTGCACGTCGGCCAGATTTTCCTGGGCCTCCGCCAGGTTGGCCTCAGCCACTGCGATGTCAGCGTCATCGGTCTCCTCCATTAACTGGGCCAGGTCATTCTGGCTGGTCTTCACATCCAACTCGGCCCGCTGCACTGCACGCTCCAGGTCGACGGGGTCGAGCAGAACAAGCAGGTCACCGCGCTCCACCAGATCACCGGCATCGACTTCGATCTGGGCAACGGCCCCCTCTACCTCAGCCACCACCGATCGTTGATCGGCCAGTGCGATGTTGCCGGACGCGCTCACCTCGCCGATGATGCTGTCGGCCGGCTGGATGGCAACCGCGGCCTCAGCCAACTCTTCAGGCGTCATGGTGGGTCGTTCGGCCCCGTCGGGAATCGCTTGCCCGGTCCTTGCCTGCTGATCAGCTTCGTCCTGACCAAATGGCAGCCGGGTCAGCACTTGTTGACCTTGCTCTGTATTGCTCAGAATATAATACCCACCAGCCACCACGGCCAGACAGTATGACCATCCATAATATCCAACGCGCCTTGCCTTGCATCACAATTCCTCAAGTTCTTATGGGCCTGTACATCAATTCAGTAATTCACGAATTCAAGCAAAACAGGATTCTTCGCTGGTTGTTTTCCAGAGTGAAAGGATTCGATATACCCGCTTCTAGGAAACAAACCTCGATTTCTTCGGCAAGAAGTACACTGTCACCCTGAGTGGGTTTGCGTTGACGGATTGATGCCCCCAAGTGGCCAACGAAGGGTCTCGACGTTGCAACAACAGATTCTTCACTGGTCTGTCATCATGCTCGATCCAGTGGCGCCAACCCGTTCAGAATGACAGACTAACGCTGAGCGCACCCTGTTTCTTATAATTTTTGCGATGCAGCGCTTCGTCGGGTACTCACAATGACAGATCGTGAAATAAGAAACTGCACAGTAGTTCTTATTCGTACCGCAACGCCTCAATCGGATCCAATTTTGTGGCGCGCATAGCCGGATAGAGTCCAAAAATAAACCCGCTGGCGGTGGCCACGGCCAGGGCCAGAACAACCGACCAGGGCTCGATGATGATACTAAAGGGAATAAAAGGAACGTTGGCCAAGGCCCTCGACAAGCCATAGCTGATGCCGATGCCGATGAGACCGCCAATGAACGTCAGCACCAGCGCTTCGACCAGAAACTGAAGCATGATGTCACTGTCATGCGCGCCCAATGCCTTGCGCAAGCCGATCTCACGCGTGCGCTCGGTGACGGAGACCAGCATGATGTTCATGATGCCGATGCCTCCGACCAACAAGCTCACTGCTCCGATACTGCCCAGCAGTGCAGAGAGCGTGCCCGAGACATCGCCGGCAATTTCCAGCAGGCTGGCCTGGTTGAAGATGGAGAAGTCGTTTTCAGTCTCGGCGTCCAGACCATGGCGCATGCGCAGCGTACGCTCGATCTGTAGCTCGGCCGCGTCCACCACTTCACTCGACGCTGCCTGGATGCTGATCCCCGTAATGGTGTAAGTCCCCCGATAGCGATCGGCGTTGAAGAGGCGACCCTGGGCCACCGAAATGGGCACAAACGCTTGATCATCCACGCTATTGCGCCCGCCTTCTTCCTCAAGCACGCCCACCACCAGAAAGGCCTCGTTGTTGATGCGCACCCTCTGGGCGATGGCGGCGGCGCTGCTGCCAAAAAGATCCGAGGCCGTGGTAGAGCCAAGCACGACGACCCGTTCTTGTGCTTCGACTTGCTCATCGCTCAAGAAGGCGCCATCCGCCACCGTCATGCTGCGCACGTCCGCATAAATGGGCGTGACGCCATAGACCTGGTTGCTGGTCTCGGTGCTGCCGTTGACCAAGGTCGCATTGGATGAGAACTCAGGCGCCACCAGTCCCAAATCGGGATGTGTAGCACGATCGGCGAGCGCCTCTGCATCGGTCATGGTCAACGTTGAACTGCTCCCGCCGCCGCCGGCACTGACCGTCAACAGATTGGTGCCGCCGCTCTCGATGCGTTCGGTGATATCAGCAGCCGCGCCGCTGCCCATGCCAACCGTGGTCAGTACCGCGGCGATGCCGATGATGATGCCGAGCATGGTCAAAATGGCACGCATCTTGTGAGCGTTGATGCTGTCGAAGGCAACACCAAAATATCTAAAGACCTTCATTCACGATTGCTCCCGTTCTGCCACTTTATTTCGCCACAGATGACTCTACTGCAGAAAGGTCTGATTCACCACGGAGGCGCGGAGGAGGGCACAGAGACCACAGAGGAAAGACGGAGAAAAATGCTCTTCATCCGCGTTTATCTGTGTCCATCTGTGGCAAATCCTCTGTCCCCACGGCATCGCTATCGTCGCCCATCTCAACCGACTCGGTCAACTGTTCCAGCGGCGTGAGCGCGATCTTGGCCCCGTTGGAGACATCGCCGATGACCTCGCCATCCTTGAGCGTGATGATGCGCTCTGCCTGGCGGGCCACGCCCATGTCGTGGGTGACCACGACCAGCGTGAGTCCTTGGTCATGCAACTCCTTGAAAAGCGCCATTACGTCCTCGCCGGTCTTGGAGTCGAGCGCGCCGGTCGGCTCGTCGGCCAACAGCAGGCTCGGGTTGTTGACCAGGGCGCGGGCAATGGCTACGCGCTGTTGCTGGCCGCCCGAGAGCTCATCCGGCTTGTGGTCAGTTCGATCACCCAGGCCAACCTTCTCCAGAGCCTCCGTTGCCATCTTTGACGCCTTACGCGAAGGGGTTCCCGCGTAGAAGAGCGGCAACTCGACCTGACGCCGTGCCGATGTGCGCGCCAGCAGATTGAAATTCTGAAAGACGAAACCGATCTCGGCATTGCGCAGATCGGCCATGCGGCTCTTGCCCAACTTGCTGGTCTCGGTGCCACGAATGCGGTAGCTGCCGCCGGTCGGCTGATCGAGCAGGCCGATCATATTCATCAGCGTGCTCTTGCCCGATCCGCTGGCCCCGATGATGGCCACGTACTCACCCGCTTTGATGGTCAGCGAGACGCCGCGCAAGGCATGGACCTCGGTCTCGCCCATGATGTAGATTTTGGTCATGTCGGTGATATCGATGACCGGTGAAGGCGCGGATGCAGATGGAGCCATAAGCGGATTCCTGTTGCAGATTGCATACGTCGTAATTACTGCTTGCCATTTGAACTATAAATCTGGCGACACTCAGCGACAAAAGATGAGCTAGCTGAATTGGCGAGCATCTGCCATTTCATGCCAGGCGTATGTGCGGGCCTTACAGGCAGTTTAAACCAAAAATGTTCAGATAATATGAAGAGCGGGTTTGCCATTGTTGGGATTGGTCACAAACATTGCCTGTGCCGGAGGGCATCGGCAGTCCACTGCTGCCTGACGTCACATTTGCAGCCCGAAGTTGCTTCCCAGAGATGTCAGCGACGGCAAAAGCGGGGCACGCATTGTGCCCCGCTTTTGCTGTCACTTGCTGATTTGCGCAGTTCGTTACCCTTTGACGGAACCAGCTGTGAGTCCGCCAACCAGGAAACGCTGGAAGACCAGGAAGAGGATGAGTGTGGGTAAGGTCGCCAACAGCGCGCCGGCTGAGAAGACGCCCCAATTCTGTGCGAACTGGTTGGAGACCATGGCGTTCAGTCCGACGGCCAGCGTGTACATGGACTTATCGGTCAGCAGTACCTTGGCCAGCACATATTCCGAATAGGTGCCGATGAAGGTCAACAATCCTACCACGACCAGAATCGGTCGAACCAACGGCAAGAGCACACGAGAGAATGTCTGCCATGGATTGGCCCCATCCATCTCTGCCGCTTCATCCAGATCACGCGGGAATCGAGTCGAAGTAGCCCTTGGTCAGCCAGGTGTTGGCCCCGAGGACGCCGCCCAGATAGACCAAGAGCAGACCGCCGTACGTATTGAGACCGAAGTGCTCCAACACCCGTCCCACTTGCTGCAAGATCAGAAAGAGGGCGACCATGTTGAGGAAATTGGGAAAGACCTGGATCAACAACACGGATTGCAGAAGCGGTTTTCGAGTCTTGAAGCGGAAACGAGAAAACGCATAGGCGGCCAGCGTCGTGATAGACGTCCCCAAAATCGTCACGATGATGCTGATGAAGAGCGAATTGACGTACCAGCGCGGGTATGGGTGGATCGTGCTGGTGAAAAGTGTGCGGTAGTTATCCAGGGTCGGATTCTTGGGAATTAGCGGCTGACCGACCAGCGAGTTGGTCGGATTGATGGACGCCGAAAAGATCCAGACGACCGGGAAGAGCGCGAAGATCAACATGACGATTGCCAAGCCGATGCGGAAAACCAGCGCGAGCCGTTTTCTACGCCGGATTGAACCGACTGAAGTGGTGAATCGTCCGCTACTGTTAGACATTTTCACCCCTCTCTTCCAGCATGTTGGTAAAACGGAACTGGAATGCCGTGATCACAAGCAGAATCATGAAGATCATCACCGTGATCGCAGAGGCGTAGCCATAGTCAGAACTGCCGGTTGAGCCGAAGGCGATGCGATAGGTGTAGGTTGCCAGGATGTCCGTATAGCCGACGGGGGTCGGTGTATTGGGAATGGGTGGGCCGCCTTGGTTGTAGAGATCGATGACGGTGAAGTTGTTGAAGTTGAACGCAAACGACGCCACCAACAAGGGGCCGACCGTGACCAGTAGCAGCGGCAGCGTGATGCTCTTAAATGCGGCCCAGGCGCCCGCTCCGTCAAGGTCGGCAGCTTCATAGACGTCCTTGGGCAACGTCTGCAGAGCGCCTGTCACCACGACAAACATGTATGGGAAGCCCAGCCATGTTTGAATCAGCAGAATCCCGGCCTTGGACCAGAAGGGGTCTGAGAACCAGGGTGGCGCTGAGCCGAAGAGAGCGGCGATTGCCAGCGAGATGACGCCGAACTGGGGATTGAGCAAGCCTACCCAGACCGGCACGGCCACAAAGGCGGGAATCGTGTAGGGAATCAATAGGAGTGTGCGTAGCAGCTTGCGCATGGGCATTTCAGGCACGTCAAAGACGATGGCCAAGAACATGCCGAGCACGAACGTGAAGAAGACAGACAGCGCAGCAAACGCCACCGTCCACAGGAAGACCTGTACAAAAGTAGCACGCAATGCCGGATCGGTGAAAAGCGCCCTGTAGTTCTGAATGCCCTTGGTGACAGCAAAGCCGGGTGTAAGCTTGTCGCCGCTCGCCGACGTGAATGTTCCCGCTACGTTGACGTAGACGTCACCCGTCTCCTGGTCGACCATGGCGTCTTGATCGGCGTCATAGACGTACTGCTGCTCGAACTGGGCAGCTTCCCCCAGTTTCTGCTGGCTGACCTTGTAGGCCGTATCAGGCGGAACGCCAAAGGTCAAGTTGGAGAGATCGGTCAACTTGGCAAAGAGTTGATTGGTCGGCACCTGCGTGTATCCATCGACTTCGGCAGGCGGTTCGCCCTCTCGCGGCACAGGCTCCGTGGCCGGCGCCACCGTGAACGTTTCTCCTGTCGCCGGATCGGTCATCCATAGCAGGAAATCGCCCTGTGGATTCTGGTAGGCGGTCCAACTGTAGATCGTTGCATCTGCGGGCAGATAGCCGCGCGATTCAATCTGTTCCGTTGCCAGCGCTTTGGTGACCAGATGTCCCTGGCCGTAGTTGGTGAAAGAGACAAAGACGGTGAAGAGGATGGGGTATAACACCATCACAATCATGAGCGCCAAACCGGGGGAGATCCAACGGAGCGGGTAGTACTTTTCGTTCAGAAAGATGACATTCAACCAGATCGTGACTGCCGCGATCACAACCGCCAACGGGATCGAGCCATCACCGAGTAGTTCGTAGACCATCCAGATGGTGAAGGCGTCGATGATGGCCAACCCCGCAAGACGGAGAAGGATCGCCATGACATTGTTGGAACCAGGGGGCGCCGGAGCACCCCCTGAAACCTTGTCGGAGGCTACTGACATAGGGACTCAGCTATTCCCCTGCAATGGCCGTTTCGACCTGGGCCTGTGCGTTGTCGAGCGCTTCCTGAGGTTCCTGCTTCTGGGTACTGATCAACTCCATGGCGTCACCCCATGCGCCCCAAACCGCGTTCATTTCCGGAATATTGGGCATCGGATCAGCGCCCTGACCGGCAGCCATGATGGCAACGATGTCCGGATCATCAATGGTTTCAGCCAGCGCCAGCCAGGCTGACGGCCGCGGGTCCAGGTTGTAGAATTCCTGCATGGTCTCATCGGAGGCGATGAAATCCTGGAGGAAGGTCTGGGCCATCAGTTGGTTCTCGCTGAAGGCATTGATCATGTAGCCGCGGGCGCCCAGGAAGGGACGGCCCGGCTCTGTACCTGCAGGAATCGGTGCGATGGCGTAGGGAACGCCGGCTTCGCGGAAGCCGCCCAACGCCCAAGGGCCGGAGATGACCATGGCGGCATCGCCGTTCTGGAAGGCGGAGAGCAACAGGCCGCCGTCGATGTTGCCGCTGGGATCGAGCAAGCCATCCTGATACATGCCGTCGAGCCACTCGAAGGCAGCGACAGTGCCTTCGCTGTTCATTCCGACATCTTCAGGATTCCAGGCGCCCTCATCGGTCTTTCCAAAGACATAGCCGCCGAAGGCCGTCTGGATCGGGTAGAAGTGGAAGGGATCCGTGGTCTGGATCAGATAGCCGAACTGGTTGCCGCCGTCCATCAACTCCTGGGAGAGGGTCTTGACCTCATCGAAAGTGGCCGGCGCTTCAGGAACCAGGTCCGGGTTGTAGTAGAGCACCACGTTTTCGGTGGCATAGGGCATACCGTAGAGCTTGCCGTCGGTGAAGGTGAACGCTTCGACTGCGCTGGGCGCAAACTGATCGGTCTTGTCACCCAGGCTGACCTCAGCGAGCAAACCGCTTGCATTCAATTCGCCGAGCCAGTCATGCGCGCCGAGCAGAATGTCCGGGCCTTCGCCGGTGGGGGCGGCGACGATGTAGTCATTGCGTAGATCGCCAAAACCCTTTTGCACCACGTTCAGCGAGACACCGTACTCGTCGGCAAAAGTAGCGCCGAGCGTTTCCAACACCGGGGCGCTAACTTCGTCCGCCCAGATCGTGAGCACGGGGCCATCACCGGCGGCTGCTTCTTCAGCTGGCGCTTCTTCAGCCGCTTCTTCTTCCGGGACCTCGGTCGGTTCAGCAGCAGCCTCTTCCGTCTGTTGCCTCTTCCTCCGGCGCCTCGGTCGGCTCGGCAGCGGCTTCTTCTGCGGCCGGCTCAGCCGCAGGCGCGCCGCCACCGCAGGCCGCCAGTACCATCGTTGCTACCAGCAGCAGTGACAACAATACAAGTAGCTTGTTTCGCATGTAATTCTCCTTCTTGTTGGACGATTTTGGTTGTTTGAAGAAACCAGTGGTATCAGGACGGAACGTTTGCTCCGCTGAACCATGCAAAATGCATTCACTATCCGCACTTCACGAATCCCTACCCTTGGTCGAACTTGATCCAAACCAGACCTTCACCTTCGGGCACACTGAAGTTGAAAATTTCGCTGTCTCGTTCACCGTTGCCGTCGAGCACCCAGACGGTGTAGTTGCCGGCCACGGTATTGCCGGGCAGATCACCGGTACCCATACTGAATTCGTAGTTGTATTCCCCAAGGCTGCCCCCGCTTTTGTCCTTGGCAATACTACGTACGCTGTCGGGTACGGGCAGTCGTGCACCGTCCTTCTTCAGCACGACGAAATAGCTTCCCTGTGGTTGACCACCCTCGACGCCGCTATGAATGAAGAAGAACTGCAGCTTCAATTCCATGCCGCCGTTGCCGCCCGTCGTCGGCCCGCCGCGGATCTTGAATTTGCAGCCGTCATCGCCACCGCAAGGGCCGGCGTCCGGATCGCCCTGGGGCTGGGGCGGCGGCGCTTCCTCGACCGGTGCAGGGGCCGGTTCCGGCGCAGCAGGCTGCGGAGCCGGAGCAACAGCCACGGGCGCAGGCGGGGCCGGAATATCTGCGGCCACCTGGACGCTCTCCACATTTTCGACAGTCGCCAATTCACCAAAAATCCAGACCGGCTCGCCGTTGACGCAACAGACCTGCCACCAGGTGCCCTGCTCGTTCTTGCCGATGATCGACAGTTGCATACCCTGTTCGGCGGTGCCCGCGAGGCCATAGTTCGTGCCTGGCCCTAGACGGGCATTGACGATCTCACCCGAAACGATCAGCTTGGGCTGGGGCGCGGGCGTGGCCGTCGGCTCAGGCTCAGGGGTCGGCGTCTCGGCAGGCGCCTCTGCCACCGGTTCCGCAGCAGGCGCTTCCGCCTCGACGGGCGCGTCGCTATCCGGGGCCGCGACAACAGGCTCGATAACCTGAACCGCGTCGGCCTGAGGCGCCGCCGGTTCTTGGCCCTGAGGCGTCGGTGTGAAGGTCGGCACCAGAAGCCGAGGTTCGGGTGTTGCCGTCGGTTCCGGACCGAAACTAGAGAAAAAACCACAGCCGCTGATGAGTGAAACAGCGACGAGAATGACTGCAATTTGCCCAAAGAGAGCAGGGCGTCGGTAGGTCATGCGGGGCTCCTCATTCCAATATCAAGCCATGATTCAACTACGTGATGATTGTACCAATTGTTGGCTGGTTTGACATCTTTTCTATCCAAGGATCGGACGATCTGTACGCTCCACCTGGTAATCGCCGCCGGCCGAACGCACATGCAGCATCTCGCCCACAGCCGTTTCCTCGGGTGCGGTGACGATTTCGCCGGTCGGTTTCTGAACGATACTGTAGCCGCGCTGTAGCACGTTGGACGGATTGAGCGCATCCAGTCGCAGGCGGGCCGACCGCTGCCGCTCCCGTTCTCGGTCGCGAATGCGGCCCACGATTCGGTGCAAGCGGTCCGTGCGATCGGCGAGTTGCTGGCGACGTTGATCCAATTGCCGCTGTGGATGGACTCGTTGCAGACGGCTGATACTTTGTTCAAGGCGATGCTCTTCGCGGTCCAGCCGGCTCAAGCCTTGCTGCACCGCCCAACGACGGATACCGGCAAGCTGTTCCATCGTCTCGATTTGATCGGGCACAGCAACCGCGGCGG
Organism: uncultured Chloroflexia bacterium; assembly: GCA_963848115.1. Classification (GTDB taxonomy): domain Bacteria; phylum Chloroflexota; class Anaerolineae; order Caldilineales; family Caldilineaceae; genus JAWKOK01. The sequence continues at coordinate 147,687 of CAWKCP010000007.1, read as the reverse complement.
CAACCGAGGGCGTCGGCGCACGCAGATCTGCCACAAAATCGGCGATCGTGAAGTCGGTCTCGTGGCCTACACCACAGATCACCGGGACCTGGCTGGCAGCGATGGCGTAGGCAACTTGCTCATCGTTGAAGGCCCAAAGATCTTCGATACTGCCGCCGCCACGCGCCACAATCAGCGTGTCCAGCGATTCAACCTCAAGACTGTAGCGATTGGCCTCACCAATAGCCGCCGCGATCCTGGCCGGCGCTTCGTTGCCCTGCACCAGCGTCGAGAAGAGCAGCACGTCGACCAGCGGCCAGCGTGCCGACAGCACGTGTAGGATGTCCCGAAAGGCTGCGGCATCGGCACTGGTGACGACGCCGATGCGTTTGGGCTGAACCGGAATGGATCGCTTGCGAGCGTCGTCAAACAGTCCGGCTTCGGCTAGACGCGCCTTCAACGCCTCGAACTGGGCGTACAGCTGGCCACGGCCGGCCGGTTGGATACGATTGACGTAGAGTTGGTAGGCGCCGCGGTCCGGATAGACACCGACATAGCCGTGAGCCACAATCTGGTCACCGGCTTGCGGCAGCCATGTGTGCGACATGGCATTGCCCTTCCACATGACGGCATTGATGGTCGCGCCCTCATCCTTGAGGCTGAAGTAGACATGGCCGCTTGCCGCCCGCTTCCAGGTGCTGACCTCGGCCGTCACTGTCACGTCGCGCAGTAGGTCGTCGGTCTCGAACAGAGCGACAATGTGGGTTGTGAGAGCGGAAATCGTGATCGGATTCATGGACGCCTCGGCTGGTTTGGGACTATAGTCTGGCGGCAATTCTAACACATTGACACTGTTTGGTGTAGATGCCATGCGGGTTGAGCCAGGACGAGTCTCACGCCGATCGTCAAGCGCAAGCGTGCGACGCACTGTCCAAACCTGCATCGGATACTCAGTGATTTGCTGGACAGTGCGTCGCACGCGGTTGCGTCCATCACGGCCATCGCAAAAAGGAATGCGTTAAACATATTGATAAATTTCAATATTGACAAACATCAATATTGAGGGTATTGTGTTGTCCATGGAACAGATTACAGTAGAGATTGAACCCAGTCAGAGCGACATGAGTCCGGCAAGCGCTTCGATCGGCTGTTGCGAACTGCCGGCTAGCCTACGCCTATCTGCGGCAGAGGCCGACCAACTGGCGTCCATGTTCAAGGCCATTGCCAACCCGGTACGTCTACAGATGGTCGATCTCATCAGCCGCCTCGGCGGCCAGATCTGCGTCTGCGATATCGAAAATCAGTTCGAGTTGTCGCAGCCGACCATCTCACATCATCTGAAGATCCTGCGCAAAGCAGGCATCATTGACTGCGAACGACGCGGCCAGTGGCTCTTCTACCTTGCGCGACAAGAGGCCCTGACAATACTGGAGCAGTTTCTCTCCGGCCTCATGGATGAGCAGGATGTAGTACCGTAACCTGACTGATTGAGTTTGGGATTGACGCTTGTTGTTATGTAGTTCAGTTTTCTGTGAAAGGAAAAGTCATGTCTGATATCACTGTTGAACCGACGCTCGAATCCGCAGAAGAGATCCATGCCACCGTCAGCGAACATTACGCCGCACGCGCCCGCAATCTCAGTAGCAGTTGTTGCGGCCCTACTTCCCCGAATGTATCGCTCACATCCTCTACCGAGAACAGTTGCTGTAGCCCCGACACGTCCGGAGACAAGTGTTGCAGCAGCAGCGCAGGCACAGGCTATGCCTTTTACAATCAAGAGGAAGTGGCAGGGCTGCCCGAGGACGCGGTCCAGGGCTCATTCGGCTGCGGCAACCCGACCGCGCTGGCCTCGCTGAAGCCGGGCGAGGTGGTCGTAGACCTGGGTTCCGGCGGCGGCATCGACGTCTTCATGGCAGCGCGGCAGGTGGGCGACGAGGGCTTCGTCTACGGCATCGACATGACCGATGACATGCTGGCTCTGGCCCGACGCAACGCAGAGCAGATGGGCGTCTCCAACGTCGAGTTCCGCAAAGGGCATATCGAGAACATGCCGCTGAACGACCAGACCGCCGACGTGATCATCTCCAACTGCGTGATCAACCTGTCGCCGGACAAAGGGCAGACACTCTCCGAAGCGTTCCGCACGCTCAAGCCGGGCGGACGCCTGGCCGTCAGCGATATCGTGGTCGATGGCACGCTGGACGATCTGCCCGTCTCCGAAGCCGACATCCGCACGGCCTTGAGCTGGGCCGGCTGCATCGCCGGCGCCCTCACCATCGATCAGTTCAAAGCACTATTGACCGAGGCAGGCTTCGAAAAAATCGACATCCAGATCAAGCACCGCTATCGCCTGGAAGATCTGGGCGAAGACATTGGTAGCGTCGACTTGGCGTTGACGCCGCAGGTGACCGAGCGGTTGGTGAACCGATTTACGAGCTGTAACATTGAGGCCTATCGACCCGTCTAGCGTCATGCCCGGTTCGAGCAGGCAGCCAGGGCAACGACAAGAGTCTTTCTGGTTTATCCGAATCCTTATGCGTAGAGCGGGTTCCCACCTTGCCGAAGTTCGGCAAGGTGGGAACCCGCTCTACCATTTCGTGCTGGCCCTAAATGTGCAATCAGCCATCATCCTGTAGCCAATCTGTCGACAGGAAGAAAATTCGTCATCATTCGTGTCAACTTGTGTCCACATCCACTTTGTAGTGGCGTCATTGTCTCTTCGATCCCACGTCTGTTGTCTCTTGCACACCCTCTTTGTGGCCAGTACAATACCCTAATGCCTCTTTACTAACACTGGAGCCGCAGGGCAAGATCGCCCTTTAGCACAAGATCGCAGAACAGAACACGAAATTGTGGATGCGATTGCTTCGCCAAAGCGCGGATCGCTGTAGTCCACCGGTGCTTCAACATGCTCTGCGGCGCCATATATGGATTCATGTAGACAGGATGGATAAAACTGTGAAAGCATTTGAACTATCGGACTTGCAGGCGAAACAGGCCAGCTTGGACAAGCTCTATCACGAATTTCTGCGTGTGCCGGACCTCAGCATGGGCCTCTACGTGCTGCCGGCCGGCAGCGCTGACCCTCAGCATCCGCACAAGGAGGATGAAGTCTATTATGTCGCATCTGGACGGGCGATGATCTCTGTGGCAGGTGAAGACCGTCCCGTGCAGACAGGCTCTATCGTCTACGTCGCCGCCCATGACGACATCGCTTTCACAGCATCGAAGAAGATCTGCACGTGTTGGTTTTCTTTGCGCCAGCTGAAAGCGAGTAGAAGTCAGGCGTTTGCAATCGCCCGACTTCTAGAAGCGCGGCAGACCGTCGCTGGATCTCAACACTCGAAACGAAGAGCCATGTGCCCAACAACGATCTACACCTGGCAACGTGATCACTACACCGTCAGCACCGATCCTGATCTACTCGATCTCAATGTCGTCCACGGCTATCTGCGCCACTCATACTGGTCGCCCGGTGTCCCACGTGACGTGGTGGCCAGGGCAGTTCAGCACTCGCTCTGCTTTGGCCTATATGTCAATCAGGATCAGAGCCGGCGCCAGATTGGGTTTGGCCGCCTCGTGACCGATCAGGCTACGTTCGCCTATTTTGCCGACGTCTTCGTGCTGGAGCGTTTCCGTGGGTCAGGACTCGGCGTCTGGCTGGTCGATTGCATGCTGCAATGCCCGGCGCTCGACGGTATCCGCACCTTTCTCCTCGCGACACTCGACGCACATTCTTTGTACGAGAAATTCGGCTTTGAGACGCTGCCCGACACAGGGAAAATGATGGTCATGCGCCGGGAAATGCCGTGGTATCGGCCGGAACTTGCAGGAGAATAGTGGGAGATTAAGGAGAGGAAACCATGGCCCAAGACTTCAATCAGACCGACCTAAACCAGGTGCGACGTATCCCACAGCGCGGCCACTATGACAGAGAGACCATCTACTCCTATCGTTGATGAGGCGCCGATCTGCCATGTCGGCTTTGTCGATGATGGCCGGCCCTTTGTGATCCCGACCATCCACGGCCGCGACGGTGACACGATATACCTCCACGGCGCCAAGGCCAGCCGCATGCTCAAGCGAATCGAAGGCGGTGGCGAAGTCTGTATCACGGTTACCCATCTGGACGGCCTTGTGCTGGCCCGCTCCGTCTTCCACCATTCGATGAACTATCGCTCAGCCGTGCTCTTCGGTCATGGACGCATCGTTGAGGACGAGGACGAGAAGATGCACGCACTGGCCGTGGTCACCGAGCATGTGATGCCCGGTCGTTGGGATGATGCCCGTCTGCCCAACCCCAAGGAGATGAAGGCCACCACAGTGGTCGCCGTCGACATCGAGCTGGCCTCGGCCAAGATACGCGTCGGCCCGCCCGGCGATGACGACGAGGACTACGCGCTGCCCATCTGGGCAGGCGTCGTGCCCATCCGTCAACAGGCCCTTGCTCCGATGGATGATCCACTGTTGACCGATGGTATCCTGGTCCCGGACTATGTGGACACATACATCAACAGACAATAACGTGGGCCTTTCCAGCCGGCGGCCGGCCGTTACCTGCAGATAAAGAGGCATACGCGGAGCGCTCGATTGTCGCCCATTTCGCTTGGCTGGCCAGGCTGGGCGAAATACCATTCCGCCCTACGAGAGCCGGCAACATACCACGCAGGACGGATTGGCAATCCGTCAGGCCTAGCACGGCACTGCAATTCAATGAACATCACCAGTTCAAACCAAAACTCACGCATCAACCAAGATGACCTGGAGAGAGAGCGCTTGCTCACCAAGACGGTCGAAATCGCTTCAGCCTATCTTGGCGAAATCGGTGACCGTCCGGCCGCGACTGACTACACGGCCAAGCCATTGCTCCCTTTGCCAACCGGTGGATCAGGCGCGGAGGCCACACTCGATCTCTTCCTGCAGCGCTACGGAAATGAGCTGTCGGCCAGCAATGGCCCGCGCTTCTGGGGCTTTGTGACCGGCGGAACGACACCGGCAAGCCTCATGGGCGACTGGCTCACCAGCGTCTACGATCTGAACCTAAGCGCCGCAGCCAACGCCAATGCACCGGACATCGAGTTTGAGGCCATCAGCATGCTGCGCGAGCTCTTTCACCTGTCGGACGAGTTCAGCGGCACCTTCGTGACCGGGGCAACAATGGCCAACTTCGCAGGTCTGGCCATGGGGCGTGAGTGGGTGAGTCGCCGGCGGGGTCAGAGCGCGGCTGAAGATGGGCTTCACGCCATTGGCCCGATCCATGTGCTGAGCGGCGAGGTCCACAGCAGCATTCTGAAGGCGATGAGCATGCTGGGCATGGGTCGGCAGAGCTTTCTGCCTGTGGCAACACAACCGGATGCACGCGAAGCCATTGACATCGAGGCATTGCGCCAAACGCTTGAGCGGCGGCAAGGCAAGCCCTGCTTGGTCGTCGCCAACGCCGGCACTGTGAATACCGTTGACCACGACGATCTGCTAGCCATCGTTGCGTTACGTGACGAGTATGATTTCTGGCTGCATGTCGATGCAGCTTTCGGCGGCTTTGCGGCTTGTGCCAAACCTTACCGGGCTCGGGTGTCGGGCATGGAACTGGCCGACAGTATCACCATCGATGCGCACAAGTGGCTCAACACTCCTTACGACGCAGCGATGGTCTTCACCCGACATCGCGATCTGCAGATCGATGTTTTTCGGAACAGTGCCGCCTATTTGGGCGAACTGAGTGAACCGGTCGATTTCGTCCACCTTTCGCCGGAAAACTCGCGCCGGATGCGGGCGCTGCCGGTCTGGTTCACGTTGATGGCCTACGGCAGCCAGGGCGTGCAGGAGATCGTCGAACGCAACTGCGCGCTGGCCCGCCAACTGGGTGACAGGATCGATGCGTCCAGCCGCTTCACACTGCTGGCGCCGGTACACATGAACGTCGTCTGCTTCACACTAACCACAACATTGTCGGAATCGGGCAACAGCGATACCATTGGAGCATATTTGGCCCGGCTGCGCGACGACGGCCGCGTCTTTCTGACGCCGACCATTTTCAAAGGCGTGCCCGCCATCCGTGCCGCCATCAGCAACTGGCGGACGCTGCCTGAGGATGTAAAGATCGCCTGGAAGGCGATGAATGAATGTTTGGTTGGATAGTCAACGCGAACCGATTTTTTCGTTGGGAGCAACAGCTGAAGTCGGGTCACAACAATGAGAAGCGCCCTCAGGCCCTCAAACTTGAACTGATGATAGTTTTTCAACAACTTACATAGTCACTGTAATCAACACAATGCACCGTGGAAAGAGGTCCACAGATCCTTTCTCTGTGAACTCTGTGCTATCCTCCGTGGTGAAGCCTTTATGGTGACCCCAACCGTGGTGATGAGGAGATCATGACCAAATACGCGTATTTTCATGGTGAGATAGTGCCCATCGAAGAGGCCAAGATCAGCCTGCTCAACAACACGTTCCACTATGGAACGGGCTGTTTCGGCGGCATTCGAGGCTACTGGAACGACGAGCAGGAACAGCTCTACGTCTTTCGCATTCTGGATCACTACAAGCGCTTCCTCAACAGCGCCAAGATGCTTCTATTCGATTTCGACTACACGCCCGAACAGCTGGCCGCCAGGACGGTCGAGTTGCTGAGCATGGAGGGATGGCGACAAAACTGCTACATTCGCCCCATCGCCTACAAGGATGACGGCATCTTCAAGGTCTGGCTGCATGACGGCGACGATCAAGTGGCTATCTCCAGCATCCCGGTCAACCCCTATCTCAAGTCAGACAGCGGCTCGCGGGTCTGCGTCAGCAGTTGGCGACGTGTTGAGGACACCGCGATCCCGGCGCGCGGCAAGGTCAATGGGGCGTACGTCAACAGTGCGCTGATCAAGAGCGACGCCATGATGAGCGGCTATGACGAGGCCGTGGTTCTCAACCAGGACGGTCATGTTTCGGAAGGCAGCGCCGCCAACTTCATGATCGTACGTGACGGCGTGGTCATCACACCGCCGATCACGGACAATATTCTCGAAGGAATCACCCGGCGCACGGTTATTCAATTGTTCAGGGATGAGTTGGGCGTCGAGGTTGTGGAGCGTAGCATCGACCGCACCGAGCTCTACATCTGCGATGAAGCCTTCTTTTGTGGCACCGGCGCGCAGATCGCCCCGGTCGCCAGCATCGACAACCGGCAACTGGGCGATGGCCGGATCGGCGCCATCACCGGCCGGCTTCAGGATCTCTACTATGATGTCGTCTACGGCCGTGTACCTAAATATCAGGATTGGCTGACACCGATTCCGTTAGCTGAACCGGCGTAGGCAGTTTCGCAAAGTCTAACAGGCACGTCCAATTGCTGTTAACTGTCTGAAAGGGCCGCACATGGGCGTGATCTCATTGTATTTGGCAGATGGCATATCAAGGGACCCCTAACATCCAGAAAGCACAATACAAGTGACTGACGAGATCATTTCATATGTTGACATGTGTTTGCGGGAAGGGATCAACCTTCAGAAGGGCATGAACTATGGAGCAGGAGATGGGCACTCGATCCTGCTTATGTCGCTAAGACGAAATGCCCCCTACCGTGACAGAATCGAAGATGATGGCGCAACCCTTGTCTACGAAGGCCACGACACGCCCAAGCACAGTGGATTAAGCGATCCAAAGATAGTTGATCAGCCTGAATTCACTGCGTCCGGCTCCCTGACCGAGAACGGGAAGTTCCACAAAGCCGCACAAGATTTCCGTAAAGGTCTTCGTGAACCCGAACGCGTCCGAGTCTACGAAAAGATCAAAGTCGGCATCTGGGCATACAGTGGACTCTTCGAACTCGTTGACTCCTGGCAGGAATCGGACAGCCAAAGGTCCGTTTTCAAGTTCAAGTTAGTCCCTATCGATGAATTTGCTCCAGCATCGGAAACCGGACCAACGCTCGGACAATCACAGCGTTTGATTCCTACTGCTGTGAAACTGGAAGTATGGAAACGAGATGGTGGCAAATGTGTTACGTGTGGGGCAACCGATGAGCTTCACTTTGACCACATAATTCCATTCTCAAAGGGTGGCACGTCGTTGAGGGCCGACAATGTCCAGCTACTATGCGCACGCCACAACCTCAAAAAGAGCGACAAGATTGCGTAAATAGGAGAGAAGCAGCAATGGCATCCACGACCTCGCAGCAGGGGGATTCAATCAAATCATCTGTCGAGCAGCAGTTCAGTCAGGTGGCGGCCAACTACAGCACCAGCGCAGTGCACGCCTCCGGCGCTGAACTGCTGCACATGATCGAAGTCGCCGACCTCAAAGGCGCCGAGCGCGTGCTGGATGCCGGATGCGGGGCCGGTCACACGGCTCTGGCCTTTGCGCCCCACGTGGCCGAGGTGGTGGCGATGGACCTCTCTGACGCCATGCTGGAACAGGTCGGTCTGCTGGCAGCCGACCGCCGGATCGACAACATCACGCTGAAGCGCGGCGACGTGGAGAACATCCCCTTCGCCGACAACGAGTTCGACTTGGTGGTCTCCCGCTACAGCGCGCACCACTGGCCTGACCCGCAGCGCGCCCTACGCGAGATCCTGCGCGTCATGGACAAGAATGGCCCACGCCGCAGCCAGTTCATCCTGGCCGACATCGTCTCGTCCGACACCTTTACCGTCGACACCTATGTCCAAGCCATCGAACTGCTGCGCGACCCCTCACATGTGCGCGATCACACGACGGCGCAGTGGATGGCTATGCTGAGCGGGGCCGGTTACGGTGCGGAACTGGTCTATGAATGGGATGTCCGGCTGGATTTCGATTCATGGATCGAGCGCATGCGCACGCCCGAATCCTCGGTGATTGCCATCCGCTCGCTAATGGATGGTGCGCCTCAGGAAGTGCGCGACGCCCTACAGATTGAACCCGATCACACGTTTACGTTCGGCGGTGCGGTGGTGCGCGGTCTGTGCTGTCGCTAGTACAGCGTGGCGTAAACGGACCCACTGTTCGTAGTAGCGACTTCAGTCGCTTCCCGACAGCGACTGTTGACGATTGACGAAATAGTACAGGTATGGATGTCGCACCGACAGAAAGCACCGGCCAGAAAATCGCAGAGCCACCGTCAATGGAGCGAACCGACGACATGGTCACCAGCCGGCGCTGCGAATTCGCGGCCGGAATGAAGGCCACGATCCCGTTGATCGTCGGAGCGATTCCGTTCGGCATCATCTTCGGCGCCGTCGCTGTCAATGCCGGGATATCACCTTTGGCGGCCCAGGCAATGTCGCTCTTCGTCTTTGCCGGCTCGGCCCAGTTTGTGGCCGCCGGTCTCGTGGCCGGCGGTGCAGGGCTGATCATCATCATCTTGACGACATTCGTGGTCAATGTGCGCCACGGCCTCTATTCCATGTCGTTGGCGCCCCACGTCAAGCAGCTGCCGCAGCGCTGGCTGTTGCCGTTGGGCTTCTGGCTGACCGACGAGACCTTTCTGGTTGTCGTTGACCGCTACAACCGTCCTGATCGTTCGCCCAATAAGCACTGGTTCTACCTGGGTTCAGCGGTCTTTATGTACCTGAACTGGCAGCTCTGCACCTACATCGGCATCCGGGCCGGCCAGTCGATTCCCGCGCCTCAGAGTTGGGGGCTCGATTTTGCGCTGCCGGTGACCTTCATCGGCATGCTGGTGCCCGCGCTGCACAGTCGACCGGTGATCCTCTGTGTCGTCGTGGCCGGGTCAGGCGCGGTTCTCTTTCACGGCCTGCCGCATCAGCTGGGCCTGATCGTCGCCACGCTGCTGGGCGTTACAGCGGGCTTTATCGCCCAGACATACCGAGACAGCCACGATGACGCCTAAAGAAGCGCTGATGATCCTGGGCATGACCATCGTGACCTTCGGTGTGCGCTATCCGGTGTTGGCGTTGGCCGGCCGCTTCGACTTCCCGGGTTGGTTGATCACGGCCATGAAGTTCATCCCACCCGCTGTGCTGATGGCAATCATCGTGCCTGCGGTGCTCATGCCGGATGGGACTGTGGCATTTTCCTACACCAACAGCTATCTGGCGGCTGCGGTCGTGGCAGCACTGGTCGCCTGGCGCACAAATAATCTGCTGCTGACGATTGTTGTGGGTATGGGGAGTTTGTGGTTGTGGAGATTGGTGGTTTAAGAGCTGTGGGGGATTGGGAGAGTAGGGCAGTGGGGTATTAGGGGCGTGCCCTCGTGGCCGCCCGCCAGCAAAAGCCAAACACTTCAGCTCATTTTGAAAATGCCCAAACGCAATCCCCCAATCCCAGGCCAGAGGCCGGAATCTCTCAATCCCCAGAAGTTGGCCCACTACCGCAACGCCTCAAGCGCCTCCTCGTAAAACGGATTGCGCCCGGCCTCCAGGTCAGCGATCCACTCCTCAACCAGCGGGCCTCGCATTCGAACGAAGGCGGCAGCCGGTTGTGCCTTCAACGTCTCCAGGTACGCAGTCAGATCGGCAATCGCCTCTTCGTTTCGGCCAAGCTGTGCCAAGGCGATGCCGCGCCCGTCGAAGACCGTGTCAGTCAATCCCAGTTCAAGGGCACTGTCACAGTGGACCAGTGCCTGTTCCGGTTCTTGGCCAAGTGCGTAGCCCCAACAGAGCGCGTTGTAGGCGCTTGCCGAATTAGAATCGTCGGCAAGAATCTGCTCGAAGTCATCGACCCAATTGGCGTCGCCGCGTCGTAGCCGCGCCAGACCCCGGTTGAAGGTTGAGCGATTTCCCTCAGGAGAGAGTTCGACGGCACGATCCAAATCGAGAATGGCCTGGTCAATGTCACCGGCGCGATCGCGCTCGTAGTAGGCGATCCCGCGATTGAGGTGGGCGTCAACATAGGACGGTCGCTTTTCCACGACCCACGTCAAGTCAACAATGGCCTTGTCCAGATCTTCGATTGCCCCATCCACTCTGTAGTAGTGCTTCAGATAGGCGGTGCCTCGATTGTAGCGGACGTTGATCCAGTCCGGATGGAGATCGATGACTTCATCATAGAGGCGAGCGGCATGAAGGTAGTCAGGGTCGGGCTCTGCAGCCAGTACGGTTGCCAGATAGAACTTGGCGGTCGCCACCGTATCTTCCGCACTCGGCTGTAATTCCAGCACTCGCCGGAATGCGCCCCGGGCATTGATGGTATCGCCGTTCTCACGATAGAGCTTGCCGAGCGTGAGCACAGCCAACGACCGCACCTCGTGCGGGGCCTCCAGATTGATGGTCGTCGAGAGTTCGGCCGGCGAGGGCAATAGCTTCTCCCAGCCTGTCGATGCATCGTCCGTGCTCAAATGCACTCGCACACGACCGCTGTCGTACTCACCCCAGATCAACATGGCAGCCCGGCTGCCGGCCAGGACACGCTGCGCTTCGACCGGGTTAGAAAGAACGTGTGGCCAGACATGGGCCGTGGTAGAAATCAGCTCGGCCGAGGCAATTTCATCAGCGAGCGCCTCCTGGAGACGCCCAGCTACGTTGAAGCCTTGGTCAGGGGAATAGTTGGCGAACTCGCTAACCAGCACCAGCGTCTCGCCGTCGGCAGAGACAATGGGTGTTGCCGTCGATGGAAGAGGCGTTGAACTCTGAGGCGTGACCGTCATGGCGAGGTCGGGGCCGGCCAGCAGATCGGGAAGCGCCACAACAGCAATGCCGACCAGGATCACCAGTAGCCCTGCCAACACAGCGGACAGAAGGCCATACTTCCGCACAGCAGCGTCAGACACAGGAGGATCGCTCGATGCGCTCTCTCCATCGGATGGTCCGTCGTCAGCCGATGAGACACGGGCCTCCAAAACAGCTGTATCCTCAATCGAAGCGTCAGAAACGGGAGCATCTGAACCTGAGGCGTCCCGTGTCTGGGCAACTGAGCCATCAGCTTGATCTGAGTTGAGGTCCTGAGGGTTGGGCAGCACGCCATCCAGCGCTTGGCCGGAGGCTAGCACCGCCGCCTCCTCCTTCTCCGGCGCAAATCCGGCGGCCATAAGCAGCGTATCACGCTCTTCGGAAGAGAGGCGCAGACGTTTCGCACAACGCATCACGTCTTCACGATGGCGCGGACGCGCAACCACACCCTCCTTCCAACGAAAAATCGTCTGGCGGCGGACGCCAATGCTGCGCGCCAGTTCGCTATCGGTGATACCGGCTCGGTTGATGTAGATGGTCAGCAGTTCTGAAAAAGTAGCCACGTGTTTGAAAGAGTAATCGAATCACGACTGAGAACAATTGTCTACGAATGAGTCCACTGTAGAAAGTCTTTTTCGTCACAGTTCTACACAGTGGAAAAAGGACAAAACAGAGATAATCGGGCACTCGCTTACCCCGAAACTCGAAACCTTTGATGGTCCAGTTTACCACATGGACATAGCCATTGGAATCCAGTTCGGAAGTTTTAGACGGTTGACCGAACCAGTGATATACTGAACAAGATCTGGTCGGATTTGGAATCGAGTTCGACATGAGTGGCGGTGGGGGCTGGCGCTCCTGCCGTCAACGCTATTGGGCGCAATGATGGTTTGCTTGGCGCCCGGGAATGGAAAGGCGTGAAAGGAAAGGAACGACGCAATGAACCCGGACGACAACCTGGTTCCGGGATCGGCAGCAGATGATCAGGTCAAGGCCATGCAGGCGCTTGAAGCTGAGATCCACGGATGCCAGAGATGTGCGCTGGCCGGAGGACGGACACATGCCGTTCCTGGCGAAGGCAACAGAGACGCCGTTGTCATGTTTGTTGGTGAAGGACCTGGCCGAGACGAGGATCTTCAGGGACAGCCATTTGTGGGACGGAGCGGGAAATTTCTGACCCAGATGCTCAATCAGGTCGGCATCGATCGCAAAGATGTCTATATCACCAACGTGGTGAAGTGTCGCCCGCCTAATAACCGTGACCCCGAGCCGGCGGAGTTGGCGGCCTGCGATGACTACTTGAGACGTCAGGTCGAAATCATCAATCCGCGCATCATCGTGACGTTGGGCCGCTTCAGCATGAATCGCTGGTTTTCTGGGAGCGCCATCACGAAGATCCATGGCAAGATCAAGAATATTGGACGCGGACGCGTCGCCATCGCCATGTTCCATCCGGCAGCGGCATTGCGCAACCCGGCTTGGAGAACCGCATTCGAACAGGACATGGCGCGATTGCCGAGCCTGATCGCACGAGCGGAAACGGCCAATGCCGCCGCCGCACTGGGGCAAGCGCTGCCGGCCGGTGTGCCGCATCCCGGCGATCCGGACTTTTTGGAACCGGACACTCTAGAGCCGGGCGATGAAAATCGACACTGAGACAGTTCCTGCCGACGGAGACTTTGGCAGAGGCAGATCGATTGTCTATTTGGGTATGAATACCACGGCAGATATCCGCTATCTCCAGTACAATCTGGAGAGTAATAGGGATTTCTCCCAAGATTCGCACCATCGGCTCCCATGAGTCGAGTTTTGGCGCGTAATTTCATGAAATGCATAGAACGGACCCGGTTTCGTTCTGTTCAATATTGAATACAGAAAGAACACTACTTACGATTAAGGAGAACAATTTATGACAGAAAATAGCAACCAGAACGGCAGTACAGCACAACCGCTCCTACGGATCATCCCCTTGGGCGGACTGGGCGAAATCGGCAAGAACATGATGGTGATGGAATCAGGCGATGACCTGATCATCATCGACGTCGGCCTCATGTTTCCCAGCAGCGACATGCACGGTATCGACATCATCATTCCCGATGCCGACTATGTGCTGGCGAAACTTGACAATGTGCGAGGCATCTTCCTGACCCACGGCCATGAAGATCACATTGGGGCCCTTTCCTATCTGCTGGAAGAGGGCGTTGAAGCACCCATCTACGCCACATCCCTGACCCGTGGCCTCGTCGAGGTGAAGCTGCGTGAGGCCAAATTGCTGGCCGGCGCGACGCTGCATACCATCACGGAGGACGATGTCGTTGAAGCGGGCGTATTCAAGTTTGAGTTCTTCCACACCTGCCACAGTTTCCCCGACAGTGTGGGCCTCGCCATCTCGACACCTGTCGGTCGTGTGATCCATACCAGCGACTATCGCTTTGATCCGACGCCGGTCGACGGCAAGCCGACTGAAGAGGACAAGTTGAAGCGCTGGGGCGACGAAGGCGTTACCCTGCTCCTAGCCGACAGCACCAATGCAGACCAGGAAGGACGCACGCCCAGCGAGAGCACCGTCGGCACAATGCTCGACGAGGTTTTCGAGAACGCAGAGGGCCGCGTCCTGCTGGCCACCTTCGCCAGCAATGTCGGCCGCGTGCAACAGATCATCACATCGGCCCGAAACCATGGCCGACGGGTGGGTGTGATTGGCCGTTCCATGGTCAACAATGTGCGTATCGCCATCAAGCTCGGCTATCTCGACATCAGCAATGACGACCTGTTGACGACCAACGAAATGGAAAGCTTGCCTGCCCACAAGGTCGTCATCGTAGCCACCGGCAGCCAAGGTGAGCCGACCAGTGCGATGGTGCGCATGAGTGTCAACGACCACCGCCAGATTACACTGCGCGAGGGCGACACCGTCGTGCTCAGCGCTACGCCGATTCCCGGCAACGAGGAGTTGTTCAACCGAACGGTCGACAACCTCTTCCGTCAGGGGGTGCATGTCCTCTACTACAAGGTCGGCAATGTCCATGTCAGCGGCCACGGCGGCCGCGACGAGTACGAGCACATGTTGGACCTGGTCCGACCCGAGTACTTCATCCCTGTCCACGGCGAATATCGCCATCTTGTATTGCACAAGCAACTGGCGGTCAAGGCAGGCGTGAAAGCTGAGAACATCTTTGTGCTCGATGACGGTGACGTTATGGAGTTCGGCAAGTTTAACGGAGGCGACAAGATTGTCGCTCGACCTGGCGAGCATGTGGAAGCCAATCACGTCTTTGTCGACGGCCTGGGCATCGGCGATGTCGGCAACGTCGTACTGCGCGACCGGCGCCACCTCAGCAATGACGGCTTTATCGTCTGTATCGTCGCCATCGACGAGTTTGACGGCGCCATCATCTACGGGCCGGAGATCTTGAGCCGTGGCTTCGTCTACATGCGAGAAAACGAAGATTTGATCAGACGTGCCGAAGAAATTGTCGTGAAAGTACTGAAGAAGAAGGCGCCGATTCAGGTCCGGGAGAACAAAATCCGCGACGCGCTAAGCCGGTTCGCTTCACAGGAAATGGGCCGGCGTCCTATGATTCTGCCCATGGTGATGGAAGTCTAGACTGGTACACTGATCGGCCGCATCAGCATCAAGGCGGCCTGTGTTCCACTGTCAAAGTTTGACGATTTTCGAGCCGGTCTTCCCACGGGGAAGACCGGCTCGTTTTCCTTGCGGCACGCAAACCGGTATGCTATACTTGCCCCTGAACGCATGTTCGGTTCCCAGACAATTCGCGTACCCATCAGACAGAACATGGCCACGAAAAAGCGTACAAGAAAGAAAGAGCCAAAACAGAGTCTTTCCGAACAGGTTTTGAGCAACATCACGCGAGCAGACGTGACCGGCGTCGTGCTGATTCTGATCGCGGTCTTCACATTGCTTAGCTTGATGACCGGCAGTCGCGGTTCGATTACCGCTGCGTGGATCAACGCGCTGGACCGCGTCTTTGGTATCGGAGCCTGGGCGTTTCCGCTCCTATTGAGCGCGGTGGGACTCTGGCTGGTCATCCACGCGGTTGAGCGCATGCCCGACATGTCGTGGCAGAGGCCGGTGGGCGTCGCCTTGCTCTTTGTTGCCTTCATCACAGGCGCAGCGCTACCCTTTTCGCCGACGGAACCCTACGACGGCGGCTGGCTTGGGTCACAGATTGCCGGCCTACTTGAACCCGCAATTACGGCAGGCGGAACCTGGGCGCTCGTCACCTTGCTTTCCATCGCCGGCATCGCACTGCTGGCAGACCGTTTCATTGTCGAGTCCGGCCTTCTGATCTGGGACACGGTCCAAGATCTGGCGCTTCCGGCAAGCAGAAGCAAAGATGCCGCCGATTCGTCCAGGCGCGCCGCTTCCGTCGGGGACCATTCCCCTGCACAAACGCATGGGGGAGAACATCGGCGAGTTCTTCGCTCGGTTCCAGCGCAGGCCCGACATGAAACCGGTCTATTCGTCTAAGCGACCGGCCCAGGATGGGAAGAAAGGCGAGCCGTCAAAGAAGCCGATCACCATTGGCGGCGACGCACCCTCGTCCTCCTCTGTCCCGAGCGCACAGAGCACAGCCGGCCAGGCAGCTTCGCTGCTATCCCCTCGCATCATCGGCGGCGCCTTGGCAGCGCCGCCGGAGTGGCATCTCCCCAACATGGATGACATGCTTGAGGACTGGGATAGAACGGTCGACAACGATAACACCATTCGTGAGCAAGGACGACGCATTCAGGAGACGCTGGAAGCCCATGGCGTACCGGTCGATTTTGAAGGAGCGTACAAGGGGCCGTCGGTCACGCAATACCTGATTCGGCCCGGCTACGTGGAACGAAAGGTCCGTGGCGAGACCAAGCGCATCAAGATCAAGGTCAACAAGATCACGGTGCTTGCCAATGATCTCGCCCTGGCGCTGGCTGCACCCAGCGTGCGCATCGAGGCGCCGATTCCCGGCACAAACTATGTCGGCGTCGAAGTGCCCAACGCCGAGAGCAACAAAGTCGGCCTCAAGGACTTGATGGAGAGCGAGGAGTACACGGATCGAAAGGGCAGCCTGATCATCGCATTGGGCGAGGATGTCAAAGGGCAGGCCGTGGTCACCGATATGACGCGCATGCCCCATCTGTTGATTGCAGGCGCCACCGGCTCCGGCAAGTCTGTTTGCATCAACTCAATCATCATCGGGCTGCTGCTAACCCACACGCCGGACAGCCTGCGTCTGCTGATGATCGACCCCAAGATGGTCGAGTTGAGCGTCTACAACGGCATCCCACACCTGCTGGCCCCGGTTGTGACCCAGGTCGATAAAGCGTCGGGCATTCTCTATTGGGCCGTCAAAGAGATGGAACGCCGCTACGCTCTGCTGAGCAAAGTCGGCGCACGCGATCTTGCCCGCTACAACGCCTATCTGACTGAACGCAACGAGAAGCCGCTGCCCTTCATCATGGTGGTCGTGGACGAAATGGCCGATCTGATGATGGCGGCTCCTGAAGAGGTGGAGAAGCATATTTGCCGCCTGGCGCAGATGGCTCGTGCTGTAGGCATCCATCTGATCATCGCCACGCAGCGGCCCTCTGTCGATGTCATCACCGGCTTGATCAAGGCAAACTTCCCCTCTCGCATCGCCTTTGCCGTCACCAGCCAGACGGACAGTCGGGTCATCCTCGATGTGCCCGGGGCAGAACGGCTCCTAGGGCGTGGGGATATGCTCTACATGGGACCGGACGCCAGCAAGCTGGAACGTTTGCAAGGCACGTGGCTCACGGAAGATGAGATCAACCGTGTGATCCGCTATTGGAAAGGCGTTCGCAGCTTCGAGGATCAGGGTCCGGGCCATCCCGGCAGGTTCAACTATGGCAATGATTATGAGGATGGCTATGACGGGGACTATGAGGACAGCGATGCCTACGATCAGATCATCATCGATGAATCACCAATCGATCGAGCATTCGACCCGGAGCCAAGCGCAGTGTCGCCTCTCATCCCTGACGACCTATCGCAGGCCCCTCTCTTCGATCAGATCGACGCCATGAAAAGTGTTGATGCCCGCGACGAACTCTATGACGACGCCGTGGGCGTTGTTGCAGATGCGGGGCGCGGCTCCATCACGTTGCTGCAGCGAAAATTACGCATCGGCTATGGTCGCGCCAGCCGACTGGTTGAGCAATTGGAGAGTGACGGCATTCTCAGCGCCGATCTCGGCGGCAACAAGGGACGAAGATATCTCGGAGAGAGCAGCGAGTCGACAACCAATGAACTGCAAACACCTGGCGACAGCGAAATCGACGCAATGTCCTATAGTCACGGTGAAAATGATGCTCCGCCTCCTCGTATCATCGGGGGAGCAGACTCCGATGACTCGCCCCAGGTTTGGATGTAGTCATCCTCTGTAGCTACCTCGTCTCACGCACATCCATCTGCGGCGAATTCACGCTCTGGCGATTTCACTCCTCAGCGCCGGATCCACCACCTGAATCGAGAGAGAATTGAGCATCAAGGAGATCCCTGAATCAGGAAAAGAGTTCAGTTTTGCGCGCTTGATCGGTACGGGCATTGGCGGCAAGATCCTAGTTGACACGGGCACTCAGATCTTCAACCCTTTTCTGCAGATCATCGCCGTGGGTCTCGGTTCCAACGTGGTCGTCGTGGGGCGAATGCTGGGCGTGCGCAGTGCCATGGGACTCTTTGCCCCCATCTTCGGCGCCCTAGCCGATCGGCACAGCTACCGGCGTGTATTGCAGCTGGGCCTGATCCTAAACGCCATTGGGCTCTTCCTGATCGGCGCCAGCATCGGCACGGCGACCGCATTGCTGGGCATGGTCTTCGCGGGGCTGGGCATGTCGATGTTCATACCGACCTTACATGCCTACCTGAGCCATCGATTGCCCTACCAGATCCGCGCCCGCGGTCTGAGGCATGATCGAGTATTCCTGGGCATTAACCGGCATCGCAGGCCTTTTCTTGATGGGCCAGGTCATTGAGGTAGCCGGCTGGCGCTGGCCCTTCTTCATTCTGGCAGGCGGACTGGTGATTGCGACCATCGTCTTTGGACGTCTACCGCCGGCGCGCTCCGAACAGGATAGGGAACAGGATGCAGCCAAGCCCCCGATTGAGATCACATGGCGACAATTTCACCGATTTCTGGACCTGGGGCCAAACCGACGCTCAGCCTATGCCAACATCGTCGCTGGAGCCTTTATCTATTTCTCGGCCATGCAGATCATGATCATGTATGGCGCCTGGCTGGGCAACGAATATGGCCTGAACGCGGCCCAATTGGGTACAATTGCCCTGGTTTTCGGGCTCTTCGATCTGACGGCCAGTGTATCAGTCAGTCTTTTCACCGACCGTATCGGCAAACGACTGAGCGTGATCATCGGTACAATCGCATCATTCGTCGGCTATCTGCTCATGCCGATCCTGAGCACCGGATTGATTGCGGCGGTGCTGATCACCGGGCTGACCCGTGGATTCTTCGAGTTTGCCATTGTCGCCAATTTTCCGCTATTGAGCGAGCAGGTTCCCGAACAACGGGGGAAGGTAATGACGTTGAGCGCGTCCGTCGGGTTATTGGGCGTCACACTGGCCAGCTTTGTGGCGCCCATGCTCTATACTGAATATGGGCTGGCCGGGATGACCGTTGTGTCAGCGATGTCCTCGGCCATTGCGCTCGTTATCCTCTTCTCGCTCGTCCGAGAAGGCGATCACTGAGGTTTTTCCAAGCAAATGATGATCCACGAAGGAGTACGAAGAGACTCGTAGAACCCACCTTTGTCTAATTTCGCGTTCCTTCGTGGATAGACGCTTTCTTGTGCTTGTTTGAGAGGACAGTTCATATGCAAAAGCAAACGATTCTTGTCGTTGACGACGAACCCAGCATCGTCGAAATCGTTAGCCTTTACCTTCAGCGATCCGGCTACGAAGTTCAGATCGCGCACGACGGCAAGAAGGCCCTGGAAATCATGGTGGAAAAGATGCCCGATCTGATCGTCCTAGACCTTATGCTACCCGAGGTCGACGGCCTTGAGATCACACGGCGCATCCGAGCAGAGGGCAACACCCCGATCATCATGCTGACGGCACGTCGTGAGGAGGCAGATCGCATTGTCGGCCTGGAGATGGGCGCTGATGATTACGTGGTCAAGCCCTTCAGTCCTCAGGAGTTGGTCAGTCGTGTGCGCGCCGTGCTGAGACGCACCCAGATCACGCCGGTTGACGAGGGCAAGCAGGCGTTGACCTTCTCCGACCTGGCCATCGACCCGAACACACGTCTGGTCACCATGGCCCAAAGCGAGATCGCCCTCACTGCCAAGGAATTTGACCTGTTATGGATGCTGGCCAGCAGCCCGCGTCAGGTTTTCAACCGGACCCAGTTGCTGGAAAATGTGTGGGGCGAGTCGGAATATCTCGATCCAAGCACCGTTACAGTGCATGTGCGTCGGCTTCGTGAGAAGATCGAGCCGGATCCAGCCACCCCCCGACACATACTGACGGTTTGGGGCGTTGGCTACAAGTTCGAGCCGTAGGGTAGTATCGAGACTGGAGCAATACGATGGTCATTCAACCGACTCGCCAACCGCTGATATTGCTGCTGCGCTTTGTGGCCGGCATCGCGATGGCCTTGGCGTTCACGTTGCTGATATTCTTCGTGATCATGCGTCCGCCCGGTACAGAGTTCCGGGATATGACGATCTTTCTCTCGATCACGGCGCTTGTGTCGTTGGTCGCGGGCTATATCGCCTATCGATGGGGGTGGATCAATCGCTCGCCCCAGATCAAGTGGACCTTGATAGCGGGCTACGCATTGAGTACAGTCCTGACCTTTGTGAATGTCTGGGTCACAGCGCGCCTGATGTTCATCAACCAGCACGATCTGACGTTGGCAACAATCTTGCTCGTCTTTGCGGCCGGAATCGCCGTCTCCCTCGGCATCTTCCTGTCGGCCAATCTGACTGACAACATCAGTGCGCTCAATCAGGGCGCGGCGATGATTGCCGAGGGCCGCTTCGACACACGGGTAGAAGTCAACGGCAATGACGAGATGGCCGAACTGGCCCACGCATTCAATGCCATGGCTGCTCAACTCCAGGAAGCGGAAGCGAAAAAGCGCGAGGTCGACCTGCTGCGACGCAACTTGATCGCCTGGGCCGGCCATGATCTACGTACGCCCCTAGCGTCTGTGCGTGCCATCATCGAAGCGCTGGCCGACCACATGGTGGACGATCCGGAAACGGTCGACCGTCTGCTCAGCACAGCGAAACGGGACATCGGTTCGCTTGCCGTCTTCATCGATGACCTCTTCGACATGGCCCAGATCGATGCCGGCGGCATCAAGCTAGATCGTCAACCCAACCAGTTGTCGGATCTGATCTCGGATACCCTCGAGAGCTTTTCAGCTGCAGCGATGGAAAAGGGTGTCCAGCTGGCGGGTGAAGTCAGGCCGGGGGTCGATCCCGTGGTTCTCGATGCGCGCCAGATCGGGCGTGTCCTCTCCAATCTGATCGGTAATGCCATACGCCATACACCGGCCGGCGGCATGGTGCAGGTACGTGCGTGGTCGGTTGATCATCGGGTGGCGGTCGAGGTGCGGGATTCCGGAGAGGGCATCAACGCCGAGGATCTTCCCCATGTGTTCGAGCAGTTCTATCGCGCAGAGAAGTCCCGCAGCCGGGCCACTGGTGGATCTGGCCTGGGCTTGGCCATCGCAAAAGGCCTGGTTGAGGCCCACGGAGGACAGATCTTTGTGGCGAGCGAGTTGGGCAAGGGCACGCGTTTCCAGTTCACGCTGCCGCACCATCTCTCCCCAAGAAATCCTCAATGATCGGGACGAAATCGACAAGCGATAAGACCCTGGAGGCATACTCATGCCTCCCCGCACCCAACAGCAATGTCAACGCCGGATTCTCGGTGTGTTTACGATGGCTGCAGTCTTCAACATTGCCGTGATCACTGCTTACGATGATCAGGGTCTCGTCCAGATCGGCAGCGTCCATCAACCCGCCAAGAAAGCCGTCGAAGGTCTGGAGCGTCTCAACCGCGCCCTGTAACTGGCCTCGATGGCCAAGCAGGTCGGTCATCCAGTGCTCAAAGAAGATGAAGTCGTGGTCCTGGGCAATAGTCCACAACTGACGTCCCCCCTCTTCGGGCGAAAAAATCGGCACATCTTCATAGCCCAGTTGGTCGCGCCAGCCGAGATTCGTGAAGTCGGCGGCAAGCCCGCGACCGTCAATTAGATCGCGATGGGTCAAAAGCGCCTGCCCACCGACGGTGGCCGCGTACGGAACGGCGCTGAGGCGACGCTTGCCGCGGTTGACTGCATCAAAATAGCCCTGGGGATAGGCATTGACAAAAAGGCCGCTGCGACCACGTTCACGCAAACGGCGGAAGAGGCTACCCTCTTCGATGACATCACGGACGCGTGCATCGGGTCGTGGGCCGTAGTGCTCACCCAGACGCTGTGATGCGTTGATGCCGGTGAGGATCGTCGCCTGTCCGGTCGCGCTTTGTGGACGGCCGGCAATGCCCAGGCAGGCATCGGTGGGAATCAGCTCTGCTTGTTTGGTTGAGAGTCGCCCGGTCTCTGCAACCGGTCGTCGCCCATCCAGTAGGTCAGCGAGGGTGGCGTAGCTGCCATGGGCCAGCGGATTGACGGATTCATCATCAGGACCCAGGCCGACACCGTCTAGAAAGATGAAGATGACACGCTTCATGCTGCGTCATCTTCATTTTTGAACTGCTCGACGATGGCGACCAGTCTTTGCTCCAGCACGTCCAGGCCTGTGTCGAGATGCAGATATTCAACGCCCATCCGCTCAGCAGCCTGCTTGGCACGCGCACTCTCATCGTGATCGGGCAGTTGCTGGAGATAGTAGAGGTGGGTATAGTTGGCGAAGTAGAGATCCTGCAACTCGGGCGCTCGATCCAATCCGAGCCCTCTCCAAACCAGGCCATCGAAGTGGCGGGCCAGAAAATCGGTGACGTAGAATGTGCCTGGGTGTTCTTCGGCGTGCTCGGTGAAAGGCTCGCCGCCATAGAATTCATAGCAATGGGGACCGGGAATACGAGCTATGTGATCGTAGCGGCTGACCAACTCATCGACTGCCCCGCCACTGCCGCAATCGGCATAACCGACCAAGATCAGGTCGAAGCGATGGGCCCAGTCGTCAAGTTTCTTCTGCACCGCAGGTGCGATCTTATGCGGCAGGTTGTGCAACTGCGCGGGCACAGCCGTCAACTCATAGTCCCACGCCTGCCGATTGGCAACTGCGATCAGCTCGCGCACGATTGCGCCACATGCGATGATGCCGATTTTCATGGAGTATACTGCATGATGCGTGCTGGATTATATGCGCGGATGTAGGGCATGCCGCTTGCTGCCTGCTGCGTGAGATTGGCACGGGTGAGTTTCATGATCATTGGTCGATCGCCTGTCAACATACGAAAAGCGCATGGGCCACACTCGGGTCGAAATAGCAATGCCAATTGCGGCCCCAAGTTGGTCCACCCGATCCTTACGAAGTGCGTGGCACGCAGTTGCCCTACCCCCGTCTCGCCTGTCTCCGCTCCGCACTGCGCGCTGCACGACTTTCCGGACTTTCGATGGCGGCATCCGGGTCGACGGGAGGAGGCCCGGCAATGGGTTGGTCTTTGGCCTCGTCCAGCGCCGCCTTCATGGCGGCGATGTGGGCCGGGGTGCTGCCACAGCAGGCGCCGATGTAGTTGATGCCGAGGTTGCGCATCTTGAGTGCATACTCGGCCATCACGTCGGGCGTGCCGTCGTACTCGATCTTGCCGTCCACATATTGAGGCAGCCCGGCATTACTCTGGGCAATGAGATAGATGCCATCCGGCCGATACTGGGCCATCTGGGTCATGACCACCTCGATCTCCTCAGGACCATTGCCGCAGTTGGCTCCGATCGCGGTCACGCCCCAATCGGCCAATGTCTGTAGCGCATCTCGCGGGCTGACGCCCATCATGGTGTGGTAGTTGGTATCAAAGCTCATGGTGGCGGCGATGAAGACATCAGGATCCACCTTGCGTACGCCTCTGATGGCCGCCTCCATCTCATTGAGATGGCTCATGGTCTCGATGAGGATGAAGTCAGAGCCGCCGTCGATGAGACCCCGCGCCTGCTCGGCAAACATGTCGATGGCTTCGTCCATGGTGAGAATCCCCACCGGCTCGATCAACTCGCCGGAAGGACCGATATCGCCCGCCACCAATGCGCCGGTTGAGGCTGCAACTTCCTTGGCCAACTCAGCGGCGGCCCGGTTCAGCTCATAGACCCGGTCGCCGACATTGTGAAACTGCAAGCGCCCCAGGCTGCCGCCAAACGTGTTGGTCGTGATGACATCGGCTCCGGCATCCGCATAGGCCTGATAGATTTCGCGCAGTGCTTCCGGTTTCTCGACATTCCAGATTTCAGGCGCACCGCCGTCCGTCAACCCGACGCCCTGCAACATGGTGCCCATGGCGCCGTCGCCCACCACAATCTCGCCTGATTCAAAGCGAGCAAGGAGCGGATTCGTGTTTGTTTGAGTCATGATTTTTGCCTTTTTTTGATGCCTACTGTGGTTCCGACTGTCGACATTCCTTCATCGTCTGTCGCTGATCAGCTCGCGAACTTTCGCCTCTGAGTATTCTGATTCGAGTTCAGCAGCGACGCTGTCAGCAACCGCCTTCGGCTCGCCGTCTCGCTCCTGCCAATCGCTCTTGCGCCACTGGTCCAGATAGGCGTCCGTGCCGGCAAGGCCGGCGCGCATTGCTGCTTCATCAATCGCTTCTTGAAAGCGCACCGGCAATTCTGCGCGGACGCGATTTCGTCGCCCCTCCTGCGCCGTAACCATGGACGGAATGTTACGCCAGAACGTGATTTGATATTTTGCCATTACTGTCAACCATCCATATTTTCGATTTCAACAGGCTCCACCGGTTCCGCCAACGCAAAGCCCAGGACCTTGCTGTAGAAGTAGAGTTCACCATCCAGGGAGCGTTTGATATTCTTTGCCTGCCGGAACCCATGCTGCTCGCCTTCGAAAGGAACGTAAGCCACAGGAACGCCTTTTGCGCGCAGGGCATCAACCATCAACTCGGCCTGGTTCGGCAATACGATCTTGTCCTCAAGTCCCTGGAAGAAAATTACGGGACAGGAGAGATCCTCCGTATGGAAGAGCGGCGAACGCTCCTCGTACAGATCCTGACGTTCCGGATAGGGGCCGATGAGATTGTCGAGATAGCGTGATTCAAACTTGTGGGTCTCAGTAGCCAACGCGCCCAGGTCACTGACGCCAAAGTAGCTGGCCCCTGCCTTGAAGACATCCTCAAAGGTCAATGCGGCCAACGTCGTGTAACCGCCGGCGCTGCCGCCTCGGATGAGGAGACCCTCGCCGTCGGCCAGGCCACGCGCCACCAACGCGCGGGCTGCGTCCACACAGTCGTCAATGTCAACGATGCCCCACGTGCCGTTGAGACGCATGCGATACTCGCGCCCATAGCCGGTACTGCCACCATAGTTTACGTCGACGACGGCGATACCGCGACTGGTCCAGAACTGGATGTTGAGGCTGAAGCTGCCGGACGTAGCGCCGGTCGGCCCGCCATGGCTCATCACCAACAGCGGTGGCAAATCACCCTCCGGCGCTTCGTAGTCCTGGTTGCGGGGCGCATAGTAGATGGCATAGGCGGACTCGCCATGCCGAGACGGAAATTCGATGGATTCGGGCATGGAGAGGTAGCCGGGATCAACCGTGACCTTGCTGGACCAGCGCAATGTTTCCAGGTCCATGGTCTCCAGATCCATGGCCACGATAGATCCGGCTTCTGCCGGCGATCCAGCCATAAATACGACAGTCGAGGGCGTGACCTCGACAAAGTTGAAGTCCGAATAGGGCAGATCGTAGGTTGCCAGCGTACCGGCCTCGACATCGATAGCGCCTAGCTGCCAGGCCCCATCCTGCGTGTAGGCGCAGACAATCTCGTTCTCCGAGGCATATCCATAGGTTGGATTGCCAAAGATCCACTGGGGTCGTCCAAACTCGGCATCCATCGGGAAGGCGGCTTCAGTCGTCTCGCCGTCCCAGCGATAGAGATTCCACCAGTTGGTGCGGTCAGAGACAAAAGTGAGCACCCCATCCGGCGACCAAGACGGCTGGAAGATGGATTCGTCGAAGCCCCCGGCTACATACCGGGCATCGGCCAGCAAGCCGCCGTCTGCGATGTCGGCCACCCAAAGCTGGGTGTTGGTCCAGGGCATGTCAGGGTGGTTCCAGGCAAGCCAGGCCAGCCGGGATCCATCCGGGCTGATGGCCGGTGACGAATAGAAGTCGAAGCCGGACGTGAGCACAATTCCCTCTCCACCCGTAGCCAGATCCACGGCCACCAATGTGTTGACGGCCTCCACATCCGGATTCGTATGATCCTCGCGCACACAGATCACGCGTTCGCGCCCGACATCAAATACGATGTCGGCATAGCGCCGGCCGTCGGGCGTCAATGCGACAGGTGATTCGCGGGGACGCTGAACATACATGGTCTGATCGGCGAAGTTGCAGTAGACAACTGTCCCCTCATGCACGGCATAGGCCGCGCCGCCATATTCATGGACGCGGGTACGGACGTTGGTGTCCGATGGTAGAATCTCTTCCGGCTCACTGCCCGGCGCCGACTTCACAAGCACATAGCGTCCCTTTTCGGCCGGACGCATTTCTAGCCAGTAGATGTCTTCCCCGTCCAGGGTGATGCCGCCAAGGCCAATGGTCTCTGAGACAATTAGGTCTGTGGTGATTGGCGAGCGCCACGAACCGTAGGGTGCAAGGGTCGGTGCCATAGATGTTTCTCCTTCATGCGGATTTTTCAGGACGGGCCTGGTGGTGGGCAGGTCTGAGACCTGTCCCTACTACATGTTCCTACGATGTGCCCATCCTGCGCAGTTGGCCTATCTTTATTGTTTGCGGCGAGCGGCCCGTGCCGAGCGCCGAGATTCTCGTTCTGAACGGCTGGTGCGATGATCACCACGATTGGGCAGGAACGCAGCGTAGGCTTCATGGCGTTCCGGCGGCCACTTGGCACGCGCTTCTTCGATCAGCACCACCAGCTTGGGAAACGGATCGACCGCGTGGGGGAAGTCGAGCGCGACGACGAAATCCTCCTGGAAAGAGGGTTCGACTGCGGTCTCGACATAGGTCACCCAGCGCGCCGCCCACTCAGCCTCGGCACGCTTCTCCCGATCGAGCAGGATCATGCGTGCGCCGTCACCCGCAGCGTTGCCCACCGCGCTGACGAGTTCCAGATCGCAGTCGGGGATCAGGCCGAGCACCATGGCGTGCATGGGATCGATGTAGCTGCCGAAGCCCCCGGCCAGCACGACGTGGTCGACGCTTTCCAACTCCATGCGACGCATGAGCAGTTTGGCTCCGGCGTAGAGTGCGGCCTTGGCCAATTGGATGGCACGAATGTCGTCAGAGTGGATGACGATCTCGCGGCCGGTGCTGGTCTCGTGGGGCCACGCCAGTACAAACTCGGCCTTGCCACGGCCGTTGCCCAGTCCGGTGCGTAAGCGTGGATGATCCAGCTCCACAAAACGTCCATTGGGCGAGATGACACCGGCCAGGAACAGCTCTGCCACGCCTTCAATGATTCCGGAACCGCAGATACCTGAGGCTTTGAGTTCTGGATTGAGGAGCGCTTCGCGAGCCGCACGACGTGCTTCGCGGGGATCTAAGACCGGAGATTCATCATCAGCCTCTACCGCGATGTCATCGCCGTTGCCCGACCTTTGTTCTTCGTTCTTATCGCCCTTCACCTCACTCTCGATCCACTCTTCCTTGCCGATTATCCGATATTTGACCTCCAACGTGACAGGGTCGATACGCAGCCGCTCGATCGCCCCGTCAGCAGCACGCATGCCATGGAGGATCTGTGCGCCTTCGAAGGCCGGTCCGGTCGGGCTGCTGGCGCTCATGACTTCGTCACGATTGCCCAACAGGATCTCGCCATTGGTGCCGATGTCGATGATCAGTTGCTGCTTGTCCTGATGATAGGGCGCTTCCGCCACCAACACGCCGACGTTGTCAGCCCCCACATGGCCCGCCTCACAGGGCGGAACGTGAAAATTGCCGCCTCTGCAGATATCGATATTCAGATCACGAGCTTTTATGTCAAGCGCAGAATGAGTGACCAGACTGAAGGGCGAGCCCCCCAGTTCTCGTGGATTGATGTTGAGCAAAATATGGTGCATGGTCGTATTGCCGACAGCCACAACCTCAACCACGTCATCGGTTGCAATGCCTGCCTTTTGGCACATGTCAGCAATGAGGCCGTTGATGCCCTCGATCATGACCTGGTGCATGCGTTCGGTGCCGTCATCATGCATCATGGCGTAGGAGACCCGGCTCATCAGGTCCTCGCCATAGGGTACCTGGGGATTCATGCGGCTGGCGCTGGAGAGTATCTCGCCGGTGCGCAGATGGCAGAGATGGCCTGCCACCGTGGTCGTGCCCACGTCGAAAGCGATGCCGTAAATATCTTCATGAAAGCCGGGCTGGACGCGCACGACTTCGTGCTCGGCCAGGACCGTCACGGTGAGTGCACGGCGGGCTTTGGCCAGCGCATCCTGCAACTCGACCAGTACTGACCAATCGACGCGCAGATCTTCGAGACCGTGGACCTCCTGCAATTCGTCGCGCAGCCGTTCCCAGTCGCCGCGGTGATCCTTGAGGTCGCCCTCGGGCAATTCGACGTAGTAGAGACGCATTGGCGCATCGACGCTGATCTCCCGCGTGACGCCTGCCTCCTTGCGCACGATCTGCTTGCGAGTCTGGCTCTCTTCGGGCACCGTGATGACCAGGTCGCCGGTGATCTCGCAGGCGCAACTCATGCGCATGCCTTCACCGAAGTTGTGCTTCTGGGCATAGGAGAGTTCGCGCTCGCCGGGCGGTGTCAAATGGGACGCCGTTGAGCGGATGCCCAACTTGGCAAACTCGCCCTCTTCGACCTTGACCTTGCACTTTCCGCAGGTCTGATGCCCGCCGCAGATCGATTCAATCTCGACCCCCATGCGTCGAGCCGCCTCTAGCAATGAGGTGCCGGTGGCGACATCGCCCTGGCGACCATTGGGTTGAAAGACAACCCGCGCGCCCTCGCCGTTGACGAATTGCTCTGTGTCACTCTGCGTCTTGGAATCAGTTGAGGGTTGGTGTTTTTTCGACATAGGCCCAATCATTTCACTATAAAAACGTGACAGACATGCGGTACGATTCGAAACATTATACCCCCCGGTCTGGTCTCATACCAACTTGCACCCATACGACCGAATGGATCTCAGATTAGGCGTAACTCTACTGCAAAAAGCCTTTTCTTGACACGAATGGTCACGAAAGCGTCAGATCGATTTGTAAGGCACAAGATTGGCATCTAAAATGAAGTCAACCCATCCGTGTCCCATCCGTTTTCCATCTGTGTGAATCTGCGACAAATTCCCGTGCAGATGTATCCAATCCGATCTCATCGTCAGTCTAGTTTGAGGTGAACCATGCATGATCGAAGCCGTGCCGTAGCCGAAGGCATTCTCTTTACGGATCAGTACCAGCTGACCATGGCCCAGCTCTACTTCCGAGCCGGCCTGCACGAGATGAATGTTCAGTTTGACCACTTCTTCCGCAGTTATCCCGACTACGGCAGCCATCAGGCCGGATACTGCATCAATGCTGGGATGGAGACCTTCCTGGCCTGGATGCAGAAGACGTCTGTACGCGACAAGGATGTCGAATACCTGCGCAGCCAACGCAACAGCGTCGGTGAGCAGATCTTTGCCGACGATTTTCTCGCATGGTTTCGTCAAAATGGCGACTTCTCGGGGTTGACCATCCGCGCCATCCCCGAAGGACGGGTCGTTCATCCCAACACAGCGTTGACCGTGGTGCAGGGACCGTTGGCGATGGCGCAGATCGTTGAGACTGCCCTGCTCAATATGCTCAACTATGAGACGTTGGTGGCGACGAAAGCAGCGCGCATCGTCGAGAGCGGTCGAGGGCGGCCGATTCTGGAGTTTGGGCTTCGGCGTGCCCAGGGCAAGGGCGCGAACGAGGGCACGCGTGCAGCGTTGATTGGCGGTGCCGACTTCAGCTCCAACGTGGGCATGTCACATGTCATCGGCCTGCCGCCCAAGGGAACCCACGCCCACAGCATGGTGCAGCTCTTCATGGCATTAGGCATGGGCGAGATCGGCGCTTTCCGTGCCTATGCCGACCTCTATCCGGATGACTGCCTGTTGCTGGTCGACACCATTGACACGTTGGAGAGCGGTGTGCCCAATGCCATCCGAGTCTTTGAGGAGCTGAAACGCAAGGGGCACGCAGCGGTCGGCATCCGTCTCGACTCGGGCGACCAAGCCTATCTGAGCATTCAAGCCGCCAAACAGCTCAACGAGGCCGGCTTCCCGGACACATCGATCGTGCTCTCCAGCGATCTGGATGAGATCGTGATCTGGCAGATCATCACGCAGATCAGCCAGGAAGCGCCCCGCTACGGCCTGGACGCGGACGAGGTCATCGGACGGCTGGTCTACGGTGTGGGCACGCGGCTGGTGACGTCATGGGGCGATCCGGCATTGGGCGGCGTCTACAAGTTGGTGGCTATATTGCGGGACGGAGACTGGGACTCGGCTATCAAGATCTCTGACACACTGGCCAAAACGCCCAATCCGGGCAACAAACGGCTGTGGCGGCTCTATGACAAACGCAACAAGGCAACCGCTGATTTGCTGGCGCTTAAAGACGAAGACCCGCGCCGACAAGAACGCATCCTGTTGCGTCATCCCATGGACCACACCAAGTATCGGATCGTGCGCCAGGCCGATCTTTCCGACATCGAGCTGTTGCAAACCACCGTTTACACTGACGGCAAGCTCGCCTACGATCCGCCGCCGCTGGCCGAGATCCGTCGTCAGCGCGACGAAGATCTAGAGCGACTTGACCCCGGCATCCGGCGTCTGGTCAATCCACACATCTATCATGTCTCGCTCTCCCAACAGTTGTGGGATCTGAAGCAAGAGTTGATTGAGGATGCGCGCAGCCAGACTTTGGCCTGACATCCGCTTTTCGACTGATATCGGCTCTGCGGACACGATGAGGTGACACCGCCCCTCCGTTTCGCCGTTTTGCCAAAATAGACTGCCGGGAGTTAGAAACAGGACCTGCAAAGAGCAGAGTGATTCCGGCCGCCAGGTCTATTCCCGGCAGCAGCTAGGAATCACCCAGTTGCCGCTCGATGATGATCTCGTCGACATGACGGCCGTTGATCTTGGCCTGGTTGCGCGCAGTTCCCATAACCGTGAACCCTTGGTTGAGATAGGTGGTCAGGGCGGCCGGATTGTCGGCACGCACGAAGGAAAAGAGTTTCTCGTAGCCATTGGCAAACGCGCAGAGGTAGCCGTCGCCTGAGTATGTCGAAGGCAAAGGCGGGTCAACCCGGTATCGACGTTTCGTCAGGCTCAATGCACCGCAGGCTCAGCCTGCGCGGTATATTCCATTGCAGGCCCATCATCGATCCAACTACACAACAGGCGGGCCGGCTTGAAGACGCCGGCGCATTGCCTCGATAGGCCAATCCCCCTGGCCGTCCCATCCATAGACCCACGGATAGAGGATCTCCAGCCACCAAGTCGCGCCGGCATCGGCCATCCGCTGCACCGGTCCAGATGCATCAGGCGACGGCGTGTGGCCCACATAGACGACGTCGAATGGTCCATCGACATCACCATGGGCAGTACGCTGCTCATGCACGAAGCCGACGGCCTCGCGTAGCGCGGTTGCCTCGTCAGCCTGATCGTCTTCGTCGGCGCCGATCAGCGGAAACATGCCGTCCCAGCGTGCCGCACGGCGCATCGGAGCTTTGTTGGGCCAGAATCCGCCAACCCATATCGGGACGCGCGGCTGTTGCACCGGCGTGGGCAGAAACTCGGGAACCGACACACTGTAGTGTTCGCCGGAGAACTCAAATGCTTCGCCACGCCATAGCCCGGTGATGAGGTCCAACGCTTCATCGAGCATGGCGCCCCGCACCCGCTGATCCGTCTCCTCACCGAGATTGTCCCATTCCCACTTGGCCAGCCCGATGCCCACACCCAGGATCAGCCGACCGCCACTGAGCTGATCCAGTGTTGCCACCTCACGGGCCAGCTTCCACGGACGCCGCCGCGGGACAGGCGTGACCGTCGTGCCAATACGAATACTCTGCGTGGCCAGAGCCACGGCAGTCAGTGCAATCCACGGATCGACCATGGGACCGATGCCGGGCTCGCCGGCAATGTGATCCCAGAGAAAAAAACCATCCCAACCTGCTTCTTCGGCCTCATGTGCGAGTTCGGCCAATAGGCGCGCGTCGCCGTACGCTCCGTAATTTGGCAGATAGATGCCGTATCTCATGTCGCCTCCTCTCCCTTCGTATGTCTGCATCCGGATTTGCCGGAATGAGTGACGGGCACCACCATCACAGGTATAGAGGCAAGGCACGTGCCAATTCGGGCGAAACGTCGGCTGCAAACATACGCGCAATCATAGCGTCATCGGAATTGATCCGCCAAACAAGCCATTCTTCTGTGGTGACCACTAGCGACGAAGCGATGTATGTGCGACCGAACGGACCTTTTGCTATCCAGACCGGTTCGAGTAGACTTATTGATTGAATGTCTAAGTAGAAGCCTGCTAGTCGTTACAAGAAAGTGCCGGGGGACTTTCCGATGTCGAAGCGTCCAAATCGGGGCCGATTTCCCCGCTTCATTGTGTAAGTCCCCGGCACTTATCCGCATTTCTTGTAGCTTCCTGCCTCGCAGGTTACCGAAGATAGAAAACGCAGCGGTTGGACATTGGAGCCCTTCTTGACAGATTCAGATCAGTACGACAACGATTCAGTTCATGAAACGCCACAGCCGGCAGATCTTGTCGAGCATCAGAATTCTGTTGGCTCCGCCCTTCTCGCTGCAGAAGAGCCTCAAGCGCCTGTTGAGCCGACCAAACTGGCCAAGTTACAGGGGCTGCGTTGGGCGATCACGGGCAGCAGTCTGAACACATTCTTCGCCCAGTTCACACTCTTTGGCTCGGTATTTGTGCTCTTCCTTGACACCCTGGGCATGGACAAAGCACAGATCGGCCTGCTGCTTTCGCTGCTGCCCTTCGCCAGTGTGATAGCGCCGCTGGCTGCGCCCGCCGTTGCTCGTTATGGCTATAAGCGAGCATTTCTGACCGCGTTCGGCGCCCGAAAGGTCGTCATCCTCTTCCTCTTGTTGACCCCATTGGTGGCGGCAACCTATGGCGAACAGGCCACTGTAATCTTTGTGGCCATAGTCGTCGGTATCTTCGCACTTCTGCGCGCCTTGGTCGAGACGGCGCATTTGCCATGGGTCCAGGAGTACGTACCCAATTCCGTACGCGGTAAGTACGCAGCCACGGATAACTTTTTCGCGACCGTCTCCGGTATGAGTGCAGTGCTGATCGCCGGTGCTGTAATCGGCAATACGGATGGGCTGTTCGGCTACATGCTACTGATCGGAAGCGGTGTCCTGCTCGGATTTGGTTCTTTGTGGGCATATACCTTCGTGCCGGGCGGGGCTCGATCTGAAATTCGGATGTCCAAGGAGCAACGCAACGAGAGCTTTCGCAAAGCGTTCGATGATCGAGACTACCGGCGCTACTTGATAGGCGTCGGTCTTGTCACAGTGGGGACGGTCCCGCTGGCCAGCTTCCTGCCGCTCTATCTTCAGGAACAGGTCGGTATCGCCGCAGGCCAAGTTATCTGGATGCAAATCGGAACGTTGGCCGGCGCGCTGGCATCCGGCTACCTCTGGGGATGGACAGCAGACCGTTACGGAAGCAAACCCGTGATGCTTTCGGGCACCCTGCTCTTGGTCGCCACGCCCTTTATCTGGTGGTTCCTGCCTAGCGCCGGCGGGCTTAGTCTTGCCATTGCGCTCGGCGCAGCCTTTGCTCAGGGCGTATCCAATCTGGGTTGGGTCATCGGCGCAGGCCGCCTGCTCTTCGTCAACATTGTCCCGCCACGTTACAAAGTCGGCTACATGGCCCTATACTCCGCATTCGTCGGCATTGTTGCCGGTCTAAGCCAAGTCAGCAGCGGCTACCTGATCGACATTTTCCAAAGCGTCGATTTCCTATCAGGGACGGGCCTGCTCAACCCATACACCCCAATGATCCTGCTTGCGATTCTGATGCCGATGCTAAGCTTCATCATCCTGAGGCGCATTCAGCCTGGCATGGGCGTGGGTACGATGGAGTTCGTGGGCATCTTCCTACGCGGCAATCCCTTCGTGGCCATGAGTTCCCTGGTCAAATTCAACCTGGCCAAAGATGAACGTTCCACCGTTTTACGGACGGAGAAGTTGGGGCAGTCTCGCAGCAGACTCACAGTAGAGGAACTCATCAGCGCGTTGCATGATCCCCGTTTCAGTGTGCGCTACGAGGCTATCATTGCCATCTCGCGCACACGGTCGGACCCGAGATTGACCGAGGCGCTGATCAATCTTCTGTCCGGCACAGAGTTGGCGCTCGCAGTCAACGCGGCGTGGGCATTGGGCCGCACGCGTGACCGAACCGCGCTGCCTGCGCTGCGCGATGCTGCCCAGTCGGAATTCAAATCGATCCAGGTGCACGCGATCCGTGCCTTGGGTGCGCTCAACGACAGCGAGTCGGCGCCGAACCTCTTGAAGCGCCTTCAGTCTGAAAGCGATGCCGGCCTTCAAATAGCCTGTGCATCATCGTTGGGCAGGCTTGGTCGGCCCGATGCCATCGATCCCACCCTCTCGCTGATGTCTCGTTTGGCGAATCCAGGCGCCCGACTTGAACTGGCGCTGGCAGTGGCGCGCATCATTGGCGACGAAGCCCCGTTTATTCGCCTGGCCCGACGGATGGAGCGCGATCCGGGCACGGTCGCCGCTCAGGCGCTGACATCGATGCGCAGCTCACTCGGCATTCGGCACAAGGGCGGCACGGCAGATGAATCCGTACGCAACGCCTACGAGGAATGCACCACGGCCTTTGCTCAGGACGACCTTGATGCCGGAGCACGCCAGCTAGGCAGACTGATTCGTGCACTTCCTGCACAGCGCTTTCCGTCCGATATAAAACAGGTGCTCGGGGCCTGTAGCGATGTACTGGATGCCGATGGTAGCCGGCGGTCGGAGATGATCGCGCTGGCACTCTACGCGCTAAACCTCGGTGTGCGTGCGTAGCGCATCCAGGACATGATGGTGTATTCTAATTCCCGTGCCACAATCCAAGTCAGCGTCAGCAGATCGTGACGGACCAATGTCTTCAGAAATAGAGAACACCAACGCAACCAATATTGTCATCGTGCTGGATCGGCCACGGAACCCGCTCAACATCGGCGCGGTGATACGCGCCATGATGAACATGGGCTTCACGTCGTTGCGGTTGGTCAACCCCAAACGACCACTCAACCGGGAGCAGATTCTACGCGTCGCCCATCGAGGTGAAGAGTGGCTCGATTCAGCCCAGATCTTCGACAATCTGGACAAGGCCCTGGCCGACGTCACATTCGTCGTCGGCACATCTCGGCGTGCCAGTGGGGGCAAGCCATTTTCGAATGACGTCGAAACGGTGACCGGTGATCTGGCGGCTCGGGCTTGCACTGCGCCGGTGGCCTTACTCTTCGGAACAGAGCCGGATGGGCTGAACAATCACGCGCTGGATCGGTGTCACATGGTGGCATCTCTGCCGGTCAACCCGATCTACCCGTCACTCAACCTAGCCCAGGCCGTGTTGATCTTCCTCTACGAACTGCGCCGCGCCGTCCACGCCAACCCGGCCTCCCCAGCTTATGCTGAACGCCAGTCACTGACACCGGCACTCGCTTCGCCGCAAGGCTCGGCCCCGCGTGACCTGACACCCCAGGAGCCCACGCCTCAAGTCGATCTGGAGCGGCTCTTCACCATGACCGAAGAGATGCTGCACGAAGCCAGCTTTTTCCGCTACAACCCCGAGTTCGTGATGCGCACTCTGCGCGACCTGGTCTATCGTGCCCAGCCTGCCGGCGATGAGACCGCCTTGCTCGTCTCCATCGTGCGCCGACTGCTCTACGTCATGAATGAGCAGGATAACGCGTAAGGACAGGTTTGAGACCTGTCCTTACGATTTCCTATGCGCGTCCCAGCGCCCGTTCAATCTCAGCCATCTGATGGGCGCTAAGTCGACCCAGTGACAACGCTGCACAATTCTCCTCGACCTGGGCAACCGTCCGGAAGCCGGGAATCGGGATGGTCTGCTCGCTGCGAGCCCAGAGCCATCCCAATGCGCCCTGGGTCAACGTACGGCCATCAGCGGTCAGCAGCCCTCGCACGAGGGCCAACTGCTCCATCCACTCGGGCCCGGGTCGGCCGTCCTTGAAATATTTCATCCAGGCCGGTGCATTGATGCCCCGCACATCATCGCCGCCCAGAATGGTGTCGGCATCATACTTGCCGGTGAGCAGCCCCATGGCCAGCGGTCCCCTGTTGATGCTGGCCAGGTTCAGGTCCTCGCAGGCGAGGAGCATGGCGGCATTATCGTTGAACACATTCTCCTGGTGCTGGATCGCCGTACAATTGGGTCCTTCGGCAAAGAGCAGTGCACGCTCGGGGGAATCGGTGCTCCAGCCGTAGGCGCGGATCTTGCCGGCGGCAACCAGCTCCTCCAGTGTCTCACGCACTTCAACCGCGGCCTCAAGGTCATAATCTCCGGCGTGGAACTGATACAGATCGATGTAGTCGGTATTCAACCGCGCCAACGAGTCGTCACACGCTCGACGAATCTCATCGGGCGAGGCGCCTGCGCCGGTGGCCTGGCGGGTCTCTTCGTCAAAGAAGCTGAAAAATTTGGTGGCGATGACGACTTGGTCACGATGACCAGCAAGGGCACGGCCCAACACTCGCTCGCTGTGGCCTGCGCCGTAGACGTTGGCGGTGTCAAAGAAGGTAATGCCCAGGTCCAGGGCGCGATGGATGGCGGCAATGGATTCGTTGTCGTCGACCTCACCCCAGCCGACCGGCACATCGCCGCGCCACATGGGCCCACCGATGGCCCAGCAGCCCAACCCCATGGCGCTGACCTCGATGCCGGAACGTCCGAGTGTTCGAGTGAATGGTATGGTCATGATCAGTACCCTTTCCGTGTGCTCTTGGATTCCCTGTTTTCTCGTCGAATGCATCGTTTGGTGCGCACGCACGAAGAGCGTGCGGGTTCATCCGAGGGGTTCGACAGTCGCTTCATTCAATTCGCATGTCGGCGTACAAGAAAACCAAAAATGCCCAGCCCCGGATATTTATGTGAGGCGACCCCGTGTATAGACAGCCTATCGGCGTTCAAGCACCGGCAGAGAGTCAGCCGGCACAAGCAGACGAATCGAGCGCGGCTGACCGGGCAGACGCGAGATCAGGCCGGCCTCTTCCAGACGCAACACCATGCTGTGGACGGTGGGCGGTGTGACCTCAAAGAAACGTTGCATCTCCGCCTCCGCCGGGGCGTTGCCATGAAGCGCCGTGTAGTTGTAGATGAAGGCAAGATATTGCCCCTGTTTTGGTGTGAATCTGGGCGGTTCTTCGATGCCGACCGCAAGATCAGGCATGTTTGTGGCGTACCGGTCGGCAATTGCGGTTTCTGCTGCCGCCAATGCCTGATCAAGCGATTCGTAGAACTCATCACCCTCCCACACCATGCCGCCTTGATCAAGCACGCGGATAAATGAGTCGAGGTAGTCGGAGTATCCGATTTCGATCCAGCCGTCCTGGACCCAGGCGTCGATATATGGAAATTTCTGTTCAGTGGTTTGCATCGCGCTGTTCAGTCCTTCGCCGGCAACTCTTCAGCGATCAACTCTGCCTACTTCAAGACAGTGTCGGCGGCCAGCTTCTGCATGTCTGGCGGATAGCCGTATTGCCAAAGCGTACGCTTGACGATTACCTGCAACTTGGCACGCACGCTCTCTTTGATGGTCCAGTTCACCTGTTCGGTAAGGCATTGTAAAACGGTCGTCCCATCCAGTCAATGACCGCATTGGTGACGACAAAGTCCCGGAGACTGTCCGCCAACTGTCTCGAAAGTATGGGGCATATGGACAGGCCCCGGCGCTTTCGACTCGACCCAGGCCATCTGGAACAGACCTTGTCCGGCTCGCCAAAACCGCCCCGTCCAACCCACGCGCACGAAGCAAGTGCAAACTTTGCAGGCGGGCGGCGGGGCTCATCGGCACTCTCGACGCACGTCAATACGCCCCAAACTCGCGTGTTGCTTGCCTTGCGGCCAAGTAGTTCACCAACTGACTGCCCGGCTGCACCACGTTGCCGGTGGCAATGACCAAGCCGCCACCGGACGCGGCGTGCTCGATGGCGTAGCGCACTTCCTCAGCCGCCTGCTCCGGCGTGCCCTCAATGAGCGTCTCGCAGTTGACGCCGCCGAAGAAGCAGAGCCGATCGCCGTAGCGCTGTTTGAGTAGAGCCATATCCATGCCGATATTTGGTTGGATGCCGTGCCAGCCGTCGATGCCGGTCTCGATCAGCGCATCGAGAATCTCCCAGACATTGCCGTCGGTGTGCTTGATGAAGAGACCGCCTCGTTCATGCGCAGCCGCGACCTGGCGTGCAATGCCTGGCTGGATGAACTCCTTGAAGCGAGCCGGCCCCATGAAGGGGCCCTGGTTACCTGAATAGTCGTCGGTGGTCATGACTGCGTCGACGCCGGCATCAAACATGGCGTTGATGTAGGCGATGGATCGGCTCACGTAGAGATCGGTAGCACGGTGCACAAAGGCCGGCTCAGTGATCATGCGCACCAGGAACTCCTGCATGCCCACGGTCTCCTGGTAGGGGAAGGTGCCGTCGATGGGCAGGCGGCCAATGATAAAATGGCTGTCGCCCAATTCGCCGACCACGTGGCGCACAGCCTCTAGTTCTGAAGGATCGACCGAGAAAAGGGCATCGGGATCGGGAAGCTCGTCGATGGTCAGATCTGTGTTGTCAACGCTGGTGGCGATGTTGCCGACCTCAGGACTGTAGTGGATCTCACGGCCTTGTTCATCAAGCCACGAATAGTCACCTGTCATCGTTGGGCGCGCGTACTCTCGGTCAGGCGGCATGGTCGGCACGCGCACATAGTCCCACTCCAACATTCGTGCCAGGTCGACGAGCGTCGTGCCGTAGTCGGCGACTATCTCGTCACGACGGCCATCCCATAGCGCCTCTTTCTCCTTCCAACGCGAGTTGTACAGGGTCTCACGGCCCAACAGTTCCTCGACCAACACGTAGTCGACGTCGTTTTCGCCAGTGGGGACGTGGTCGGGTTCGTGCAGGCTCAACGTGGTTCTGACGCGCTCTTTGCCGTTCATGGAGTGGCTCCCTTTCTGATGCGAAATGCGTGGTTATGAAGAAAGGTAACAGTAGGCCGGTCACGTATCGATCATCGCAGGAGCATCTGTGCGGACGGAATGCCACTTCGTGATGATCCGAGCGTACCTTCCCGATAAAGAGTCTACCGAAAATAGAAAACCCGCGGCGCCGGTGGGCCGCGGGTCATCGAGTCAAATCAGGAAGTCGTCGTGTGAGGCATCACATTCTTCGCGTCGTTGCATCCAATCGGGCCGAGGAAAAGTGCACGCAGGCAAATGTCTATAGGCATATCCAACCGCGGGTAGCCTCAGTCGTCTTCGCCCCCCCAGGATTCCACCACGAGGCGAAAGATGTCCGACTCGGTGATGATGCCGACCGGCGTACGGCCATCGACCACAGGCAGACCACTGACCTGATACTCCAGCATGCGTTCGGCCGCATCCTGAATTGTGTCCTCCGGATCGACAGTCACGGGATCACGCGTTACGATTTCACGGACCTTCTGGGTGCCACGCAATAGACGTGTTTCGCGATCTGTCTCGACCAGAAGCGCAGGAATCGTACGCAGAATATCGCTCATGGTGATAATACCAACCAGTTCGCCATCTCTTGCAACCAACAGACGTCGTATCTCATTCTCAGACATCAATTCGTACGCTTCCGCCAACGACATTTCCATGGTTGCTATCACAGGATCACGGGTCATCCAGTCTGCAACCTGGGTGCTGTGTTTTGACATGTGTGCACCTCTTTCGCTTTCCATTTCCATTCAACCCACTTGAAAAGTCGAACGGAGGAAGAAACGAACCCGCTTCCTGGGGGCGGGTAAATCAGCAATCAGATCAGTGATCTCATTGTATCATCTTTCCCGTATGGAATGGAAGCATTCAAAATGCTGAACAATACCCGCTCCATGCCGCCTCAATACTGCCGAAGCCTATCCATGGGTGCGAACGATCAGGACGGACTGATCAGCGAAACGCACAACAGCATTCGATACGCTGCCCAAGAAATGGCCGGGCCCTGACTGGCTGCCGACGACCATCAGATCATAGTGTTGATCGTGGATGACCTCGAGAATTCCCTCGGGCACATTGCCCTTGCGAACGACGATGGCATCTCGGTCGAAGCCCTGTTTTTCGGCCTTGCTGATCCAGGTCTTGAGCACCTCAGACAAGCGAGTGCCCTGGGCCATCACGTCATCAAGGTCGATCTCCTGGCCATCACCAGAGGAAAGATAGGTGGCCGCTGAGGGCGGAACGACATGAAGTAGCTTGAAGTCGGCCTCGAGGGCGCGAGCCAATTGGGCTGCCACGTCCACAGCGACGTCATCATCAACGGCCACACATGCCAACACTCGCCTGATCGGCCGTCGCCGACCTTTGACCATCAGCACCGATGTCGGTGCATGCTGGACAACACGCTGTGCTGTCGGACCGATCGCAACCGACGTACCGGCGCCTCGATCATGAAACGCGCCCATTACCAGCAGATCAATGGGCGTACCCGCAACATATTGCAGCACTTCTTCGTCAGGATAGCCGACCAGCGGAATGGCCTCAGGGCGGGGCTCGATGTCAGCCACCTGTTTGACGGCGGCCGCCATGATCTTCTGTGCATGTGCAGCCCCTTCACGTTCGGTAACCGAGACCAACATCTTCAGGTTTGCCCCAAGGGCCGTGGCCAACGTTCCTGCCATATCCAAGGCATGTTGGCCATGGGTTGAACCATCGGTCGTCACCGCAATGGTCAGCTTTTCGCCGGTACCAAGGCTACGTGCCAATTGGTCGCCCGGCGACTCGGTCGTCTCCTCCGTCTGTACCGTTCGCATGAGCAACACAGGCACGGAAACGCCGCGTAATACACGTTCCGCCACACTGCCGAGCACCAACCGTCCGATACCGGTTCGACCATGGGTTGCCATGGCCACGAGATCGATGTCCGACTCATTGACAAAATCGATGATTCGTTGCGAAGGGTCACCAAAGTGGACTTCAGTGGTCACCGTATAGCCGGCAGAGCGCAGACGCTCGGCCTCGACACGCAGCTCAGTCACCAACTCGGCCCGAAATGCCTCCCGTCCTTGCTCCACAGAGGCATAGTTTGTCTCAAGAGCACGGTTGTAGGCGTCATAGCCGCCGGTTACAGGCATACCGCCGACAAAGGATTCCTCGGAAACCGCGTCTGCAGACACAGATGGTGCAAACGCCGCCCGAAAAAGAACGAGCACGACATCTTTGGGATCAAAGAAATTTCGCACGACTGTCACGATTTGACGACTAAACTCGGAACCATCCAGCGGAATGAGCACCTTGCGTTCTGCCATTTTTTTTCTCCTATGCTCTACCAGTCCAGGAATGAGAGGGAGGACGAAGTCGGAATCGAAAACAGGTGAGACCCAAGACGTATCCGAGGAAGCAATGCCAACTTGCCGGGACGATCCTTCTGGTCGCCCACACCAGTTCGACTGATTGCGGACAGGGGCAGCCCTGCCCGCACAGCTCATCTTGATTCTCTACATGAATGTGATCTAGCCAGGCAACATTCCCGTGGGATCTTGCCGCCAAGACTGGAGGACCTTCATATAGTTAGCGCGTTCAAATGCGGCCGGCTCCGCCACCTTCTCTTGACTCATGCTGCCTCGTAATTGGGCGACAGACTCGTATTCACGTTCTTCCATCCACTCACTCATTTCGGTGACAATCTCGCCGATGCGACCCGTGCCGTTCATCAGCAGCTCAGCGGCCATGGTCATAATGTTGGCCCCAGCCATCAGCCCCTTGAGCACATCCTCGTAGGTATGGACACCGTTGGTGATGGCAAAGTCGACCGGCACCTTACCGTACAGGATGGCCACCCAGCGCAGTGCGAGACGCATGGCCACCGACGTGCTAAAGACTAGATTAGGCGTTACCTCAAGCTGTTCAAGGTCAAAGTCCGGTTGATAGAATCGGTTGAAGACGACCAGCCCATCGGCGCCTGCGTCAACGAACTGAGCAGCCATGTTGGCAAAGGAGCTGAAATAGGGACTGACCTTGACGGCCACAGGAATATCAACCTGCGCTTTGACGAGCCGCACGTCATCGAGATACATCTTCTCGACCTCGGTAGCCGTCAGGGCAATATCGGTTGGGATATAGTAGATATTCAGTTCCAGAGCATCGGCGCCGGCTTCCTGAATTCGTTTGGCATACTCAATCCAGCCGCCGGCCGAGACGCCGTTGAGACTACCGATCACCGGAATATCGACGGCTGACTTTGCCTGGCTGATCAGGTTCAGATAGGCTTCAGGACCGACATTGTAGCTATCCATCTCGGGAAAGTAGTCGAGCGCTTCGGCGAAGCTGTTCGTACCATAAGTCAGATAATGATCAACAAGATGGCTCTCGCCCATGATCTGTTCTTCAAAGAGCGAGTACATCGTAATGGCTGCGGCGCCGGCATCTTCTAAAGAGCGGATACCGTCCAAGCTCTTTGAGAGCGGAGAGGCGGACGGGACGATCGGATGCTTCAGAGTCATGCCCATGTATTTGGTGCTGAGATCCATTTTATGTCTCCTGGTTACTGCTGCGTGCTTCAGGTTCATACTGCATAATGCATACTGCGTAACAAAAAGGGCGACGATCCGATTCAGTGTATGGAAACACCAGTCCTTACGCAGTACGCATTACGCAATAATTCTACGCCTCTTGCTTTGCCTTGTTTTCATACTCTTGCCAGCGGGCCAGCAAGAACGCTTGGGCCTCTGCCATCAGATCCTCAGCCGCCGCCGGATCGCTCTGCACAAGCATACGATAGCGATTCTCGTTGTAGGCATAATCCTTCAGCGGAATCTTGGGCGCCCTGGAGTCCAACTGGAAGGGGTTCTTGTCCTGTTCAACCAGCCGGGGATCGTAGCGATAGAGCGGCCAGTGTCCGCAATCGACAGCCAGCTGCTGCTGCTCCATGCCCTTGGCCATGTTGATGCCATGGGCAATACACTGGCTGTAGGCGATGATGATGGACGGCCCGTCGTAGGACTCAGCCTCCATGATGGCGTTGAGCGTCTGGCGGTCGTTGGCGCCCATGGCGATCTTGGCGACGTAGACGTTGCCGTAGCTCATGGCCATCATGCCCAGATCCTTCTTGGGCGTGCCCTTGCCGCCGGCGGCAAACTTGGCCACCGCGGCCAACGGCGTTGACTTGGACGCCTGGCCACCGGTGTTGGAGTAGACCTCGGTGTCGAGCACGATGACATTGATGTTGCGACCGCTGGCCAGTGCGTGATCCAGGCCGCCATAGCCGATATCGTAGGCCCAGCCGTCGCCACCGACAATCCAGACCGTCTTCTTGACCAACTTGTCGGCCAGGCTCACGAGATCCTTGGCTTGGCTGCTTACCTCAGTTCCATTCGTCCCGGCCAGCTTGGCTTTCAGTTCTTCGACCCGGACTCGTTGTGCTTCAACGCCTGCCGTATCGGACTGATCGGCTTCTAGTAGGCTATCGGCCAGTTCTTCGCCGATTTCATCTCGCATGCGGACAACCAACTCACGGGCATATTCGACCTGCTTGTCCAGCGTGATGCGCATGCCCAGGCCAAACTCGGCGTTGTCCTCGAAGAGCGAGTTGGACCAGGCAGGGCCTCGTCCGGCGTCGTTGGTCGACCAGGGCGTTGTCGGCAGGTTGCCGCCGTAGATGCTGGAGCAGCCGGTGGCGTTGGCAATGATGGTGCGATCGCCGAAGAGCTGGCTGATGAGCTTCAGATAGGGTGTTTCTCCACAGCCTGCGCAGGCGCCGGAGAACTCGAAGAGCGGTTCGAGCAACTGGATGTTCTTGACGTTGGTGAACTTGAGTTCATTGCTCTTTGGCGTCTCCGGCAAGCTTGTAAAGAAGTCCCAGTTCTCTGCGCCTTGCTCAAGCAGGTCGATGTTGGGCGCCATGTTGATCGCCTTGCGACCCACCGCAGCCTTGTTCTTGGCCGGGCAGACCTCAACACAAAGCTGACAGCCTGTACAGTCGGCCATGGAGACCTGAAGCGTATACTTGGCGTCCTTGTATTCACGGAACTTCGAATCAGCAACCAGGAAACCGTCGGGCGCCGCCGCAACCGCATCATCATCCATGAGCTTGCCACGGATGACAGCATGGGGGCAGACCATGACACATTTGCCGCATTGAATACAGACATCCGGATCCCAGATCGGCACTTCCATGGCAATATTGCGC
The DNA here is from genome assembly GCA_963848115.1 of uncultured Chloroflexia bacterium. Lineage (GTDB taxonomy): Bacteria > Chloroflexota > Anaerolineae > Caldilineales > Caldilineaceae > JAWKOK01. The sequence goes on along the minus strand of CAWKCP010000007.1, from coordinate 103,499 downwards.
TTTTCCCACTGGGTTGTGCCGGTGGGATAGGTGCCGTCAATAGGCATAGCGCTGACCGGTAGGTCATCGCCGTTGCCGGCCATCATCATGGCGGTGACATCTTTGACGAAGTCCGGCGCCAGGTCAGAGACGACCGGAGGCATTTCAAGCGTGCTGGTGACGGTGTCAGGCACATCGACCTGATACATATGGGCCACGGCCGCGTCCACAGCTGCAAAGTTACGGCGCACCACAAGCTCACCACGTTTGCCGTATGTCTTCTGGATAGCTTCCTTGATGCGCTCAATGGCTTCGTCGGCGGGCAGGACGCCGCTGATGGCAAAGAAGCAGGTCTGCATGATTGTGTTGATCCGAACGCCCATTTCCAGATCTCTGGCCACCTTGTAGGCATCGATCACGTAGAACTTGAGCTTCTTGGCGATGATCTCCTGCTGGATCTGCCTGGGCATCTTCTCCCAGACTTCGTCAGGCCCGTAGATAGAGTTCAGAAGGAAGGTAGCGCCCTCCTGAGCGGACTCAAGTACGTTGAACTGCTGCAGGAAGCCAGACTGGTGGACAGCCACAAAGCTGGCACTGTCGATGAGATAGGTGCTCTGAATCGGGCGGGGGCCGAAGCGCAGATGGGAGACGGTGCGAGCGCCGGACTTCTTCGAATCGTAGACAAAATACCCCTGGGCGTAGTTGTCGGTGCCTTCGCCGATGATCTTGATCGAGTTCTTGTTCGCGCCGACCGTGCCGTCGGAACCGAGACCCCAAAAGACGGCACGCACAACATCGTCGCTTTCGGTGCGGAAGGAGAGGTCGTAGTCGATGCTGGTATTGGTCACATCATCAATGATGCCGACCGTGAAGTGGTTCTTGGACTTGGCTTTGTCCAGCTCATCAAGGATGCCCTTGACCATGGCCGGCGTAAATTCCTTGGAGGAGAGACCGTAGCGACCACCGACAACCTTGGGCATGAGAGCGAAGGGAGCGTCGCCGGCGGCAAGCGCTTCGCTGATGGCGGTGATGACGTCTTGATAGAGCGGCTCGCCTGCGCTGCCGGGCTCTTTGGTGCGATCCAGCACGGAGATGGACTTGACGGTGGGAGGCAATGCGGCTACAAACGCTTCAGAGGCAAAGGGGCGATAGAGGCGAACTTTGATTAGACCGACCTTGTCGCCCTCGTTGACCAAATATTTGATGGCCTCGTCGGCCGCTTCAGCGCCTGAGCCCATCATGACAATCACGCGCTCAGCATCCGGCGCACCTTCGTAGTCAAAGAGATGATACTGGCGACCGGTCAGTTCTGCGAACTGATCCATGTAATCCTGGACGATTTTGGGCAGCGCCTCATAGAAGGGGTTGACCGTCTCGCGCGCCTGGAAGAAGACATCGGGGTTCTGGGCGGTACCGCGGATCACCGGCAGATCCGGCGTCAGACCGCGAGCACGGTGGGCCCGGACCAGGTCATCGTCGATGAGCGCCCGAATGTCATCATCGGTCAGCTTTTCGACTTTGTTGATCTCGTGGGACGTGCGGAAGCCGTCAAAGACGTTGAGAAAGGGGACCCGGGCCTTGAGGGTGCTTGCCTGGGAGATCAGGGCGAAGTCCATGACTTCCTGAACCGAATTCCCGAAGAGCATGCCCCAGCCGGTGCCCCGTACGGCCATGACGTCTGAGTGGTCGCCGAAAATCGAGAGGGCCTGGGCCGCAATCGATCGGGCCGCAATGTGGAAGACCGTGCTGGTCAACTCGCCGGCGATCTTGAACATATTGGGCAGCATCAACAGCAGGCCCTGGCTGGCTGTGAAGGTCGTTGTCAACGAACCCGCCTGCAAGGCGCCATGCACTGCGCCTGCCGCACCGCCCTCGGACTGCATCTCGACGACATCGGGACGCGATCCCCAGATGTTGGTCTCGCCGCGTGCCGCCCAGTAGTCCGCCAACTCGCCCATCGGCGAGGAGGGCGTGATCGGGTAGATCGCCGCTACTTCGTTGGTCTTAAAGGCAACATAGGCCGCAGCCTCGTTGCCATCCATCATCGCTTGCTCTCGTTTCATTGTGCTTTCTCCTGGCAGAGCCGAAGACTCCACATGTTTGAAGGATTGTACCCACGTTCAAGCTCATCGCCTGCCGGCCCAACAGCCTTGCAGACAGTAAGCAAGCATAAATGCGCTGACCGTCAATTTGGGGATGCGATCAAGCGCTGTCAATACATAGTGTTCAGACCTCTCGTGCATCAACCACGTGATCACCCAGTGCTTCGAGCGTCTCGACGAGCTGTTCTTGATTGACGCCGCTAACCTTAATCAGCAGATGGCGCAGTTTATCGGACGAAGTGTCCAAGGAGCCGACAGAGAGGATATCGCCGCCCAGTTCATGGATAGCCCCGGCCAGTGCCGCCAACACGCCACCGCCATTGGGCACCTGCAGCATCAGACGGACACCGTGCTCTCCGCTGCCCATCATCTCCACAAAGGTTTTGAAAATATCTGTTTCGGTGATCACGCCAACAACCGTACCGACCTGGTTGATTACCGGCAAACCGCCAATCTTGTGAGCGACCATCAATTGAGCGGCTTCTTCAATTGGGGCATTCGACGGGATAGAGATGACTTTCTTGCTCATTAGCTCGCTGATCTTGATCTTCCAGAGCAGGTAATTCATTTCCCAGATGCTAAGTGAGCTTGCCGGAGATGGCGAGGCGTGGAGCAGATCCCGTTCAGAGATGATGCCAACCAAGCGTCCACCCTTATCGACCACGGGCAAACGGCGGAAACCCTTCTCCCGCATGATCTTGACTGCCTCCTGAAACGGCGTATCTTGCGAAATCGTAATGGCCGGCGCTGACATTCGATCACGTACAAGCATTTTTCCCCCCTCGTTGGTTGCACAAACGTCGTTGGTTGCACAAGAACAGGTTGTTTGCCCGCCATCGCGAAAAACCTGGTCAGGGGTGAGGCTGACCAACAAAACAGCATCGATTCTTCGCCAAAACACGATAGTTGGATCAAACTGATTTCAGTTTAAGGGAGAACCGACACACGTACGCCATGCATCTGGAGAGACTCAAGGCTGTACATGAGATTGGTCTTTGACCTGGTCAACTGGCCAGGTCTTGAAAGTGTGGAGAGGAGCGAAAGCGGTAGACCAGTGGAGAAACTTTTTGATTGTCTAGGCCTAGTGACATTTCAGATTCCAGGATAAGGGCAGGCTTCTTGCACAAGCACCTCTCCAGACACACAAGACTGCCCGGAAGCTGATTGAAGCCTTCCGGGCAGTCTGATGCATTCGTGGGATGGTTGGACCGATCAGGAAAACATCGGGAAGAGTGGGCGCCACCACGGGATAGCGACGAGTACCACCAACGTACTGATGGTGAACCAAATGGCCGACCGAATGTACTTGGAACGTGACTCGGCAGCGCGTTTGACCATAAATGAGCCGACATGCGCCAGAATTACAGCGACGATCATCATGAAGGCGTGCTCGACGCCGAAGAAACGCAACTGGTCATCGCCCATTGCCGCCCCCATATTGCCCATGACCGCCTGGGTCAACGGGCTGACGAAATAGAGAATCAAGCCCAGAAGCAACTGAATGTCCATGAAGATGACAAAGAAGCGCACAGCCTTGCCCTCTTGGTCTGTCCAATCGCTCTTTGAAAACAGCCCCATGTAGGTACGGATCAATAGCCAGACTGCGGCAATCACCACGAGCCAGCGCAGGATGTTGTGGAGGCTCAGCAAGATCGGATACATTGAATACGTCCTTCTTTCCTTAGTGTTGATTGGTTGATTGAAGCCGCTCAGAGAAAGCATCACGCTCAAAGTGCCGGACACTTGCGCCAAGATGTCGATTCTGCTGGAACGACCAAATTGTCGTAGTGTAACCAACAAAATAGATTCTGTCGATCTTACCAGGCTGGCGACTGAAACTGAAATGATATCCATACGCTAAGGGGCGGCCAATCCGAATCTGGGAAGAACGGCTTGGCGAATGACGCCGAGCATAAGACGTACGAAGACGTACAATCGGGATAGGGGGGAGCCTTGCGGCTCCACCCCTCCCACACCACCGGACATGCGGGTCCGCATCCGGCGGTTCGGTCAGGTCCGACGAAGTTCGTATTGTTGTGAGAAGCTGACTAATCCGACTTTGCGCCAGTAGTCATTGCTCAGTGCTTTGTGGAGCGGTGGGGACTTTGACAGCCGCCATACTCCCTTACTGGTTCCCCCTGCTCGAATGGCCCAGTACTCTGTAACCCCTCGTCTCTTGAGTTGCCGGTATCGGTTCTTTGGCGTCTTCCATTGCTTCCACGCCATCTGGCGCATCCGCCGCCTCAGCCACTCGTCCAGTTGTTTCATGTGATTCCCCGCATCTGCCAGCGCATAGTAGTTCACCCACCCCACCACTGCTCGTCTCAGGCCGTCCCGGACTTCCGTCCAGCCTTTCCCTTGACTCCGTCGGGTCAGTCCCTTCACTTTGCGCTTCATCCGGGCCAGACTCTGGGCGGCGATTCGTATCCCCACCCCGCCCCCGGCTCTTCAGTAGAAGCTGAACCCCAGAAACTTCCGCCTTGTGGCCAAGTCCACTGCGCTCTTCTGCTCGTTCACCTTCAAGCGCAGCTTCTTCTCCACATACTCCCGGATACTCGCCAGCACTCGCTCTGCCGCTCGTCGACTGCTCACATAGATGTTGCAGTCATCCGCATATCGCACAAAGCTGTGCCCACGTCTCTCCAGTTCTCGGTCCAACTCATCCAACACGATGTTCGATAGTAACGGCGACAACGGCCCACCTTGCGGCGTCCCTTCCTCTGTCCCCATCACCACTCCGTTCACCATCACTCCCGCTTTCAGGTATTGATTCACCAGCCACAACACCCGTTTGTCTTCGATGTCCTGCTTTAGCCGAGACATCAAACGGTCATGATTCACTCTGTCGAAGAACTTCTCCAAATCCATATCCACCACCCATTTCTTCCCGCTCTCGATGTACCCCTGGGCTGTCCGCACTGCATCGTGCGCACTCCGCCCCGGTCGAAAGCCGTAGCTGGCTTCACTGAACTTCGGGTCATATTCCTCGCTCAGTATTTGGTGCATCGCCTGTTGGATCAGTCGGTCCTGCACTGTCGGTATACCCAGTTGCCTCTCCCCTCCATCCGCCTTCGGGATCATCACCCGTTTCACCGGACTCGGTTCGTATTCCCTCGCATCCAGCTTCGCCCGAATCGTCAGCCAGTTCGCTTTCAGGTGGGCTGATAAATCCTTCACTGTCATCCCATCCACCCCTGCCGCTCCCTTGTTGCCTTTCACTCGGCCTAACGCTTTCAGCATGTTCTCGCGACTGAATATCCGCTCCCACATACTCTCTTCCTGTTGAGTCATTTCTTTCTCCATTCGCTCTGATGACGCCTTCACCCTGACCGCTATCTCTCGACCCTCAGTCTACCCTTCACGGCCAATCTGCTTCTCAGATGTCGGTTGCTTACGTCACCCTGCTCCTTTCTACTCAACTCCCTTTCCGTTCGGCCCTTCGCCCTGTAGAAGGCTTTCGCCTCCCGCCCTGGATGGTCGTTACTCCATCGACTACTACGGCCTCGGCTGACTTCTGCTATCCACTCTCATGGCTACAGACCTCCCCGAATAAGGTACGGCCTCTTTCCCCTGACCCTTGCTGCGTTTACATGAAACTACTTTGACCTGTCTGGGCTTCGCCGTCTCTTGCCAGCTTACCCCGCATCCCATGCCTCTTTACGCAGTTCTTGTCCATCAAGTCCAGGTTTTGCCCAGCAATTCCAAATTTAGGAGTTGCTAGTCTGGCTCAAGCTGAATTTCGAGCTGTGTAGCCATGAAGCTGAACAAGGTATCCCAGTCTTTGAAGTAAAGATAGCGGGTGAGCGCCCGAATATCATCAAAGAAGGTCTTGCGTGTGCCCAGTTCCTGACGGACAGCGGCATAGATGGTGCTGGTCTCGTCCAGTATTGTGTGAACCAGGAAGGCGAGGAGGTTGAGTGTGACCAGAACGGCAGAAAGATATTGCTTTCCATGTCCATAGTTGCGTTCGAGATTGTAGCCATAGTTCTTGAGTACGTTGTTGTTCTCGTTTTCAATCTTCCAGCGAGCCCGGCCTGAGCGAACTACCGATCCAACCGACTCATCGGACAATTCGAAGTTCGTGGCAAAGGAGTTGTAGTAAATGCGTTCGCCGGTGTCTGTGCGATGAATGGTGACCTCACACCAGTTCACCAACAGCGCATCCGTACCGGCTCGGAGCGGGACCTGGTTCACATAACGATAGCTTCTCTGTTCGGTAAAGCGTCCGTTCCAGCATCGAGTGGTCACGGTTTGGACACCGTCAACTCGCTCTAACAGGTCGAGCTCTTCATAGAGCGCCTGGTGCGAGTCCGGTTTGCAGACCAGAATGAAGTTCAGTTCGTTCTCGTGCAACAATGTGCAGAAAGGCTGATTGCAATATAGGTCGTCGGCCAAGATGGCTGCCCGCCATGGTTCAAAGCGAGACGCACAACGCTCTGTCCAGCGTTTGGCTGCATTGCGTTCGCAATCCTGCTTTTCTGCTCCGTCTTGCGGCAAGATGAATTCAGGTTCCAGTGGGTAGACTCGATTTTTGTCTGGCGCAACCAGCACTGGCGTCACGGCTGAATGGTAGTAGTGAAGTCGGTCCCCATGTTGATGTACCGTGCAATTCTCACACTGAATTTTCTGGGATGAAAAGTAGTGAGTGCCATCCATGGCAACCAGGTAGTTTCCCTGGTGTCCACGATGGTCCTCGAGGTGACCAGCCTCTTCCATCTTCTTTTGTAAGACCCAGAATGGTTCATTTAGGTTGCTTGGCGCTACCTCATCAAGCAAATTGCGTATCTGCTGGTCGCAGGGAATCTCTGTCACGCTAAAGAGACTGGCTGCGTTGTTCTTCCCTTTGTTCCGCTCCATGTCTCTTTGATAGGCTAGAAACGATGGCGATTGTGTGAAAAAGACGCCAAACGCACCTGCTGCTGCATCAGCCATCTCGAATGTTTTGTTCTTTCCTGTTCGGCTGTCAGGCAATTCAGCGAATGTCTTGCCGATCATTTCGAAAATGGTTTCTATCGTCAATGATTTCATCTATGCACCTCCAGAGCAATTCCTACATATTCATGCTCTGAACGCCGTCTTTCGTCAAATTTGGAATTGCTGAGGTTTTGCCCTCCGGCTTCCTCTCCACGACTGTTCGCACACGACGCAGTTGCCCTTGGCTAGCGGTTCGTCAGGTCAACGCCCGCAGGAGACTCTCACTCCCTAGATTCCACCCATGTCGGGCGTACAAGAAGAGGCGACGGCAGAAGATCCTGCCGTCGCCCAACACAGTTAGCATGTAGGCCCGGCTACCAGCCGGACGAGTTCGGTGACCTCGGGATCTGTCTGGTTATCGAGGCCTGACGCGCTGTCAGCATACCCTACCGAACCGCAGATCAAATTACGTCATTGTGCGCCAGTCAACAACGACCGCTGAGCCGAGATCCTCAGACTCGCTGGGCTCCTCAACCGGCAACGGCGTCGGAAGCAGTGTTGGCGTTTCTTGCACCACAGGCGCCGGTTCCGCTGGCGCCGGGGCCTGCTCCTGGACAGCCGGAGCCGGTGCAGGTTCGACGGGTGGTGGAGGGGCCTGCTGCTCAGCCGGCGGCGCCGGTTCCGCTGGCGCCGGGGCCTGCTCCTGGACAGCCGGAGCCGGTGCAGGTTCGACGGGTGGTGGAGGGGCCTGCTGCTCAGCCGGCGGCGCCGGTGGATCGGACTCGACTGGCTCTGGGGCTTGCTGCTCAACGGACGGAGCCGGTGGTTCAGGCTCAATTGGCGCAGGGGCCGGCTGCGCAACGGGCGGAGCTGGTTCAGGCTCGGCCGGCGGTGCAGCGGCCTGTTGCTCAGCCGCCTCCGCTTCCTGCGCAGGGGCCGGGGCCTCTTCAACCGGTTCATCAGTTGGTTCAGCCGGTGGCTCCGGTGTCGAGGCTTCCTCAACTGGTTCATCAGCCGGGTCAATCGTTGGCTCAGAAGTTGCGGCATCTTCAACCGGTTCGTCAGTTGGCTCAACCGCTGGCTCAGGCGTCGAGGCTTCCTCAACTGGTTCGTCAGTTTGGCTCAATTGTTGGCTCAATCGTGGGCTCAGGAGTCGCAGCCTCTTCAACCGGTTCGTCAGTTGGCTCAGCCGGGGGCTCAGGCGCTGACACCAGTTCATCGTCCCCGGTGGTCAGCTCATCAGTCACCACTTCGGTGACCTCCTCAGCTACTTCTTCAGTTGCTTCTTCGGTGACCTCCTCAGTAGGCGGTTCCTCAGTCACAACCTCTTCGTCAGGTTCAACAGTGCCCGTCGCTTCGGGCTCAGGCGTCTCTGACTCAGCCGTTTCCTCAACCTCGGGCGTTACTTCAGTCGTGCCTTCCGGCGAGGGTTCAGGGGATGCCTCTGGAGAGGCTTCCGGCGAAGGAACCGGGGACGGCTCAATCGTCGGCTCAGGAGACGGCGTCACCGGGGCGACCTCATCAGCCGCTGCAACACCCACATAGTCAAACGGTATGCTGGCGGAGACTCGATAGTCTCCGGTTGCCACCACAATCATAACCATGCCGGAGACAATCGGTTCTCCACCCTGCAACGTGCTCGGCATGGTCAAGGAGATGCTGTAATCCCCATTGGCGTTGGTCGTGGCAGTTCCGAAAATCTCTGCATCACCCCCGCCGCCATTGGCATCAAAGAAGGATATCAACGCGTTCACGGTCGTGTTGACCGGGAAGCCGCCGCCGGTCACAATGACCTGCGTGCCGCCGCTGCCGGACGTCGGGCTGACCTTGGCGTTTGGATTGGGCGTCGGTGTCGGCGGCACGGCAGGCGTATCAACCGGCGTCGGCGTGTTCGTAGGCGTCGTAGCGGGCGCACCGGTGAAGGTGAAGACCGCACTCTGCTGGTCACCGGCGTCATCTGTCCGCACCCAGATAACCAGTTCGCCATTGGCGACAGGCGCCCCATTGGGCCAGACAGCCGGCATGGTAATGGCTGTGCTGAACTTACCCGAAACATCGGTTTTGGCCGTTCCATAGAGATGCGGATTGCCCGCCCCTGCAGATTCGTCGAACGTCCCCAGATAGATAGTGACCGACTCGTTCGATGGATAGCCCTCGCCGGTGATGATCACAACAGAGCCGGCGCCGCCGGACGTGGGTGAGATGCCCACCGATGCGTTGGACTCACTGCGCCGGTAATCGAAGAGTGTACTCGCCTGCTGAGCAAAACCGTTGGTCGCGGCCACTACGTTCAACTTGCCCGGTTCGATGGGCGTGCCATCAGCCCACGTATCCGGCATGATGAACGAAAGACGATAGTTGCCGTTGCCGTCGCTCGGACCGGCGGCGTAGGCCGAAGGCTGAGACGAGATGGATGAAGCGCTCACCAGTCCGCCAAGATAAATGTTGATGGTGGTGTTGGCCGGGAAGCCGCCGCCGCCGGCAACAACCGAGGCGCCAGGGCCGCCGGATCGCGGCTGCAATTGCAGATAGGGATCGACCGAGACCGTGGGCCTGGGCACAGTCAATTCGAACACGGCTGAGGCCGTCACACTATTGCCGGGCGTGGCCGCGATAATCAGCAGTTCACCGGGTTGAATCGGCGACCCGTCGGGCCATGCAGACGGCAACGTGACCAGAACGCTGTAGTTGCCCTGGCTGTCACTCTGCGTGCTGGCATAGATCTTGGCATTGGACACGCTGCTGGAGCGTACCGGCGACGCCAGTTGAATGTTGATCGTTGTGTTGGCCGGGAAACCGCCGCCGCTGACCACGACCGATGTGCCCGGCACACCGCTATCGGGTTGGATCTTGGCATAGGGACTCCGGGTCACAGCCGGCGTCGGCGTCGGCGTCGTAGTCTTAGTCGGCGTTGGCGTCTGTGGGTCGGAGATCTTTTCCCAATTCACCTTGATGGCCGCACCGCCGTAGCGCTCGTAGTATTCAACCTTGAGCGCAACTTTACCGTCGATATATTTGTCTGCGGTGTAGGTGACGTTACCCTGGCTATCGTGCCATTCATCGATAATCCGATCGCCATCGACCCAAACGCGCACCCCATCATCGGAACGGGCCGAGAAACGATACCAACCGTCGCTGAAGTCATACTTGCGCGTCCAGCGCGCCGAGAAGTTATCTGACGGGATATCGGAGTCCGGCGAGCCGGTCCCCCAGTTGAAGTCAATGCGACGATCGTTGCGCACAACCGTGGGACTGCCATCCAGGTTTCGGTTCGACCAATACTCACCCTTCCAGATCCGGGAAGCTATCCGGCTGTGAAGAACTGCCGATGGTCTCCCACCAGAATTTGGCCTCAGCCAGCTGGATATGCTCGTAATACTCGACCACGAAATTGTGATAGCCCGCAGAAACATCTCGATCCACGGACCGATCTCTGGCGCTGCCGTCCGACCACTCATTGATGATCAGAATGCCGTCCAGGTAGACGCGCATGCCGTCATCCATGCGAGAATGGAAGCGATATCGGTCAGCGTCCAGATAGACCGTGCGTGTCCACCGAACTGAAAAGTCATCAGGTCGAATCTGTGGAGCGGGCGATCCGCTTCCCCAGTTGAAGTCAATGGCCGCATCGTTACGCACTAGGCTAGGTGCGCCGGCAAGGGACCGATTGTTGTAGTATTCGCCCTTCCATTCCGGGAAGGCCATACCATCGCTTCGATCCCACCAGACGCGAATCTTGGCAAGCTCTGTATTCTCGAAGTACTCAACACGCACGATATGAGTTCCCCGGCTCAATGTTCGATCAGCCGTGAATACCGTACCGGATGTAACCTTCCACTGATCGATGATCAGCACATCATCGACGTAGATACGTACACCATCATCGGTGTCTGCAAAGAAGCGGAAGGTGCCGCCGGGGAAGTAGACAGGTTGCACCCAACGCGCCGAGAAATGGTTGACCTGAATGCGGGGATCGGGCGAACCGTAGCCCCAGTTGAAGTTGAGATTGTAGTCGTTGCGAACCAGTGCCGGCGCGCCGCTCAGATTGACATTGTTGAAGTATTCCGCCTTCCAGCGTGAGGCTGCCGACGGCGGCATGGGTGCAGGCGTCGCGGTCGAAACAGGCGGCCGAGGAACACCCGTCGGCTTCACGACCGGCGGCGAACCTTGGTAGTCCGTATAGTATTTGGCTACCCAGCCGAGCAGGCCATCAGGCAGCCGAACATAAAGCCAGTAGTTGTCAGTGCTCTGACCCAGTACGACCATGGTAGCGCCGCGGGTAAGCTGGCGGATAATCGGATAGGCCGTTGACGGGCCGGTGCGCACATTAAGCCCATTGCTGATCACGGTGGCCGTGCCATAGCCTGGCTGGCCCTGCGCCGGCGTGGGTGTTGGTGTGGCCTGCACCGGCTGGGCGACTGATTTCGTCGGCGTGTTGGTCGGCGTCGCCGTTGGCTCAATGGTTGCCGTGATGGTCGCAGTCGAGGTGACAGTTGCAGTTAATGCGCTGTCGGGTATAAGTGTAAACGGAGCCTCGGCCACGTCGCCGGTATCAGGCGAATAGGCGACGATGGTCACCTCTTCCAGTTCACTCCAAGGCGGATCGTAGGGATAGAGGAAAGAAGCGGCGAATCGGGTATCGGCAGCCACGATGGAGGCTGCAACCGTTACTTCCAGCAGCTCATTCTCATCGTCGTCCGGATCCTCATCAACAGTCAGATTGATGAAAACTGCATCATCAGGTTCCCAGCCTGCACCCGAAACAAAGACAGTAGTGCCCGGTCCCCCGACAACAGGGGCGACAGCGATGACCGGCAGCGGATCGTTGTCGATGATCAGAGTCGGCCGTGCATCGATGGCAGCCACAGGAACCGTGCAGCCCGCAGCCAGGAGTAATATCAACAGCAGGAGCATCCCTACGAGGAGGCGATCTGTCTGCCGAACTCGTGCTGCTTCGCGTCGAAATACCAGCTTATGCTTTGCACTCATAACCAGACTCCTGATGCTGCTGTAGCCACAAACAATGAATTGAAGAAGACAATAAGTCGTTCCAAGATCAGCTTACTCGGGGACAAAATAACTGACTGGCGCTGAAGTCGTGACCGTAGAGAAAATGCACAAGAACGGCACGTTTCCCAAACCGACATGCTCAATTACAGTATATCAGATTCGCCAGACGAAAGTCAGTCCATTTCCGTACGATTCGGCCTGTCGGTGCTCAAATCCACTGCGCAAAAATGTACTCACAGCGCCTACGGGGAGCACGACTCTGGAATTGCCAACTTCATCAGGTATAGATGCCTGGTCTCTTTCTGCGCGGTCTTGACGTTCCTACGCTAACAATACCCGTATTCGCTCGCGGCATGGCGCAATTCATCCCGAAACGTGGGGTGAGCGATACCGATCAGCTCGTTGACACGCTGGCGCACAGTCTTGCCGTGGAGCGAGGCCACGCCATACTCGGTGACCACATAGTGGACGTCATTGCGCGAGGTCACAACGCCGGCGCCTTGGGCCAGGACAGGCACGATACGGCTGATGCTGTCCTGCTTCGTCGTCGATGTGAAGGCCACGATGGGCAAACCGCCCTTAGACCGTGCTGCGCCACGTATGAAGTCGACCTGTCCGCCGACGCCACTATAGAACCGGGTGCCGATGGAGTCCGCACAAACCTGTCCGGTCAGATCGACCTGCAAGGCCGAGTTGATGGCCACCATCTTGTCATTGGCTGCGATATTGAAGGGATCGTTGACGTAGTCGGTCGGGTGCATCTCGATGAGCGGATTATTGTTCACAAAATCATAGAGTCGCTGTGTACCGAAGAGAAAGCCGGCCACGATCTTGCCAGGGTGGAAGTTCTTGCGCGCACAGGTAATCACACCGTTTTCGACCATCTCGATAACGCCGTCGGAGAAGAGTTCAGTGTGAATCCCCAGATCCTTGTGGCTGTGCAGATGCTTGAGCACAGCGTCAGGAATGCTGCCGATGCCCATCTGCAATGTGGCCCCGTCCGGGATCAATTCAGCGATATTTTGCCCGACTTGGAGGTGCAGATCGGATGCGCCTCCCTGGGGCGCCTGCGGCAACGGGTAGTCCACGTCGACGATGTGATTGAGGCGGCTAACATGGATGAAGGAATCACCCAGCGTGCGCGGCATCTGCGGATTGATCTCGGCAATGATGATCCGTGCAGCCTCGGCCGCAGGCTTGGTCGTGCCCACTTCGATGCCAAAACTACAGAAGCCATGCTCGTCAGGCGGCGAAAGTGAAATCAGCGCCACGTCCAAGGGTAGCGTTCCGCTGCGAAAAAGCTCCGGGATTTCGGAGAGGAAGACGGGCGTGAAATCGGCACGACCATCCTGAACGGCGGCACGCACAGAATGGCCGATGAAGAGCGCATTGTGGCGGAATGAATCTGCATACTCGGCGTTGACATAGGGCGCATCGGCAAATGTCAGGATGTGTGTGACTTCCACATTTTTGACGAAGGGCGCACGCTCGGTCAGACCATTGATTAGCTGGATTGGTACGCCTGCGCCGCCGCCGACGTAGATTCGTTGATTGGATTCGATGACCGAGAGTGCGGTCTGGACGTCTGTCACTTTTTTGCGATAGATGGTATCCCAGTTCATGCGATTTCCCCACTCGGAAGTTCTACTTCGACCGCCCGGCCGAGTGCGGCAGCCAGATCAGCATTGGCCAGCTTGCCTTGATAGTAGGTGATGCCTTTGACCAGCGCGGGCGTCGTATGCAGCATACCCTCTAGGCCGTCACGGCCCAGATCACGCAAATAGGGAAGCGCAGCATTATTGATTGCATAGCTACCTGTTCGAGCCACCAAGGCAGGGAAGTTGGGGATGCAACAGTGGATGATCTCCTCGGCAACGTAGATCGGGTCGCGTAGCGTGGTCGGCCGGCTGGTCTCGACGCAGCCGCCAGTGCTGATTGCGAAGTCGATGATGACCGATCCCGGACGCATGGAGCGCACCATCTCCTTGGTCACGATCACCGGCGAGCGGCGACCGGGCGTCTGCACCGCGCCGATCAGCACGTCAGCAAAGGTCGTAGCGCGTTTGACGTTGTGGTGGTTAGACAACATGGTGGTGACACGACCCTCGAACTGGTCATCCAACCCTTGAAGCTTCTTCAGGTCACGGTCAAGGATCGTGACCTGCGCGCCGCTACCGATGAAGGCCCGTGCGGCGTTGGCCCCCAGAATGCCGCCGCCGAGGATGACCACGGCAGCTGGCGGTACGCCGGGAATACCGCTCAACAATACGCCACGCCCGCCACGCTCAGTCATCAGCAAGCGTCCGGCAAAGATGGGCGCAAGGCGGCCTGCCACCTCACTGGTGGTCAGGAGCACAGGAAACTGGCCGTCCTCCTCGATTGACTCGTAGGAAATGGACGTGATCTCATGCTCTGCCAACGCGTGCAGCAAGTCCGGCGACGAAACCGGCAGATGGTGGAATCCGAAGATGACCTGCCCCTGTCGAAAGAGCTTATGCTCATCCGCCGTGGGCCGGGTCACCTTGACCACGACATCGGCTCGCCCGTACGCCTCAGCAGCGGAGAAGACGATCTCCGCACCGGCCTCCCGATATTCCTGATCGCTGAACCCGGATCCGGCCCCGGCATTGCGTTCCACGTAGACTGCGTGACCGCGTCTGGCGAGGCTTAGCACGCCGGACGGCGTCAGCGCCACCCGCGTCTCAAGGTCGCGGATCTCTTTAGGTACTCCAAACTCCATAGTGAATCGGTTCCTTTCTATTCCTCCAGAACAACAGATGACTCTACTGCAAAAAGCCCTGGAACCAACCAATCAAGCCGATACCGCCTGCCCACAGGATATGCCAGACCGCATAGATTGCATACCGCAATGTTAGTGCGGCAAGAAAGCCGCCCCGACGGAAGAAGACTGCGCCGAGTGTAATGCTGCCGGCAACCACGATCAGTAACTGAGCCGCGAACGTTGCGGTCAATTGTTCAGGCATGAATTGGGCGATACTACTGTTTGCCGGCAATAATCGCCAGCAGATCATCAGCAAAATTCGTCACATCGCCGACAGCTGCGCGCATCTGCACGTCCTGAAAACCGCACCCGCGTAACAGCTCGTCGTATTCCTCGGCAAGGTAAGCCTGGAACGACTGGGCGTAACGAACCACTTCACCGCTCTCGGCGTCGACGACATAGTGTCGTGTTGTGGCAGTTCTGTCGATCCGGTTCCAGTGATGATCCGTCAGAAGCAGATGGGGAGATCCTGAAAACAGCCCGCTGTCCGATGATTCCCAGGTCGCCTCCTCGCTTCCGATCCTGCGGACGGCCGCGAATGTGTGGGGCTCCAGCAGGAGCATGCCGCCGTGAACCAGGGCGCGGTTCGCCTTGGTCAAAATCTGCCGGATATGGTCCGGCCGGAAGATATTGAATTCGCCAAAAAGAAGCATGGCCAGATCATACTGTCCAGCGCCAAGATCGGCCCTACGCAAGTCTTGTTCAACGTATGTGCAGGCAAGGCCCTCATCGCCTGCTTGCTCACGCGCATAGGCAATCGACGCCGGCGAATAGTCGACGCCCGTACAGGTGTGGCCAAGACGTGCCAGTCTTGACGAGTAGAGTCCCGGACCACATCCTAGATCAAGCACCCTGGAGGGCTGGCCGCCCAACAATTCCTGGTGGATCCATGCAACATGTCGGTCGATCAGCTCAGCCCGACGGCTGGCCATGTCGTGATCCTGGGTGAGATGCTCACGCAGCATGCGCGCACTGAATCCCGGTTCCGACCAGGGTATATTATCGCCTTCGTGCCACGCGACTGGATTAGGGTGACGATGAACTAAGTCCGTCAATTTCATTTTCTGGCTTCGCTTCTGGTTCAATAATCCGTGGACGGGCAGGCTATTCAACTACCACTCTGCATCATAAGATAGAATCGCGATCATTCCCACCCTCCTAGGTACAGCGTCGCACCTAACCATTTGACCAGTTAGGCACTGCCAACCAGACAAATTCACGCAACACTTGCCAGTCCCAATATGAAAACTCCCCGGCATTTGCACGCCGGAGAGCTTTCTAGACGCAAACTGAGACTGTCGAGATCTAGACAAGGTCTGAGAGTCCGTCACTACCACCCTTTGTTCCTATCACCGATAGCGCCATCTGCGTCGATTGGACCGACATCAACGCATGGTAATGGGCAAAAACGCCTCATAGCTGTCTTCGGGTTCCGGTGTGTCCTTGGTGAATGTGACAGAGATAGTCTTGTCACCGTCCATTGTCACATCGGCTGGATTCATGGTTCCGCTCAACGCGGCGGTCCATTGCATGAATTTGTAACCCGCCTCCGGCTTGGCGGTCAATTGTACCCGAGTGCCTGCCTCATACTTGTCATTGCCACAGTTGGGCGTCGGTGATGCTTCTACTTTACCGCTACCTGCAGGATCCACGGTCGTCGTCAGTGAATAGCAAGATTCAGATTCTGACCCGAAAGTGGCGGTAGCGGTTTCGTTGCCATTCATAGTCAACGTGACCGTCGGGCTGCTGCCCGATGCAGCGCCGGTCCATTGCACGAACTTATAGCCGGCCTTCGGCTTGGCGGTCAGTTGTACCTGAGTGCCTGCCTCATACTTGTCATCACCACAGTTGGGCGTCGGTGATGCTTCTACTTCACCGCTACCTGCAGGATCCACGGTCGTCGTCAGTGAATAGCAAGATTCAGATTCTGACCCGAAAGTGGCGGTAGCGGTTTCGTTGCCATTCATAGTCAACGTGACCGTCGGGTTGCTGCCCGATGCAGCGCCGGTCCATTGCACGAACTTATAGCCGGCCTTCGGCTTGGCGGTCAGTTGTACCTGAGTGCCTGCCTCATACTTGTCATCACCACAGTTGGGCGTCGGTGATGCTTCTACTTCACCGCTACCTGCAGGATCCACGGTCGTCATCAGTGCATAGCAGGATTCGGGTTCTGGTATTGGCGGTTCGTCAGTGCACGTTAACAGAGTCTCACAAATGCCAATTTGAAACGGCTCCGACACGTAGCTACCGCCAGTTACTGCAACCCGATATCCAACCCACTGGTTGCCCTGACGACAAGGCTGGAGGCGCATAGTATATGCTTGGTTTTCCTCCGTATAGGTTTTCAGCACATCCACGCCACAAATACGACCAAATTCATCATATTCGTTCGTCAAGTGTTCGACATAGCTCGGAAAGGCCGGGCTGCTGACAGTTCCAGTATAACTCCCTATTCTGGCGGATTGATCGCGTCAATTGCGACGGATGCAGCATATGCCAACGAGGTAGTGATATCGGTGATAATACCCGTCGACTCGAAACCATTGATACGGCCAAACTGATCGTAGCTATATTCATTTTCGAACTCTCCAGAGCTACCGTAGCAACCGTAAATAGTATCGAATGAGCCGTAGACACTGTTCTGGGCTAGTGCCAATAGACAAGGCACATCAGCCAAGGCATCAGAAACCGTCACCGCGACGCCGTTGCTGTTGGATGCCTGCAATCGATATGACGGCTGGCCTATACCCAAGAAGGAAAGGAAAAGTAGTCCAGCAACGAGTGGGACAGAGCTCACAAGTAAATGTCTGAGATTCATAACGTTATCTCCATTGAAAGATATACAAGTAGGATAGGGACCACGGACAAGAAGGCGATACCTCTGTACGGAGGAGGCTCAAACGCATCTAGTGCGGGTACCATCCTCCCCCACGAGTTCAGTCGATACCTGACGCTCACGGGAACTATCTGCCCACAAGGGAACTCCAACTTCAAAAGCGCTGCTGCGAGAAGTGATCGTTTACGGCCTAAGCATCAGTATCGCAGCCGACAACGAGCCAGCCTGAAGAGTTCTCGAATGCTGTCATCGGAGACGCTAGCGAAAAAATGCAATTGTTGAGAGTCGCATTAGGTTTTTTGGTGATTAGTTTGTGTCACTTCACGCGACCCTCTTTAGAGGAGTTTTCAATCGTTCACGCGGTTCATTTCCGACGATGGGTGGAAAAAGAGACCCTGATGTGCATAGAAGATACCCCCTTTTCGCTTCATCGGCATGAGGATACCCCCTGGTCCCGTGTACTACCGAGATTAGGTATCGGTGGAATTCTCAATACCTTCTTGTATTCCCTCAGAAAGCATTCTCTCGAAAGCACCAGGGGGTTGTCACCAGCAAGAGCTGTGTTGGCGGGATTCAGGCGTGCTGCAAATGCGGAAGTCGGGCGCCGGGCGCTGTCATCAGACTCTCTTCTTCCTCTGGGAAGTGCGATGTCGATGCCGTCCAGAAGACCCGATTAAGTCGGGTTATGCGCCGCGCCTGGCCGTTGGCCGATAGTCGAACCAGCGCTTCATCAACCTGAGCCGGTGCCCATTCCCCCAGCGCCTTTTCCAACTGCGACTGGCTCATGGGGTGGCGGGTGATGATGCCGATCACTGCATCGACCACATTGTCGTAGCCGCCCAGATCAAATTCACCGCCGCCCGGCAGCACAACATGGGCGATGTCACCCAGGATCGCCGTGGCACGCAGTACGCTCTCTTCATCCGGCGGCTCGACCCAGGTCTCAGACGGAGGTCGCGTGGGCAATGTAATATGAACTTCGTCGGGCTGCACACTACGCAGTGCAGTCGCAAGCTCGCGCAGGGCAGCAACGGTGTCATTCAATCCCTTGATCAACATGACCTCCACCCATAGCTCGCCCAAAAACTCTTCGCGGAACGAGATCAGCCCTTCCGCGATTCGACCAAAGGTAATATCTGGATGGGGGCGATTGATCCGCTTGTAGAGATCCCTGCTGCCCGCCACGACCGTCGGCATGACCACATCGGCGGCCGCAAGTTCGTTGCGAACTTCCGCCAGATAGAGCAATGACCCGTTCGTGATCACGGCCACGGGGATATCCGTCATGCTTTTGACCTGGCGAATCATCCACCCCAGGCCGATATGCAACGTCGGTTCGCCGGAACCCACGAACGAGATGTAGTCGATCTCGCCGGGTTGATGGGCATCCAACGTCGCTTTGAGCTGCTCGATCACGGCCTCACGCGGCACATACTCGTCGCGTTTGTTGTTCAAGGGAACGGAGCGCCCCAACTGACAATAGACGCAATTCCAGTTACAAGTCTTGAGCGGTATCGGATCCACACCCAATGATTGTCCCAATCGACGTGACGGAATCGGCCCGTAGATATATTTCATCTCTGCAATCACTGGATTTCCTCAGTTGCAAATTTTCTTGATTGACAGTCTCGATTCAACCAGCGATCAGAAAGGACGCGGATCATACTGATCGGGCGGATAAATCTGCGTCATCCGTGTCCTATCTCGCCATCAACCGCATCGTCATTGTTTCATGGTTGTTGCGGTGCACCTGTCTTACGCATCCTCTGCACGGACGATCAGCAGAGGACGGTCCGCCTGATTCAGAACGCCGGAAGCCACGCTTCCATAGAAGACTCTGGCCAAACCGGTTCGCCCATGGCTGGCCATAGCTATGAGCCTTGCATCCTCGCGCTCTGCTACATCCAGAATGCACCGAACAACCGGTCCCTGTTCGATGACTTTCTTGACTTTGATGCCTTCGGCGCTGATTTCACCACAGAGGCCGGTCAGATAGGTCGTCGCCTCTTTCGTCCGCTGCTCCATAGCGCCTGCGTCGTAGTATGGAACCATGTCATACGGCGTGACAAGCGCAGCACTTGGTTCAAGTACCTGCAGAAGGATCACAGTGGACTCATTCTGCAAGGCCAGTCTGCGAACATGTGGAAGAATTGTCTCAGCACGCCTCGATCCATCCAGCGGTACCAATATATTGCGATACATGGCGTCTCCTTTGACATCCTGTGACACGGGTCTCGATGAGCAACCTTCAGCGGGTCGCTATCTGCCGCCGCGCCATTGCAAAACCCAGTCTCTGCAATACTCATTCTATTGGAAAGCTCTGTCCAGGCAACCATTCAGGCAGCGAGTATTGTCACTACCTCATGCGCCAGTCTGATGCCTGGTCAGTTGGCCAGGCCATTCGTCGTCTAGCCGACAGTCTAGTCTTTACATTTTCATCGTAGTCGTAGTTTGCACTTCACACAAGGGTCGATCATCCCAACTTTAAGGGGTCAAACGTCCCTATCGGCCGTCCAGAATCTCATTCAAGACAGTTGCGACGCCCTCTTCATCATTGGTTCCAGTGATACGATCCGCAGCGGCATGGACTTCTGAAACAGCGTTGCTCACTGCGACGCCCACAGCGCTGGCCTGCAACATCCCAACGTCATTGACATCATCGCCAAAGGCCATAACATTCTCCATGCTCAGTCCCCAACCCTCGACCACGTGCGCCAGAGCGACAGCCTTGTCCGCACTGCTGGATAACAGCTGTGCCAGTCGATAACGATGGGACAGAATGGGTCGTGTGCCCGCGGGCAATGCCTTGAGCAGTGGAGCAAGCGGCTCGAACTCGTCAGCCTTGCGATTCTGGACGTCGAGCCAACTGGTGGTGGTGAAGAGCACCTTGGCCGCAGGCTCATTGGCAATTTCCAGAAGATCGGGCGTATAGGTGTACTGCTTCTCAATCTCAAGCCGTTGGTTCATGTAGAGCGTATCATTGATCTCCACACCGATACGCCAATCAGGGAGTTGCTGCTGTCCCATGGCAACGATTCCCCGTACATCGTCAGTCGGTATCAGATCGGCATAGGTAGTCTCGCCGCGCAGTCGAATCTCAGCGCCGTTGTAGCATACCCAGGGCACCTCATGGAGTTCATTGGGAAGCGAAGCGCCGATTGAGCGCGGTGGTCGTCCAGTGGCGATCACCACCCTGTTTCCGATTTCCATCCAGCGCCGCAGGCTGGCTAATGTCGCATCCGATATTGTGCCGTCGCTACGCAATAATGTGTCGTCAAGGTCTAGTGCTACCACTCGAATCATGCTTGCTCCTAGCTTTGGTCCTTTTGAGGGTCCGAAAGGCGACATAGATTCCTCTCCATCGCCACTAAATCCCTAGAGATTTTATCATCTCTCGGCAAGAGAAAGCACATTTGATACAGTTTTCAGAATCGAGGTAATGAATCACAAATCGAGATCCGGGCAGATGTCACCCAAAAATAGTGACAGATCACCCTACCGCACGGTGCTGCACAGTGCTAGACTGAAGGTCCAACAAGAGATATCAGGTCTTCCACATGTAGAGGAGGAACCATGTCAAAATCGAAACAGGATGCCTACCGCACCAAGATCGGTGAACAGACCTTGCGTCCGGAAAGCCTGATGATGAGCTACGGCTACCGGCCGGAACTTTCTGAAGGATCGATCAAGTGCCCGATCTTTCAGACATCAACCTTTGTCTTCAAGACGGCGGAGGAGGGCAAGGCCTTCTTTGAGCTGGCCTACGGTCTGCGTAAACGCGATCCGGGCGAGGAGATGGGGCTGATCTACAGCCGCGTCAACAACCCCGATCTGGAAGTGCTTGAAGATCGGCTCACGGTATGGGACGGAGCGGAAGAGGCCGCCGTCTTCAGCAGCGGCATGGCCGCCATCAGCACGACGCTGCTTTCGCACCTGCGCCCCGGCGACATCGTGATCCACAGCGAGCCAGTCTATGGCGGCACCGATTTCCTACTCAAACATGTGCTGCCCACCTACGGTATCCAGTCGGTCAGCTTCGTGGCAGGCAACGGATTGGACGATCTGGAGGAGATACTGTTGGATCGATCTATCGCCGAGAAGACGGTGATGCTCTATCTGGAGACGCCTGCCAACCCGACCAATAGGTTGGTCGACATCGAGACAGCGGGAGAGATGGTACGTCGCTACGCCCACCAAGCGCGCAGGACGCCGCTGGTGGTCGTGGACAACACGTTCTTGGGACCGCTTTGGCAACGCCCGCTCGAACATGGAGCCGATCTGGTGATCTACTCGGCCACCAAATACATTGGCGGCCACAGCGATGTGATCGCCGGCGTTTCCCTGGGGTCCAAGGAACTCATGCACCCGGTCAAGGACATGCGTACAATCCTGGGCACCATGTCGACGCCGTTGACCGGCTGGTTACTACTGCGCAGTCTGGAGACACTCAAGCTGCGCATGACATCGCAGATGAAGAACGCCCGCTATGTGGCCAACTACCTTGCCGACCACCCCAAAGTCGAGCGGGTGTACTACCTGGGCCATCTGGCCGAGTCTGACCCGGACTACCCGGTCTATCGCAAACAGTGCCTGGCTCCCGGCGGCATGATCTCGTTCGACATTGTCGGCAGCGAAGCCGAGGCCTTTCGCTTTCTCAACGCGCTGCAGATGTTCCACCTCGCCGTAAGCTTAGGCGGCACCGAGTCGCTGGCAGAGCACCCCGCCAGCATGACCCATTCGGATGTCGATCCCGAAGAGCGCATCGAAATGGGCATCACCGACGCCCTGGTTCGCCTATCCGTCGGCGTCGAGCATCCGGAGGATCTGATTGCGGATCTGGAGCAGGCGCTGGCGCTGGTGTAGTGGTATAATTTGGATAAGGCAGTACATTCACCCAATCCACCAACAAACACACAAATCTTTCTCAACCAAAAGGAGCAAACGATGAAACAGTCCAGAATTTGGCTTGTGTTAGCTGTCCTATTTGTCGGCCTAATGGCGCTTTCGGCATGTGCCGCGCCGCCGGCGGCTGCACCTGCCGGCTCAGATGATGGTGCAACGGCGGAAGAAGCAATGGCCGACGAGCCTGTGACGATCCAGGTCTTCTACCCGGTGGCGGTGGATGCACCCATTGCCGAGATTCTCAACGGCTATGTGGAAGAGTTCCAGACCGCCAACCCCAACATCACGGTCGAGCCGGTCTACTCCGGCGGCTACGGTGATGTCAAGACCGCCATCCAGACCACTATCGAAGGCGGCGGCGATCCGCCGGCCCTGGCCGTCATGCTGGCGACCGACATCTACGACTTGGTCAATGCCGGCTACATTACGCCGCTGGACGAGTTGATGGCCAGTGCCGAAGAGGGTTACATCGACGACTTCTACCCTGCCTTCATGGCCAACTCGCTCTACGACAGCCAGACCTGGAGCATCCCCTTCCAGCGCAGTGCGGTGGTCATGTACTACAACGCAGACTTCTTCGCCGACGCAGGCATCGAACCGCCGGATAGCTGGGAAGCCTGGGCCGAAACGGCAGCAGCGCTGACCGAACGCGACGGCGACACGGTGACCCGCTGGGGCATCGAGTTCCCGTCAGACTGGCCCTACTGGCTCTTCCAGCCGTTGGCCATCGGCGCAGGCCAGAACATCATTGGCGAGAGCGACACCGAAGTCTACTTCGACGCACCTGAGGTGATCGAGGCAGCCCAGTTTTACATCGATCTTTCCAAGGAATACGGCGCCATGCCGGAGGGCGTGCAGGCCAACTGGGGCCAGGCCCCCTCTGACCTAGCCAGCGGCCAGACCGCCATGATCGTCCACTCGACCGGGAGTCTGACCGGCCTCCTGGACCAGGCTGATTTCGAGGTAGGCGTCATGCCCATTCCCGGCAAGGAAGCCGGCAGCTATGCCAGCGTGCCCGGCGGCGGCAACCTCTACATCATGGACGGGGTTTCCGACGCTGAAAAGACCGCGGCCTGGCAGTTCATCGAGTTCTTGACCGAACCGGCACGCGTGGCCGACTTCAGCAGCCAGACCGGCTACATCGCCGCGCGCCAGAGCGCCTACGACACTGAGGCCATGCAGGCCTATCTGGCCGACGTTCCTCAGGCTGGGGCCACCCGTGACGCGCTCGAATTCGCCGAAGCCGAGTTCACTGTGCAGAATCTGGGCGAAGTGCGCGGCATCTTCCACGACTATCTACAACGTGCATTCAACGGCGAGATGAGCGCGGAGGAAGCCATGGCCGCGGCCCAGGCTGATGCCGAAGCGGCGCTGGAGGCGTTTAAGTAGGTTCGTAATGGGGGATAGGGGAACAGGGAATGGGGATGAGGTGAGCAGATAGTTGGATGATGCTCGCTGTGACGATCGGCGACTTCTTCTGCACGGTCGAATCCCCAGTCACCTATCCCCGATCCCCCATCCCCTGACACAGACGGAGAGGCTTCATGGCCAAAAACAGCGCACCTTCACGCCGGCGCCGCTCACCTCTACCTTACTTGTTGATCTTGCCGACGGCCTTTTTTGTCGCGCTCTTTACCGCGTGGCCGACGGCCCTGGCAATCTATCAAAGTTTCTTTCTCCAGCGGCTGAACATCGCCAAGTTTCGCGAGCCAACCTTTGTCGGGCTGGAGAACTACGCGGAGCTGTTCAGCGATGATCGGTTCCAGCGTGTACTGCTCAACACTTTCCTCTATGTGCTGGGCACAGTGCCGGCCAGCATTCTGCTGGCCTTTCTCTTTGCGCTACTGGTCAATCGCACTGTGCGCGGCATTGGTCTGGCAAGGCTGGGCTTCTTCTACCCAACGATTCTGCCGTTGGTCAGCGCAGCGACGATCTGGATGTTCTTCTTCACGCCAGACTATGGGCTTTTCAACACCGCCTTGCGCTTTTTGGGCTACAGCGGTCCCGAGAATTGGACCGCCGATCCCAACCTGGCCTTGATCTCCGTCATGATCGTGGCGGTCTGGAAGAACGCAGGCTACTTTATGATCTTCTACTTGGCAGGACTGCAAAGTCTCCCTTCAGACGTCTTCGAGGCTGCAGCCATCGATGGGGCCAACTGGTGGCATTCGCTCTGGCGTATCGCCTTTCCCCTGTTGCGCCGCACAACACTCTTTGTCTCCGTCATCGCATTCATCGGGGCCTTTCAGACCGTCGACCATATCTTCGTGCTTACCCAGGGCGGTCCCAGCCGCGCCAGCACGGTCCTGCTCTTCTACCTGTGGGAGGAACGCTTCCAGAACCTGAATGTCGGGCGCGCTTCGGCGTTGACCGTGATCCTGGTGATCCTGCTGTTGGCCTTCACCATCAGCAACTTTCTGCTCGTCGACCAGAAGGAGGATGCCTATGCCAAGTAGCAATTCCTCCAACCACTGGTCGGCACGCATTGGCCGTGTTCTGCTCGGCCTGGCGACGCTGCTGCTGGCAGCATCATGGGCCGTGCCTGTAGCCTGGGCGCTCGTTGCTTCGCTGCGTCCGGCCAATGACCCGATCGGCCGTGGCGACGTCTGGTTTGCCTTTCCGCTGACATTTGAGAACTACGTACATGCGTGGAATCTTGCACCTTTCGATCTTGTATTATGTCAACACGATTGTCATCGTCACCATGATCCTGGGCGTACAACTGGTCACCATCACGCTGGCCGGCTTCGCCTTCGCCCATTTCGATTTTCTGGGCAAGCGCGCCTTCTTTTTCTTCATTCTGCTCCAATTGATGATCCCAACCACCGCCCTGCTATCGCCCAACTTCTCGACCATTCGCTGGATGGGACTCTTTGACACACGGCTGGCCATCGCCATCCCCTACTTCGGATCGGCCTTCGGCACGTTCCTCATGCGTCAGATCTTTTTGGAAGTGCCCAAAGACCTGGTCGACGCCGCCGTGGTCGACGGCAGCAACTGGTGGCATCTACTTCGCAACGTCTATCTGCCGCCGGCCACGCCCACGCTTATCGCCTTCGGCCTCTCGTCGGTGGCCTGGCATTGGAACGAGTTTCTCTGGCCACTGATCATCACCAATAGCGACAAGAGCCGGCCGCTGACCGCAGGGCTTGTGCGTTTCACCCAACTCGGCGAGATCGGCGCGCAGTGGTCACTGCTCTCTGCTGCGACGCTCATGGTCATCGCGCCGCTTTTCATCGCTTTCCTGCTCTTCCAGCGGCGGTTCATTCAGAGTTTCATGCATTCGGGGATTAAGTGAGTCGCTGCGTGCTTCTTGCTACGTGAGCTCTTCGGTGAGAATCGGGCTACGTCGTCTACAGCGAACGTGGATATCGCCAGCCCAGCAGCCTCAATTGCGCTCAACAGATCATCAACCAGATTGTCACGCAGCAAGCATCACGCAGCAAACCTTACCCCTATCAACCAAAGGATCATCATGCCCACCTTCGACATCATCATCCTCATCGGTCGCCCGGCGTCGGGCAAGAGCGAGATCATCGACTATCTACTGAAGCTGCCTGAGACGGAACGGCGGGAGCGTTTCCACCTGGGCAAGCTCGGCTTCATCGATGACTTCCCCATGCTCTGGACTTGGTTTGAAGAAGATTACATCTTGGCGGAGAAGTTTGGTCAGCCGCGATTGCACACCGATGAGCAGGGCTACTTCAAAGAGGAATATCTCTGGCACCTCCTCATCGAGCGCATCGACATGGAGTACGGCAAGCTCGTGCGCGACCAGCCTGACTACTACGCCGATCACTCAACCATCGTCGAATTTGCCCGCGGCACTGAGCACGGCGGCTATGCCGCGGCACTCCCCCATCTTTCGGACGAACTGCTGGCGCGGGCGGCCATCGTCTACGTCAACGTCTCATTCGAGGAATCGCTACGCAAGAATCGTCGCCGCTTCAACCCGGACCGGCCCGACAGCATCCTGGAGCACGGGTTGCCCGATGAAAAGCTGGAGCGCCTCTACCGCGATGACGACTGGCATGAGTTCAGCGCAGGCGATCCTGGATTCATCACGATCCGATCCATGCAGATTCCATATGCCATCTTTGAAAACCAAGATGACGTGACGACCGAGCGCCCGGACGAACTGGCAGCGAGACTTGAGACTATGCTCGGCAAGCTTTGGACTCGTCGGGAAGGATGATCTGGTTCAAGGGGGCGTGCGACGCACGCGGACAGCACGCCCGAGGGGCACCCTCAGAATCGACCACCTTCAATACCTGGCTGGCAGCTTCCAGTAAGATTGGGTCAACCATTCGCCCCCATCTGCCGGCGTCTCAGAGATTTCGAAATTCTTCCATCCGGCCTATCCTCCCCTACAATTGATAAGATCGGTCGCAACGAGGCGGCAGACCGCGGTTGTCCGCGTCGAAAACCTGTTATCCGATCCGAAGATTTTCTGAATGCCAAAGAGAGCAAGAAAGCCTTTCCCATGAACTCAACACCCGTACTCTACGAATCCCACATGCATACGCCCCTTTGCGGACACGCCAAGGGAGATCCGACCGAATACGCGGCCGTTGCCTACGAGCGCGGCTTCAAGGGCATCAACGTTACCTGCCACAACCCACCGGTCGATGGCTGGTGTCCGCGCGTGCGCATGTCTGAAGATCAGTTTGATGACTACGTGGCGCTTACCGAAGCGACTCGTGTCGAGTGGGACGGACGAATGGATGTACGCATGGGCATGGAGTTCGACTATGCGCCACACATGGAGGAGGGCATTGCACAGCAACAGACTTGGGCCACCTTCAACCATCGCCTAGCCGGCATTCATCCGCAGTTGGAGGACTACCGAGAGCGTTTCTACACCGGCGACGACCTGGCCTACCAACGCACCTACTTCGATCACCTGGGACGTGCCGCGGAGAGCGGCCTTTTCGACACCCTAGCGCATCCTGATCTGATCAAGAACGAGGTGGTCTCAACCTGGGACCTTTCAAAAATCTGGGACGACATTCTCTCCATGCTCGATCGGGTGGCCGCGACCGGCGTTGCGATGGAGCTGAACACATCAGGTCTGCACAAACGCATGCCTGAGATGAATCCCGGCCGGGGAATCCTGGCCGAGATGAACGCGCGCAATATCCCTGTGGTCATCGGTGCGGACGCACACGCCCCCAAACGCGCCGGCGTAGATTACGACCGCGCCCTGCTCACATTGCAGGACATTGGATTCACCAACGTGAATATGTTCCTTGATGGAGAGCGCATCGAGATTCCCGTTGTCACGGCGCTGGAGAGTCTGACGCCGGTGCGCGTCTAGTTTTCAGGCAACCAGCCAATGACCCGAGGTCGCGCGATTCTACTCCTGACCGTCGCAGTGCTCTTCTTCTCCACCAGCGGCGTATTGGTCAAGCTTTCGTCTTGGAACGCACTGGCGTTGACCGGCGGACGCAGCTTGATCGCGGGGTTGGTCATCCTGGCCTATCTGCGTAAGCCCCGATTCACCTGGTCCTCGGCCCAGATCGGCGGCGCCGTCGCCTATGTGGGCACACAGGTCTTCTTTGTAGCCGCCACCCAGATGACGTCGGCCGCCAATGCCATCCTACTGCAATATACCGCGCCCATTTGGGTCGCCATCTTCGGCATCTGGTTCTTGGGCGAGAAGCCCAAACGGATTGATTGGATCACCATGGCGGCCATCGGCGTGGGCATGGCACTCTTCTTCAGCGAAGATCTCTCACCCAGCGGCTATCTCGGCAACCTGTACGCCATTCTGAGCGGCATTAGCCTGGCCTGGCTGGTGCTCTTCCTGCGCAAACAGGCGGGAGAGTCCGCCCTGGAGACGATCCTATTGGGCAACGCTCTGGCAGCGCTGATCGGGCTTCCATTCATGCTCCGCTCGTCTCCCGATCCATTGGACTGGGGCATCCTTTTCTTCCTGGGCGTTTTCCAACTCGGGCTGCCCTTCATCCTCTACACGCAAGCCATCCGCTACCTGAGCGCGATCGAGACTATCCTTGTGCAATCGCTGGAACCGGTCCTCAACCCGATCTGGGTCTACATGACCATCGGCGAAATCCCCAGCCCGCAAGCGTTGCTTGGGGGACTGATCGTGCTCGTCTCGATCACAGCACGCGCCGTGGTCACTGCGGTCGGCGGACGGCGTCGCCCGCAAGGGCCCTCTCCTGTTCAGGCGACTACGGGTGATTGACTATTTCTTCCTCCTGGTCAATTACTCCACCGTCACCTGTGTATAAGACTCAACGGAATTGCCATCCAGATCCTCCACAATGAAGCCGACGACATATTCGCCTGCGGCAGCATCCAGCTCGGTCCAGACGAACGGTTCCTCGCCAAAGGTCAGCGTGGCGCCCGGTTCGGAAGTGATATCGACAACACGCCCGTCGATGTCCAGGTCCATCCACTGCTCCAGGATGGTGAACGTGTCGCCGACCTGAGGCACGATCTCGCGTGGGGCTCCGCTGCCGTCGTCGTTGGCGAAACCAAAGACCTGGTTGAGTTCGCCGTCCATAAATTGCAGCTGGGCAACGCGTGTTTCACCATCAGTGTAGGTGTAGATGCCGTCAACTGTGTAGATCGCCAGTTCCGGTGTAGCCCCGTAGTCCTGTGGCTCAAAGAGGGCGATGGCCTTCTGCTCCCCATCATCAATGGCAAAGAAGAACGGCTCCCACTCGAACTCCATGGTAAAGTCGCCCTCTCCCCAATCGGGGTAGTAGACGCCGCCGATTTCACGAGTGTCGCCCGCCTCCAAGAAGTCGGTGTCCGCCTTGTAGATCGAGTTGGCTTCCTGATCCCAAAATCCAGTGAACAATTTGATGTAGCCGACATTGTCCCCGCTGATATCGACGCTGAGCAAGACAGTCTCACCGGGTGCAACGGTGGCGGAGGATTGCTCGACGGCAGAGACGGTGATCTCGCCCTTGCCGGGCGCAACCACGTTGGCACTTCGGTCCGAGACTTCAGCAGGGGCTGGGGTCGGATCAAAGGTGCGACCTGTGTAGTGGTAGGCAAGAAAGTCATCCCAGAGCGATTCGTTGGCGAAGCGGCTGGCCACGGCGTTGTAGGACTGGGGACCGGCCACCGGCGAGCCATAGAGCTGTGAATTGGGGAAATAGATGGAAATACCGGTAGAGCCGGATTTGTTGCCGCCATGTCGTTCCGCGATCACGGCCTGGCCGATACCGTCAAGAACGGCCTGAGCCGACGCAACCAGATCCCGATCCTGGCTCTGCTCTACCGCCTGCTGGGCAAAGTGTCCTAGATCGATGTAAGAGGGCGGGACGTTCTTGCCAAAGATACTCGTGTAGGACTGGGCATAGGTTCGAGCTTTGGCAATCGCCTTCTGCCCTGTTCCGGAAAGAGCGTAGGAGAAGTCGTTGACTGCGTTGGTCAACGACGGCATGGCCGAGAGATCGACGGCGGTCAATGTAATATTGTCTTCCAGCCGTTTGGTCAACTGCTGGGCTGAGATTGTGCCCGAGCGCCCGGCGCCCACAAACTCGGCTCGTGCCTGATCATCGACAACACGCTGATCTTCGTCGATGTAGGTCGAAACGATCAGTTCAGAAACCTGGCCGCCATCCATGGCAGGGTCACGCACCAGATCATACAGGAATCCCGTATAGGCCCAGCCCAACGCAGGTTCGGTCTCCTGCGAGGCGACTGCATAGCGGGCATGGGGAGCGAGCGCAGTGAATACCTCGATGTGACTCATGAGGCAGGCGTCCATGCCGATCAGATCGAGCTTCTCGATGCCCGTCCGACTGCGAATCTCGCCCAGCGCCTCATCGATCTCCTGAAGGTAGAGTTGGTCACCCATGGCTCCGGCCAACGGGATGCTCGTCCGTGGACGTACATTCGGATCCGGATCACTCCAGCCGCCGGGCCAACCCATACCATGGTCTGAAAGAATCAGCGCATAGCGGTCGGCCGGGTAGGCTTCAACGGCCCAGGCGACAAAATCGACCAGCGTCTCGCCATCCGACATGTTCAACTCGCCCATGTCGGCAACTTCCTGGGAGCCGATACGGTTTAGATCATCATCCTGGGTGACGTAGAAACGTTTGGTGCTCGTCCAGTTTCCGTCACCGCTGAAGCCACCTCGATAGCGATCGACCTGGGCCACGATGTTGACCCGGTCAGTAGACCCAATGCGTTCAGCCTCATTAAGGTCAATATAGATATCCTTTTCCAGCACCTTGTCGTCCGCATCCTGATAGAGCATGACGGTCCACGACTCTCCCTGGCCCGTGGCCACAGGCGCGGAGTCGTTCTGGCTGCTTTGTGTCGAAGCGGAGCCGTTACTGCTGATATCGGGCGCAGCCTGTTGCTCCTCAACCGCGGCAGCTTGCTGAGCGTTGTCTCCACTCGAACTGTCTCCTCCCGAATCGTCTCCCCTGTTGAAAAGCATGGTCGGACCACCACAGATAAAGAGGAGAACGACCACAGCACCAATGAGGAGCAACATGCGCGGGCTCATGCTGCCGCCAGAGCCAGGGGGTCTCGAGCCTCCGCCGGAACCGCCCGACGGTGGACGAGGTGGTGGCGAACCACTATCTCGATCATCGCGAGTCGGCGCATCGGCGCGCTCACGCTCGCCTGACGTTGTCGTCGTGCGGCGGCGGCGCTTGGCCGTTACGGTTCGGTTTGGGTCGTCGCCACTGGAGGCGAAGAGATGTTGCAGTCTCCCGGGGACCAACGATTCCAACCCGATCAAGGGCGGTAGGCGCAATGCCGGGTTTGAGTCAAGCTCGTCACTGGTTGCAATTGCGGGTTCGTTTTGCATGGTTCTTCCTCGTTCTCTCTTGTGTACAACCTACAGGGGCGTCACCCCGCCATAGGCCACGCCGGTGAGATAAGCGACATCGCGCTTCCAGGTAGTCAGATCATCCAGGCAGAAATGACTGAGTTCAGAATGTCCACATGCTCGGGCCAGCACTTGCATCAGCTCTACAGTGGCTTCCAGATAATTCTTGAGACGCTCAGCCGACGCACGCGCAACGAGTCGTTCGCGCAAGTGATCTTTCTGGGTGGCAATGCCGACCGGACAGTTGTTGGTATGACACGCTCGCATCCCCAGACAGCCGATGGCCTGCAGGGCAGCATTGGAGACTGCAACACCGTCCGCTCCCAAAGCCATCGCCTTGACAAAGTCTGACTCAGTCCGTAGTCCGCCGGTGATGATCAGAGTGATGTCACCTCGACCACGGCTGTCTAGATGGCGTCTTGCCCGGGCCAATGCAGCCATGGTCGGCACGGATATGTTCTGTTTGAAGATTTCGGGCGCTGCGCCGGTCGCGCCGCCGCGACCGTCAAGGATAATATAATCGGCGCCGGCTTCCAGCGCAAAGTCGATATCGGCCTCAATGTGTTGCGCCGACAGTTTGAAACCGATGGGGATGCCGCCGGAAGCCTCACGCACTTCATCGGCAACGCGTTGATAGTCGGCTGTGGTCACAAGATCGGCGAAGGTTGAGGGACTGATGGCCGCCTCGCCCGGCTCCAGCCCCCGCACCTCGGCAATCTTGGCTGTGACTTTGTTGCCTGGCAGATGGCCGCCGGTGCCGGTCTTGGCGCCCTGCCCCGCCTTGAAATGGAATGCCTGCACCTGCTTGACCTTGTCCAGGCTCCAGCCGAAGCGTCCCGAGGCCAGTTCATAGAAGTAGCGCGAGTTGGCTGCCTGCTCTTCGGGCAACATGCCGCCCTCGCCCGAACAGATACCTGTGCCGGCCAACTCCGCGCCCTTAGCTAACGCCACCTTGGCTTCTTGACTCAGTGCACCGAAGCTCATATCGCTGACAAAGATGGGGATGTCCAGGTGCAGCGGCTTGGCTGCGTTGGGGCCAATGACCAAGCCTGTACTCACGGGCTCATCGTCGAGTAGTGGACGCCGCGCCAGCTGTGCAGTGACGATCTGAAGGTCATCCCAGGTGGGCAGCTTGACCTTGGAGATGCCCATGGCCGATACTTTGCCGTGATGCCCCAAGTTGCTCAGGCCTTCCCTGGCCAGCTGTTGAATGTAGCTGTTCTCCGGTTCATCCGGCGTGCCGTGGATGTCCTGATAGAGTCCGAGATAGGCGTCACGGCTGTAAGGCTGGGGATTCTCCACGGCCCAGGCTGCAATCTCGGCCTCGTCCACGAAGACGGCGTCTTCCTCCGTGTTGATCCAGGCTGTGAACTTGTGCAACGCCTCATCGTTGGCATACTCGCTGACGCCGGTATCGGCGCGATAGTCCCAATTGTGGAGACCGCAGATCAGGTTGTCGCCGCGTACAAAGCCGTCGGACATCAACGCGCCGCGATGTTGGCATCGACCATAGAGCACCGACACCGAATCATCGTAGCGCACCACGACCAGGTCGACCTCGGCAACTAGTGCATAGGCAGGCTCACGGTCGCCCAACTCACTCCAGACTGCAACCCTCACTGCGCTGCTCTTTTTGCTTTCACTTATGGTCATTTTCGATCTCCCAAAGATGATGGCGTCAAGTAAGCCGTCGCGAACGGCTAGCGTTGAAAAAGGGGACTAGCGACCATCGCAGCATACTGCACAGACGGGGAGCAGACTGTCGCGTCACCTACCTGAACCATTTACGCCGGCCGCCAATATTGGCTGCCACGACTATTTTAATCCATTTCCTTGCTGTGCATGAGATCCCGAGGCTTCGCGTGTCCATACGCTTCGACTAACTGATCTGGATGCGGGATGATCAATTGGATGTGTTCATAATGGGTTGAATCGTTGGGCCGTTGCAGGGGACCGGCCACAAGGGCACGCCCCTACTCACTTTGAACACACCCGATCTATTTCTCCTGAGGCGCTCCGACCTCAACGGTCGACAACGTCGTCGGCGACTCACCGTTCTGATCCGAAAATGCGGCCAACGTCTCCGCATCGTAGACCACGGCAGAGAGCACATAGGCGCCCGCAGTTGCATCGATCGGCACGGCAAGCGAGTACCGCAACGACGACTCCAGCGCCTTGTCCTGCTGAGCCTGTGTTTTCCCTTGAGGGTCGACCAGTCGAAGCGAAAGTGCTGAAGATCCGTCAAATTGACCCTCGGCAGACAGATCAACGAGCAGGATCAGGCCCGGTCGGATATGGCTCACATGGCCAAGTGCCGTAACACGCACAGACTCCCAAACAGCGTCCACGGAAACAGGTTCCGGGGCCTGCACGTTGATCATCGTCACCGGGTGATAGCCAGCCTCTGACGATGCGATGCTGGACTGGATCGGAAGCGATCTGCCCGTACTGGGATCGACCAAAGCATATTGAACGGCATAGATGCCGGGTTCGGCGTCGGTTGGAATCTCCACATCGTAGGTATCCTGCCGAATCTGCTGTTCCGGCCAGTCCGACGTCGCCGACCCCGAGGGCCAGCGTTCCTCCTGCCAAACGATTTCGTTGGCAGGATCGAGCAGACGCAACTGACCAAGGTGATTGTCAGGCATGGACGCGATGGCCTTCAGGAAGAGCGTGATCTCAACCGACTCGCCGGGTGCAGCGCTGCGAGTCTCAAGTCGATAGGCAGGCAATCGTAGTTGTTGATTAAAATCGGCGGTGCTATCCACGTAGATCCGGGTAAACGGTGGCGGTGTGGCTTCGCGATTGTCGTAGACTTTGGCAAGCTCAAGACCGCTGCGAACGACTGAGAAGACCGGTTCCTGGTTGAGAAAATGGTTGATCATGTCGGGATCAGGGTTCTCTCGCTGCCACTGATCGGCATAGAGCACCACGTAGTCTGCATCAAACCAGTAATTGTCGGACTCAATGAATGACATAACCTGACTATCACCCGGAAGATAGTAGGAGAGCGGCCCATCTTCATACCAGGAAACCACGTGAAGCGGTTCTTGCTCCTGCTGATCAGTGAGCCAGGCGCCCACCTCGTTGAGCCCCTCGCCCCAGCCGATCATCAACACCTGCGGCGCCAACCGGTTTCCACCCATCAGCGGATTGAAGGCCAACGCGTAGTAGGGGTAGCGAGAAAACGCCTGGATGCCTTGCATGAGGACAACAGTGACAACCGCAAGCCCGGTCACCACGCCTGCACGCCGGCGCGCCGGCCCATTCACCTCAGGGCCAGGAACTCCAGCCGATGACAAAGCCGATGGCCCCCAGCCAGCCGGCGACAGCGATGAGATCCAGTGCCAGTATGGCGGGCAGGATATAGCGATCTAGTTTCTTTGATGAGAACGTCATCAGTGAGACCAGGATGACGGCAAAGAGCAGGCTCCCCAACCCAGCGGAGCGCGCTCGTGCGGTACCGTAGGGCCAAACGCGACGCCAGCCAATCCAGATCGCCAGTACGAGTCCGATTGTCGTCATTGCGCTCAGGCGAAAGACCAATGCCATCGGGTAGAAGAATGGACCCGGGTCGGCGCTGATCCTGCCCATGAAGTAGCTGGGAAGGCTGTGTCCCTCGACGAGATAGCCCTCCATCTGTCCGGCGATGATTTGCAGCGTCTCAATCGGACGCACCCACATCGTCGGCCAGAGCATCACAAAAAGTAGCGCCGCCCCTACTCCCCACAGCAGCAGACCGAACCATAGGGAGCCGATGAATCCGCTCTTCTTTCGCCATCGACGCACCGACTCAACCAGTACTAACAGACCGCCGGTCAAGATGACGGCAACCGCCGGTGTCTTGGTGAGCAGGGCTAAGCCCAGGACCAACGATGAGATGATCAGATATCGCCACTGCCTCCCAGCATAGATCCAGGCCATGAAGAGGGCAAGGGCCAGCAGGCTAAGGATGGCCAACAGGCCGTCCGGATGCAGTTGATGGGAAAGGCCAAGAAAGAAGGGCGACCATGCGAGGTAGAGCGCGCCGATTGCCGCAGCCCGCGGGCCGTAGAGCTTGCGCAGAGGAAAGTAGAGCGCTGCAATTGCGAGAGCGATGGCGAAGATGGTCCAACGACGCCCGGCGGCCAACAGTTGCAACGGCGTCACCGGACCATCTTCCCAGAGCAG
The DNA here is from genome assembly GCA_963848115.1 of uncultured Chloroflexia bacterium. GTDB lineage: Bacteria > Chloroflexota > Anaerolineae > Caldilineales > Caldilineaceae > JAWKOK01. The sequence goes on along the minus strand of CAWKCP010000007.1, from coordinate 67,980 downwards.
CGCCTCGAGTTTGTCGTCAGTGATGGGTTCAGACGTCACCCGAACGAAATCCGGGAACTCTTGCAGGTAGCCCAGCATCCCCAGCCAGGTCACTGTGACGCCGGGATGGGCCTTCTGAAACGTGGCCGCCCAGTCCCCGTGGGAGAGGGCAAGGTAGAAGTTGCCGGATCGATTGAGCCACTTGCGTTCATCTGCGGTAACATAGGTGTCGAGTACCCAAAGGCGTGGCGCGAGGGCAGCCAGAAAGAGCAAGAGTAGTATCACCGGTGTCGCCACAGTACGTCTGTCCATAGACGGCCATTGTACCATGAGTCCAAGGCCCATCGGATACGAGATCGGTTGGATTTGGCATTTCAGTAGTTCACGAATTGTCATTCCGATGACCGGAGGGAAGAGGAATCTCTCCTTGGCTAACCCGAGATTACTCGTCGCTTCGCTCTGTCGGACTGACAATTACGACCACATCAGCAACTACTGCATTTCCAAACATGGCGTTATTAGTCGGACGTATTGGGTCTTGTAGCGTAGGGCGGGTATCTTTCCCCGCCGAGGCAATGCGGAGCCAAGCACGTCGGGTAAGGATGCCCGTCGCGGTTCCATCACATGTTGGCCCCAATCGTCTGACCCGAAGCCGGGAACGGCGATTCACTGCCTGTCGTTAACTTCTGGATGAAATGGATGTCGAAGGAACGTACTGCGCGCCAAAACGAGATTGCCGGCGATGCCGCTAGCGGAGGACGGTCCCCTGTACTCGCCCTCCTTATAGCCATCGTGGCAGTGCTCTTGATGGCCGGCTGCAATCAATCAGCTGAGCCGGATCAACGCATGATCGACCTGGCTGTACGTGCCACCGTACATGCCATCCAGACGCCGACCCCCAATCGCATTGAGGTGACCAGAATCGTCGAGGTGACGCGCCTCGTGGAAGTGACACGCGTGATCGAAGTGACGTCCACCACGACACCGACGACGACGCCCACGCCGATAGCCAACGTGGTCCCGGAGGCGGCTGCCACGCCACAACCGGAGGTCAACCGGATCGCCAGCGCTTCCCTGGCCCTTGTCCCGCCTTCAGAGGCATCCGATCCCGTTGCCGAGGCCCCGCCCGAGCAAGCAACGGCATCGGGTTGCCCGGCAGCCTCTGGCCACCAGTTTGCGGCCGTGCCCATCGAGGGGCCGGTAGCCGACCATCCCGACAGTCTACATGGCGACCTGAACCTTGCCCTACGCGGCTACACGCCAACCGAGGGTGATCTGTCATTGGTCAGCATCAACGGACCGACTGCGCCCGATCCGCCTCAGCTCTATCATCTCTTTGGTGACGCACGCACGCCCCAATTCACCGACATCTATCGGGTCCATTACTGGAACTGGGAATGTGGCGATCATGGCTGTCGCGGCGAGGAGATCAAACAGCCCTCAATGGTCGGCATGGCCACATCGCCGGGTGAGGGAATCTATACACCCGTGCGTTCCTCGGAGATCTATGGGGGCGACTACCGCGCGCTGGTCCTCTACGCCGAGGAACAGCGGATCACGCTCGGCTACACGCGCGAGGACACGGTGGCCAACGGCTACGCCGTGCATGTGGAGCAGATCTGCGTCGACCCGAACCTGCTTGCCCTCTATCGAGAGGCCAATGCCAACGGTCGCGGTTCGCTCCCGGCGCTGCGCCACGGCGATCCGCTGGGCACAGCCATCGGCGGTCAGATCGTGGTCGCCATCCGTGACCGCGGGGCCTTTATGGACCCGCGATCGCGTAAGGACTGGTGGCGCGGGCGGTAGCCTCCCCCATTCAATACCTCAATCTGGCTTGTTGCTGTGGACGATTTGATACTGCTTGTCGGAGTCGGTCGTTCGGGTGTATGCTGACCAACAGTGCATACCCAATCAATCGAACCGCACAAGTGAGAGAGCCCATGTCCCAGCGTCCCAACATCCTCATCTTCATGACCGACCAGGAGCGCGGCGATGTCGTCGCTCCCGGCCACCCGTGCCGGACGCCCAACGCAGATCGACTGGCAGCCCAGGGCATCCGCTTCACCCAGACCTACACGCCCTACGCCCACTGCTGCCCCTCACGCGCCACCTTCATGACCGGCCTCTATCCCAGCCGACATGGCGTCTACAACAATCTGCTGACGCCGACGGCCATCAACCTGGGTCTCAACGAGGGTGTTGAGACCTTCTCCGAGCTGATGCGCGACGACGGCTACAAGATGACCCTCTGCGGCAAGTGGCACGTCAGCGCTGTGGAAAATCCATCCAACCGGGGCTGGGACGAAAAGACGGTCACTGCCGTCAAGGGAGCGTCGCAGCCGCACCCCATCGACAGCTGGCGCCTGGGACCGCGCACGCCGGACAGCGGCGAAGTGCGGCCGCGCGGTCATGTGCAGCGCCCTGGATGGGGCGACTTCGTCGTCTACAAGACCGTGCCCGATGTCGGGCCCAAGGGTTATGAAGGGCTTCATGACTACAAGGTGGTGCAGGCTGCGCTTGAGACGTTGGATGAGTACACGAAACAAGAAGATCCCTGGTGTCTTTTCGTCGGCCCTATCGGTCCCCATGATCCCTTCGTCGTGCCGAAAAAATTTGTGGACATGTACGATCCGGCCGAGGTCGAATTGCCGACCTCCTACCGCGATACGCTGGAGGACAAGCCCCGTCTCTATCAGCGCCATCGCCGCCAGCTTTGGGATCAGCTGAGCGAGGACGAAGTGCGCGAATCCATCGCCCACTACTATGCCTACTGCACCATGGAGGATGCCCTCTTCGGCGAGGTCCTGGACGCACTCGACGCCTCGGGCCAGGCCGACAACACGGTCATCATCTTCGTGTCCGATCACGGCGAATACTGCGGTGACCATGGCCTCTACCTCAAGGGTGTACCTGCCTTCCGCAGCGGCTACCATGTGCCCTACATCGTGCGCTGGCCGGATGGCATCGCCAATCCCGGCAGCGTAGTCGATGAATTGCGGCGCATGTGGGCATTCGCAGCCAAGGAAGAGGATAGGATCTTCAACCCATACGGGACCGTGGCACTGGCCCCGTGGGGGCAGGCGGATGCGTTGCAGGAGTAAAAATCCCACCACAGAAGCACGGAGGAAACACAGAGGTACACAGAGTTTTTTTGTCTCTGTGATCTCTGTGCCCCCCTCTGTGCCTCTGTGGTGAACCCAATTCGGAGACGCGATATTCCATGTTTGAATACAAACCGGACTATGAGCAATCCAAGGCGCGCATCGACGCCTTTTGGGAACGCGAACTGGTCGACCGACCGGTTGTTCAGTTTGTCCTGGCCAAGCCACCGGACGAGCGCGTACCGGAGCCGGCCTCGCACCACGCCACGTCGGAGGAGCGCTGGCTGGATACGGACTACCAGGTTGAATTGCATTCAGCCCGGCTGGCCAATCAACGCTTCCTGGGCGATTCCATGCCCGTCGCCTACCCCAATCTGGGACCCGAGGTGCTCTCCAGTTTCTACGGCTGCCCCATCCATTTCGGCGACTTCGGCACTTCCTGGACCGATCCGATTCTGGACGACTGGGCCGAGGCGGATCAACTTCAGCTCGATTGGGAAAGTCCTTACCTCAAGAAAATCGACGAGATCACGGACGCTCTTTTGGAGGCCGGCAAGGACAAGTATATCGTCGGCATGGCGGACTGGCATCCAGGGGGCGACGGCATCGCTGCGCTGCGCGAGCCACAGCGCCTGGCCATCGACATGCTCGAGAATCCGGACGCCATCAAGGCTTTCCTGCCGCGCATCACCGCCGACTTCCAGCGCATCTACGACCGCTTCTACGATAAACTGCGCGCCCATGGTCAGCCGATCTCCACCTGGCTGCCGTTGGTCTCGGACCTTAAGTACTACATCCCCTCCAACGACTTCTCGATCATGATCAGCAAGCCGATGTTCGACGATGTCTTCCTTCCCGGTCTGATTGAGGAGTGCCGCTTTCTGGATCGCAGTATCTATCACCTGGACGGGCCCGGCGCATTGCACCACCTGGATTCCATTCTAAGTATTGAGGAATTGGACGCTCTACAGTTTGTGCCCGGCGCGGGCAACGAAGGATTTGCCCAATGGGCGCCGGTCTACCAGCGTGCCCAGGCTGCAGGCAAGGCCATCGAAGTCTTCTGCACCCTCGACGAGATTGACCACATCGTCGACGTCCTCGATCCCCGCGGTCTCTACCTTTGGGTGGAGGATGTGCCATCAGTCGAGGCGGCGGATGGTTTGTTGGACAAGTTGGAACGATGGGGTGTGCGGGAGGTTTCTTGAAAGGCGGTGGGGAGGTAGGGGAGTGGGGTTGCGGGGAAGAAGAGTTGCGGGGTTGCAAAAATGGATTCCTTGCGCTTCATAGCCCCACCACTTCACCACCCTACTCCCCATTTCCCTACAACCCCACTACCCTACCAAGAAGAAAGGCCATCACACCATGAACTTCATCTTCTTCATTCCCGACGAACTGCGTGCCGAGAGCGTGGGCTGCTACGGCCATCCATTGGCGCCGACACCCAACATGGATGCGCTGGCCGCGCAGGGCACACGCTTTGATCAGTGCCATGTCCAGCACACGGTCTGTACGCCTTCACGCTGTAGCTTCATGACCGGCTGGTATCCCCACGTGCGCGGCCATCGCACGCTCTGGCATCTGCTGCGACCCGACGAGCCCAATCTGCTGCGCACCATGAAGCAGAACGGCTACGATGTACGCTGGTTCGGCAAGAATGACCTGCTGGCAAAAGAGTGCTTTGACGATTCGGTGACGTCGGCCGAGTTCCGGGGCAGCGGCATGTTCGGCCCGCCCGCCTTCAACCCAGGGCAGCCCGGCTACAACAGCTTCCTCTTCAAGCCCTACGAGGGCGATGTCGAAGAACACGGCGATTATGCCAACGTGCAGGGGGCCATCGACTATCTGCAAGACAGAGCCGAGAACGAGGGAGATGATCAGCCCTTCTTCCTCTATCTGCCGCTAGTCTTTCCCCACTGCCCCTACAGCGCGCCCCAGCCCTGGCACGATCTCATCGATCCCGACGATCTGCCGCCATTACGTCCGGCCGGCCTACCCAACCGGCCCGATTTCCACGAGCTGATCCGCAGTAGCCGTCAACTCGACCAGGTCGACGAAGCCCTGCTACGCAAGATCCAGGCCGTCTATCTCGGTATGACGGGCTTCATGGACATGCTGCTGGGCCGGCTGCTGGAGACATTGGAGGAGACGGGGCTTGCGGACGACACGGCACTCTTCTTCTTCTCGGACCACGGTGACTATGCCGGCGACTATGGTCTGGTGGAAAAATGGCCCAGCGGCGTCGAGGATGTTCTGACACGCGTGCCGCTGATTGTGCGGACGCCGGACGGCGAAGCAGGCCATGTGGTCGATACTCCGGTCGAACTCTTCGACGTCATGGCCACCGTGCTTGACCTGGCCGGCATCGAAGCTGAACACGATCACTTCGCCTACTCACTCAAGCCCCAACTGGCGGGTGAAGGGGGCGATCCGGATCGGGCCGTCTTCACCGAAGGCGGCTATGCACGCCACGAACCCCACTGTTTCGAAGGCAATCCGGATCGCGACCAATTTGCGCGCAACAAGTACCACATCTACTACCCCAAGGGCCAGGTTCAACAGCAAGCACCCGACAGCGTTGGGCGCACCGTAGCCATCCGCACGCTCGATTACAAGCTGGTCTACCGGCCGACAGGCGTCAACGAACTCTACGAGATGACGACCGATCCACAGGAATTGAACAACCGCTACAACGACCTGTCACTGGCCGACGTGCAACGGCAGTTGGAGAGACGGATTCTCGACTGGATGATCGATACGTCAGATGTCACGCCGCTTGCAGAGGATGATGCGCGCGGCTTGCCAGAGTAGGTGATCGGGGAATAGGGATTGGGGATTGGGGATCGGCGATTGGGGATTGCGTCACGCCTTGTACTGCTCCCAATCACCATTCCCCAGTCACCCAATCCCCCAATCACCCCTTCGGCATATGATTCTGAATATGATGCCGCACCGCATAGGCGGCGGCTTCTGCGCGCGAGGTGAGGTTGAGTTTATTGAGGATGGAGCTGACGTAGTTGCGTACCGTCTTTTCACTGAGGAAGATCTGGGCGGCGATCTCTTTGTTGGTCAGCCCCTCGGTGATGAGAGAGAGGATGTTGATCTCCTGGTCGGTCAGGGCGGCGAAGGTCTCGTCTTCGGCGCGTCGGTTGCTCTCGCGCACGTGCTGGAAGATCCGCTGAGTCACCGCCGGATCGAGCATGGAATCGCCACGGCCGACCGTCTCCAAGGCGCGCACCAAATCCTCGCCGCCGATCTGCTTCAACACGTAACCCGAAGCCCCCGCTTCAATGGCATCAAATAGCATATCGTCGTCGGCGTAGGACGTGAGCATGATGATCCGCACATCCGGGTTGTCGCGGGCAATCTGCCGCGTAGTCTCAATGCCATTCTGACCCGGCAGGCGAATATCCATGACCACAATGTCCGGATTACAGTACATGGCCAAATCATATGCATCCTGGGCATTGTCCGCCTCGCCCACCACCTCAAACTGAGGATAGCGTTCGAGCAGGGCCTTCAAGCCCATGCGTACGAGTTCATGATCGTCGACCAGTAGAATGCGTAGTTTCATTGAAATGAGCCACAGAAAAACGGAGATGGACACGGCTACGATCTGTGGTACGCTGTGCCCATCTGAGACCGAAAGTGAAGGCTGGACATTGGGTCATTTTGAGAATGCGCCCTATTGTATCATAGGGTGTGGGTTTGGCTAAGAGGTCGCGAGTCCGCGCAACACTGCGGTTTGAGGGCGCAGGGAAGAGATAGATTTCCAAAAATCCGCTGAGCCTGCCTTGCCCAGCGGAGCAGTGCAAATACAGTAGTTCACGATTTGGTGAAAAGCGAGATTCGTCGCTGGCCCTCTGCTAGAGTGAAGTGCTTGAAAATACTCGCTCAGAATGACAAATCGTGAACTACTGAAATATCCAAAGGAAGATCAATGGACGACAACCAGACCGTTCATGACGACGCCCGATCCGATTCGACCGGCCGGCGCGCTGCAAAACTCGACGCCATGCGCGCCGCATCGTCTGCATTGACCAGTGAACTCGATCTGAGCGCGACCCTACAGAAGGTGGTCAACCTGAGCCGCGAGTTGGTCGATGCCCGCTATGCCGCACTGGGCGTGCTCAATGCCGAAGGAACGGAGATCGAGCAGTTCATCACAGCCGGGATTCCCCGCAAGATGCGAGCGCGCATTGGCCCCTTTCCCCGTGGCCATGGACTGCTGGGCGCTATCATCAAGGAAGGACGATCGATTCGGGTCGACAACATCGACGCCGACCCGCGCTCAACCGGCAATCCCGGCCATCATCCCCACATGCATACGTTTTTGGGCGTGCCCATTGTTTCCAAGGGGAGGGTCTTCGGCAATCTGTATTTGACAGATAAACAACCGATGGTTACTGAGTGGGGAAGTGGGGAAGTGGGGGTTAACGTACAGACTCACGCAGCACGCAGCACGCAGCAGAGCAAAAAACCCACCTGCCCTTCACCCAAGACGACCAGGAGACCCTGGAGCTCTTTGCCATGCAGGCGGCCATTGCCATCGAAAACGCGCTGCTGCACCGGCAGAGCGAAGCGCTGGTCATCGCCAAGGAGCGGGAGCGCATTGCCATGGACCTCCACGACGGCATCATCCAGTCGATCTATGCGGTGGGGCTGACGTTGGACGACGGACGTTTCTATCTGGACCAGGACCCGGCACGCACGCGAGACCGCATCGATCAGGCCATCGATGACCTGAACGGCGTGATCGGGGATCTGCGCAACTACATCATGGACCTGGAGCCCGAGCGCTTCCGCGAGCGCGACCTGGCCACCGGCCTGGAGGATCTGGCCCGCGAACTGCGTGCGGGTTCCTTTCTGGCGGTCACCACGGACCTGCCGGGCGAGATCGCGGCACGGCTTAGCCATGACCAAACACGTGCCCTGCTCCACATCGCCAAAGAAGCGCTGGCCAACGCGCGCAAGCATGCCCGTGCCACCACCATCCGCATTACCCTTACCGGCGACGAAGACCACGTCAATCTCGTAATCGAGGATGACGGCGTGGGCATGGACGCCCGCCGGCCGAGCACGGGCACGGCCTTGCCAACATGGAGCAACGCGCCAAACAACTGGGCGCCACATTGGAAATCGAGAGCGAGATCGGCCGCGGGACACGGGTCGTGGTGGCCGTTCCGAATCCATGAACACTGAAATAGATGCGGAGTTTGACGAAATAAGCGCATCCACTGTCCTGTCGTAACCGCCCATTGTCCCAACATTTTGGGATATCTGTCACCCCTAGCATGGGACAAACGACCCTATCTTTCACAACCGATCGGCGCGTACACTATGGACACAGGCATTGCGGCACGATCAAACCGCCGCCTGTGCATACGAATGTTTGAACCATAGGAGCCGATCGTGGCTGAGTTCGCCATCCGCACTGACCATCTCACATACAACTTCGGGGACGCTTGCGCAATCGTCGATGTCGACCTCGCAGTACCGCCTGGGGTCGTCTTCGGGCTGCTCGGCCCCAATGGCGCCGGCAAGTCGACACTGATCCACTTGTTGCTCGGCCTGCTTGAACCGACCAGCGGCACGGCCAGCATTCTGGGTCTTGATGTACGCACCGAAGCCAAAGAGATACGCCGTCGGACCGGTTCGCTTCTGGAGTACAACGATCTCTATGATCGATTGACGGCTGCCGAGAATCTTGACCACTTTGGTCGTATACAGAAAATGGACCCAGATGATCGAGCAGAGCGCATTCATGATCTGTTGGGCACTATGGGCCTCTGGGAACGACGCAATCAGCCGGTCGGCACCTGGAGCCGGGGCATGAAGCGCAAGCTGGCCATTGCCAAGACGCTGCTCAATCGTCCCGACCTGTTGTTGCTGGACGAGCCGACGGCCGGACTGGATCCGGCAGCCGCTGCCAACCTCTACGACGAGTTCTTCGAAATTGCTGCCCTGGAAGGCGTCACCGTATTTCTGACCACACACAAGATCGCCGAAGTCGAAAACCTGTGTAGCATGGTTGGGCTGATCCATCAGGGGCGACTACTGGCGGCCGGGCCTACGGCTGCGATACGTACTGTCGGCGCTGCGCCAAGTTTGGAGATTCTGGGCAGCGGCTTCACAGAGAACATGATTGCACTGCTCCAACGGCGGCGCGAGGTGGTCACGATTCAGTCCCACAAAGGACGGCTTCTGGTTGAGCTACGTGATAGCAATGCCCATACCTGGCCGCTGATCAACTTGTTGGTCGAATCAGGGGCCGACATCGAAGAGGTTCGCAAAGGGCAGCTCGATCTGGAATCCGTCTTCATGCACATGGTCGAAGACGATAGCAGAGCCCAGGTCAATTTCGATGGATCGCCCCGTACGCAACCTCCCATCGAAAATGGCGCGGCCCGTTGACAGCCCCGTCCCCGTCCGGTATCATCTCAGCAACGAGTTGATTTGAATCGAACCAACCATCGAGCTACAAACCCATTGGTTCTCACACTGAAGTCGGATGAATGCAATGCATGGATTACGTTGGCGGTACGTCTGGCGTGATCTGCGCATGCATAAGACGCGCACGCTATTGGTGATCCTCTCCATCGCCATCGGCATCTTTGCTTTTGCCATCATCGCCGGGACCGCCACCACGCTCAACACGACCTTGCCCGAGACCTACCAGGGCGTCCGCCCCGCCAGCGCCACACTCCACACATCCTATTTTGACGATACCCAGGTCGATGTCGTGCGCCACATGCCCGAAGTTGCTCTGGCGGAGGGACGCAGCTATGTTGTGGCCCAATACCGCAATGCAGCCGGCGAGTGGCACGACATTGAGCTCTTCGCCCGTGAGGACTATGAGCGGGATCCGGCTGTAGGTGATCAAGGCAACCAGATCAACATTGTCTATCCAAGCCTGGGCGACTGGCCGCCCGCAGAACGAGCGATGCTGATTGAACGCAATTCACTGCGCCTGACCGACGCGGAGTTGGGTGAATCGCTCTTGATCGAGACCAGCCTGGGCGATCAGCGACTGGTGCCGATCACGGGGCTGGCACACGACATGAACCAGCCGCCGGCCCAGATCACGGGCGTACCCTACGGCTATGTGACCCGGGACACCATGGAATGGCTGGGGCTGAGTCCCAACTTCAATCAGCTACAACTGGTGGTGGCTGAAAATCGCTACGACAAAGCCTACATCACCCAGGTGGCCCAGGAGATCGCCGACAAGCTCGAACGCAGCGGCGTCACCGTCTTCTGGGTCGAAGTGCCCAATCCGGGCGAGCATTTTGTCATGGACTTTCTGCCCACCATCATACTGATCCTCAGCTTCCTGGGCATCCTGGCCCTGGTCCTCAGCGGTTTTCTTGTCATCAACGTCATCACCGCCATCCTTACCCAACAGACGCGCCAGATCGGCGTTATGAAATCCATCGGCGGCCAACCCATACAGATTGCAGGCATCTACCTGCGCCTGGTTATCGCGCTCGGCATCCTGGCGCTGACCCTGGCTGTTCCGCTGGGAGCGCTGGGGGCCTATGCGTTTTCTCGGTTCATTGCAGGCCAGTTGAATTTCGATCTGACTGAGTGGACGCTCTCTTTGCCGGTTCTGGTTGTCGAAATCGTTGTCGGCTTGCTGGTGCCCATCGTGGCCGGCATCTTCCCCATCAGCCGCAGCGCCCGCATGACGGTGCGGGAGGCATTGCAGGACCAGGGGCTGGGCACGGAAAACGCAGCAGAGGGGCGCATCGATCGCGGCCTCCGGTCGGTTCAGCAGCGTCTGCCGATCTCACGCCCCATGCGCCTTTCGTTGCGCAACACCTTTCGGCGCAAAGGGCGGCTGGTTCGCACACTCATCCCGCTCATGCTGGGCGGGGCCATCTTCATGACAGTCTTGACCGTTCGTGTATCGCTCTTCCAGACGCTGGAAGAGACGCTTGCCGCCCAAGGCTTCGATGTCCAGATCCTGCTCAGCGAGCCTTACCGTATCGATCGCGTGGCAGAGGAAGCCATGCTTGCGCCGGGCGTGACCGCAGTGGAAGTCTGGACGTCGCGCGAGGGAGCGCCGGTCCATGCCGATGGCAGCCAAGGCGACAGCGTGCGCGTCTACGCCTTACCGGCGGAGACCCGGCTCTTCGAGACGGATATCATCGCCGGGCGTTGGCTCTTGCCGGACGACGCAAACGCCATCGTCGTGCCCAACACATTGTTGCAGGATGAACCGGACGTCGAGTTGGGCGGCGAGATCACATTGACGATTGACGATGTGGAAACGACATGGCGGGTGGTGGGCGTCAATCAAGTCTTTACGCCGCCGATTGCGCCCAGCATGGTCTATGTCAATCAGCCCTATTTCTGGCATGAAATGGGCAATCACAATCGTGGCGACACGCTACGTGCGATCACGGAAAGCCATGATCTCAAAGCACATGTCGCCGCGTCGACCGCGTTGGAGCAGCGCTTCGACCTTGCCGGCTTCGACATTCGCTCCATCCGCAACGCCAGCGAGGATCGCGAGATCTTCACCGAGCGCTTCAACCTGATCACGGTGATCCTCATGTTTATGGCCACGCTGCTGGCCACGGTCGGCAGTCTGGGCCTCATGGGCACCATGAGCATCAACGTGCTGGAGCGCACACGGGAGATCGGCGTCATGCGCGCCATCGGCGCGTCAAGCAGGACGGTGTTGCAGATCTTCGTAAGCGAAGGTGTGGTCATCGGCGTGCTCTCTTGGGTCGGGGCCGTTGTGCTATCGCTACCGGTAAGCCGCCTGCTCAGCGATAAGGTCGGCATGACTTTTGCACAATTGCCCCTTTCCTACGTCTACGATCTACGCGCCCCGATCTTTTGGCTGCTCATTGTGCTGGTTGTCTCCTCACTGGCCAGCCTCATTCCTGCCGCGCAGCGCTGCCGGACTCAGCGTGCGAGAGACGCTATCGTATGAGTAGAAGAACATGCCGCAGCGTAAGGTTAGGGCATTCCGTAACGACAGATCCTTGGCAGCAATCGGTTCATCGGCACGCGCAGCACCGCACCCCCTGACCTTGATAGGAATGCCTTTCCATACAATGCGAGACTGCCTGTGTGCGGACAGGGCATTCCCAGATATGGGTCGGTTGATGACCGACCCATCGCATTGGACCGTTCTGGTTCATCATGGCCAGATTGGGGAATGCCTTGTCCCTTCGGTGGTCTGCCGGCAAAACACAAAAGGGACAGGTCAAAGACCTGTCCCTAGATTCAGATTCATTCCACTCACCCCTCACTCACCCACTCACCCCGTCACATCCCTTGGACGCGAAGGGGGCGCAAGATCCAGCACCCCCCAGTACCAAGACGATCTTGCGCCCCTTCTATATGTTTTCAGGTGATATCATTGTTAGTGGGGGATTGGGGAATCGGTGATCAGGGATTTGTGATTGGGGATTCGGTCGCTTGTTCCTAACCCATTCCCCAATCCCTAGTCACCATTCCCCATTCCCCAGTTCTCACGGCATCCGCAGCTGTTGCCCCACGTAGACGAAGTTGGCGTTGCTGATTCCGTTCATCATCGCCACCTCGTACGGGTCCGCTCCGTAGCGCAGACTAATGCCGTTCAGCGTCTCGCCTGCCGCCACTCGATGCATCATCTCCTGCATCGGCGGATTTTGCATCGGGGCCATCATGCCCATCGTCCCTGCCGGCATTCTCTCCATCGGCATTTCGGGCATCTGCTCGTGGGGCATGCCACCCTGCGACATCTCGTTCCCCATGTTCATGCCGCTCATGCCCTGGTTCATGTCTTGGGGCATCATGCCCTCAGCCCTGTAAGGCGTCGGCCTCATCCCCATCTCACAGCCCGGTATCACCAGCCTCTGACCCACGTAGATAATGTTCGGGTTGCTGATGTTGTTGGCCTGCATCAGCGCCGCTACCGTCGTGCCATACTGCTCGGCGATGCCGCTCAGCATGTCGCCCGGCTTCACCACATGCTCACACATGGTGGCAATCGGATGCTCCGGCTTCATCGGCGGCATGCCGCCGCCCATGTCCGGATGACCCGGCTTCATCTCGCCCGACTCGCAGGCCCGCAGGCTCAGCGCATCGTAGTTCAGATCCATCTCCAGGTTCGTCTCGCCCCACTTGAACCAGCCTTGCAGGAACAACACCATGCTCGGCTCTTGGGCCATGAAACGCACCGTGTAGGTCCCGATGCTCGTCGGCTCCGTTCGACTCTGGATGCCGCCCAGGTCCATGCCCTGCCAGTTGCTCACGTGCTCCCAGTTGGTGTCACCGCCCCAGTTGTACCCGACCTGGGCTTCCCACCGGTTCGGGTCTCCACCCTCTCCACCCGTTCCACGCAGCACGCCGTGGACCGTCAATTCGTAGGTCTTGCCCACTTCCAGCTTGCCGATGCGCTGATAGATGCCTGCATAGCGGTCGCCGTCGGCCGGCATGATTCCCTTGGTGTTGATCTCAATCAGCTGGGCGTGCTTGCCGTCGGCCACGACCGGTTCCCACATGTCGTCGTAGAAGCCGTAGTTCGCTGCGCCGCCATTGGTGTAGCTGCCCCAGCCCTTGCCCACGTAACCAATGCTCGCCGGGTTGAAGCCCTTCTCAAAGCTGCCGTTGTAGAGCAGACTCGGGCCACCGCAACTCAGCGGCATGGAGCCCATCTTCATCTCGTCCATGGGGCCGCCCATGGGCTGCATCGGATGGCCGGACTCAGCCATCATCTCGCCCTGCATCGGCATCGGCTTTCCCATCGGGTCCACCATGCCCACCAGCGAGATCGCATCCAGGTTCACATCGATCTCTTCGTAGGGCACGCCCCACTTCTTCCACACTCGAATGTAGAGCGTCAGCGCCCCTTCTTTGGCCTTGATCTGGCCCATGAATCCGCTGAACCCACCCGGCTCCGTCCGTGGGTAGTAGTCGTCCCAGCCCACGTCCTGCCAGTTCTTGACCTGCCGCCAGTCGGCCTTGGGCCCATCCGTGTACCCCACTTCCACCCGGTACCGCCATGGATCACCCTCAAAATTGGTCGTCCGGATCATGCCGGCCAGGCTCAACTTGTACACCTCGCCCGGCTTCACCCGCACCGTCTGGTAGATGCCCGAATAGCGATCCGCATCCGCCACCACCAGCCCCTTGGTGTTGATCTCCAGCAACTGGCTGTGCTTGCCGTCTGCCACCACCGGCTCCCACATATCATCGTAGAAACCGTACTCGGCCGCCCCGCCATTCGTGAAGCAGCTCCACTCATTCCCGACCATCCCACAGCCAGGCTGACTGTAGAATCCACCCTCGAAACTTCCGTTCTTCACTACATTCATCACATCGGATGCATCAGCCGTCTGTGGCACTGCTCCGACCATTGCCGCTCCGGCAAGAATCGATATCACTGCCAGCAGACTGACTACCGTTCGCATCCAGGGGTGCTGTAGATAAGTTCGGATTTGCTTTCGCATCTCGTTCCCTCCTCAACTTATCGGTCTCAATACTGTGCGCAACATTCCACACTTAACGCCGCTTAATTCGCCCTATTCCATAGACCAAACGCTGGGCGGCGTCTTCTGCATTCAGACTAGCATGCCGCCAATCGCAAAGCAAGGACGAGTTCATTTTGCATTATATTTTTCTAGATGACTATACGATTATCAAATTTTGGGGAATTCAGCGGGAATTGGGTCCGCGACGGTCTCGCCTGAATAGCGGCTACTATCTACAGCCCGCCTCCTGGCAAACACATCCTTGGACACCTCTACCAGAGGGAATTAGAGCGAACTCGCTTCAATTGCTATCCGAAATGAGTAATTTTCGGGGGTGAGCACTGACAACGCAAAGGGCAATGAAGGAAGGGGCCGCTAGAGCAAAGAATGAGTGTGGTTCGGATCAGAATAGAACGGGGAAACCAGGACATACGGGGTGAGGCAGCGTAAGTAGGCACACGCAGACACAATATGTTGCAGCTCTTTTCCGATATCGGGTGATAGTCGCGATCGGGGTGCCTGGATGTCAACAAGGAGCCATTCATACGCTTGACTTACGCACTCAGTTTCTGCCTTAGCGCTTCGACGTAGACCAATTGCGCAGCGCCTGTTCAAGCACTTGTACGTGCCAGCCAATACTCGTCAAGATGGACATGTTCGTTGGGCGTATGATCCAGATTGCTGTCGCCTGGGCCATAGGCGAGAATGGGGCATTGCCATGCAGGACCGACAACATTCATATCGCTGGTGCCGGTCTTGACGACGAACCCGGGACGCGTGCCGGGAGCGACCTCTCGCACCGCACCCAGGAAACTGCGCACTAGAGTGTTGCTGCGGTCGCTGCGCCAGGCGCGCTCATAGCCGCGAAATCCCAACTCAATGGTACATGTCGGACCAGCGAATCTCAATGTCCCATCGAGATCGGCGGAGAGGTTGGAAAGGTCCTCCCCCTGCTCGGCGCCTGATCGGTCAACCGCCCAGGCGGCAAGCCCTTCGACCAAACCAGCGGCATCAAAATCAAGCGGCAGGCGAATGCCCGACTGTGCCGTGACCGTATCGTTGAGTTGTTCGTCGGTGTCGCTGTGCAGTGCGCGCAAGCTGGGCAACAGACGGTCAAAGATCTTCTCATGCTCGGCATTGAACACGTCACAATAGGCGGCGATCCAGTTCCAGAAATCGACAGCAACCGTTGAAACGCCGGCATCGGGCCCTGCGGTATGGGCCATGGGCTGGCTGGCCTTGAGGCTTACCAGCAGGCGTCCTTTGTAGCCCAAGGTGATGCGCCGCCAACTGCTCGGCTCGCCGATGATACAGGCATCCGGCAATGGCTGGTTTGACCCATCGAGTTGGTCGCGGATGAAGCGTGCGCCCTTGCTGGTGGCCGCCTCTTCCTCCACCGCGCCCACGACCAGAAAGCGCACATCTTGCTGACGCGCCCATGCGCCGCCGACGGCGGCTGCGGCTGTCACAAACGTAGCCAGCGGCCCTTTGGCGTCAACGCTGCCACGCCCGTAGAGGACCGGCCCCAGCGCGCTCGTCAAGACCATCCGATGGCTCAATGCGGACCGGGATGTCACCCGGCACCGTGTCAATATGGCCCAGCAGGACGATTGTCCGAGACGCACTCTGATCGCCCATTTCGCCCACGGCATTGCCGGCCCCATCGACGTAGGCTCGATCATAGCCGATCCGCGCCATCTCCCCGACCAGCCAATGGCTGGCGGCTTGCTCGTGACGAGAGAGCGAGGGTATCGCGACGAGGCCACGCAGCAACTCGACGGCATCCTCTTGGGTCAATCTTGATCAGCCATTTCCAATATGATGGTCGGTGTGGCTCCGGAGGAAGTAAGCCAACGAGTACCAGTCGCCCGTGACTGCCACATGATTGGCCAATACCACTCAACCAGCAAGAACCTCGGCAATGGCGGCAACCGCAATATCAGCCTCTTCTTCCGAGAGCGTCAGTGACGGCAGCAGTCGTAGCACGTTACCGCCGGCCGGCAATGCCAACACATGCTGCTCTTCCATCAGCTGCTTCAAGTAGGGTCCGACTTTCTGACGCAGTTCGATGCCGATCATCAGGCCGACGCCGCGGATCTCACGGACGATCACATGGTCGCTCAGTGCTTCCCGGAGTCGTGTCTGCAGGTAGTCGCCCATACGCTCAGATCGTTCGATCAACTGCTCTCGCTGGTAGGTCTCAACGGCTGCAAGCCCGGCGGCGCAGGCCAACGGATTGCCGCCGAAGGTCGTCCCATGTGCGCCGGGATAGAGCGATTCGTGCACCTGCTCCGTGTAGACGATGGCCCCCATCGGGAAGCCCGCACCCAGCCCCTTGGCCAGACAAATGATGTCAGGCTGGAGATCAAAATGCTCAAACCCGAACCACCGCCCGGTTCGGCCAAAGCCAGTCTGAATCTCATCAATGATCAGCAGTGCACCCCGCTCCTGACAGAGACGTTGCGCGCCTTCCAGGAACTCAGCCTCGCCCAGATTCACCCCGCCCTCGCCCTGAACCGTCTCCAACAGAACCGCCGCGGTCTCGTCACCGACCACAGCATCCAGTCGCTCCAAGTTGTTATAGGGCACGTGGTCGACATCGAGCAAGGGCATGAACGGCTTGCGATATTTCGGCTCCCAGGTCAGTGAGAGTGCGCCGATGGTACGGCCATGGAAGCCACGCATGGCGGCCACGATGCGTGGGCGTCCGGTGGTCAGGCGCGCCAGCTTGATGGCTCCGTCGATGCTCTCGGCTCCGCTGTTGGCCAGAAAGGCATGCGACAGATGATCCGGCAAGACCTCAATCAGCTTCGCCGCAAAGGCGGCACGGGTATCGTTGTAGAAAAAGTTGGGGCAGGAGATCAGGCGCTGCGCCTGTTCCGCAATCGCCATGGTCAGCGCCGGATGGCTATGACCCAGCATGGCCACGCCCTGTGATGATGTCATATCCAAATAGCGGACGCCTTCGGTGTCCCACAGCCACGAGCCTTCGCCGCGCGCCATGACGGTCTGTCCGCGGCGGGCGGTTGTACCGCCCAGGATCGACTCCTCTACTGCTGCATAGTCAATGTGTCCAATATCGATCAAGATCTCTCCCCTATTTTCGCTTCTTTTTCTTGGGCTTTCGATTGGCACGCCGAGACGCCTTCGCCATTTTCTTCCGTTTTTTCTGCTTCGTCTGACCGGTGAACGATTTCGTCGCCGCATCAGGATCCGGCGCAGCGAGGTCTAACATCCGTGCAGCGTTGTAGATGGAAATGTATTCATCAATACCATCTTGGGTAGACATGTCAAAGCCGGCCGAACTACCCGACATAAAAAATGACTTGGCCATACCGGCGCGTGCAGGATCGAACATGTATTCCCGGAATGTCTCCACAGGAAGAGAGCGCAAGTAGGCAAGAATCGATTCGGCATTGGAAAGCTCATGTTCTCGCTGCAAATAGGTCCAGAAACTCGCCAGCTCAAGCAGACCTTCGTCCGCATCTTTCGGCTCCAACAGAGAGACCTTGCGTGGGAGGAGTTCCTCCATGATCTCCTGCACTTCTTCAGTGTCCAGCGTTGGTAACGTGTACCCCTCATACAGAAAGCCATAGCGAATGAACGAGCCTATCCAATATCCGATGCCCTCGATCTGGGTAGACAATGTCTGGCCTTCTGATGACTCCACAAAATCTGCCAACAGAGAGTCAATATACGTTTCGAGGAAGCGTTCTTCATCCTCGTCGAGCTCCAGGATGTCATCCAGTGCATGAAGATCTATCATGATCGCCTCCAGTTAACATCGGCTCCCTCACAAATAGCCATTCACAGAAACCCTAGATCAGAAGATCTGAGTACCAGCGCCCTGAAGTGCGCGACTAATCGGCGATTGGGTGCGGCCGTCTGCAAAGATGACACGCTGCACCCCCTCGGCAACGGCCTCCACCGCGCCCATGACCTTCTTCTTCATACGCCCTTCGGCATACTGCATGAAGCTATCGGCCTTGGCTTTTGGTATTTCACGGATCAAAGTCGACTCGTCGGGGAACTCGCGCAGTAGGCCGGGCACGTTGGAGAGAATGACCAGCGCCTCGGCAGCGAAGGCGGCAGCGACCATGGCAGCAGCTCGATCGCCGTCGACGTTGATGGCCTCGCCTTGATCAGATGACGCGGGCGGTGTCAGCACCGGCAAGTAGCCCGCGTCCAACAACAGACTCAGCAAATCGGTATTGACGGTCTCAACCGTGCCCGTCCAATCATCGCGCAGCACCATGCGACGGCCATTGATGCGCACACGCAACTTGTCCTTGCGTTTGCCCTCGAAAATGCGGCCATCAAGACCGCTGAGGCCCACGGCGTTGACGCCGGCGCGCTGGAACTTTTCCACCCACATTTTGTTGAGCTGGCCGCAGTAGACCATCTCGAAGATCTCCAATGTGCGTCGGTCGGTGCGCCGGCTGACATAGCCGCTCTCGCTGGTAACAAATTGAGGCGGATGGCCCAATGCCTCAGCAACCTCGTTCGTGGTCTCCGCGCCGCCATGGACCAACAACACTTCCTTGCCCGATGCCCGTAACGCCGCAATATCTTCGACAACAGCATCGATATTCAAATCCTTGCCGCCGCCCACTTTGATGACGATCATGTTGTACTCGCTTCGCTCGTATTGGTGATTCGGGAATAGGGATTGGTGATCGGGGACTGGTGATCGGGGATTGGGACGAATCGGAAGACCTGGTCGCAGCACAAACCCAATCCCTATTCCCCAATCCCAAATCACTACACCGGATGCAATCCCGGAAAAGTCAGCCCTGTCGTTTCATCCCAACCATGCATCAGATTCATACATTGTACTGCCGTCCCGGCTGCGCCCTTCATCAGATTGTCGATGGCACAAATGGCGACGATGCGACCGCCGGCTTCATCGTAGTCGAAGCCGACATCGGCGTAGTTGCTGCCCGCCAAAATCTTCGGTTCCGGGTAGCGATAGACGCCGACACGCTCTTTCACTATGCGAACAAAGGGCTCGTTGCGATAAGCCTGCCGATATGCCTTCCAGAGATCGCGCTCCGTGACGCCCGCATTGGCAAAGAGGTGGGCCGTGGCCAACACGCCGCGCACGTTGTCCACAGCGGTGGCACTCAGGTGAACGTCGACTTCGGAGCCCGTTGTCCGCATAGCTTGAACGATCTCGGCCGTGTGTCGATGGCCGGTGGGTGCAAAGCTGCGCATCACCCGCGCTCGCTCCGGATGATGGGTGGCGTCGCTGGATCTGTTGCCGCCTTCGCTGCTGCCGACCTTGACTTCGCATATTACGCCCCGCTCAACCTCCACAAGGCCGGCTGCAAAGAGCGGCCAGATGGCCAGATTGGTGGCTGTGGCGTTACAGCCCACGCCGCTGACATACTGCGCCCCACTGAGTTCATCACGATGCAGTTCGGGCAGCCCATAGACGAATCGCCCCAGCCAGTCAATATCGGCGTGTTCCTTGCCGTACCAGCGGACGTAGTCGCCTGGCTCGCGCAGCCTGAAGTCTGCGCTCAGATCGACGATACGCGTCCCCAGTTGACTGAACTGTCCGATCCGCTCCATGGCTCCGCCGTGGGGCAAGCAGAGAAAGAGCATATCACACGCTTCCAGATCATCAACCAAGACAAACTTTAGCTTAGTCTGTCCGCGCAAATTCGGATGTGTGAAATGGACGAAAGCGTCGGCATTGCGTTCGCTGGTCACCTGTTGGACATCAATGTTGGGATGGGCGAGCAGCAGCCGCAACAGCTCGCCGCCCACATACCCCGATGCCCCCACAATTGCGGCACGTATCTTCTCAGCCATAATTCCTCACCATGATGATCGCGTAATTGAAAGGGTGCGTTCAATTTTCGTTGAGCCAGCATTCCGGGATTAGACCAGGACGGATTAGGCGGACAGAACCGGATTTCTTCTTCTTTGATCCGCGGCCTATCGTGATCAGTCCCCGCCCGCCAACGAGACCGAATGATAATCAGGCGCGCCATTGTCCCAGCCATTGGCTCCAGCCCAGCCTTCCTCGGCGACCCGCAGCGCAAAGTCGACCATCCGATCCGGAATATCGACGCCGGTGGGCAGAATGCTATTTCGAAATTCCATTGTGTAGTTCACTTCGTTGACCAGCAGGCCGCGATCCGGATCCTCCAGCACATCAATGGCCACGACGCCGCCGCCGACTGCCTTGGCCGCGCGCACGCAGATGTCGTTCAGCTCAAGCGTGATCGGGCAGTTGCTCGACGTACCGCCCCGTGCTGTGTTGGTGATCCAGTGTTCCGAGTCCCGATAGATGGCGCAGATGGTCTCATCACCGACGACAAAGGCCCTGATGTCGCGCATGGGCTTGTCAATGTATTCCTGGATGTAGAAGATCGAGTGATGGTAGGTGCCCAGGACTTCCTTGTGCTCCAAGACTGATTCCGCCGCCTCGCGGTCGTTGAGCTTGCTCAACAGACGGCCCCATGAGCCGACGGCCGGCTTGAGCACGACCGGATAGCCCAGATCCTCGATCGCTTCCAGTGCGCTGTCTGCCGTGTAGGCGATCATCGTTCGTGGCGACGGTACGCCCGCTGCCGTCAGCGCGCTGGTCGTCTGGAGCTTGTTGCCACAGACATCGGCGACATGGGCTGTGTTCACGGTGGGAACGCCGCGGTCATTGAGCATACGCAGGCTGTAGAGCGCACGACTGTGGTTGATGCAGCGCTCCACGATCACGTCGTAATCCGTGAAGATGGCGTCATCGCGCTGGCCTTGCGTGATCTCGAAGACCAGTTTTCGGTCGTCGAGCAGGTCAAAGTCGACGCCACGGTTCTGAAATGCCTCGAAGAGCAGTTTCTCTTCGGCGCGCACTCGGCTGTAGAGGATTCCGACTCTCATTATTCGCCCCAATCCTCTTCCTCTTCGGGCGCGGCCTCAAGCTTGAACGGCTCCAGGCTCACAACTTCAAGATCAGCGCCACAATCTGAACACTGGACGATCTCATTCTGCATCACATCGTTCAATTCGATTTCGCCGAAACACTCAGGACATTCAGCAACACCACTTGCAGTTTGGATGGACATGGTTGGCTCCTCAAAAGACATTCTTATGATTTAGTGTTGGTTTTTTGATTTTCAAGCAGTTTATGACAAAGGAACGGGAATTGAGGGATTAGGGGATTGAGGGATTGTGTTGCTCTAACCATAGTCCAGCAGTCCCACCATATCTCACTCTCCTAATCTCTTATTCCCCCAATCTTTTGACAATTTCCCGCGCAACCTCTCCCGTCGATGCCCCGCCGCCGAGATCCCGCGTGCGCGGTCCATCGACAAGAACGCTGTCGACGGCCCGGTCGATGGCGTCGGCGGCTTGTTGCCGGCCAAGTGACTTCAGTAGCAAGGCGGCGGCACGAATCGTAGCCACCGGATTGGCAACTCCCTGTCCCGCGATGTCCGGTGCGCTGCCATGCACCGGTTCAGCCAGTACGAAGTCTTGGCCCACATTTGCGCTGGGCACAAGGCCCAGGCCGCCGACCAAGGCTGCCGCCGCGTCGCTCAGAATATCGCCGTAGAGATCGGGCGCAACCAAGACGTCGTAACGCTCCGGCTCAAGATAGAGACGATAGGCCATCGAATCGACCAGTTGCTCCTCAGTCTTGATATCGGGGAAGCGCTCGGCCACGCCCAACACCGTTTCCCGAAAGAGTCCATCGGTGATGCTGAGAACGTTGGCCTTGTGGACGATGGTGACCAGCGGCAATCTCTTCCCTGCATCTGAATGGCCGCGTGCCGCTGCACGGTGACGGGCCTGGGCAAAGGCCATTTCGGCAATTCGCATCGAGGCGCGACGGGTAATCACTCGTTCCGCCACGGCTCGCTCGCCGTCGGCGTCCAGTCGCTCCTGCTTGACGTACAGACCTTCCGTGTTCTCACGCACAATCAGCAGATCGACGCCAGGACGGCTGTTTGCAATTGGTGCAGAGACCACGGGACGCAGGTTGGCGTAGAGATCGAGCGCCCGGCGCATGCCGATGATGGGACTGCTATATCCATCGACCCGCTGGCTCGGCGAACTGACTGCACCGAAGAGCGCTCCGTCACAATTTCGCAATGCGATCAAGGTTTCGTCGGGCAACGCCGTACCTTCACGCTGAAAAGTATCCCAGCCCGCAGCCAATTCAACAAAATCAACCG
Organism: uncultured Chloroflexia bacterium; assembly: GCA_963848115.1. Lineage (GTDB taxonomy): Bacteria > Chloroflexota > Anaerolineae > Caldilineales > Caldilineaceae > JAWKOK01. The sequence goes on along the minus strand of CAWKCP010000007.1, from coordinate 45,252 downwards.
GGCACGATTCCAGACCCAAGGCCGCCTCCAATACACCCGCAGCCGCAGGCACAATCTCCAGCCCAATCCCATCCCCTGGAATCAGACCAATGCGTAGCGTTCGCTCTTGCGCCCCTTGGTTCATCGCCATTTCCACTTAACAATCTCTGCAGCGTTTCCTCTGTGCACCTCTGTGCCCTCTCCGTGCCTGCGTGGAGAATAACACTTCTTAGACAACAAGATCATATCAACACACTCAACAAGGCGTAGAGCCCAAAAGCGCCAATGACAACGCCGGCAATTCGGTTGATCCAGCGCATGGTCTCAGGGCCGATGCGGCGGCGAAAGAGCGAGACGCCGCCGCTCAGCAACAGCCACCAGAGCGCCGACCCGCAGAAGACGCCGGCCACGATCAATATAGCCGTGCCGTAGTCGTTCTGTTCCGACGCCAACCCCAACCCGGCAAAGATGGCCACAAACGATAGGATGGTGATCGGATTGGTCAAAGTCAGCAGAAACGTCGATAAATAGGCGGCTGGCAGTCCCCCGCGCCGGACACTTGCCGCCTGATCAGCAGGTGGTGCAACAAACGTGCGCGCTGCCAAATAGCAGAGAAAGATCCCGCCGATAATACCAAGCCAAAACTGATGTTCGATCAGAAAGGCCGAGACCAATACCAGCCCAAAGGCGGCGATGCAGCCGTAGACCGCATCGGCAGTGGCCGCGCCCAGGCCGGAGATCAGACCGGCCACGCGTCCATCATTCAACGTGCGCTGAATACAGAGCAGACCTATGGGGCCGACCGGTGCGGCAATGGCAAATCCAATCCCCAATCCACGTCCAAACAATCCAACGTCCACAATCTACCACTTCCCTGTTGTGATGCCTTTACCTGTCGGATATTCTTCAATCCGACTTCCTCCATCACCTCGCGCCGGCCCGCCTCACTAGGCATCTCGCCCTTCTTCACTGCGCCGCCGGGCAAGTACCAGTGATCTTGATAGGTATGTTTCACCAAAATCACCTGCCCATCCTGGATCAACATCACGCGGACACCCACGATCATCGGCCGTGTGAACCACCAGTAGATGGTCGCCAGCCGGTAGACCAGGCGCATCAGCAACGATCTCATGCCACGGCCAACTTGGCCTTGACATAGTCGACCAGGCCGCCCGCCTGCACAATGCCCAGCACGCTGGGGCTGAGCGGCGGAAAGCTAAATTCGCCTGCTCCACAGATGATGACATTGCGGTCCAGATCGATGACAACTTCCTCTCCGACAACGATATTCGGGACAGCAGCCGGACATACAATGGCCAGCAGGCCGTTGTTGAGCGCATTGCGATAGAAGATGCGGCTAAAGCTTTCAGCAATCACCGCGCCCACACCGTTGTAGACCAGACAAGTGGCGGCCTGCTCTCGACTGGAACCGCATCCCCAGTTCCGCCCGGCCACAATCAGGTCGCCAGGCTGTACGCCTTCTGCAAAAGTCGGGTCGAGATCCTCCAGAGCGTGCGCGGCAATGTCAGATCGCGCTGTCAGCGTGTAGGTATACTTGCCGGGAAAAATGACGTCGGTGTTGACGTTGTCCCCATATTTCCATGATCGACCCGCGATTTGCATAGTATCTCCAGATGGACCGCGAATTGAGTAGTTTGGGCTGACTTGAACGGATCTGTCTTTTCCAATTCGCGGGCGTCCGCCTGATCCGCCCTATCCGCGCTCTATCCAATTATTTCTTTCGGATCGGCGATCTGCCCGGCAATAGCCGAGGCCGCGACCACGGCTGGATTGGCCAGATAGATCTCGGACTCGGGCGTGCCCATGCGGCCGCGAAAATTGCGGTTGGCGCTGGAGATTGTCACTTCACCAAGGGCAGGGATGCCCATGTGGTTGCCCATGCAGGGACCGCAGCCGGGCACGCCGATGACCGCACCCGCATCCACCAAAGTTTGGATATACCCTGCGGCCAGCGCAGCAGACAGCACTTGACTTGATGCCGGAATGACCAGTAATCTCGTGCCCCTCGCCACACGTCTCCCGCGAACGATATCCGCGGCGGCAGCGAGATCCTCCAAGCGCCCGTTGGTGCAAGTGCCCAGAAACGCCTGCTGTACAGTCGTACCCGCCACCTGTGACAGCGGCACAACGTTGTCGACGGTATGCGGACAGGCGATGGTCGGCTCCAGATCGGCGGCGGTGTAGTGATACTCCGCCAAATAGTTTGCATCAGAGTCAGGGAAGATCGAAGATCGAAGATCGAAGAACTGAGCCTCACCGCGGTCTTTCTCACCGGTGCCGAAATCGTCGGCCTCCCGATCTTTGATCTTCGATCTTAGATAGTCGACCGTCCTCTCATCCGGCGCCACATACGCATTTTTTGCACCAAACTCGGCCATCATGTTCGGCAGGACCATGCGCGAATCGATGGATAGCGCCTCGATGCCCGAACCGGAAAACTCGATGGAGGCGTAGAGACCGCCATCCGCCCCAAGATCGCCGATGATATGAAGGGCGAAGTCCTTGGCCGTCACGCCCACCGGCAGATCGCCATCGAGCACGATGCGAATCGACTCGGGGACACGTAGCCACAGTTCGCCGGTGGCCCACAAGGTCGCCACCTCGCTGCGGCCGATGCCCGCCCCGAACGCGCCCATCCAGCCGAAGTGAGTCGTGTGCGAGTCTGCGCCCAGAATGGTTTGACCAGGCAGTACCACAGCCTCTTCGCTCAACACCTGGTGGCAGATGCCGCGGCCGACCTCGAAGAAATTCTTGATGCCCTGCTCGGCCACAAACGCTCGAATCTCGGCGTGGTTCTGGGCGTGTCGTGTGGTCGGCGCAGGCACGGCATGGTCCAACGTGATGGCGATGCGCTCGGGGATAACGACATGCTCCTGGCCGAACTGCTGCCAGATGCGCCGGATGGCCGCCGTGTTGTCGTGGGAGAGCACGACATCGGGCCGCGCATCAACCACCTGGCCGACTTCGACGGCGTCCAGGCCGGCGGCCCGAGCCAAGGCCTTCTGGGCGAATGTCTGTGGGTTCACTGATGCATCGGTCATGAAATCGATATCCAGACTTGTTTGGTCGTCTATGCCTGTTGAACTGCGTCGGGTCTCGGTCTAGATCAACTGATTGAGCAACAGATAGGCCACGGCAGCCACAATGGTGCGCTCCTTGATTTCGCCGCAGCGCACGGCCTCCTTGAGCCAGTCGGCTGAACACCAGTGCAAGGCGATGAACTCGGTCGGTTCGAGCGCAGCGGCAGTGCTTGGCGCCACATCCAAAGCAGCGACGACATGGCTGACAGTCGGACCCAACCCAGGATTGTCCCAGACTGCGCCCAGATAGCGCACGGTTTCACGATTCACAGGCTGCGGCGCGTACCCGGTCTCTTCAGCCAGTTCGCGCAGCCCTGCCTCGATCAGGTCTTCGCCCTCATCAACCAGACCACCGGGCAACTGCCAGATCACCTGGCCCAATCCATGGCGGTACTCTCGTTCCAGGAGGATGCGTCCTTCGCCGTCAATGGCTGCCACGGCCACGCCGACGCCGGCTGGTCGCAGTCGAGTGTACTCGTACTGAACGCCATTGGGCAGCCGCACCTCGTCGACATGGATGCCGGCCCAGCGATTGTCGAATTCGACCCGGGTTGAGAGCGTCTGCCACGGCTGCGGATCGGATGGAATCTCGTGATCGTCCATTAGTCGGTCCTTCTCAGGTGCGTCAGTACTTCGTCAGTCTCGATCACGGTAGCGAACTCTCCATGCAAGCTGGCAAGCGCGAGGTCGTGCACCTGCTCCGCCGGATAGCGACGACCATCGTGGCCAGTGCGGTCGAAGGTTGCCGTCGCATCGGCAACGAGATACGTCTCGAAGCCCAGATTGCCGGCCATCCTCGTGGTCGTCGAGACGCAATGGTTGGTGGTCAGCCCGACGATGACAAGTCTGTTCAAATCGTGTTTCCGCAGATAGTCCTCAAGATTTGTACCGATGAACGCGCTGTTGACATTCTTTTGGAAAACAGGCTCGTCTTCGACTGGCTGAGCAAATTCTTGAAACTCAACACCGGACTGATTCGGACGAAGCGGCGAACTGGGCGTGACCGAGCAATGTTGCACATGGATGACCGGGCGTCCGCCGGCGCGCCATGATTGAAGAAGACGCGACATATTTTCTTCGGCGTCCGGGTTGTTGCGACGGCCCCAGACAGGATCGTCAAAGCCTTTCTGCACGTCGATCAGCAACAACACGGTATCCTGTGGCAGAACCATCATCTTGATTCCTTGTTCGAATCGGCATCCCGATATTTCAAAGATTCAGTTCCGTAATCACAGCATCCGACGCCGTGGTATGCACATCCTGGCTGTGATAGTGGCGCAGAAGCACATCCACGTCGTCCAGGCTCAGGTTCTTCTGATCGGCCAGGGCCTTGATCTGGGCGGTAATGATCTTGATCTGATCGTCGGTCAGATCGAGCTGCAGCTGTTCGGCCCGTTGTTTGATGGCGTTCCAGCCGGTCAGGCGGTGAGCGACATGGACGTAGCGGGTCAGCCCAAAATCGGCCGGATCCAGGATTTCGTAGGTGCTCGGGTTGTTGAGAATGGCCTTGGCATGGATGCCGGCCTTGTGGGTGAAGGCGGTGTAACCGGTGATGTAGTTGTTGAAGGGCACATCCACGCTGACCAGCTCGGCCACGATGTTCTCCACCTCGCGTAGCAGCGGCAGATCGTAGCGGCCGCGGATGCCTTCGGGATCGTCGGCATACATACGGGCGATGAAGCCGCCCAGCGGTGTGATGCCGTTACGCTCGCCGATGCCCAACACAGAGGTGTCGATGTGGGTGGCCCCGGCCGACAGCGCGGCATAGGCATTGGCGATGGCGCAGCCGGTGTCATTGTGGCCGTGAAACTCGATGTCACAGCCGACGACGCCGCGCAGCGTCTTGATCAATTCGTAGACCTGCATCGGATGGGCGATGCCCACGGTATCGGCGATGCCGACACGGTTGATGCCGATGTAGTCGACCTGCCGGTAGATGGTAAGCAGATCGACCAGATCGCTGCGGAAGCTATCCTCGCTGCTGAAGCGCACCTCAATGCCCTGACTTTTGACAAACTCAACGACCTCGATGGCCGACTCAACGATGTGGGCGATGTCCTTGCCGTGCGAGAATTCGCGCAGCAGACTGCTGGTGCCGAAGAGCACGTCGATGCCGTCGACGCCGGTATCAATCGCAACCTTGGCATCGTCCATATGGCAGCGAACGTGGGTCAGGACCTTGGCGTTCAGGTCAAGCCCGGCAATGCGCTTGCAGTCGGCCAGGCTCTGAGGGCTGGCTACAGGCGATGTAACTTCCAGATACTCGACGCCGAACGCATCCAGCAGGCGGGCGATCTCCGCCTTCTGATCGCTGGTAAAGAAGGCATTGGCAAACTGCTCGCCCTCGCGCAGCGTCGATTCAATGATGGCAAAGTTCTCAAGACTCATGGACTGGTTCTCCTGTGGATCCGAACTCGTGTCAGACCAGTTTCAACGAGCCGATCAAAAAAGCGTTATCGAACGATCTCGCATTTCCTGGCATCGTTTCGTGCTGAAACTGGGTTTTCATGCCGGGTCTGCATCTGTGCAGGAGGCCATCATTGGCAGTTGAATCTGGGCAGTGTGAATATGCACAAAAAAACCGGCTCATCCGTCTGGATGGCCGGTTGCTATCTACTCAGAAGTGCGAGCAAGCACGGATATCCAGACTCAGTCCGGGTTGGCCTTCTTGCTCTTCTTGTTGATGGAAATGCTGCGTTCAAATCGCATGATGTACGCCATTGGCTAAAGACATTGGCTATCAGGATCTGCGGCATGATAACAGTGTCGATCGGACCTGTCAAATTCGTGCGGCTGCGCGTACACAGGGAGACAGGGTCAAAACCCGCCTCCAACACCGATCCGTCGCCTCAGCAACTGACCCTTTGCCTCAGACGACACGCTCAACACAAAGCGCCTGAGGGCGCTTCTCGCTGTTAGCAGCGGAATTCATTCCCGCTTTCACCCACGCGTCGGTGTTGTTCCCATTCCCCCTTTGTAAGCCGATTTGCATAAACCGGCCCATTCTTCGGCTACGATACGACGAGACTCGGGTATCTCGCATCTCGAAAAGGAGATCGCATGGTTCAACGACAACGCCGCTTTGTCGGCATGATTCTTTCACTGGCTTTCCTGATGCTGGCGCTTGCCGGTTGCCAGCCTGTCCTCCTGTCTGATGGAACCTCTGGTGCGGCGCTGCCCATGCCCGGGGAGCTATCGACAAAGATGTCGCCCGAATCTGAAAACCGCCTGCTCGTACTCGGCTCCGACGGCAACATCTATACCGTCAACCCGGATGGCACGGATCGCTTCTCGCTGACCAGCGACGCCTCCACCAGCAAACAATACTTGCAGCCGACCTGGTCGCCTGACGCAAAGCGCATCGCCTGGACCGAGATCGAGACAGCAGACGGCGACCCGACCAGCACGATTACGACAGCCCAGTGGGATGGCAGCGAACGGATCGATGCGGAGGTGCCCTTCGCACCTTTCTACATCTTCTGGAGCCCGGACAGTTCAAGGCTCGCCTACCTGAGCAACTGGCTCAACGGCAGCCTTCCCTCGATGGCGCTGCGCCTGGCAGAACTACCCACCAACCTCGACGGCTCCGAACCATTGGCTACGTCCACATTGGCCCAGGGACAGCCGCTCTATTTCTCCTGGTCGCCGGACAGCCAACGGCTGTTGACCCACATCGGCGATAACGAATTGGCATTCCAGGCGTTGGACGGTGATCGGGAATCTATCGACACCCTCGCAGGCACGTTCCCGGCTCCCCAGTGGGCGACCAGTGGAGACGAATTGGTCTACGCGGTGACTGAAGAGGATAGACAACGTCTAATCGTCACCGATCTTGAGGGCGGCCTGGTGGAGGAAGTCACCGATTACGTTGATCGCATCACCTTTTCGCTCAGCCCCGATGGGCGCCAGGTTGCCTATGTCGTCAGTGAAAGTGAAAGCGGCATGGCTGCGCTGGGGCCACTCTTCGTGTATGAACTCGAGTCGCAGCAGACGCGGGAGCTGTCGGCAGTTCCAGTGATCGCTTTTTACTGGAGCCCCGATAGCCAGAAATTGGCCTACCTGACCCCCGACTCGGGTGGGCAGCGCATCGATTTTCGCTGGAATGTTTGGGATGGAAAGGGGAAGACTGAGTACGCTGATTTCCTGCCGTCTCGCACCTTCTTTCAGTCATACCTGGCCTTTTTTGACCAGTACGCCCAGAGCATGTCGATTTGGGCGCCCGACAGCAGCGCCTTCACCTATGCAGGCACGGATCGGGGCAGATCGGGAATATGGGTGCAGCCGCTGGGAGAGGGCGAGCGAGCCATTCCAGTCGGCCCCGGTGTCGTGGTTGCCTGGTCGCCGCGGTGATCTTCTGTTCATCTGGAAACCATTCAGTCAATGTGTGATGCGTGAAACGTGAACTGTGGCTGGACGCCCATCACGTCTCACGCATCCCGTTTCGATCTACCCTACAAGGTTCCAAGGCTCTGGATCGCGCAGCTTCTCATCTACTCATCGTCGGGCCGCGGCAGCGCATCCATCTCGTCAGTCTCATCGTCGTAACGAATGACGGTCTGTGAGTTGCCGGAACCACCTGGTTGCAGAAGAGTCTGGGTGGCCGGTTCTTCCCATACATCACTCAAATCAGAATCAAGTTCGTCCAAGTTGGGCAACGGCCAGCGGCTGGTGATAGAGGCCTGGACAATCAGGTCCTCCACCCCTACTGTCTCATCATCGCTGTTGCCGGCATCGGGGTTCACTGTGTCATCGGCCGTGAGCAAGCTGAGATCGGCGGCCTGGAGGCGAGCGTAGAGCGTTGCCATCAACTGCTTCACTTGCATGGGCGGCACCTGTTGGCGAACCGGCGTGTCGGAAGACTCCCAGAGATCGCGCAGCGCCTGAAAATCCCACTCTGCCGTCAGCACGCCTTCGCTGCGTTGGTTGCCCATCTCGACAAGCACACCGTTGTATCGAGGCGTCAATTCCTGAGGCGCAAAGATGGCGGACTTGCCGACAAAGGGCGACCGCTGGCGACGGCTCAGCTCATTGCCGCCGACAAGAAAGCTGACCAATCCGAAGAGTTGATTGTCCTGCATACGTGCCAACATACCGGCACGAACCTTATTGTAGAGAATTGGATCGGGACAAGCGCCCTGGCAGATCAACGCTTCCGCTCCCTGGTAGGCCAGCAGCCGGCCCACTTCAGGGTAGAGGACATCGCTGCCAATCATGATCCCCAACCGCCCCACATCGCTCGGCACCACCTCCCAGCCGGATCCGGCCTGGGCGAGGTCTTCATCTTCTGGGTGGAGCAATACTTTGGACTGGGTGCCGAGCAGCTCGCCGTTGGCCCCAAATACACCGGTGAGGTTGCGAATGACGCCGTCGAACGGATCGGGAAGATAGGCGGACGGGGCGACGATGGTCATGTTGAACTCTCGCGCCAGTTCACCGAAGACGGTCGTGTACGAATGCCAGAGATCGGTGGCCGAGGCATCAAGCAGCCCCGCGACGCTGATGCGCAGGTCTGCACGCATGGCCGAGGCCACGCTACCGGCAAGCGCCCCGTTTACGCGTTGCCAAAGACTCGCGTGGCGGCGCCGACCCCGATCCGCTCGTTTTAGCATAGTCGAACGGACATCGGCCAACAGGGGAAGAGCCGCCATCAGACCTGCCAACTCCGGAAAGACCACGAGGCGAGCATTTTTATTCTGAGCGGCGCGCATAAATCGGGTCAAGTCGCTTCGAAAGTCATCGACAGTATGCGGCAGCCGCATGCGTTGTTGTACACAAGCGACGACCAGTTTATCCGCCATGCTTCCTCCAATCAATCTCAGAACCCAACCCGGGTTTATGAACCGAACGAGTAGCTTGAAGTCTACCATAGCGCAGAGATTGGGAAAAAAGAGTGCCGGAATCGACATCGACACCCTGGCTGAGACAGTGCAAATGGGTTCATGGCCGGATGGAGGTTCAGCGCAATCGGCCTCGCGCCATCGAACTCTACAACACTTTTTCGAACCTCGAATTTGACCAACTTTCGACCCCCTGTTATACTACCGCCAGTCCTAGAAATGACTGAGAAAAATGACAGTCAGTTCGGGTTTGCGCCCCCATCGTCTAGTGGCCTAGGACTCAGGCCTTTCAAGCCTGCAACAGGGGTTCGAGTCCCCTTGGGGGTACCAAACAGAAGAGAGACGTCGCTAAGTGCGACGTCTCTTTTTTTGATCTCCTACACGAACCAGCACAGTCGGGACTATTTTGAGGCTAGTGAATCCCGGCGGGAATCCCCATACAGTTGCGGTCAGCGGTGGAGGCGCCGGACTTCTGTGGTGGTATTGGCGCCCATCTGAATGACGGTTTCGCTCTTCCCGTTCCTTGTTCGCCCCTTCCCCGGATGGTACAATAGCGAGGCCCGAATAAAACAAGTGTTCGGTTCTCGAACGGATAGCAACAGCGAACTATGCCAGCCAACCAACGTCAGCGAGCCTATCGAACCCATGCAGTCGTTTTACGGCGTCGGGACTTCAGCGACGCCGACCGCATTTTGACTGTCTATACGCCCTCCATGGGCAAACGCCTGCTGATTGCCAAAGGAATCCGCAAGACAACCAGTCGCAAAGCGGGCCATCTGGAACTCTTCTCGCACACATCGTTGCTGGCCTCGCACGCACGCACCTGGGATATCATTACAGAAGTGGTGACCATTGAGAGCTTCCGCCGTCTACGTGACAGCCTGGAAGGCATCGGTCATGCCGCCTACGTTTGCGAGTTGGTGGATAGCTTCACGGAAGAAGAGGACGAAAACCAGCTACTCTGGGATCTGCTGCTATTTGCCCTACGCGAAATCGATGCCATCAGCATACAGGCGGAGCAACAACGGGCTGATGTCCTTCTACGGTGGTTTGAGCTGCGTCTACTGAGCTTCACCGGATTCCAACCAGAGCTTTTTCGCTGTGTCGACTGCGGCCAACCCCTTGAGCCGGTGACCAACTTCCTGGTTCTTGCAGAAGGCGGTGTGATCTGCCCCCGATGTCAGTCAGAGCGCCGGGACGTTGAGCCGGTGACGCCGGATGTGCTGAAGGTGTTGCGCTATCTGCAGAGCCGTCCATGGAGTGAAGTGCAGACGCTCGTAGTGCGCCCGGCGATCATGCAGACGGTCCAGAGCATTCTCCATCGGTACTTGCTGGCGATTCTGGAACGACATCTCAAATCCACCGAGTTTCTACGGCGTCTAAGAAGCGTAACGTAGAACGTACGCTTGTCGAACTCGAATCAAAGATTTTGCCACAGGTGAGTCCACTGCAAAAAGGGATCTTGACACGAATTTACGCGAATGGACACGAATCTCCTCTCTGGGGCGACGACACAATTCGTGCAAATTCGTGTCCAATCGTGTCAAGAAAAGGCTTTTTGCAGTAAAGGCATCTGTGGCAGGAATGGCTATACAAGGATTACCCAATGCAAATTCGCGAATATCAAAATTGGCTCAAAGAGTGGGATCAGGCCCGCGACTGGGATCGGGTGCTGCCCAGCCACACATTGTTGCACGCCGTGGAAGAGATGGGCGAAGTCAGCAGGCTTGTGCAGATGATCGAAGGATACCGTGCGCCCGATCCCGACGATCTCGAAAGCATCCGAAATGAACTAGCGCTTGAGCTGAGCGACCTTCAGGTGATGCTCTTTAAGCTGGCCTATCTGTGTGACATCGATATGGAAGAGGCCATGATACGGGGCCAGGCCAAAGCCGATCAGCGATTCCCCGATCCAACCACGGGACCCAAAGAACGAGATGAATACTGGCGACGCTTCAGGTCCTTCGTCGAAAACGGTGACCTCGACACCTGACACCCCTCCCGCCATTCCCGAACCTTCACCGCCAATTCTTCCGTTTTCAGAACAAACGTGCGTTTTGGGTATTGACACAGCACAGATGTTCTTGTATACTTGGGATAATTTGGGAAACAAGTGTTCGCATTGGGATACGCCTGGGTTAACCATGTGGCCTACTGGTTGAAGACCTTGCTTGTGGGTCTTGGACCCGGCAGCGCAACCAGCAAATGGAATCACAAAGCGGATCGGCTGAAATCCAGGCACCCCTTGGCAAATCACCACAAACCAGTGATGAAACAGTGATGAAACAGTGATGAAACAGTAAGGAAAGGCAACGTATGGTGTCGCTCTCGGAACGTCAGCAGAAGATGTTGGAATTCATCATAGCCTTCTATCGCGAAGAGGAGTTCCCACCGACTATTCGCGAGATTGGTGAGAAAGTTGGGATTTCCAGCACATCGGTCGTGAACTACAATCTGACACGGCTCGAAGAGTTGGAATTGGTGACACGGCATCAGAAAGTCAGCCGCGGCCTTTCACTCAATTGGCCCAAGCTTGTCGAAATGGATTTTATTGACGATTCAGATGTACCCCCTATTGCAGCAAACCACTCAGCAGGCGCACCGGCACGATCTGCCATCGACCCCCATATGCGGGTGCCGGTCCTCGGGTACATCGCAGCCGGTGAACCAATACAGGTTGAACCGAGCAGCGATGCCAATCCGATCGATTGGATCGATGTTTCCGAGGCCATGTTGGAACCGAGTAAGTTGGGCAACATAAACGGCCTCTATGCACTCAAGGTGCAAGGTGACTCAATGATTGACGCCAGCATCCGAGACGGCGACGTGGTCGTCCTGCGGCATCAAGAACGGGCAGAGAATGGCCAGATGGTTGCGGCATGGATCGATGGGGACGAGGAGACGACTCTGAAGTACTTCTACCCCGAAGGCAAAATGGTGCGATTACAGCCGGATAACCCCGCCTACCAACCTATCGTACGGGATGCGAGCAAAGTTCGGATCATGGGCCGAGTGGTTTCCGTCATTCGATACTATGCCTAGTGAATCCCGGCGGAAATCATTGTACAGTTCCTCCCAGACGTAGGCCCCCGGATTTCTGTCGTGGTATTCACGCAAAAACTGAACTAGTGCAACTCGGGGCAAGAACGGTCTTCGAGGGCAATGACGACAAGCAAAGAGCGGGAGCGAAGATAGAGTATCTTCGCTCCCGCTCTTTGCTTGTCGTTCTATTTGTGAAGTAGATATTCGATCGAACCCGTTCGGATTCAATCGAATATCTAAAACGATCGCGTTGCCTATGCTGCCTGGCTGTCGAGGTAATTTACAACATCGCCGACAGTTGTAAGATTCTGTGCTTCATCGTCACTGATCTCTCCGCCGAATTCCTCTTCGAACGCCATGATCAGTTCCACCAGGTCCAAGCTGTCGGCTTCGAGATCATCGCGGAAGCTGGCTTCCATGGTAACTTCGTCAGCGTCCACACCCAATTGCTCAACAATGATAGCTTGTACGCGCGTAAAAGTGCCGTTTGCCATAAATCGTTTCTCCTTGATGCCAATATGGAAATTCAGTTCTTGTCTATATCTCGATTTCAGCCTGTGTCGGCGGCCTTCTTTACAGCCCTGCGGTCAACGTCACGCAAAACTTGCCTCAGAAATTGACGCACGGGCTATTGTAGCTAGTGCACTGTTGCCTGTCAAACATCGGGAAGAACACAGCGACACAACACACACACAACACGCTACCCCTACAATTGTTCGTAACTGTTAGCGAGAGTTCAACCGATTGCTCAATCGATCAATAATGGGAACAACGGTTCTGCCCTCTCCCAACAGAAAACACCTTCAAAATGGATAAGTTGCGGTGAATTTCGCGATGAATCCGGATCCGCAATAGGGCTGGCGCCTGCGATCATTCCGCATAACGGTTGAGACCAAGTTAGTCACGCTGGAACGCCGAGAGCAAGCTCGAAGCTTTAGCCAGGGATTTGACCTTTATCCGGAGTTGTGAAGTTTGAGGGGAGCTTACTTCACGACATCCAGAACCAGCACCTCCTTTGGTTCCTCCTTTGTACGGGCCCATCGACATTTTTATGTCGGTGGGCCCCTCCCGTTCTACGGCCAGGATCAACAGAGCAGAGGACCCGACCTCGCTGCTCGACGGAGTGCCTCGTCTTCTCGCCAGTCGATCGCCTGGTGTATAATTGCCCACGACCATGAGACAATCTGCCGACTTACCACACCCGAACCTTCTTTACCCCTTGTTCATTGCCTTTTGTGGCATGCTATTCTCCGGTTGTGTAGTCGCCATGCCTGGAATAGAAAGCCCCCATTCCCCCACAGACGAGCACCCGACTCTAGACGATTATTGGGAGGGGGCCGCTGATTTCGTGATCGAAGGACAATCAACCGGGCTACCGATGGGCGAATCGGATACGTTGGCGCTGGATGACGGTCGCCTTCTGTCCTACATTCATGCGAGCGGGCCGTCCGCCGGTGTCATCGACCAATGCGGTGATCCCGTTGAGTTCCCAGGTTGTGTCGTATTGCTTGCAAGCGGAGACAATGGTAGGACCTTTGCACCGTGGCCTCCATCCGGACCAGAAACTGGTGAGCAAGAAGCAACCTGTCTCATCCCCTGCCGCCAATGCCCATGCGACTCACAGATCGACCACATCGACCAACAGCAATATCCGCAGGTTGTCCGTCATGTGGATGGACATGGCGAAAAATGGACGATGGTCTATGAGTATCGGGCCAACAATTTCCTGCGCCGTTCAACCAATGGCGTGGACTGGTCTCCGCCTGAAGAGGTTCCCATGACGGGTATTTGGGCGGACTGGCTGATGCCCTGTCGCCCGGAAGCAAGAATTGGGACGCACCCATACGCCGAACAGTCGTACGATTGTCTGGTCGGTAGCCCGCCGGGTCTGACCGTGGCGAACAATGAATTTGACGAGAAAGAACTCTTTCTATTTGTTGGCGCTGGGCAGAACCCAGGCAGTATGAGCTGCTACCGAGGGGCTCCTGGCTCACCGACATCACTACTGCGAACCTGCGACCATACCCCGCTGTTCACCGGCTCAGAGACCTACGGTCCCGCCGACAAATCCGGTCCTGAAGCCGATGCCGCCTTCGATTTTCGGACTATCAGTTCGGCGGATCTGCTCAAGGTCGGAGACCGATACTATATGTTTTATGAAGGGGTGCGCGGCCCGGGGGAAGGCGACGCCGGTGATACCCAATTCGGCCTCGGCCTGGCCCGCAGCCTCACCGACCAGATCGATGGGCCGTGGACGCTGTTCGCCGGGAACCCGATATTGGTTGACTTGCCCGGCAACGTAGGCCTCGGCCATGCAGATATCATCATCATCGATGGTCGGACGACGCTCTACACATCGCTAGACGGTAAAGCGCGAAGCCGGCTCGTGCTCCGATGGAAATGATTCACGCTGCCTACTCTGCTGTAATAGCCGGCATGAACAACTTCTGATCACACAGAATATTGGTCTCGCCGGGTGTGGCGCACACCAGAATCTGCTTCTGGCCATCTGGTCCGTCAGGATAGCGCCCGTATGCAACATGAACAGTGAGCTGACCATACTTCAGTCGATCGATCTCAACGCTGCCCTCTGCCCCGAATAGTCCAACTGTTTCTCCCTGATCGTTCAGCCGGAAATTGGTATGAAATTCGCCCTGCTCCTGCTGCTCATCTGCATAGAAGAGCACGAAGGCGCCCGGGGCAAGGGTCAACCCGTCGGTGATAGCGAACTTGGTTGGATTGCTCATCCTATCCGTCAAGAATAGCCCATCCAAGAGGACCGTGGATGATCCTGCGTTGTACAGTTCAATCCAGTCAGGATAGTCGCCGGGATCATCCGGATCCTCAAGCAGGCTCTTGTTATCGGCCATGACTTCGTTGATGACCAGATCTGGTTTCACGTAGCCGACCGGGTAACGATATGAGCTAATTCGCACCAGATCCGGGTCCGGCGCCACCAGTCCATCGTTGTCACGGGCTGTGACGCGGTAGTAGACCATCGCCCCACTGGATTGGGCTGGGATCTGTGCAGCATAACGATTGTCAGAAACCAGGGTCATCGACGCCGTAATGGGCGGCAGCGCAGCTGTATCGCCCGGTATCCCGGTCACACTGTAGATCAAAGATGCCTCCACAATCTGACCGTCGTCACTGATCACAGCCGTTACCTCAACCACTTCGTCCGGACTTGGCAACTCGGGCGAGTGTGTCACGTCCGTGATCAACGGCGGCGAGACGGTGTTGGTCCGCCCCGGTGTTGGGCGATCCAGCGACGTTGGGCGATCCAGTGGCTCCCAGGCGCCCCCATCAGGGTATCGACCCTCGGAGGAATCGGTGTCCTGCGGCCCATATAGTCGCGTATCGATCGGTTCAGTAGCATCCAGATCGCCATACAGGCCGATCTGGCCGCCCTCTTTGTTCAGCCGAAAATTCGTGTGTAGCTTGCCTTGCGAGGGATCGTCATCAGCGAAAAAGACAAGGAATCCCTGTGCGGGAATCGATAGACCGGTGCTGATGGCAAAGCGGACAGGATCGCCCGGATCGCCCTCTATCAAATAGAGGCCATCCAGGCTCACTGGCGAAGCGGACGGATTGTAGAGTTCGATCCGATCGGGAAACTCACCCGGCTCGTCCGGATCTTCCAACACGCTACTGTTGGAGGCCATGAATTCATTGATCCGGATCTGGCCCTGGGCAGGCGATACAGAAGGGATCTCTCCAGCCGCAGCTACGGTTCGTAGCGAAATCACCAGTGTCACTGTCAACACGGTTCCAATGAGTACCATCAAACGGATTTTCATAGTGTGTGCCCTATTCAAAATAGAAAATCGCCATTCCCAAGAGAGACTGACCTGCCTGCTAATCGATGAGTCCGCGTCAAAAAGCCTTTTCGCCACACATTCACATCGATGATCAGCAGGCAAGGATGCGCCTTAGCCCTCTGGAAAAACGTCAAGAGAAGCTAGTCGTGTTCCAGCTTGATTGGCTGAGGCTGCAATCGATAGCGAAAGTCACAGTATGGAGCGCCCTCCATAATCGTTTGAGTCCGTGTCAACGCAACGTCACTGTTAAATCCTTCGATCAATGCGTTGTCCCGATTGCAGGAAAGTAGCTTTCCCAACTCGGGGATGCCAAGTGACCGGTAGAGTTCGGCATATCGGCAACGGGTTACGTTGAAGGAAAATGTTTGCTCATCCCGTGCGATCACATCGATCGCCAGCGCATCGTCTTTGGTCCAGAATTGTAGCGACTCGGCAAAGGCATCGAGCGAATCGCCACCCATTGTCGCGACGAGCTGCGCGCCCTGCTCATGTG
Organism: uncultured Chloroflexia bacterium; assembly: GCA_963848115.1. Lineage (GTDB taxonomy): Bacteria > Chloroflexota > Anaerolineae > Caldilineales > Caldilineaceae > JAWKOK01. Next base: position 28,979 of record CAWKCP010000007.1, on the reverse strand, counting down.
CGATGCGGATGATGGCGTCGCGCACGACAGCATGGACTGCATCTCGTCCAAATTCATTGGACAGCGCATCCAAAATCGGCGCAAGCACGCGTGCTTCCACCTCGCGTCTTGTCAACACGCCGATGAGCGCATTCAAGTTGTCCGGCTTTGAGACGCTCTTGTCGGAGCCTTGTACTTGCTCTTCCAATGGATACCTCCCGCAATTTCTAGCGTCGGCAGACTACCAACGGCTTCCGCCGATCATATCATGGGGACCAGTATGTGTCCGCCTTCAAGAGAGCCGTAGATCTGTGTGCGTTTCGGTCCATGATGCCACAGATAGCAGACAATGTACGCACACGTAACTGCATCAAGTCGATCTTCATGGGTTTTGAGCGCTTTGCCGCGCAGAGCAGACAAGTCAGTGCTCAGCAGGTCGTCGAGTCCAACCGCAACCGGCGGATCACCATCGCGCAACTTCGCTAGATAGCCATGGTATCGTTCAAACTCGACACGTCGATCTGCAAGCGACCTGCCTTTGCGTGCCTTATACTTCAGGGTCTTCGCCGATCCAAAGAGACTGACTTGGGCTGGATGGGGATAGACCTCGCAGACGAGTCGCCGTCGCGTCCGCTGTGGAATGACCGTGCTCTCATCAAATCCACAACATGATCGCAACATGGCGACAAGGACTTCGCCACGAACACGGCCTTCGACCGCCAGCAGCTTCCGGTTGGCGGGCAGCGCGCCTGCATCAAAATCTCGCCAGTCAGCCGACAGATCGCGGTCACAGGTCCGTGAACCAGCCTCGTTCGGCACCCGCAGTGGCGCGTCAATGCCAATGACGGCAGGTGCGCCATTCAATACCCACAGTTTCACAAAGTCGATAATCTCGCCATCCGATCCCAGAGCGCCGGTCGATGTCAGCAACACGCCATCACGAATAACGGCTCCACCGCTGGGATTTCGATGGCTCCAGGCCAGATCGATTCCGACAAACGTGGCGGGAGCATCAGTCACGCGCAAAGTCCATTCACACTGAGGCCCAGAGATGGGCATACTTCAGGCCGGATCCGGTGTTGAAGAGAACGACCGTCTCATCACTCTTGATCCATCCGCTCTCAAGCAGATGGATCTGAGCGGCCAGACAGGCAGCGCCTTCAGGTGCAGGAAAGATCCCGGTATTTCGGCCCATGATGCCGGCATAGTCAAGCATGGCTTCATCAGGCACTGAGAGGGCCGTACCCTGACTGCTGCGCAGGGCCTTCAGAATGAGGAAATCGCCCACGGCAGCAGGCACACGCAATCCATCGGCAACGGTGGCCGCGCCCACCCAAGGCTCTGCAAACTTGTCCCCCTGATCGAAGGCACGGACAATCGGCGCACAGCCTGTGCTCTGCACGCTGACCATGCGCGGGCGCTTCGACCCGATCAACCCCATCTGCTCCATCTCATCAAACGCCTTCCACATCCCAACAAGCCCCGTGCCGCCACCTGTGGGATAGATGATCACGTCGGGCAGCGTCCAGTCCATCTGTTCGGCAACCTCGTAGCCCATGGTCTTCTTGCCCTCGATGCGATAGGGTTCCTTGAGCGTACTCACGTCGAACCAGCCATGGGCCTCGACGCCCTCCCGCACCTTGACGCCGCAATCGGTGATGAGCCCATCGACCAAGGTCACCGTTGCGCCGAGTTGCTCACACTCCACTTGAAACAGACTGGGCACATCTTGCGGCATGTAGACATGGGCGGGCAGACCGGCGACCGCAGCGTAGGCGCTCATGGCCCCGGCGGCATTGCCGGCGCTGGGAATGGCCAGTTCCTTCGCCCCAAGTTCAAAGGCACGGCTGACGGCGATGCTGAGCCCGCGTGCCTTGAAGCTGCCCGTCGCATTGACACCTTCGTCTTTGATGTAGGTATTGGGACAGCCAATCTCTTCGCCTAGGCGTTCGGCCCGGCGCAACGGGGTCCACCCCTCGTGCAGCCGCAGCATGGCCTCTCTCTTGCGGATCGGCAGTACTTCCTCATAGCGCCAGAGACTCGGTTCTCGCGAACGGAGCGCCTTCTTGGTCATGGTCTTGGCGGCGTTTTCCAACCCGTATCGGGCCAATAGCGGCTTGCCGCACTCGTCACACAGATTGATAAGCTGATCGGCGTAGTGATTTTTTCCACAGTAACCACATTCAAGATGAGTGAGGGTTGATTTTGTGTCCATCCGGTTTGGATCCTTATCGGAATCTAGGTGATCGGTTGACAATGGCAACGGGCTAAGAACAGATTGGTATGGTGGCAGTGGTATAGTGTCCACACTGCGTTTTGAAACAAGTGCTAAAAATCACCATCCACGAAGAATCATAAAGTTGCACGAAAACGGCTGTCATCCAACCAATCGCATGAAAGGCATTTCGCTATGGAAAATCCTCAACAAGACATACGTATCGGCACCCTCGTGCAGGGCACGGCCACGGCCGGCGACTACGTCGTCCAGATCATTCCCCACGGCTTTGAGTCATTCCAACTCTTCTTCTGGCAACAGATCCCTGACGACGTCGATCTCGCCAAGCTGGCCGACGACATCCATCGCGCCATCGGCGACCGAGACATCATCATCTCTTCGCTGGAGATCTGCGGCAACCCACTGGACGACAAAGAGATCGATCGCAAATCGTTGGAGGCGTGGGAGCGCTTGATCGACAACGCCTATCTTTTCGGCGCCGGAATCGTCGCAGGCTTCACGGGCAGACTGCGTGGCAAGTCAATCCCCGATTCCATGCCCCGATTCCAAGCAGTTTTTACCCCACTGATCGAACGAGCGGCGGCCAAGGGCTTGCGCATCGCCTTCGAAAACTGCCCGATGGACGGCAACTGGCAGAGCGGAGACTGGAATCTGGCCCATAATCCGGCCGCCTGGGCGCTGATGTTCGATGCCATCCCAGCCGAAAACATGGGCCTTGAGTGGGAGCCTTGCCACCAGATGACCCAGTTGATCGATCCCATGCCCCAACTGCGTACCTGGGGCCACAAGATGTTCCACATTCATGGAAAATGCGCCACCATCAAGTGGGACGTGGTACGCGAGTACGGCACCGGCGGGGCCGAGCCCTTCGTCTTCCATCGAACGCCCGGCTTCGGCGACTGCAACTGGACCGATATCATCAGTGATCTGCGGCGTGGCGGCTTCCAGGGAGAGATCGACATCGAGGGCTGGCACGATCCGGTCTACCGCGGCGACCTGGAGATGACCGGCCAGGTTCATGGGCTCAACTACCTCAAACAGTGTCGCGGCGGGGCGTACGTGCCCAATCCCGTTGTGGCGAAATAGACTGCAGTGAAGAAAGGAATTTGCCACAGATGGACACAGATGAAGAGAAGATTTTCACAGATGACTTTTGAATCGCCCAAATTGTGCGGCGACAGTTCAAAAACCATCTGTGATTATCCGAATCAATCTGTGTCCATCTGTGGCAAAAAAGCATCTCCACAACGCGTCTATCAATACTTCACATCGACGTGTCGGCGGTTGTCCGAGGACTCCAAGATCGCATCGCAGACCACGGCGGCGCGATAACCGTCGTTGAAGTCGGCTCCGTGGGGCGCGACATCGCGGTCGTTGACGATACAGTCCAGCAGATGGGAGATCTCGTGCACAAAGGTGTGCTCCCATCCGATCATGTGGCCCTGGGGCCACCAGTTCTCCCACCAGGGGTGGTAGGGCTCTGAGACCAGCACCTGATGGAATCCACGGGTCTCCTTAGGCTCGTCATCGTTCCAGAAGACTTCCATCTCGTTGAAGCGTTCGAGATCGTAGCGGATGCTGCCCTTCTCACAGTTGATCTCGAAGCAGTTGGCGTTCTTGTGGCCGGCTGCGAAGCGCGTCGACTCCAGTGTACCCAGCGCGCCGTTCTCAAACTCGACGGTGGAAACGAACGCATCGTCCACATCGACGATGCCCATAGTGCCGTCATCCCAGGGGCGCTCGGTGACGAAGGTGCGTGCCATGGCGCTGACGCTGGAGATGCCGCCGACCAGGTAGTGGGCCAGGTCAATGATGTGGGCGCCCAGATCGCCGAGCGCGCCGCTGCCCGCGGTCTCCTTGGTGAGGCGCCAGATCATGGGCATGTTGTAGTGAGGCATGATCCATTCCTGCAGGTAGGAAGCCCGGAAATGGTAGACGCGGCCCATGGCCCCGCTATCAAGTAGATAGCGAATCTGACGCACGGCCGGCACAAAGCGGTAGTTGAAAGCGACCATGTGCTTGACGCCCGCCTTGTTGACCGCATCCAGCATGGCCTTGGATTCCTCAGCGTTTCGGCCCAGTGGCTTCTCGCAGAGGATGTGCTTGCCGGCCTGAGCGGCGACGATGCAGGGCTCGGCATGGGCATTGTTGGGACCGCCGTTGTCGAACAACTGTACGTCGTCGTTCTCCAACATGGCTCGCCAGTCGGTGTAGTAGCCCTCGTAGCCAAAGCGCTGGGCCGCAGCCGCCACCGCAGCTTCGTTGCGACCGGCCACAGCCACCAGCTTGGGAATGGCCGGAGGCGGATACATCATGTAGGGAATCGTCTTGTACGCGTTGCTGTGGGCCTTGCCCATGAAGGCGTACCCAAGCATGCCAACGCCAACTTCAGGAATATCTTCGCCGACGGCGCCGGCCGCCATTGAGGTGAATCCACCACCTTCTGCCATGTTTGTGCTCCTTTGTGTTGGGGAATGGGGATTGGTGATCGGTGATTAGGAGATCGGGGAAGTGGCGAAGCAGTCGCCTAATCTCCCAATCCCTAATCCCCATTCCCTAATCCCTTTTTGTCTACTAGCCTTCCGCGAACGCGGCGTCAAAGGCCACATCCGACGGATCAAAGTCCTGGCTGCGCACCAACGCCAGCGATTCCTGGGCGCCGAACTCGCGATCCATGCCGCTGTCTTCCCATTCGATTGAGAGCGGACCCTGATAGCCGACACGGTTCAACGCCCGGATAATCGGATCCCACTTCACGTCCCCGTGTCCCGGTGAGACGAAGTCCCAGCCGCGCCGATAGTCGCCGAAGTCTAGATGCGAGGAGAGGATGCTGTTGCGTCCACTCAACTGGATGCGGGAATCCTTGATATGGGCGTGGTAGATGCGATCAGGGAAGGCGTTGATCAGCTCGACCGGGTCTAGGAACTGGTGGATCAGGTGGCTGGGATCAAAGTTGATGCCGAAGGCCGGATGGAAGTCGACCGCTTCCAGGGCACGCTGCATGGTGATGATGTCGTAGGCGATCTCGGTGGGGTGAACTTCCAGTCCAAACTTGATGCCTTCGGCCTGGAACGAATCAAAGATCGGCGTCCAACGCTCAGCGAAATCGACATAGCCTGCGTCGATATCGGCCTGGCTGGTGGGCGGGAAGAAGTAGAGCTTGGCCCAGACACTGCTGCCGGTGAAACCGTTGACGACATCCACGCCAAAGAGCTTGGCGGCCTTGCCCGTGTTGATCACCTCCTGGGCCGCACGCTGCCGCACGCCCTCAGGCTCGCCGTCGCCCCACACGTACTCGGGCAGAATGCCCTTGTGGCGGGTGTCGATGGGGTCACACACACACTGGCCCACGAGATGGTTGCTGATAGACCAGCAGTTCAGCCCGTTGGCCTCCAGCAGATCTCGCTTTTCGCGCACGTAGGCGTCACTCTCCAGCGCTTTGTCCACCTCGAAATGATCGCCCCAACAGGCCAGTTCCAGGCCGTCAAAGCCCCACTCGCCCGCCTTCTTGGCCAGCGTCTCCAGTGGTAGATCGGCCCACTGTCCGGTAAATAGTGTCACAGGTCTTGCCATGATGAGGTCCTTTCAGTCGTGTGTTGTTCTATAACCCTAAATAATCATCTTCTATGGTCGTAATTTCGATCAAATTGCCGAACGGATCGCGGATAAAGTAGCGGGGTCGGCCGGGAACCGGTGTCGTGCCCACCACCGAGACGCCCTCATCCTCAAGACGCTGGCGTAGGGCCTCTACATTGTCTACCGCGATACAGAAGTGGCGACCGGAGTGATCTTGACCGATCGATTCCTCGACCAACAGATGCAGTTCGGTGCTGTCCAGCTGATACCAGATCAGATCCCGATCTGCCAACGTGCGGGGCGGCTCAATCTCCTCAAGACCCAACAGGTCGCCGTAAAAATAGCGGGCAGCATCATCACTCCCCGGCGGTCGAGTCACGCTAACGTGCTGAATTCGTGTACCCATAGTTGCTCCTCATTCGAGGGTGAAACCGTTGAATGCCGGGCTCAAGTACTAGGTCAGGTTGGTTGAAGCATTCCGGCATCGTATGGCATGCAGCCGGATCTATAGCTCGACATTGATGTCTAAATTGGTGTCGAAGCCTGAAAATGCACCCAGACCGGTCTGCTCCGACATAACTGTCTAGCTGCAAGTTTTCGCCTAGATCGCTTCAAACACGGTCGGATTGACCACGTCGGCAGGGCGCTCGCCGCTGAAAAAAGCCAGTACGCGTTCCACCGCCATTCGCTCCATGCGCAGTCGGCCATCCATCGTCAGAGAGGCTATGTGGGGCGTAGCCATGATAAACGGGTGATCGCGCAAACGCGAGTCAAGCGCAGGCGGCTCAGATGCATAGACATCAAGTCCCGCTCCAGCCAGCTTGCCGCTGTCGAGCGCATCCAGCAATGCCGCTTCGTCTACCAGTGGGCCGCGTGCCATGTTGAGCAGATAGGCGCCGTCCTTCATCTGAGCGATGCGGTCAGCGTTCATTAGCCCGACAGTCTCCGGGGTGGCCGGTACGTGAAGGCTGAGGAAATCGGCGTCAGCGATCACGCTATCTAGGTCGACTAAGGCCACGCCCAACTGTGCGGCATGTTCCTCACTCACAAAGGGATCATAGCCGATGACTGTCATGTTGAGCCCCAACCGGCAGATCTCAGCAACCCGACGCCCGATGCGACCGAGGCCCACCAGTCCCAGCGTCTTGTTCATCACCTCGGTGCCAATGAGCGGACTTGTGCGCGGACCAAACTGGCCGGTAGCCATGTTGATATTGCCATGCTTCAAGCTCTTGGCCAGGGCCAGCAGCATGGCTACCGTGTGCTCAGCCGTCGATTCAGTGGGGCCGTCAGGCGTATTGGTCACGACGATGCCGCGCTCGGTGGCATCGGCCAGATTGACATTGTCGACGCCAATGCCCGTCCGCGCAATCATGGCCAGATTGGGCAGACCATCCATGGCGGCGCCGTCATATTCCACGCGGGAGGAGGCGATAACCACCTGCGCAGCAGTCGCGTTGTCAAGCGGCGAGGCCAGATCGGGATCGGCCAGAACGACGTTGACGGCTTCAGGCAGCATCGCCAGCGTTACGGGGAAGAGCGGTGCCTCCAGCCAGAGTTCCGTCAGGTCATCAAGGGTTCGTTTGTGCTCCACAGAGTGTCTCCAACAGGCTGGGTGGTGTGACAATTGATGATGGCGCCAGAGCAAAAGTCAAAAACCAAAACTCTGAACGCGAACATGGTAATTCGGGAGCGCTATCAGCCAAGATTATATCATGTTTCTAACGAGCGGGGAAAGCGTTTCGCAAGCGAGAAATGCGAGATCGGGTGGCGAAAACTTAAAGAGAGTAGACCAATTGACAGCCAAAGAGGAATGAAATATAGTTTACACATTTACCTGGCGCAGCGTAGAGTTTGCCGGTCAAACAGGACAGCCGGCTCGATTAGCACGTCTTGTATGCACGTCTCCTCAAACATCCGATGGAGGATGAACATGGCAACATCGATGAGCATTCCGCAGTCGGCCACACAAGCGTGGCCGCACCTGACCTACCAGGAACGGCTTGACCTACTGCGCGAGAAAAAACTGGCGCAGACTGAAGAAAAGCGTCAGGTCATTGGGGCCATGGATCACGACGACTGGGCGTTGATCCTGCCGCCGCCGAGCATGCGCAAGACCGTGCAGGCCATTAGTGGCTCAGGCGTGCCCATCACCGATGTACTCATCGACGGCGTGGAGATGGAGAGTAACCACGAGAACGGCAGCTTCTACGGACCGGCGGCCTGCGGCCGCAATTTCCGCCGTCTGCTCGACGCGCATCCGCCCTACGTCGACCCACTCTGCTCAATTGCCGGTTCGGTGATGGCCAACTATTCGTCCTATCGTACGGTTGGCTGGAATCCGGACTTCGACTATTCGCACCTGCACGACGAACAAGAAAAATACGGCCTGGTCCACGGCATCGGCGGTTCACAGCACTTCTGCCCCGATCTTTCGATTGGTTTCCAACTGGGCTGGTCCGGTCTGCTGAGCAAGATCGCCTATTATCGGCGCGAAATGGGGCCGGAGGCCGACGAATTCTACGCGGGATTAGAAGAAGTCATCTACGGCATCCAAGATTGGATTAGCCGCAATGCGGACGAGGCACGCAGGCTGGCCGAGCTTGAGGAGAATGCCCAGCTACGGGCCAACCTGGAAGCCGTAGGCGACATCAATGACCGGCTCGTGTCCGAACCGCCGCAGACCTTTCACGAAGCGTGCCAATGGATGACCTGGTACCTGATGGCGGCGCGCATGTACAACGGCAGCGGCGCGCTTGGCCGCCTGGATGTGTTGCTCCAGCCCTTCTACGAGGCAGATGTTGCAGCGGGCCGATTGACCGATGAAGAAGCAACATTCCACATTGCCTGCTCGCTCCTGCGCGACACCACCTACGCACAACTGGGCGGCCCGAACAGCGAAGGCAACGACGTTACGAGCCGCGTCTCGTATTTGGTTCTCGACGCCGTGGACCAACTCAAGGTGCCGGCCAACATCGGCGTCTGCGTCGGCCCTGATGTGGATCCCGGCCTGCTGAGCAAGGGCGTGGAGATCCAGTTTGCGCACAAGATGGGTTTCCCAAAGTTCCTCGGCGTCGACAGCACGGTGCGGGGACTGCTCAAGAACGGCTACGCTGTCGAAGCTGCACGCCAACGCGCCTACTCCGGCTGCCATTGGTGCGCCGTGCCAGGCCGTGAGTATGCCATGCGCGACATCATCAAGATCAATTTCGCCACGATCTTTCAGATTGCATTGCGCGAGACGGTGGAAGCAGCCGATGATTCGACCACGGTCGATGGGCTGTGGCAGCGTTTTGACCGCCACCTGCGGCGGGCTGTCGAGGTCACAGCTGAAGGACTGGCCTTTCACCTGGAACACATGCACAAAGTCTTCCCCGAGCTGGTGCTCGATCTGCTCTGCTACGGGCCAATTGAGCAAGGTGCTGACGCATCCCACGGGAGCCTCGAAATCTACAACATCGGCATCGACGGCGCCGCTCTCGCCACCGTGGCCGACTCGATTGCGGCGATTGAGCAGCGTGTCGAAGACGAGGGTCTCCTTTCGTGGCAAGAACTCATGGACTACCTGGAAAACGACTGGGATGGTCCTCAGGGTGAACGCGCCCGGCTCATGATGAAGAGCGTGCCGAGTTATGGCGCAGGTGGCACACGGGCTGACGATTGGGCCAAGCGCATTGCTCGCTCCTTTACGCAATCCGTCCGGGAGGTCTCCAACGAGGAACTCCAGTTGACGCCCGGCCTCTTCTCCTGGGCGGCTACGCTGAGCCTCGGCCGTGCTCTGGGCGCCACCCCCGATGGTCGGTATGCAGGCGACCCCATCTCCCACGGCAGCAACCCCAACCCGGGATTCCGCGAGGACGGGGCCACCACGGCCATGGCCATCGCCATCGCTGGTGTGCAGCCGGGGCTCGGCAACAGCGCCCCCATGCAGCTCGAGCTTGATCCAGGGCTGTCGCGCAGCGAAGAAGACCTGCAGAAAGTCGGCAGCCTGATCCGCACTCACTTCGACCTTGGCGGCACCCAGATCAATCTGAATGTGCTCGACAAGGAGAAGGTGCTGGAGGCTCACGCCGATCCCTCCAAGCATCCGGATCTGATCGTACGCGTCACCGGCTTCAGCGCCTACTTCGCCAGCCTGTCGCCCGAGTTCCGGCAAATCGTGGTGGATCGGATCATCGCCGAAGGTTAATAGCGGCGAACGAAAAAAGATCTGCCGCAGATAACCACAGATGGGCTCAGATTTGCACAGATACTTTCTGAGTCAAATCTGTGTCGTCAGAGACAAACGAGGAGGCCATCTGTGTCTCATCCGTGGAAATCTGTGTCTATCTGTGGCAGATCTCTTTTACCTGTCATGAGGTTTCGAATATGCAAGGACTTATTACCAACATCCAACGTTTCTCCGTCCATGACGGGCCGGGAATCCGTACGACGGTCTTTCTTAAGGGCTGCAACCTGCGCTGTTTCTGGTGTCACAACCCGGAAGACATGAATCCCTACCCCGAGATCCAGTTCTTCGCCGAGCGCTGCATCCTCTGCAACGCCTGCGTGGAGACCTGCACCCACGGGGCCCATACGATCAACGGCAATGGCCACGAATACGACCGCGATCTTTGTGAAACCTGCGGAGAGTGCGTCGAGACCTGCTATGCCAAAGGGTTGATTCAGGTGGGCGAATGGATGGATGTTGAGAAGGTCGTCACTGAGATCCTGGCAGATCGACCCTTCTACGAGCGATCCGGCGGCGGCGTGACGCTTTCGGGCGGAGAACCGCTCTTGCAGATCGATTTTGTCCGCTCGATCTTCGAACGTTGCAGAGAGGAAGGCATCCCGACCGCCGTGGAGACGGCGGCCAACCTGCCCTGGCAGCGCATCGAATCGGTGCTGCCCCTGCTCGATCTGGTGATGATGGACGTCAAGATGATGGACTCGGACAAACACCAACGCGCCACCGGCGTTCCTAACGAACGCATCCTGGAGAACGCCAGCCGGCTCGGCCAAGGACCGCTCCCGTTGATCGTGCGTACGCCCATCATCCCCGGTCTCAACGACACCGCAGAAGATATCGCGGCTGTGGCCGAGTTTGCGGCCACGCTACCCAGCCTCGAATACTATGAGTTGCTTCCCTACCACCCCATGGCGACGAGCAAATATCGCAGCCTGGACCAGGAGTACGAAGCCGCCAACCTCAAGTCGCCGCCCAAAGAGCAGATGGCCGAATTGGCCGATGTCGCGCGGCAGTTCGGGATTGACGTACGCACTGGATGATGCTCTCGACGAACCAGTAGAGGCATGTGACGGCTCGGCGGAGGCGATTCGGCAGGGAAAAGGCATCCGCCGCCGAGCCTTCACGTGCCCGCCGCAACAAAAACCCGTACCGAGCAGTTCAATGCGCCGAGCGGGAGAATCACCCGGCTGTCCGCTCGGCTTTGCCGGCCAGGCTGGGCGGATTGTAATCCGCCCTACGGAAGCGAGCCGACTGACATGTAGGACGGATTGGCAATCCGTCTAGCCTGGCCACCCTACAGTCAAAGCGAGAGCGCTAAACCTGAGCCACCTGCCCAACCAATTGCGGGCGTTCGGTCGGGCCAAAGGAAACGTTGAGCGACGAATCGAGGATCAGCCGGTCGCCGCGGAAACAACATCGGAAGGTCAGAAAGTATGGCGTCTCGATTAAGTGTACTCGCATGCAGTAGGTCTCATCATTCGCCCAGGCCCCAGCCGCGGCAATCGCATCGGGGACCTCGCTCTCCAGAGATGTGACGCCCTTTCGCCACGTCCGGTTGCCTGCAACGATGCGATGCGCCTCCCCTTCCTTCTCTAAAGGTCAAGACAGAACCATCACCAGAGAAGACAAACGAAAGCGCATCGATGCCTTGCTCATTGGGTTCGATTCGATAGCGCTGACCGGACACCTGCGCGGCCAACGCTGACGACTCAGCCCCCTCTGGAAAAGGCAACCTCAACCCGTTCAATTTAGCACTCAGATCCTGCTGAGCCACACCATCTTCAGGCAGCGGATCGTCGTCCATGGCCGGCAACAGATGCGCCCACACTTGGTCAAGCACGGACTGCATAATCTCGACGCCACTGGTGATGGCCAGCACCGCGTCCTGATCGGGCATCACGATGCAGAACTGGCCGAAGGCGCCGTCGCCTCGGTAGACGTTGTAGCGACAGCGCCAGAACTGGTATCCGTAGCCCTGCGCCCAGTCGTTTACGCTGTCATCGGTGTTGTCCCCCATGCCGGAGCCTGCATTGGGTACCTGGAAGGACGTGGCCGCCTCGATCCACTCGGCCGGAAGTAGCTGTTGCCCCTGCCATGCGCCCAGCTGAAGGCAGAACTGGCCAAAGCGGGCGATATCCTCGGTGGTGATGCTCAATCCCCAGCCGCCGGTGTTGATCCCGCGTGGGCAGGTCTCCCAGACCGGATCCTGAATGCCCAGCGGCTCGAAGAGGCGCGGCGTCAGATAGTCAATCAGTGTCTGGCCCGATAGGGTCTGAACGATGGCCGAGAGCATGTAAGTGGCGCCGGAATTGTAGAGAAAATGGGTTCCGGGCTCGTACTCGATCGGCAGCGAGAGAAAGGCTCTCGCCCAATTGCCGTCCTCTTGGTCACGCACATGGATCAGCGTGTTCTCGGCATGGCCGGTCGTCATGGTCAACAGATCATGTACGCGCATAGCGGCCAGATTATCGCTGATATCAGCCGGCAGGTCATCAGGGAAGTAGTCGACCACTCGATCGTCGACGGTGAGCAACCTTTCGGCCACGGCAAAACCGACGGCGGTCGATGTGAAACTCTTGCTCAACGAATAGAGCATGTGCTGCCGATCGGGTTCGTAGGGATCCCACCATCCCTGGGAGACCACGTTGCCATGGCGCAGCAGCACGAAGCTGTGGATATTGCCGGGATCTTTCTCGATGGCGGCAACAAAGCTAAGAATGGCCGATGACGGTATGCCCTGTGCCTCCGGCGTACTAACCGGCAGTGCAGTGATTTGATTCAAGGAGTCGCACCTCATGGATATTCGTTGAGTCCAACAGCAATCTTTTCATCTATCCGACTCAGCATCTTTGCGACGCTGCCAGTCGACGACGTCGCGATAGGGGATATCGCCGCCAAAGATATCGAGTGCGCTGCCGATAGTCAGATCGACACGGCCCTGACCGAGATCCTCGACTCGATCCAGATCGTCGAAGGAGCGAACGCCGCCCGCGTAGGTCACGGGAATTGGCGAGTGCGCACCCAGCAGCTCAACCAGATCGTCCTGAACGCCTTGCATCTTGCCTTCGACGTCAACGCCATGGACCAGGAACTCGTCACAGTGGTCGGCAAGCAGCTTGAGCGTTTCCGAACGAACAGGCGTATCGGTGAAGCGCTGCCAGCGGTCGGTGACGATCCAAAAATCATCTCCTCGCCATCGACAACTCAGATCGAGCACCAGCCGCTTTTTCCCTACGACGCCGACAAGCGCCTTCAGGCGATCCATATCGATTTGGCCGCCCGTGAAAACGTAGGAGGTCACGATCACATGACTTGCGCCTGCGTCCAAGTAGGTGCGGGCATTGTCAGGGTTGACACCGCCGCCCATCTGCATGCCATCGGGCCAAGCGCGCAACGCCGTCAAGGCGGCTTCCTCGTTTCCAGGGCCCAGAGCGATGACGTGGCCACCCCGTAGATCGTCAGCCCGATAGAGGCGGGCATAGTCAGCCGATGATCGCTCGGTCGCAAAATTGGTTTGAGGCGCGTCGTTCATGCCGTCAGTCAGTGAGCCGCCCACAATCTGGACGACGCGCCCCTTGTGCAAATCAATGCAAGGTCGGAAGCGCATCAGTCCAGCCCGCTGGTCAAGGGCCGGCCACCGTTTTCGGCCAGCGCATCGGCATGGTGACCACGGCCGGTAGCACGCAACCGATCCAGATACGTCTCCCAAGCCGAACTGTTGACGTTGGCATGCAACGGGCCGCCCTCGGCGATGACGCCCCAGAACGGGTCGCCGCGCTGGGATCGGTACATCTGCTGGGCAAGCCATTGATCCATCAGACGCAGGCCCTCGCCGAACACGTCCGGGCGCAAACCGGCCAGATTGGTCGTCTCATGCGGGTCGGCGTCGAGGTCGAAGAGCATATACTCGGGGAAGGCCTTCATGCCGGTGTGGTAGGTACGGATCAGCAGCCACTTTTCCCAGCGCACGCTGCGCTGGCAGCTCCAGGCGCCCTGGCTGATGACCAGATAGTCACGGCCGGTATCCTGATCGCCCAGGTCAGCGGCGAAGCCCTCAGAGTCCCAGTTGTCCGGCTGCTCGCCGCCCACCAGTTCCAGGATGGTCGCCGGCAGATCAAGGCCGTAATGGAAGCCGTTTCGCGCCTGACCGGCGCTGCCGTCGGTCACGCCCGGCCAACGTACGACCAGCGGAATGCGGTTGGTGCCCTGGTCGGCGGTCTGGTGATCGCCCCAGACGTTGAGCTCACCCTGGTTCTCGCCATGGTCGGCGCTGATGATGATGGCCGTCTCATCGTAGATGCCCAGATCCTTGAGATCCTGGATGATCTTGCCGACGTAGTAGTCGGCGTAGCGGATGCCGGTATCGTAGCCGTCGAGGTGCGCCTTGGCGTCGTCCAATGTGCGGATTGCGCCGACGCCCATGGTCCAGCGCGACGGCAGCTCGTCATCGTACCCCGGGACCTCGGTGGCGCTGTGGGGGCCGAAGCTGGCGTTCTGCTCGTCGATTAGCTCCTGAGTGATCCAGTCCTCGATGGGTTCGTCCTCGAACGGGTTACCGAACTCTTCAGGATGATCGTAGGGCGTATGCGGGTCCCACATGTTGAGGTGTAGGAACCAGTTGTCACTTTGACCATTGGCCGCCAGCCAGCGTTTGGCCGGCGGATACATTTCGTCGGCGTTCTCCTGGCCACCTTTGCCTGTGTCGTAGGTCTCGGTGAAGCCGTACCAGACTTGGTAGGCGGTGTGGCGATCGGGGAAGGGGCTGATGCTGGCTGTGTGATACCCGGCCTTACGCAGCGTGGAAGCAAACGATTCCATGGCGACCGTGCCGCGAAATGCCACGACTGGGGCCTTCCAGCGCCAGATCGGCATAGACGCCGCCATGGTTGACGACGCCACTATGCGCGCCAAACATGCCTGTGAAGAAGGCCGTACGACTGGGCAGACAGGGCGAATCCGAGCAGTAGAAGTTGTTGAAGCGGACGCCTTCACTCGCCAGCGCGTCGATGTTGGGTGATGTCTGCCGGTGATAGCCGTAGCAGGAAAGATGATCTGGTCGCATCGAGTCGATATCGATGTAGAGAATACGCATAGTTTCTCCTGATGTGGAAAAGATTAACCACAGATGAACACAGATAGGCGCAGATTGTCACAGATTTTCTTTGGTCAAGTATCTTCTGGCACAATCCTCTGCGTCTGGGAAAATGCAGACTAAATCCTTCCCTATCTGTGCCTTATCCGCGTCTATCTGTGTTCATCTGTGGCAAAGTTTTTTCTACGCACCCGCCACGCGCGCCATGCGCGTCGGTTCGCGTTGGATCTCGGCCTGGGCGAATTTGAGCAGCATGTCGGACTTGACGCGGGCGTAGTCCGAGTCATCCCAATGGTTGACCAACTCGCCGGGGTCGGCCACCAGGTCGAAGAGTTCGCCGTAGTCGGCGTCGCGGTAGACCGTGATCTTGTAGCGGTCCGTGATCAGCGTGCGCAGATCGACGGTCGTCGGATTGTGGCGATTCTCGATCATCACCCGATCTCTCGCCTCCTCAGCCTCGCCGTACCAGACGTCGAGTTGATCCACGCCCTGCATCGATCCCGGCGCTTCGATGCCGGCGGCGTGCAGCATGGTCTGCGGATAGTCGACCAGGCACTGAAGCGCTTTCGACGTCTGACCGGCGGGCACCTTGCCGGGGTAGCGTACAATCATGGGCACGCGGAGCAGATCCTCGTAGTGAAAGGCTCCCTTGGCGATCAGGCCATGCTGGCCCAGGAAGTGGCCATGGTCTGATGTGAAGACGACCAGCGTGTTCTCGGCCAATCCCGCCTCGTCCAGATAGTCGAGGATACGTCCGATCTCGTAGTCAATGAGACTCGTCATTCCGTAATAGGACGCGATGCTGCGCCGCATCTGTGCATCGTCGTGTAGATGCGAGTGGAAGCCGTGGAGGCCCTGTCCGCCCTCTTCATCATATTCGGACCAGTCGGGATTTTCCTGCCGTGATTTGGCGAACTGGGGTGGCATGTCATCGAACTCACCCTCGGTGTAGTGTCCGGGGACCATATCCTCCATGTCGTACATGCTGGCCCACGGCTCAGGGACGACGTAGGGCGGGTGGGGATCGAAGAAGCTGGCCCAGAGGAAGAAAGGCTTTTCCTCGTCGACACAGCGTTCCATGTTGGCAATAGTGCGTTCACCGATCCAGTGGCTGTGATGGAATTCCTCCGGGAGATCCCAGGTGAGGGCGTCGCGCATGTAGTAGGGACCGGCATACTTGTCATCCGGATTGGGCGGCCACTCCTGGAAGTACTCTTCCCAGTTGGTGAAGCCCTTCTCCTCCATCCAGATGGCGTAGTGCTGGCCGACATGGGATTCATTGCCATGCATACGCGCCGTCTCAATATGGTTGAAGCCATACCAGGGGCCGTCAAAATCACGCCAGAAATCCAGGTTGCGCAGAATCGGCTGGCACTCGATCGACTCGCTGCCCGGAACTGAGGCCAATGGCTGGAAGTGGGCCTTGCCGACCAGGATCGATTCGTAGCCGTTCTCCTGGAAGATCTCGCCTACGGTGGGCACGTCCTCCGGCAGCTTGACGCCGATGGCCCAGCAGCCGTGATGTGAGGGATAGAGGCCGGTGATGAGCGACGCACGCGTCGGTGAACAGGTCGGGTTCGGGCAGTAGGCGCGGTCAAAGCGCATGCCCTCAGCCGCCAGACGGTCCAACGCCGGCGTACTGATCAGCGGATTGACCGAGCCCAGCGCGGTGTAGTGCTGCTGGTCGGTTGAAATGAAGAGAATATTGGGTTGTGACACGAGCTGTGCCTTTCTGTAGTGTGGAAAAGATCAGCCACAGATGAACACGGATTTGTACGGATGGGACACAGATAGTGCACAATCGATCTCAATCCCTCGAAAAACTGTCAAAAAATATCTGTGTCTATCTCATTCCACATCTGTGTCAATCTGTGGCAAATAAACATCACCGCAAACAAGAGATCGCCATCACTGCTTGACGGCCCCGGCGATGCCCTCGACGAAGTAGCGTTGCATGGCCAGGAAGACGAGGATAATGGGGCCCAGGCTGATGGTGGCCGCGGCGGCCATACCGCTCCAGTCGACGTAGAACTCACCGCGGAAGGCATACATGCCGACGGCCAGCGTGCGCAGTTCGGGCCGAGACAGCGTCAAGACCAGCGGCAGCAGGAAGTCATTCCAAGAGGCGATGAACTGCAAGATGACCACGGTCGCCATGATGGGCATGGCCAGCGGCAGCATCACCTGTGCGAAGACGCGTACAAAGCCTGCTCCGTCGATGATGGCAGCCTCCTCAAGTTCACGCGGCAGCTGGCTGAAATAGCCGGCAAAAAGCAGAATGTAGAGCACATGGGCGGCCCCGCTCTGGGCCAGGACGACGCCCCAAAGCGTATCGGCCAGTCCCAGCCGATTCACCATTTCAAAGACAGGAATGATGGTGTAGCCCGTGGGCAGAAAGACCGTGGCCACAAAGAGGGTAACGATGACTTTCTTGCCGGGAAACGGATAGCGCCCCAGCACGTAGCCAATCATCGAGGTAGTCACAACCACCAGCAACACGGACGAAACCGTGATGACGACGGTGTTGAAGAAATAGCGCCCGATGTGGGCCTGTTCCCAGGCCCGGCTGTAGTTCTGCCATTGGGGAGTCTCCGGCAGTAGGCTGAGGCCGGCGAAGATCTCAGCGTTGGTCTTGAGAGAGGCGGAGACCATCCAGAGCAGCGGATAGATCCAGAGAATCGCAATCGGAATCAGGATCACCGTCACCACGATATTGCGTATCCTTGCCCGGCTCATGCGCTTGCGTTGGCGTTCGCTCGCGGTCACGTTGGCATTGGTCGGAGTTGTCTGTACGCTCATATTGGATTAGCCGTCACTCATATCAATGGAGCTGCGCATGTCGCGCATGTTGCGCACGCCCACGGCCTGCAGCAAGGCCAGCGCCATGATGCTCACGCCGAAGACGACGCCCGCAGCCGAGGCATAGCCTAGACGCGGCACGCCGATACCGCCCATGTCGCTACCGAAGGCCGTGCGATAGATGTAGATCTCCATCACTTCTGTGGTGAAGAAGGGGCCACCGCCCGTCATGGTCTGCACCAGCGGGAAGACGCGCAGTGTGCCCACCGCCGTGATCAGAATGATGACGATGCCGAATGGAACCAACAATGGAATCGTGATGTGCCATAGCTGACGCCACCAATTGGCTCCGTCGACCTTGGCCGCCTCGTAGAGTGATACTGGAACAATCTGGAGCGCTGCCAGCCAGTAGATCATAGGCTGGCCCAACCACTTCCAGATTTCCACCGCGATCACTGTATAGAGAGCCAGACTCGGATTCCCCAAGAAATCGATGGGTGCATTGGTGAGATTGACGGTCATCAACACCTTGTTGAGCGGACCGTTAAAAGGGCTGAGCACAAAGGTCATCATGATGCCGATAATGGCAGCAGTGGTCACCACCGGCAGGAAAAAGAACGTGCGGAAAGCCGGCGACCATTTGAGCGCCTGATCGTTGAGGATAATGGCAAGAATTAGCGAGAGAGTGAGTTTGATGGGCATGCTCACAAGCATGAATTTGAATGAGCGAAAAAAGGCGGCCCAGAAGAATTGGTCCTGCACGACTTCCAGATAGTTGTCGATGCCGAGGAAGTACTTGTCCGCCGTGAAACCCGACCACTGAAAGAGCGAATAGTACCACGACATGATAATCGGGTAGAACGTGAACATGGCGGCCAGAACCAGGGCAGGCGCCATGAATATATAGCACCAGCGAGCATCCCAGATGCGCGTCTTTAGAGATTTCCTGCTCTCCGGCCCGATCTCGGGCATATTCACTGCCTGGACTCCAGGGGCTGAACTCACAGCCATGGGCGTGTCTCCTTCATGGTCGTACGGGGCCGCTAACAAAGGGTGGGTGCGGTCTGGACAGCGCCTGAGATAGAGAGATGGGAGATTGAGGGGTTCGTCTCGTCGTGCGAATCCCTCAATCTCAGGCCGAAGGCCAGAATCTCCTAATCTCCAAATCTCTCTTCTCTTCTAGACAAAGCCATCCTGTTGCTACAACATTGGCCTAGGAAGCTGCGTAGTCCGCTTCCGTGTAGTCTGCGTTCGGATCCCAGTTGTTGAAGACATAGTCATCGCGGCTCACCTGCGCGCCCTTGTCCTGGGCGGCCTTGATGGCACGATCGAATTCCGCATTGGCGCGATCGGTCAGATCCTCGAACTGAGCCTTAGCGTCGGTCAGCTGGCCGGCCATGAGGCCCTGGATCACTTCGTTGAAGTTTGGCGTAATCGCCTTCATCTCCAGGTTGACCTTGGCCGTCTCGGGGTTGCGAATCAGCGGCGATGGGCCGACCTTGAACATGCCGTTCTGGATACGCAGTGCGTTGAGCTCGCGCTCATCATCGCTGGCCGTTTCCATAGCACGCGGATCGTAGCCCGGGTCAGAGACGCCGGCCACCGCATTCCAAGCATACTGGCCATCCAACGAGACCCAGTAGTGCATGATGTCAGCAGAGATGTTGGCCAGCTCACTGCCGGAGTAGAGCCACATCTCGTTGCCTGTCGCCGTGCTGACGTGTTGAGGCGAGATGTTGGCCGGGTCCATGGCCGGCGTATGCGCGGCATTCCAGTCGAAGTCCGGGTTTTCGACCTTCCACTGGGGCAGACACCAGAGCCCCTGCAAAATCATGCCGGCTGCGCCCTGCGCAATCTGGGCGCGAGCCTGCGGGGCATTGATGGAGAGATAGCCGGGGAAGAAACTGCCGTCATCGTTCATGGCCAGCAGCAGTTCCATGGCCCCCACATAGGCGTCGCTGTTGAAGGAGAACTCACCGGTTGTCAGGTTCAGATCATCGACAGTGCCGTCGACCACCGACTGTCCGGCGAAGCGGGCCAGATCCCGAACCACCTCGCCCCAGCGACCTAGCTGGTTGCCGCCCAAGATGATGCCGTAGTACGAGCCGTTTCCATTGGCCGTCACCTTGGCAGCGGCATCACGGAAGTCGTCCCAATTCATGATCTCGGCAGACGGATCATAGCCGGCCTCTTCCAGGTAGCCCTGGTTGTAGAGATTCATTGTGGACGTGCGTTTGCTGGTGGAGTGGGGAAGGCAATAGGTCTTGCCGTCAAAGACGTTGATTCCCTCCACGAAAGTGCCTGCCGGATAGCCGGCTTTGACCTCTTCCAGGTCGTCCAGAAGGCCATCGTACGGCTGCAGCCAGCCTTCAGAATAGGCCTGGGCTGCAGGTGATGCCCGAGGGAATGCTGAAGACGTCATGCAGATTGCCGCTGGAGATGGCCAGCGGCACGATCTTGCCAATCTCATTCCAGGGCAGGCCATCGTATTGCACTGTGATATTGGGATAGGCCTCCTGATACTTCTCAAAGTATTGTCGCCAGAAGACGGCCTTGGTGTCGCCGCTGTCCAGCCAACGGAAAGTTACATCGTCGGTCGGCAAGTCGGTGACCGCTTCGGGAATACAAATGTCACCCTTCTCACAGGTGACAGGAGCGGAAGCCGGCGCTTCAGCCGCCGGCGCCGGTGCGCTGGTCGGTGCGCAGGCAACCATGGCGCCGGCAGCCGCCGCCATCGACGCAAAGCGCAGGAAGTCACGACGTGACATGTCAGAATTCTTCATTGGAGATCTCCTTCGAGGTTCGAGAATTGAATTGTCGATGTAGGGGTTGTTACAGAGCTAGGATATCAAAAACGCGGCGAATGGGCAATGATGACGTCCATCTTGATTGTGCTTCACACTAGGGGCGGCTTATTGCACCGCGTGCGACGCACTGCCCAATCATGACTGAGCGTACCTGTAGCGTACGGGCAGTGCGTCGCACGCTGCCTCGAACCCAAAGTGAATCGGCCCATCTTGTCGCCTACGCTACTTCATCCCCGTCGTCGCGATGCCGGTCGTGATGAAACGTTGCAGGAAGGCAAAGACAATCGTGATGGGCAGCAACGTCAGCACGGTCATGGCCAGCACGTAGTGCCATTGAGTGTTCAGCTCCCCCTGGAAAGCGTTCAGCCCAACCTGAAGCGTGAAGAGTTCACTGTGGGAGAGCACGATCAGCGGCCAGAGGAAATCATTCCAGCGCCACATGATGGAGAAGATAGCCAGCACGGCCAGGGCTGGGGCCGAAAGGGGCAGCACGATCTGCCAGTAGATGCGCCACTCCGAGGCGCCATCGATACGGGCAGAGGCCAGCAACTCGTCGGGCAAGGTGAGCATGTATTGGCGCAAAAGAAAGACGCCGGTCGGCGTCGCCGCGCCCGGGATGATGACGCCCCACAGGTTGTTCACCCAGCCCACCTGGGTGATCACCAGGAAGACGGGCACGAGGACGACGGAAACGGGAATCATCAATGTGCTGATGATGATGATCAGGATGGCGTCCTTGCCGCGAAACGCATACTTGCTGAGGGCAAAGGCGGCCATGCTGTTGATGATCAACGTGATGGCCGTGGCCACTACAGTCACAATCACGCTGTTCTTCAGATAGGTCAGGAAGTTGAAGCGCGCCAATGGCTCAATATAGTTTCTCCAAGAAAGCTTGATCTCCTCAACCGGCTCACGATCGTTGATGTTGACCCTGATGATCACTTCGGGATATTCCGGGTCAACCATTTGCGCCTCCAGACCTACCCGTCTTACCTGGGCCAACTCAACCGTCGATCCGTCCTCGTACGTAACCGTGAAGAGGGGCAACGGCTCATCGTAGCCCTCTACCACCACCATCTTTTGAGCATAGGGCAGAATCGTCGGTGGAAACTGAACCAGCGCGGCCGGCGTCTTGAAGGATGAGAGCACGAGCCAGATCACAGGAACAAACATCAAGACGGTGCCGAAGGCCAGATAGCCGTAGGTCAGGACATCAGTGAAGTGCAAGTGCCCACGGCCCCGCGTCCTCGTTAGGAACCCGCCGACATTGGTTGAGAAGAGCATAGTCAGATCCTTGGAACTCTTGAACGCATTTGTCACAGATGACTCTACTGCATGAAGGTAAACTTGCCACAGATTTCCACAGATAAACAACTGATTTTCACAGATGAACTCTGAGCCGCTCCTGCGCTATCAGACCATATCTGTGGGTATCTGAAGCCATCAGTGTTCATCTGTGGCTGATCTGTAGCTCTTGCAGTAGAGTCATTGATGAAGACGGATGCTCACAGATGGTTCGAAGTCTTCGCTTCTGTGTCCCATCCATATAAATCAGCGTTGATCTGTGACAAAACAATCGCAGCCGCCATCCGATCAACAAACCACTATACGGCCTCGGACGACCGCCCTAAACGCAACTGGATCAACGTGAAAATGAGCAGTGCGATCCCGAGCAGGACGGAGGAGGCAGCAGCTAGGCCAAAGCGTTGGGGCTGACCAGAGAAGCCGGTATTGTAGATATACTGGACCATATAGAGCGTCGAGGTCCCGGGTCCACCGCCCGTAAGCACGTAGACTTGGTCAAAGACTTGAACGGCGCGAATCAACGCCAACACCAGCACAACAAAGAGCGTCGGCATGAGCAGCGGCAGGGTGATGCTGCGCAGGTCCTGCCATGCGCTGGCTCCATCCATGGAACTGGCCTCATAGATTGAAGCGGGAATGGCCTGGAGCCCAGCCAACAAGATCAACGTGTAGAAGCCCATCTGCGCCCATATACTGATGAATATTACCCAGAAGGTCGTCCAGTCTGCGTTGAGTAGGAAGAGTATCTTGTCCTGACCAAGGGCAACCCGTATTGCGTTAATGAGCCCATCTCGCTGAAGAATCCACTTCCAGATCAGCGCCACGACCACCGGGGAGAGGAGTACGGGATAGAAATAGACACTGCGAAAGAAGCCGCGCCCTTTGATGCTGCGATTGAGCACCAACGCGGTCGCCAGCGAGAAAAAAACCATGCCGCCGACCTGAAAGATCACAAAGAACCCAGTATTCCAGACGGCGCGCCAAAAACGATCCTCAACACAAGTGTTGGGATCAAAGATGCTTTCACAAGAAAAAAGGATCTTGAAGTTGGCCAGCCCGATAAAGGGGCGATCCTGCAAGAAAAGCGCCGTACCGCCGGTCATGGCGTAATAGAGATTGAGCAACATGGGGAAGAGCACGAAGATACCGAAGATGAGCAGGTTTGGCAGCACGAAGAAGTAGGGCATGTTCTTACTGCCGATCAGGCGCTGGAGGGGATCGAGCACAAGATCGAGCGCGTTCATAACCACGGCAAAAACCGTATAGAGGATATGGTTGATTGCACCCCCAATGCCACGCCGTTCAGGGCTGGGAACTGGAACAGGGCTTTCGGCCATGATGCATCCTCCGGTGCGTGGCTGACTGTACGAAAGTACGGGCACGATATGGTGATACCGTGCCCGTACTGCGACGATTGATCTGCGCCTACGAACTTCAGCGAGTCAGAGACTATTCACCAGTTGCTTCGGCAATCGCGTTGTCTACATCTTCCTGCATGCGAACCATGGCCTCGTCCAGCGTCAGCTCGCCGACCAAAACCTGAGTCAGACGATTCGAAATTGCGTTGTACATGGCCCGGTTGAAGGGATAGCCCTGGAAAGCATAGGCAACCGGATCCAGCTTGGGCACACCGGCGGCAAACGTGGTCAAGGCATCGGCGGTCAACTGCGAGTCGGTGTCGAAGTCGACGCCGCTTTCAGCCAGACCGATGTGACCGGAGCAATACGTAACGGAGCCAAGCAGACGCGGCCAGGTGCGGGAACGCTTGACCACGAGGGCAGTGGGACCGCCGTCGTTCACGCTGGCTCTGGGGCGATCACTCACGCTGCCGCACCCGAAGTCACCGTGGCGCACGCCGGTTCGGGGACGATCGATCACACCGCCGCGTCAGGTGTTACGGTAGCTCACAGTTGGTCCGGTAGCCTTACTCACTCCGGTACGGGCTCGTTGGGCCACCTCGCGACGGCCGCATCGCTTTCCCATTTTGGCTCAGGCGAGCTCGCACACGACACCAGCGATTTGGCACACTCGGCAGTTGACATCAATCCGCCGCATTTGAATCTCATGTTCATCGAGCGTGTGGATAATTCCAGCGACTAATGCCCCGGACGAGGACGCATCAGCGTCTTCCGCGAACTTTCTTGCGGCAGTGACCGAACGTGTCACCGGCTTGGGGCATCATGGTCGGCAGTGAAAATTTCCCCAATTCGCAGAACCAGGTGCTTGCATTGATGCGATACAAGTGTACACTACATCCTCACTGCCCCTGATTACCAGCGGGCGACTGCTTACACAAAGACTTGACGACCTTCTCCGCCTGGCGGCGGCCGGTGTCCCGCCGAGTGAATGACTCGCCGTGGATCGGGACCCAACTGTGGGGCGCAATGACGATGCCTCGCGGTCGTAAACATCTTGCTGGCGTAACGGGCTTCTGGTGCCCGCTGGTCGCGCTACATACGCCTCCGCCTGCTCTGGCGCTGACTCCGTAGCGCAATCCCTCGCGCTCTCGACCAACCCATCGTTCCGCGATCGCTGCTGCGCGCTTGGATTCACTCCAGCGGTCGGTGCTCGACGCCTATCTCGACAGACCTTTGACGAGGAACGTCTGCCCAGGGGCGAGTGGCGCCGATCGCCAGTTTCACATCTTGGAAAACCTATTTGCCTTCAACCATAAACAACAGATTGGGAAACAGATAAATGTCACGACAGTTTTCGCTGCCAACCATTCTGCGGATGGTCCCCAACGTCCTTCTTCGGGAGTTTTTTGCGCAACTTGGCCACGGTGAGTTTGATCCTCGCTGGGATGAGCTCAAGGAGCGGGAGATCGATCCAATTGTTGACTATCTGAACGAATTGCCAGGGATCGAGACAAACGAAGTCGAAAGCGCCCTGCGGAGTGTTTTTGAGCTGGCCTGCGACAGCGGTTTCGGCGCGATTCTCGAGGCCGCCAAACACTGCGGAGTTACCGACCTGGGCCTGCAAGCGCCGGAGGAGCTCAGCGTTTACGGCCGCGCCATGTGGGCGTGGCTCTATCACAGGCAGGCCTTCGACAAGGCTCAGATGATCCATCAGGTTGACAGTCTCAGCTGGTGGAGAAAGCGAAATGACCTCCCCAGTATGGAGCCGGACACCAGCTCCAAGGCGATCGCCCGGCTGGAGAGGGAAATCTCCGCGCTGCTGAAGTCGCAAGGGCGCGGGAAGGACTGCACCGTGGAGACCATGACGCGGGCCAGCATGGACTACTTCTTCGCCTACCCGGATGATTTCGTGCAGAACGCGGTGATCCACGATGAGGACGGCCAGCTCGCCCCGGCGGCGTTTCGCCAGACGCTGTTGGTGGTGTTCGCCTACGATCGGGAAGAAGGCTCGCTGGAAACGTTCGCCAAACTTCCCAAGCGGCTGAAAGAGCAGCTGGAGGTGATCTTCGCCGAGAACATCCTGCATTGGGACTTGGGTCCGCACGAGCCGGAGGCCGCCTACGAACTGAATCAACTCAAAGACGCGGCATTTGAGCTCAACACGGATCCCGAGGATCGTTTGCGCGTGCAGGTTGTGCGGATGCGGTTATCCGCCCGTTACGGCGGACGTCGGGTCATCCTCGAGGTCGACAAAGAAGATCCCCACGATCACATCCACATGGCGATTGCCGAGTGCCTGAACTTGGAAACCATGCCGCTTTCCGAGTGGAACGTGACGTTGGTGACGTTTTGCTTTGAATTCTTGTCGCTCGATGGGCGTAAGCCTGGCAGGCAATCGTTCGATGTGAGCTTCCCTCGTTCCTGCGGGTTGCGCAACGCGCGGCCCGAGCGTGTGGAGATCATTCAAAAGAATCTGAAACGTTGGAGGATTGAATGTGTCGCGGCTCCTGACAGATGTCTTGTCGCGGTGGGAGATTGATCCCCCGGCCTTTTGCGCCAGCGAGGCAGGGCGATCTCAAGCCGGTGTTGGATGCGTTGCTCGAGCAAGGCGTTTTGCGGCCCACCACGTCCCTCGCGCATGGACCTGCACGGAATGCGGCCAGCGCTGCAGTGTGGATTACCTCGCCGACCCCGCGGGCGGCATGCACGGATACATTCACTGCCGCGACTGCGGTGTTGGCGAGGTTCCCCGCGATGCGCTTGCGCGTTGGTCGATTGACACCGCAGTATTGCTGAGCCGCATCTTTCGCCACATCAATGTGTCGGTCCGCCAACGGGCGTCGCATCACCTCTGGCAGGTGGGCAAGGCCAACTGGGCGGGTCGTTCGCGCGAGGTGTGGTTTGCACGCGCCTTTCGACGCCACGCCGTCGCCGCCGCAATCGAAGAGCTTGCCAAGCGGCCCAAGGCAATTTTGTTTGCGCCGACAGAGATGGGCGCCGGCCGCTGGCGGGATGCTGCTGGGAACTTAACGATCGCGTTGGAGTCGGCCCTCTCTCTCGAGGAAGACTCGCTGGTGTTGGACGCCGACTATGTAGAAAGCCGCATTATCGATGCCGGATTGGCGCCTGGCAGCGCTGCCGGTCGCCGCACCAAGAAGCGGGCCGACCGCGCCGCCAACATCGAGCGGCTGCGAACGGAGATGATCGAGCATCTGCGCGCGCCCGCGATCATGCCTTTGCCACGAAGGAAAGTACGGGCGAGCCGGCCCTGCTGCCCAGGCCCACTCAAAAGGCGCTGGGCGAGCAAGTCGGCTTGTCGGAATCCGATGTCAGTCGGTGCTTGAGCGACCGGCATGCACGGGAGCTGCAGCTTTATTGGCGGACGGCCCTCGACTTGAAGCAGATCATGAGCTGGAAAGGCCCCGTCAGAAAGGGCCGACAGAGCTAGGATCTTGCACTTGCAGTGATTTGCTGCAAGTGCAAGACGCACTTTTCCAGTTCCCAACCCTCTGCGGCACAGTGACTTGCGTCGCGCTGCAGATTTTTTTGTGCGATTTGCTGCAAGACCGCCGGTGGGTGTTGTCGCGCAACGGGCGCGGCAGAAAACGCACCCCCGCGGAGTTTGCAGGATGGACAAGAATTCAGAGACCCACGAGCAGTCCGGCTGGTCCCAGACCGATCATCCAGCCGTCGATCGGTTCACAGCGCGGCTGATTCGCCGCAAGGCTCGGCAGCTGATCGGTCGAGCCGGTTTTACCACCAGCGACCGCGAAGACATTGAGCAAGAGCTGCGGCTGAAGTTGATCAAGCAGCTGTCGGCCTTTGATCCTAAGAAAGCCAATCGGAGGGCTTTCGTCGTCACGGTGGTGGAGCGTCACATCGCGAATCTGCTTCGTGACAAGCAAGCCGAGAAGCGTGACCATCGCCGCGTACGTTCGCTTCACGTTCTTATCGCCGGCGACGACGGCCCGGAGCCATTGGGCGATACGATCGGCGACCGTGAACACGACGCCCGCCGCGGCGCAACGTCGCGGGACGCTCTGGAGTTGTCACAGTTGACGCTCGATGTCGCGGATGTCATCGCCTCGATGCCGCCCAAACTCCGTGAGCTAGCCGAGGCGCTCAAGGTGGACTCGGTGTCAGAGATTGCCCGCCGCCGGGGCGTTGCTCGCTCCACGCTCAATGAGTCGGTGCGGCGCATCCGTTGACGCTTCCAGCGCGCCGGTCTGGACGACTATCTGTAATCTTTTTTCGTCAACTCGCGCGCTGACCGGGTAGTTATACCAATAGGGGGACACACTAAATGACGAGGACCAACGCATGAGCAGACAGCTGTATCGCTATGAGTTTAATCCTGACGCGCCGATCGAGGAGGTTGAAGCATCTCTGGTGTTGGCTGTCCTGGCCACCGAGTCGTTACACGGGGAAAGCCAGACCCGGCTCGACGCTTCACACTGTTTCGATTCGACGCGGCGCGCTTGCGTGATCGATGCGGGCACGCCCGTCGGACGAGACTTTAACCGCTTGTTCATCGGCTTTGTGCGCCGCGAGTTTGGCGAAGACGTTTTCCGCGTCGAGCGGATCGAGTCGGATTCGAAACCCTCGTGTGAGCAAGTTGCCGTATGAACAACATGACAGCACCCTACGGCCGCTGGCAAAGATGTGCTTACGTACTCGGCGCTCAACACGTTTCGCAACTGCCCGCGGAAGTACAAGCATCGGTACGTGGACTTTCTGCGGCCCCGGGAACGGCCCGAGGCCTTGTCGTTTGGCAGCGTCATCCACGGCGCGATCGAGCTCTGGTATCGGTCCGCCGTGGATGACCATCGCCTGTGGACGGTCCTGGATTTCATCGATCAGCAATTTCCCGAGCGTGCGGGCGACGAGGCCCAGAACGCCGCCTGGCATCTGGCTCGCGCCATGATCACCGGCTACGCCGAGCCGCTACCCGAGCGAAGACTTTGAAGTGATCGAAGTCGAGAAGTCGTTCACCGGCCAGATTCGCAATCCTGACACGGGCCGACCGAGCCAGACTTTCGTGATCGCGGGCAAAGCGGACGCGATTGTGCAGCGACCCGACGGCGTGTACCTGCTGGAACACAAAACCGCTTCCAGCATCGACGGCAATTATCTCGACAAGTTGTGGACCGACACGCAGATCGCCCTGTACAGCTTTTATCTGCGGCAGCTCGGCTATCCGATCGTGGGCGTGATCTACAACGTGCTGCTCAAGTCACGGCTGAAACAGCGCGGCGGCGAAACGCAGCAGCAGTACGAAGCCCGCCGCGCCGAGTTGGCCGCCAAAAACAAGAGCGGCCGCTCGACCGCTAAGCGGCAGATGCCAGAGTCGGATGACGAGTTTCAGGCTCGACTGGCGGACTGGTACGCACGTCCGGAAGCCTTCCATCGTGAGCATATTTATCTGTCCGAAGACCGACTGGACATGCTCCAGGAAGAGGTCTGGGAGATCACCCAGCAGTACCTGGAGGCCCGACGTCGCGGCAAATGGCTGCTGAACACCTCCAACTGCTTCGCCTATCAGCGTCCTTGTGAGTATCTGCCTACTGCCAGTCCGGCTTCAATCCCAACGTTAGCGACA